>NZ_BMWA01000013.1:0-230019 GCF_014650995.1 Streptomyces viridiviolaceus
ACACGCCGTTGATCACCTGCCGGTGATCCCGCCACGGACGACCACGACCGTCAACACCAGGCAGCAGGGGCGCTATCTGCTCCCACGCCTCATCCGTCAACTCACCACGACCCACCACAAGATCAATTATCAGACAGTGCCTAGGGCCTGTTGGGGAAGTCAGATGGTGAGAGGCTTCACGGCTACTCGTACTCGTCGTCGGGGCAGTCGGTTCGCCGAAGGTGTCCCGAGGCTTCGTGACGCACGGTTCGTGGCAGGGTCACTTCCGTCCAGGCCCCGTCCAGGAGCATCCACACCCCGAAGAGGGCGTCGTTCTCGTTGTGCAGCAAGAGTTGCACTGCATGGGGGCACTTCCATGGCAGCGCCCGTAGCGTTCTGCGCAGTTTCTCCGGGTTGAGGTGGTTGAACGTGCCTGCGGCTACATGACATTCGGCGCCCTGGAGGCTGCCTCCCCAGCGTCCAAGCTGTTGGTCCCCGCTGACCCGTTTCAAGCTACCGCTGCCCAGGCCGGCATTGAAGGTATCGAGACTGACGATGTCCTCCAATACCGCGTCCTCCAGATAACTGAACAGCAGTATGACGTCGGTGAAGTCGCTCATCAGTGATCTCTTCCACGTTGAAGGCCCGGGTCAGCGGGCGCGGTCCTTCACACACTGACCACACCGTTCGTAATTGTGCGGCCTCCTGGACGTTGATCAGCTGCGCCCCGCGCAGGCGGCCGGGCATCGCTCGCCCGGGCTGTCCGGCACCTGAGACCGGGCCGGCCTCCGTACCGCGCCGAGGCACGCGTCCTTGCCGCCGTCTTGACCCGCTCGGCGACGAGCCGCGCGGTGGAGACGTCGGCTGCCCGCCGGTCCCGGGCGAGGCGGTCGGGGCAGTCGGGGCACACCGCCCAGCACGGGGGCGGTCCGGCCGGGGCAGGCGTCTTCGACGCGCACCGGCCACCCGGCGCCGGTCAGCCGCTCGCGTGCAGCGCGGCAGGCAGCAGCATGGAGGGCGCCAGCGCCTCGGGGGTGGTCGTCCTCGGTGAGGGGCGCAGGGAATCCCTGCCTTCCCACACGGACGCTGTATGCACCGCTGTGCCGCGGGTGCACGAGAACCGCCTCGCGCCAGGCTTTGCATGATCATGCGAGATCATGCATACTCTTCCTATGTCAAAGGTCCTCACCTCCCTTCCCGCCGGCGAGCGCGTCGGCATCGCCTTCTCGGGCGGCCTCGACACCTCGGTCGCGGTCGCGTGGATGCGGGACAAGGGCGCCGTCCCGTGCACCTACACCGCCGACATCGGTCAGTACGACGAGCCCGACATCGCCTCGGTGCCCGGCCGTGCGAAGACCTACGGCGCCGAGATCGCGCGCCTGATCGACTGCCGTGCGGCACTGGTCGAGGAGGGCCTGGCCGCGCTCACCTGCGGGGCGTTCCACATCCGCTCGGGCGGGCGCGCCTACTTCAACACCACGCCGCTCGGCCGCGCCGTCACGGGCACCCTGCTGGTCCGGGCGATGCTCGAGGACGACGTCCAGATCTGGGGCGACGGCTCGACCTTCAAGGGCAACGACATCGAGCGGTTCTACCGGTACGGTCTGCTCGCCAACCCGCACCTGCGGATCTACAAGCCCTGGCTCGACTCCGACTTCGTGACCGAGCTGGGCGGCCGCAAGGAGATGTCGGAGTGGCTCCTCGCCCACGACCTGCCCTACCGCGACAGCACGGAGAAGGCGTACTCCACCGACGCCAACATCTGGGGCGCCACGCACGAGGCCAAGACCCTGGAGCACCTGGACACCGGCGTGGAGACCGTGGAGCCGATCATGGGCGTCCGGTTCTGGGACCCCGAGGTCGAGATCGCCACCGAGGACGTGACGATCGGCTTCGACCAGGGCCGCCCGGTGACGGTCAACGGCAAGGAGTTCGCCTCCGCCGTCGACCTCGTCATGGAGGCCAACGCCATCGGCGGCCGACACGGCATGGGCATGTCGGACCAGATCGAAAACCGGATCATCGAGGCCAAGAGCCGCGGCATCTACGAGGCGCCCGGCATGGCCCTGCTGCACGCCGCGTACGAGCGCCTGGTCAACGCCATCCACAACGAGGACACCCTCGCCCAGTACCACAACGAGGGACGGCGCCTGGGCCGGCTGATGTACGAGGGCCGCTGGCTCGACCCGCAGGCGCTGATGATCCGTGAGTCGCTGCAGCGCTGGGTCGGCGCTGCCGTCACCGGCGAGGTGACGCTGCGCCTGCGGCGCGGTGAGGACTACTCGATCCTCGACACCACCGGCCCGGCGTTCAGCTACCACCCGGACAAGCTGTCCATGGAGCGCACCGAGGACTCGGCCTTCGGCCCGGTGGACCGGATCGGCCAGCTCACCATGCGCAACCTGGACATCGCGGACTCGCGCGCCAAGCTGGAGCAGTACGCCGGGCTCGGCCTGATCGGCGCCGCCGGTCCGGCGATCGGTGCGGCCCAGGCGGCCGCGACCGGGCTGATCGGCGCCATGCCGGAGGGCGGCGCCGAGGCCATCGCCTCGCGCGGCGAGGTCTCCGGTGACGACGAGATGCTGGACCGCGCCGCCATGGAGTTCGGCACGGACTGACCGTCCGCCGCTCCCGGGAGCAGAAGGCCGGCTCGACCCCCACGGGTGTCGAGCCGGCCTTTTCGTCGGTCCCGGGGCGCCGCTTCGATCACGGAGCGAGGTTCGACCGTTTTTCGTCCGGCCGGGGATTGCATGGCGGGGAGGTCGTCCGCGCAGCCGCTCATGTCTGGAGGGCATCCGTGCCTGGAACCACCGAAGTGCTGGTCGTGGGTGCCGGTCCCACGGGTCTGATGCTCGCCGGTGACCTGGCCGCGGCAGGCGTCCGCGTCACGGTTCTGGAGCGTCGCGCCCGCACCTCGCAGCTGACCCGTGCGTTCGCGGTGCACGCCCGCACCCTCGAGCTGCTGGACGCGCGCGGGGTCGCCGGTGAACTCGTCGCCACCGGCGTCCGGATCGGCAGGCTCCAGATGGTCGGAAGCGCCCAGCTCGACCTGGCCCGGCTGCCGAGCGGGTTCCCGTACATGCTGCTGACGCCGCAGTACGAGACCGAGGCGGTGCTGCACGGGCGCGCCAAGGCCCTCGGCGCCGACGTGGTGACCGGCACCGAGGTCACCGGCCTGAGGCAGGACGCGGACGGGGTCACCCTGTCCGTGCGCCGGCCCGACGGTACGCGGGGCACGTTGCGTGCGGGCTACGCGGTCGGCGCCGACGGTATGAACAGCGTCGTGCGCGAGGCGCTGGGCCTGCCCTTTCCCGGCCGGGCCGCGCTGCGCTCGGTGATGCTCGCCGACGTCCGCCTGGCGGCGCCGCAGGCCATGCCGGTGGCGAACGCCGTACGGGAGGGGATCGCCTTCGTCTCCCCGCTGGGTGACGGCTGGCACCGGGTCGTCGCGTGGGACCGCGGCAGGCAGATGCCCGTCGACGCGCCCCTCACCCTCGACGACGTGCGCACGATCACCCTCAAGGCGCTCGGGACCGACTTCGGCATGCACGACCCGCGGTGGCTGTCGCGCTTCCAGACCGACGAGCGCCAGGCTCCGCGGTACCGGCTCGGCCGGGTGTTCCTCGCTGGTGACGCCGCGCACGTGCACTCGCCGGCCGGAGGGCAGGGGATGAACACCGGCCTGCAGGACGCCGCCAACCTCGCCTGGCGGCTGGCCGCGGCGGTGCGGGGGTGGGCGCCGGAGGGGCTGCTCGACGGGTACGAGAGCGAGCGGCACCCGATCGGCCGGACGGTCATCCGGGACAGCGGCAGGATGATGCGGATGGCGCTGGTCCATTCACCCGTGGTGCGCGCCGTCGTGAACGCGGCGTCGCACGCCGCCGTCGCGGTCCCGCCCCTTGCCGACCGTCTGGCGGCCAAGGCCACGGGGCTCTCCATCGCCTACCCGGCGCCGCCCGGGAGCCACCGCCTCGCCGGCAGGCGCGCCCCCGATCTGGAGCTGGCCCGGGGCCCGGGCGACGCGAGGCGTCTCTACGAGGCGCTGCGCTCCTGCCGGTTCGTGCTCGTCGGCCGGCACGCGGCGCCGACGGGCTGGTCCGGACGGCTGGTCACCGCCGCCCCGGCCGGTCCCGAGGCCCCGGCGACGCTGCTGGTGCGGCCGGACGGGTACGTCGCCTGGGCCTCGGACGGCGACGACCGCGACGCCGTGACGGCCGCCCTGAGGGCCTGGGCGGGGCCCCGGTAGGCGTGGACGCCGGCGTCCGTGGCGGGACGTCACCGAGAACCGGGCACAGGTGCTCCCAACTGGTCTTGTCCGTAAACATCTTGACGTAAATTCAGCCGATCATGCGGTGATACGATCACCGCGTTTGCGGAGCGGTCGGATGGGTGAAAGACGGCATCCCCGACTTCGGTGACGGCCCGGGCAGCAACCCCCGTGCGGGCGGTCCGCCGGACCGCCCGCACGGACGGGAATTCAGCAAGCCGGCGTCAGTCGCCCGAAGAGAGTCTTATGACGGAATACATAGGGAACCCACTGCTCTGGGCCCTTCTCGTCGCCCTTGTCGCCGCGGTCGCGCTCATCATCCGCCAGCGCAGGGCAGCACGGGCTCTGCGGCAGGAGGTCCAGGGCCTCAAGGACCATTACGCGGAGCTGGAGAGCGATTACGGAAAGTCGGTGCAGGCGGCTCAGGAGCGGGCCGAGGACGAGACGAAGACCGTCCTGAAATCCGCCATGCGGACACTTCAGGGTCTCGCGGCCGAACAGCAACTGGTGCTCTCCCGGCTGCAGACCAAGTACGGCGACTCCGCCATGCTGCAGGACCTGCTGGAGATCGACCACACGAACTCGCAGTTCGGCCGGCGCGCCCAGTCCATCGCGGTCCTGTGCGACGGCTGGCTGGGGGGCCGGCGCGACACCGCGTCGGTGTACGACGTGGTCCGCAGCGCGCAGGGACGCATCCGGCACTTCCGCCGGGTGGAGATCCTCTCCCAGGTCGACTTCGGCATCACCAGCCGGGCCGTCGAGCCCGTGGCCCTGGCCCTCGCCGAGCTGCTGGACAACGCCACCAGTTACTCCAGTCCGGACACCGTCGTCGAGATCAACATCCGGACCGTCCCCAAGGGCATCTGCGTCGTCGTGGACGACGCCGGTGTCGGCATGAGCGACGAGGAACGCGCCCGCGCCGAGAAGCTGCTCGCCAGTGACCGCGCCTCGGGCGTGGCGGGGCTCGGAAATCCGCCGCAGTTCGGCTTCGCCGTGATCGGTGTGCTGTGCGAGCGATTCGGCTTCGAGGTGTCGGTGGACTCGTCCTCCCCCTACGGAGGTGTGCGCGCGGTCGTCCTGCTGCCGCACGAGCTGCTCACCAGCATGCCGGATAAGAAGGCACCGGCCCCGGCCGTCCGGGCGGCGGCGGTACCCGGCCTGGACGGTGGGCCCGAGGCCGCCGCGCTCGCCCCGTCCCCGACCGCCGACGGCCTTCCCCGGCGGCGTCGCAAGCGGCCGATGGCCATCGTGCCCGGCAGCGACCCGGCCCCGCGGCCCGCGGGCCGCTCCGATTCCGAGCAGGCGCAGGTCATGGGTGCCTTCCAGCGGGGCACGCAGTCCGGCCGGGCAGCACGGCCGGAGGCCGGGGACCGGACGAGCAGTACACCTGGTGCAAGCAGCGAAGGACATGAGGTCTCGTGAACGACGATCTGTCATGGATGCTCGACAGCGCCCTGGAGATTCCCGGGGCCCTGCACGCGGTCCTGATCTCCGCCGACGGTCTGCTGATGGCCCGGACGAAGGACTTCGACAGGGACGACGCGGACCGGGTTGCCGCCGCGATGAGCGGCGTGCAGTCGCTCAGCCGCACCCTGGGGTTCTTCTGTGAGGACCCCGCCCAGCGGTGGCGGCAGACCCTGGTCGAGTTCGACGGCGGCTGGGTGTTCCTGATCTCCGCCGGTGAGGGCGCCTACCTGGGTGTCTCCGCCTCCCCCGAGGTCGACATGGCGGACATCACCTTCCGGATGCAGCAGCTCGTCTCCCAGCTCGGCAAGAGGCTGACGACCCCGCCCCGCGAGAACCTCGGCACCCGCTCATGACCGGCCAGGACGCCTGGGAGCCGGAGGCCGCCGAATTAGTGCGGCCGTACGTCATCACCAAGGGACGCGACCTGCCCGACGAGGAGCAGCTGTCCCTCATCACCCTGGTCACCGCGTCCGCCGACCGGACACAGCGGCCGACCAGGCTGTCCCCCGAGGAGCAGAGCCTGCTGGACCTCTGCTCCGCCGGCTACCTCTCGGTCGCCGAGCTGGCCGGACACACCCGGTTCCCGCTGGGGGTGGTACGGATCCTGCTGGCATCGCTCACGGAGGGCGGCTACCTCGTCACCCGCCCGCCGGTGGCGCGTGCCCGCCTCGCCGACAAGGAGATCCTGGAGGAGGTGCTCAATGGTCTCCGCGCCAAGTTTGGATGAGCAGGCCTACGTTCGCGGCGGGGAGACCCAGACCGCGGTGAAGATCCTCGTCGTCGGGCACTTCGCGGTGGGCAAGACCACCTTCATCGGGTCCATCTCCGAGATCGAGCCGCTCTCCACCGAGGAGACGATGACCCAGGCCGCCGAGTCGGTCGACGATCTCAAGGGTGTCCAGGGCAAGACCACGACGACGGTCGCCATGGACTTCGGCCGCCTCACCATCAGCGACCGCGTCGTGCTCTACCTCTTCGGAACGCCGGGCCAGCAGCGCTTCGTGCAGATGTGGGAGGACATGGCCCGTGGGGCGCTCGGAGCCCTCGTGCTGGTCGATCCCGAGCGACTGGCGGACTCCTTCCCCGTGATCGACCTGATCGAGCACTACGGGCTCGACTACGCCATCGCCGTCAACCACTTCGACGGTGCGCCGCCCCGCGACGAACGAGCGCTGCGCGAAGCACTGGACCTGCTCGACGACACCCCCGTCGTCACCTGCGACGCCCGCGACGAGAGGTCCTCGGCCGCGGCACTTACCACTCTGGTCCGCTACTTGCTGGACCGCTCCCGCTAGGAACTGAGAGCAGACATGGACGCTCACGACACGGCCCCGGTGCCTCCCCCGGGGTGCCCGGCCCACGGCTCCGGCGGCCGCGTGCCGCTGTACGGGCCGGAGTTCGCCGCCGCCCCGCAGGAGTACTACGAGTACCTGCGCCACTACGGGCCCGCCGCGCCCGTCGAACTCGCTCCGGGTGTGGAGGCGACGCTGGTCACCGACTACGCGGCGGCTCTCCAGATGCTGCAGGACTCGGGTGCCTTCCGCAAGGACGCGCGTCGCTGGCGGGCGTTCAACGAGGGCAAGGTGGGCCCGGACAGCCCGGTCGCCCCGCTGCTGGCCTACCGGCCCAACTGCATGTTCGCCGACGGCGCCGACCACCTGAGGCTGCGTCAGGCGGTCACCGACAGCATGGCGCGCGTGGACACCCGCCGGCTGAGCCGCAGCACCGAGCAGATCTCCGGTTACCTCATCTCGCAGTTCAGCGCCCGAGGCTCGGCCGACCTGCTCGGCGACTACGCCAAGCAGCTGCCGCTGTTCGTGTTCAACGAACTCTTCGGCTGCCCCGCCGACATCGGCGACCGGGTGCTCTTCGGCATCTCCGGCATGTTCGACGGGATCAACGCCGACAAGGCCACCGAGGTGCTGTTCCAGGCCGTGGGCGAGCTGGTCGCACTGAAGCGCTCCAAGCCCGGGGACGACGTCACCTCCTGGCTGATGCGGCATCAGGCCGCGCTCTCCGACGAGGAGATGGTCCACCAGCTCGCGCTGCTGCTGGGGGCGGGCGCGGAACCGCTGCGCAACCTCATCGGCAACACGTTGCACCGGCTCCTCACCAACGACCGGTACGCCCGCGAGGGCGGTCTGATCGACGAGGCCCTCGACGACACGCTGTGGGAGAACCCGCCCATGTCGAACTACGCGCCGCACTACCCGGCCGCCGACATGGAGTTCGCCGGACAGCAGCTGCAGGCGGGCGACCTGGTGCTGGTCAGCTTCGCCGCGGCCAACACCGGCCCCGCCCTCAAGGCCTCGCGCCAGGCCGGCAGCAACCGCGCTCACCTGGCGTGGAGTGCCGGTCCGCACGCCTGCCCGTCCAAGGAGCCGGCCCGGCACATCACGGTCACCGCCATCGAGAACCTGCTCAACGAGCTGCCCGATGTCGAGCTCGCCGTCCCCGAGGACAGCCTGACGTGGCGGCCGGGTCCCTTCAACCGGGCACTGGCCACGCTCCCGGCCCGCTTCACCCCGGTGCAGCCCACGCGGCGGCCGGGAGCACAGTCGGACACCACGGCGTCCGCGCACGAGAAGCCGGGCGGCTCCGCGCGCACGCACGAACGGACCGGCCTGTGGAGCCAGTTCCTGAACTGGCTCACGAGGTGATGCTTGTAACACCTGCCCAACCAGCCCCTTTCGCATGAAGGTTCAACGGCAGGGGTAGTCAGCAACGCGGTATTCGAGTTGCTGACGAAGAAAGGGAGGTGCCATGGACCACATATCCACGGACGCCGCTTTCCCGCCGGTGAACCACCCGATACCCGCCCTCGCAGGCGGGTATCTTTCTGTGCGCGTCCAGCGCGTGGCGGGCCGGTGACTGCCGCCCCGACGGGCGCAGAGGCGGCAGGCAGACCGACCCTCGGCGCCTTCACGAGCGGCCAGCTGCGAAGACTCGGTGCGGTCGCGGGCCTGTCCGCCGCCGACGTCGATACCTACGCCCATGTGCTGACCGAGTCCTTGGGCCCGGTGAGCGAACGGCCGCTGAACCTGCCGCCCCCCACCCGCACCTTCCTGTCCGACGACCACACCCCCGTCGAGTTCTCGCTCTCCTGGCAAGCCGGCGCGGCCCCCTCTCTCAGGGTGCTCGTGGAACCGGGCTGCGGCGCGGACAGCCTGGACCACAACGGCCGCATCGGCCTCGCGACGGTCCACGCGATGGCGAAGCGCTGGAACTTCGCCACCGACCCGCTCGACGAACTCCAGGACCTCTTCCTGCCGCCCTCCCCGCAGGGGCCCCTGGCCCTGTGGTGCGCCTTGGAGCTGCGACCCGGCGGCACACCCAAGGTCAAGGTCTATCTGAACCCGGCCGCCTCCAAAGCGCGGAACGCGGCCGCGACGGTACGCGAGGCCCTGCGCCGGCTGGGTCACCGGCACGCCTTCGCGGCCCTGCCCGAGGCCGACGGGTACCCGTTCGTCGCGCTGGATCTGGGCGACTGGGAAGAGCCCCGGGTGAAGGTCTATCTGCGGCACGACGGCCTCACGGCGCTGCGGGCCGGGCGGCTGTCCCGCATGGACCCGGGCCCCCGCCCCGCGGCGATCGAGGAGTTCTTCCTCACGGCCGCGGGCGGCGCCGGACGCCACACGACGCGCCTGAACAGGCGGCCGGGCCTCTCCTGCCATTCGTTCACCGAGACGGGCACCGCGCGGCCGAGCGGCTTCACCCTCCACGTTCCCGTCCGGGACTACGCGCGTCACGACGGGGAGGCCCTGGCGCGCGCGGCGAGTGTGCTGCGCCGCCTCGGCCTCGACGCCGCCGTGCTCCCCCGGTCCCTGGCCGCCGTCACGCAGCGACGGCCCGAGGAGGGCGTCGGGCTGATCGCGTACCTGGCGCTGGCGCACCAGCAGGACCGCCCGCCCAGGGTGACCGCCTACCTCTCCTGCGAGGCGTACGCGGTCCGTCCCCCGGTCGCCGAGGCCCCCCGCCACACGGTGGCGGTGCACTGAGCGACCCGTCACAACGGCACGAGGTGCCCGGTGAGTTCATCGGGCACCTCGCGCCGGAATTCGTTTCGTGCCGGGTGGGAGGCGTCCTATTGTGACGCGGTGACGACTCGGATGATCATTCTCAACGGCGGTTCCAGCTCGGGGAAGTCGGGGATCGTACGGTGTCTGCAGGCCGTACTGCCGGATCCGTGGCTGGCGTTCGGGTGCGATTCGTTCGTCGACGCCCTGCCCGCGAAGATGCAGGCGTCCGACGAGGGGATCGTGTTCGCGGCGGACGGCGAGGTCAGCGTCGGGTCGGACTTCCGGGCGCTGGAGGCGGCCTGGACGGAGGGCGTGGCGGCGATGGCCCGTGCGGGTGCCAGGGTCGTCATCGACGACGTGTTCCTCGGCGGAGCGGCTTCCCAGCAGCGGTGGCGGAAGGCTCTGGGCGGCCTGGAGGTGCTGTGGGTGGGCGTCAGGTGTGAGAGCGCGGTCGCCGCAGCCCGTGAGATCGCACGGGGGGATCGCGTCCAGGGGATGGCCGCGTCGCAGGCGGACGTGGTTCACCGAGGGGTGTTCTACGACCTGGAGGTGGACACGACGCACACCGAGTCGATGGCGTGTGCGCGAACCATCGCCGCCCACGTCGGCTGAGCGCCGCACCGGCCCGCGGCTGCCCGGCCGGCAGCCGCACGCCGTCCGCACGGCGTCGCGGTACAGGGCGCCGCGCCTCCGCGGGGCGGCCTAGACCTTCAGCGCCTCCCGCAGCTCCCCCAGGTACGGGCCCACGTCGACCTGGATCGACGCACCCTGGGTCCGGCCGTACCGCTGGGAGATGCCCTCGAGGTACGCGCCGACCTCCTCGCGCATCGCCGCCGCCGGAGGAAGCGTTTCCTCGCCCTCCATGAGCCGCGCCACCCACTGCGCCTGGGCCTCGACCAGCCGGGTGATGGCACCCACGGGCCGGACGAGGCCCACGAAGTACAGACCCGGGCGGTCGGGCGGGACGATCCGCTTGTACAGCTCGACCGAGCCGTCCGGCCCCACCGGACACCCGGCGGGCAGGAAGGGGAAGGCCATGCGGAAACCGGTGCAGTAGACGACCGCGTCCGCCTCCACGGAGGTGGTGTCGGTGAAGACGACGCGCCGGCCGTCGAAGGCGGCGATCGCCGGCTTCGGCGTCACGGCGCCGTGACGTATCCGGCTGAGGATCTCGTCCGAGATGGTCACGGCGGAGGAGAAGATCGGGTGGTCGGGCTCGGGCAGCCCGTAGTCCGCCAGTCTGCCCCGCGCGACGAGCAGGGCCTGCTCCACGAAGCGGCGCTGTTCGGCGAAGGACATGTCGTTCCACCAAGGGGCCTCGGCGATCTCGTCGACCGACGTCCCGAAGAGCTGCTTCGGCACGATGTGCAGGCCTCGGCGCACCGAGAGCACGGTCTGTCTCGCGTGCCGGGAGAGGTCGGCCGCGATGTCCACGGCCGACGCGCCCAGGCCGACCACGACGACGCGCTGTCCGGCGAAGTCGCTGCCGTCGCGGTAGTCCAGGGAGTGCAGAATCGTTCCAGCAAAGGCGTCGGAGCCCGGCGGAAGCGGATCGGGCAGGGCGGGCTCGGTGTGGTGCCCCGAGGCGACGATCACGTGCTCGAACCGCCGCGACACCACCGCACCGTCGGGTCCCCGGCTGACGACCGTCCACATGCCCTCGGCGTCCCCGCGAACGGACACGACCTCGGTGCGCAGTTCGACGTGGTCCAGCAGGCCGGCCCACCGGGCGAACGACCGCAGATAGTCGGCGACCTCGCTGTGCCGCGGGTAGAGCGGATACGACGACGGCATGGGGAAGTCGGCGTAACCGGTCAGCTGCTTGGCGGTGTTGAGGTGCAGTGACAGGTAACCCGGGCCCCGCTCGCCGGCCTGCGGCTGCCGCCAGACACCTCCGACGTCGGGGGCCTTCTCCAGACAGACGAATTCGATGCCGCGGCCCTTGAGGACGTGTGCCACAGCCAAGCCCGACAGACCCGCACCGATCACGCACGCTCGCACGTTTCTCCCCAGGACGATCACGCTCCTTCGCCGAACATGCATTGACTGCCCACGGGAAACTTTGCGCACACCAGCCCCAGACTCGAACACGTGTGTCCGTCCTCACGTTTCGCGCCGTCCGGACGGGCGCCGTCGACTACCGCCACAGGTCCCGCAGGGCGGCGTTGACGGTGGCGGCCTGCTGGGTGTGCGGGTAGTAGCCGGGCACACGCAGCAGACGGGCGCCGACGGCGTCGGCCACGGCCTCGGCACAGGCGATCAGCGGTTCGCCCGCGTAGGTGCGGTACGGCTCCGGCGCGTCCTCCCAGGTCCCGCGGATCACCAGCGTCGGCCACGGGGCGGACCGCAGCGGTTCCAGCGGAACCGTCGCCTCCCAGACCGGGCGTTCCCGCATGGAGGCGGCCACGGCACGGAGGCGGTCCGGGGCAGGGGCGGCATGGTCATCCCGAGTCCCTCCGTGGAAGCGCGAAGGTACTGCTCCGGCGTCACCGACTCCGGCACACCGGCGCCGTCCCGCACCCGGGCGAGCATGGCCTCCACCACCAGGTGACCGGCGGCCGCGGAGAACGCGGCGGGCTGGATCAGCGTCAGCGAGCGCACGAGGTCGGGACGGCGCCCGGCGGCGAGCACGGCCGCCAGGCCCCCGTTGCCATGGCCGACCAGATGCGCGCCGGCGTCCTGTTTGGACAGCAGGTCCACCAGATCGTCGGCGTCGGTCTCGAAGTCGCTCCCGTCGGTGTCGGGGCTGCGGCCGTAGCCACGACGGTCCACCAGGAGCAGGCGGCAACGATCGGCCGGCGGTCGCTGGGCGGCGAAACCGTACGCCTCGCCACTGCCTCAGGGGAAGATGTTGTGCACGAAGACCGCGGGAACCCCCTTGCCGCCCGTTTCGTCCCACACCGTCACGTGAAGGGCCGTCACCAGCGATCCTCCGTTTCGCCTCACGTCCGACGCCGCGCGTCCCGAGCAGTGATCCCCACGACGACACCGGGGCATTCATGGTGCGTCCCCCTGCCCCGCCGACGGCCCCCGGGGCGTTTCCAGGACGTCACCCGCTGCCTGGTACCGCCGGTACCAGGAACGCGGGAGCCGTGGCTGTGCGCGGACGCGCGGCGCACAGTGAAGGCATGAAAAGCACTGAAGACACACCGCACACCGGAGCGGGCAGGAGCCGCCTGGCCCTCGTCACCGGGGCCTCCTCGGGCATCGGGCGTGCCTTCGCCCGGCGACTGGCCGGCCAGGGCCACGACGTGGTCGCCGTGGGCCGGCGCGCGGATCGCCTGGAGGAACTCGCCGCGGAGTTCCCCGACGTCGAGGTCCGCCCCCTGGTCGCCGATCTGTCCACCGCCGAGGGCATCGACGCGGTCGCCGAGGTCTGCGCGACCGAGGAGGTGAACCTGCTCGTGAACAACGCGGGCGTGGCCCACTACATGCCGCTCGCGGAGCTGCCGGCCGACAAGGCCCGCGAACTCGTCACCGTGAAGGTCCTGGCCCCCACCATGATCACCCGCGCCGCCGTGGCGGGAATGCGGGACCGCGGCGAAGGGGCCGTCATCAACGTGGCCGGCATGATCGCCTTCAGTGGCCCGGCCCCGCACTCCCAGTTGCCCCGCCGCGCCGTCTACGCGGGCACCCTGGCCCACCTGGTCGCGATGTCCCAGGCCCTGAGCGCGGAGCTGGAGGGCACCGGCGTCAAGGTCGAGGTCCTGTGCCCGGGTGTGGTGGCCACGGAGTTCCACGAGCGTCAGGGCATCGACATGAGCGTCGTGCCCCGCATGACCGCCGACGACGTCGTCACCGCCGGGCTGCGCGGCCTCGAACTCGGGGAGGTCGTCTGTGCCCCCGGTGTGGAGGACGCGGGCCTTCTCGACGCCGTCTTCCGGGCCGACCTCGCGGCCTTCGGAGCCCAGAGCCCCGAACTCGCCGGCCGCTACCGGACCCCCTGAACCGCCGGGCCCGACCGTGTCAGGTCTCCGCATCGACTCCCGTGCGGTTGTCCGGAACCGAGATCGTGCCTTGCGCGACGGCGCACAGGGTCTCCACCCCGTCGTCGTCCACGGACGAGATGTCGCAGCGGCACACCACGCGGGAGCGGCCCGCCCGCACGACCCGGGCGCGGGCCCGCAGCAGGGTGCCCGCGGCGGGGCGCAGGTAGTCGATGGTGAAGCCGGCGGTCAGCAGCCGGGCGCCGGCGACGGTGCCCGCGGCGAAGGTCAGTGTGTTGTCCGCGGCGTAGGCGAGCACGCCACCGTGCACGAATCCGTTCTGCTGACGCAGGTCGTCGCGGACGTCCAGTTCGAGGGTCGCCTCGCCCTCGTCGAAGGCCGTCAGCCGGGCGCCCAGCAGATTGCTGAAGGGCTGGGCCGCCAGCACCTTCTGGGCGGTCGTCAGGTCAGGGATGCTCTTCACGCCGCTCCTCGGCTTCCGTGGCCGGTGAGGAAGTCCGTACTTCCGCCTCGAAGCGTACTCACCCACAGGTTCCCGGGTCACCGGACATGGGCCATGGAGCATGAAAGCGTTTGACGACCGTCCGCGTCCGGCGTTCGGATGACGCCCATGGACACAGTGGAGACGCATCGCGGCCGGCATCCTGTCGACGAGGAACTCGTCCGGCGGCTGATCGCGGGACGGTTCCCCCGGTGGGCGGGGCTCACGGTGGAGCGGTTTCCGTCCGGGGGGACGGTCAACGCCATGTACCGGCTGGGCGACGGCATGGTCGTACGACTGCCGTTGGTGGAGGGCGGCGCCAAGGACGTGGCGACGGAGCTGGAGTGGCTGCCGCGTCTGGCGCCCCTGTTGCCCACGGCGGTCCCCGAGGTACTCGGGGCCGGCGAGCCCGCCGAGGGGTATCCCTGGCCGTGGTCGGTGTACCGGTGGCTGGGCGGGGAGAACCCCGAGGCCGGGGCGCTGAGCGATCCGGTGCCGCTGGCCGGGGATCTCGCCGGGTTCGTGGCGGCGATGCGGAGTGTCACGCTCCCGGGGGCACCGGACGCCTACCGCGGCGGCCCGCTGGCCTCGCTCGACGCGTCGACGCGGGCGGCGATCGAGGAACTGCGCGGCATCCCGCAGGAGGGGGTCGACTGCGATGCCGCCGTCGCTGCGTGGGAGGACGCGCTGCGGGCTCCGGACTGGGACGGGCCGCCGGTGTGGCTGCACGCCGATCTCATGCCGGGCAATCTGCTGGTCGACGGCGGCCGGCTGGCCTCGGTGATCGACTTCGGGTGCATGGGGGTGGGCGATCCGGCGTGTGACCTGTTCCCGGCGTGGAACCTGCTGCCGGCCGGCGCGCGGCAGGTCTTCCGTGCGCTGCTCGACGTCGACGACGCGACCTGGCGGCGCGGCCGGGGGCGGACGCTCTCCCAGGCGCTGATCGCGCTGCCGTACTACCGGAGGACGAACCCGGCCATGGCGCACAACGCCCGGCACGTGATCCGGGCAGTCCTGGGTGACGGCGGATGACAGGCGCCCTGGGACACGCGGTGCGTACGCGGTCGCGAGGAGCACCGGACCGCCGCGGCGAGCGTCTCTCCTCCCGGCAGCCGTTTCGACGCGGCGCACATCGCCGTCCTCGCGGCCGGCCGGGCGTCGGCCGGCTCGGGGTCTCGCGCCGTGCTGTTCGCGGGCCGGCCCCGACCGAGGGGGTCCGGGCGCCGTGGTTGTCCCGGCGGGACCGGGCGGGGGACGTCCCTGGACGGCCCCGGCCCGGTCTCCGCGCGTGTCTTCCGGCGCGCTCAGGCGAGTTCCACCAGGAGGTCTCCGCCCTCGACCTGCTGGATGCGGTTGATGGCCAGCCTGCCCACCGTGCCGGCCTTCGGGGCGGTGATCGCCGCCTCCATCTTCATCGCCTCGATGGTGGCCACCGTGTCACCGGCGTCCACCGCGTCGCCCTCGGCGACCACGAGGGTCACCACGCCGGCGAACGGCGCCGCCACATGACCGGGGTTGGCCCGGTCCGCCTTCTCGGTGACGGGCACGTCGGAGGCCGCCGAACGGTCGCGGATCTGGATGGGCCGCAGCTGGCCGTTGAGGGAGGACATCACCGTGCGCATACCGCGTTCGTCGGCGTCACCGACGGCCTGGAGCTCGATCAGCAGCCGCACACCGGGGTCGAGGTCGACGGCGTACTCCTTGCCGGGGCGCAGCCCGTAGAAGAACGCCTTGCTGTCGAGGACGCTGGTGTCGCCGTAGGCCTGACGGTGCGTCTCGAACTCGCGGGTGGGCGCAGGGAACAGCAGCCGGTTCAGGGTGGCCCGCCGTTCCTTCGCGAGACCGGTGCGGTCGTCCGCGGTCAGTTCCTGCACGGGCTTCGGCTCGGCGCGGCCGCGCAGCGCCTTGCTGCGGAAGGGCTCGGGCCAGCCGCCGGGCGGCGTGCCCAGTTCACCGCGCAGGAAGCCGATGACGGAGTCGGGGATGTCGAACCTGTCCGGTGCCGCCTCGAACTCCGCCGGGTCGACGCCGGCGCCCACCAGGTGGAGGGCCAGGTCGCCGACCACCTTCGACGAGGGGGTGACCTTCACCAGGTGACCGAGCATGCGGTCGGCGGCGGCGTACATCGCCTCGATGTCCTCGAAGCGGTCGCCGAGGCCGAGCGCGATCGCCTGCGTGCGCAGGTTGGACAGCTGTCCGCCGGGGATCTCGTGGTGGTAGACGCGGCCGGTCGGCGAGGCCAGGCCCGCCTCGAAGGGGGCGTAGACCTTGCGGACGCTCTCCCAGTACGGCTCCAGGTCACCGACGGCCTGGAGGTCCAGCCCCGTGGGCCTCTCGGAGTGGTCGGTCGCGGCCACGATCGCCGACAGGGACGGCTGGGAGGTGGTGCCCGCCATCGACGCCACCGCTCCGTCGACGGCGTCCGCGCCGGCCTGGACGGCGGCGAGATAGGTGGCGAGCTGCCCGCCGGCGGTGTCGTGGGTGTGGATGTGCACCGGCAGGTCGAACTCCCGGCGCAGGGCGGAGACCAGGGTCGCCGCCGCCGGTGCCCGCAGCAGGCCCGCCATGTCCTTGACGGCCAGGACGTGCGCGCCCGCGTTCACGATCCGCTCGGCCAGGCGCAGGTAGTAGTCGAGGGTGTAGAGCCGCTCGGAGGGGTCGGACAGGTCGGAGGTGTAGCACAGGGCCACCTCCGCGACGCCGGTGCCCGTCTGTCGTACGGCGTCGATGGCGGGCCGCATCTGGTCGACGTCGTTGAGGGCGTCGAAGATGCGGAAGATGTCGATGCCGGTGGCCGCGGCCTCCTGGACGAAGGCGTCCGTCACCTCCGTGGGGTACGGCGTGTAGCCCACGGTGTTGCGGCCGCGCAGCAGCATCTGCAGGCAGATGTTCGGCACGGCTTCCCGCAGGGCGGCCAGCCGCTCCCACGGGTCCTCGGCGAGGAAGCGCAGGGCGACGTCGTAGGTGGCGCCGCCCCAGCACTCCAGCGACAGCAGCTGGGGCAGGCTGTGCGCCACCGTCGGTGCGACGGCGAGGAGATCCTTGGTGCGGACCCGGGTGGCGAGCAGCGACTGGTGGGCGTCGCGGAACGTGGTGTCGGTGACGCCGAGGGTGGGTGACGAGCGCAGATGGCGGGCGAAGCCCTCCGGGCCGAGCTCGGCCAGTCGCTGCCGGGACCCGGCCGGCGGCTCGCCGGTGGGCGCCGCCGGCAGCTTGGTCAGGGGGTCGATCAGGTCGGGGCGCTCGCCGTGCGGCTTGTTGACGGTGACATCGGCGAGGTAGGTGAGCAGCTTCGTGCCGCGGTCGGCGGAGTGGCGTGCGGTGAGCAGGTGCGGGCGCTGTTCGATGAACGACGTCGTGACCTGTCCGGCCTGGAAGTCCGGATCGTCGAGGACCGCCTGCAGGAACGGGATGTTCGTGGCGACGCCGCGGATGCGGAACTCGGCCACGGCACGCCGGGCGCGGCCCACCGCCGTGGCGAAGTCCCGTCCCCGGCAGGTGAGCTTGACCAGCATCGAGTCGAAGTGTGCGCTGATCTCCGTACCGGCGTGGGTGGTGCCGCCGTCGAGGCGGATGCCCGAGCCGCCGGGCGAGCGGTAGGCGCTGATCCGGCCGGTGTCCGGGCGGAAGCCGTTGGCCGGGTCCTCGGTGGTGATACGGCACTGCAGTGCGGCGCCCCGCAGGGTGACGGTCTCCTGGGCGAGGCCGAGGTCGGCCAGCGTCTCGCCGGCGGCGATGCGCAGCTGGGACTGCACGAGGTCGACGTCGGTGACCTCCTCGGTCACCGTGTGCTCGACCTGGATGCGCGGGTTCATCTCGATGAAGACGTGGTTGCCGTCGCGGTCGAGGAGGAACTCCACGGTGCCGGCGTTGCGGTAGCCGATCTGCCGGGCGAACCGCACGGCGTCGGCGCAGATCCGCTCGCGCAGCTCCGGGTCGAGGTTCGGCGCGGGAGCGAGTTCGATCACCTTCTGGTGCCGGCGCTGCACCGAGCAGTCCCGTTCGAACAGGTGGATGACGTCGCCCTGTCCGTCGGCGAGGATCTGCACCTCGATGTGGCGGGGGTCGACCACGGCCTTTTCCAGGAAGACCGTGGGGTCGCCGAACGCCGACGCCGCCTCCCGCGAGGCCGCCTCGATCGACTCCCGCAGCTGGGCGGGGTCGTCCACGCGCCGCATGCCGCGCCCGCCGCCGCCCGCGACCGCCTTGACGAACACGGGGAACCCGACGTCCTGGGCGGCGCGGACGAGTTCGTCCACGTCGGTGGAAGGCGCGGAGGATCCGAGCACCGGTACGCCGGCCTCGCGGGCGGCGGCCACGGCGCGCGCCTTGTTGCCCGTCAGCTCCAGGATCTGGGCGCTCGGCCCGACGAAGGTGATGCCCGCCTCTTCGCAGGCACGGGCCAGCTCGGGGTTCTCGGACAGGAATCCGTAGCCCGGGTAGACGGCGTCCGCTCCGGCACGGCGCGCCGCACGGACGATCTCGTCGACGGAGAGGTAGGCCCGCACCGGATGCCCCGGCCGGCCGATCTCGTATGCCTCGTCGGCCTTCATCCGGTGCAGCGAGTTGCGGTCCTCGTGCGGGAAGACGGCGACGGTTCGGGCGCCCAGCTCGTAGCCTGCACGGAACGCGCGAATCGCGATCTCACCACGGTTGGCGACCAGCACCTTGCGGAACATTGTCGATCCCTTCAGCCTGCCGGTGACGAAGACCATGGTGTCGATGGCACCCCCGCTACGCCATGTGAGCCGGGCCACTCGCCGGGCATCCGCCGTCCCTCGGCGGGGACATAACGCCGTGTTATGGCAGATCGGTATTGGTGATCATCGGGCCACGCCCGAGATCCTGGGCGCTCCCACACCCCACACACACGTCACCGTACGCGTGTCGGCGGAAACGAGGAGCCTTGCGCATATCCAGACTGATCCCTGCCCTGATGGCCGTGGTGCTGTCCGTCCTCGCCCTCGCTCCGAGCGCCTTCGCCGCGGACCAGCGGCCCGGCAGCGGCGGTCCGCAGCCGATCATCGGCGGCGGATACGCACAGAACGCTCCCTGGGCGGCCCGGCTGTTCTCGAACGGAACCCAGACGTGCAGTGCCACCGTCATCGCCCCCACGTGGATCCTGACCGCCAAGCACTGCGTCGGCGGCGGAGGGCTCTCCTTCCGCATCGGCAGCCTCGACCAGAGCTCCGGCGGCACCGTGGCCCAGGGCACCCAGGTCCACACCCACTCCTCGGCCGACCTGGCGCTGGTCCGGCTCGACCGGTCCGTCGCCGCCTCCTACGCCCAGCTGGGGCAGCCGGGCACGGTGCGGGTCGGACAGGCCGTGCAGGTCTACGGCTGGGGCGCCACCTCCCGGTGCGGCTCCGAGATCAACTGCCAGTCCCGGTATCTGAAGGTCGCCAGCCTGACCGTGACCGGCGGCTGCCGGGACGCCTACTACGGCTCGGCGATCTGCGCCCGTCCCGGTGACGGCATCACCGCGGGCGGCGACTCCGGCGGACCGATGATGGCGGGGGGCGTCCAGGTGGGTGTCGCCTCGACCAGCGACCGGCAGAGCACCACGGCCTACACGAACGTGACCGCCTACCGCTCCTGGGTCCAGTCCATCGCCGGCGTGTGACCCCCTCCGGTTCCGCCCCGAACCGCTCAGCAACCGGTCGGCGGCGCCCCCATCGTCGGCTTCAGGGGCCGGAGTTGGGGCCCTGCCCCGGGCGGGGCGCGAGCCGGGCTGCCGGGACCGTTGCACCGCACGGTTCCCGACAGCCCGGTCGCCGGTCACAGGGCGAGCAGGATCCGGCCCGGGACCGATCCGTCCCGGAGCGGTCTGAGCGCCAGGCGGACCAGGACGAGGGCGTTGTCGTCGCCCGCAATGCGGTTGGCGCTGAGTTCGCCGCAGGTCAGGCACTGATGGACGATCAGCCATTCACCGTCGGGCCGTACCGACACGCTCAGCGCCTCCATGCGTCCACGGCAGTCCGACGCGCGGTCGCCGGGAACACGCCGGTCGACGTGCAGGCTGGCCAGGCAGTTCGGGCAGTGGTTGCGGTGCGCCGTGCCCGGTGCCGTCACCGGCACGTCCAGCCGGCACTGCACGCACCGGAAGTCCCCGGTGCGGGGCACGCCCCGGTCGCCCGGGACGCCTTTGTGCCGCTGCGGGCGTCGTGTCCCGTCCCGTCCGTCGGATCGATTGCGTCGTGGCATGCGTCGGCTCCTCCTTCCCTGGGTGGTCAGAGGGTGCCGAACGCCTCTAGCGGGAAGGGCGTCTGCGCCAGTGGCCGTACGGCCATCCGCATCAGGATGAGCTGGTTGTCGTCCTTGCACACCGGGTTCGACGTGAGCTCGTCACACCGTACGCAGCGGTGGACGACCATCCAGTCGCCGGTGCGCAGCACGGCGATGGCGATGGGCGACATGCGGCCCAGGCAGTCGGTGGGCCCGCCCTCCACCTGGTCGAGGACGTGCCGGGAGTGCAGGCACGACGGACAGTGGTTGCGCCGTGTGCCGTCGGCGGCGAAGGCCGACACGGTCAGATCGCACCATGTGCAGACGAAGGTGCTGATCTTGAGGCTGTTGCTGGGGTTGGACACCCGGGTGCTCCTTGCTGGGAGTTCTCTGCGATGACAGCAAGAGCAGGCCGAGCGGTCGCCGGATCCTCACGCGGGGCCGCCGGTCAGGGGCGGCGAGCCGGGACAACGACTGGCTGTGCGGTACGGCGAGGCGCGCTCGGCGCGAGCCGGGACATCAAGACACCCCCTCCGGGCCGTGGGCCCGGTACGTGGTCGACGACGGGGCCACAGCGTAGGCACGGCCCCTCGGCGCGGGCCAGCGAATTACCGTCCACGGCTCCGGGGGCGCGGGCGGCTCACAGCTGGTTCAGGGATATCTCGCACCACACGGTCTTGCCGGTGCCGCGGGGTTCGATGCCCCAGGACGTGGCGAGTTCCTCGACGAGCATCAGACCGCGGCCCGAGGTGCACTGCTCGTTGGCGGCTCGGCGCCGGGGAGTGACCGGTGAGGCGTCGCTCACCGCCAGCCGCAGGCCCCGCCCGCCGTGCCGCACCGGCCTGGCCGTCAGTATGGCGTGGCCCCCCGTGTGCAGGAGGGCGTTGGTGGCCAGCTCGCAGGCCAGCAGCTCCGCGGTGTCGTCGAGTGCCTCCAGCGACCAGGCGTGCAGTGCCGTGCGCAGGGCGAGCCGTGCGGCCCCGAGTGCGTCGGGGTCGGCGGGGGAGATCGTGGCCTCCATCTGCGGCGCCGGGTCCGGCCCGGACCGTGACCGCTGCAGCACGAGGAGGGCCACGTCGTCCTCCTCGCCGGTGTAGGCGGCCATGGTGTCCAGCAGGTGGTCGGCGAGGACCTCGGGGGGCCCGGGGCCGGTGGTGATCGCGTCCAGGAGCCGGGTGCGGCCCTGGTCGATGTCCCGGGCGCGGGACTCGATGAGACCGTCGGTGCACAGCACCAGGGTCGAGCCGGGTTCCAGGACCGTTTCGAGGGCCGGGTAGGCGGGCTGGGTGCCCGGGGCGGTCAGCCCCAGCGGGAGACCGCCGGGGGTGGCGATCCAGACGCTGCTGCCGTCCCTGCGGCGCAGTACGGGTTCGGGGTGCCCGGCGCGCACGATCGAGGTCATCCCGGTGCCGGGATCCAGCAGGGCGATGAGGCAGGTGGCGAAGCGGTCGGTGTCGAGTTCGGCGAGGAAGGCGGAGGCCCGCGCCATCACGGTGGCCGGCGGATGCCCCTCGGCGGCGTACGCGCTCAGCGCGATGCGGAGCTGTCCCATGACGGCGGCGGCCGTCACGTCGTGTCCCTGCACGTCGCCGACGACCGCGACGATCCGGCCGTCGGGCAGCGTGAGGGCGTCGTACCAGTCGCCGCCGATGCCGCCGCGGGCCCGGGTGGGGCGGTAGCGGGTGGCGAGGGCCAGCTCGGGCACCTGCGGCAGGCGGCCCGGGAGCATCGCCGTCTGCAGCCCGGCGGCGAGTTCGTGCTCCTGGTCGTAGAGGAGGGCCCGCTGCAGCGACTGGGCGATGACCCTGCCCAGCGCCGTCAGGACCGTCCGCTCGTCCGGCGGGAACCGTGCCCCGCCCGCGTACGTCAGTCCGACGGCACCGATCGGTGTGTCCTGGGCGATCAACGGCAGGTACGCCGTCGCCACGGTCCCGGAGAACCTCGTCACGTACGGCTCCAGCGCGGGGTAGCGCTCCGTGAGCGCCGCCTTGCTGGTGAGGAAGACCGGCTTGCGGGTGCGCACCGCCTCGGTCAGCGGCAGGGTGGCGTCCAGCCTGGACAGGTGGAAGTCACGGATCAGGTTCTCGGGCACACCGTTGGAGCCCACCAGTTCCATGCGCCCGTTGTCGATCAGGCCGAGGACGATGCCGGAGGCGCCGATCCGTTCCAGCAGGCGGCTGGTCGTCAGCGCCTCGGCGACGTCCTCCACGGTGACGGTGGGTACGAGCACGTCGCTGACGTGCCCGACGATGTCGGCCTGGCGGCGGCGGTCGTTCCTGGCCTGGCGCAGTTGTTCGGTCTGGTCGAAGGCCACCAGTTCCTGGCTGGCGTCCCGGATGACGCCGATGACCCGGACGGGGCGCCATTGCGGATCCCGGACGATGTGCCCCTGGGTGTGTGTCCAGCGCAGTCTGCCGTTGCGGTGCCGTACCCGGAAGTAGAGGCTGAAGCCGGAACGCTCCCTGAGCGCGCGGTCCACCAGCTCCTGGATCGCGGGCAGCTCCTCCGCCACCATCCGCTCACTCAGGGTTTCCAGGCGGCCGTCGAACTCGCCCGGCCGGAACCCCATCACCGCCAGACCCGCGTCGTCGTAGCGCATCACGCCGTCGGTCACGTCCCACGTGAAGGTGCCCATGCCGTTGACCGCGAGGGCGACGTCGGCACTGGTCGCGTGGTCGCTCCCGGTGTCCGGGCGGCCGTCCGGTTCGAAGAAGCGTTGCATGACTTCCTCCCGGCCCGCACGTCCTCAGTGCCTGGTGATGCGCCGCGACTACGACAGCTCGGATGTGGCCACGCCTTCATTCTGCGCGGAATCGCTCACCTGCGCCCGTCCGGCGCCGTGAGCAGGAAGGGCCCTGTGCCGATCACCGTGGCGGCGCGCGAGGGACCTCCCACCCGTTCGGCGGGGCAGCGCTGTACTCGTGTGTGCACCTCCTCGTCCAGGGACACGCCCATCGCCTGCGCCGTACGGGGGAAACGCGCAACACGACAGAGCACCATGTTCCGGAAAAGCTGGGACGAACAGCCCGCACCCGGAGTCGGAGGATGTCATGCCCGTCAGGAAGACCGTGGCTTTCACGATCGGCGTCGCCCTGTGCACCGGCATACTCGGCACCGGCTGCGCCCAGGAGCCGGACGCCCCCTCCGCCCGGGAGCCACGCACGCCCAGCAGCGACGCGCCGCGCCCCGCTCCACCCCACCCCGCCGCTCCGGCCGCTCCGGCCGCGCCGGCCCGTCTGCTCCCGGGGCTGGGGCCGGCCATGCAGGGCAGGGTGCCCGCCACCACCACCCAGGCCCTGGTGGTCAGGGGCACGACCCAGGACGCGAACCGGGCGCGGGCCGCGCTCTACGAACGGGACGCCGGACACGGCTGGCGCCTCGTCGCGGGCCCGTGGCGCGCGCACAACGGCCTGCAGGGCTGGACCACCGACCACTGGGTCGGTGACCTGCGCACGCCCGTCGGGGTCTTCGGCCTCAGTGACGCCGGGGGCCTGCTGCCCGATCCGGGGACCAGGCTCCCCTATGACCAGGACCCGCTGTTCCGCGCCGAGGGCACCGGCCACCTCGGCGAGCCGCTCGAAGGTTCGTTCGACTACGTGGTCGCCGTCGACTACAACCGCGTCTCCGGCACCACTCCACTGGACGAGACCAAGCCGATGGGTGCGGCCAGGGGCGGCGGTGTGTGGATCCACGTGGACCACCGCGGGCCCACCAGCGCCTGCATCTCCTTGAGCGAGGATCACATGCGGGCACTGTTGCGGGCCCTCGACCCGGCCAGGAAGCCGGTCGTCGTCATGGGGCCGAACGCGGAACTGTCGAAGTAGGCAGGTCCTCCACGGTCCATGGCAGCCGGCGTCCACCTCCCGTAGACATCCGGTGCGAATCGGCAACGGAGCACTACGTGCCCGGGCCGAGCCGGGGGTACCGAATCACCGCACGACCGCTTGACGACGCGGAAGGGCACTCGGCCTACTGGAAGGCGCAGTCGGGGCGTATTCGGGGGACTCGTCCGGTGTCAGGCTGTATGTCGGCCCCCGTCGGTACCAGGTCAGGAGTCCGGCATTGCGGCATCGGTGGGCGGCGGCGATGGTCCTGCTGGCGTCCGTGCTGCTGCATCTGTTCGTCCCGCAGTCCGCGCCGGACCGGGTCGCGGCGGTGGGGACCACCGCCGCGCCGACCGCGGGAGCGCTCGGCGGGACGGCGCAGGCCGAGGCCGTCCGAGAGCCGTGCCCCTGCGAGGAGGACGCGTCCGTCCGTCATGTCGCGGTGCGCTCGCCGAGGACCGCGGGAACGGCCGGGGCCGGTGGCCAGGCGTCTGCGGGTGCTCCGGCTCAGGCATGCACCGGGGCGCGCGACGCCGGGGAGCCCGGCTCGTCGCGAGCGGGTGACGGGCCCGGAGCGGACGCTGTCGGCCCGACCGCGCCCGGATTGCAGACATTTCGCTGCTGAGTGACGGCGGTACGGATCAGGGCCTGCGCCGTGCGGCCTGCGTACTGCCTGGTGCCGGGACACGGTGTCGAGCAGGTCCTCGTGTGTTCTCCATCGATGACGCAGGAGGCGACGGACGTGTCGGAGAAGCGCATTCTCGTGGTGAGACCGGGAGACCTGAGCACGGACGACCACAAGATCTGGCGGGACATCAGAGCCGAGGGCGGGGCACCGGCGAACCCTTTCATGGACCCCGCGTTCACCGCGGCCGTCGGGCAGGTCCGGTCACGGGCCCGGGTCGCGGTGCTCCATGAGGACGGCCACCCGGTGGGCTACTTCCCGTACGAGAGGGGCTTACCGGGTCGCGGCAGGCCCATCGGGGCAGGAGTGTCGGACAGTCAAGGCGCTGTCCTGCGCAGGGGGATCCGGCTCGACGCCCGCCGTCTGTTGCGGGAATGCCGGCTGTCGTCCTGGGAGTTCGACAACCTGGAGGCAGGCCAGCATCCGTTCGTGCCGCACGCGGCCGAGGAGCTGGCCTCCCCGGTCGTCGACGTCGGAGAGGGGTTCGAGCGTTACACGGAGCGGCTGCGCCGGAGCTCACCGAGCTTTCTCAAGCAGGTCCTGGCCAAGGAACGGAAGCTCGCCCGCCAGGTCGGCGAAGTGCGGTTCGAGTACGACTCCCGGGATTCCGACGCGCTGGGTACGCTCATGCGGTGGAAGTCCGCCCAGTACCGCCGGACCGGTCGGCGCGACCGGTTCGCGCAGGAGTGGATCACCCGCCTGGTGGAGTTGCTCGCGCGGAGCGACGATCCGGACTGCCGTGGTGCGCTGTCGGTGCTGTACGCCGCCGGCCGGCCCGTGGCCGCCCACTTCGGGCTGCGCTCGCACACGGTGCTGTCCTGGTGGTTCCCGGCCTACGACCGCGAGTTCGGCAAGTACTCGCCCGGACTGGTGCTGCTGTTGCGGATGCTGGAGGCGGCGGCCGCCGACGGGATCGGGACGGTCGACCTCGGAAGCGGTCCGGCGCGGTACAAGGAGTCGTTCAAGACGCGTGACCTGCGGGTGTACGAGGGCGCCGTGGTGCGTCCCGGACCCGGCGGTGCCGTCCACTGGCTGGGCCGGGAGCCGGCCCGGACCGCCCGCCGCTTCGTACGCGACCGGCCCCGGCTGGCCCGTACCGCGCGCAGGGCCCTGGCGGAGGTGGGCCGCCTGCGCGACCGCTGAGTCCCCGAGGGCGAACGGGTGGGGGCGGCCGGGTGCGCCGCGTCCCGTCACGGCCGGGGCTCCCGGTGTGCCGTGGCGGGACGGGCGCGGTGCGGCGCGGGTCAGTTCGCCGTGGCCCGCCAGCGCTGGAGGGCTCCGCCGTCGTCGGTCGCCTGGACGACGAGGCCGGCTGCGGTGGCGGTCAGGGAGAGTCCGCTGTGTTCGGCCTTCAGTGTCAGCGTGCCCTTCTCCTCGGTGACGGTCCAGCGTTGGTTGGCGGTGCCGGTGCAGGTGTACTGGACCACCTCGGCCCCGGACGCCTGGGAACTCGCGGCCACGTCCGCGCACAGTCCGCTGCCGGCGTTCTTGAGCTGGTAGGTGCCGTCGTCGTCGCGGGTCACGTTCCACTTCTGGGCCGGCGACGTCGAGGGCTGCCCGATCCGCAACTGCCCGGCGTCGGTGTCGCCGGGGGCCTCCAGCCGTCCCTCTCCCCCGGCGGTCGCCAGCGCGTACTGGCCGTCCGGGACCGGCGGCGCGACGATCTCCTCGTCGCCCACGTCCAGGGCGAAGACGTGCACGGCGCTGTTGGCCGGCAGGGTGACCGCGGCGACCTCCTTGTCCGGGTCGATGCGCAGGGTCTTGGTGTAGAGGCGGTACTCGACGGTTTCGTAGGCCGGTCCGGACGGGGTGTTCTTGCCCTTGGTGGCGATCGCGGTCTTCGCCCCGTACCGGTCGGTCGGCAGACAGCACCAGTTCGGGAAGCCCAGCTCGGCCTCGCCGGTCGTGCCGTCCGTGTAGTGCACGGTCGCCGTGCCCTCGGCGCTGCCGCTGGTGCCGGTGCCGAGGAAGGCCAGCGCGTTGCCCTTCTCCCGACCGGACACCTTGATGGTCTGGCCCTTGCCCGTCACGTTGTCGGGGGTGCCCGGCTCGGCGTCGGGCCAGGTGAAGGCGAAGCCGTTCGCCTCCACGGTGGCGCCCGGCGAGACGCCCTTCGCCGCCAGCCGTTCGGCGATGAAGCTGGAGCCGCCGCCGTCGATGTCGCCGGGTCCGGGGTCGTCCTGCTTCGTCACGCCGACGTTGTCGGCGGCCGAGGCGAGTGAGGGGTGGGCCAGCGTGGTGCCGGTCCGGGTGCGCACGGTGTACTCCTTGTTCCGCGTCGCGTAGGACGCCCTGGCGGAGACCTCGTACTTCCCCGGCGTGGCTCCCTCGGCGGGGGTCACCGTGTAGCGGGCGGTGAAGGTGGCGCCGTCGGGCAGGTCCCGGGTGCCCGCCGGCCCGGCGGAGTCCACCGTCCAGCCCTCGGGGGCGTCGACGGCCGTTCCGGTCACCGTCACGGGCTTGCCCGTGTCGTTGGTGAACGCCACGTCGACCTGCTGGGACCGGCCGACCGTGCCGACCGCCGCGGTGCCGGCGTCGAGGCGGACGGCGCGGTCCTGGGGGTGCGTGCCGCCGACGGAGCCGGCCCCGTCGATGCGCACGGTCACCCGCTCGCCGGTGGACACGGGGGCGGTTCTGACGTGGACGACGCCGGTCCGGCCGTCGTAGTACCAGCCGGAGGGCGCCGACCGGAGCTCCTGCTCGGAGGACACCTCGCGCAGCCGCTGTCCGGCGGCCCGCACCCCCGAGGGGTCGGTGTCGGTGTGCACGGACAGGCCGTAGCGCCGCTGGGCCGGCTTGCCGTCGTACTCGCCCCGGAGTTCACCGATGCGGATGTCCACCGGGCCGCGACGGCGGGCGTCCGGTGCGGAGACCTCGATCCTCTGGGTGGCCGACTCGCCCGCGGCGTGCGCCCGGGAGCGGCCGTCGTCCTCGCGGAGGGTGAAGGAGGAGTCGCCCTCGGGATAGACGTCGAGGTCGAGTTGCCCGGACTGCTTGCCCTTCGCCCAGTCGGTCGTGCCCTCGGGGAACATCGGTACGATCGCGCCGGCGCGCACGAACAGCGGGAGCGTGTCCAGCGGCGCCTGGTAGCCGTCGAGGGTCCGTCCGCCCTCGTGGACACGGCCGGTCCAGTAGTCGACCCAGCGGCCCTCGGGGAGGTAGATGCCGTCGCGGACGTCGCTGTCCTCGTGGACGGGTGCGACGAGGAGGTCGTCGCCGGCGAGGAACTCGTACTTGGCCTTGTCGCCCCAGGTGGCGGGATCGTCGGGGTAGTTCAGGTACAGGGGCCGGGTGGGGCCGACGCCGTTCTTCGCCGCGTTCGCCAGGTGCGTGTAGAGGTAGGGCAGCAGGCGCTCGTGCAGCAGCAGGTACTTCTTGTTGATCGCCGTGTAGGGCTCCCCGTACCGCCAGGGCTGCTTGTCGCTCGCCGCCCAGCCGCTCATGCCGTACGTCATCGGCAGCAGCATCTTCCACTGCAGGTCGCGTACGTAGGTCTCGGCGCTGCCTCCGAAGATGCCGTCGATGTCGCCGGTCGTCACGGCCTGGCCGGACATCGTCGAACCGGCGTACGTGGGGATCTGCCAGCGGATGTAGTCCCACGATCCGGACTGGTCACCGCTCCACATCGCGCCGCAGCGCTGGGTTCCCGCCCAGCCCTCGATGGTGAGGACGGTCGCGCGGTCGCGGCTGTGCCGCTCGATGCCGTCCCGTGCCTTCTCGCAGGCGTCGAGGGCGAAGCGGTAGCCGGGGCCGACCCAGGCGACGTCGGTCTTGCGCACCCGCACCCCGGCGGCGACCTCGGTCTCCTGCTCGGTGAGGTCCGCCTCGGTCCACAGCCCGAGTTCGGCGCCGTGCTCGTTCAGCATGTCGCCGGTCCGGGCAAGGTCCTCGTAGCCGCAGCCGTAGCCGTCGTTCACCAGCATCCAGCCGAGGGGGATGCCCCGCTGTGCGTAGCCGTCGGCGATCTCGCGGGAGTCCCGCAGCGTCTCGCGTTCACCGCGGTTGGCGTTGTGCAGGTAGCAGTCGGCGTCGCCGACCTCCAGCGCGTACATCGGCAGCAGGGCGGGACGGCCGGTCAGTTCGGTGTACCCGTCGATGACCTCCTTGGCGTCCCCGACGAAGTAGTAGGCGTCGAAGCGCTGTTCCCGGTGCGTGGTCCGCACCGGCGCGCCGAAGTCGTACCGGCCGGGGGCGAAGGTGTTGCGCAGCACGCCGTAGCCGCTGCTGGAGAGGTAGAACGGCGCCGCGTTGGGGTTGCCGCCCTCGTTCCAGTCGTAGTCGCGGCTGATGTCGAT
This sequence comes from Streptomyces viridiviolaceus, assembly GCF_014650995.1. Lineage (GTDB taxonomy): Bacteria > Actinomycetota > Actinomycetes > Streptomycetales > Streptomycetaceae > Streptomyces > Streptomyces viridiviolaceus. The sequence continues at coordinate 29,190 of NZ_BMWA01000013.1, forward strand.
GGTCTCGCCGCGGTGGCTGAAGCTGCCGTTCTGCATGCCGCCGCCGAAGAACTGCTCGTGCTCGCCCTGCTGGAGGGTCTGCACGGTGCCGTCGTCGGACCAGCTGAGGGGTGCGGTCTCCCGCCACAGCGGTCTGCCGTCCTCGTCGGCGAGCGCCAGGGTGACGGGCGACTTGGTGATGGTCAGCGTCGCCTCGTCGGTACGGACGACGTAGGCGTCGTCGGTCTCGGTGTGGGTGGAGCGGGCACCCTCGTAGTCGTTCTTGACGACGATGTCGGCGTCCGGGGCGCCCGGGTCCTCGGGGTCGTCGTTGGCCGGGTCGGAGAAGTGGCCGTCGGGAGCCAGACGGACGCGGAAGAGGTCGTCGTCGGGGAAGCTGATGCGGAGCTTCGCGTCGCCCGCGGCCAGGGTGTAGGTGTCACCGTCCGCGGTGAAGCCGGTGGCCTCGCCGAGCCGCCCTCCGACGGCGTCGGAGGTGTCGGACGGGCGGGCGGATGCGTACGACGGCACCAGCGCGGCGACCAGGGCGGCGGCCAGGGCGGAGACGAGCAGTCGCGCTCGGGACTGACGGTTCATGGGTCTTCTCCGGTGGGTGGGCGGGGGAACGCCGGGGATCCGGGCCCGCGGCCTTGCGGTGTGCGGCCGGGTGGCCGCGCGGTGCCGTCGTACGCGCACTCGGCTCAGCCCACGGGCGGCATGTCGGTGGGTGTCGAGTCGAGGCCCGGCCTCCGCTCACGCCAGGCGCCCCGGGTGAAGTCGGGTATCTCGACGGGGCGTCCCCCCTTGGCCAGGGAGGCGGCGCTCAGCGGGACGGGTGCGCACCAGGCCGCCGAGTCGTAGACGTCGATGTCCGGTACCAGCCCCGCGCGCATGAGCTGGACCGTGCGCCACTGCAGGACGTAGTCCATGCCGCCGTGACCGCCGTTGTTCGCGGCGTCGTCCCCGACCTTCTGCCACAGCCAGTGGTCGAACTCCTTGCGGTAGCCGGCGAAGTCGCGCCAGGAGTGGCCGCTGTGGTCCGGTTCGATGTAGATCCGGGCGCCGGTCGGGGACGGGCCCGTGTAGTCCTCGACGATGCCCCGGCTGCCGGCGAGGGTGTTGATCCGGCTGTACGGCCGGGGCGAACTGACCTCGTGCTCGGCCCGGATGGTCCTGCCCCGCTCCGTTTCGATCATGCAGGTGATCAGGTCGCCGTTGATGTAGGTCTCTTTCCAGGACGGGTGGTCCCTGGGGACGAAGCGCTCGCGGTAGTCGGCCAGTCCCCTGGGGGCGGTCGCGGTGGCGCTCAGTGTGGCCATCCGGTCGCCCCGGTTGACGTCCATGGCCGCCGCGATCGGGGCCAGTCCGTGCATGGGGTAGAAGGAGGCGGTGCTGCGGGTGTGCCACAGCCGCCGCCAGGAGTCCGTGTAGTAGGTGTCGGAGAAGAGGAGTTCGCGCAGGTCGTGGCAGTAGCCGCCGTGGCCGTTGGTGATGTCTCCGAACAGGCCGGCGTGCGCCATCTTGAGCATGGCCAGCTCGTTGCGGCCGTAGTTGCAGTTCTCGGACAGCATCAGGTGCCTGCGGGTGCGCTCGGAGGTGTCGACGAGGTCCCACAGCTCGCGCAGTTCGGTGGCGATGGGCAGTTCCACGACGGCGTGCTTGCCGCTCAGCAGCGCCGCCCTGCCGTGCTCGTAGTGGAACTCCCAGGGCGTGGCTATGTACACCAGGTCGATGTCGTCGCGCTTGAGCATCTGGGCGTAGGAGTCGGCGGAGCCCCCGTACTCGGCGGGGCGTGGCTCGCCCTTGCTCACCAGCCGGTCGGCGGCGCGTCGGGCGCGGTCGGCGCGGATGTCGCAGACGGCGGTCACGGTGCAGCCGGGTACGGCCGCCCAGCCCGTGATCATGCCTCCGCCCCGGTTTCCCAGGCCGATGACGCCGACACGGACGGTTCTGTGGACGTCGTACGGGACGCCGATCATCGACTTCTGGCCGGGTCTGCGGCGGGGTGCCTGCTCGGCCGCCGACGCGGCCGGGGCCGCGGCGCTCATGCCGGCCGCGAGCGCGCCCGTGGCGACGGCGCCGCCCAGCAGCAACCGGCGAGAGACAGCGGGCATTTCGGACATGACGGCAACACTCCTCAGTGGGTGGCCTGCATCACTGTCGGAGCATGACTCTGCGGGCTCGCCAGTTGCATGTCAATACGTGCTCGATACGTAGCTGTTCCGAGCAGTACCGAGCACCGAAGCGTCCGTGAGGGCACGGCTCGGATGCCTGCGCGTCCGTCCGCGGGAGGCGTCGTCCGCCGGTCGCTCAGGGCCGGGGGCGGGCACGGCCGCCGACCGGTGCCGTGCTGGCGCGGACGATCAACGCCGGCTCGACACAGGCGGGTTCGTGCGCCGCGTCCGGGTCCTCGATGTGCCGCAGCAGGTGGGCGACCGCCAGCGCTCCCATCTCGGTGAACGGTTGGGCGACCGTGGTGAGCGAGGGCGAGCAGTACTCGGCCAGCGCGATGTCGTCCACGCCGACGACGGAGATGTCCTCCGGCACCCTCCTGCCGAGTTCGTGGAGGGCGCGGATCACCCCGAAGGCCATCTCGTCGCTCGCCACGAACACCGCGGTGACATCGGGGATCTTGCCCAGGATCAGCCCGTTGCGATACCCCGAGGCGGGTGTCCAGTCGCCCTCCAGCACCGGAGGCACGTCCAGCCCCGCCGCCTGGAGGGTGTCGCGCCACCCGGCGCAGCGACTGGCCGCGTCGAGCCACTCCTTCGGTCCCGCGACGTGCCAGACGCTCTCGTGCCCCAGCTCGATCAGGTGACGCGTCGCCAGGCGGGCCGCCAGGGTCTGGTCGACGGCGACGACCTCGGTGGCCGGGGTCCGCGACCCGTCGACGGTGACGGTCGGCACCGAGCGGGTGAGCTGCTCGATCCTCGGGCTGACGTGGACCAGTGGCACCGACAGGACGACCCCCTCGACCCCCTGTTCCGCCAGCCGCGACATCGCCTGCTCGATCGCCGCGGTGTCCAGCGACGCGGTGGTAGCGGTGCTGACCGCGTACCCGGCTTCGCGCGCCGCCGTCTCGATGCCGAACGTCAGGTTGGTGCGCGAGTAGAAGTTGGTCTGCAGGGTCACGACGCCGATCGTCCGGCTGCGCCCCGACGACAGCATCCGCGCCGCGTTGTTCTTCCGGTAGCCGAGCTGCTCCACGGCGGCGAGCACCTTGGCCCGGGTCTTCGGCTGCACGTTGGGATGGCCGGCCAGGGTCCGGGACACCGTCTGGGCGGAGACCCCGGCGAGCCGGGCGACATCGGTCATGCCGGGCTGCCGCGCGACGCCGTCACCGGCCGTCCGCTTCCTCACGGGTCCCTTGCCGGCTTCCGGTGTTTCCGATGACATCGCTCGCTTCTCCAGTCGAACCGCGGCCGGGCCGCGTCGTCGCAGGTGCTGCTCCCGCGAGGGAGTCTAGCCACGCAGGCCCTATTGGCATCGATAACAAGCTCTGCCATAGTTCCGGCCGTTGCGTGGAACCCGTCCCGCGGGTTCGCAGTCAAAGGCCGGTGCCCGCACCGAGGGCACGGGACGTCGCCGAAATGGCATCGATAACATCGCAGGGAGCTGTCACGTGAGCGGTACGCCGACCCAGGACGATCCCGCGCCCCGGCCGGAGCCCGTCCTGTCCCACCCCGGGGGACGGCTCCTGCGCGCGGGGCGACCGCACCGCGTCCTCGCCGGATCGCTGCACTATTTCCGTGTCCACCCCGACCAGTGGGCCGACCGGCTCCGGCGGGTCGCGGCCATGGGCCTCAACACCGTGGACACCTACGTCCCGTGGAACTTCCACGAACCGCGCCCGGGACGGTACCGCTTCACCGGCGGACACGACGTCGAAGGCTTCGTCCGGACCGCCCAGGAGACCGGCCTGGACGTGATCGTGCGCCCCGGCCCGTACATCTGCGCCGAATGGGACAACGGCGGGCTGCCCGTCTGGCTGACCGGGCGACACGGGATGCGGCTGCGCTGCTCCCACCAGCCCTACCTGGAGGAGGTCGGACGCTGGTTCGACGAGCTGATCCCGCGCATCGCCGCTCTGCAGGCGTCCCGCGGCGGACCGGTGGTCGCCGTCCAGATCGAGAACGAGTACGGCAGCTACGGGGACGACCACGCCTACGTCCGCTGGGTGCGGGACGCCCTCGTCGCGCGCGGTGTCACCGAGCTGCTCTACACGGCCGACGGGCCGACCGAGCTGATGCAGGACGGCGGCTCCCTCCCCGGTCACCTCGCGGCGGCGACGTTCGGCTCCCGCGCACACGAGGCCGCCGGGCTGCTGCGCTCACGCCGCAGGGACGAGCCGTTCGTGTGCGCCGAGTTCTGGAACGGCTGGTTCGACCACTGGGGCGAGAAGCACCACGTCCGCACCGTGGAGAGCGCCACGCGGACGCTCGACGACATCCTCGGCGCCGACGGCTCGGTCAGCCTCTACATGGCGCACGGCGGCACGAACTTCGGCCTGTGGTCGGGTGCCAACCACGACGGTGACTCGCTCCAGCCGACGGTGACCAGCTACGACTCGGACGCGCCGATCGCCGAGAACGGCGCGCTCACCCCGAAGTTCTTCGCGTTCCGCGACCGGCTGCGTGCCGTCACCGGGGCGCCGGAGCGTCCGCTGCCCCCTCAGCCGCGCCTGCTGACCCCCCGTAGGATCCCCGTCACCGCGGGGGCCGGTCTGCTGGGGGCGCTGAGGGCGGCCTCCGAGCCGGTTCGCGCGCCCCGTCCGCTGAGCTTCGAGGAACTGGACCAGGCATCGGGCCTCGTCCTGTACCGCGCCGAGCCGAGACTGCCGAGCGGCACGCACACCCTGACCGTCTCCGGTCTGCACGACCGCGCGCAGGTCTTCGTGGACGACGTTCCCGTCGGCGTCCTCGACCGGGAGACCGCCTCGCTCGACGTGCCGGGCCGGGGCGAACGGGTCCGCCTGGAGCTGCTGGTGGAGAACCAGGGACGCGTCAACTACGGACCGCGGCTCGGCGGGCACAAGGGCATCCTCGGCGGCGTGGCGGTCGGCCGCCGGCTGGTGCACGGCTGGACGATGCACCCGCTGCCGCTCGACACGTGGACGCCGGACCACCTCGCCCGCGCGGCGTCGGCCGCGGAACCGGACGGTCGCGCCGGATTCGCGACGGCGCGGTTCACGATCGCAGAGCCGGCGGACACTTTCCTCGCCCTCCCCGGTTTCGCCAAGGGATTCGTCTGGGTCAACGGCGTCCTGCTCGGCCGGTACTGGGAGATCGGCCCGCAGCGCACCCTCTACCTGCCCGCGCCCCTGCTCGTCCCCGGCGAGAACACCCTCACCCTGCTGGAACTCCAGCGACCGGGCGACCACGTGGCGCTGCGTGACCGGCCCGAACTGGGGCCCGCCGAGGAGTACGTGGAGACCTTCTCCTGACCCGTCCGACCCCCGCCACGAACGCACCACCGTCTCCCGTCCCTCACCCGATCCGAGGAGGAAGTACCAGGTGGAAAGCATGACGTCCCCAACACCTCGACCGCCCGGACGCAGACGCGGGCCACGCCCCGGCGCCGTGGCCGCGGCGCTGGTCCTCACCCTGGGCATGCTGTCGAGTGCCGCCGTCCCGGCCGGCGCGGCCCTCCCCCGGGCCGTCTCGCTCCCGGCACCGGCCGCGACACCGGTGGAGCTGACCCGGGGCGGGCTGACCGTCACCGTGGCCGAGGAGTTCCCCCAGGTCATCTCCTACCGGCTGGGCGATCGCCGCCTCGGCGGGCAGGCGTCCGCCCTGGACAGCTTCACCGTCAACGGCACACCGCGCCGCGCCACCACCACCATGAAGGCGGAGGGCAGCAGGGCGACCTACACCTCCACCTTCGAGGACCTGCCCCACCTCACCATCACCTCGACCATCACGGTCACCGGGGAGACGACGGTCGTGTTCGCCGTCGAGAAGATCTCCGGCGACGCCGCCTCGACGGTGCGCACCCTCGCGATCCCCGGACAGTCCCTCGTCTCCGTCGACTCCTCCGAGCCGGGCGCGAACCTCGCCCGGACCAAGATCTCCACGGACTCGACGACGACCGCCGACCGGTTCATCCCCGTCACCGCCGGCACGGCCCCCGACAAGGAGCCCGTCGGCACCCCGTACGCGTTCGTCGGCAACACACAGCTGTCGGCGGGCATCGTCACCAACGCGACCGAGGACTCGCCGCAGAACGACAACACGAACTGGAACACCCGCCTGCAGTCGCGCGTCGTCGACGCCGGGGACGGCCGGCGCCGGGCGGAGCTGTCGGTCGGCACCTACACCTACGCGCCCCAGGGCGCGACCGACCCGCGCGTCGACACCTACGAGCTGCCCCGGGCGACCGTGGTCCTCGCGGCCGACGCCAACGACGACGGCACCGTCGACTGGCAGGACGGCGCCATCGCGCACCGGGAGCACATGCGGCGTCCGCTCGGCGCGGACCGGGTGCCCGAGCGCGTGGTGCAGCGGATCCCGTTCAACTTCGCGAGCCAGGCCACCAATCCGTTCCTGAAGACGCTGGACAACACCAAGCGCATCTCCATGGCCACCGACAACCTCGGGCAGTGGGTGCTGGAGAAGGGCTACGCCAGCGAGGGCCACGACTCCGCTCACCCCGACTACGGCGGCAACGAGAACGTCCGCGCGGGCGGGCTGAAGGACCTCAACAGGCTCACCCGTACCGGTGCCCGCTACAACGCCGACTTCGGCGTGCACGTCAACGCCACCGAGGCCTACCCGCAGGCGAAGACGTTCAGCGAAGACCTGGTCGAGGGGCAGAAGAACGGGTGGGACTGGCTCAACCAGGCCTACCACATCGACCAGAGGAAGGACCTCGGCTCCGGCGCGGTCCTGGACCGGTTCAAGAAGCTCCGCGAAGAGGCGCCGGGCGTCAGAACCGTCTACATCGACGCCTACTACTCCAGCGGCTGGCTGGCCGACGGACTGGCCGCCGAACTGCGCAGGACGGGCCTCGAGGTCGCCACCGAATGGTCGTACAAGTTCGAGGGCTCCTCCCTGTGGTCCCACTGGGCCGCCGACAAGAACTACGGCGGCGCCACCAACAAGGGCATCAACTCGAACATCGTCCGCTTCATCGCCAACGCCGACCGCGACGTGTGGAACGTCGACCCGCTGCTCGGCGGTGCCAACATCGTCGAGTTCGAGGGCTGGACCGGCCAGGACGACTGGAACGCCTTCTACCGCAACATCTGGACCGACAACCTGCCGACCAAGTTCCTCCAGCACTACCAGGTGCTGGACTGGGACCTCGGCAGGTCCGCGAAGCTCACCGGCGGTGTGAGCGTGCGGTCCGTGGACGGACAGCGGCAGATCTCCATGGGCGACGCCGTCGTGCTCAAGGGCGACACCTACCTGCTGCCGTGGGGGAACGCCCGCAAGGGCAACGGCACCTCCTCGCCGAGTGACGCCGACAAGATGTACTTCCACAGTGCCTCCGGCGGCACGCACACCTTCCGGCTCACCGAGCAGTTCGCCGGCCACGAGAACTTCACCCTCTACGGACTCACCGACCAGGGCCGGGTGAAGAAGGCCCGGGTGAAGGCCGACCATGGACGGGTGACGCTCACCGCCGAGAAGGGACAGCCCTACGTCCTGGTGCCGAACGGTGGCAAGGCGCCCCACGAGGACCCGCGCTACGGCGAGTTCACCGGTCTTTCCGACCCCGGCTTCAACGGCGGGAACCTGGACGACTGGAACGCCCGGGGCGGCGCACGGATCGTCCGGGCCGCAGGCGGCGACAACGTCGTCCGGCTGGGCGGCGAGGCCTCCGGCATCTCCCAGAAGGTCTCCGGGCTCGCACCGGGCCGCCGGTACACGCTCAGCGCCGACGTCGAGATCGGCCCCGGCGAGCGCCGGACCACGACGCTCCGGGTGCGCGGCGGCAAGGAACCGGCGGTGAGGACGTTCGACATCACGCCGGCGCAGAACAAGATGGCCGCCGACGAGAAGCGGGACACCTACGCCCAGCGGGCCGCCGTGTCCTTCACCGCACCGCCCGGCGGCAAGGTCACCGTGGAGCTCGGCGCCGTCGCGGGCGGGCCGGCGGTCGTCCTGGACGACGTACGCGTCATGGCGGACACCACCGCGCCGCTCCCCCGCGGCGAGGAGGGCACCGTGGTGGCCCACGACGACTTCGAGGGCAACCAGCCGGGCTGGGGGCCGTTCGTCAAGGGCGACGCCGGCGGTGTCACCGACCCGCGCACCAGCGTCAGCGACCTGCACGAGCCCTACAGCCAGAAGGCGTGGAAGAACACCTACTCCCCGTACGACGCCGGCACGTTGAAGGGCAAGGCGGTCGACGACGTGCTCGCCGGGCGGCACTCGCTGAAGTCCCACGCGGAGAACACCGGGCTGGTCTACCGCACCACCCCCGCCACCGTGCCGTTCCAGGAGGGGCACCGGTACGCGATCTCGTTCTCGTACCAGACCAACATCGAGGGCCAGTGGGCCTGGGTCACCGGCGCGGACCGAATCGCGGACGGCAGGGCCGCCTCCCGGGACATCGCCCGCGACGTCCTGGAACCCGCCCTCGACACGGCGGCCTACTCCCGTGAGATCGTCGCCGGCTGCGGGGACACCTGGGTCGGGCTGCGCAAGCTCGGCAGTGCCCGGGGCACGGACCTCGTGATCGACGACTTCACCGTGACCGACCTGGGCAGGGCCGAGGCCGGGACCGCCTGCGCCGGCGTCACGGTGCCGTCCGGCGCCGAGCTGAGCCCCGGGGTGCCCGGGGAGTACGTCACGACGTTCACCAACCACGAGCCGGCCGACGCCGTCGACGTCGGCGTCCGGCTCCAGGGGCTGCCCGAGGGCTGGAAGGCGGAGGTGAAGGAGAAGGACGGCAACCTCTTCCCGACCGTGAAGCCGGGGGCGAGCGTGCGCACCACGTGGCTCCTGACGCCTCCGGCCGACGCGGCCGGCACCACCCCCGCCTGGAAGGCGACCGCCACGTACGCCCACGCGGGGGCCACCAGGACGGTGTCGGCCGACGCCCGGGCTACGGTGACCACCGAGCCCGTGCTGTCACCCGGCTCGATGACGGCCTCCGCCGATTCGGAGAACCGCTCCTCGGGTCCCGGGGAGGGGCCGGCGTCCAACGTGCTCGACGGTGACGCCGGCACCATCTGGCACACCGACTACACCGACTCCGTCGCCCCCTATCCGCACTGGGTGACGCTGAAGCTCGGTGGCGCGGCGGACGTCGACGGCTTCGGTTATCTGAACCGGCAGAGCGGTGGCCAGAACGGACGCGTCGCCGACTACGAGGTCGCCGTGTCGCAGGACGGCACGCACTGGACGACGGTGGCCAGGGGCACCATGAAGGACGCTCCGCAGATGCAGCGGGTCTCCTTCGACCGGGTCCGTGCCTCCCACGTCCGGTTCACGGCACTGAACGCGCTCAACGGGCAGCCGTTCGCGGCCGCCGCGGAGATGCGGGTGTACGGGGTGCCGGTGGACCTCCCGACGGGCTATCCCCCGGGGGAACGCCCTGCCGACCGCCGCTGAGCCGGCGTCCGTGTGCGGCTCGCCCGGCCGGGCGGGCCGCACACGGCTCAGGGCACCGGGGGACCGGTGACGGGCCGGCCGCCGCCGTCGTAGGGCCAGACGTTGACCTTGCAGCCGTGCAGTCCCTTGATCTGCTGCATCATCACGGGCGCGAGCTGCCCCGGGCCGGGGCAGCCCTCGTGGCCGTGGCCGAGGAAGTGACCGACCTCGTGATTGATGATCAGTGCGCGGTACGACGGCACGTCGTCCGCGTAGTACTGCGTGGCCAGCAGCCACCGCTTGAGGTTCACCATGACGTCCTGGCCCACGTTGCAGTTGACCTCGCCGCCGGTGTCCAGGCCGTACTGACCGCATATCCGGTCCACCGTGGCCGCTGTGGCGAGCCGCACCCGGAAGTCGGAGGTGCCGCCGGAGACCCGCCGGAACCCCACTTTCCCGTCGGCCGTCCAGCCCCGGGGGTCGGCGAGGACGTCCTCGACCTCGGCCGCGACGTCGTCCGGGGAGATACCGATGCCGTCCTCGACCTCGACCCGGTAGGTCAGCGTCCGCTCGCTCCCCCCGACACTCTCGCTCCGGCCTCCGGCGGTGGCGAACGTTCCCGGTCCCGACGGCGGGACGGACGGTGAGGAATCCCCGGGCCGCTCCTTCTCGGTGTTCCGGCTCGGCGCCGGGCGCGCGGACGACGCGGAAGCGCCGGGTGACGCCTCCACGGTCACCGTCGACGCCTGTCCGGTGGTACGAGCCGGGCGGTGGGAGTCGGCCGTCCACCCCTTGAGTGCCGTGCCGCCGGCGACGAGGAGCACGACAGCCGCGAGGCTCGCCCGGAGGGCCGTCTTCCGGCCCCGTCCGCGGCGGGCACGGCCACCGCGGCGGCGACGGTGGGCCGCGGCGGACGGCGAGGACGTCGATCGGTGCACGTTCATGATCGTTCAGACTGCCGCCGGCGTGTGATCGGCCGTGGACCGCTTGTGGACCGCTCTGTAACAGCCGCCACCCGGCCGGCGGAGCACGAACCGGTTCCGCGCATACTGAGGTCCATGCCACGTGTCCTGATCATCGAAGACGACCGCGCCGTCCGGGAGGGCCTGCGGCTCGCCCTGCGCCGCCAGGGACACGAGGTCGAGGCCGCCGCGACGGGCGAGGACGGCCTGGCGCGGCTGCGGTCGTTCCGGCCCGACGCCGTGATCCTCGACCTGATGCTGCCGGGCATGCCGGGGCTGGAGGTGTGCCGCCGGATACGTGTGCACGACCAGGTGCCGATCATCATGGCCACCGCCCGCGGGGACGACACGGACGTCGTCGTCGGCCTGGAGGCCGGAGCGGACGACTACGTCGTCAAACCCGTCCGCGCCCGTGTCCTCGACGCACGCATCCGGGCGGTGCTCCGGCGCACGAGCGGCCCGCCGGCCGAGTACGGCACACCGCGGACCGAGCACCACGGAGACCTGGCCATCGACCGCGCCGGGCTGACCGTCACCCACCAGGGAGTCCCCGTCGCGCTCGGGCCCTCCGAACTCCGGCTGCTGCTCGTCCTGTCGGCCTCGCCCGGGCAGGTGTTCAGCCGCCGGCAACTCCTGGAAGCCGTGTGGGAGCACAGCTACCACGGGGACGCACGTCTCGTGGACGCCTGCGTCAAGCGTCTCCGGTCCAAGATCGGTGAGGTGCCGGGCGACCCCCGGTACATCCACACCGTGCGCGGTTTCGGCTACCGGTTCGGGGCCCGGTGAGAGCTCCGCGACTGCTGCGCGCGCTGAGCAGCCTGCGCGTCCGGCTGGTGGTGGCCTTCGCCCTGGTCGCCGCCGTGGCGACGGTGACCACCGGCGCGTTCACGTTCCGCGAGGCGCGTACCGGGGTCCTGCAGCAGAGCCAGGACACGGTGATCGAGGACTTCCGGGAGCGGGTCGACACGCTGGTGCCCAACTACCGGTTCCCGCCCGCCCGGTCGGACCTGGAGTCGTTCGCCTCCGACGTGGCGCGCGGCGGACGGTCGGACAACTGGCGGGTGCTGGCCGTCTACCGGGAGCTGAACGCGACCTCCGTCACCGGCGACGCCTTCCGGGAGCTGTCCCCGGCGATGCGCGAGTCGGTGCACGCGCGCCGCGCCACGGTGTTCCAGCGGGTCACCGTGGACGGCCGGCCCTCGCTCGTCGTCGGCATGCCCGTCACCTTCGCCGGGCAGTACCGCACCGAGCGGAGGGCGTCGGGGCTGGAGGTCTATCTCACCGTTCCGCAGACCGAGGAGCAGGGGTACGTCGACGCCCTGGTCACCGCCATCGAGCGGGCCACGGTGCCCGCGCTCGCCCTGGCCGTCCTCCTCGCCCTCCTGGCCGCGCGAGGGGTGCTGCGTCCGGTCAGGGCGCTGCGCCGGGCGACGCGCAGCATCGCCGAGGGCCGCCTGGACACGCGGCTGACGGTGCACGGGTCCGACGAGCTCGCCGACCTGTCCCACACCTTCAACGAGACCGCCGCCGCGCTGGAGGAGTCGGTGACGGAGCTGCGGCGGATGGAGGCCGGTGCCCGCCGGTTCGCCGCGGACGTCTCCCACGAGCTGCGCACCCCTTTGGCGGCGATGTCGGCGGTGACCGACGTGCTGGACGAGGACGCGGCCGGCCTGGACGACGACACCGCGATGGCCGTACGCCTGATCAGCGAGGAGACCACGAAGCTGGCGGACCTGGTGAACGACCTCATGGAGATCTCCCGGTTCGACGCGGGCGCGGCCGCCCTCCACCTGGACGACATCGACCTCGCCGAGTGCGTACGGCGCACTCTCGCCACCCGCGGCTGGCTGCAGACGGTGCACACCGGCCTTCCGGAGCCCGGCGTGCTGCGCGGACGTGTCGACCCGCGGCGCCTCGACGTCGTCGTCGCGAACCTCGTCGCCAACGCCCTCCGTCACGGCGCTCTCCCCGTGCACCTGCGCCTCCACGGACAGCAGGAGGCGGGCGGGCGACGGCAAGCGGTCATCGAGGTCGCGGACAGCGGGGAAGGCATCCCGGAGGACGTCATGCCCCATGTCTTCGACCGTTTCTACAAGTCGGACGCCGCCCGGACACGCAGCGAGGGCAGCGGGCTGGGGCTGGCCATCACCGCCGAGAACGTACGCCTGCACGGCGGGACCGTACGGGCCGCCAACCGACCTCAGGGCGGTGCCGTCTTCACGGTCGTCCTGCCGGTCGGGCCGGAGGACACGGAACGGCGGGCGGCCCGCCCGCGGAAGGGAGACCGGTCATGACGCCCTCGCCGGCGACGGGTGCCGCACCGGCCGTCAGACCCGTCCGCAGACGCGTCCGACGTGTGCTCCCCCTCCTGCTCGCGACCGCATTCCCGCTCTCGGCCTGCGGCATCCCCGAGACCGGCGTGGTCGAAGCGGGGGAACCCGCCACCGGTGTCCAGGATCCGGCCGGTGCCACCGCCGCGGCCCGGAACCCGAGCCCCGCCGTGCCCGTCGACGCGGTCCCGCTCTACTTCGTCATGGACGGGTCCCTGGTGTCGGTGACCCGGCCGGTGCAGGGCTCCGCCGAGCCCGTGAGCGCCGTGCTGATGGTCTTCAAGGGCCCGACCGTGCAGGAACGCGAGGACGGGCTCGCGACCGAGCTGCCGCGGGTCAGGACGACGCCGACGATACGGATCGACGGCGGCACGGTCTCCATCGAGCTGCCGCCGGACCTGGGAGCGCTGAACGACACGGCCATCGACCAGCTGGCCTGCACGGCCGCCGCGGCACGTCTGCACCAGGACCCCGACCTGGCCGTCGCTCAGGTGACCGTGGAGCAGCCGGACGGCCGGCTGGCGGGAAGGTCCAGCGACAACTGCCCGGATCTGCGGGCCGCTCGCGCCACCGTCACGGTCCCGCCGGCGCCCCGCTGACCGGGGAGGGCATCGTGGTCACATGTGGGTGCCGCCGTCGATGCGCAGCTCGGTGCCGGTGACGAAGGCGCCGTCGTCCGAGGCGAGCATGGCGACGACGCCGGCCACCGCCGAGGGGTCCGCGAAGCCCTCGCCGAGGGCCGGGGCCAGCTTGGTGAACAGGCTCATGTCGGCGTCCGCCGGCAGCCCGGGGTCCGCGGTCATGCCGCTGGCGATGCTGCCGGGCGCGACGCACACGGCGCGCAGTCCCCGCCGTGCGTACTCGATCGCGACGGCATGGGTGAAGGACTGGATGCCGCCCTTCGTCGCGGCGTAGGCGGCCATGTAGGGATGGGCGAACGAGGCCGACGTGGAGCTGAAGTTGACCACCACGCCGGCGCCGTCGGCCAGCAGTGCGGGCAGTGCCTCACGGGTCACCAGGAACGAACCCGTGAGGTTGACGGCGATCACCCTGTTCCACAGGTCCAGTGTCATCCGCTCGGTGTGCTCGGACCGCAGGATGCCGGCCGCGTTGACCAGGACGTCCAGGCCCCCGAGGTCCGACACGGCCGCGGTGACGCCGTCCCGTACTGCGGACTCGTCCGAGACGTCCATCACCCTGGTGCGCAGGCGGTCGGCCCGCCGGCCGAGGGCGGCGGTCTCCTCGAGGCCGGCGTCCGAGACGTCGGCGGCGACGACGGCCGCGCCTTCGTCGAGGAGCCTCAGCACCGTCGCCCGGCCGATGCCCGATCCGGCACCGGTGACCAGTACCCGTCGTCCTGCGAAGCGGTCCATGGGTGTTCTCCCTGTCGTCGGTCGGGACACCGGACGGAGCGTCGGGCGTGTCAATGGCGGTCCCGTTGCGCGAACACCGGTCCGGCGGTCCAGCCGCCGTCGACGGCCAGCTCGGCGCCGGTGACGTAGGAGGCGGCGTCCGACAGGAGGAAGGTGACCGCGTCGGCGACCTCGACCGCTTCGCCGACCCTCGCCATGGGTGCGGCGGGGAAGTTGCCGTCGCCCTGCCGGATTCCGACACCGACCGTCATCGGGGTGTAGATCATGCCGGGATGCACGGAGTTGACCCGGATCCGGTCGGTGCCGAGTTCCACCGCCGCCACCTTGGTGAGTCCCCGTACGCCCCACTTGGCCGCTCCGTACCCGGCGGTCAGGCCCAGTCCCGTCAGGCCGGCGGCGGAGGATATGTTGACGATGGAGCCGCCGCCGTGCTCCTTCATCACCGGTATCACGGTGCGCATGCCGAGGAAGACGCCGGTCAGGTTGATGTCGACGACGCGGCGGAAGGCGTCGGCCGACTGCTCCTCCAGCAGGTGCGAGCCGCCCGAGACGCCCGCGTTGTTGACCAGCCCGTCGACTCCGCCGAACTCGTCGACGGCGAAGGCGACGACGCGCCTCCAGCCGTCCTCGGAGGTGACGTCGTGCCGGAGGAAGCGCACGTCGTGGCCGAGCTCCTCGGCCACGGCCCGGCCCTCCTCCTCGCGTACGTCGGTGAGGACCACGCGCGCGCCGGCCTCGACGGCTGCCCGGACGGCGGCCGTCCCGAGCCCTCGCGCGCCGCCCGTGACGATCACCGTCCTGCCGTGAAGACTCGACACCCTGTGCTCTCCTCGTCGTGAACTCGTTGCGGCTGCCGGGCTCGTGGGACCGTACGGCGGCCTGCCACGGGCGGCAACGACGTCCTCCCGCTGAGTGGGATCCACGTGGTCCTCCGGCAGTGGCGTGAGCGGCTCGTCCCGCACTTCCGCGCCCTCGACGAGCGGGACGGTCGATGACCGGGTCAACGGTCGGACAGGGCGTCGGCGATGTGGTTGACGGCGATCCAGCTGAAGGTCATGGCCGGGCCGATGGTCGCGCCGGGTCCGGGGTAGGTGTCCCCCATCACCGCGGCGGAGACGTTGCCGGACGCGTACAGCCCCTCGATGGCGGAACCGTCCTCCCGCAGCACCCGCGCCCCGGCGTCGGTGACCGGGCCTCCCTTGGTGCCGATGTCCCCGGGCTGGATCGGGACGGCGTAGAAGGGAGCCTTCCGCAGCGGGGCCAGGTTGGGGTTGGGGAGGGTGGGGTCGCCGTAGTAGCGGTCGTAGACGCTCTCGCCGCGCCGGAAGTCCTCGTCGTGGCCCCGGTCCGCGAAGTCGTTGAAGCGCTCCATGGTCGCGCGCAGCCGCTCGGCGGGGATGCCCGTCCCGGCGGCGAGAGCGTCGAGCGTGGGGGCCTTCTTGACGAAGCCGCTGTCGATCCACTTCTTCGGGAACGGCTGTCCCGGGAAGAGGCCCATGAAGAGGTAGCGCGCCTTGGAGGCCGCGTCGAGGATCAGCCAGGACGGCACGGTGGGGGCCGTGGCGGTGTGGTTCGCGTACATCGCGTCGACGAACTCGTGGTACGGGGCCGCTTCGTCGGCGTAGCGTTCGCCCGCCTGGTTCACGATGACCATGCCCGGGATGCCGCGGTCCGCGACGAGGAAGAAGGGCTTCCCGCCCGGCGGCACCGCCGACGGTGCTCCCCAGACCTTGTCCATCAGGTCGACCGCCGCGCCGGCCTCGATCGCCATCTGGAGCGCGTCGCCGGTCTGCCCCTCGGCCGCGGACGTCCACGCGGTGGAGGTCGGCGCCGGGAGGTACTTCTCCCGCAGCGCCTGGCTGTGCGAGAAGCCGCCGGACGCCAGGACGACGCCGCCGGTGGCCCGTACGGTCGCCTCCTCGCCGTTCCGGCGGACCCGCACGCCGGTGACGGCGCCGTCCGGCCCGGTCACGAGTCCGGTGAGAGGGGTCGACAGCCACAGTTCACCGCCGAGTTCGTGGAGCGAGTACCGCATCCTGGCCACCAGCGCCTCCCCGAGGGAGAGCAGCTTCTTCCCGGTCGCCAGGGCCTTGAGGGCGCGCAGGCCGACCTTCACGGACGTCCTGCGGCCCGCCCAGGTGCGCGCGACCATGTTGAGGTACCGGAAGTCGTGGGAGGTGATGGTCAGTCCGTACGTGGGCAGGCCCGCGCGCCGCATGGTGGCGCGCTGCTCCGGTGTGAGCCGGTTGAGGTCGAAGATCCGCGGTTCGACGGAACGTCCCTGCGGGCAGCCGCCGAGCCGCTCGGGGTAGTAGTCGGAGTAGCCGGGCGTGTGGACGAAGCGCACGGCCGTCTTCTCGTGGAACTCGCGCACCATGGACGGCCCGTGTTCGAGGTAGGCGTCCCTGCGCTCGGCCGGGACGCGGTCCCCGACGGTCGCGTCGAGATAGGCGCGGGCCTTCTCCGGGGTGTCGCCGACGCCGGCCGCGTCGAGGTGCAGGTTGTTCGGAACCCATATCGCGCCGCCCGACAGTGCGGTCGAGCCGCCGTAGCGGTCGGTCTTCTCGACCACGAGCGCGCTGAGTCCGCGCAGCCGGGCGGTGAGGGCGGCGGCCATTCCGGCCGCGCCGGACCCGATCACCACCACGTCGTAGGTGTGGTCCCAGGTGTCCCTTGTGTGTTTCATCGCTTCTGCCTCGTCGTGTCGGGGTCGTCCCGGCTCGCGCCCCACGGGGCACGGACCGGGACGTGGCCGGGGTGGCCGCGGCGGTGGCGGTGCCCGGGTCGGGCACCCGGACGTCGAGGGAGGCGCGCGGTCGCTCCCCGGGAGGCCGACTCGTGACCGGCGTCCGTCACCTCGGCTCCTGTCAGAGCATCGTGTCCTGGATGTCGAGGCCGAGGGCGCCCTGGCCGTAGAGGAGCAGGGCGCGCTCGGGGTCGTTGGCGGCGTGTCCGCGGCCGGTGTGCGCATCGCGCCAGGCCCGCTGCACCGGGTCGGGACCGGTGCGCATGGTGTTGCCGCCGGCGTTCTCCACGAGCAGGTCGACCGCCGCGACACAGCGCTCGGTGGCGAGCACCTGGTCGCGGCGGGCCCGGGCGCGCAGGTGCGTCGGCGGGTCCTCGCCACGCCGGGCGCAGGCGTACAGCTCCTCGATGTTCCGGCGCAACTGGAGCCAGGAGGCGTCGACGTTGCTCGCCGCCCGGGCGATGCGCACCTGCGCGAACGGGTCCTCGGCGACCTTCTGTCCGTAGGAGACCCGGAACCGCTTCCTGGTGGCGTCGAGGTAGGACTCGCAGGCGCCCTCGGCGATGCCGACGATCGGGGTGGAGATGGTGGTGGTGAACACCGTCGCGTACGGCAGCCGGTACAGCGGTTCCCGGTTCAGCTCCTGCCCAGGCGCCCTGAGCGCCGTCACGGGGCCGAAGCTCAGCGCCCGGTGTTCGGGCACGAGGACGTCGTCGAGCACGATGTCGTTGCTGCCGGTGCCGCGGAGCCCGACGGTGTCCCACACGGGGTCGACCGTGTACTGCGCCCGCGGCACGAGGAAGGTGCGCATGTCCAGCGGTGCGCCGTCCTCGCCGAGGACGAGGCCGCCGAGCAGCGCCCAGTCGGCGTGGTCGCAGCCCGAGGAGAAGTGCCAGCGCCCGGAGATCCGGAACCCTCCGTCGGCGGGCGTGACCGTCCCGGTCGGTGCGTAGGAGGACGCGATCCTCGTCGTGGGGTCGGCGCCCCACACCTCCTCCTGCGCCTTCGGGTCGAAGAGGGCGACGTGCCAGGGGTGGACGCCGAGGACGGAGGCGACCCAACCGGTGGAGCCGCAGGCCCTGGCGATCTCCTTGACCGCCTCGTAGAAGATCACGGGGTCCACCGCGTGGCCGCCGTGCGCACGGGGCTGCAGGAGGCGGAAGAACCCGGTGTCCTCGATCTCCTTGATCGAGGCGTCGGGGACCCGGCGCAGTTCCTCGGCTTCGGCGGCGCGCTCACGCAGCGTCGGGGCGAGTTCCCGTACGGCGGCGAGGACCTCTCGGTGGCTCATGGCGGCCTCTCTCGGGTCGAGGTGCGGAGGTGGGAAAGTGCCATGAACCTACGGCTTGTTATTTCGGAACGAAATACAGGGTTCCCACTGAGCGGGAACCGTGGCAACCTCTCGACAACGCCAGGAGACATGGCCGAAACCCGTGGTTTCCCCTGGGTCTCCCCATGCCCGCCCCTCTCCTCGGAGGAGTCGCCGATGGCAGTGCAGCCCGTCCACCCCGCCGGCCGCGAGGTCCAGCCGCCCCCGTCACTGCTGGAGAAGGCGGCCCTGGTCCTCAGCGCCTTCCAGGGGTCGACGCCACGACTGACGCTCACGGAGGTGGTGAACCGCTCGGGGCTCCCCCGCTCCTCCGCGCACCGCATCCTCGACCAGCTCGTGCAGCTGCGCTGGCTGGATCGGGACGGTCGCCACTACTGCCTCGGCATGCGGATGCTGGAGCTCGGCGCGATGGCCTCGCACCACAACCGGCTGCGCAGGGCGGCCCTGCCCCATCTGCACGCACTGCACGAGAAGTTGGGTCACGTGGTGCACCTCGCCGTCATCGACGGGCCCGAGGTGGTGTACCTGGAGCGGATCTCCGGCGCCGCCGACTCGTCCGTGCCGTCCCGCATCGGCGGGAGGCAGCCGGCGTACTGCACCGGCACGGGCAAGGCGATCCTCGCCTTCAGCGAGCCCTCTCTGGTGACGGAGGTGGTGCGGTCCGGGCTGCGGCCGCGTACCCCGTACACCATCACGCGTCCCGCCTACTTCGCCCAGGAGCTGGCCCGGATCCGCGAGCGCGGTGTGGCGTTCGACCGGGAGGAGGCGTTCCGGGGTGTGGCGTGTGTGGCGGCACCGCTGCGCGGTGCGGGGCGCGCGATCGCGTCGATCTCGGTCTGCGGGAACGGCACGCACCGCGAACTGGAGCGGATGGCTCCCGCGGTGGCCGGCACCGCGCGGGCCGTGTGGGCCTCGCTGTACGGGCCGGGGCGCGCGGCCCTCGGTCGCGGGCCGTCGCGCACAGCGGCACGGCAGGCGGTGGCCGCCGGGGCGCAGGACGACCCGCACACCGCGGAGGTCATGAACCGGGCGGAGGTGGACACCATGATGTCCTGGATGCGCTTCGCGGAGTGGATGTAGGGCCGGTACGGCGCGCGTGAGGCTCCCCGGCAGCGGTGGGTGACGGGGGCGCCTCGGTGCGCAGCAGGTCAGGCCGCGGTCAGTTCCGCAGCGCGATGCCGTCCAGGACCATGGAGAGGTACTGGCGGGCGATCTCCTCCGGGCTGTGCTGTCCGCCCGGCCGGTACCAGGAGGCGGCGACCCAGACGGTGTCGCGCACGAAGCGGTAGGTGAGCCGGATGTCGAGGTCGGCGCGGAAGACCCCGGCGGCGACTCCGCGCTCCAGCGTGCTGAGCCATGCCTTCTCGAACTTCCGCTGCGAGTCGGAGAGATAGGCGAAGCGGTCGTGCGCGGAGAGGTGCCTGGACTCCTTCTGGTAGATCGACACCGCGGCGCCGTGCCGGTCGATCTGCCGGAAGGACTCGGTCACGAGCGCCTCGATGGTCTCCCTGGGCCCGAGCCCGGCGGCGAGGACCATGTCGTACCCCGCCCAGAGCTCGTCCAGGAAGGCGGAGAGGATCTCGTCCAGCATCGACTCCTTGGAGTCGAAGTGGTAGTAGAGGCTGCCCGCCAGCATGCCGGCGGCGTCCGCGATCTTCCGGACGGTGGTGGCGTTGTAGCCCTGAGCGGCGAACACCTCGCCGGCGATGGCGAGGATCTCCTCTCGGCGCTCGGGCGACGGCTTCATCGTGGGCTTCTTGCTGCTGTTCGGCACGGACTCATTCTCGCCCGGCAGCCGGGAGCACCGGCGCGCGGCCGCTCGACGGAGCGCCGGCCCGGAGCGGGTGCGATCCGGTCGGCACCGTGCCGGTGTACTCCCCCGGGGCCTACGGTCGGGCCGTGCCGTCGCCGCCGGAGGCGAGCTGCTCGATGTCGGCGAGCATGGCGTCGGCCAGGTCCCGCTCCGATGCGTAGTAGCGTTCGGCCCACTTGAGGGTCAGCGCGGGATACGCCCACTCCTCCTTGTCCCGTGACCCCTCGGCGTCCGCCGCCGCGCGCCGCCGCATCCGCTCGGCGTACTCCCGGTGCCGGCCCAGCACGTCGCGCATCTGCTCCGGTTCCAGCAGGTGCCCGAGCCACAACCGCAGCATGACGCCGTGTTTGAGCACCGGCGGCTCCACGGGCGCCTCGCGCGCCCAGGTGCGTACGGCCGCCAGGCCCTCGTCCGTCATCCGGTAGACCCGTTTGTCCCGGCTGCCCGTCTCCTGGGCCACCATCCGGGACGAGACGTAGCCGACTCGCTCCAGGCGCTTGAGTTCGCCGTAGATCTGGCTGAACGACGGGCTCCAGTAGAAGAAGCGCAGCGACCAGTCCGACCACTTCTTCAGGTCGTAGCCGGACAGCTCCTCCCCGAAGGAGAGCAGGCCCAGTACCGCCCAGCTGGTCGCCGGCAGTGACGGCCGCATCTCGTCGTCGTCCACGCCGGTGCGGTCCGTCTCGCTCTTCCTCTGGTCAGCCATACGGGCAGTCTACGGAGCCGGGGAAGTGGCCTCGGCCGGGGCGGGGGCAGCACGGTGCGGGTTCTCCCACCGGACGGGACGCCGCGACGGCCAGGGCCGCGGACGGCGGTGGTTGCGGTGCGGGCATCCGCTAGAGCGGTGGATCGGTGAGGAGTTCCAGCAGCCCGCCGGCGATCTCCGCGGTGCCCGCGGCGTCGGCGGAGGGAAACAGCCGGCCCCAGGAGCAGGCGCGTCCCAGCGCACCGAGCCGCCATGCGAGGCTCACGGCACGTCGTAGCTCCGCCGCCGTTCGGCCCGCGCCCGTCCATGGCTCCAGATAGGCGTCCCGCAGTCGTGGCAGTACGGCCGGTCCGTACCGTGCGCAGGCCCTTCCGGCGGGGACCACCAGGCTGCAGAAGGGGTGGGAGACGGCGGCGTCGCCCCAGTCGAAGAACGTGAACCGCCCCGGACGCGGGTGGAACAACTGGCCGTCGTGCAGGTCGGCGTGGTCGAGGGAGTCGGCGATGCCGAGGGCCGCGAGCTCCGCGCACCAGTCCACGAGGGCGGGCCGGAGATCTGCGAGTCTCCCGCGCTGGTCCGCGCGCAGGGCGGCGTTCTCCGCGACCACCCGGTCGAAGACGTCGGGCAGGGCGGTGGTCCGGGCGCTGGGGACGCCCAGCCGTTCGATCTCGGATGCGTACGGAATCAGGGCGCCCTGCATGCTCGCGTACTGGCGGAGCAGTTCCTCCCAGGCCTCGGGGCCGGCTGCCTCGCGGTCGAGCACGCTCCTGAAGAGCTCTCCGCCGTCGGGCAGCAGCGACCAGCCCCGGCGGGCGTCGACCGCCAGCGGCTCCAGCACGTGTTCGGGCACCCAGCGGGCCAGCGCCTCGGTCAGCGCGCCTTCGAACGCACTGGCCGGCGGGTTCGCCTTGAACCAGACGGCGTCACGTCCCTCGACCGCCACCCGCATCAGGACGGACCACGGCCGCAGCCGCACCAGTCTCTGCCCGGTCATCCGCAGGCCACGCGCGGCGAGCTCGCCCTCGACCCAGCCGAGGGCCGCGGTCCGCCATGCCTCCTGCTCCCACGGAGTCACCGAGTCCTGGTACCGGCCCCGGTCCACGGTCACTGACGCCTCGTGTCGCATCGCGCCATCTCAGCACCGCGGCCGCCGCGCGGCCACCGCTTTTCCATCCGGCTCCGCCGCACGCCGGCCCGGCCGGGCGCGAGCTGCCGGAGACACCCCGTGCACGGCCGGCGCTCAGGCCGCCCGGGCCCATCGCCGCTCCGCTCGCGCGGACGCGCTCGCTTCGCGGGCCGCCCGCACCCGGTACGTCGTCCTGGTCGGATCGGTGATCGCTTCACCGAGCGTGATCCGCCCGGCGGCGTGCAGGGCGTCGCACGCGGCGGTGGGCAGTGCGACATAGCAACCGCCGCGGCCGGTACGGGAGTCCAGCGGCCGCCAGTAACTGTATCTGCGCCGTCCGCCCGCGAACTCGGTGACGAACACGGGGGTACGCGCGTCGGCGACGATACGCAGAACCTCGGCTTCGGCCTGGCCGAGCGGCGCGCAGGAGCGCGTGGCGGGCGCACCGTGGAGCGGTCCTCCACGGCCGTGGCGGCCCTGAGTACGGGGGTGGGAAACCGGCGGCAGATCGGCGGTGAACGGCATCAGCAGTGGCCTTTCCAGAACAGGGGCTCGAGACCGCCTACCCTGTCGGGCCGGTAATGATCTCGCTGAACGGCATTCTTCAGCAAGGGACTGACAACCGGCTCCCCTTTCCGTCCCGTTGGCATGTCGCACACCCACGCCCGGCGCGCATCACCCCCGGAGCGCCCCCGCGTCGCCGATCAACGGGCGGACCGGGGAGGGGTTGAGGCGGGCGAAGCCCTCCTGACGTTCATAGGGGAAGTGCGGGTAGGGGGCCGTCCTGGCGCTGGCCGCGTCGAGTCTGGCCACCTGGTCCGCGCTCAGGGCCCAGCCGACGGCGCCGAGGTTCTGGCGGAGCTGTTCCTCGTTGCGGGCGCCGATGATGACCGAGGAGACGGTCGGGCGCCGCAGCAGCCAGTTGATGGCGATCTGGGGCACGGTCCTGCCGGTCTCCTGGGCGATGTCGTCCAGGGTGTCGACCACCCGGAACAGCAGCTCCTCCTCGACGGGAGGGCCGTAGTCCGCGGTGTCGTGCAGCCGGCTGTCCGCGGGCAAGGGACGGCCGCGGCGGATCCGGCCGGTCAGCCGTCCCCACCCCAGCGGGCTCCAGACGACGGCGCCGACGCCCTGGTCGAGGCCCAGCGGCATGAGGTCCCATTCGTAGTCCCGGCCGACGAGGGAGTAGTAGACCTGGTGGGCCACGTACCGCTGGTGGCCGTGTGTGTCCGCCTCGGCCAGCGACTTCATCAGCTGCCAGCCGCTGAAGTTGGAGACGCCGGTGTAGCGGAGCTTGCCGGCCCGTACGAGGTCGTCGAGGGTGGAGAGCACTTCCTGGACCGGGGTTCCCGCGTCGAAGGCGTGCAGCTGGAACAGGTCGATGTAGTCCGTGCCGAGCCGGCGCAGGGCGTCGTCGACCGCCTTGAGCAGGCGTGCCCGCGAGGTCCCGGCGTCCATCGGCCCGTCGCCCATGGGCAGGCCGGCCTTGGTGGAGAGGATCACCTGATCGCGGCGCCCCTTCACCGCGGCACCCAGGACCTCCTCGGAGGCCCCGCCGGAGTAGACGTCGGCGGTGTCGAACATGGTGACGCCGGCGTCGAGGCAGATGTCCACGAGGCGACGCGCCTCCGCCTCGTCGGTGTTGCCCCAGGCGCCGAAGAGCTCTCCGCGTCCGCCGAAGGTGCCGGCGCCGAAGCTCAGCGCCGGGACCATGAGTCCGGACGCGCCCAGCCTCCTGAATTCCATGACGGCTTCCCCTCTTCTCCCGCGGTCCCGACCCAGCCGCTAACGGGACACGCGTTCCGTTAAGATGGGACGCAGCCTAGCAGAGGCCGAAGCCTAAATGGAACTGGAGTACCGTTATGACGTCTGCGAGCGCGGGCCCAGGTGCCGTCCGCCCAGGTGGCCGTACCGCCCGGGTGCGGGCCGCCGTGCTGCGGGCCGCCGGCGACGCACTGGCGGAGGGCGGCCTGGCCGGGCTGGACCTGGCCGATGTCGCCCGTCGCGCCGAGGTGGGGAAGACGACGGTCTACCGCCGTTGGGGAAGTCCGGCCAACCTGGTCGCCGATCTGCTCGCGGACATGGCCGAGCAGTCGCTCCCGCGCACGGAGACGGGCACGCTCGAGGGCGATCTGCGCGCCAACGCCCGGCTCGTGCAGCGCACGCTGGCAGATGCGCGCCAAGGGGCGCTCTTCCGGGCGGTCATCGCCGCCGCGACCTGCGACGAACAGGCGGCCGCCGCCCTCCGGCGCTTCTACGACATCCGCGTCACGGAGTGGGAACCCTGCGTCCGTCAGGCCGTCGCCCGCGGCGAACTGCCCGCGGGCACCGACACCCGTGAGGTCGTGCGCGCCGTCTCGGCGCCGCTCTACTACCGCCTGCTGACCACCGGCGAGCCGCTCGACGAGGCGGCTGCGGACCGCGCCGCCGACGCCGCGGTGGCAGCGGCACGGGCAGGGGTCTTCGTCCCGGGGGCCTCCTGACGAGAAGGCCGAGGAGACCGGGACGGCCGGGTCCGGGCCGGCCCCGCTCGGGCCGGCCCGGACCTCGGATCACACCAGGTCGAACCGGTCCAGGTTCATCACCTTGGTCCAGGCCGCGACGAAGTCGGTCACGAACTTCTCCTTCGCGTCGTCGCTCGCGTAGACCTCCGCGAGCGCGCGCAGCTCGGAGTTCGAGCCGAAGACGAGGTCGGCGCGGCTGCCCGCCCACTTGACCTCACCGGTGACCGCGTCGCGGCCCTCGAAGGTGTTCGCGTCCTCGGACGTCGCCTTCCACGTCGTGCCCAGGTCGAGCAGGTTGACGAAGAAGTCGTTGGTCAGGGCCCCGGGGGTCGTGGTGAGAGCGCCGAGCTGGGTGCCCTGGTGGTTCGCGCCCAGTACGCGCAGGCCACCGACGAGGACCGTCATCTCCGGAGCGCTCAGGGTCAGCAGGTTCGCCCGGTCGAGCAGCAGGTACTCGGCCGGCAGCCGGTTGCCCTTGCCGAGGTAGTTGCGGAAGCCGTCGGCCGTCGGCTCGAGCGCGGCGAACGACTCCACGTCGGTCTGCTCCTGCGAGGCGTCGACGCGGCCCGGCGTGAACGGGACCTCGACCTCGAAGCCCGCGTCCTTGGCCGCCCGCTCGACCGCCGCACCGCCGGCGAGCACGATCAGGTCGGCGAGCGAGATCCGCCTGCCGTCGGTCCGGCCCTCGTTGAAGGACTCCTGGATCCCCTCCAGGGTTCGCAGGACCGTCGCCAGCTGGTCGGGCTCGTTGACCTCCCACCCGCGCTGCGGTTCGAGACGGATGCGCGCCCCGTTGGCGCCGCCGCGCTTGTCGCTGCCCCGGAACGACGAGGCCGACGCCCAGGCGGTGGAGACCAGCTGGGACACCGACAGACCCGAGGCCAGAACCCGGCTCTTGAGCGAGGCGACGTCCTCTGCGTCGACGAGTTCGTGCGTCACCTCGGGAAGGGGGTCCTGCCACAGCAGCGTCTCGGCCGGGACCTCCGGGCCGAGGTAGCGCACGACCGGGCCCATGTCGCGGTGGGTCAGCTTGAACCACGCCCGGGCGAAGGCGTCGGCGAACTCCTCGGGGTTCTCGTGGAAGCGCCGCGAGATCGGCTCGTAGACCGGGTCGAACCGCAGGGAGAGGTCGGTCGTCAGCATCGTCGGCGCGTGGCGCTTCGACGGGTCGTGGGCGTCGGGCACGGTGCCCGCCCCGGCGCCGTCCTTGGGCCGCCACTGGTGCGCGCCCGCAGGGCTCTTGAACAGCTCCCACTCGTAGCCGAAGAGGATGTCGAAGAAGCTGTTGTCCCAGGTCGTCGGGGTGTCCGTCCAGATGCCCTCGAGACCGCTGGTGATCGTGTCTGCGCCCTTGCCGGTGCCGAAGGAGTTGCGCCAGCCCAGGCCCTGCTCCTCGATCGAGGCCGCCTCGGGGTCGGGCCCGACGTGGTCGGCCGGACCCGCGCCGTGGGTCTTGCCGAAGGTGTGGCCGCCCGCGATCAGGGCGACGGTCTCCTCGTCGTTCATCGCCATGCGGCGGAACGTCTCCCGGATGTCGCGGGCCGCGGCGATCGGGTCCGGATTGCCGTTGGGGCCCTCCGGGTTGACGTAGATGAGACCCATCTGCACCGCGCCGAGGGGGTTCTCGAGCTCACGGTCGCCGGTGTAGCGCTCGTCGCCGAGCCACGTGGACTCGGGGCCCCAGTAGACGTCCTCCTCGGGCTCCCAGACGTCCTCACGGCCGCCCGCGAAGCCGAAGGTCTTGAAGCCCATCGACTCCAGGGCCACGTTTCCGGCGAGGATCATGAGGTCGGCCCACGACAGGCTCTTGCCGTACTTCTTCTTCACCGGCCACAGCAGACGGCGGGCCTTGTCGAGGTTGCCGTTGTCCGGCCAGCTGTTGAGGGGCGCGAAGCGCTGCTGACCCGCCCCGGCGCCGCCGCGGCCGTCGCTGATCCGGTAGGTGCCCGCGCTGTGCCAGGCCATGCGGATGATGAACGGCCCGTAGTGGCCGAAGTCGGCGGGCCACCAGTCCTGGGAGGTGGTCAGCACCTCCGCGATGTCCCGCTTCACGGCCGGGAGGTCGAGGGTCTTGAAGGCCTCGGCGTAGTCGAAGTCCTCGCCGAAGGGGTTGGCCACGGCGGGGTTCTTGGCGAGGATCTTCAGGTTCAGCCGCTCCGGCCACCACTGGCGGTTCCCACCGCCCTGCGTCGGGTGCGGGGCGCGCCCGTGCACGACCGGGCAGCCGCCGGCCTCCTCGGTCTTCGCGTCGGTGACGATTGCGTCGTGGTTCTCGGACATGGGAATCCTTCCGGACCAAGCGGATCAAGGTGCTGAGGTACTGCGAGCGGTGGAGCAGTCGGGGCACAGGCCCCAGTAGATGACCTCGGCCTCGTCGACGGAGAACCCGTGGTCGTCGGACGCGGTCAGGCAGGGCGCCGTGCCGACCGCGCAGTCGACGTCCGCGACGGCACCGCACGAACGGCAGACGAGGTGGTGGTGGTTGTCCCCGACGCGCCCCTCGAACCGGGCCGGGCTGCCCGGTGGTTCGATGCGGCGCAGGAGTCCCGCCGCGGTGAGCGCGTGGAGACCGTCGTACACGGCTTGCAGGGATATGTGGCCCACGCGGCCGCGCACCCCCGAGGCGATGGCCTCGGCGTCGAGGTGGTCACCGGCCCGTACGGTTTCGAGCAGCGCGACGCGAGCTGCGGTCACCCGCAGACCGGCGTCGCGCAGTTCCTCGGCGGTCTTCGGCGCCCGGGATCCGGTCATGGCGGAGAACCTACTCCCCCAGACACGAACAGCTCAAGGAAACGAGCGGTTCAAGTCGGGTGACATCGGCGGTGCCCCGGCCGTGGCCGGCCGTCACGGCCGCACGGGGTGCCTGCTCATGATCGAGACCCGGTTGAACGCGTTGATGGTGAGGGCCACCCAGATCACCGCGGAGATCTGGTCGTCGGTGAGCACTTGGCGCGCGGCGGCGTAGGCGGCGTCCTGTGCGCCGGCGTCGGCCGGGTGGGTCGTCGCCTCCGCCAGAGCGAGGGAGGCGCGTTCCTCGGGAGAGAACAGTTCGGTGTCCCGCCAGGCCGCGAGCACGCCGAGACGCTGTGTCGTCTCGCCGGCCCTCAGGGCGGCACGGGTGTGCACGTGGAGGCAGTAGGCGCAGCCGTTGATCTGCGACACGCGCAGGTTGACCAGTTCCACGAGAGTGCGGTCGAGTCCCGCCTCGGCTGCGACCGTGCGGACCGCCTCCGACGTCTGCACCAGCGCGTGATAGGCCTTGGGGCTCTGCTTGTCGATGAAGATCCGCCGGGCGTCGGACGCCGGCACGGGGCTGCTCAACACGGACTCCTTCACACGCCGCCGCCGTCCAAGGGTGCGGCAAGTTGTTGAATATGAAAGTATCATGATGACAGGAGGTGGTCCCCGATGAGCAATGTGGAGACGGAACCCGCAGAGACGCGCTGCGGATCCACGGACGGCGGCGAGCGATCGGACGAGGGGCGGGTGGACGTACTGACCCCGCGCGACGTGCCCCTGGGCGGCCCCCGCGCCATGACGGTGCGGCGCACGCTGCCGCAGCGCGCCCGGACCCTGATCGGCGCCTGGTGCTTCGCCGACCACTACGGCCCCGACGACGTCGCCCGCACCGGCGGCATGGACGTCGCACCGCACCCGCACACCGGCCTGCAGACGGTGAGCTGGCTGTTCAGCGGGGAGATCGAGCACCGCGACAGTCTCGGCAGCCACGCCTACGTCCGGCCCGGTGAGCTGAACCTGATGACGGGCGGGCACGGCATCAGCCACTCGGAGGTGTCCACCCCCCGCACCGGCACGCTGCACGGTGTGCAGCTGTGGGTGGCGCTGCCGGACGCGCACCGTCACGCCCCGCGCGACTTCCAGCACCACGTGCCGGTGCCCGTGCGGACCGACGGCGCCGAGATCAGGGTGTTCCTGGGCTCGCTGGCCGGGGACACGTCACCGGTGCGCACCTTCACGCCCCTGCTCGGCGCCGAGATCCAGCTCGAACCGGGCTCCTCCCTCACGCTCCGCGTCGACCCGGCGTTCGAGCACGGGCTCCTCGTCGACCGGGGCGACGTCCGGCTGGCCGGGACCCTGCTGCGCCCGGCCGAGCTGGGGTACGCGCCCCCCGGCTCGGACACGCTGACGCTCCTCAACGAGTCCGACGAACCCGCCCGCACCGTCCTGCTCGGCGGGCCCCCGTTCGAGGAGGAGATCGTCATGTGGTGGAACTTCATCGGACGCAGCCACGACGACATCGTCCGGGCCCGGGAGGAGTGGGAGCAGGCGTCCGACCGGTTCGGGGCCGTCGAGGGATACCCCGGCGACCGGCTCCCCGCCCCTGCCCTCCCGAACGCCGTCATCAGGCCACGTCACAACCCGTCGCGGCACTGACACCGCCGGCGGCCGGCTCGTGGGGGCGCCGCCGGGCCGCGCCCTCCAGGAAGCGCCGGCGCTGCACGGGATCCGTGGCGAGGTCGACGCCGACGTGCGCCAGGGCGATCGCCCCGTCCACGACGGCCCGGTCGGCGCCGGGGCTCGTGCCGTACCGGGCGAACTCCTCGGTGTGCTGGCGAGCGCCGCCGGTGTCGTACCCGATCGTCGGGTGGAGCGCCGGAACGTGGTGCGAGACGTTGCCCATGTCGGTCGAGGCCATGACCTCGCCGTGCCGGGACACCGGTTCCCGGCCGAGGGCGCGGACGGCACGCACGTAGGACTCCGTCAGGAAGGAGTCCTGCCTCAGGTCGGCGAAGTCGCGGCCGTGCGTCACGAGGTCGAGTTCCGCGCCCGTGGCGAGCGCTCCCGCCTCGAAGCAGGCCCGTACGCGGCGCCTGGCCAGGGCGAGCCCCTCGGCGGTGGGGGCGCGCAACTCGTAGCGGGCGCGGGCCAGTTCGGGAATGACGTTCACCGCGCGTCCGGCCTCGGAGACGACACCGTGGACGAGGGTGCCCGGCGGGAGCTGCTGCCGCAGCAGGCCGACGGCGGAGTGGGCGAGCGTCATGGCGTCGAGCGCGTTGACCCCCTCCCAGGGAGCGAGCGCGGCGTGCGCCGGCCGTCCGCGGTAGGTGACGTCCCAGGCTCCGATGGCCAGGGACGAGGCACCGACGGAGTCCTCCGGGGCGGCGTGCACCATCAGAGCCGCACCGGCGTCGTCGAAGACCCCGGCCTCCAGGAGCAGCACCTTGCCGCCGATGTCCTCCTCGGCCGGGGTGCCGACCAGCTTCACGGTGACGCCGATCGCGTCCGCCACGGCCGCCAGGCCGAGCGCGGCTCCCACCGCGGCGGCGCCGTTGACGTTGTGCCCGCAGGCGTGGCCGAGGCCGGGCAGGGCGTCGTACTCGGCGCACAGGGCCACCACCAGGTCTCCCGTGCCGTACGTCGCGACCAGGGCGGTCGGCAGGCCGCCCGCCGCGCGCGCCACGCGGAAGCCGGCGTCGGCGAGGAGCGAGGCGACCTTGTCGGCCGACCTGTGTTCCTGGAGCGCTGTCTCGGGCTCCGCGTGCAGGCTGTGGCTGAGGGCGACGAGGGCCGGGCACGAGGAGCGGACGGCCTCCGCGGCCGTGAGCGTGGCCCGCTCGCGCGGCCCGAGTCCGGTGGGGGAGGTGTCGCGCCGTGTCATGCCGCCGCCTCCCCGCTCGGGGCGAGGCCGGGGGCCGCGGACCGGGCCGGCGCCGTGCCGCGGAACAGCAGGCCCAGGGCCGCACCGGCCAGGGCCACCGCCGCGCACACGCCCCACGACCACAGATGGCCCGCCGGGGCGACGCCCCCGCCGGGCGCCGGGTGACCGGCGAAGAGCGCGCCGATCACCGCGGCGCCGATCGCGGCTCCCAGCGACAGGGCCAGCTCGTTGATGCCGACGGACACGGCGGTCTCCGAGTCCGCGACGACCTCCACCGACAGCGTGCGGGTCACGGCCTCGAACATGCCGGTCGCCACACCCACCACCAGCGCACCGACGAGGTACTGGGGCAGGGAGCGGTGGAACAGCACGAGGCACAGGAAGCCCAGGGCGCCGACCGTGCCGCCGGCCACTAGGGTCGTCCGGTCACCGACGAGCCGGGCCAGCCGGGGCGTGACGGTGGACCCGGCACAGCCGGCCACGACCATCGCGAGGGAGACCAGCGCGATGGTCTGCGACCCCAGTCCGAGGCCGTAGCCCTCGTCGTCCGGGCGCGCGCCCAGGAACACGGCGTTCGCGCCCAGGAACCCGATGGTGCCGAAGGCGGCGCAGAAGGTGTGCGCGCTGACGACGGCGAGCCGCGGGTTGCGCAGCAGGCCGATGTCCACCAGCGGGTGGGCCGCGCCCCGTTCGACGCGCACCCACACGGCGAGGAACACCACGGCGGCCAGCGCCGTCAGCGCGGACGGGGCCGAAGCCCACCCCCAGGTGCCGCCCTGGGCCAGGACGAGGACCAGGGCCGCCAGGCCGAGGGTCAGCAGCACGGCCGCCGGGGCGTTGAACCGGCCCGCGCGCGGCGCCGTGCTGTCCGGCAGCGCGAGGGCGGCGCCCAGGGCGAGGGCGGCGAACGGAACCGCGGTCCACAGCCCGGCCAGGGCGTGCTCCTCGCTCAGTGAACCGGACACGAGGCCGCCGACGCCGATGGACAGCAGCAGTGCGCCGACGAGGACGGAGATGCCGGCCCGGCCGTGTTCCGGTGCGCGGGAGCGCAGGATGCCCGCCAGCAGCGGAAAGAAGCCGACGACGGCGCCCTGCAGCCCCATTCCCACGGCCAGGGTGGCGGTCGTCGGCCGCAGGGCGATGAGGAGGGATCCGGCGGCCACCATGGCGACGGCGACGCGCAGCAGCCGCCGGTGACCGTGGATGTCACCCCAGCGGGAGAGCAGTGGGGTCAGCACGGCGAAGGCGAGCTGCGAGAGCAGGTACAGATTGTTCTGGCCCACGCCTCCGATACCGACGTGCTGCCCGACAACGGGCAACAGGGGCGTCAAGTAGCCCTGCACGACACCGCTGCAGACCACGATCACCGTCATGGTCGCGAGCAGTCCGCGGCCACGGCTGATGGCACTCGTCACGGTCTCACCCTCATCCCTTGGTCGGAATCCGACGTGGTGGCTACAGTGCGGCCACCGGTCGACAGGGCCGGGAACTTCGCGAGAATCGTGCGGAGAGGGAGGGTCGGGTGAAGGATTCGGACGCCGTGAGCGAGCTGGACCTCGCTCTCGTGCACGCGCTTCAGATCCGTCCGCGTGCGGCCTGGTCCGAGCTCGCACCGCTGCTGGGCGTCTCGGCGGTGACCTTGGCCCGCCGCTGGGAGCGGCTGACCGGGCAGGGTCTGGCCTGGCTGTCCGCGGTTCCCGGCCCGGCGTTCTCCCGCACCCGCTGCACGGCGTTCGTGCTCGTCAGCTGCCCGCCTGCGGCCCGGGAGCGGCTCGCCGCGCGCGTCGCCACCCTGAGCGAGGCGGTCACCGTCGAGCTCACGGCTCCCGGCGGAACCGACCTCCTGCTGGACGTGCTGGCCCCGGACCCGGCCGCGCTGAACCGGTTCGTCACCGAGCGCCTGGCCCTGCTGCCCGACGTGACCGGAGTGGAGTGCCTGTTCGCCACGTCCCTGTACGCGGAGGGCAGTCGCTGGCGGCTGGGCTCCCTCGACTCCGCCCAGCTCTCCGCGCTGGGCCCGCCCGGGACGGGTGACCGGGACGCCGACGCCCTCCTGACGCTCGACGCCCTCGACCGCGAGCTGCTCGGTGCCCTGGTGCCCGACGGGCGCCTGGGGCTGGCGGAGCTGGCCCTGCGGACCGGCACCAGCGCCGCGACCGTACGGCGCCGGCTGCGGCGGCTCACCGCCTCCGGGGTGGCGACGTTCCGCTGCGACGTGGCTCCGGCGCTGAGCGGCCTGCCGGTGGCGGTGACGTTCCGCGGCCGGGCGCCGGTGCGGGACGTCAACGGTCTGCACCGCACGCTGGCCACGCTGCCCGAGTGCCGGCTCGTGGCGGCCGTGACCGGGGCGTCCAATGTCCTCGCCACCTACTGGCTGCGCGACATGGGCGCCGTCCAGCACCGCGAGACGGCGCTCTGCGCCCGTCTCCCCTCACTGCGGATCACCGATCGCGTCGTCGGCGTCCGCACCGTCAAGCGGATGGGCCATCTGCTGGACGCGGACGGCCGCCGCACGGGGACGAGTGCGATCCACCCGTGGTAGCGGCAGGGGCCCGTTCCGTGACGCCGGTACCGGCGTCACCTCGCGTGGTCGCTGTCGCCCGGCGGTGCGACGCTGGGATGGAGAACGTCCGAGGAGGCAACCCCCGGGAGGGCCGATGGGACGGGACGTCCCGGCGCTGGTCTTCACCCGCGAGGACCGCCGCCGGTACCGGATCAAGATGCAGCAGTGCCTCGACGCGTTCGCGCAGATGCTGCGCGAGTCACGGTTCGAGGCCGAGCGCCCTCAGGTCGGCCTGGAGATCGAGCTGAACCTGGTCGACGGCGCGGCCGAGCCCGCGATGCGCAACAGCGACGTGCTGGAGGCGATCGCCGACCCCGCGTGGTCCACCGAGCTGGGCCGGTTCAACCTGGAGATCAACGTCCCGCCGCGCCGTCTCACCGCAGGGGGCCCGGACGCCTGGGAGACCGAGATCCGCTCCGCGCTGAACCACGCCGAGCAGCGCGCCACGTCGGTCGGCGCCCATCTGATCATGATCGGTATCCTTCCCACCCTGCGGCAGCAGGACGTCGGCGAGGCCTCGCTGTCGGAGAACCCCCGCTACCGGCTGCTCAACGACCAGGTCTTCGCGGCCCGGGGCGAGGACCTGCGCATCGAGGTGGACGGGGTCGACCGGCTGCGCACCTACGCGGACACGATCACGCCGGAGGCCGCGTGCACCAGCACCCAGTTCCACCTCCAGGTGGCGCCGGAGGAGTTCGCCGACTACTGGAACGCCGCGCAGGCGATCGCCGGCGTCCAGGTCGGGCTGGCGGCCAACGCACCGTTCCTGCTCGGCAAGGAACTGTGGCACGAGACGCGCATCCCGCTGTTCGAGCAGGCGACCGACACCCGTCCGCAGGAGATCAAGGTGCAGGGAGTGCGGCCGCGGGTGTGGTTCGGGGAGCGGTGGATCAACAGCGTCTTCGACCTCTTCGAGGAGAACCTGCGCTACTTCCCGGCCCTGCTGCCCGTGTGCGACGAGCAGGACCCCGCGGAGACCCTGGACCGCGGTGACATCCCCGAACTCGCCGAGCTCACCCTGCACAACGGCACCATCTACCGGTGGAACCGCCCGGTGTACGCGGTCTCGCACGACAAACCGCACGTCAGGGTGGAGAACCGGGTGCTGCCCGCCGGCCCGACCGTCGCCGACATCCTCGCCAACGGCGCCTTCTACTACGGGCTCACCCGCGCCCTGGTGGAGGAGGACCGCCCGGTGTGGTCACGGATGTCCTTCTCGGCCGCCGAGGACAACCTGCACGAGGCGGCGCGGCACGGCATCGAGGCACGGCTGTACTGGCCCGGCATGGGCGAGGTCCCGGTGCCCGAACTGGTCCTGCGGCGTCTGCTGCCGCTCGCGCACCGGGGACTGGAGCGGTCCGGCATGGACGAGGCGTGGCGGGAGCCGCTGCTCGGCATCATCGAGCAGCGGTGCGTCACCGGTCGCAACGGGGCGGTCTGGCAGAAGGAGATGTTCCACCGCCTGGACGCCTCCACCCGTTCCGGCCGGCACGAGTCCCTGCGCCGGATGACCCAGATGTACATCGACTACATGCACCTCAACGCCCCTGTCCACACCTGGCCGGTCGACTGACTCCGGGTCCGACGTGGACGTGTGGTGAGCGGTGGACCGATGCCGGGAGGCGACGGAATATGTGCCGATGGCTTGCCTACTCGGGTGCGCCCGTGCTGCTCGACACCATCCTCTACAAACCGGAGCACTCGCTGATCGACCAGAGCCTGCACGCCCGTATGGGCGTCGAGACGACGAACGGCGACGGTTTCGGGGTGGGCTGGTACGGCCCGCACATGGAGACCCCGGCGGTGGTCCGGGAGATAGGACCGGCCTGGAGCGACCGCAACCTCCGGGAGATCGCGGCGCACGTCCGTTCGTCACTGTTCTTCGCCCACATCCGCGCCTCGACGGGCAGCGCCGTGCAGCAGACCAACTGCCACCCGTTCCGGCACGGCCGCTGGATGTGGATGCACAACGGGGCGATCGACGAGTTCCACCTGAGCCGGCGCGAACTCGCCCTGGCCGTCGACCCGAGTCTCTACCCCTACATCGAGGGATCGACGGACTCGGAGATGATGTTCTTCCTGGCCCTCACGCTGGGCCTCGAGGACGACCCTCCCGGGGCCGTGGCCCGGATGGTGGGGATGATCGAGCGGACCGGTCACGACCACGGCGTCGAGTACCCGTTGCAGATGACGGTCGCCGTGACCGACGGCCGGCGGCTGTGGGCCTTCCGCTACTCCAGCCAGGGCGCCTCACGGTCGCTGTACTACAGCACGCGGGTGGAGACCCTGCGTGCGCTGCATCCGGACCTGGCCTTCCTGCGGAACATGTCCGAGGACGCCCGCCTCATCGTGTCCGAGCCCCTGGGCGGCCTGCCCGGCGCCTGGAACAAGGTTCCGGAGAGCAGCTACGGCGTGGTGCAGCCCGGGGAGGACGCCCTGCTCCCCTTCGTACCGCAGCCCGCCTGACCTGTGGCACGGCGGACCGGGTGCGCGGGCGCCCCGGCGGACGTACGGTGGCCCGCATCGGTGACGTGGTGGGTCACCGCCGGCGGGCTCAGCGGGTGGAGGCGGTATGGCCGGCAAGAAGGCGGCGAAGCTGCCGCGGAAGGTGTACGAGAAGGAACTGCTCCGCCTGCAGACGGAGTTGGCGAGGATGCAGGAGTGGGTGCGGGCGGAGGACGCACGGCTGGTCGTCGTCTTCGAAGGGCGGGACGCGGCCGGCAAGGGCGGCACGATCAAGCGGGTCACCGAGCACCTCAACCCACGTGTCGCGCGGATCGCGGCCCTGCCGAAGCCCACCGAGCGCGAACGGACCCAGTGGTACTTCCAGCGGTACGTGCAGTACCTGCCGGCCGCCGGGGAGATCGTGCTGTTCGACCGCTCCTGGTACAACCGGGCCGGGGTCGAGCATGTGATGGGCTTCTGCACCAAGGAGGAGCACCAGCGGTTCCTGCACCAGTGCCCGATCTTCGAGCGGATGCTGGTGGAGGAGGGCATCCTGCTGCGCAAGTACTGGTTCTCGGTGAGCGACACCGAACAGCAGGAACGCTTCCGGCGCCGTCTGGAGGACCCCCTGCGCCGCTGGAAGCTGTCGCCGATGGACCTGGAGTCGATCACACGCTGGGAGGCGTACTCGCGGGCCAAGGACGAGATGATGGTGCACACCGACATCCCCGAAGCGCCGTGGTACGTCGTGGAGAGCGACGACAAGCGCCGGGCGCGGCTGAACATGATCGCCCACCTGCTGGACTCCGTCCCCTACCACCACATCTCACCGCCGGTCCTGGACCTTCCGCAGCGGCCCGCCTCCACGGGGTACAGGCGCACGCCGCGCGAACTGCAGACCTACGTTCCCGACCACGCGGCGGACCTGTGACGCCGCACCGCGGACGGCGCCCCGCTCGGGGGAAGTGATCCGGCGAGGACGGTCCGGCGACGGCGGACCGTCAGGAGAGAAGGGCACGGCGCATGAGCGACGACGGAACGGGAGCCGGGCTGCGCTGCCTGGTCACCGGGGCCAGCGGCTACATCGGTGGCCGGCTCGTGCCCGAACTCCTCACCGCCGGGCACCGGGTGCGGTGCCTCGCCCGTTCTCCGCACAAGCTGCGCGATCACCCCTGGGCGCGGGACGCCGAGGTGGTCCGGGGCGACGTCACGGACGCCGAGGCGGTCGCCCGGGCGATGAAGGACGTCGACGTCGCCTACTACCTGGTGCACGCGCTCGGCACCGGGAGCACCTTCGAGGAGACCGACCGGCGGGCGGCACGTGTCTTCGCCGAGCAGGCCCGGGCGGCGGGCGTACGGCGCCTGGTCTTCCTCGGCGCGCTGACTCCGTCGGGCGTTCCGGAGCGGGAGCTGTCCCCGCACCTGCGGTCCCGGGCGGAGGTGGGCCGTATCCTCCTGGCCTCCGGCGTGCCCACGACCGTGCTGCGGGCCGCGGTCGTCATCGGCTCCGGTTCGGCCTCCTTCGAGATGCTGCGCTACCTGACCGAGAGGCTGCCGGTGATGGTCACCCCGAGCTGGGTCCGCACCCGCATCCAGCCGGTCGCCATCCGGGACGTCCTGCGCGCCCTCGTCGGCAGCGCGCGGATGCCGGACGGCGTCAACCGCGCGTTCGACCTGGGCGGCCCGGACGTCCTCACCTACCGGGACATGATGGTCCGGTACGCCGAGGTCGCCGAGCTGCCGCGGCGACTGATCGTCCCGGTGCCGGTCCTCACGCCCCGTCTGTCGAGCTACTGGGTGGGGCTGGTCACCCCGGTGCCCCCGTCCATCGCGCGTCCGCTCACGGAGTCGCTGCGCCACGAAGTGGTCTGCCGCGAACACGACATCGCCCGGTACGTGCCGGACCCTCCCGGCTCCCCCCTCCCCTTCGACGAGGCGGTCCGGCTGGCCCTGCGCCGGGTGCGCGACGCCGACGTCGCCACCCGCTGGTCCTCCGCGTCCCCGCCCGGTGCGCCCAGCGATCCGCTGCCCACCGACCCCGACTGGGCCGGCGGCAGCCTCTACACCGACCGCCGTGCCCTGCTCGTCGACGCCCCGCCCGAGGCGCTGTGGCGGGTGATCGAGGGCATCGGCGGTGACAACGGCTGGTACTCCTTCCCCCTGGCGTGGGCGGTGCGCGGCTGGCTGGACCGGCTGGTCGGCGGGGTCGGGCTGCGCCGCGGGCGGCGGGACGCGGCCCGGCTGCGCGCCGGCGACTCGCTCGACTTCTGGCGGGTGGAGGAGATCCTCCCGGGCCGCCTGCTGCGGCTGCGCGCCGAGATGCGGCTGCCCGGACTGGCCTGGCTGGAGATGTACGCCGGGACCGACGACGACGGCCGGACCCGGTACCGCCAGCGGGCCCTGTTCCACCCGCACGGGCTGCTCGGACACGCCTACTGGTGGAGCGTGTGGCCCTTCCATGCCGTCGTGTTCGGTGGCATGGCCCGCAACATCGCCCGGGCCGCGGCCCGGGCCCCCCACGTCCAAGGAGCACCATGACCGTTTCGGTCGTCCTGTTCACCGCCGACCTGCGACTGCACGACCAGCCGGCGCTGCGCGCCGCCCTCGACGGCTCCTCGGCCGTGGTGCCGCTCTTCGTCCGTGACCGGGCCGTCCAGGCAGCCGGCTTCGCCGCGCCCAACCGGCTCGCCTTCCTCGCGGACTGTCTGCGGGACCTGGACGCCGGGCTGCGCGAGCGCGGCGGGCGGCTCGTCGTGCGCCACGGCGACGTGGTCCAGGAGGTGTGCTCGGTGGTGACCGAGGCCGCGGCGGACGAGGTGCACATGGCGGCCGACGTCAGCGCCTACGCGCACGGCCGCGAGGACCGGCTGCGGTCCGCCCTGCGGGCGCAGGGCTGCCGGCTGCACGTCCACGACACGGTGACCACCGTGATCGCGCCCGGTATCGTGACGCCCGCGTCCTCCGACCACTTCGCCATCTTCACCCCCTATTTCCGGCGGTGGTCCGAGCAGCGCCTGAGGGACGTGCTCCCCGCACCCCGGCGGGTCCGTGTTCCCGACGGCGTCGGGTCGCTGCCGGTGCCCACCCGCCCGGACCTGTCCGGGGTGTCCCCGGGGTTGCCGACGGGCGGTGAGACGCAGGCACGGGAACGACTCGCGGCCTGGCTGCGCGAGGACGTCGCCGCCTATGCCGACCGCCACGACGACCTGCCCGGGGACGCGACCTCCCGTCTCTCCCCGCACCTGCATTTCGGCACCCTCTCCCCCGTCGAGCTCGTCCACCGCGCGCGCCGCGCGGGAGGCCCGGGCGCCGAGGCGTTCGTACGGCAACTGGCCTGGCGGGACTTCCACCGCCAGGTGCTGGCCGCGCGGCCGGAGGCGGCCGCCGGGGACTACCGCACCCGGCACGACCGGTGGCGGACCGAGGCCGAGGCACATGACGACATCGCCGCGTGGAAGGAGGGCCGCACCGGCTACCCGGTCGTCGACGCCGCGATGCGCCAGCTGCGCCACGAGGGGTGGATGCACAACCGCGGGCGGCTGCTGACCGCCTCCTTCCTCGCCAAGACGCTCTACGTGGACTGGCGCGTGGGCGCCCGGCATTTCCTGGACCTGCTCGTGGACGGCGACCTCGCCAACAACCAGCTCAACTGGCAGTGGGTCGCGGGCACCGGCACCGACACCCGCCCCCACCGCGTCCTCAACCCGATCGCGCAGGCCAAGCGGTACGACCCCGACGGCACCTACGTCCGCCGCTGGGTGCCGGAGCTGGCCGGGCTCGACGGTCCGGCCGTGCACCAGCCGTGGAAGCTGCGCGGCGCCGAGCGCGCGCTGTACGACGCCTACCCCGACCCCGTGGTGGACCTCGCCGAGGGGCTGGCCCGGTTCCGCCGGGCCCGCGGAAGGGACTGAGCGGTGCGGGACCCGGCCGTCAGGAGGAGGGGCCGGCCGGCCCGCGGGTGCCCGGGCTGTCGGGGCGGGCCGTGTGATCGGGGTGGCTCCGGGTGCGTCGGGCCTCCTTCAGCTCCGCCTCGTACAGATGGTCGCGGCCGTCGGCCAGCTCCTGCACCGCCGCGCGCTCCAGGTCCTTGAAGGCCTGGTAGTACGTCCGCTCGTACGCCTCGACGACCTGGAACGTCCAGTGTCCGGGGATCACGTTGCGCCCCAGGATCTCCGTCTCGACGCGGTCCGCCCACGCCCGGTGACCCGCCTTGCGCAGCAGGTCCACCGTACGGTCCAGTTCCAGGTCGGCCGTGCCGGTGAGCTGGTGGAAGGAGTACAGGTGCCCGCGCGCCCGCTCCGTCGTCTCCAGCGCCTTCGACAAGGATCCGAGCGCTTCCACCGTCAGGTCACCGACGCCGTCGGGACGCCGGTGCTCGTCGTCCATGCCGTCCACGGCGTCTCACTTCTTCTTCAGCGCGGACGGCTTGTGCACCGCGGCCTTTCCGGACTTGGCGCTGCGCAGCTGGTACTGCGGATCGTCCGCGGCGGCGTCCACCGTGCGACCGGCCGCCTCCGTGTGCTCGGTGATCTCCTTCTCCACGGTGCCCTCGGTCCGGTGGCCGTGACTGCTCCAGGCGACCTCGTCGCCCTTCTTCAGCTTCTTTCCCGCTCCACGGCTCTTCGCCATCTCAAAACCTCCTGGCAGAGAATCGGTGACGTCCGGCATGCTGCTCCCTCCAGCCTGAGGGCCGTCCGGCCACTTCGCAGCTCATGGCCGCGGGGGCATCGCCACGGGTGAGAGGACTGCCCTTCTCGTGTCTCGGCCACTGCTCTACCTCGACGTCGACGGCCCGCTCAATCCGTTCGCGGCGCAGCCGCAGCGGCGTCCCGAGGGCTACTCGACCCACCGGATGAAGCCCGAGGGGTGGGTGGCCCGGCACCCGGGCACGCCACGGGCGTACGTGAAGCCGCTGCGTGTCTGGCTGAACCCCGGGCACGGCCGCAGGCTGCGGAGTCTGAGCGAGCTGTACGACCTGGTGTGGGCCACGACGTGGGGGCACGAGGCGAACCTCTTCATCGGGCCGGTCCTCGGCCTCCCGGAGCTGCCCGTCGTCACCTGGCCGACGCTGTGGGGGACGGAGCCGGACGGCACGTTCTGGAAGACCCGCGGTCTGGTGGCCCATGCCGACGGCCGTCCGTTCGCCTGGGTCGACGACGAGATCGGGCCCGCGGACCGGGCCTTCGTCGCGGCGCACCACGGCGGTGCGGCGCTCCTGCACCGGGTCGACGCCCGGCTGGGTCTGCGCGACGGCGACTTCGAGACCCTCGAGGCGTTCGCCCGCGCGCTCATCTGACACCGGTCCCCGGGACGGCCGTGCGCACCGGGCCTCGACGCGCACGGTGGGAGCGCTTCGGCCGCCCTTCCCGGCGGCCCAAGTGCTCTGCGCCCGTGGGTTTTCGGTCCAGCGGTCAAGGGGCCGAACGGGTGCGCTACATTTTGCATCGCCTTGACCGCGATCACTCACGATCTCTCACGCTACGGAGCCGGCAACCCCATGAGCGACATCGTCAACGGACTCGGCCGGGCCACCGCCTACGGCGCCCTGGGCCTGGTCCTGCTGGTCCTCGGCATCGTCCTGGTCGATGTGCTGACGCCCGGAAAGCTCGGCCGGCAGATCTGGGAGCAGCGCAATCGCAACGCCGCCGTGCTGCTCAGCTCGGCGCTGCTCGGCATCGGCGGCATCGTGTTCACCTCGATCTGGACGACGTACGAGGACTTCGGCAAGGGACTGGTGTCGACCGCGGCGTTCGGCGTGCTGGGGCTGGTGATGATGGCCGTGGCGTTCCTGGTGGTCGACCTGATCACGCCGGGTCGCCTGGGCGCGACGCTGGTCGATCCCGAGCCCCACCCGGCGGTCTGGGTGACGGCGTCGTGCAACCTGGCCGTGGCCGCCGTCATTTCGGCGTCCATCGCCTGACGCGGCCCCGGGGACCCCTGCCGGCCGGGGTCGTCGTGCGCCTGCCCGGGCGTCAGTCGCCCGCGCCGGCGGCCAGGTGGGCGCTCAGGCCATCGAGCAGCATGGTGCTGCCCTGCTCCGCCATGTCGCGTTCCTCCGCGCTGTCACAGGTCTGGTGGAGGGCGATCCTCGTGCGGCCGGCGTCCGGCTCGTCGAGTTCCACGGTCATGACGGCGGGCGAGGGCCTGCCCGGTACGTCCATGCCCACGACCAGCAGACGGTTCTCGGTGACGTCGAGGTAGGTGCCCGTCAGCGGGAACCGCCCGCCGTCGGGGGTGACCACCGTGGACTTCCACGCCCCGCCCGGCCGCACGTCCATCTCGACCGATCCGGCGGCGGCGTGAGCCCACTGCTCGTACTGCCCGGGGGTGGTCCACGCCAGCCACACCTCGGCCGCGGGGGCGTCCAGGGTGCGGGTGAGTGTGCAGGAGTGGCCGTCGCTCATGTTCCTGCTCCTCGTGTCCGTCGTCGGCGGTGTGTCGCACGGGTAGACGGCCGCGAGCGCGGAAAGTCATCGGCTCTGCCGGAACTCTTCCACCGGAAGGCGCGGAGCTGGAGCGGAACCGGGCGCGGTAGGCCGAGGGGGCGACACCGAGCCGCTGCTGGAAGACGCGGCGCACGGGTTCCGGCGGAGCCGAACCCGGAGAGTCGGGCAACCTCGTCGAGTCTCATGCCGCCTCTGCGTGGGTTGCTCGGGGGGGGCGTCTGGGCCGCTTCCAGGATCGCGGTGCCGGCGGGGCACAGCCATGGCCGTTTGGACAGACGTCCCACAGATCACGCCATGAGCCGGCGGCCGAGGTGTCGAGCCGAGGCCGCAATTTTTTTCCGCCCGGTTTGCTTTGTTGCGGAAACATGGCGCGGCTACGAAGGTGTCATTGCACTTGCCGTCCGGCCGACTTCCCCGCCTTGACCGGCTATTGACGCGTGGATAGCGTCCACGGCATGCCCGAGACCCGGCAGTTCCGAAAGAGGCGAGCCATCGATCTGATGCGCGTCGCCACCGCGGTGTGTCGCTGAAATCCACCGCTCCACTGCCCGTCCAGCCCCGTTTCCGTGTCGCCTCGTCCGGCACCCTGCCCTTTTCTCCGGGGCGCATTCCCTCTTGGCGAAGTCTCTCACTGTGAAGGCCGTAATGACCTCCCGCACACGCATATCCGGATTCCGGCGTCTGACCTTCCCGGCGGCCGCGTTGACCGCCTCGTTGGTTCTGACCTCCTGTGTGGACCCGGCGCAGTCCACCGCGAGCAGCAAGGACGTCTCCGCCGAGAAGATCCCGGCCACGGTCTCCCGCGACACCACCCTCACCGTCGGCGCACCGGACCTCAAGGTCGCACTCGAACTGTCGGGACAGATCGACAAGCTGCCCTTCAAGGTGAAGTGGGCCAACATCAGCGGCGGCCCTCAGTGCTCGGAGGCTTTCCGGGCCGACGCCCTCGACGTCTGCTCGGCCGCCGAGATCCCGTCGATCAACGCGCACTGGACGGGGCTCGACACGAAACTCGTGGCGGCGAAGTTCCGCAAGGATCCGTTGAAGAACCCGATCTACGAACTCGGCATCGCTCCCGGCGCCGGCATCCGCTCGCCGGCGGACCTGCGCGGAAAGAAGATCGCCTACAGTCCGGGGCAGGCCCAGGGCGCGCTGGTGCTGCGCATCCTGGACAAGGCCGGTCTCACGCAGCAGGATGTCGAACTCGTCGAACTCGCCAGCACCGGAGACGTCTATCCCACGGCACTCGGCAACCGCCAGGTCGACGCCGCCCCGATCGCGGACGTCAATAT
The DNA here is from genome assembly GCF_014650995.1 of Streptomyces viridiviolaceus. Lineage (GTDB taxonomy): Bacteria > Actinomycetota > Actinomycetes > Streptomycetales > Streptomycetaceae > Streptomyces > Streptomyces viridiviolaceus. The sequence continues at coordinate 71,964 of NZ_BMWA01000013.1, forward strand.
CAAGCGCTATCTGACGAAGTACGGCAAGGAGGGCGGCACGACCATCAAACACGGCCTCCGGGACGACCCCGCTCACCTGTGGGCACTGACCGAGTCGGTCGGCGACGCCCAGAAATCCGCCGCGATCAGGGAACTCATCAAGTTCTGGGCGAGGGCGCAGATCTGGATCGACAAGCACCCGAAGGAATGGGTGGCGGGCTATTACGTCGAGGACCAGGGACTCAGCCGCGAGGACGGCGAATATCTGGTCCGGCGGGTCGGCCATCCGGACATTCCCGCGGACTGGACCGACGCCATCCGCCGTCAGCAGCAGACCATCGACCTGCTGGCGAAGGAGCAGGACCGCGAACCCTTCGAAGCGGACCTTCTCTTCGACCGCCGCTACGAACCGGTGGCCGCCGCGGCCATCGCCGGCGAAGGGACGTCATCATGAGCACCACCACCCTCGACGAACAGGCGCCGCCGGCGGTCGGCGCCCCGGCGGCCGCGGTCCGCCCGCGCCGCGCCGGCCGCAAGAGGCTCGGTCCCGGCCGGCCCGTGCCGTACGGCTGGGCGATCGGCCCGCTGCTGCTGCTCGCGCTCTGGGCGGCGGGCTCCGGCCTGGGCCTGGTCGACGCGCGCAGCCTGCCCGCGCCGTGGACCATCGCCGGCACCGCCGCGGACCTGATCGACAGCGGCAAGCTGCAGTCGCACCTGGCCACCTCCGGCCAACGCGCCCTGCTCGGACTGCTGTTCGGCGTAGCGGCGGGTCTGCTGCTCGCGCTGGTCTCCGGCCTGAGCCGGCTCGGTGAGGCGGTGATCGACGGTCCCGTGCAGATCAAGCGGGCCATCCCCTCGCTGGCGCTGATACCGCTGCTGATCCTCTGGTTCGGCATCGGCGAGACGATGAAGGTCATCACGATCGCTCTCGGTGTCTTCGTACCGGTGTACATCCACACGCACAACGGGCTGCGCACCATCGACAACCGCTACGCCGAACTCGCCGAGACCGTGCGCCTCGGCCGGCTCGCCTTCGTCCGGCACGTCGTGCTCCCCGGCGCTCTGCCCGGCTTCCTACTCGGCATGCGCTTCGCGGTGACCGCCGCGTGGCTCGCGCTGGTCGTGGTGGAGCAGGTCAACGCCACCAGCGGCATCGGCTACATGATGGAGCTCGCGCGGACGTACGGGCAGACCGACGTGATCATCGTCGGCCTCGTCGTGTACGGCCTGCTCGGCCTCGTCTCCGACGCCCTCGTACGACTCGTGGAGAGGAGGACCCTGACATGGCGACGCACACTGGCGGGCTGACGAAGACCGAGGGGCACGCGACGGTCCGGATCGAGAACCTGGTGCGCTCCTTCGGCGAGCGCCGGGTGCTGGACGGGCTGGACCTGTCCATCGCGCCGGGCGAGTTCGTCGCCCTGCTCGGGCGCAGCGGGTCCGGCAAGAGCACGCTGCTGCGGGCGCTGGCCCGGCTCGACCACGAGGTGGCGGGCGGCGGCGAGCTCACGGCTCCGGACCACGTGTCCGTCGTCTTCCAGGACGCGCGGCTGCTGCCCTGGAAGCGACTGCTGGACAACGTGGTCCTGGGTCTGGACGGCCCCTCGGCGCGGGAGCGCGGCACGGCGGCCCTCGCCGAGGTCGGACTCGCCGGCCGTGAGCGCGCCTGGCCCGTCGAGCTGTCCGGGGGCGAGCAGCAGCGCGTGTCCCTGGCCCGTTCCCTCGTGCGGGAGCCACAACTGCTGCTCGCCGACGAGCCGTTCGGTGCGCTGGACGCGCTCACCCGGATCAGGATGCACGCGCTGTTGCGCCGTCTGTGCGAGCGGCACCGGCCCGCCGTGCTCCTCGTCACCCACGACGTGGACGAGGCCATCGCGCTCGCGGACCGGGTCGTGGTGCTGGACCGGGGCCGGATCGCCGCCGACCTGCCCGTGGACCTCCCGGCTCCGCGCCGGGGCGGCAGCGCCGAGTACGCGGCCCTGCGCGGCCGGCTGCTCGCCAGGCTCGGAGTGGATCTCGTCGAGGAGGACAACGCGGCATGAGCGCCCGGAAGCTGCACCTGAACCTGTTCGTCTACCCGGGCGGTCACCACGAGGCCGCCTGGCGCTACCACGGCACGGATCCCGGCCGGCTCCTGGACATCGGGTTCTACCAGGATCTCGCCCGCAGGGCCGAACGGGCCGCGTTCGACGCCGTGTTCTTCGCGGACGGCCCGTCGCTGGCCGACAACGTGCGCTACGCCAGCCGGTTCCGCCTGGAGCCGTTCACCTGGCTGTCGGCCGTCGCCGCCGCCACCGAGCGCATCGGACTGATCGCCACCGCGTCGACCACCTACACCGAGCCGTACAACCTGGCCCGTCTCTTCGCCTCGCTGGATCATCTCAGCCGGGGACGTGCTGGCTGGAACATCGTGACGACGGGGGCTCCGCAGGCCGCCGCCAACTTCGGCCTCGACGAGCACCCGGTGCACGCCGAACGGTACGACCGGGCCCGGGAGTTCGTGGACGTCGTGACGAAGCTGTGGGACAGCTGGGAGGACGAGGCGCTGGTCGCCGACCAGAAGTCCGGGCTGTTCGCCGACACCGACCGCATCCACGAGATCGACCACGCCGGCCGCCATCTGAAGGTGCGCGGACCTCTGAACCTGCCCCGCTCCCCGCAGGGCCGCCCGGTCTACGTACAGGCCGGGTCCTCCGAGGACGGCCGTGCCTTCGCGGCGGCGTACGCCGAGGCCGTGTTCACGGCGCACCAGACGCTGCGCAGCGGCCAGGAGTTCTACGCCGACGTCAAGGCGCGGGCCGCGGCGCTCGGCCGGGATCCGCACCAGGTGATCGTCCTGCCCGGCATCAGCCCCTTCATCGGCTCGACCGAGGCGGAGGCACGCGCGCTGCACGAGGAGTTCGACGAACTCACCCAGCCCGCGTACTCGCTCCAGCTGCTCCAGCGGCTGCTGGGCCTGGAGCTGAGCGAGGAGGAGCTCGACGGCCCGGTGCCGCGGGCCCTCATCGAGACGCGGGGCGAGCGCGGCAACGGCAGCCGCTTCCAGCTCGTCCTGGACATCATCGACCGCGAACAGCCCACGGTCCGCGGGCTCCTGCACCGCCTCGCGGGCGCCCGCGGCCACCGCGTGGTGGCCGGCACCCCCGAGCAGATCGCCGACGAGATCCAGGAGTGGTTCGAGCACGGAGCGGCCGACGGATTCAACATCATGCCGCCCTGGCTCACCGGTGGGTTCGACCTCTTCGCCGAGCACGTGGTGCCGATCCTGCGGGCGCGCGGCCTGTTCCGCACCGCCTACACCGGCTCCACGCTCCGCGAGCACTACGGGCTGCCGCGTCCCGCCGCCGCCCCCGTCCCGTCGAAGGAGATCGCGTGACCGTGTCCGGACCCCGTCCCTCCCGCCGGGGGTTCGTCGCCCTCGGCGCGGCGGCCCTGCTGTCGGCGTCCGTCGCCGTACCGCGGGCCGTCGCCGCCGACCGCCGCTCGGCGGTGCTCACCTGGTACGACGCCACGGCGGAGGCCATCGCGGCGGCCGGAGCCGCCACGCAGGTCACCAACAGCCGTACCTGGGCGATCGGTTGGCTGGCGGCGGCCCGTGCCGCCCGCGACGTCCCGCGAGGCGTCGACCGTGCCGCCTACCAGGAGGCCGCGCTCGTCTCGGCCGTGCACCACGCGCTGGTGGACCTGGTCCCCGCCCGGGCCGAGCAGCTCGACGCGACGTTCCAACAGAGCATCGACCGCATCCCGGGCGGCGAGGCCCGGGGCCTCGGCGTCGCGGCGGGACGGCGGGAGGCCGCGCACGTCCTCGGCTCGCGCCGGAGCGACGGGCTCGACCCCGCCTCGGTCAACGCCCCGTACCCCGTCCCGGCCCCCCGGCCCGGCATCTGGCAGCCGACACCGCCGGCGTACGCCCCGGCGACCCAGTACGGCAACCGCCTCGCCGTGCCCTTCCTGCTCAGGAGGCCCGACCAGTTCAGACCGGGGCCGCCGCCCGCCCTGGACTCCGACCGCTATGCCGCGGACCTGGCGGAGGTGCGTGCCTACGGCGCCGTGGACAGCAAGGCGCGCAGCCCGCACCAGACGGAGACGGCCGCCTTCTGGCTGGGCTCCTCCCTCACCCTGTACACCGAGCCGCTGCGGGTGGCGCTCTCCCGCTCACCCCATGGGATCGCCGAACAGGCACGGCAGGTCGCCCTGTTCCACGTGGCCCTGGTGGACACGCAGATCGCCACGTCCGACGGCAAGTACGCCTACGAGCGGTGGCGTCCGGTCACGGCGATCCGCACCGGGACCATCGACCCGGACCCGGGCTGGACGCCGCTGCACACCACGCCCGCGCACCCCGACCACCCGAGCGGGCACAACACCTACTCGGGGGCGGCGGAGTCCGTGCTCACGGCGTTCTTCGGTCCGCGCACCGCGCCGTTCGAACTGACCAGTCCCACCGCGCCCGGGGTCACCCGCACGTACACCGACTGGAAGCGGCTGTCGGACGAGAACGTGGAGGCGCGGATCCTCTCCGGCATCCACACCAGGTCGGCCGACGAGGCCGGCATCGCGCTGGGCAGGCGGGTGGCCCGGTTCGCGCTGGAGCACGCCGGGGAGCTGTTCGCCGCCCGGTGAGGGCGCGGGGCGGCTGTGGGGCGCGGGAGCAGCAGTCCCGCGCCCCGGCCGCTCAGATCTGCTGCAGCGCCGTCCGCAGGGCCAGCGGCGTGGCGGCGGCCCAGGCCTGCGGTGAGCACGCGTGCTGGTACGGGACGGGTCCGGCGGTCGCCGCGCGGTCGTACCCGGCGATGACCTCGGGCAGCCGGTGACCGTGGTGGGCCGCCGCCGCGACGAGGCCCTCGGCGACAGTGCGCACCTCGGCGGCGAGACCGTGGCGGGCCAGTCCGAGGGCGATGACGGCGTTGTCGTGCGGCCATGCGCTGCCCCGGTGATAGGACAACGGGTGGTAGGGCCGCTGTCCGGCCGCCAGGGTCCGGATCGCCCAGCCCGAGAAGAAGTCGGGCTCCAGCAGCCTCCGGCCCACCCGGCGGGCGCGGTCCTCGTCGAGGATGCCCGACCACAGCAGGTGTCCGGCGTCCGACGCCAGGGCGTCTACCTGGCGGCCCGCTCCGTCCAGCGCGAGGGCGGGGAAGTCGGCCTCCGGCATCCAGAAGTCCGTGAGGAACCGGTCGCGCAACCGGTCGGCGGTCTCGCGCAGGCGCCGGGCGTACGGCTCGTCCCGCCAGACCGCGTGGGCGAGTTCGGCCGTGCGCACGAGGGCGTCGTAGGCGTAGCCCTGTGCCTCCGACACCGCGACGGGGCCCTGCGCCTGGGTGCCGTCGCGGAAGCAGACGGCGCCCGCGGAGTCCTTCCAGTTCTGGTTGACCAGTCCGCCCGGGTCCGGGGTGTAGACGAGGTAGCCGTGCTCCCCCAGACCGCCGTCGGTGAGCATCCAGTCCACGGCCTGCCGTGCGTGCCGCTCCAGGCGCTTCGCCGGACCGGCGTCGCCGACGGTCTCGTAGTGGGCGTGGAGCAGCACCAGGAACAGGGGCGTGGCGTCGACGGCCCCGTAGTACCGGCCGTACGGGACCTGCCGGAAGTGGGCGAGTTCTCCGTGCCGGGTCTCGTGGACGATGCGGCCCGGCTGCTCACCGCTGAAGGCGTCGTGGCGCTGCCCCTGCGTGGCGGCGAGCGCGCTCAGTACGGCGGCCGCCGTCGCGGGCCGGTACGGGAGCAGGAAGTAGGACGTCAGCAGGGAGTCCCGGCCGAACAGGGTGAGGAACCAGGGGATGCCGGCGGCGGGTATGCGCACCTCCTCGCCGTCCACGCCGGTGACCGGGATGGTCAGCAGGTCGACGTCGGCGAGGCCGCGCTCGCAGGCGCGCGTCAGGTCGTCCGTGCCGTCCACCGCCGTGGGGTCGTGCCTGTGCGGCCGCCGTGCGGCGGGGGCGGTGAGCGGGCGGCCGTGGGGACGGGCGTGGACGGTCAGGCGCAGGTCGGCCTGTCCGTGCGCCGCGAGGTGCAGGCGCCAGGTCAGCGTCCGTGCGGTGCCCCGCGGTTCCGGGGCCGTGGTGCCGGCCGGGTCCGGGGCGGGGCGGCAGGTGACGTCGGTGGCGGCGTGCCAGTCGGATCGCCGGTAGTCGAAGCGCAGTCCGTCGGCCGTGTCGTGGACCTCGTGTTCCGCGCCGGGCTTGGCGTAGTGGCGGTCGTCGGCGCGCAGTTCGAACAGGTCGGCGAAGTCGGCGTCGACGGTGAGGGCGACGCGGGCCGTCACGGGGTCGGGGCGGTTGCTGACCAGGCGCAGGTGTTCGGTGAACGTGCCGGCACCGACGCTCTGCCGACGGAAGACGGTGTAGGCGGGCGGGTCGTCCCGCGTGCCCTCCGGGGTCAGGACGCAGCCGGCCGTGTCGTCCGTCTCCGCCGTGGCCGGCACCAGGGCGAGGGGGCGGCCGCCGTCGACGGTGAGCTGCCAGCGGCTGAGGTGACGGGCGTCGCGGGCGAACAGTCCGTCGGGGGCGGAGCCGCGGGTGCCGCTGATCTCCCCGTCGGCGGCGAGGCGTACGAAGGTGGCGTCGCGCACCAGTTGGACGCGGTGGTCGGCCACGGTCATGGCATGGGTTCCTTCGGGTCGGCGCACAGCAGGTCGAGCGTGAGCGCGGCGGTCCAGGAGAACTGCCGGGTCCCGCGGGCCGCGCCTGTGCAGGGGTCGACGTACTCGGCGAACCCGGAACGTCCTGCCGCCGTGAGGAAGCCGTCCTTCAGACGTTCGGCGCTCTCCTGGAGGCCGTGGGTGCGCAGTCCGCGCTGGATCAGCCAGGCGGTGTTGAACCAGGCCGGGCCGCGCCAGTACCGCGTGGGGTCGAAGGCGTGGCCGGTCAGGTCGTAGCTGGGGACCAGTCGGGTGGCCGGGGCGTCGAAGTGCGGGCCGTCGAGCGCCGTGTGCAGACGCCGGACGACGTCCTGGGGCAGGTGCGGGACGACGAGCGGGATCAGCCCCGAGACGCTGCGCTCGTCGACCAGGGTGTCGGTGTGCAGGTCGCGCGCGCGGAACAGGCCCGTGTCCTCGTCCCACAGCCGGGCGACCATCCGCCGGGTGAGCCGCGCTGCCCGTGCGGTGTGCGGTTCGCCGGTCGCGCCCAGTTCCCGGGCGATGGCGGCCAGGGCCAGCTCGCTGACGACCAGCAGGGCGTTGAAGCAGGGGTCTTCGAGGGCGAACCGGTGCGCGAGGCCGCGGTCGTCGTAGCCCGCTGCGCGGTAGTCGGTCGCCAGCCTCACGTAGCGGCCGTAGTCCAGGTCGGTGGGCCGGTCGGCGGGGTGGCCGTGGGTGAGGTCGGCGCGCCGGAAGGCGTGGGGCGGCGCCGGTTCGACGCGCTCCAGGGCGCTGTCCCAGCAGGGGCTGTTGTCCATGCCCGGTTCCCACGGGTGGACGACGGCGGCCAGTCCCCCGCCGCCGAGGTCGCGGCGGGTGAGGAGGTAGTCGTGCCAGGCCGCGAGCCGTGGCCGGACCCGGGCGAGGAATCCGCGGCGCCGGGACTCCTCGGGATCGGCCCGGTGCACGAGCCAGGCGGCCAGGGCGTGCACCGGGGGCTGGACGATGCCGGAGGTCTCGGGAGCCGAGGGTGCGCCCGCCGTCCGGCCGGCCCGCGAGGACTGCCAGAAGTCGGGGCTCGGGAAGTAGGCGTCGTGCGGCAGGGCGGGGTTGAAGACGATGTGGGGCACACGCCCGTCGGCCCACTGACCCGCCAGCAGGGACTCCAGCTCCCGCTGGGCGCGGCGCACGGAGAGGTGGCGCAGGCCGATGGCGACGAAGGCGGAGTCCCAGCTCCACTGGTGGGGGTACAGGGTGCGGGAGGGGACGGTGGAGGCGCCGGTCCAGTTGTCGATGAGGACCCGCGCCGCACCGCGCCGCAGTGTCAGGTGGTCTGCGGGCGCGGTGGGCGCGGGCCGGACCGGAAGGTCGACGAGTGATTTCACGCGCCGGACCTCTTGAGGAAGCCGGGAACGGAGCGGACGGCCTCGACGGGGTCGCCGGTCAGGCGGCACTCCAGGGCCAGGTGGCCGTCGTAGCCGATGGTGTGCAGGGCGCCGAGCCAGGCGGGCCAGTCGAGGTGTCCGGCGCCGGGCTGGAAGCGGTTGGAGTCCGAGACCTGGGCGTGGCCGATGACGTCGGCGTGGGCGAGGATCGCGGCGGCGGGGTCGGTCTCCTCGATGTTCATGTGGTAGCTGTCGATGCCGATCCGGATCGAGTCCAGGCCGGTCGCGCGGATCAGGTCGGCGGCCTGGTCGAGCCGGTTGACCATGTGGTCCTCGTAGCGGTTGAGCGGCTCCAGGAAGAGCGTGACGCCCTCCTTGCGGGCGTGCTCGCCCAGTTCGGTGAGCCCGGCGAGGAGCACCTCGCGGTCCTCCTCCTCGGTGCGCGGGGGTTCGAAGGGCGGCAGCCGGCGGGAGAACATGCCGTACGAGGCGGGGGTCTGGGCGCCCACTCCGCCGATCTCGGCGATGACGGTGAGCTGGGACTTCATCTGGGCGACGGCGTCGCGCCGCAGGTCCTCGTCGAAGGCGCCGAGGAAGTGCAGCATGTCGACGCAGACGGTCGGCATGACGACGCCGTCCTTGGCGGCCTGCTTGAGTTCGTCGAGGCGGGAGGCGAAGTGGAGGTCGCCCTTGCCGCGCAGTTCGATGGCGTCGTAGCCGGACTGCTGGGCGAAGTCCCACTTGGCCTGGAGGGTGTCTCCGGGCAGGAGTTGTTCCTGGACGGCGGTCTTGAGCATGGGGGTGGGGACCTTTCGGGACTGTCAGAATTCCAGGACGACCTGCAGCGCCTCGGCGGGGCGCTCGTCCAGCAGTACGTAGGCGTCGGCGGCGTCGGCGGCCGGGATCACGTGGCTCACGAGCGAGGCGACGTCCACCTGGCCCTCGGCGACCAGGCGCAGGAAGGTCTGCTGGAGGCGCTCGACGGACCAGCGGTTCGACAGCTGCGGGGGGACGCCGCCGATCTGGGAACAGATCAGCTGGACGCGGTTGTGGTGGAACTCGTCGCCGAGGCGCAGGCCGATGCCGTCGCCCTGGTAGAAGCCGGAGGCGACCACCCGGCCGCCGGCGGCGACCGAGCGCAGGGCCTCGTGCAGGGCCGGGTAGGCGCCGCTGATCTCGATGGCGAGGTCGGCGCCGAGGCCGGCGGTGGCCTCGCGGATCCGTTCGGCGACGGCGTCGGTGCGGGCGTTGAGGGTGTGCTGGGCGCCGTAGCGCTTGGCGGTCTCCAGGCGGCCGTCGAGGGCGTCGACGGCGGTGACGCGGGCGCCGCTGAGCTGGGCGAGGCGGGTGGTGAGCAGGCCGATGACGCCCTGCCCGAAGACGGCGACGTCCTCGCCGAGGTGGATGTCGCCGGCCAGGACGGCGTTGTACGCGATGGCGCCGACCCGGGCGAAGGCACCGGCCAGGGGCTCCAGGCCCGTCGGCAGGGTGTGGCCGATCATGCGCTCGGCGGGGACGACGCCCTCGCTGCGGTGGCCCCAGATGCCCCACACCAGGTCGCCGACGGCCGGCAGGTCCGGGGTGCCGGACAGCTCCGGGGAGACCTCGACGACCTCGCCGACCTCCGAGTAGCCCCAGCCGGCCACCGGGTACTCGATGCCGGGCGCGCCCTCGCGGAACAGCCGCGCCTCGGGGTCCCAGGTGCGCGTCAGGTACGGGTTGGTGCCGCGGTAGGCGGTGAGCTCGGTGCCGGCCGAGATGCCGGAGTACCGGGTGCGGACTCGCAGATGGCCGGGCGGCAGTTCGGCTCGGACGTGTTCGGCGACCTCGACCTGGCGGGGGCCGGTGAACTGGACGACGCGTTCCACGGATGACACGGAGGGCTCCGGAGGGTTGCTGATGCGGTTGCGTCGACAATATCTGCAACTTATGTCTTGTCAACACGCAAAACTGGTGCTGTGATGCGTGGCTAGTAGACGTAAGCCGGAACGAGGACACGCAATGCGCACCAGGACCCTGCGGTCGAGGATGACCGCGGTCGGCGTCACGGCAGCCCTGGGGACGGGGCTGCTGTCGGGCTGTGCCGGCAGCACCGGACCCGGCACACCGGACCGTGAGATCACGGTCTGGTCCCAGGAGAACCTCCCTGACCGCGTCGCCGCGACGCGGAAGGTGATCGACGGATTCGAGAAGAAGACCGGCATCAAGGTCCATCTCGTCGGGGTCGACGAGGGCCAGATGCCTCAGCTGATCATGTCGGCGGCGGCCTCGGGCACGCTGCCCGACGTGATCGGCGCGGCGCCGATGGGCCAGGTCTGGCAGATGTACACCAACGGCCTGCTGAACACCGACATCCCCGAGCGGATCGTGGGCGAACTCGGGCGCGACACCTTCAACGCCAACGCACTGGAGCTGACCTCCGACGGCGCCACCAGCCTCGGCGTGCCGTCCGACGCCTGGCTCCAGCTGCTGGTCTACCGCAAGGACCGGTTCGAGCAGAAGGAGCTCGCGGCCCCCGACACCTACGGAAAGGCACTGGCCGCGGCCAAGGCCCTGACCACCGAGGGTCACGACGGCGTCTCGGCGGCCACCGATCCCGGCGACGTCTTCACCTCCCAGAGCTTCGAGAGCGTGGCGCTCGCCAACGACTGCCAACTCGTCGACGACCGGAGCGAGGTCGCCCTCGACTCCCCGCAGTGCGAGAGCGCGTTCCGCACCTACGACCAGCTGGCCCGCGTCTACGGCGCCGCGGGAACCCAGACCGTGGACTCCACCCGCGCGACCTACTTCGCGGGCCGGTCTTCCATGATCATCTGGTCCTCGTTCCTGCTGGACGAACTGGCCGGCCTGCGTGAGGACGCCCTGCCGAGCTGCCCCGAGTGCAAGAAGGACCCGCGGTACCTGTCGGACAACAGCGGCATCGTGACCGCGATGAAGGGCCCCGACGGCAAGGAGGCGGCCCAGTTCGGCGAGATCACCTCATGGGTGACCACCAAGACGGCCGAGACGGCGGCGTCCCGCGAGTTCATCGAGTACATGATGGGCACCGGCTACGAGTCCTGGTTCGGCATGGCACCCGAGGGCAAGATCCCCGTCCGTACCGGCACCGCCGCCGACCCCGGCCGCTATCTCGACGCCTGGCGGCACAGCGACATCGGTGTCGACACCCGTAAGCCCCTCGACGAGGTCTTCCCCCCGAGCCTGCTGAACCAGCTCGCCGACGGCGTCAGCAACATGCGGCGCTGGGGGATCACCCAGGGCGAGGGAGCCCTCGTCGGCGCCACCAACGGCGAACTGCCCGTCCCGAAGGCCATCGGCGCCATGACCAGCGGCCAGAGTTCGCCGTCCGAGGCGGCACGCGAAGCCGACGACGAGGTCGCCGCCCTGAAGAAGTCCCTGCAGTAGCCGCCCGCCTGCACGTCACGAAGGTCCCCTCATGACTACAGCCCCAGCCGGCGCACCCGAGCGCCCGGATTCCAGCCCCCGGCCGACGGACCGGCCCGCCCCCTCGGGCCGACGCCCGCTGAGCGCCGCCCGGCGCGCGAACCGCGCGGGACTCGCGTTCGTCTCCCCCACCTTCCTCGTCGTCCTCGTGGTGGTCGTGCTGCCCATCGCGTGGACCGTGCTGCTGGCGTTCCAGGACGCCAAGCTGGTCGACATCCAGGGCATGGGCCTGTTCGGCAACTGGTCCCTGGACAACTTCTCCCAGGTCTTCGACTCGGCCGGCTTCTGGTCCAGCCTCGGCACCACCCTGCTCTACACTGCCGGGTCCACGCTCGGCTCCGTCGTCCTCGGCCTGATCGCCGCGCTCGCGCTGCGCAAGCCGTTCCGGGGCCGCGGACTGCTGCGCGCGGCGATGCTGCTGCCGTACGTCGCGCCCGTCGTCGCCGTGGCCTTCGTCTGGGAGGTCGCGCTCAGCCCGCAGTACGGCGTCGTCAACGACTGGGGCCGTCGCCTGTTCGGCTGGGACGACCCGATCGCGTTCCTGTCCACCCGCGAGTACGAAGTGCACCTGCTCGGGCTGCACTTCGACATCCCGCTAGCCCTGCTGACCGTCATCGCCTTCGAGTGCTGGCGCTACTTCCCCTTCGCCTTCCTGTTCATCCTCGCCCGGCTGCAGGCGGTGCCCGACGGTCTGGAGGAGGCCGCGCTCGTCGACGGTGCCACTCCCACCCAGCGGTTCCGGCACATCCTGCTCCCCCAGCTGATGCCGGTCATCGCGCTGCTGTGCGTCCTGCGGTTCATCATGACCTTCAACAAGTTCGACGACGTCTACCTGCTCACCGGAGGCGGCGCGGGCACCGACGTCGCGGCCGTGCGCGTCTACGACTTCCTCACCGCCCGCTACGACGTGGGGGCCGCCGCCGCCCAGGCCCTCGTCCTGGCCGTCTCGCTCATGATCCTGCTGGGCTTCTACTTCAAGTTCTTCGGCAACAAGGTCCAGGAGGATTCGTGATGACCCGCGCCCAGTTCGAGGAGAGGTTCTTCGGCGTCCTGCGCTGGGTCGTCATCGCGTTCCTCGCGGTGATCACCCTGCTGCCCTTCTACTACATGGTGCTGCTGTCGCTGAAGCCCATCGACGCACTGCTGCTCGACCCGGGATCCCTGTGGCTCTCGGCCAAGGACTTCACCGTCTCCACCTACCGCGACGTGCTGCGCTCCGCCGACTCCGGCGGGCAGGGCTTCCTGAAGTTCCTGCTCAACTCCGCGCTGGTGTCGCTCGGCACGGTGGTGCTGACCCTGGTGGCCGCCGTGCCCGGCGCGTACGCCGTGAGCCGGCTGAAGTTCTTCGGCCACCGCCAGGTCAGCGCGCTCTTCCTGGCCGTCTACCTGTTCCCGGCGACGCTGCTGGCCGTCCCGCTGTTCGTCGTCTTCGCGAAGATGGGACTGTCCTCCAGCCTGGTCGGCCTCGCCGTCGTCTACGTCGCCCAGACCGTGCCGGTGTCGATCTACATGCTGAAGAACTACCTGGTGACCATCCCGTACTCCATCGAGGAGGCGGCGATGCTCGACGGGTGCTCCCGGCTGCAGACGGTCCGCAAGGTGATCCTGCCGCTCGCGCTGCCGTCCCTGATGGCGACGGGTCTCTACGTCTTCATGATCGCGTGGAACGAGTTCCTCTTCGCCCTGCTGTTCCTCGCGGCCGATCCCGACAAGTGGACCGTCTCGCTCGGCCTGGCCCAGCTCTCCAACGGCATCGAGGTGCCGAAGACCGTCCTGATGGCCGGGTCCGTGGTGCTGACGATCCCCGTGGTACTTCTGTTCTTCGCCGCCGAACGCCTCCTCACCGAGGGCCTGACCAGCGGCGCCGACAAGAGCTGAGCCTTGGGGGCCTCCATGATGACGTCAAGCCAGGTAAGCGCGGGAGAACTGCTGCAGCTGATCCGCAGCGGCCGCGCCAACACCCGGGCCGACCTCCAGCGTGTCACCGGGCTGTCCCGCTCCACCGTCGGGCAACGCCTCGACCTGCTCAACCGGGCGGGATGGCTGCGCCACACCACCGGCACCTCCACCGGCGGCCGGCCCTCCGACCGGATCGTCTTCGACCCCACGCACGCCTCGGTCATCGCCCTCGACCTCGAGACCCGGCACGCCCGTGCCGCGGTCGTCGACCTCGCGGGAACCATCCTGGCCGAGCACACCGGTCCCATGGACATCAGCGAAGGCCCCGAGCACGTGCTGGACCACCTTGCAGGCTGGTTCCCGGACCTGATCGCGGCCGCCGGTGTACCGCCGGCCCATGTCTGCGGCATCGGGCTGTCGGTGCCCGGTCCCGTCGACTGGGAGTCGGGCCGGGTGATCGAGCCGCCCATCATGCCCGGCTGGGACCGCCACCCGATCCGCGAACGCCTGCAGAAGGCGTACGCGCACCAGATGGACACCGGCCTCGAGGACGAGGCCGTTCCGGTCCTGGTGGACAACGACGCCAACCTCATGGCGCTGGCCGAGCACCAGGCCAACCACCGTGACTGCTCCGCCTTCCTCCTGCTGAAGGTCTCCACCGGCATCGGCGCGGGCGTCGTCATCGACGGCAACCTCTTCCGCGGCGTCGACGGCGGGGCCGGCGACATCGGGCACATCCGCCTGCACGACCGGACCGACGCGCTGTGCATGTGCGGCTCCCAGGGCTGCCTGGCCGCCGTCGCCAGCGGACGGGCGATCGCCAAGGAGCTGGCCGCCCTCGGCCACGACACGGCCTCCGGACGGGACGTCAAACGGCTGCTCAACGAGGGGCAGCCGGACGCCATCCGTCTGGCCCGGGAGGCCGGACGCCGCGTGGGCGAGGTGCTGGTGACCGTCGTCACCCTGCTCAACCCCGGCGTCCTGATGATCGCCGGCGAACTCTCGGGAGTCCCCTTCCTGACCGGCGTGCGGGAACTGCTCTACCAGCGCGCCATGCCGCGTGCCACCGCCAACCTCCAGGTCGTCACCTCGCGGCTGGGCGACCACTCCGGGCTCATCGGAGCCGCGGCCGTGGTCGTGGAGTCCCTCTACTCCCCCGCCCGCGCCGACGCCCGGCTCGACCGCCTCGCACGGTGACCGCCGTGCCGCTCGCCCCACAGACAGGAACACCGTGACCACTGCTCCCCCCGCCCCGTGGCCCCACCGGCCCGTCGAGGTCGGACTCGTGGGCGCCGGCCCCTGGGCCCGGGCCATGCACGCCCGCATCCTGGCCGCCGGGCCCGAGACCCGGCTCGCCGCGGTCTGGGCCCGCCGCCCGGAGGCGGCGCGGCAGACAGCCGCTCCCCACGCCGCCCACGTCGCCGCCGGCTTCGAGGAACTGCTGGACCGCTGCGAGGCCGTGGCCTTCGCCGTTCCCCCTGCCGTCCAGGCCGAGTTGGCGCCGCTGGCGGCGAAGAGGGGCAAGGCCGTGCTGCTGGAGAAGCCCCTCGGTCCCGACCTGCCCGCGGCCCGCCGGGTGGCCGACGCGATCGCCGAGGCGGGAGTCGTCTCCCAGCTCGTCCTCACCAAGCGCTACCACCCCACCACCCGAGCCTTCCTGGAGGAGGCGCGCACGCTCGACGTCCGCGGAGCCCGCGCCTGCTACCTCCACGGCGCCTTCCTCCAGGGCGAGTTCGCCACCGGCTGGCGCCTCGAGCACGGCGCCCTGCTCGACCTCGGTCCCCATCTGCTCGACCTGCTGGACGCGGCGATCGGCCCCATCACCGGCATCCGCGGCACGGGCGACGCGCGCCGCTGGTTCGAGCTGACCTGCGAGCACGACAACGGAGCGGTGAGCCAGGCGTCCCTGTCCGGCTCGGTCGCCGTGCCGCACACTCTCACCCGCGTCGAGTTGTTCGGCCCCGAGCTTCCCCTGGTCTTCGACACGGCCGGCATCGACCACGAGGAGTGCTGGCCCGTCCTGCGCCGCGAATTCGCCACCGCCGTCCGCACCGGCACTCCGAGCCCGCTCGACGCCGGGCGTGGGCTGTATCTGCAGGGCCTGCTGGAGCGGGCTGCGGCCGGCTGAGCCGCCCACGGGGGACGCCGCGCCGCATGCGCTCCTCGACCAACCGGCTCATGATTTCGTGCTCATGACAGGTTTGTTGACAAGTCCTCAACTCCCTTGTCCCGCAGTCACCGACGGCCGAGTCTTGATCACGGCCAGGAGCGGAACGCAACGCTCCCGGTCGTGGGGGGGATCACGCGCACACCCCCCACAGACGCGCGCCCCACCCGGGCGCGCGTC
The DNA here is from genome assembly GCF_014650995.1 of Streptomyces viridiviolaceus. Lineage (GTDB taxonomy): Bacteria > Actinomycetota > Actinomycetes > Streptomycetales > Streptomycetaceae > Streptomyces > Streptomyces viridiviolaceus. The sequence continues at coordinate 87,592 of NZ_BMWA01000013.1, forward strand.
GCCCAGAGGAGGACTCCCTCGTCATGGCACGACTGCGGAGCAAGAGAATCCGGTTCGCCGCGCTGGCCGGCGTGGCAACCGCCGCCCTCGCCGGCGGCCTCACCACCGTTCCCGCCCAGGCCGCTCCCGCGGAGGGCGCCGTCCTCGCCGCCGGTTCGCCGACGGCGGTCAAGGACAGCTACATCGTCACGCTGAAGAAGAGCACCGGCCTCAAGGCGTCCTCGGCCGCCGGCAAGGACGTCGTCGAGGAGTACGGCGGCACGGTGAAGAAGACGTTCCGGAGCGCCCTGAACGGTTACGCCGTCACCCTCTCCGCCACCGAGGCCAGGCGGCTCGCCGCCGACCCGGCCGTGGCCTCGGTCGAACAGGACCAGCGCGTCCGGCTCGCCGACACGACGCAGTCCAACGCGCCTTGGGGCCTGGACCGCATCGACCAGACGTCGCTGCCGCTCTCCGGCACCTACACCTACCCGGACAGTGCCGGCAGCGGCGTGACGGCGTACGTCATCGACACCGGCGTGCGCATCACCCACCAGCAGATCAGCGGTCGTGCCTCCTACGGCTACGACGCCGTCGACGGTGACACCACCGCCTCCGACGGCAACGGCCACGGCACCCACGTGGCCACCACGATCGCGGGCACGACCTACGGCGCCGCCAAGAAGGCGAAGGTCGTGGCGGTCCGGGTGCTGGACAACAACGGCTCGGGCACCACCGCCGGCGTCATCGCGGGCATCGACTGGGTCACCGCCAACCACTCGGGCCCCTCGGTCGCCAACCTGTCGCTCGGCGGCGGAGCGTCCACCACCCTGGACAACGCCGTGCGCACCTCCATAGCCAGCGGGGTCACCTACGCCGTCGCGGCGGGCAACAGCGGTGCCAACGCCTCCTCGTACTCGCCCGCCCGGGTCACCGAGGCCATCACGGTCGGCGCCACCACCAGCACGGACGCGAAGGCCGGTTACTCCAACTACGGCTCGGTGCTCGACATCTTCGCGCCCGGCTCCTCCATCACGGCCGGCTGGCACACCGGTGACACCGCCACCAACACCATCTCCGGTACGTCGATGGCGACCCCGCACGTCGCGGGCGCGGCCGCGGTCTACCTGGCGAACCAAACCTCGGCCACCCCGGCGCAGGTCGCCACCGCCCTGGTGAACGGCGCGACGACGGGCAAGGTCACCAGCCCCGGCACAGGCTCGCCGAACCGTCTGCTGAAGATCGTTCCGTGACGTGACACCGGGCAGGCCGCCGGCCTGACACCACCGTGCCCCGGGGCACGTACGCACAGGGCCCGGCCCCGCTGCTCGCGGGGCCGGGCCCGAGGGACCGTGGTGCTGCTCAGCCCTGGCGGGCCTTGTAACGCGGGTCCTTCTTGTTGATCACGTAGGTCACGCCCCGGCGGCGCACCACCTGTGCGCCGGGCCTGGCCTTCAGTGAGCGCAGGGAATTGCGAACCTTCATGAGATCTCCTCGCTCCGGCCTGCCGTTCAGCGTTCCTCGCGGAAGGGGACGTGCTGCCCGGCCACCGGGTCGTACTTGCGCAGGACGAGCCGGTCGGGGTCGTTGAGCCGGTTCTTGCGCGTCACGTAGGTGACGCCGGTCCCGGCGGTCGACTTCAGCCGGACGACCGGGCGTGCGGTGCTGCGTGCCATGGGTGCTCCTCTCGACCGCCGCGCGGTTGCGGTTCTGACCCGCGCATGTCAGTCGCTCCCCTCAACACCGACCTCCGTCGGCGCATTCCCGGGCCGTTTCAGCAGTCCTGCCACAGCCGGGTCATCACCCGCACGCCGAAGCGCAGCCCCTCCAGCGGGACCCGCTCGTCGACGCCGTGGAAGAGGCGGCCGTAGTCGAGGTCGTGGGGCAGCTTCAGGCCCTTGAACCCGAAGCAGCGGATGTCCAGCTTGGTGAACGCCTTGGCGTCGGTGCCGCCCGGGTTGCAGTACGGCACCGGGTGGCCGTCGGGGTCCTCGGCGCGTACGGCGGCGCACATGGCGTCGACGAGCGGACCGTCGAAGGTCGTCTCCATCGCGATGTCGTGGTTGACCCACTTCCGGGACACCGAGGGCAGGAGCAGCGCGTCGATCGTGTCGATCAGCTCCTGTTCGTGGCCGGGCAGGAAGCGGCCGTCGACACGGGCCGTCGCCTTCCCCGGGATGACGTTGGTCTGGTAGCCGGCCGAGAACATGGTGGGGTTGGCCGAGTTGCGCAGCACGACCTGCATGAAGTCGGTCACCGGGCCCAGCTTGGCCAGCTCGGTGTCCAGGTCCTCGGCGTCGAAGTCGACGTCGACGCCCTTGAGGCGGGCGGCCTCGGCGAGCAGGGCGCGCACGGGTTCGATCAGGCGCACCGGGAAGGTGTGGCGGCCGATGCGGGTGAGGGACTCGGCGAGGTCGGTGACGGCGTTCTCGTCGTTCGGGGAGGAGCCGTGCCCGGCCCGGCCGGTGGCCGTCAGCTCCATCCAGGCCATACCGCGCTGGGCGTTCTCGATCGGGTACAGGCGCTGAGTGTCGTCCAGGGCGTAGCTGAAGCCGCCGCCCTCGCCGATCGCCTCGGTGACCCCGGCGAACAGCTCGGGCCGGTGCTCGACCAGCCAGTGGGCGCCGAACCTGCCGCCCGCCTCCTCGTCGGCGAGGAAGGCGAGGACGATCTCGCGGGCGGGCCGGGTGCCGGTGCGGGCGAAGTGCCGGGCGGTGGCCAGCATGACGGCCACCGTGTCCTTCATGTCGATGGCGCCCCGCCCCCACAGGTAGCCGTCGCGGATCTCGCCGGAGAACGGCGGCACCTGCCAGTCGGCGGGGTCCGCGGGAACGACGTCGAGGTGGCCGTGCACGAGCAGGGCGCCGCGCGCCGGGTCGGTGCCGGGGATGCGGGCGATGACGCTGGCGCGGCCCGGGGCGCTCTCCACCAGCTCGGAGGCGATGCCCACCTCGGCGAGGCGGGCCACGACCCAGTCGGCGCACGGGCGCTCGTCGCTGGTGGGGTTGGAGGTGTCGAAGCGGATCAGCTCCGCGCACAGGTCGACGACCTCGCGCTGCGCCTCCTGGGAGGCGGGGACGAAGGTGCCGGGGGAGGTGGTGCTCATCATGCTCCTACGGGCGCCGTGCCGGGGGCGGCCTGGGACGGGGCGGTGTCGTCGGCGTCGTCGAGGGTCGTGGTGCCGTACGTCCTGATCCAGCCGGCGAGGCCGAGGACGCTGTAGAGGACGAACGCGGTCAGCAGGGAGTTCAGGGCGGGGATGCCGCCGTCGTAGAACTTGCCGACGCAGAACGCGACCGCCCAGATGACCAGGGACATCGGCACCCAGGTCGGCGAGACGGCGGGCAGGGTCCCGGCCTCGCGGGTGGCGTCCAGGGGCGCGCGCATGCGGCGCACCACCCAGTACTCGGCGACGATGATGCCGCCCACCGGCGGGATGGCGACGCCCAGCACGGACAGGAAGTCGGTGAAGTGGGTCATGATGCCGACGGCGGACAGGACGGTGCCGGCGACGCCGAGAGCGATCGTGACCGCGCCGCGGTGCAGTCGCTTGCCGAAGACGACCTGGAAGAAGTTGACGACGCCGAGCGAGGAGCCGTACAGGTTCCAGTCGTTGATCTTCGCGGTGGACATCAGGACGACGAGCACACCGAAGACACCGGAGGTGGACAGCACGATCTGGGAGACCTGGCCGCTGCCGACCATGTGGCCGAGCAGCACGCCGGTCAGGCCGACGATGTACTCGGAGAGGATCATCGACGAGGCGCTCTGCAGGAAGACGTGGCTGCCCTTGCGGTTGTAGCGGGTCATCTCCGGGGAGACGATCGCGCCGGTCATGTAGCCGCCCGCGATGGCGGTGGCGGCCACGGAGAGCGGGATGGCCTGGCCGGGCGCCGGGGAGTGGATCAGCTCGGACAGCGAGTGCTCGCTCAGCGCGTCGGTGACCGACCAGGCGACCATCGCGAAGAACAGCGGGGTGACGATCTTCGCGAACACGGCCATGTACCGGAAGCCGAAGATGACCAGCACGGTGATGGCCACACCGGCGACCGCGCACCACAGCCAGGACGGACCGCCGACGAGCGAGGAGACGCTGTCGCCGAAGATCGTGTTCTGGACGCCGAACCAGCCGACGAGGCTGATGGAGATGACCAGGCTGACCAGGGCGGAGCCGTTGCGGCCGAACCCGACCCAGCGGGTCAGCAGCGGCGTCGCGAGGCCCTCGCGCATGCCGGCCAGGCCGATCGCGAAGATCACGACCTCCAGGATCACCGCGCCGAGGGTGAAGGCCAGGAACGCGTCCCCGAAGGACATGCCGACGCCGATCGTGGCCCCGAGGGTGAACTGCGAGATCGAGCCCGACTGGGCCAGCCACTGCAGCAGCATCGTCCAGAAGCCGAGCCGCTTCTCGCGCGGGACGCGGGACAGCGCGTAGTCGTCGCTGCCCACCGCTCCGGCGCCGCCCGCCTCCGTTGCGGCGTCGGTTTTCTTGTGCGCGGCCATGATCACGACTCCCTGGTGGTGCGGCCGAAGGTCTGCAGGTGTGCCAGCGAGCCGTAGCGGGTCACGAGCGAGTCGAACTCCTGGTCGTCGTGGAAGTCGAGGCGTCCGCCGCCGTAGGCCTTCGCGGTCTCGACGGCGAACCGGGCCGCGGCCGCGATGTCGGTCTCGTGGCTCGCGCCCGTCTGGCAGCCGGGCACCGCCGCCGCGGAGGTGATCGCCAGGCCGACGACCGGAGCGGCCGTCGCCGTGGCCGGCTGCAGGATCGAATTGATGTGATGTACACCGTTACCGTACGGGGTGATGTCCTGGGTGGTCACCGGGTACGTGACCAACGGCTCACCGGTCACCACGGCCAGCAGCTCCCCGAGCTGGTCGCTCACCTTGAGCACCCAGCCCTCCTTCACGGTGGGCGACAGGGCGAGGCCCTTGTGGTTGATGATCCGGTTGCCCTTGGTGGTGTCGATGGAGAGCACCGCCTCCATCTCACCGGTGACCTCGTGCCGGTTCATGGTCGCGATGTCGACCGGCGAGTCCATGAACGGCACCGGGTCGTGCGGTGCGGTCGGGGCGTTCGGGCAGACGTGCGTCGCGACGATCACGTCGCCGTCGATCACGTCCCCGCGGCGGCGCATGTCGAGCAGCTTGGCGGCGGTGGCCAGCGCGGCGACCGCGCCGTCGGCGTCGGAGACCAGGCCGGTCATCTCCGGGCGCGCTCCGACGCCGCCCAGCCGCCCCACCACGCCGAGGGTGCGGGCCGAGCCGCCGCGGGTACGGCCGTTGCGGCCCGGGACCCGGACGAGCACGAAGTCCGTCGAGCCGCGCTCACCGGTGACGGTGGTGACCTCGGCGCCGGACCCCTCGGGCCCCGCGACGGAGTCGAGGTGGGCCGCGACGCGCTTGCCGTCGACGTCGGGATCGTCCAGCAGATCCACGATGTCCAGGACGTACTTCAACATGGGGCAGTTCTCCTGATCCGCACCTGGGGCGGTGCTGACAGCAAGTTCAGGATCCGTTAACGTTCTCCGCAACTGTTTCCCGTTATTTGCAATCCAGGTCTGAATGGCGAGATGCGCGGGACAGTGGCGAACGAGTGAGAGGAGCTGCCGTGACCGGACAGCCCGTGCAGCCCGCCGACCGGAAGACCCCGGCCGGTGCGTTGCAGACCGTCGACCGCGCTCTGCTGGTGCTGCTGGCGTTCGAGCGCACCCGGCCCGACTGGGGCGTGACGGAGATCGCCGGCGAGTTCGGCTGGGACACCTCGGTCGCCCAGCGCCTCCTCTCCACCCTCGCGGGACGCGGCTTCCTGGTCTCCGACCCCGCCACCCGCCGCTACCGCATCGGCCCGGCCGCACTGCGCCTGGGCCGCCTGTGGGAACGCTCGGGCTCCCTGGAACTGCTCGCGGAACCGGTGCTGCAGGAGCTGCGTGCGGCGACCGGCGACACCGTGCTGTTCTGCCTGCCCGACAGCTTCCACATGCGCTGTGTGGCGGCCGTCGAGGGCGAGGAGGGGCCGCTGCGCTACTACCCGCTGGTCGGCGAGCTGTACCCGGCCCACGCCGGCGCGACCAGCAAGTCGTACTACGCCTTCCTGCCGGACGACCAGCGCCACCGGCTCTTCCACGGCCGTCCCATGGCGCGCTTCACCGAGCGCACGGTCACCGACCCCGAGCAGCTGGAGCGCGAGTTCCGGCAGGTGCGCGCGCAGGGCTGGGCCTGGACGGTCGGCGAGTACGACGCCGGCATCGGCACGGTCGCCGTGCCGGTGTTCCTCGGCTCGGAGCCGTACGGCAGCCTCAGCCTCGGCGCCGCCAAGGAGCGCTTCCCCGACGGGCCCGAGGACCGGCTCGACGCGCTGCGCCGCGCCGCCCGGCTGCTGGAGCAGCGTCTGACGCATCCGCCCCAGCACCACCGTCGTCCGCGCTCCCCCCGCACGACCTGACGCACCGATCCACCCCGCTGATGAGGACCACCCCGTGAAACTGCTGCTCCTGTCCAACTCCACCCAGTACGGCCGCGGCTACCTGGAACACGCCCTCGACACCGTCACCGGCTTCCTGCCCGCCCGGGCGCGGCTCGCCTTCGTGCCGTACGCGCTCGCCGACCACGACGCCTACACCGCCAAGGTGCGCGACGCGCTCGCCGGGGCCGGCATCGACGTCCGGGGTGTGCACGAGGGCGGCGACCCGCTCGCGCGGCTCGGCGAGGCGGACGCCGTGTTCGTCGGCGGCGGCAACTCCTTCCGGCTGCTCGGCGCGCTGTACCGGACGGGACTGCGGGAGGCGCTGATCAAGGCGGTCGGGGACGGTCTGCCCTACATGGGCGCCAGCGCGGGCACCAACATGGCGGCACCCTCGCTGCGGACGACCAACGACATGCCGATCGTCGAGCCCCCGTCCTTCGAGGCGCTCGGGCTGGTCCCGTTCCAGATCAACCCGCACTACCTCGACCCGGACCCGGACTCCACGCACAAGGGCGAGACCCGCGAGGAGCGGCTGACGGAGTTCCTGGAGGAGAACGACGTGCCCGTGCTCGGCCTGCGCGAGGGCTCCTGGCTGCGGGTCGAGGGCGACCGCGCCGTCGTCGGGGGCGAACGGGACGCCCGGCTGTTCCGCCGCGGGTCGGCTCCGCGGGAGATCGCGGTGGGCTCGGACGTGTCCGAACTGCTGCGGGTCTCCCCGGAGTTCGACACGCGAGCGTAGAAGCGGCGACGCCGGAGGCACGTGCCGTGCCTCCGGCGTCACGCGGGCCGGCAGGTTGACATCGCCTTCCACCTGGAGACGGCCGGCATCGCCCGCAACAGCGTCCTCAGCGACATCCTGCACAGCATCCGTGCGCTGCTGCAGGTGTGGATGGAACGCGTCAGCGACATCGAGGACACGGTCAGCGGCACCCTGTGCGAGCACGACGCGGTGCTCCGGGCCATCCGCGCCCGCGACCCGGAGGCCGCGGACCGGGCGATGGCGGAACACATGCGCATGGCCAGCGCGCGACTGCGCGCCTCGGTGGACGGCGAGGGCTGAGCCCTCGCCCGCCGGGCCCCTCAGGCACGCGACGGCACCGCAGTGCGTTTCACCGGGCGGATCGACGTGCGCGAAGATGGCACCGTGACCGGATCCCCCGGTCACGGCAGGCACTGCCACGGGGAAGGACCGGCACGTGATCATCTTCGGCACCAAGGGCTACCTGTACCAGCTCGCCATACTCACGCTGGTGTGCGGCCACTGCGGCAATCCCTCCGCCCACACGCTCCGGAAGCGCGTCACGAAGTTCACCCTGTTCTTCGTCCCGCTGTTCCCGTTCTCGACCAAGTACTCGACGCAGTGCACCTTCTGCGGCGCGGAACAGAAGCTGACCAAGGAGCAGGCGGAACAGCTCCAGGCGCAGGACGCCGGCACGCAGCAGAACAACCCGTACGGGCAGCCGCAGCAGCCGTACCGGCCCTGAGTCCTCGTCGCCGGGCGCACGGGTGGCGACGCGGCCGTCCCTTGCCGCGCCGCCATAACCCCGTACCATCACGCCCCGTCCGAGTGCCCGGGTTCGCCGGTCCTACACATCCGCGTGTTTCCCACGGGCCGCGGAAGCGGGCCGTCCGGCACCGGTGCGACTCGCGCCGCCGACCGGTCGCCGTCGCACACCGCCTCGCCTCACCGCCTGCCGGGGCGTCGAGGTCCACGTCGAGGCCGAGGACCAGTGCGCCATGCGGCTCAGTCCGGCCGGAGCGGGGCCCTCGGGAGCGGCGGGGGATCAGGAGCCTGCGGGGTGCCGCCCGGCTCAGTCGTTCCAGTGACGCACGAGCTCCCGCGCGAACTCCCGCACGGCGGGCGATGCCCACCGCCGGCGATACCGGGCCAGCAGTACCGGTACGTCCGGGAAGCGCGGTCCCCCGACCTCGGCAAGTCGGCCGCGGCGCAGTTGTTCTTCCACGGTGGTGCGGGGCAGCAGGGTCAGGCCCAGCCCCGCCGCCACGCAGGAGCGCGCGGCGTCCACGCTGCCGAACCGGGTCAGGCGCGGCCGGGCGCCGGGCACGGCGAGCAACCGCCGTGCGAACGCGTCGCTGTAGGAACACCCCTCCTCCAGCAGGAAGAAGCTCTCCCCCGCCAGTTCCTCCCACGTCACCGCATGTGCCGGCGCGGCGAGGCGGTGGCCCGGACCGCAGACGAGGGCGAGCGGCTCCCGAGCCACCGGTTCGGTCGTCAGGTCGGGGTGCTCCGTCTCCTCCTCCCACATCAGCGCCAGGTCGAGGCGTCCGGACCGCAGACCCTCGACGCACTCCGCGGGCCCGGCCGCGTGCAGGTGGACGTCCACCTCGGGACGGCTGGTACGCAGCCCCGCGATCACGGCCGGCAGCCGGGTGGCGCACAGCGACTCGGGGGTGCCGACCACCACCCGCCCCGACACGGTCCCGACGTCGGCGCAGCCGGCCCGCAGGCGGGCCACGGCGTCGAGCACGTCCTCCGCCCTCTCCAGCAGCCGACGGCCGGTGTCGGTGAGCAGCGCACCGGTGGGGAGGCGGTCGAAGAGCCGGACCCCGAGGTCCCGCTCGAGGGTGCGGATGTGCACGGTGACGGTGGATTGCGCCAGGTGCAGCTCGGCTGCGGCAGCGGTGAAGCTGCCGGTTCGGGCGAGCGTGGTGAAGGTCGTCAGCAGTCGGGTGTCCACGGCGGCAGCCTAGGCGAGGCATGCGTGTTCTCGATGGGAACGATCAGAATCCATCGTTGGACACGATCGGCGCGCGATGACAGCGTGGGGCCATGACCAGTGACGTGACGGGAACGAACCACGGGGCGCACCGCTCCGGGCCGCTGACCGGGACCGAGATCCTGCGCTACTCCGCCTTCACCCACGACCCGGGCGGCGGCAACCCCGCCGGGGTCGTCCTGGACGCCGCCGGGCTCGACGACCCGGCGATGCTCCGGACCGCCGCCGAGGTGGGCTACTCCGAGACGGCCTTCGTCACCGGCGGGGACGAGGCGGCGCGGCGCTTCCGGGTGCGCTACTTCAGTCCCCTCACGGAGGTGGCGTTCTGCGGTCACGCCACGGTCGCGCTCGCCGTGGCGCTGGCCGAGCGCCTGGGGCCCGGCGAGATCGTGCTCGACACCCCCGCGGGCGAGATCCCGGTGTCCACCGAGACCGACGGGACGGGCGCGGTGCGGGCCACGCTCACCAGCGTGCCGACGCGGTCCCGTCCGGCCGAAGCCACGGAACTTCGGCAGGCACTCGCGGCTTTGCGGTGGACGCCCGACGACCTCGACCCCGCACTGCCCCCGCACGTGGCGTTCGGCGGCAACGATCACCTGGTGCTCGCCGCGGCCTCCCGGGCGCGTCTGGCCGACGTCGACTACGACTTCGACGGACTCGCCGAGGTGATGCGGCGGCACGGGTGGACCACGGTCGATCTGGTGTGGCGCGAGTCGCCGGAGCGGTACCACGCCCGGAACCCGTTCCCCGTCGGCGGTGTCGTGGAGGACCCCGCGACCGGAGCGGCGGCCGCGGCGTTCGGTGGATACCTCCACGCGCTGGGCCTCGTCACCGGCCCCGCCACGATCGCGATCCGCCAGGGCGAGGACATGGGCCGCCCCAGCGACCTGCTGATCACCGTGTCGCCGCAGGACTCCCGTACCCGGGTCACCGGACAGGCGGTGCCGATCCCCTAGGGCAGCCCGGCGCGGAGGCGGGTGGCCGACGGCAGCCCGGCCCGACGGGCACGGCGCAACTCCGTCGGGTCCGTGCCGAGTTGGCCGCCAGTCCTGTCTGGCACACTCACGGGATGATCGTCAGACTCGCACGGACGAACGACTTCCCCGGCTTCCTCGACCTGGCGGGGCAGGTCGAGCACTGGTTCGGCCCGATGGTCGAGGAACCCGGCTTCCACCAGGCCGTGCAGGAACACATCCACCGGTCCATGGCGCTCGTCGCCGTCTCCCCGCCGTCGGACCGTCTGCTCGGCGGCCTGTTGTTCGGCGTGCGGGCGCCGGCCTACCACGTCCACTGGCTCGTCGTCTCGGAGGAGGCGCGCGGGCGCGGGGCCGGGCGGGAACTGATGGCGGACGCCGTACGGAGGTTCGTACGGGAGCCGGGCACCCTTGAGGTGGTGACGTTCGGAGCCGATCATCCGGGAGCCGTCGTCGGCGGCGCACGCGTCTTCTACGAGCGCCTCGGTTTCGAGCCGGCCGAGGTCACCGACCCGGGCCCGGACGGCGGCTCCCGGCAGGTCTATCGCCGGGCCGTGGCCCCTGAGGAGGACACCCGCCTTTGACCGGCGGACCGTCAGGCCGTCCGCCGTGGCGGCCTTTACCGGCGGGCCCACCCAGCCGTCCCGCGTATCACCCCCGTTCGGACGCGGGTGACGCCGTCTGGCCGACTGTGGGATGCGACGGGGCGCGACGGCGGCTCGGATGGGTTCCATGCACATACCCACAGCCGCGGCCTCCGGCCGCTCCCGCCTGCTCACGTCGGGCGTTCTGCTCGCCGCCCTGTCGCTCGTGCTGACGGCGCACGCCGTACCGTCATCGGCCGACGACGTACCGGATCGTGGTTCCGCCTACATGGGCAGTGGAGTTCTCGCCCACGAAGGCGTGCTCGGTCCGCCCCCCGCCGGCACCCGGGTCACCCAGACGGAGGGCGTGGACGTCTCCAGCCACCAGGGCGAGGTCGCCTGGACCACCCTGTGGAACAGCGGCGTCAAATGGGCCTACGTGAAGGCCACCGAGGGGACGTACTACCGGAATCCGTACCACGCCCAGCAGTACAACGGCGCGTACGACGTCGGCATGATCCGCGGTGCGTACCACTTCGCGACCCCGGACACGGCGGGCGGCGCCGCCCAGGCCGACTACTTCGTCGACCGCGGGGGCGCGTGGTCGAAGGACGGCAAGACCCTGCCCGGCGTGCTCGACATCGAGTACAACCCCTACGGAAACACCTGCTACGGCAAGACGCACAGTCAGATGGTCAGCTGGATCCGCGACTTCCTGGACAGGTACAAGGCCCGCACCGGCCGGAACGCCGTGATCTACACCTCCACCAACTGGTGGCAGCAGTGCACCGGTGACTACAGCGGCTTCGCCTCCACCACCCCGCTGTGGATCGCCCGCTACGCCTCCACGGTGGGCCCCCTGCCGGCCGGCTGGACGTACCACACGATGTGGCAGTACACCTCGACCGGCCCGACCGTCGGAGACCACGACAAGTTCAACGGGGCTCTGGACCGCGTCAAGGAACTCGCCAACGGCTGAGCGTGATCCGGCGCCGGCAGCGCGCCGACGGGTCAGACCAGCCTGTCGACGATCTGCCGGCGCACCACTTCACGGGCCGCGGGGGCGAGCGCGCCGACGTCCCCGCGCTCCAGGGCTTCGATGACCTGATCGGCGCCGCCGTCACAGGGCGCGCTCTCGCTCAGCACCTCGTAGCCGTCGCGGACGGCGATGCGGAGTCGGCGGCGCCCCTGCCCGTCGTCGTGCACGGCGGTGGCGACGGCCAGGGGCGGCGGCCCTCCGGCGTCGGCGGGCTCCTTGTGGTAGCCGCTGGACATGGGAGTGCGCCAGCGGATGCCGAGGAGCAGGTGACGCTTCGCCAGCACCTCGGCCAGATCGGTCTCGTAGGCCCCGTCCGTGCCCAGCACCGTCGCGTGGGCGTCCAGCACGAGAGCCGCGGGCAGCAGGCAGCGCAGTGTGCTGCCGACGAGGTTGCCGCCGACCGTGGCCGTCCGGCGTACGGCTCCGGTGCCCACGGAGCCCGCCGCCCGGCGCAGGACCTCGGGCACGCGGTCGTCGATCCGGTTCAGCACCACGGCCGCGCCCAGCGCCTCGGGCTCGAGCGCCGTCGCCTCCGGCAGATCGCGCAGCGACATGGCCTGCTCGGGGAAGCCGTCGCGTTGCCAGAGGGCCCACACGAGCGTGGCCCCGCCGATGGGCACCGCCCCCTCGGCGAGGCACTCCTGTGCTTCGGACAAGGACGTGGGAAGACGCAACAGCACGGCGATCGACCTGCTTTCCCGGGAGTCGGCGGTTCGACGCGCGCGTCCGCCGCGTGTTCACGGTCACTGCGCATTCTCCGCACGCCCATGGGGGCGCGTACAGGGCTCATGACGACCCGATGTGCGCCCACTGGGTGCCCGTGCACCACCTGTCCGCCTCCCACTTTCCTCAGGGCGCACTGCCGCACGTTCCGGACACGAGTAGCTGGAGCGTACGATCGTACGCTCCAGGGTGTACGATCGTACACGTGATTGACCACTTCGCCGGTGATCCCCGGAGCCACCACGAACGCATGCTCGCCGGAGACCTCTACATCGCCGACGACCCCGCCATCGTCGAGGCCCAGCAACGCGCGCAGCGGCTGGCCGCGGCCTACCGGCAGGCGTTCGTCGACGACCCCGCCGAGGCCCGGAAGATCCTCACCGAACTGGTGGGCGAGGTCGGTGAGGGGACCGAGATCCGGCCGCCGCTGTACGTCGACTACGGCAGCCACCTCACCATCGGCGCACGCACCTTCGTCAACTTCAACCTGACCGCACTGGACGTCGCCGCCGTGCGTATCGGCGACGACTGCCAGATCGGCCCGAACGTGCAGCTGCTCACGCCCACCCACCCCTTGGAGCCGGGGCCGCGCAGGGACAAGCTGGAGGCCGCCCGGCCCATCACCATCGGCGACAACGTGTGGCTCGGCGGAGGCGTCATCGTGCTCCCGGGCGTGACCATCGGGGACGACAGCGTGATCGGGGCGGGCTCGGTGGTCACCAAGGACGTCCCGGCCGGAGTCGTCGCCGTCGGCAACCCCGCCCGTGTGGTCCGCTCCCTTCATGCGGACGCGGCGGCCGGCACCCCCGTGGCGGAGGAGTAGTGGCCACCGGACACGCCGACCCGCAGCGGCGGGCCCGTATCCTCCGCGCGGTACTCGACCTGATCGCCGATGAGGGCGTGGCGGGAGTCTCGCACCGGAAGGTCGCCGCACGGGCGGGCGTCCCCCTGGGGTCGATGACCTATCACTTCGCGGGCCGCGACGCCCTCTTGCGCGAAGCCTTCGCCTCCTTCGCCGAGCAGGCCGCGGCACTGTTCGAAGAACGGCTCAGCGCGGCCGTCGACCGGCAGGAGGCTCGCGAGGCGGTGGCACAGCTCGTACGCGAGCTGTCCGAGGGCGACGCGCGCACGCTCGTCCTCACCCACGAGCTGTACACCCTCGCCGCCCGGGAACCCGCCTACCGGGACCTCACCCACACGTGGATGCGACGCAGCCGTGCCGCGCTGGAGCGGCACTTCGACGCGGCGACCGCGCAGCAGCTCGACGCGCTGATCGAGGGCCTGTCCCTGCACAGGGCACTGGACACCACCCCGCACGACCACACCCTCACCGTCGACGCGATCGACCGGCTCACCGCCGCTCCCTGAAGCACCCCGGCCGGCACCCCTCGAACCGCCCGCCCGGCACCGGCCCCTGACACCGGTACCGGGCGGGCCCTCCCGTACGGCCGGCGCCCGCCCCACGTCGCGCGTGCCGTCACACCTGCGCGGCGAGGAATTCCAGCAGTGCGGCGTTGAAGCGCTCGGGCTGCTCGGCGCCGGGCAGATGGCCGGCCTTCTCGATCACGGCCAGGGTGGCATGCGGGACGAGGCGGTGGATGGCCTCGGCCTCGGCGACGGGCGTGTAGGCGTCGTCCGCCCCGACGGCGATCAGCACCGGAGCCTCGACGGCGGCCAGCACCTCACGGTAGTCGGGGCGTTCGGCCCGCCCCCGCAGTGCTGCCGCGGCACCGCGCGGATCGGTGGCGCACATCATCTCCAGAACCCGTGCGGCCACGTCGGGCATCGCGGTGACGTTGTAGTCCGCGAGCATCTTGTCGACGACCTCGTAGGCGTAACCGTCCATGCCCTCGGCCAGGAGCCTGTCGGCGAGCCGGTTGCGGAACCGCTTGCCCTCGTCGGTCTCGGCCGCGGCGGAGGTGTCGGACAGGACGAGGGCGCGCACCCGCCGGGGGTGGCGGAGCTGGAACTCCATGGCGATCTGGCCCCCCATGGAGACGCCGCCGACCACGGCCCGCTCGATGCCCAGGTGGTCCAGGAGTGCCGCCAGGTCGTCCGCGAAGTCCGCGAGCAGGACCTTGCCGGGGGTGACACCGCTGCGGCCGTATCCGCGCAGGTCCGGGGTGACGACGCGGTGGCCGGCTCCGGTCAGCGCCCTTGCCTGGGGTGCCCACAGAGTGCGGTCGAAGGGGTGCCCGTGCACCAGGAGAACCGGCAGCCCGGCCGGGGGACCGAGGTCGTCGTAGTCGATGGTGACGCCGCGCAAGGTTGTCGAGGTCATGCCGGGAACCCTAGCCCGGCGGGACGGGGAACCGCCGGGCTCCGCCGACCCGGACCGGACGTCGCGCGACGAAGACGAACTCCCGGCCCGGACGGTCCGGTGCCCCGCGGACCTCCTCCACCGCGAAACCGCACGCGACGAGGTCCGCCTCCACCTCCTCCCGCTCACGGAACCGCAGCGTCGACTCCGAGGTCAGGACCTCCCCGTCGGCCGCGAAGACGTAGGTCCACCGGAAGGTGACCAGGGGCCCGCTCACCTCGACCAGCCGGACCCAGGTCTCGACCGGCCCGACGCCGGGGATCTCCGTCACGCCGTAGGAGTCCTCCCGGTTCCACCTCTCCCAGGCCCGCACGGCCGGATCCCGGGTCTCGAAGACCAGAACCCCGCCCGGTCGCAGTGCGGCGTGGGCCCCCCGCAGGGTCCCCCGCCACTGCGCTGCGTCGGTGATCTCCTGGGCGGCGTTCGCCGTCATGGTCGCCATGTCGACGCGCAGCGGCGGCAGCGAGGTCGCGTCACCCCGGATCCAGCGCACCCGTTCACCACCCGGCTTGCCCCGGGCCACGGCGAGCGACGCCTCAGCGGGATCGACGCCGACGACCTCGATTCCACGGCCGGCCAGCAGCAGGGCGAAGACCCCCGTGCCACAGCCGATGTCCAGTACCCTGCGTGCCCCGAACTCCCCGGTCATGCGGAGATACGCGTCGAGGTCGCCGCGGTCCGGGTCGAGCGCGTCGTAGACCGCGGCGAGCCGGGGGTGCCGGAAGCACTCGTCAGCCATGCGGCCGAAGATAGGGGAAGCGGTCGGCGAACGGCCACCGCGTTTTCCGCGCGCGGCGGCGCGCCTCACGGGTCCGGATCACCCGGCGATCCGGACCCGTGGCCGTACGGGTCGTCAGGCCGCGGCGGCGACCGGCGCGACGTCCTCGGCGTCGTTCAGCCACTCGATGAGGGAGGTGCGGGCCCGGGCGACCCGGGAACGCACCGTTCCCACGGGGCAGTGACTGACGTGGGCCGCCTCGGCGTAGGGCAGGCCCAGGAGCTGAGTGAGGACGAACGCCTCGCGGCGGTCGTCGGGGAGCGTCTCCAGCAGTTCGGCGAGGGCGATGCCGTCGTCGAAGCCCGGCAGACCGCGCGGCTGGGTGCGTTCGGCGGCCGCCTCCCAGTCGTCCGTGGCCGACAGACGGGGACGGGACGAGCTGTGCCGGATGCTGTCGATCACCGCGCGGCGGGCGATGGACAGCAGCCAGGTGCGGGCCGACGAACGGCCCTCGAAGCGGTGCAGGCTGCCCAGGGCCCGCAGAAAGGTGTCCTGGGTCAGATCGTCGGCGCTCTGCGGGTCGGCGCCGAGGAAGGTCACGTAGTGGCGGACGTCCCGGTGCAGGGCGCGCACGAAATGGTCGACGGCGTCGGCATCGCCGCCGCGCGCGGCGAGTGCCCAGGCCGTGATCGACTCGTCGTCGGCGCCCGTGCCGGACCGTCCGCACGGTCCGGGCGATGGGGGCAGGGCAGGAGTGATCACCTGTGTCTGTCCTTCTCGGGATCAGGGATCCGGTCCCCTGGCCTGCGCCCCCGCGGGTCGGCGGGCGGCACGGCGGGACCGGCGATGAGGGGGCGGCCGGGCACGGGGGTGCACGGCCGGGGACCGAGGCGGCGACCGACGGCGCGGTGGCTGTCGTGCGGCCTCGGGGAACCGGCTGCCGTCAGGCGACAGCGCTCCCTGGCGGCGGGCCCCGAGAAGTGATCGCGTGGGTGAGGAGGAAGCGGTGCGGCGCGCGGTCCGAGCCCCTTCGGCGGGCCCGGACACGCGGCCGGTGCGCCGGCGCGGGCAGCGGGAGGAGCAGCCGCAGCGGGGCGACGAGCCGGGCGGCCAGGGCCCGCAGGACACGGAACGCGGCACGTTCGCCGTGGGCGAGCCAGAGCCCGCTCAGCACCGCGGCCAGCAGGTGGGCGGCCAGCATGCCGGTCGAGGACATGCCGGCCATGCCGTGTGTCATGGCGTCCGCGGACGCCGACTGTGCCGTCGTGCCCATGACGTGCATGCCGTGCGCGCCGTGCTCCATGGGGCCCGCGGACACCGACACGGCGTCAGCTTCCCCACTAGGGCGCCCCGGTGGTGTCGCGCACAGCAGGAGGTCCAGCCACTGCCGGACGAGGGACTCGCCGGGCGGCCGGGGTCGCACGACCGCCTGGGCGAGCGCGAACGACGAGTGGAGCACGGCCTGGGCGACCACCGCGCAGGAGACGACGAGCAACGGCCCGCGTTCCCGGCCGGCCGGCCACCAGGCCGAGCCGCCCACCGCCACCGCGCCGGCCGTCAGGGCCCACCAGGGCACGGCGATGCCCGACATCATGACGTGGCCGAGGGAGGCGAGCAGCACGCAGACGGCCGCGAACACCGCGGCTCCTACGGTGCGAGCGCACCACCCTGCAGTCATGGCGGCCTCATCCTTGCATCAGCACTGCCTCGATCACCGATGGGTACGGATTCCGGTCCTGCCTCCCGCTCGATCCGGCGCCTGTGATCCTGACACAGCGCGCGCCTCCCCTCCAGTGGTCGTACGCCGCGCACGTCCGGTTCCCCGGCCCCCTGCCGAACCGGGGCGCCGGGAGCGGAGGCGGGGGCACGGGCGCGGGACGGGTGACCGCCGTGCTCCCGCGCCCGGCGCGGACGCGCGTTCGCCGCCGCCCGGGGATCCCACTGACAGTCCCCACGACCGCCGGCCCGGACACCGGCGCGCGGCAACCCCACGGAAGGTGGCCCGGCATGACCGACACAGGTGGCCTCGAGCCCGTCGCGACGTTCTGCGGCAACGGCGACTGCGGCTGCCCCCGGTTGTTCGTCGACCCTGGTGCGCCGGCCGACCGGCGGGTCGTCCTGACCGACGACTTCGGTCAGCGGATCCGGATGAGCGCCGACCAGTTCTCCTCACTCCTCGACGAGCCGAGCAGGGCAGGCTCGACGGTGTCGCCGGCCCTGAGCGGGCGGGCGGCGACACCGGGGACCGGCGGTGCGGCTCAGCGCCGCGCGAGCCGGCGTTCGCCGCGGCTGCCCTGGGTGTACGGCAGGTCGTAGTGGGCGAAGATCTCACCTTCGGCCTGGGCCGCGAGTTCGCCGTCCGGGTCGATCCCGGGCGCCTCCTTCACGACCCCCTTGTCGTACGGGACCTTCAGGTAACCGGGCCCCACGGTGGCCTTCTCCACGGGGACGAACACCAGTCGGCGACGGGTCGGCAGACCGACCGTGACCGCGGCGAACGAGGGTTGGTCGGTGGCGGTGTCGACGTAGATCGACTCCAGGGTCCCGATCTTTCGGCCGTCCTTGTCGACGACGTCGTGATCACGCCACTCACGAATGTTCTCAGCCTCGAACATGACCTCGTCTTCCCTTCTGAAAATGTCACCTATTGTCCTATTCCCCACTTTTGGCCGCAGTCGCATGGTGTATCCCCGCACCGGCGTATGCGCGGGCCGGAAGGCATGCGGGGACGAGGTCGGGGTAGCCGCTCTTGCGTCGGCCGGTGAACGGGCACCGGCAGGGCCGGACGACTGGGAGGGCAAGATCATGACGACGACGACCGTGCAGGCTGCTGAGCACACCACCGGGATCCCGGAGATCGCGGATCCCTCCAAGGTGGCGCCCAAGGACGCGCGGGAGTTGTCGAGGCTGTTCTTCGACCAGCTGACGGTCCTCGAGGAAGGCACGCCGGAGTACCAGTACGCGCGCAACACGCTGATCGAGATGAACATGTCCCTGGTCCGCTACGCGGCCGGCCGGTTCCGCAGTCGCGGACCGGAGGAGATGGAGGACATCGTCCAGGTCGGCATGATCGGGCTGATCAAGGCCATCGACCGCTTCGAACTCTCCCGCGAGGTGGAGTTCACCTCCTTCGCCGTGCCGTACATCGTCGGCGAGATCAAGCGGTTCTTCCGCGACACCTCGTGGGCCGTGCACGTTCCCCGGCGGCTGCAGGAGGCCCGCGTGCAACTGGCCCGCGCCACCGAGGAACTGCGCAGCCGTCTGGGCCGCAACCCCACGACCAAGGAACTGTCCGAGCTGATGAGCCTGCCCGAGGACGAGGTCGTGGAGGCCCGTGTGGCCGCCAACGGCTACAACTCGGCCTCCCTCGACGCGGCCATCCACGGCAGCGAGGACGGCGAATCCGCCCTCGCCGACTTCATCGGGGCCGACGACGCGGCTCTCGGGCTCGTCGACGACTTCCACTCCCTCGCCCCGATGATCGCCGCGCTCGACGAACGCGACCGGCAGATCATCCACTGGCGGTTCGTGGAGGAACTCACCCAGAAGGAGATCGGCGAGCGTCTCGGCGTGTCACAGATGCATGTCTCCCGGCTGATCTCCCGCCTGCTGGCCCGCCTGCGCGAGGGCATGCTCAGCACTCACTGACCGCCCGTCACACCGGCCCGTCGCACCGACCGTCGTGGCCGGACCCGCCCGAGACGGCATGACCGCGGGCGACCACCGCCCGTCCTGTCTCGACGACGGCGGTCCCGACGGGCCCCGGCACGTCCACTCCGGGCAGGGCAGGACGCGCCGGGCCGACCCGGCGGGCCTCGGTGCGGCGCTTCCTCGGCGGCCTGTGACGTCATGACCGAGCCGGCCGTCAGGCGGCGGTGGTCTTCTTCTTCCGCCGGCGGCCGGACCCGGCGAGGACGTCGACGAGTTCCTCGCGGCTCATCTTCGAGCGCCCGGAGATGCCCTGTTCGGTCGCACGCCGGTACAGCTCGGCCTTGCTCAGCTTCCGCAGCGCCTGCTCGTCGCCGCCCCCGTCACGGGCCGCGGTGGGTGTACGCGCCTGCTTCGGCGGCGCCTTCCGGGACGGCGCGGACCTCTTCGCGGCGCCTTCGCGTCCCGCTGCCGCGCCACGGGTCTTCCTCCTCGGCGACGGCTGCCGCCCGCCACCGGTGCCCCGAGCCCGGTCGAGGCTGCCCTGCAGCACCTCCATCAGATCGATCACGTCGGTGGCCGCGGGCGGCTCCTCAGCGACGGCGACCTCCTCGCCCTCGGCCTTGGCCCGCACCAGGTCGCGCACCTTCTCCTGGTACGTGTCGTGGTACCGGGAGGGATCCCAGGGGCCGCTGAGGGCGTCGACCAGCTGCAGCGCCATGTCCAGCTCCTTTCCCCGGCCCGCTCGGCCCGACGGCAGCTCCGGAAGCTCCTTGCCCGGGTCGCGGACCTCGTCGGCCCAGTGCAGCGTCTGCAGGACGAGGACCTCGCCCTCGGCCCGGAGCGCGGTGAGGTACTGCTTGTTGCGCATGACGAAGGTGGCCACGCCGGCCTTGTCCGCCTCGGCCAGCGCGGTGCGGAGCAGCTGGTAGACCTTGAGGTACTCCTTGCCCCGGGGGGCGACGTAGTAGGTGCGGTCGAAGAAGACCGGCTCGATGTCGTCCAGGTCGACGAAGTCGCTGATCTCGATCGTCCGGGAGCGGCCGGGCGCGATCTCGTCGAGCTCGTCCGGCTCGACGACGATGTACTCGCCCTCGCTCACCTCGTAGCCCTTGACGATGTCGCCGGTGTCGACCTCCTCGCCGGTGCGCTGGTTGACCCGCCGGTTGCGGATCCGGTCGGAGGTCCCGCGCTGCAACTGGTGGAAGTGGACGGTGTGGTCCTCCGTCGCCGTGAACAGGCCGACGGGTACGGTGACCAGCCCGAAAGTGATCACGCCTGTCCAGATCGCGCGTGCCATGGCCGTTGGCTCCATCCTGCCGGACCGCCGAGCCGTGGGGCTCCTCCTCCCCGGCACGGTCCCACCGCGGACGGCACGGCGCCGGGCGTGGGCCCGGCGCCTGCGCTTCCCCGGTGAGACCTTCACTCTTCCGGCCGATGCGGCGGCCGGGCTCCGGCGCCCACGGACGGCACCGTCGCAGGTGACCGCGAGCGGTCCTCCGGGGCCTGCGCACGGCGGGCGGCCCGGTTGCGGGGGCCCCGCGATGCACGTTCCGTGTGAGGTGCGGTGCGGGACGCCACCTCTCGCGCCCCGGCAGTCCTGCGAATCGACCAGAGGAGCCCCCTCATGAGCTGTCGCCTGGAGGCGATCACCCGCGAAGAGCACCTGCGCTTCGTCGCGACCCGGCCTTCCGTGAGCCACATGCAGGTGCCTTCGTGGGGTGACGTGAAGCCGGACTGGCAGGCGGAGAGCCTCGGCTGGTTCGACGAGGACGACCGGCTCGTCGGGGCCGGGCTGGTGCTGCTGCGGCCACTGCCCAGGCTGAAGCGCGCTCTGGCCTACCTGCCCGAGGGCCCGGTCATCGACTGGGACGCGGCGGACCTGGAGGGATGGCTGCGGCCGATGCTCGCGTACCTGAAGCGGCGGGGCGCCTTCTCGGTACGGATGGGGCCGCCCGTGGTGACGCGCCGCTGGAGTGCCGAGGCGGTCAAGGCCGCGATCTCCGACCCGGGGGCCCGCCGACTGGGGGACGTGCGGGCCACCACTCAGGAGCCGGGGGCCGCGGAGATCGCCGGCCGGCTGCGCCGGATGGGCTGGCAGCAGGCCGATGCCGGGGGCGAGGACGGCTTCGCCGCGGGCCAGCCGCGCTACGTGTGCCAGGTGACCCTCGCCGGGCGGTCGCTGGAGCAGATCGAGGGCGGATTCAACCAGCAGTGGCGCCGCAACATCAAGAAGGCGGAGAAGGCCGGCGTCAAGGTCGTCCAGGGCGGCTACGAGGATCTGCCCGACTTCCACCGCCTGTACGTCGAGACCGCCGAGCGGGACCGGTTCGTCCCGCGCCCGCTGCCCTACTTCCAGCGCATGTGGACCGCACTGACCGCCGAGGACCCGGACCGCATGCGCCTCTACCTCGCCCACCACGACGGAGAGGTGCTCGCGGCGGCCACCATGCTGACCGTCGGCGAGCACGTCTGGTACTCGTACGGCGCCTCCACCAGCCGCAGGCGCGAGGTCCAGCCGAACAACGCCCTGCAGTGGCGCATGATGTGCGACGCCCATGAACTCGGTGCGTCGGTCTACGACTTCCGTGGCATCACCGACACCGTCCAGGAGGACAACCCCCTGCTGGGACTGCTCCGGTTCAAGGCCGGTGCGGGCGGCGAGGCCGTGGAGTACCTCGGCGAGTGGGAGTACCCGCTCAACAAGGTGCTGCACAAGGCCGTGAGCCTGTACCTGTCCCGGCGCTGACCGGTGCGTGACGCCGGCGTCAGCCGGCCGGCTTCTCCCAGACCGAGACGTGCCCGCGGCTCTCGTGGTGGAAGGGGGTTCGTGTCCAGCCCTCCCACCGGTCGCGCAGCCGGAGCCCGGCGAGGCGGGCCATCAGGTCGAGTTCGGACGGCCACACGTACCGGAACGGGTAGTACTCGTACTCGGCACGCCCGTCGACGACGGTGACGTAGTTCGAACTCATCGCCTGGGTGGCGACGTCGTAGACGTCGAACGCCCAGTGTGTCGGACCGGTGCGGAACGGTACGGCGTTCTGGCCCGGCGGCAGCCGCCGGAGCTCCGGCACGCCGACCTCGATGACGAAGCAGCCGCCGGGCCGGAGGTGGGCGGCGGCGTTGCGGAAGCAGGCCACCTGGGCGTCCTGCGTCGTCAGGTTGTTGATCGTGTTGAAGACGAGGTACGCCACCGTGAACGTGCCCGGCACCCGGGTGGTGGCGAAGTCCCCGATGGTGACGCCGACGGCGTCGCCGCCCGGCTTGGCGCGCAGCCGGGCGGTCATGGCGCGGGACATGTCGATGCCGTGGACCGGGATCCCGCGGCGGGCCAGCGGCAGTGCGATCCGGCCGGTGCCGACGCCGAACTCGAGCGCCCGGCCGGCACCGGCGAGTTCCGCCAGCAGGTCGACCGCCGGGTCCACCGCCTCCGGCCTGAACATGTCCGCCAATGACTCGTCATAGGCGGCGGCGACGCTTTCCCCGAAGTAGCCGTCCTCGTCCGACATGCCGGGACAGTACCTCCGGCGGGCGGGCGGGCGCCTGTGATTTTCCGGCGGGCGGGGTCACCCGCGGACACGGGCGGGGGCGCGCCCGCCCGACAGTCGCGTGAGGAGCGCGTACAGCGAGGCGGCGACGACCATGCCGGCGGGCAGGGCGAGGTCGATGCCGCCGGCGGCCTGGGCGATCGGCCCGGTGTAGAGGGTGTTGACGCACAGGGCGGCGGCGACGACGCCTCCCGCGAGCGCCAGGGCACCGGCCGGGTTGACGCCCGCGGTGTACCAGAAGGGCCCGCCGGGGGTCTCGTCCGTCAGGGCGGGGCCGTCGTAGCGGTTGCGGCGCAGCAGGATGTCCGTGGCGTAGACGGCCATGGCGGGGCCGAGGAGCACGACGGTGAGCTGGAGGACGTTGCTGACGGTGTCGAGGAAGTCGGAGAACAGGAGCCCGTAGAGGGTGAGGGAGACGGCGGCGGTGCCGTCGGCGATCACACTGAGGGAGCGGCGGATGCGGATGCCGACGGCCTGGAGGGCGAGTCCCGCGCTGTAGGCGGTCAGGGCGTTGATGGCGATCGTGCCGAGGACCAGGGCGGCCAGGAAGATTGGCTCGAACCAGCCGGGGAGGATGGTCCCGAGCCCGGCCTGCGGGTCGGTCATGTCGACGGCGGTCGCGGCGAGGGCGCCGAGGGAGCAGACGACGACGCTGGGCAGGAAGCCGCCGAGCGCGGTCCAGCCGATGACGGCCTTCGCGGGCGTCGTGCGGGGCAGGTAGCGGGAGAAGTCGGCGCTGGTGGTGTAGGACAGCGGCCCGGCGCCGATGAGGGCGACCCCGGCGATCAGCACCGCCCACAGGTCGGTGCCGGTGAGCGGTTCGGCCGGCACGTAGGAGAAGTCGGTGTGCCCGAGCACGCTGACCGCGACGACGGCGAACGCGGCGGCGAGGACCAGGGTGATCGGGAGGTACAGCTTCATGATCATGGCGTGTCCGTAGACGCCGATCGCCAGGGTGAGCGCCGCGATCACCATCACGACGGCGACCTTGACCCCGGTGCCGGCCGTGATCCCGGCCTTCTCGACGAGGGCGAAGGCGGCGGTCGCGGCGGCGGCCAGGTTGAGGGCGAAGTAGCAGACGGAGATCAGCCAGCCGACGACGGCGTTGTTGACCCGGTTGCCGCGGACTCCGTACATGGCCCGCGTGATCACTTCGCTCGGTGCGCCCGCGGCCGGCCCCGATATGGACAGCAGCCCGGTGAGTATCCAGAAGAGGTTGCCCACCACGATGACCGCGAGGGCCTGCCACAGGGTCAGGCCCATGAGGACGAGGGCGCCGCCGACCACGAGGCTCAGGTAGTTGACGTTCGCCGCCGCCCAGACGGAGAACAACTGCCGTGGGTGGCCGTGGCGTTCCGTGTCGGGGATGTGGTCGATGCCGTGGGCCTCGACGCGGCCCGCCCGGTCCGACGGGGGCCGCGGCGGCTGATGCGCGGCGCGGACGCCGTTCTGAGGGTCTGGGATCGTGGACGCCATGAGGCACCTCCGGGGTGCTGGTTACCCACCTGCTTGCCTGTTGGTCGCACACTCAATAGCATTGATTTCATGTCGTCAAGCGTTCCGAACAAGCGAATCCGCAAATCTCCGGCGGCCAGACGTGCGGAAATCGTTGCGGCGGCCGCCGCCGTGGCACTGTCAGAAGGGCTGGAGTGCATCACGCTCCGGCGAATCGCCGAGGAGCTCGACGTCCGTCCCGGACTGATCAGCCACTACTTCCCGGCGGTGGAGGACCTGGTGGCCGAGGCGTTCGGCGAGGCCGCGGGCTCCGAGCTGGACGGGCTCCTGCCCGCCGACCGCGGGGACGCCACCCCCACGCAGCACCTGGCGCGGTTCTTCGCCCGGACAAGCGGGGAGGCCTACGACGACATCAGCCGGCTCTGGCTCAACGCCCGGCACCTGAGCCGCTACCGGCCCGCGCTGCGCGACCGGGTCGCCGTCCAGGAGGCCGCCTGGCGCAACCGGTTCGAAGCGCTCGTCCGCGACGGCGTCGAGCTGGGCGAGTTCCGCACCGAGGACCCGCTCCTGGCCGCCATCCAGATCCTGGTCGTCCTCGACGGCCTCGGCATGCTCGTCAACAGCGTCGACACCGACGACGACCCGCCGGCGGTCCGGCGCATGCCCGCCACCACGGCGGAGCGCGAACTCGGCCTGCCCGCGGGCACCCTGACGGCTGCCGCCAACTCGAACTGACCGCCTCCAAGGAGCCTCACGTGCGCACCTCTCTCATCCTGCTCTCGGCCCGTCTGCTCGACCCGGCCACCGGCGCGTTCCTGCCGCACACCGCACTGGCCGCGGCCGACGGGCGGATCACCGCCCTGGGCGACGACCGGGAGATCCGCGCACTCGCGGACGCCTCGACGACGGTGATCGACGTCAAGGGGGGCGTCGTCACGCCCGGTCTGGTCGACGGGCACATCCATCCCGTCACCGGCGCCGACCTGACCCACGGCCTGGACCTGTCCTCCTGCACCGACCTGCAGCAGGTGCGCGCGGTACTGGCCGGCGCGGTACGGGACCTCTCCCCCGGCGCATGGCTGCACGGCTGGGGCCTGGACCCCAACGTCTTCGGCGACCGCCCCGTCGAGACGGCGCCGTTCGACGCCGTGCTCGACGGGGTGCCCGCGTTCCTGCTGCTCTTCGACGCGCACTCCGCGCTGGCCAGCCGGCGTGCGCTGGAACTCGCCGGTGTGGACGGGCCGCGTTCCTTCGCCCAGGCCACGGCCGAGGTGGTGTGCGACGCCGGGGGCAGGCCCACCGGTCTGCTCCTGGAGGACGCCGCGTGCGAGCTGGTGGAGCGCGTGGCCCCGCAGCCCACGCGCCAGGAGCGCCGGGACCGGCTCGCCGCCGCGCTGAGGGCCATGGCCGCCGCCGGTCTGACCGGCGGCCACGTCATGGACGCGAACGGCGACAGCCTCGCGCTCTTCTCCGAACTGGACGCGGCCGGGCGACTCCCGCTGCGCCTGCGGGTCGCGCCCTGGTGCCAGCCCGGCACCGACGCCGACGGCGTCCGCGCGCTCGTCGAGCAGCAGGGTGCGGGCGGGCGGCTGTGGCGGACCGACGGCGTCAAGATCTTCATGGACGGCACCATCGACAACGGCACCGCGTGGCTGGAGCACCCGGACTGTCACGGCGAGTCCCGGCACGCCTTCTGGCCGGACCCCGAGGAGTACACCCGCATCGTCGGCGAGCTGCACAGGGCCGGCGTGCCCACGGCCACACACGCGATCGGCGACGCGGCCGTACGCCATGTCCTCGACGCCGTCGAGAAGGCCCAGGCCGACGGCGGACGCGGGGTGCGCCACCGGGTCGAGCACATCGAGACCGTCCCCGACGACACCCTGCGCCGGTTCGCCGAACTCGGCGTCGTCGCCTCCATGCAGCCCACCCACTGCTGCGACTTCACCCGGGCCGACCACACCGACAACTGGTCGCGGCGCCTCGGCGAGCCGCGGGCCTCGCGCGCGTGGCGCTGCCGCGATCTGCACGACTCCGGCGCCGTGGTGGTCCTCGGCTCCGACTGGCCCATCGCCCCCTACCCGCCGCTGGGCGTCATGGCCGGTGCCCGGCACCGCCGTCCGACCCGCGACCTCACTCAGGCCCCGCACGGTCCCGAGCAGGCGCTGACGGCTCTGGAGGCCCTCCGGGGGATGACCGTCAACGCCGCCTACGCGGCGGGCGAGGAACACGACGCGGGCCGGATCGCCATCGGTCACCGTGCCGACCTGACGGTCCTCGCCGTCGACCCGCTCACCACCCCGGCCACCGAACTGCACGACGTTCCCGTACTGCTCACCGTCCTCGACGGCGACCCGACCCATCGCCACGCCTCCGTGTGACCTGAGCGCCGGCCGGCCCACGGCGGGGTTCCGGGGTTCCGCCCCACCCCGCCGTGGGCAGTCACAGTGAAGGTCGTCCGAGGCACTGATCCGAGGCAAGGGGTGGGCGGGTGTCACAGCTGCTGGTGGTGCAGAACGGTCCGAGCGGCGGGCCGGGCCGCTTCGGCGACTGGCTGGCCGCGGAGGGGGTGACGCCCGACGTGGTCCACGCCTACGCCGGGACCGCTCTCCCCGGGAGCCTGGAGCCCTACCGGGGTCTGATGGTTCTCGGCGGCGGCTACCTCCCGGACGAAGACGACCGCGCACCATGGCTCGCACCCACCCGGTCGCTGGTCGCCGAGGCGCTCGGGCGGGACGTCCCCGTTTTCGGGATCTGCCTCGGCGGACAGCTCCTCGCCCAGGTGGCGGGCGGCACGGTGCGGGGCCGGTCCGGCACGCCGGAGTTCGGCAGCACGCCGCTGACGGTGCGTTCCGAGGCCGGCACCGATCCGCTGTTCCGGCGGCTGCCCGGACGGGTGACGGGCATCGAGCACCACGTGGACGCCGTCACCGCTCTGCCTCCGGGAGCTGCCTGGCTGATGGAGAGCGAACACTGTCCCTACCAGGCGTTCCGGGTCGGCGACCGGGCGTGGGGTGTGCAGTTCCACCCCGAGGCCGACGCGGACCGGGTCCGGTCGTGGGACCCGGAGCGGCTGCGGGCCCACGGGGTGGACGCGGAGGAACTGTGCCGCACCGCGGAACGCGACGAGCCGGCGGCGACCGAGGTGTGGCACGAGGTCGCCCGCCGTTTCGCAGCGGTCGTCCGCGGTGGCTCAGCGGCTGGATGACTCGCGTGGACCGTCGGCCGGGAGGCTCCGGGCACACCGCTTCGCCCGCCACCGCGAACCCGCCCAACCGGCGCCCACCAGCGCGGTGACGACCGCGAGAACGGCGTACGAGGCCGTGTAGGAGGCCGAGGTGGCGACCGCGCCGGCCGCGAGGGCGCCGAGCCCCGTGCCCGCGTCGAAGCCGACGTTCCACGCCGTGCCGACGGCCGAGCGCGCCTGCTCGCCGGCGGCGGCGAAGGCCTGCACGAGGGTCAGGTTCTGCAGACCGCCGTACGCGACGCCCACGGCGAGCATGCCGACGACCAGGAGGACTCGCCCGGCGGCGCCGTGGCCGCTCGCCGTGCCCACGCCGATGGCCGCGAGTCCGGCGGCGCCGACGAAGAGGAGCGGTGCGATCGCCGGGGCGGCGCCCCTGCGGTCCGCGTAGCCTCCGAAGCCCCAACGGCACAGTGCCGCAGTTCCGGTGAACACCAGGAGCGCCACGTACACCGTGGTCGGGTCGGGGTCCAGGCCCGGAGTGAACGTGAGCACGGCACCGCCGGCCGAGGTGATCGCGAGCAGGGCGGCGATCGGCCCCGTCAGGGCCCGGCGGAGTCCGGCGGCGTCGCGGCGCTCGGCGCGCCGGGCGGTGGCGGGGGACGGCCGGTCCGCCGTGCGCAGGGCGCGGGCCACGGGCGGGGCGAGCGGAATGGCGAGCAGGGGGACGACGGAGAGCGTGAACACCAGCCAGAACCCGATCGCCTCGGCGAACCAGGGCGCGACGGGGACCAGGAGGAACTGCGGGACCGCGACCGCCAGTCCGTAGGCCCCGACCGCACGGCCGCGACGCGCGGGCTCCACGAGGGCGGCGACCCCCATGGCGCCGCACACGGTGATGATCCCGAACCCGAGACCACGCACCGCCGCGAGCGCCGTCACCGCCCGGACGTCGTCGGTGAGGAGGTGCACCGGTGCGGGAGCTCCGAGCAGACAGGCCCCGAGCGTGAGTGTCCAGCGCCAGCCGAGGCGGGCGAGCACTCGCCCCACGAGCAGCTGGGCGAGCACCGTGCTGAGCATCAGCACGCCGTTGACCACTCCCGCGCCCAGTTCGTCGGCCCCGCCGTCGAGCACCCAGAGCGGTGCGACCGGCATCAGCAGCGCGAATCCGGCGAATCCCAGCGCGGTCGAGCCGAGCAGGGCCGGCATCCCCGGCGCCCGCCAGACCGACGAGGCACCGCGGGTGCCGCCGGTCGCATCGTTGGTCCGTCCATCCGACATCCGGCAGATGGTATACCAAAGCATCGTCACACAGAGGGCCGGGCCCGCGGCGCCGTCAGGCGGCGCCCCCCGGGCGGACCCCGCTCACGGTGCGGGCCAGTTGCGCAGCAGGGTGTCGAGGGCGTCCAGGATCCGTGACCACGTCTCCTGCGAGTCGGGGGCGCTGTGGCTGAAGCCGCCGGAGGACTCCAGGTCGACGTAACCGCGGAAGACGCTGCCGAGCAGCCGGACCGCGTGCGTCTGGTCGGGTTCCGCCAGGTCGTAGCCGCGCAGGATCGCCCGGGTCATCTGGGAGTGCCTGGCACCCGCGCTCGCGGCCGCCGCCTGCGGGTCGAGGCGGAACTGGGCCGCCGCGTAGCGGCCGGGGTGCTCGCGGGCGTAGTCGCGGTAGACGTTCGCCAGCGCGGTGAGGGCGTCCCTGCCGGCCCGCCCGGCCAGTGCCGCGGCGCCCCGGTCGGCGAGTTCCTCGAGGGCGAGCAGGGCGATCCGCGTCTTGAGGTCGTGGGAGTTCTTCACGTGGGAGTACAGACTCGCGACCTTGACGTCGAACCGTCTGGCGAGCGCCGAGACGGTCACCTGGTCGAAGCCGACCTCGTCGGCCAGTTCCGCACCCGCCTGGACCAGGCGGGCCGTGCTCAGCCCCGCGCGCACCATGACCGTCCTCTCGTCCTGCCGGAGTCGATTGTGCCTTTGCCTAAACCCCTTAGGCAAATAATCGTTTCTCTTCGGCAGGCCTCCCATCTAGGATCCGGCCATGATCGAAGGCACGTCGACACGGCTGCGAGCACTGCGCTCCGAGGACGCGGAGCACCACCTCCGATGGCGCAACGACCCGGAGGTGGTGCGCTGGGCGGCCGCCGGCGACCCGTGTTTCGGGCCGGTCACGTCGGAGGCGATCGCACTCGCCTTCGACACGATGCTGCGGCTGAGCCCGAGGGAGTCGGCCGTGTTCACCGTCGAGGACCTGGCCGGCGGACGGGTGATAGGCATGGCCGACTACCGGGACCTGGATCCGTACGCCGGGGTGGCCACGCTGGGCATCACCATCGGCGAGAAGGAGTTCTGGGGCCGCGGTCACGGTTCCGACGCGCTGCGGCTGCTCATGGACCACCTGTTCGGCGCGTACGGGCTGCACCGGCTGGAACTGGACACCTGGGGCGGCAACGAGCGTGCCGTCCGCGCCTTCACCAGGCTCGGCTTCCGTGAGGAGGGCCGCCTCCGGTCCGCGGTGCTGGTGGCCGGGGAACGCCACGACCGGGTGCTGTTCGGCATCCTCCGCGAGGAGTGGTCGGCCCTCGCCCGACCGGCTTCGAACGTCCCGCCGGCGACTCGCACCGCTGCCCCGGCCCGGTAACGGTCCTCGGGTCGCGAGGTGCCCGGCATGACCGTAGACAGGAACCGGTCGTAGCCGTCGCGGTGGAGGCTGAGGAGCATGCAGCGCAAGGACACACGCCGGCGACGCGGGGCCGAGGACGACGTGGAGTCGGTTCTGGACGAGCTCTACGCCACGCCGCCGCCCGACTTCGTCTCGCGCCGTGAGGAGCTGGCCGTCACGGCCAGGACGGCCGGCCGCGCCGACGACGCCCGCCGGATCCACGCCGCACGCCGGCCCACACGGGCGGCCTGGGCGGCCAACCTGCTGTTGCGCTCCCAGCCGGAGGAGAGCGCGCAGTTCCTGGAACTGGGACGGGCCCTGCGTCAGGCGCACCGAACCCTCGACGCCGACGGGCTCAAGGAGCTCTCCGCACAGCGCCGGCGCATCGTGGCCGCGCTGTCCCGGCAGGCCGCCGGGCTCGCCCGCGACGCCGGACACCCGCTGTCGGACGCGGCGCAGAGGGAGGTGGAGTCGACCCTGCGCGCGGTCCTCGCGGATCCGGACGCGGCCGACCGGTGGGCCGGCGGACGCCTGGAGACGGCCCTCACGCCACCGTCGGCGTTCCCCTCCGACACCGCCACGCCGTCCCCGGGCCCGCGGGCACGGCCGTCCCGGCCGGCCGCCCCGCCGCCCGCACGCAGCACCCGGAAGGACGAGCTCGCCGAGCGGCGCCGCAAGCGGCGGGAGGAGCTCGCGCGGGCCGAGGAGGCTGCGGAGGCGGCCGCCCGACGGCTGCGTGACCGGCACGCGGAACACGCGGACGCCGACGCGGCGCTCCGTCGCGCACGTGAGGTCCACGAGCAGGCACGGCAGCGCGTCTCCGACGCCGAGCGGCAACTGCGGCAGGCGCAGCAGGACCTGGAACGGGCCGAGCGGGAACGGCGGGCCGCCGAGGAGCGGGACCGGGCGGCCACGGACGCGCTGGCCGGGGCCGAGCGTGAGGCACGCGAGGCCGCACGGCACGTGGACCGTCTGGCGGCCCGCAACAAGTAGTGCTGCCCGCCTCCGAGTACGCGCACTCATGGGGGCATTCGCCGCACGGGGCAGGGCGGCCGCACCAGCCGTCCGGAGGGAGCCGGTGAGGTCGACGCCCGACGGCGAGTGCGGGTGACCGGCGCGCTCGCACCGTTCGCATGACGGCACCGCACACATGTCCGCCGGGCAGCACGCCGAGGACCATGGGGAACGACATGTGTGATTCGTCCGTACCATCTCTGTGTCAGCACGGCCCACAGCGATGCGATCAGCCGCTGCCGGCGCCGCTCACGGCCGCGAAACCAGGAGAGTCGACCACATGCCCGAAACCACGAGCCAGGCCACCGCGTTGGCAGCGCAGTACACCGCCCAGGTGACCGGCGACCTGGAGCTCAACGTCCAGGAACAGGAGCGCGTCAGCGCGGACATCACCGCCCTGCAGCAGCAGCTCGCCGCGTTGCAGCACGACCACGCCCTGCTGGTGAACATGCAGCAGGCGCTGGGCGTCGAGCCGCCGTCCGCTCGGCGGGAGACCACCTCTGGCGCGGCCGCCGTGCCCGCCCCGCGCGACGGTGCCGGCACCGGGTCGGGTGGCACCGGGCGGAGCCGGAGCAGGAAGTCCTCCACGGCCACGGCCGAGAAGCCGGCCACGAAGAAGGCCGCCACGAACAAGGTCGCGCCGAAGAAGGCCGCCACGAAGAAGGCCGCGCCGAAGAAGGCCGCCGCCGAGAAGACCACCACGAAGAAGAGCACCACGAAGAAGGCCACCACGAAGAAGGCCACCGCCGAGAAGTCGCCGGCTCGCACGGGATCCGCCCAGCAGGCGCGGCCCACGCTGGTCGAACTCGTCCGGGCCCACCTCGTCGAGCAGGGCGAGCCGCGCTCCGCCGCCGAAGTCACCAGCGCGCTCGCCGGCGCCCACCCCGAACGCAATGTCAAGCCCACCGTCGTGCGCACGACGCTCGAAGGGCTCGTCGCCAAGAACCAGGCCCAGCGCAGCAAGCAGGGCAGCTCCGTGTACTACACCGCATCCGACGCACCCGCGGCGACGGGCGACGCCCCGGCGGAGCCCACGTCCGGACAGACCGGCAGCTGAATCACACGTCAGCCGTTCGCGTCGTCCGCCGTGCCGACGCGCGGCCGGCCGGGGCGCGGGCGAGGATCGGTGGATGGGTTTCGTGCTGCCGGTGCTCTTCGCACTCCTCGCCGCGTTCAGCAACGCGCTGGCCACCGTGCTCCAACGGCGTGCCGCGCTGAGCGTGCCGCAGTCCCAGGGATTCCGTCCGGGACTGGTCGTCGACCTGTTGCACCGGCCGATCTGGCTCGGCGGCATGCTGGCGGTCGTCGTCGCCGGCGTGGGGCAGGCGGCGGCCCTGGCCACCGGGCCGCTGTCACTCGTCCAGCCGTTGTTCGTTCTCGAACTTCCGCTGGCGCTGCTGCTGGCCTCGCTGATGACCGGCCGCCGCCTGCCCGACGTCATGTGGCTCGCGGTGGGTGGCGTGGTCGTCGGACTCGGGCTCGCGCTGGCGGCGGCCGCGCCGGACCACGGTGTCGCCGACGTGTCCGTGACCCGCTGGGTGCCCACGCTGTGCGCCTGCGCCGGGGCCGCCGTCCTGCTGGCCGCGGCCGGTCTGAGGCGGCCCGTCGGCAAGGCCCGCGCCGGCTGTCTCGGCGCGGCGACCGCGGTGTGCTACGCGCTCACGGCCGGGCTCATGAAGGACTCCATGCGTGTCCTGGACACGGACGGCCTGGTCGGCTTCCTCACCGCCTGGCAGACCTACGCGTTCGCCGTGGCCGGAGTGTGCGCCGTCCTCCTGCTGGAGCACGCCATGCAGGGCGGCCCCCTGGTCGCCTCCCAGCCAGCCCTCACCCTGGGGGACGCCACGGTGAGCCTCCTGCTCGGCGTGGTCCTCTACCGCGAGGACGTACGCACCGACTGGTGGCTGCTGCCGCAGGCGCTCGGCGTCGCACTGGTCGTCATGGGCGTCCTGACCCTGGCCCGGCGGGGGGTCGACCTCAGCACGGGCCGGTGACCGACGGGGCGTCAGTACCTCTGCGCCTTGGCGATCTTCGCGGTCAGCGGCGGCTCCGGGGGCTTCCTGCTGATGGCGAGCGGGTGCGCCTGCTTGCCGGGTGCGAGGTCCTGGGCTCCGACGTACCGCGTCTCGACCACCTTGCCGTCCGCGTCGCTGAAGTCGACCTGAACGGCGTACGAGGCGGTCTCGTCGGTGCGGTTGGTGATGTTGACGACGAGGGCCCGCACGCCGTTGGTCTCGGACAGCGGCAGGCCCGTCATCGAGACCTCGTTCGTCGCGTTGCCCCGACCGTCGACGTTCTTCAGCTGCTTCTGGGCCTCCGCGCGGGCGCGTTCGGCCTCCGCGGAGACGGATGCCTCGAACGCCGAGGCCGCCGCGGAGGCCGAGGACGCCGCCGCGGACGCGGAGGCCCGCGCCTCCGCCTTCCTCGACTCCGCCTCGGACGCCAGGGCCGACGGCACCTCGCCCGTGAAACTCGCGGTGTCGGGAGCGGTCGGCGTCGGGGTGGGCGCACCTTCGCCGTCGCCGTCACCGCCGCAGGACACGAGAGCCGCCATGCCGGTGATCACCGCGCACACGGTGAGCACGACCGGCCTTCGGCGCGGGCGTGCCGTGACGGTTGACGTGCCTGTGCTCATGGATCCATCCCATCGCCGGGTGCTGACCAGCTACATCGTGCACGAGCCTCACGTTTCCGGCGATTCGGGCGAAGAGCTCGCCGGACGACGCCGCGTGCCGTCGTGCAGCGGCTGTTCGGCCCAGAGCACCTTGCCCGTGTCGGTGGGGCGGACGCCCCACCGGGCGGCGAACCGCGCGACCAGATACAGGCCGCGGCCTCCCTCGTCCATGGTGCGCGGGTGGCGCAACTGGGGGGCGGCCGCGCCGTCGTCGTACACCTCGCAGGTCAGTACGTCGGACAGGAGCAGTCGCATGCGCACCGGTGGGGCCCCGTAGCGGACGGCGTTGGTGACGAGTTCGCTGGCGACGAGTTCGGTGCCGCGGGCGATGTCCTCGTCGATGCCCCACACTGCGCACTTCTCGCGGACGATGTCACGGGCCTCGGCAGGGCTGGTCCGGGCGTGTGCGAGGTCGGCGGTGACCACGTGTCCGGGGGGCAGCGTGCCGGTGCGGGCGAGGAGCAGTACGGCGCCCTCCTGGAGGGCCGCGTCGGGCAGGGCGTAGACCGCCGCGTCGCACAGCTCGTTCAGGCCGAGGCCGGGCCGCGCGAGGGCGCCGCGCAACGGCGCGTCGGCGAGCTCCTGCTCGCGCACGAAGCCGCCGGCCCGCAGGGCCAGTACGCTGCCCTCCGCCACGCTGACGACCGAGTTGGCGAGCGGCGCGAGGTCCGTGGATCCCAACGCCGGTCCCGGTGCCACCTCGGGCGTCCACACGCGGCCCTCAGGGGAGACGATCAGCGGCGCCGTCCCTCCGGCGCAGGCCGTGACGAAGTGCCGGGTCGACGGATCGTAGACGGCGTACACGCACGTGGCGATGAGCGGTTCGCGGTGCAGGGGGTCACCGGTGGGCAGCGCGGCCCGCTCCTTGGCCAGCCGGGCGGCGCTCTCGTCCAGACGGGCCAGCAACTCGTCCGGGCCGAGGTCCAGCTCGGCCAGCGCCCTGACGACCAGGCGCAGTTGTCCCATGGCCGCGGCCGACTCGATGCCCCCGCCTGCCACGGCACCCACCACGAGCGCGGTGCGGGCGCCCGGCAGGGCGATGGTGTCGTACCAGCAGCTGCTGTCCCGGCCGACCCGGTGGGCGTGGGCCGTGTCCAGGGCCGCCCGCGGGCGGGCCGTCTGCGGCAGCAGACGCCGCTGCACGGTGGCCGCGATCGTGTGGTCGTGCTGGTACCGGCGCGAGTTGTCCATGGTCAGCGCGGCACGTGTGGCCAGGATCGCCACCGTTTCGAGGTCTGCCGCGCAGAACGGCTCGTCACCGCCGAGGCGGTACAGGGTGAGCATGCCCAGGACGGTGCCGTGCAGCGCCAGCGGGGCGATGAGCAGGGAGTGCGCCCCCGCCATCCGCACGGCCCGGTTCCACTCCGGGTCAGCGTCCAGCCACACCACCTCCGAGTCCAGGTCGACCAGACGCGGGCGCATGTCGGCGAGAGCTCGCCCGAACGGGGTCCGCGGGGGCACGTACCGCAGGTCCACCGAGGCGTGCTCGGGGAGGGTCACCGCGCTGGTCACGGCAGCCCGTCTCAGCGGCCTGCCCTCCACCTCGGCGGCCGGCGGCGGCTCGTCACCGTGCAGCACGTCGACGACCAGGTCCGCGGCCGCGATGCCCGCGTAGTCGGGCACCAGGCAGTCCACGAGTTCCCGTGCGGTGGCCGTGACGTCCATCGTCCTGCCGACGGATTCCCGTACGGCGGCCACCGCGGCGGCCCGGCGGCCGGCGCGTTCGCCCTCCGTCACGTCGTCCACGGCCACGAGTACGCCGAGCGGCGTACCGTCGTCCGGGCCGTCCAGCCGCTGCGCGGTCAGCAGCAGGCTGCGTGAAGGGCCCTCGCTTCCCGTGCGGCGGCCGGTGGTCCGCAACAGGTGTGGTTCCGGTCCCGCCCGCGCCTGGCCGACGAGCGCCTCGAACGCGGGCGGGTCGTCGAGCAGGCATCCGTCGCCGAAACGGTCCCCGACGCGGTGCCGGGCCGCTTCCCCGTGTGCGCCGTGGGCCCAGATCACCCGCAACCGGTCGTCGAGCACGACGAGGTCCGCGGTGGACCGCGCGAGCAGGGTGGTCAGCAGCGCGCCCTCCAGGGCGTCCCCCTCCCCCGCTGCCGCGCGCCCCGATCGGTCGATGTCCTGCACGGTCCCTCAGCCTCCGCCCTGGTGCCGGTCGGGTGGGCCGGGCCGGGCCCGGCCATGGGGCGACTCGTTCACCATGGCGCACCGGCTGGGAGGACGCACCCGGAGGGACACGGGAGCGACGCACAGTGGTCCCGGTCGCTCGGCGCCCCACAGGGGTGACATGTCGCAGGCCGCGCCTTCCGGGGAGTCACCGCCGACCACCGAGCCGCCGCTGTGATCGTCTGGGCCGTCGCGGGCACGCTTCGAGAGCGTCCGCGAGGGCGGAGCCCTGCGTCGAGGTCGTCACCGTCGTCCGCTGACGGCGTCAGCCGAAGTCCGCCGGGCGGTGGGGCCGTTGCACCGTGGCCGACTCGATGTGGCGGGTGCCCGCCAGCCATCGGTGCAGTGCCACGTGAACGCTGCCGGGAAGCCTGCTGAGCTGTTCGATGGCGTCGTGGTCCCCGGGCGAGGGGGCGATGCCGGCCGCGGTGAGGATGGCGTGCAGGTCCAGCCGGCGCAGATCGACGGGATCGATCCGGCAGGGAACGCGTTCGCCCGGGTTGGGCGGCTGGAGGAGGAAGTCGTCCTGGGCGTCGCGGATGCGCGTCGGGCCGGCGGCGGACGAGGAGGTCATCGTGTGCATGCCGCTCTCCTTCACATGGTGGTCGCCTTTCTCGGTGGCATGAGACATCGGGCCGGCGGCCGCGGTTGCGCCCCGGCCGGCGGACCACACGGTGGATGCAATCGGCGCCTTATCGCACGAACGGACACGCGCGGGCGTCGCACAGGAAAAACCCCGCTCCCGCTGTCGCGGGAACGGGGTTCCTTCTCGAGCGCCGGGCAGGCCTTGCACCTGCATCTCCCCGCAGGAAGCGGGGCGTCTTTCCTTGGACCACCAACGCAAGCAGCCGCCGTCCTCGGCGGGCGGCGCCTTCAAGATCCATCATAGCGCACTCCTCGCCGACGGCACGACGTCGGACCCTCGGGCGCTACTCCGTACGAGTGGTGCATCTTGGGACACGGCCTTAGCGTCGGAACCGGGAAGACGAGAGCGGAGACAACCGACCACGGGTGAGGCAGCGGGACGAGCCTCCGGAAGACGGGCGGGAGCAGACATGGGCACACACCCGACGAGGACAGCGGTCACGCTCTGTGCCGCCGCCGCGCTCGCGATACCCCTGGGCACGGCGTCCGCCGCGCCGTCGGCGGAGCGGACCGGGCACCACCACGCACGGGACCCCGTACTGGTCGACTGCTTCTGGAGCCCCGAGGTACGCCCCGGCGCGTTCCTGCTCGCCTGCGGGGACGGCAACAGCCACCTGGTGTCGCTGAACTGGTCGCGCTGGGGCTCGCAGTCGGCGATGGCCCGGGGCGTCAACGTGGTCAACGACTGCAAGCCCTACTGCGCGGTCGGAACGTTCCGCTCCTACGCCGTGACCGTCCGGCTCGACCAGCCGCGGACCTGGGAGAAGGACCCCGACCGGCAGCAGTTCACCCGGATGAGCCTGACCTACCACGACGGAAGGCCCGAAGGGTACCCCCGCACGGTGACGTATCCCCTCTGGAGCTGACGCGCCGGCGCCCGGGCCGGCCGCTGCGGGTCAGTCCGGGAGCACCAGCCGGCAGGTGTCTCCGGGCTGCAGCCGGACCGTGCGGTCCGGCAGCCGCACCTCGAGCGGCGGACGGTCGGACGACGGTACGGCGATCTCCAGCCGCCCGTGTTCCAGCCGGAGCCGCACGCCCCAGTGGCCCTGGTAGCGGATGGAGAAGCCGTACGACGACAGCTCCGGCAGCGGCACCGGGTCCAGCCACAGTGCCCCGGCGCGGGTCTCCAGCCCGGTCAGCCCGCGCTGGACGAGGTCGAGGGTGCCGGCCATGGCGCCCAGGTGGATGCCCTCGCCGGTGGTGCCGCCCTGCAGGTCGGCGACGTCGCCCTTGAGGGCCTCCTGGCAGAACGTCCACGCCTCGGCGCGGCGGGCCCGGGCGAGGATCCAGCCGTGGACGAGCCCGCTGAGGGTGGAGCCGTGGCTGGTGCGGGCGAGGTAGTAGTCGACCGTGCGCCGCCAGGTCTCCTCGTCGAGGCTGTACCCCAGCCTCCCGAAGAGCCACTGGAGTTCGGACGGGGAGAACAGGTAGCCCAGCATGAGCACATCGGCCTGCTTGGACGCCTGGTACTGGTTGACGCTTTCGCCCTCGGCCTCCAGGATCCGGTCCAGCCGCCGGATGTCGTCGTACCGTTTGCGGTAGTCCCTCCAGTCCAGTTCGGCCAGGTCGCCGTACCCCTCGAACTGGCTGATGACACCCTCGTGGAAGGGCACGTGGAGGGTGCGGGAGACGTCCTGCCACTGCTCGAGCTCGCCGCCGTCCAGACCGGTGCGTTCGACGAGTTCGCGCCGCCGGGGTGCGGGCAGGGCGTCCATGACCTCCAGGGTGCGGGTGAGGACCCAGGCTGCGGTGACGTTGGTGTAGGCGTTGTCGTCCAGGCCCGGCCACTGGGCGCCGGGGTATGCGTCGTGGTACTCGTCGGGGCCGACCACGCCTCGGATGCGGTGCCGGCCCAGGTGCTCGTCCCAGGTGGCCGAGTCCGCCCAGAAGCGGGCGATCTGCAGCAGCATCTCGGCGCCCCTGGTGTGCAGGAACTCGGCGTCGCCGCTCGCCTCGCAGTACTGCCAGACGTTGTAGGCCACGGCCGAGCCGACGTGCCGCTGGAGATGCGAGTGGTCCGGCAGCCAGCGGCCCGAATGGGGGTTGAGGTGGAGCTGCTGGGTCTCCTCGCGTCCGTCGCTGCCGCTCTGCCACGGGTACAGGGCGCCCCGCCGCCCGATCGCCCGGGCCGCCGCGCGGGCCCGCCACAGCCGGCGGTGCCGGTAGTGGAGCAGCGCCCGGGACACCTCGGGGAAGTGCAGGTTGAGGTAGGGCAGGACGAACAGCTCGTCCCAGAAGACGTGCCCCCGGTACGCCTCGCCGTGCAGTCCGCGGGCCGGTACCCCCACGTCGAGGTCGGCGGTGTGCGGGGAGAGGGTCTGCAGGACGTGGAAGAGGTGCAGACGCAGGATGCTGCCCGCCTCGCCGGGTACGTCCAGTTCGGCCCGGCGCCACAGTTGGCCCCAGGCCGTCCGGTGCGTCACCAGCAGCTCGTCGAAGTCCGGTGCGTCGGCCACCCGGTCCACGGCGGCCTGCAGCGGATCGCTGATCGCCGGGTCGTGCGAGGTGTGCAGGGCCACCGTCTTGTCGACGCGGAGGGTGCGGTCGGCCTCCAGGTGCAGGGTCGTGCGCTGGGTGGCGCGCAGCCGCTCCCGGCCCGAGGTGACCGGCGCGTCGGCCTTCGTCCGGGCCGCCATCCCGATCCGGATGTCCGAGGTCCGGGTGCGGCAGCGCAGCCACACCGTGTCGTCGGTGACGCCGCCGGTGTGCACGTGGGTCAGGTGGCGGCCCTCCAGCTCCCGGTAGCGCGGCACCCCGGCGTTGGCGACCCCGCCGTCGAGGGCCACCTCGACGTCGAGGTCCGCGGTGCCGTCCGACACCGCGAACTCCGTGCGCATGGCCGCCAGATGGGGGTCGGCCATGTGCACCAGACGCAACTGGCGGACGGACAGCACGCGTCCGTCACCGAGGCTGTAGCGGGTGCGGCGCTCCAGCACGCCCGAGTCCAGGTGCACGGTCTGGCGGTGGTCGAGCACCGGGGCGGTGTCCGGGGTGAGCCAGTCCCCTCCGGCCGTCCGGAAGCGCAGCGGCAGCCAGTTGGGGAGGTTGACCATGTCCTCGTTCTCCACCTGGCGGCCGGCGACGGTGGAGGTGAGCCGGTTGTAGCAGCCGGCCACGTAGGTGCCCGGGTAGTGCACGTCGTCCGCGGCGCACTCGGGCAGGGCGCCGCGGGTGGCGAAGTAGCCGTTGCCCAGCGTGCACAGCGACTCCCTCAGCCGTTCGTCCGCGGGGTCGTAGTGGTCGTAGTCCCAGGTCGAGGGGGTTGCGGTCACTGAGGTGGTGTCCCTTCGCGCGGTCCCCCGAGGTCCCTGTGTCAGCTGTCCCAGGCCCAGTCGGCGACCTCGGGCAGGTCGACGCCGTGTTCGCGGATGTGGTCGTGGTGACGCAGCCGGGTGTCCTCCATCCGCTGGCGCACCGCCGCGGCGCGCACGGCGAGGCCGGGCACGCGGTCGATGACGTCCATGACGAGGCGGTAGCGGTCCATGTCGTTGCCGACCACCATGTCGAACGGGGTGGTCGTGGTCCCGATCTCCTTGTAGCCCCGCACGTGGAGGTGCCCGTGGCCGGTGCGCCGGTAGGCCAGCCGGTGGATGAGCCAGGGGTAGCCGTGGTAGGCGAAGATGACCGGCTTGTCGGCGGTGAACAGTCCGTCGTACTCGAAGTCGCTCATCCCGTGCGGGTGTTCCTCGCCGGGCAGCAGCCGGGCGATGTCGACGACGTTGACCACGCGCACGGCCAGTTCGGGCAGGTGGCGCCGGAGCAGTTGGGCGGCGGCCAGGACCTCCTGGGTGGGGACGTCGCCCGCGCAGGCGAGCACCACGGCGGGTTCGCGGCTGCCGTCCTCGGTGCCCGCCCAGTCCCAGACGCCCGCGCCCCGCGCACAGTGGACCCGTGCCTCGTCCATGGACAGCCAGTCGAAGCAGGGCTGTTTGCCGGCGACGATCACGTTGACGTAGTCGCGGCTGCGCAGGGCGTGGTCGGCGACGGAGAGCAGGGTGTTGGCGTCCGGCGGCAGGTAGACCCGCACGGCCTCGGGGCTCTTGTTGAGGATGTGGTCGACGAAGCCGGGGTCCTGGTGGGAGAAGCCGTTGTGGTCCTGCCGCCACACGTGGGAGGTGAGCAGGTAGTTGAGGGAGGCGATGGGGGCGCGCCAGGGCAGGCGGCGGGTCACGCGCAGCCATTTGATGTGCTGGTTGACCATCGAGTCGACGATGTGGACGAAGGCCTCGTAGCAGGAGAACAGTCCGTGCCGGCCGGTGAGGAGGTAGCCCTCCAGCCAGCCCTGGCAGGTGTGTTCGGACAGGATCTCCATCACCCGGCCGTGCCGGTCGAGGTTCTCGTCGACGGGCAGGGTCTCTTCCTGCCATGCCTTGCCGCTGGCGGCGTAGACGGCCTGGAGGCGGTTGGAGGCGGTCTCGTCGGGGCCGACGAGGCGGAAGTCGCGCCGGCCGGCGGTGGCGTCCATGACGTCCCGCAGCAGGTCGCCGAGGACCCGGGTGGGTTCGTGCATGGTCGCGCCGGGTTTGTCGACGGCGACGGCGTACCGCTCAAGCGGTGGCAGGGGCAGCTCGCGCAGGCGCAGTCCGCCGTTGGCGTACGGGGTGGCGCCGAGGCGGCGGCTGCCCGCGGGGACGCATGCCAGGACGTCGGGGCGCGGGGCGCCGCGGTCGTCGAACAGTTCCCCGGGGCGGTAGGAGCGCAGCCACCGCTCCAGCTCCCGCAGGTGCTCGGGGTTGTCCCGTACGGCGGACAGGGGGACCTGGTGGGCGCGCCAGGTGTTCTCCACGGGCAGGCCGTCGACCTCGGCCGGGCCGGTCCAGCCCTTGGGCGTGCGCAGGACGATCATCGGCCAGCGGGGCCGGTCGCCGGCGCCGTCCTCGCGGGCGGCGCGCTGGATCGCGGCGATGCGGTCCAGCGCGGTGTCCATGGCGTGGGCCATCGCGCGGTGGACGGCCGCGGGCCGGTCGCCGGTGACGTGGACGGGGTCGTGGCCGTATCCGCGCAGGAGTTCGTCGAGTTCGGCCTCGGGGAGCCGGGCCAGGACCGTGGGGTTGGCGATCTTGTAGCCGTTGAGGTGCAGGATCGGCAGGACGGCGCCGTCGTGGACCGGGTCCAGGAACTTGTTGGAGTGCCAGGAGGTGGCCAGCGGGCCCGTTTCCGCCTCGCCGTCGCCGATCACACAGGCGACCACCAGATCGGGGTGGTCGAACGCGGCGCCGTAGGCGTGCGAGAGCGCGTAGCCGAGTTCGCCGCCCTCGTGGATGGAGCCGGGCGTCTCGGGAGCGACGTGGCTCGGCACGCCGCCGGGGAAGGAGAACTGCTTGAAGAGGCGGGCCATCCCGGCCGCGTCCCGGGTGATGTCCGGATAGGTCTCGGTGTACGAGCCCTCCAGCCAGGAGTTGGCCAGTACGGCCGGCCCCCCGTGTCCCGGGCCCCAGATGCACAGGGCGTCCAGATCACGGTCCTTGATCACCCGGTTGAGGTGGGTGTGGACGAGGTTCAGGCCGGGTGAGGTGCCCCAGTGACCGAGAAGCCGCGGCT
Source organism: Streptomyces viridiviolaceus (assembly GCF_014650995.1). GTDB lineage: Bacteria > Actinomycetota > Actinomycetes > Streptomycetales > Streptomycetaceae > Streptomyces > Streptomyces viridiviolaceus. Next base: position 129,661 of record NZ_BMWA01000013.1, read on the forward strand.
TGACGTGCTCGGGGCGCAGCGGCTCGGTCAGCAGGGGGTTGGACATCAGGTAGATCTGGCCGACGGAGAGGTAGTTCGCGGCGCGCCAGTGGGCGTCCAGCGAGGCGAGCTCCTCGTCCGTGAGCTCGGAGGGCGCCTGTTGCGTGTCGACGGACATCGGGGGTCCTTTCCGTGTCGGGACAGCGGTCGGGCCGGCGGGTGCGTCCGGGCGGGCGCCGGTGCACATCCCACCACCCTCCGCCGACCGGTCGGGTACCCGACAGGGCCGTTCGGGTCACGTCCGTTCCCGAACGGGGCCGACGGACGCTCAGGCGCAGCCTGCCAGGGTCGCAGCTGCGTGCCGACGAGAGAGGAGACCGCAGGGCCGCCGTCGGCGCCGACTCCGACGGCGGCCCTGCTGGTGCACCGCTTACCCCCGCTCTCCTTCCGCACGCAGCCCTTGCTCCTCCGGTACCGGGCGGCAGGACGCCTCTTCCGAAAATACCCCCCTGGGTATCTCTGTTACGGTGGGACGCAGCGATACCCCCGGGGGTAATTTCCTCGAGTGTGCGAAGGAGAGTGCCGTGTTCTTTGTCGACGTCCTGGATACTTCAGGGCTGGGCAACCGCAGCTATCTGGCGGGAGGAGCCCGGTCGGCCGTGGTCGTGGACCCGCCGCGGGACATCGACCGCTTGATCGCCGAGGCCGCGCGGCGAGGGGTGCGGATCGTCGCCGTCGCCGAGACGCACGTCCACAACGACTACGTGACCGGCGGCCTGGAACTGGCCCGCGTGACCGGCGCGCGCTATCTGGTGCCGGCCGGGGCCGAGGTGGCGTACGACCGCGTGGCGGTGGCCGACGGGGACACCGAGCCCGTCGACGACCGACTCGTCCTGCGGGCGGTGGCCACGCCCGGTCACACCCCGCACCACACTTCGTACGTCCTGCACGAGTCGGGGCGGGCGGTGGCCGCCTTCACCGGCGGATCACTGCTCATCGGCAGCGTGGGCCGCCCCGACCTCGTGGAACCGCGGCTGACCGAACAGCTCGCCCACGCGCAGCACGCGTCCGCCCACCGCCTGGCGGCCGAGCTGGACGACGAGGTGGCCGTGCTGCCCACACACGGGTTCGGCAGCTTCTGCTCGGCCGCCCGGACCGGCGGCGCGCACAGCACGATCGGCGCGGAGAAGGCGGCCAACCCGGCTCTCGCCCAGGACGTGGAGACGTTCGTCGAGGAACTGCTGGCGGGGCTGGACGACGTGCCCGCCTACTACGCGCACATGGGCCCGGTGAACGCCGGCGGCCCCGCGCCCGTGGATCTGACCGAGCCGCGGCGTGCCGACGCCGCCGAGATCGCCCGGCGGCTCGCCGCCGGTGAGTGGGTCGTGGACCTGCGCGGCCGGGTGGCCTTCGCGGCGGGGCATGTCGCCGGGGCGTTCAACTTCGCGGTCGACGGGCAGCTCGCGACCTATCTGGCCTGGATGATCCCGTGGGGCAAGCCGGTCACCCTGCTCGCCGAGAGCGCGCGGGACGTCGCCCGCGCGCAGCGGGAGCTGGCCCGGGTGGGCATCGACCGCCCCGCCGCCGCGGCCGTCGGCTCCCCGGACGACTGGGTCGCCGACGGGTCCCGGCCGGTCTCGTTCCCGCGGGCCGCGTTCGCCGATCTGGCCGCGGCGCGGCGACGCGGGGAGGACGTGGTGGTGGTCGACGTACGCCGGGCCGCCGAGCGCGCGGAGGGCTGGATCCAGGACAGCGTCCACCTTCCCGTCCACGAGATCCACCGGCGTCTGGACGAGGTGCCGCCGGGCACGGTGTGGGTGCACTGCGCGGGCGGGATGCGCGCCGCCATCGCCGCGTCGGTGCTCGATGCCGCCGGACGTCGTGTGGTGGCCGTCGACGACGGCTTCGCCTCGGCGGCCTCGGCCGGACTCCCGCTCGTCTCCCGCACCCGTGACTGACCGCACGCCGGCGCCGGTCCGGCCGCCGCGGCACCGGGCCGCCCCGGGCACTGCTGCCGGGAACGCGCGTCCGTCCTTCGGGGCAGCCGTATGAGCCCGTGGATCCTGGCCCTGCTCGCGGGGGCCGTGGCCGGTCTGGCCCTGGGCGCGCTGGGGGCCGGTGGCAGCATCCTCACCGTGCCGGCCCTGATCTACCTGCTCGGTTTCAGCCCGGCGGCCGCGACCACCGCGAGCCTGGTCGTCGTGATCGTCACGTCGGTCACCGCGCTGCTGGCCCACGCCCGGGCCGGCGCGGTGCGCTGGCGGGCCGGGTCGCTGTTCGCGGCGGCCGGTCTGCTGCCCGCCGCCGTGGCCGGTGCCCTGTCGGCGCACGTCCCGGAGGCGGTGCTGACCGCGCTGTTCGCGGCCCTGTCGGCGCTGGCCGGGCTGCACATGCTGCGCCGCCGCGCACCGCGCGCGAACGGGGCGGTGACGGGTGTCCGCGCGGCCGGGGCCGGGGCGGGACTCGGAGCGGTGACCGGCTTCCTCGGGGTCGGCGGCGGCTTCCTGGCCGTGCCGGCGCTGGTGACGGTGCTGGCCGTGCCGATGAGCGCGGCGGTCGGGACGAGTCTGCTGGTCGTCGTCAGCAACGCGGTGGTGGCTCTCACGGCCCGGGCGAACGCCGCCGTGCACCTGGACGTCACGCTGCTCCTGCCGTTCCTGGCGACGGCCGTCCTGGGAGCCTGGGACGGCAGACGGCTGGCGGCCAGGGCGTCCGCCGGGACGTTGCAACGCGTCTTCGGCACCGTACTGCTGGCCGTCGCCGTGGCGATGGGTGCCACGGCGGTGCTGTGAGCCGCCGGCGGGTCAGGCCAGGGAGAGGAAGAGCTTCTCCAGCCGGGCCCGCATCTGCGCGGAGTCCCGCACCTGCGGGTCGTCGCTGGTCATGCACTGCTGCAGGCCCGTCGCGATGATCGAGAACCCGGCCCGGTCCAGGGCCCGGGAGACGGCCGCGAGCTGGGTGATCACGTCCTCGCAGTCCCGGCCCTCCTCGATCATCCGGATGACTCCGGCGAGCTGCCCCTGAGCGCGCCGCAGCCGGTTGAGGGCCGACTTCAGCTCGTCGGCCGACATGTCGAGTTCCACACTTCCTCCTCCACATACCCCCACGGGTATCGTACCGTGCGGGTGCGTACCCCCGAGAAAGGTTCCGTTCCGTGACCACCCCCTTCACCCTGACCTGCGAACAGATCGCCACCCGCCTCGACGAGTTCACCGTGGTCGACGTCCGCTCCCCCGGCGAGTACGCCGGCGGTCACCTCCCCGGCGCCCACAACGTCCCGCTGGACCGCCTGGACGAGGCGGTCCAGGCGCTGGCGTCGGCCGCCGCGCGCGGGCCGCTGCTGCTCGTCTGCGCCTCCGGCGCCCGGTCCGCCAAGGGCCGCGCCCGGCTCGCGGACCTGGGCGTCGAGGCGGCGGACCTGGAGGGCGGTACGGGCGCCTGGACAGCGGCCGGTCACCCGGTCGAACGTCCGGCCGGCGCCCGCACCCCCTGGCCCATGGACCGGCAGGTCCGCCTCGTCGCCGGGTCGCTCGTCGCGGCCGGCTTCGTGGCGGGCCTGGCCTGGCGGCCCGCGCACTGGCTGTCCGGAGCGATCGGCGCGGGTCTGGTCTTCTCGGGGGTGACCAACACCTGCGGGATGGCCGCCGTCCTGGCCCGACTGCCGCACAACCGGCCCGCCGAGGGCACCGTCCCGTTCCGGGAGACCCTGGCGAGGCTGGCCATCGGCTGATCTCCGTCAGCCGTGGGGACGCCGGCCTGCCGAGTGCGGGCCCGGCGTCCTCGTACGGACCCGCGGCCGATCAGCTCACGGGAAAAGAATTTTGCATGCCATGCATCTTTGCATACCATGCAACTTATGTCGGAGAAGGGCGCCGCGGGGGGCGGACTGCGCGAGCGGAAGAAGCGGGCGACACGGGCCGCCCTCGCCGAGGCAGCGGTACGGCTGGCGGCCGAACACGGGGCGGACAAGGTCACCGTGGAAGCCATCAGCGCGGCCGCGGGCGTGTCGGTGAGGACCTTCTTCAACTACTTCGACACGCGCGACGACGCCTTCGTCGCGATCGACGCGGACGCCGGCGCACGCATGCGGCACTCGGTGCTCGACGCGCCGGCCGCCCTCTCCCCCCTCCAGGCCCTGCGCGACGCCATGGCCGCGGAGCTCGCCGAGGCGGAGCAGCAGCACGAGCTGTGGCGGCTGCACGCCGAGGTGCTGCATGCCTCGCCGCACCTTCTGGTGCGCAGCCTCGTGGCGCACATGGCGCACGAGACGGAACTGGCCGAGGCCATCGCCTCGCGCATCCGCTCAGGCAGCACCCGCCACGGTGACCCGTCAGCCTCCGACCAGGAGCGGCGCGAGGCGCTCGACCTCTACCCGCGGCTGCTGGCCGCGGTCGCGGTCGCCGCGGTGCGCACCAGTGTCGAGCACTGGTGCGCCCGTCAGAAGGACGTCGCCTTCCTGGACGTCTTCCAGGAGGTGTTCGACCTCCTCGCCGCCGGTCTGCCCGCACCGCCCGCGTAGCCACCGCACCGGCCGCCCGCGCCTCCCGGAGGCGGGCACCCCCCTGTTCGTCCCGCGCCCCGGAGCGTGCCGACACCAGCCGTCGTCCGGCCCCGCGCGGACCACCAGCCGATCACCACCCGAAAGAGATGTCGTGACCGCTTCTCAGGCGCCCGCCGACGCGCCGCCCACCTCCATGGACCAACGGCAGATACTCCAGGCCATGTCCGGCCTGATGGCCGGCATGTTCGTCGCCATCCTGGCGGGCACCGTCGTGTCCAACGCGCTGCCCACGATCATCGCCGACCTCGGCGCCAGCCAGTCCTCGTACACCTGGGTCGTCACCGCCGAACTGCTGGCCATGACCGCGACGGTGCCCCTGTGGGGCAAGCTGTCCGACCTGTTCAACAAGAAGCTGCTGCTCCAGCTCTCGCTCGGCATGTTCGTGGTCGGCTCGCTGCTGGCGGGCTTCTCCCACGACACGACTCTGCTGATCTTCAGCCGGGTCGTGCAGGGCATCGGCGCGGGCGGCCTGACCGCGCTCGCGCAGGTCGTCATGGCCGCCGTCATCCCGCCGCGGGAACTGGGCAAGTACTCCGGCATCTTCGGTGCCGTCTTCGCCATCGGCACCGTGGCCGGGCCGCTGATCGGCGGTGTGCTGGTGGACACCGACTGGCTGGGCTGGCGCTGGTGCTTCTTCATCGGCGTGCCGTTCGCCCTGCTGGCCATCTTCCTGTTGCAGCGCACGCTGAAGCTGCCCACCGTCAAGCGCCAGGTGAAGATCGACTGGCTCGGCGCCTTCCTCATCGTCGCCGGTGTCTGCGCGCTGCTCATCTGGGTCTCCCTGGCGGGCAACCAGTTCGACTGGGCGTCCTGGCAGACCGCCGCACTGGTCGTCGGCGGCGTGCTGCTGCTGGCCCTGGCGGTCCTCGTCGAGGCCCGTACCGCCGAGCCGGTCATCCCGCTCGACATCTTCAGGAACCGCACGGTCACCCTGACCACGGTCGCCAGCCTCCTGGTCGGTGTCGCCATGTTCGGCGGGACCGTCTTCCTCTCCCAGTACTTCCAGGTCTCCCTGGGCAAGTCGCCGACCATCGCCGGTCTGATGAGCCTGCCGATGATCCTGGGTCTGCTGGTGTCGTCCACCGTCGCCGGGCAGTTGATCAGCCGGACCGGCAAGTGGAAGAGCTACCTGGTGGCGGGCGCGGTCATCATGACCGCCGGCCTCGCGCTGCTCTCCCTGATCGACGCCGACACCCCCTTCGGGCTGCTCAGCATCTACATGGCCGTGCTCGGCATCGGCGTCGGCATGCTGATGCAGAACCTGGTGCTCGCCGCGCAGAACGACGTACCCGCGGCCGAGCTGGGCGCCGCGACCTCGGTGCTGTCCTTCTTCCGCAGCATGGGCGGCACCATCGGCACCAGCGTCCTCGGCGCCATCCTCGCCAACCGGGTCGCGAGCGAGATGACCAAGGGGCTGGAGAAGGCAGGCGTCGCCGGCGCGGCCGAGGGCGGATCCGGCGGCGGCGAGGGCAGCGTCCCGGACATGAGCACGCTGCCCGGCCCGATGCGGGAGATCGTGGAGCACGCCTACGGCGTCGCCACCGCCGACCTGTTCCTGATCGCCACGCCGTTCGCGCTGCTCGCGCTGGTCGCCGTGGTCTTCATCAAGGAGAAGCCGCTGAAGACCACCAGCGGCATGGAGCGGCTCGCCGAGGAGTCCGGCGGGGCCGCCGTCGAATCGGCCGCCGTCCCCGGACAGCGGACCGGCGGCAGCCCGTCGACCGCGGACAGCGGACCGGCGGCGCCGGTCGGCTGAGCCGCCGGCCGACACCACCGCGGAACCGGACGGGGCTGCCCACCACTCACGGTGGGCAGCCCCGTCCTCATGTCGGGCCCGCTACGGCCGTCGGACGGTCAGATGCCGAACGGCGCGGCGTAGCGGACGGTACCTGCGGGCAGCGGGTGGGCGGCGTCCAGGGTGAGGGCCATGAGGGCCTCGTCCGGGACGTCGATGGTCAGCCCGATGCCGTGGGCGGAGGCCCGGGAGAAACCGAACCGGGGGTAGTAGGCCGGGTGCCCCAGGACGACGACGTGGCGCTCGCCCATGCGCTCGGCCGCGGACAGGGCCGCACGGACAGCCGCGGAACCGGCGCCGCTGCGCTGCAGCTCGGGCCGGACGGCGACGGGTGCCAGGCACAGCGCCGGGCTGTCGCCGATGTGGCAGCGGGTCAGCAGGGCGTGGCCGACGGGACGCTCGTCCGCGTCGGCCGCGACGAGCGACAGGCCGTCGATCCACGCGGCCGGGTCGGCGCGCAGGGCGTCGACGAGGTCGGCCTCTTCCGGCGTGGGGAAGGCGGCGCGGAGGATGTCGCGGATGGCGGGGATGTCGGCGCCGGTCTCGGCGCGCGTGATCCAGGTGTTGGTCATGAGGGACGGGAATCCGTTTCTCGGGTTGCGTTCGGCTCAGTGCCTCGCGAGCTCACGCTCCCGGCGAGGCCGGTCGGAACGGGATCAGGCCACGGCCCGGGACGTGAGGGAGACCCGGGCGTCACGAAGGGTGGCCTCGTGCGCGGTCATCAACCTCACCTCGCTGTCTTCCCGGTCCTGATCGAACGCGAACGGACCCGAGTCTACCCGTACGGCCGTCGGTCCGGCCGGACGGTCCGCAAAGACCGCGCGCCTTCGCTCCGGGGCGGCGTTTTCTTGCGGGCGCAGGGGGTGGGACGGCAGGCTTCGGGCTGTGGCCACTTTGCTGATCGTCCATCACACGCCGTCGCCGAACTGCCAGGCGTTGCTCGAAGCCGTCGTCTCCGGGGCGACCGCACCGGAGATCGAGGGGGTCCGGGTGGTCCGACGGGCGGCGCTCACGGCCACGGCGGTGGACGTGCTGGAGGCCGACGGGTACCTGCTGGGCACGCCGGCGAACCTGGGGTACATGTCCGGGGCCCTGAAGCACTTCTTCGACCAGGTCTACTACCCGTGCCTGGACGAGACCCGCGGCCGGCCGTTCGGCTACTACGTGCACGGCGGCAGTGACACGACGGGCGCGGTGCGCGGCATCGAGTCGGTGACCACGGGCCTCGGCTGGCAGCGCGCGGCACCGGCGGTGAACGTGACCGGGGAGCCCGCCAAGGCGGACCTCGCCGCCTGCTGGGAGCTGGGGGCGACCCTGGCCGCCGGGCTGATGGGCTGACCGCCACCCGGCGCCCTCGGCCGGCCGCTCGACGGGAGCCGGACGGGATCGTCGGGGCTGTGCGCCCACGTCCGGGCTGCGCCCGTCCGCCGCGGACGCGCGGCGAACCGGCGGGCGGGCGCCTCGTCGCGAGCTGCGACCGCGGACGGGCGGCCGTCAAGCGGGAGGCCGGAGGCCATGGACGGGCGGCAGGCGCCCGCGGCGCGTACGGTCAGCAGGTCTCCCGGGCGTGCGTCCGCGGGGAGGCCGACGCCGACGCGGCCGGCGCCGCGTTTCACAGGGGCGTCGCGGCGCGGAGGATCAGGAACATGGTGACGGCCGAGTTCGCCGACGACATCGCCGACACGGCGGTTCCGAAGGCCGCTGCCCACGCCGCCAGTCCCACCGAGGTGAACACCGACGGCCAGGTGCGTGCCGCGGGGGCCGGGCCGAGCAGGGCCGCCACCCGGCGCGGCACGGGGCCGGGCGCCGCGAGACCGGCGAGCGTGGCGACCGGGGTGCCCCGGGACACGAGGGCCGCCTTGCCGATCGCGGTCGCCACCGTCCGACGGCTGCCGACGGCCCGCGCGGCCTCCTCGTCCGCCCACCGCTCCGCCGTGAAGGACACGGCCGTCCTCAGGGGCCGCAGGAAGGGGTTGGCGAGCGCGGCCAGCCTGACGGCGAGCAGGAACCGGTGGTGCCGGGCGGACAGATGGGCCCGCTCGTGGGCGAACAGCGCCCGCCGCTCGGCGGGGTCGAGGCGGTCCAGCAGGGCCGTGGTGACCACCACGCGGTCGCGGCGACCGCCGGGCAGCGCGTACGCGTAGGGCACGTCGTCCGGCAGGACGGCCACCGACGTGCCCGGCAGCCCGGCCAGCGCGCGGTGGGCGCGGCGGCGCACCCGGCCGTGCCGCCACAGCGCCCGCGCCGAGGCCACGACCACCGCGCACAGCGCGGGGATCGCCGCCTTGCCGACCACCTCGTCGTACGGGACCGCCGCCCGCACCTGAGGATCCGACCAGCCGTCGGGCAGTGGGTTTCCCGGCAGTTGCGCGGTGCCGACCACCATGACCAGCGCCAGGCACACCGTGCTGCACAGGGCCATCACCGCGGCCACGCCGGTGAGCAGCCGGGTCGCGGTCCGCGGATGCAGATGCTGCTCGGCCAGACGCGCCATCGGCCATGCCGTCAACGGCAGGACCAGCGGCAGAAAGACGAAGAGCCCCATGCCGCGTCAGGCTTCGCCGTCGTCGCGCGAGTCGCCCAGCAGTTCCCGCAGCAGCCGCTCGTCGTCCGGTCCCAGGCCGGTCACGAAGCTGGCCAGCACCGCTTCCCGGTCGCTCTCGGCGTCCAGGACCTTGCGCATCTTCCGGGCGGCCAGGCCGGCCTGGTCCGAGGCGGGGGTCCACGCGAAGGACCGGCCGGAGCGCTCCCGGGTGACGGCGCCCTTGTCCAGCAGCCGGGTCAGGATCGTGATCACCGTGGTGTAGGCGAGGTCTCCGCCCAGGCGCTCCTGCACCCAGCCGGCCGTCGCCGGGCCCTCGGCCTCGCGCAGCGCCGACAGCACGAGCGCCTCCAGCTCGCCCTGCCCCCGTCGCCGGGGACGCCGGTGATCCGTCACGCCCTGTCTTCCTTCCGCCCGCTGTCCGTTTTCCGAGGCGCCATCGTATAGACGCCCGGCCCGGCTCGGTGCCTGGTGCCCCGGCGGGGAGGCGCAGGCGTCGTCGGCCGCCGCGCATCGTACGGGCCACGGCGGGCCGAAGACGCCGGAGAAGGAGTCCCCCGGTGGCTGCCGGACGCGCTCGACGACCGGCCGCCGGCCCGTTCAGCGGTCCGTGGCGCAGCAGCCGCCCGTCTCCCCCGCGGAGGGGACGGCTTCGAGGCGGCAGAAGCAGGACGTCTCGACCGGTACGTCCGCCAATGCCGCGGCGAGCTGCAGCTGCTGCGCCACGATGCGCGCCTCCCCCTGCCTTCCCAGACGCAGCAGGCACTCGTGGAGTCCGTGCAGGGACCAGACGTTCCCGGGGTGCTGGAGGGGGCGCGGGAGGGTGTCGTCGAGCCCCAGGTCGGCCCGGTAGACGGCCTCGGCCTCGGCCACCCGCCCCTGCTCCAGGAGCAGGGCGCCGTAGGCGTGCCGGGTGGGCTGCATCCACCCCCACGGTTCGTCGTACGGGAGGCTGTCGTCCAGCTCGATCGACCGCCTCAGGGCGGCGAACGCGGCGTCGTGGTCGCCCTTGCGGTACTCCAGCTCGCCGTCGAGCATGGCCGCGGCGACGGCGAGGATGTCGACGCAGGTGTTGTTGAACAGCGTGCGTGTCTGCGGCACCCGGGCCACCGCCTCGCGGAACAGCGTGCGCTCGGCCTCCGCCTCGGCGACCCTGCCGGTGGCTGCGAGGGCGACGCCGCGGGCGTAGTGCAGCATCGCGGTCGTCACGCAGTACAGGCGGGGGTCGGCGGGCAGCGGCAGCTCGAGGATGTCGGCCCAGCGGCCGAACCGGATCAGGACGTGCACCCGCATGGCCAGGAAGCCCTCCAGCCAGTCGGCCATCGGCGGGCTTTCCACGCGCAGCAGCTCCTCGGGGATGGACGCCTCCAGCTGCGCGGCCGTCTCCAGGGCCGGCCGGGACCGGCCGAGGAACATCGCACCGTAGATCTTGAAGTGGTAGTTGTGCGACCGGTAGAGGGTGTAGAAGTTCATCGTCCCGGCGCGGGCCCGGTACCTCTCGTCGGCGGCGATCGCGGCGGTGTTGTCCGACACCACGCGCCGGTAGTCGCCGCAGAGGACTTCGAGATGCGACGGCATGTGGTGGAGGTGGCCGGCGTCGGGGACCAGTCCGCGCAGCCGGTCGGCGACCGTCAGGGCGGCCTCGGGGGTGGGCGACATCTCCATGAGGTGGACGTAGAGATGCACGACGCCCGGGTGCTCCCGGCCGGCCTCGGTGGCCAGCGCCCGGTCGAGGACCTCCTTCGCCTCGACCGTGCGGGCGCCCTCGGCGGGCAGACCCGTGCGCAGGTCCCACAACTGCCAGGGCGTCAGGTTCATCAGCGCGTCGGCGTAGAGCGCGGCGACGTCCAGGTCGTCGGGGGCGAGTTCGTACGCGGCACGCATGCTCTCCGCGTACGGCGCGTTCCACACCGAGCAGTCCTCGGCGGCCCGCGCCTGCGGGTAGCGGGCCCGCAGCGCGCCGATCAGGGCGCGTTCGACGGCACCGGCTGCCGCCGCCTTCTCGTGGGCGAGCTCCACGGCTGCGTGGGCGCGGTCGACGGTCCGCGTCAGCTCCCGCTCGTCGAACGCCTCCCACGGCTTGTTGTAGTTCGGACCGAGGGCGTAGGCGATGCCCCAGTACGCCATGGCGCAGTCCGGGTCGGCCGCCGCGGCGGCCTCGAAGCAGGAGACGGCCTCCTCGTGGTTGAAGGCGTACGTCCACACCAGTCCGCGGTCGAACCACGTCTGCGCCTCGGGGGACGAGGTCGTCACGGGGCGGCCGTGGGCGCCGAGGTCGTAGTAGTCCATGAGGGGACGTATACCGCACCCCCCTCCGGACACGAGGTGCTTCGCGGGACCGACACACGCACGTGGACCACCGGGCGGGCGGGACCCCTCCCCCGCCCCCCGGGGTCACCGTGGTGTCACACGGAACGCCGCCTGGAACGGAGCAGCACCAGACAGCCGGCGGCCACGAGGACACCACCGGCCGCCGCCGGCCACAGCCCCAGGCCCGAGCCGGTCTCGGCGAGCCCGCCCTGCGTCCCCTGCGGCTCGCTCGCGGACCCGGCGGCAGCTGCGTCACCGCCGTCCGCGTCCCGCGTCGGACCGGGTGCCGCCGCACCGCTCGCGTCGTCCGGTGTGGCCGCGGGCGAGGTGGCGGCCTTGGGCGCCGCGCTGCCGGAGGCGTTCTCCTGGCCGTCCCGGGTCGGGGGTGCGGGGTTCTCCCCGCTCTGGCCGTCCTGGCCGTCCTGGCCGGGGTCGGCGGGTGCCGAGGCGGTGGCGGTCGGCCCGTTCGACGGCTCGGCGGTCTGCGGGCCGTCGTCGTCCCCCGGGTCCCCCTGGCCGGCCCCGTCGTCCGGTGTCCGGGAGGCCTCGGGGGCCTCCGGGCTCTCGGGGGCCTCCGGGCTCTCGGGGGCCTCCGGGCTCTCGGGGGCCTGCGGGCTCTCGGGGGTCTCCGGGCTCTCGGGGGCCTGCGTCGGCTGCTCCTGCGGGTCCTCGCCCTGCCCCGGGCCCGATCCCGGAGGCGTGTCCGAACCGCACTCGCGGCCGGCGTTGATGCAGTCGACCATCTCCCGCATCAGGGCCTCGTCGAAGACGTTGATGAAGTCGCTGTGGTCCGTTACCGGCTTGTGCAGCTGCTCGGGGAAGGAGTCCACGGCGAACAGCGGCGTGGTCCTGCCACCGTCCCGAAGACTGGGCGCGTCGACGTCGTACACGACGCGCTGCACCAGCCGCGGGATGGGCCGGAACCCGTCCGGGCAGGTGCCGTCGGCGGCGGCGAAGGCCACGTGGGTGCGGTGGTTGGCGCTGTCGGTGTTCCGTCCGTCCCAGCAGCTCTGGAAGGTGAAGGTGCGCACCACGTCGCTGCCGGCCGGGCAGAGCGGGTACTTGTCCTTCAGCTGCCGGTCCTCGAAGCCGGTGCAGCTCCAGGAGGCGTTCGCGTTCGCGGTTCCGTTGACGAACGCCTTGGCGTCGCCGGTGATGATGCGCAGCAGGCGCGGCATGGCCGTGACCTCGCCGCGCTCGTTCCCCACGAACGTCAGCGTCACCTCCGCTGGGGTGACGATCTCGCCGGCGTTCCCCTCGATGCCGCCGCCGGGGGACTCGGCGTCCTGTTCCTGTGTGCCGTTCTGCAGCCGCAGCACCGGCCAGTAGTACGAGGACCTGTCGCCCTGGTCCACGCAGCTCGTGTCGGCGGCGGCCAGCTCCTCGTCGCTGACGAAGGCGTCGTTGGCCTGGTTGCCGACGTAGTCGTGGAAGTGGTGGGCGCCGTTGGTGACGCCCGGGGCGGCGATCACGTTGTCGGAGTTGAACAGGCCCTCGGCGTTGACGCCGCAACTGGTCGTGAAGGAGCCGCGTGAGGCGTCCGCCTCCCGGCGCGGGCTCGCCGCGGCGGGCTGGACGGTGGTGATGTCGGCGTAGTCCGCGGCGACGGGGCCGTTGCCCGCCTGTCCGCCGTTGCCCTGCTGCTCGTCGCCGCCCGGCTGTTCGCCGGCATCCGGCTGCGTGTCCTGGCCGGGCTGTCGGTCACCGCCGTCCTGGCCTCCGGCCGACGTCTCGCCGTCCTGTGCCGGGGCCGCCTCGACGCGTCGCAGCGAGCAGTCCGCCAGGGCCTCCAGGCCCGCGGGACGGTCGCCGACGCGGTCGACGGCCGCCACGATGCGCTCGATCGTGCCGGCCCGCTCCGTCTTCAACGGGTCGAGGACGGCGCCCTCGTCGAGGTCGCCGTCGTCCGCGGTGGCTGCCGCCTCCTGCAGTTGGCGGTAGGCCGTGGCGATCTGCTCGTCGAGGCGGGCCAGTTCGGTGTCGACGTCCGCCCGCGCCTGCTCCGGAACGGTCGTCAGCCGCTCGGTCAGGTCGGGGCAGTCGACGGTGGCCGCGATCCCGGAACTGCCGAGCGGAACGGGGTCGTTCGCGCCGGCCCCGGTCGCTGAGGCGTACACGTTCACGGCGACCAGACCGCCGCCGCCCATCATCAGCGCGACCGCTGCGAAGGTCGCGCGTCGGGCGCCCGTCGGGCGTCTGCGCCTGTTGTGTCCCAAGGCGTGCTCCTACGTCATGGCGGACTCGGGTACGGAAATGCCCCCGGCTCCATACGGAACCGGGGGCCGGAGCGTTCAAACGCCTCGCGGATTCTCAGGAATCCCTCACCTCACGGGCGCGGGACCGGCAGCCGAGCCGCGCAAGGGCGACCGGCGTGCCGAAGCCGTAGTCGTCGAGGATGCGCAGCTGGAGGCGGCCGAAGCGGGTTCCGTCCGTGAGCCGGGCGACTCATCGGTCAGGACCGGCCGGCCCTCGGCTCGAGGACCGGGACCGGCTGCTCGCGCCCGGGCGGCCCACCCGCGAAGCCGAAGGCGGCGGGCGAGCCCTGCCCCGCCGGTTGCCTTGCCGACGGCCTCGCGCAGGCCGGGCTCGGCGGAGTCCCGGGCGAGGTCGGCGCGGACACCGGTCCCAGCCTGCGGGTCGAGGCCGCCGGCGGCCCGTTCTCCGTCCGGGTGCCGCTGGGCGGGCGCCGTCGCGGTCGTGCGGGGCCTGGCCGGTCTCGTCCTCGGCGGGACTCGGCCCCGGCCCGCCCCCGTCGGCCGGGCGGTGTCAGGCCCGTGCCGGAACCGCGCCTTCGGGGTCCCAGCCCTCCCGGGGGACGGCGGCCAGCAGCAGCCGGGTGTAGTCGTGGGCCGGTTCGGCGAGGACGCGCTGTGTCGGGCCCTGTTCGACGACGCTCCCCCGGTGCATGACCAGGACGTCGTCGGTGACGTGCTGGACCACCGCCAGGTCGTGGCTGACGAAGACCAGCGCCACGCCCGTGTCCCGGCGGATGGTGTCGAGGAGTTGGAGGATCTGCGCCTGGATCGACACGTCCAGGGCGGCCACGGCCTCGTCGAGGACGAGCACGCGCGGCTGCACGGCGAGCGCCCGGGCGATCGCGAGCCGTTGCCGCTGGCCCCCGGACAGCTGCCGGGGCCGCGCGTCGGCCTCCCGCTCACCGAGCCCCACCCGCTCCAGCAGGCGGACGGCGGTCGCCTCGTCCCGTCCGTGCAGACGCAGGGTGGTGCGCAGGCACTGGGCCGCCGTCAGCCGCGGGTCGAGGGAGATGTACGGGTCCTGGAAGACCATCTGGACCTCCCGGGCACGGGCCAGCCGGGCCTGCCTGCGCCGCGGCGGGCGCGGGGAGCGAGGGCGGCCGTCGACCGTCACCGTGCCGGCGTCGGGGCGGACCAGCCCGACCAGCATGCGGGCGACCGTCGTCTTGCCCGACCCCGACTCCCCCACGATGCCGAGGGAGCCGCCGGGTGCCACGGAGAACGACACGTCGTCGGCGGCGGTGAGCCGGCCGCGTCCCGGCAGGGGATAGGTCTTGCGCAGCCCGTCGACGACGAGCAGGGCGTCCGGGCCGTTCCTCGGCTCCGTACTCATGACAGGTTCCTCTCCGTCGCGGTGGGTACGGCGGCCGGTGCACGGCGACAGGCGGCCACTCCCCCGTCGGGCAGCTCCGCCGCCTCGGGCCGCCAGGTCTCGCAGGCCGGTTCGGCGTCCGGGCAGCGGGACGCGAACGGGCAGCCGGGGAAGGCGTCCCCGAGGGACGGCGGGCGGCCCGGGATGGGCAGCAGCGGCCGGGAGGTGTCGCCGAGGGTGGGCGAGCAGTCCAGCAGGCCCCGGGTGTAGGGGTGGGCGGGGGCGGCGAAGAACGCCTGGGCGGTGCGCTCCTCGACGATGCGTCCGGCGTACATGACGTACACGCGGTCGCAGTAGGCCGCTGCCAGGTGCAGGTCGTGGGTGATGAACAGCAGGCCGGCGCCCTGTTCGGCGCGCAGGGTGCGCAGCAGGGCGAGGATCTCGGCCTGTGTGGTGACGTCGAGCGCGCTGGTGGCCTCGTCGGCGAGCAGCAGGCGGGGCCGGGCGGCGAGCGCGCCGGCGATGACGACCCGCTGGAGCATGCCGCCGGACAGCTCGTGGGGGCGCTGCCGGAGCCGTCGCTCCGGATCGGAAAGGCCGACGGCGCCGAGGAGTTGCGCTGCGCGGTCGCGGTCGGCGCCGCGTTCGCGCAGGAAGTCACCGATGCGGCGGACGGGGTTGAGGGCGGCACGCGGGTCCTGGTGGATCATCGCGACGGTACGGGCCCGGTGCCGGCGCAGCTCCTCGCCGGTGAGGGCGAGGACGTCGGCGTCGTCGACGCGGACCGTCCCCGAGGCGGTCGCCGTGCCCGGCAGCAGGCCGAGGGCCGCCTTGGCGGTGGTGGACTTGCCGGATCCGGACTCGCCGACCAGGCCGACGACCTCGCCCGCGGCCACGCGCAGGGTGACGTCGTCGAGCACGGGCCGCGCGGTGCCCGGCAGCCGGACGGTGAGGTGGTCGAGGGTGAGCAGCATCAGGCCTGCCTTCCGAGCCGGTCGGCGGCCCAGACGCCGACCACGTTGAAGGAGACGACGACCAGGGCGATGGCCGTGCCGGGCACGAGGGCGGGCAGCAGTGCGCCCTGGACGACGGCGGCCTGCCCCTCCTGCACCATCAGCCCCCAGTCCGAGCTGGGTGGCTGGGCACCGAAGCCGAGGTAGGAGAGGGTCGCCAGGGACATCAGGGCCTCGCCGAACAGGACGACCAGGTAGCCGACGACCGCGCGGCCCAGGTTCGGCACCAGGTGCAGGGCGCAGATCCGGGCGCCGCCCATGCCCTGGATGCGGTAGGCGTCGACGTAGGGCTTGCGGGACTCGGCGAGCGCGAGGGAGCGGGTGTACTTGGCGACCGTGGGCGTGTAGGCGAGTCCGAGGGCCAGCACGGACGTGGTCGTGCCGGTGCCGAACACGGCGATGATCAGGACGGTGAACAGCAGGCCGGGGAAGGCGTACATGACGTCCGTCAGCCGGGAGACCAGGGCGTCCGTCCAGCCTCCGCGCCAGGCGGCGAGCACTCCGAGGGTGACGCCGAGCAGCGCGGCCACGGCGAGCAGCAGCACGGGCGCCACGAGGCTGCTGCGGGCGCCGTGCAGGACCCGGGAGAGCAGGTCCTGACCGGAGGAGTCGGTGCCGAGGAGGTGGTCGCCGCTGGTGCCGGCGAGGGAGGCGGACAGGTCGATGGCGTCCGGGGCGTAGGGCGCGAGCCACGGGGCCAGCAGCGCGGCGAGGACCACCAGGAGGAGGACTGCGGCGGCGACGGTCACACCGACGGGCCGGCGATCGGGTACGCGGACCGGGGCGAGGGTGAGCGCGGTCATGCGGTGCGGGCCTCCTGCTTCACGCGCGGGTCGAGGAGGGGGTGGAGCAGGTCGACCAGCGTGGTGACGGCGATGTAGCCGGCGACCATCAGCAGGAGCACGGCCTGCGCGACGGGGAAGTCGTGGGTGTTGATGGCGCCCACCAGCAGGGAGCCGATGCCGCTGATGCCGAAGGCGGTCTCCACGACCACCGTGCCGGCGAGCATGCCCGCCATGACGAGGCCGCACATGGTGATGATCGGCCCGAGGGCGTTGCGCAGCACGTGCCGGCGGACGATCTCGCGCTCCGGGACGCCGGAGGCGCGGGCGGCCTCGACGTGGTCGGAGGCGGCGGCCTCCGCCATGGCCTGCCGGGTGACCCTGCTGATGAGCGCGAGCGCGCCCAGGGCCAACGACAGGGCGGGCAGGGTGAGATGGTGCAGTGTCCCGGCGAAGCCCCGGCCGCTGCCCGTGACCGGGAACCAGCCGAGCTGCACGCCGAACAGCGACACCAGCGCGATCGCGGCGACGAAGGACGGCACGGACGCGGCCAGCGTCGTGCCGCCGACGACCGCCGAGTCCACCCACGTGGACTGCCGTACGGCGGCGAGGATTCCGGCGCCGACACCGAGGACGACGAACAGGACGGTGGCGTAGGCGACCAGTTCGAGGGTGGTGCCGAGGCGTGCGGTGATCAGGTCGGCGACCTGGTCGCCGTACTTGAAGGAGCGGCCGAGGTCGAAGTGTAGGCAGTCGCCGAGCCAGCGGCCGTACTGCACGACCAGCGGCTCGTCCAGGTGGTACTGGGCGCGGACGGTGGCGAGGCGCTCGGGGGTGAGCTTGTCCCGGCCGCCGGCGAGGAAGACGGCCGGGTCGCCCGGGGCGGCGTAGACCGCGGCGAAGATGACGAAGGAGGCGGCGAGCAGAGTGGCCAGGAAACCGGCCAGGCGCCGCGCGATGCGGACGGCCATGGTGCCCTCAGCCCTTCTTCGCGCCGAGGTCGGCGGCCCACGGGTAGTACAGGTACGCCTGCGAGGCGGGGGCGCCGGTCAGCCGGGTGCTGAGGACCAGGGCCGTGGGCACCTGGGCGACGGGGATCCACACCGCGGCCTCGGTGAAGCGCCGCTGCACGTCGACGGCGAGGGCGGCGCGTTCGGCGTCGTCGAGGGTGGACAGGGCCTGGCGGACCTTCCGGTCGTAGTCGGCGTCCTCGAAGCCGACCCAGTTGTTGGAGGAGTCGGACAGGCCGTTGTCGTAGAAGCCCATGGGGTCGGCCTTGGAGATGTACCAGTCGCCGGCGAGGACGTCGATGCCGGCGCGGGCCTGGGGGTCGCTGTAGAACTCCTCGAACTGGGCGGTCGGCACGGTCTTGACGGCGGCCTTGATCCCGATGCGCTGGAGGGCGGCGCGTACGGCGTTGGCGACGACGGTGCGGCCCTGGCTGCTGTCGGTGCCGATCACGACCGGGTCGGTGGGGGCGCCGGCCTCCTCGACGAGTTTCCTGGCCTCGGCGAGGTCGTCGGCGTCGGGCGCGGCGGGGGCGGCGGCGTCCAGCTCCTTCTGGGCGGCGGCGAAGGTGTCCTTCTCGTAGCCCCAGGAGCCGGAGCCGACCGGGGTGGCCCAGGGCTCGACCAGGCCGCCGTAGCCGGACTTGGCTATGCCGGCGCGGTCCAGGGAGAGGGACAGGGCGCGGCGGATGCGCGGGTCCTTCAGCCCGCCGCGGTCGGTGGGGATGAGGTCGAGGGTGGCGGTGGAGGGGCCGTAGTACTGGCTGAGGCCCTCGATGCCGCGCAGGGCGGAGGCGGTGTTGGGCGACTCGGCGTAGGTGCCGTCCGCCGCACCGGTCTTGAGCGCGTTGACGAGGGCGCTGTCGGAGGCCCAGCGGAAGACGACCTCCTCGGTGAGGGGCTTGTCCCCCCAGTAGCCGTCGTGGGCGCGGATGGTGATGGAGTCACCGGACTTCCAGCCGGCCAGCTCGTACGGGCCCGAGCAGGCGTCGCCCTGGCCCGGGGTGCCGAAGTCGCGGCCCGCCTTCTCCACCTGCTCCTTGTTCCAGACGATGCCGGCGTCGCCCGCGAGGGCCTTGGTGAACAGGGCGTCGGGGGTCTTGAAGCGGATGGTGACCTCGGCCGCGCCGGTCTTCTTCATCGAGGTGACGTTGCCGAACTCGTCGCTCTGCTCCATGTCCGGGTCGGCGTGCCGCTGCAGGCTCCACAGCACGTCGTCGGCGGTGAGCGGGGTCCCGTCGTGGAAGGTGACGCCGTCGCGGACGGTGAGGACGAGGGTCCTGTCGTCGGGGGTGGCGGCCTTCTCGGCGAGCAGGGGCCTGACGGTCATGTCGGGCTGGAGCTGGTAGAGGCGTTCGCAGACGTTGGTGAGGACGACCCGGCCGGCGCTGCTGCCCTGGGTGTCGAGGTCGAGGGAGTCGGGTTCGTCCTCCAGCAGCCAGTTCACCTTGCCGACGGGGCCGTGGGCGGCAGGGGTCGTGGGGGTGAGCTTCAGCGAGGCGGCGTCGACGGGGGCGGCGCCGGTGGCGGCGGTGTCGGCGCCGCTGCATCCGGCGGCGGTGATCAGGCCCGCGGCGACCAGACCGGCGGTCACCGCGGTGCGCGCGTTTCTCTTCGTCATCGGTGATCTCCTGTGTCAGGCGGGACGGCCGGCGGTGGCGGCGTCGCCGTACGGGCCGTCGTAGAGGTTCCAGGGGAGGTGCTGGTAGTCGCGGTCGCAGGGGGTGCCGGCGGTGACGTGGTAGTCGCCGGTGGTGAGGTCCACGCAGGAGGAGACGAGGGTCGCCCAGTGCTCGACGGCGGGTCTGCGCGGGTCGGGGTGGGTGCACAGGGACTCGGGGTGGCCGAGGTGGTCGGACATGGCCTGCTTGATCAGCTTGCGGGACTCGTCGGGGCCGGTGGAGCCGCGCAGGGCCGCGAGGCCCTGTTCGGCGCGGGGCACGCGGACCAGGGAGTCCGGGGAGAGCGGGCGGTAGTCGGCGGCGAGCGCCCGGGGGACGCCCGCCTGGTAGTGGTTGCCGTGCACGAGCAGCCCGTCCGTCGCGTGGAGCCAGCCGTGTCCGGCCGGTGTGGTCTCCAGGTCGACGGCGAAGCCCTCGCGGCAGGTGAGCAGCGCGTTGGAGGCGATGTGGGCACGGGTGCGGCAGAGCACGTCGAGGGCGTCGGTGATGGCCGGCTGGTCCAGGACGCTGCGGCGCACGACGGTCTGCGGGAGGCCGATCGCGGAACTGAACCGGCCGCCGAGGCCGTTGGCGTTGAGGGCGATGCCGGCGGAGTTGGCGCCCTGCCGGCCCACCTGTCCGGCCTCGACCTGCATGATCAGGGTGGGGGCGGGCGGCTGGACGATGCGCAGCATGACCACGGTGTCGCCGGCGGCGGCCCGCCAGTCCCAGTTCTGCCCCGCCCACACGTGGCCGTCGCCGCTGGCGGGGCCGAAGGCGGCGAAGGAGGTGCAGCCCTCGGCGCGTTCCTCGGACGCCGGGCCGGGGGACTCCTCCATGTCGGCGAAGGAGTTGTCGTAGAGGACCTCGCCGCGGGCGTTGAGGGCGAGGACGTCGAGCAGGTCCACGCCGGCGCCCTCGGCGATGCCGCGCATCTCCTGCAGCAGGTCGGGGGCGTAGGCCTCGACGGGCTGCTGCCAGCGGGCGGCCCGTGCGGTGACCTGGGCCCAGGTGAGCGCGGCGGACCGGCCGAACGCCTCTTCGTAGTAGGCCATGGCGGCCCGCAACTGTGGGCGGACGGCCTCGCCGTACTGGCGGCCGCGGTCGCGGGGCGCGCCGGAGATCTCGACCAGGGGGAGGGTTCGGGAGGCCGGGGAGGCCGAGGGGGCGGGGGCTGTCATTCTTCTCCTCGCTGCGGGAGCGCTGCCCGGAGAGCCGACGTCCTGTAACGTCGGTTACGAGCAGCGCTCCTCTTGGAATGCGTTGTCCAGGAGAGTAACGGCCGTCACAGGGAAGTCAATGTCCGTAATGAAAATTTCAGAGCCCGGAGACTCCGAGTACCAGGGCGCGGACGAGTCCGAGGGCATGGCCCGGCTCCGCGCGGCCGTACGCGATCACTGGGACAGCCTCTCCGCGTCCGAGCGCGCGGTCGCCCAGTACCTGGTCGGCGCGCCCGTCGAGCACCTGCTCTTCGCCGGCGCCCAGGAACTCGGCACCGCCAGCGGCACCAGCAACGCCACCGTGGTGCGCGCGCTCCAGCGCCTCGGGTACGCCGGACTGCCCGCACTGAAGCGGGAGTTGGCGACCGGGTTCACCGCGGCCGTGGCACCCGAGGTGCGGCTCAAGCAGCGCATCGCCCATGTCGGCCGGGACCTGGACGCCATCTGGGGCGATGTGCTCGACGAGGCCCAGGAGCGCATCGAGCAGACCCGGCGGCTGACCGGTTCCGACGCGCTGCGGGCGGCGGTGGCGGCGCTCGCGGACGCCGGGGAGATCCACGCCTTCGGGGTCGCGGCCTCGGAGCCGGCCGCCCGCCATCTGGCCCTGGCGCTCGGCCGCATCGGCCGCCGCTCGCGCTTCGTCGGCGCCACCGGTTTCGCCCTCGCCGACGACCTGCTGGCGCTGCGCCGGGGCGACGCCGTGGTGATCTTCCAGCCCGGCCGGGCGCTGCACGAGCTGACCGTGCTGGTGGAGCGGGCCCGGGCGGTCGGCGCGCGGGTCGTGCTGGTCACCGACGAGCTGGGCGAGCAGTTCGGCGACCGCGTCGACGCGGTCCTCACCGCCCCGCACACGCCGACGGGCATCACGTCGGAGGCGCTCACGGCGCTCGTCGTCGCGGACGTCCTGCTGCTCTCCCTGACGACGCTGGAGGAGGCGCGGGCCGTGGACGCCTCCCACCAGCTGACCGCGCTGCGCGAACAGCTTCTGCCGCCCAAGGGGAACGGGCGCCGCTCCTGAGCCGGACACCCGTCGTTCGGCGGCCGTCGCCGGGGAGAACGCGGCCCCGGCCGGGCACGCGCGCGTACCACCGCGCCCGGCCGAGGGGGATCCCGGCGTGACCCGAAACCGCCGCACCCGGGGGACCGGTCCCGCCCGGTGGGACCGTACGTCGTGGATGTCGGACGCCGTCGCGCACCGGGTCCACGGGTTCACCACCGCGTCGGTGTACCAGGCTCTGCGCCGACCGGTCACCGGCGGCCGGCCTGTCGGCGGCGCGCCCGGCGGGGGGCGCCCTTGTCGGCCGCCCGCCCGCGGTGGAACGATGCCCGGCACCGGCACACCCCACGGAGGGACCCTCGTGACCGACGAGCAGCAACGGCCGCAGGCCGCCGCCGTGTTCGACGCGCTGGGCGCCGCCTACGAGAAGGCGTTCGCGGATTCGGAGGCGCACCGGCGTTCCCTGGAGTGGCTTCTCGGGCGGCTCGCGCCGGGCAGCCGGGTGCTGGACGTGGGCAGCGGCACGGGCCGGCCCACGGCCGAGACCCTCGCCGGCGCGGGCCACGACGTGCTGGGCGTCGACGTCTCACCCGTCATGGTGGAGCTCGCGACCCGGCAGGTGCCCGCCGCGTCCTTCCGATGTGCCGACATCCTCGACACCCCGCTCGCGGACGACTCCTTCGACGCGGTGTGCGTGTACTTCTCACTGCTCCAGATGGACCGCCGGACGCAGGCCGAGGTCGTGCGGCGGCTGGTGCGGGCGCTGAAACCGGCGGGACATCTGGTGCTCGCCACCGTGCCGTTGGACGTGGAGGGCGTCGACGGTCTCTTCATGGGCCGGCCCGTGCGCGTGACCAGCTTCCCCGCACAGGGCCTGACCGACCTGGTCCACGGGGCCGGTCTGGAGGTTCTGGACCGGGAGGAGCTGCTGTTCACCCCCGCCCACCCGGACGCCGTGCCGGAACCGCACCTCTTCCTGCACTGCCGGCGCCGGGGCACCGCACCGGGCGCCTGACACCGGCCCGCGCACCCGCAGGGCGGTGCCCGCCGCCGTGAGCGGGCGTCCACCGCAGCCCCGGATGGGGTAACTGCACACGCGCCGAGTGGACCACGCGGCCAGAGTGGTCAGCATGACAGAACCTGGCGAGCGGCGGCGCGGCACGACTTCCCCCACCTCGCGCGGGCGTGGCGTGCGGGACGCCCGGGACGCCGCCCAGCGCGCCGCGGACGGGCTGGCCGAACTCGTCCGGCACCGCCTGGAAGGCGTCTCCGCGGTGTGCCGGAGCGAGGAGGACGGCTGGATCGTCAACGTGGACGTGCTGGAGCTGGCGCGGATCCCGGACACCACCAGCCTGCTCGCCACCTACGAGGTCGAACTGGACCCGGCGGGCGATCTGCTGCAGTACCGCCGGATCGCCCGCTACCGGCGCGGTGCCCAGGACCAGTGACCGGCCCCCGAGGCCCGCTCCCGGAAGGACCGCATGATCACCTACGACGACGACATAGTCTGCGCGCCCCGCGCCGGAACCCTCTACGACGTACTCGAACTCATCCTCGACCGGGGCATGGTGATCGACGTCTTCGTACGCGTCTCCCTGGTCGGCATCGAGATCCTCAAGGTGGACGCCCGGATCGTGGTCGCGAGCGTCGACACGTACCTGCGGTTCGCCGAAGCCTGCAACCGCCTCGACCTGGAGCACGACGTGCGCTCCAAGACCGTCCCCGAACTGTTCGGCGGCCCGGTCGCCGCCACCATCGGCAGGGCGGGCGCCAGGCGCACCGCGCGCTCCCTGACCGACAAGGTGCGGGGTCTGCTCACCCCCGAGGAGGAGACGGAGGAACAGGAGCCGCTGCCCCGCGCCGGGCGTGAGGAACGCGGCCGGAGCCCCCAGCGGCCCCGCAGCCGGCCGGCCGGACGTCCCCGCGCCGAGGACGACCGTCCACGCCCGCGCACCCGCCGACGCCCGGAGACGGAGGAATGACCGTGACCGCAGCCATCACCACCACCGCCGCCACCGCCACCGCCCTCGACGCCCTGTACGTCTACGGCATCACGCCCGCCGGAGTCCGTACCCCGCGCGCCCAGGGGGTGAACGGCGCCCCGGTACGGCTGCTGACCGAGTCCGGGCTGTGCGCGGCGGTGTCGGCGGCGCCCGTCCGGCTCCTTCCCCGGCGCCGTGACCTGTCGGCCCATCAGGCGGTGCTGGACGAACTTGCGGCGCAGGGCCCCGTACTGCCCATGCGGTTCGCGGTCCTCTCCCCCGAAGCGGGCGTCCTGCGCTCCGAGCTGCGGTCCGACGCGGCGCACTGGACGAAGCAGCTCGACCGCGTCCGGGGGTGCGTCGAGATGAACGTCAAAGGAGCGGTCGTGCCGGGCTACTTCGCCGAACTGGTACGCCGTGACGAGAACCTGCGGGCGCTGGCCCGCCGGACACGGCGGCGGCCGGACTACGAGGCCAACGTCCGGCTGGGCGAGGCACTCGCCCGGAGCGTGCGCCGCGAGGCACGGCACGCGGCGCAGGAGGTCCTCACCCACCTCGCTCCGCTCGCCGTCCGTACCGTGCAGGGCCCGGTCGACGACGAGCAGGTGCTGAGCACGTCGTTCCTGGTGCGCTCCGCCGACGAGCCCCGGTTCCGGCAGGCCCTGGACGATCGGGCACGCGAGGTCGGGGACCGGCTGGCCCTCAGCGTGACCGGGCCCCTGCCGTGCTACAGCTTCGTGGACCCGCGTCCCGCGCCGGCCGGGCGGTGACGCGGTGGGCATCGTGAGCGGTCTCCTGCTGCTGCCGCTGGCGCCCGTGCGCGGCACGATGTGGGTCGCCGACCACCTGCTCCAGGAAGCCCGGCGCCAGGCCCACGACCCACGCACGGTCCACGCCCGCCTGGCCGCGCTCAACCGGGCCCTGGACGAGGGCGCCATCGACGAGGCGGCCTTCGAGAGGGAGGAGGAGCGGCTGCTCGCGCTCCTCGAACGTCCCGCGGTCCGCCGGCACGGCCGCATGCCCGTGACCGTGGTCCCGGCACACGGAAGGCATCAGGAAGGGCATCCATGAACGACAACAGAACGGCCCTGGCGGCGGCCGTGGCCGGCGGGTATCTGCTGGGCCGCACACGGAAGGCCGGACTGGCCCTGGCGGTCGGCTCCTACCTGGCGGGCCGGCGCCTCGGCCTCTCCCCCGGCCGGGTGCTGTCCCAGGGGCTGGGCAGGCTCCAGCAGGCGCCACAGCTGCAGGAGCTGACGGAACAGGTGCGGGGCGAGCTGCTGACCGCCGGGCGCGCGGCCTTCACCGCCGCCGCGAACCGCCGCCTCACCGGCTTGGCCGACACCCTCCGCGACCGGACCGACGCACTCACGGGCGCGAGCCGTGAGGGCGACGAGGAGGACTACGACGACACGGAGTACGACGACGACCACTACTACGACGACGACTCGGACGGTTACGGCTACGAGGACGAGGACGGACACCCCCAGGAGGAGGACGGATACCCCGAGGAGGAGGACGAGGCCGAGGAGGAGGGCGACGAGCCCGTTCCCGCGCCACCGCGGGAGGCGGCCCGGAAGGCTGCCGACAAGCCGGCCGGGAACGCGCCGCCGCGCAAGGCCGCTCCCGGCCGCATGGCGAAGAAGGCTCCCGCCAAGAGGGCTCCCGCGAAGAAGACCGCCGCTCCGGCGAAGCGGACCACGGGTCGTCCGGGCGCGGAGGGCCGGGGATGACCACGACCCAGGACCGACGCGTCCGCGACGAACACGACGAGGCGTCGCCCGTGAGCGGGCTCAAGGACGCCCTCGGCGGCTACCTCTCCGCCAAGGGACACAGCCTCGTGGGCAGAGCGGGGGACCGGATCGGCGGGCTGACCGACCGGTTGACGGACTACGCCCACGGCCGGGGCTCCGGCGCGCGGGGCGGGGCGCGGGGCGGCAGCGTCAAGGCCACGCACATCATGGAGACCGTCGACGTCGGCGTCCCCCTGCGCACCGCCTACGACCAGTGGACGTGTCTGGAGGACTTCAGCCGCTTCACCAAGGGGGTCCGCAGCGTCGGCCGGAACGACGAGACCGGCTCCGACTGGAACGTCAAAATCGGTCCGTCCAGCCGAAGTTGGAAGGCGACCGTCCAGGAGCAGGTGCCCGACGAGCGCATCGTCTGGACCTCCGAAGGAGCCAAGGGAAGCACCAACGGGGCGGTCACCTTCCACGCGCTGGCGCCCTCACTGACCCGGATCGTCGTGGTCGTCGAGTACTACCCGTCGGGCTTCTTCGAGAAGACCGGCAATCTGTGGCGTGCCCAGGGACGCCGGCTGCGGCTGGACCTGAAGCACTTCGCGCGGTACGTCACCCTGCGGGGCGACGGGGAGGTGGAGGGCTGGCGCGGTGAGATCCGCGACGGCGAAGTCGTCCGGACCCACGAGGAGGCGCTGGAGGAGGAGTACGAGTACGAGGAGGACGACGGAGAAGATGAGACCGCCGAGGACGACGAGGACGACGGCTACGAGGAGAGCGACACGGACGAGGACGACGAGGAGGGTGACGGTGACGACGAACGCGCCCGCCCGCGTCGGTGACATGCCGGGGAGCGCTCCGTGACCGACGTCGACCGCGGCTGCACCGACCTCGGCCCGCAGCCCTACGCGCCCGTCACCGGCAACCTCGCGGACCTGCTCGAACGGATCCTCGACAAGGGCATCGTCATCGCGGGCGACATCAAGATCGACCTGCTCGACATCGAGCTGCTCACCATCCGGCTGCGCCTGTTCATCGCCTCGGTGGACACCGCGAGGAAGGCGGGCATCGACTGGTGGGAGACCGACCCGGCGCTCTCCTCGCGGGCCGCCCGGGACGCGCTGGCCGAGGAGAACGCGCGCCTGCGCGCCCGGCTCGACGCCCTCGAGGACGCCGCCGAGGAGACGGTGGAGGCCGTCCGGTGAGCCGGCACCCGGCCGTTGTTCCGGCCCCCGGCGCGCGGGACGCGCGGTCCCCCACCGTCGTCTGGGCGTTCGCCGTCACCCGCACCCCGCCCTCCGAGGACACGCTGGTCATGACGACGGCGCACGAGGAGGGTGGTCCACTGCGCGTCCTGCGGGCCGGAAGCCTGTGCCTGGTCGTCCAGGACGTGCCGGCGGCGCTCTTCGACGAGACCGCGCTGAGGGAACGTCTCGAAACCCCCGACGACCTCGAACGCTGCGCCCGGGCCCACCACCGAGGCGTCGAGGCGGCCTCTCGGGCAGGCACCGTGGTGCCGCTGCCCATGGCGACCCTGTACCGGGGCGACCTCAACGCGGCGCGGGCCGTCGCCTCGCGTGAGGCGGCGCTCGCATCCCTGCTCGACCGGCTCGCGGACCGTACGGAGTGGGCGGTGAAGGTGCACGCCGCCGAGACGAACGCCCCCCTCGAAAGCGCCACCGACACCGGCACCGGAACCGGCACCGGCACCGGCGGACGGGCCTACCTCAGCCGCGCCAGCGCACGACGGCGCGCTCGGCTGGACGCACGCGGGAAGGCCCTGGCGGAGGCGGAGGCCGTCGACGCGGAACTGCGGCGCCACGCCGTCGCGGCGACGCGGCACCGTCCGCAGAGCGAGCAGCTGACCGGTCGCCGCGCCCCGCAACTGCTCAACGCCGCCTACCTGGTGGACGACGCGGAGCGGGCCGCCTTCGCCGCGGCCCTGGACCGGATCGGGGCGGACGGCCGGCACCCGGCCGTGGAGGTCAGCGCGTCGGGGCCCTGGATCCCGTACTCCTTCGCCCGGTTGGACGAGGAGAGCGAGCACACGGAACGGGAGGACGCTCCGTGACCGGCGTGGACACCCGCTCGCCGGGCCCGGCGCACGTGCCCTGGGACGGCCCGGAGCCGTACGCGCCCGTCGGGCTCCCGCTCGTGGACCTGCTGGACCGGGTCCTGGCCACCGGAGTGGTCGTCAGCGGGGACCTGGTGCTGGCCATCGCCGACGTTCCCCTGGTGCGCATCTCACTGCACGCGCTGCTGTCGTCGGTCAACGAGCGGATGCCCGCTCCCTGGTCGGACAGCGGGCCGCTGTGACCGCCCGCCCGGCCCACGCCCTCGACCTGGACCCCGAGCGGGTCACGAAGGACCTGGCCTCCCTCGTGCTGACCGTCGTGGAACTGCTCCGGCAGCTCATGGAACGCCAGGCCGTGCGTCGCTTCGACGAGGGCACACTGAGCGCGGAGCAGGAGGACCGGCTGGGCACGGCGCTCATGCTGCTCGACGAGCGCATGGACGACCTGTGCGCGCAGCACGGCCTGAGCCGGAGCGACCTCAACCTGGACCTGGGGCCGCTGGGTCCCCTCCTCGCCGATCCGGAGCCCTGAACGGGGGACCGAGCACCCGGACGACCGGACCGCGCGATCGTTATGATGGCGCTGAAACGCTCAAACGAACATCTCCGGGTGGGGGAGGTCCGATGCGGGAGCCGGTCGATCTCAGGCGCCAGCGCATTCTGGCGGCGGTGCAGGCGCGCGGCTCCGCGCGGGTGCGTGACCTCGCCGCCGAGTTGCAGGTCTCGGTGGTGACGGTGCGCCGGGACGTGGAGGAGCTGACCCGCGAGGGCAGGCTGCTGCGCGGGCACGGCGTCGTCCGTTCGACGGTGCCCGCCCGGGAGGCGCCCACGGGCGGCCTGGAGGACGCGGACCGGGTGGCCGTCGTGGTCCCGGCCCGGCACTCGTATCTGAACGAGATCCTGCACGGCGCCCGCACGGTCCTGGACGAGGCCGGCCTGCGCTTCGCGCTGCACATCGCGCCCCAGGCGGCCGGCGCCGAACGCCCGCTGGTCGAGCGCGCGCTGGAGGACGGCGCCCGGGGCCTGCTGATCGCGCCCCGGTGGCGGAGTCTGGCGGCCGAGGAGGCCGACCACGGGTGGCTGGCCGCACTGGAGGTGCCGACGGTGCTGATGGAGCGGCGCCCGCGGCCGGGCAGCGCGCCGCACGGGCTCGACTCGGTGTGCTCCGACCACTGGTACGGGGCGCACCTGGCGGTGGAGCACCTGGTGGGGCTGGGTCACCGGCGGATGGTGTTCGCGACGCGGGAGGACAGTCCGACGGCGCGTTCGCTGCGGGCCGCGTTCACGCGGATCGCCGGCGAGCATCCGCTGGTGGAGGACTGGGCGTGGGCGCTGAGCGCGCCGGACGCCGGGCAGGAGGGGCCGTACGCCGCGCACGAGACGGCCGAGTTGCCCGCGCTGCTGCGCAAGGTGGGAGCGACCGCCGTGGTGCTGCACGGCGACGTGGACGCGGTGATGCTCGTCCAGCGACTGGCGGCCGACGGGGTGCGGGTCCCGGAGGACTGCTCGGTGGTGGCGTACGACGACGTGGTGGCCGGTCTGGCCACGCCCGCGCTGACGGCCGTGTCCCCGCCGAAGGCGGAGGTGGGCCGGGTGGCCGCGGAGCTGTTGCTGCAGCGTCTGAGGGGTGCGCCGGAGACCGGAGGGGCGGTCCGGCGGGTCGAGTTGCTGCCCCGGCTGATGGTGCGGGGATCGACGCGACGCATCGACGACGCGGCCGACGACTCGGGTGACGGCTCGAGGGACAGCTCATCTGGCGGGTCGACTGACGGGTCAACTGAATGAGCGTTTGAGCGTTTTATTTTCTTCTGATCGATCTATTGACCGTTTGCGCTGGGGCGTTGAGTATTCCCGTGTCCCGAACAGTCGTGTCCGCAGACACGCAGGAGCCGCGGGAGGCGCCATGCCCGGTCGACGCAGCCGTCGATCCGTGCTCGCCGCGATGGCCGCCGTACCGCTGACAGGAGCCGTGAGCGCCTGCAGCGGGGACAACGGCAGGCCGTCGGGCGGCACGAGCCGTACCACGCGCATCACCTTCTGGTCCGCCCTGCGCGGCAGCCAGGAGGTGGTCGACGCCTTCAATCGCACGCACGACCGCATCCAGGTCGACTTCCAGCAGATCCCCTCCGGCGGGCAGGGCGGCTACGCCAAGCTCAGCAACGCCGCCCGGGCCGGCAACGCCCCCGACGTCGCCACGATCGAGTACCCGCAGGTGCCGGGGTACGCCATCGACGGCGTCGCCCGTGACATCACCGACCTGGTCGGCGAGCGCCTGCGCCGCAGACTGCTGCCGCAGGCGCTCGGGCTGACCACCTTCGAGGGGCGGGTGTTCAGCGTGCCGCTGGACGTCGAGCCCATGGTGATGCACTACCGCGCCGACCTGTTCGACCACTACGGGCTCGAAGTCGCCCGCACCTGGGACGAGTTCGCCGAGCAGGCGGCCACCGTGCGCCGCAAGGCGCCCGGCCGGCGGCTGGTGCTGTTCCCGACCGACGGCATGACGCAGTTCGCCGCGTACGCCTGGCAGGCCGGAGCCAGGTGGTTCGACACCTCCCGCGGCGCCTGGAACGTGTCCCTCGCCGATGCGCCCAGCCGGCGGGTGGCGTCGTACTGGCAACGGCTCATCGACCGCGACGACGTCTTCATGAACGCCGTCGAGAGCAGACAGTCCGACGCGCAGATCGGCGACGGACTGGTCCTCACCCGGCTCAGCGGGGCCTGGGACGCGGGGGCGCAGATGAACGCGCGGCCCGGGCAGAAGGGTCAGTGGCGGATCGCCCCGCTGCCGCAGTGGGACACCGGCCGCCCGGCCGTCGGCACGCACGGCGGTTCCACCTTCGCCGTCACCAAGGACAGCCGTCACCCCGAGGCCGCGATGGAGTTCATCGAGTGGCAGGTCTCCCACCCCGACGCCCTGCGCGCCCGGCTCTCCAGCGGCACCAGCAGTCAGTACCCGGCCGCCCCCGGCCTGGTCTCCGTGGGACGCGAGGCGTTCGACCGGTCGTACTACGGCGGGCAGGACATCTACGGCCTGTTCGAGGAGGAGGCCGCGAAGATCGGCGAGCAATGGGTCTGGGGGCCGCGGATGAGCGCCACCCAGAAGGTGATGCAGGACTCCTTCGCCCGCGTCGGCGGCGGCCAGGGCAGCATCGTCGAGTCCCTGCGGACCGCGCAGGAGGGGACCATGCCCGACCTCAAGGCCCTCGGCCTTTCCACCACCCAGCACAGCACCTGAGCCGACGAAAGGCAGGTGACACCCCATGACCGCGACCACCCAGCAACGGGTGCCGGCCGGCACGGTCCGCGCCGCCGACCCGGCCCCCTCCGCCGCCGGGCTGCGCGCCCGCAGAGCGGCCAGGCGCCGTCAACTGACCGCCTGCGGCGTGCTCATGACGCCGTTCTTCGCCCTTCTGCTCACCATATTCCTGATCCCCGTCGGCACCGCCGTCTACCTCAGCTTCTACAGCGACGACCAGCCCGGCCTCGGCTTCGGCCCCGAGCGCACCGTCTTCGTCGGTCTGCGCTCCTACGCGGCCGTGCTGACCGACCCCACGTTCCTCGGCGGGCTCGGCACCGTCGCGCTGTACTGCCTGATCTACATCCCGCTCATGGTCGCCGGCGCGCTCGCCCTCGCCCTGCTGCTGGACTCCGGCGTGGTCCGCCTGCGCGCCTTCGCCCAGCTGGGCCTGTTCCTGCCGCACGCGGTGCCCGGCATCATCGCGGCCCTGATCTGGCTGTACCTCTACACCCCGGGCATCAGCCCGGTGATCGACCTGTTCGCCCGAGCCGACATCACGATCGACTTCCTCGGCGTGCACACGGTGATCCCGTCCATCGTGAACATCGCCGTGTGGAGCAACCTGGGCTACAACATGGTGGTCTTCTACGCCGCCCTGCAGGCCGTGCCCCGCGAGGTGATCGAGGCGTCCGTGGTGGACGGGGCGGGACCGGTGCGCACGGCGCTCCAGGTCAAGACGCCCCTGGTGCGCGCCTCCGTCGTCATGGTGGCGATCTTCACCTTGATCTGGGCGCTGCAGCTCTTCACCGAGCCGATGCTGCTCAGCCAGTCGTCCCCCATGATCAACTCCCGGTTCTCACCGAGCATGTACATCTACGACGCGGCCTTCACCCGCAACAACTACAGCCTGGCGGCGGCCGCCTCGGTGGTCCTGCTGGTGTGCACCATCGCCCTGTCCTACGGCGTCACCCGCTTCACCAGCCGCGCCGACGTCGCCGAGGAGGCCCGATGAGCGCCACCGACAGCTCCCTGCCGCGCCCGAAGCTGCTGGGCCGTACGACGGTCAACGTGGTCGTCGCCATCTCCGTCCTCTACACCCTGCTGCCCGTGCTGTGGCTGGTGCTCGCCGCCACGAAGGACCGGGACGCGTTGTTCGGCAGCGACCTGCTGTCCCTGAGCGACTTCTCCTTCGTGCAGAACCTCGAGGACCTGTTCGCCATGGACGGCGGACTGTACGGCCGCTGGTACGTCAACAGCCTGCTGTACGCGGTGCTGGGTGCCGGTGTGGGCGCGCTGCTGAGCGTGGCCTGCGGGTACGCCTTCGACAAGTACCGCTTCCGCCACAAGGAGAAGCTGTTCGGCCTGGTGCTGGCGGCGGTCATGGTGCCGCAGACGGTCCTCGCGCTGCCGCTGTACCTGATGGCCTCCGAGGCCGGCCTGGTCAACACCTTCTGGGCGGTGTTCATCCCGGTGCTGTTCAATCCGTTCGGCGTCTATCTCGGCCGCATCTTCAGCAGGGGTTACGTGCCCGACGAGGTCCTGGAGGCGGCGCGGGTGGACGGGGCGGGCGAGCTGACCACGTACGCCCGGGTGGCGCTGCGGATGCTCGGCCCCGGCTTGATCACCGTGTTCCTGTTCCAGCTCACCGCCATCTGGAACAACTTCTTCCTGCCCATGGTGATGCTGTCCGACCAGGACCTGTATCCCGTCAGCCTCGGCCTGTACCAGTGGAACAGCTCCGCGTCCGTCTCACCGGAGTACTACCCCGTGGTGATCATGGGCTCCTTGCTCGCCGTACTGCCGCTCATCCTCGCCTTCGTGCTGCTCCAGCGTTTCTGGCGCAGCGGACTGACCGCCGGAGCCGTCAAGTGACCGTGCACGCCCCCGGCCCCGGATTCCGGCCCCGCGCCGCCGTGGCCATGTCCGAGGACGCCGCCTCGGCCGTCCTCGACCCGGAGTCGCTCGCCGCGTTCCGCGCGCTCTGCGACCTCGCCCCGTTCCCGGTGCTGGACGACCTGTCCACACCGCGGGCGAGGTCCCTGCTGGCCGACACCGACCTGCTGATCACCGGCTGGGGCTGTCCGCCGCTGGACGCGGAGGTGCTGCGTGCCGCGCCGCGGCTGCGGGCCGTGGTGCACACCGCGGGCAGCGTCCGCGGGCATGTCACCGACGCGTGCTGGGAGCGCGGCATCGAGGTCTCCTCCGCCGCCGCGGCCAACGCCGTGCCGGTGGCCGAGTACACCCTCGGCATGATCCTGCTGACCGGCAAGGGCGTCCTGGAGCGGGCCCGTGACTACCGGGTGTCCCGGACGCGCGGCAACTGGCTGCGCACCCCGCGCACCGTCGGCAACTACCACCGCACCGTCGGCATCCTGTCGGCCTCGCTGATCGGCCGCCGGGTGATCGAGCTGCTGCGCCCGCACGACATCCACGTGCTGCTGCACGACCCGTACGTCGGTGACGCGGACGCGGCCGCCCTCGGGGTCGAACGCGTGGAGCCGGCGGAGCTGTTCGCGCGCTGCGACACGGTCAGCGTGCACACGCCGCTGCTGCCGGCCACCCGCCACCTGGTGAGCCGTGAGCTGATCGACGCGATGCCGCACGGCGCCGTGCTCATCAACACCTCGCGCGGCGCGGTCGTCGACCAGGAGGCGCTGACCGACGCCGTCCTCGCGGGCCGGGTCCGGGCCGTGCTCGACGTGACCGATCCCGAGGCGCTGCCGCCGGAGCATCCGTTGTGGGACGCCGAGCACGCGCTGATCACCCCCCATCTCGCCGGTTCCGAGGGCAACGAGTGGCGCCGGCTGGCCGATCTCGCGCTCTCCGAGACCGCCCGCTGGGCGTCCGGTGCCGGCTTCCTCCATCCCGTACGACGCGAAAGGCTGGCCTTCCTGGCATGAGCATCCCGTTCGAACTGCCCGCCGAGGACCGCGCGTCGAGCCCGTACACCGGTTGGACCCGGGCCCACTGGGAGGCCGTCGCCGACGGGCTCCTGACCGCGGCCTGGCGTTGGAGCACCCCCGGCTGCGCCCTGCTCGACCTGCCGGGCCGGCCCTCCCGCTCGGGCGTCCGGTCCGACGGCCTGGAGGGCTATGCCCGCACGTTCCTGGCGGCGGCCTTCCGGGTGGCGGGCGCCGGCGGCGACGATCCTCACGGCTTCCTGGACCGCTACGCGCGGGGCCTGGCGTCGGGCACCCGCACGCCCGGCCGCGACGACACCGAGTCCTGGCCGCTGATCCTCGACCACGACGTGCAGGGCCAGCCCATGGTCGAGTCGGCGTCGGTCGCGCTCGGGCTGCGGCTGACCGCGCCCTGGCTGTGGAAGAACCTCGACGCCGGGGTCCAGGACCGGGCGGAGGAGTGGCTGCGCGGGGCGCTGCGGCACGTGCCCGCACCGAACAACTGGTACCTGTTCCCCTACACCGTGGCCGGA
Organism: Streptomyces viridiviolaceus; assembly: GCF_014650995.1. Lineage (GTDB taxonomy): Bacteria > Actinomycetota > Actinomycetes > Streptomycetales > Streptomycetaceae > Streptomyces > Streptomyces viridiviolaceus. The sequence continues at coordinate 163,561 of NZ_BMWA01000013.1, forward strand.
TTCCTGGAGTCGGTCGGCCGCGGCGACGCCGAGACGGCGGCGGCCCGTGAGCGCGCGACGGAGCTGATGGAGGGCTGGTACCGGGGCGACGGCTGGTACGCCGACGGCGACGGCCGCGCCTTCGACCACTACAACGGCTGGGCCCTGCACCTGTATCCGGTGCTGGACGCCCACCTGCGCGGTGACACCGGGATCGCCGTCCGTCACGGCGAGCGGCTGCGCGCCCACCTCGACGGCTTCGCCCTGATGTTCGGCGCGGACGGGGCGCCGCTGCACTTCGGCCGGTCGCTGACGTACCGCTTCGCCGCCTCGGCCGCCGTGAGCCTGGGCGCGCTGACCGGGCACACCCCGCTGACGCCGGGCGCCTCCCGGCGGCTGGCGAGCGGCAGCCTGCGCCATTTCCTCGACCGCGGGGCGCTGACCGGCGACGGGCTGCTCGGCCTCGGCTGGTACGGGCCGCACGAGGCCACGTTGCAGCCGTACTCCGGGCCGGCCTCGCCCTACTGGGCGTCGAAGGCGTTCGTGTCGCTGCTGGCGCCCGCCGGTCATCCGCTGTGGACGGCCACGGAGGAACCCGCGCCGGTGGAGGAGGCCGACCGGGTGCTCGCCCTGCCGGCGCCGGGACTGCTGGTGCAGGCGACGCGCGCCGACGGGATCGTCCGGCTGCACAACCACGGCAGCGACCACGTACGGCCGCACGAGGGCGAGTCGGCCGCCGAGGACGACCCGCACTACGGACGGCAGGCGTACTCGACGCGGACCGGTCCGACGGCGTCCGACAACGTCGCGGACAACCATCTGTCGGTGGAGGTGAACGGCCGGCGCAGCGTGCGGCGCCGGATCCGTCCACTCGGCGCCGGACAGGGCGACGGCTGGGGCTGGGCGGCGTCCTGGCACCGGCCCGTCTTCGCGGGCGGGCCCCCGATGGTGCCGGGGCTGCGCGTGGAGAGCGTGACCGTGGCGCACGGGCCGTACGAACTGCGGGTGCACCGGGTGGCCGGAGCACCGGCGGGGGCCCGGGTCACGCACACCGGGTGGGCCACCGGCCCGGAGGAGTCCCTGGTCTCGGCGCTGCATGGACTGCACGGCTGGGAGGCCGGCCCCGAAACGGTCCGCGCCCCGCGGGGCACCGCCTACACCCCGTGGGCGCGGATGCCCCGCCTCAGCGGCGCGGCGGGCGGTACCACCGTGCACGTCTGTCTGGCCGCCCTCACCGCCGCGCCGGGCCCCGGTCCGCTGGCGGAAGCCGTCACGGAGGTCACGGCCGACGACACCGGTGTCGACGTGGTCTGGGCGGACGGCGGTGCGCGCACCCGGGTCTCCTTCGATCCGGTACGGGTGACGCAGGTGGCGGGTGGGCCGGACGGGGAGACGCCGACGAAGTCCTCCTGAACGGCGCGCGGCGGCCGTCGACGGCCGCCGCGCATGTTCGAGCAAGGCCGGCCCCAGGGGATCGTGGCCCAGGGCCCGGCGGACGCGGGGGCGATGCCGTGCCGCCCCGCGCGCGATCGTGTGCGCCGCTCCCCCGTGCGCTCGTCTCCGGTGGCGCGCCGCATCCGGGCCGGTGACGCTGGTACGGCACCGGTGAGAAGGAGCTCCCCCATGGACCAGTCGTCGTGCGCCGTGATCGCGGCCCGGGCCGAGTCGGTTCCGTCCGACGCTCCGGCGGAGGCCGCCGCCGCGCCCCGGCGTCAGGGCGGGACCACCGACGAGGAGACCGCCGGCTGAGCGAACGTCCGCTGTCCCGCACGCCTCGCCCGATCTCATCGGACACGACCCGCCGCAACTGCGCATGCCTTGAGCCCCGGTGTCTGGGTACGCGGTCACGGCGCCACCACGGCAGTCGGTGCTCGAACACGTCCGGCCGCGCGCAGCGGCCCGCCCAGAACGGAGAAATGGCTGATGAGCGAGGCCAACCCCCTCAAGCGGGTAGCCCACAAGGTCACGGAGAGCCTGCAGGGCGACGGTGGTGGACCGGCCGAGGGGATTCCCGGCAGGCCCGCCACCGAGTCCCCCTCGGTCGCCGAACCCACCGAGCCGCGGGATCCGCTGCCCCCCAAGCCGGACCAGAGCGGTCCGGACACCGTGTCGCCGACCGGTCAGCCCACGGGCGCCGACCAGGCCAGGATGGCGCAGTCCGGCAGCTACCTGACGACCGCTCAGGGCGCCCGGCTGTACGACACCGACCACTCGCTGAAGGCCGGGCCGCGCGGGCCCGTGCTGCTGCAGGACCACCACCTGCGCGAGAAGGTCATGCACTTCGACCACGAGCGCATCCCGGAGCGCGTGGTCCACGCCCGCGGCGCGGCGGCGCACGGTGTCTTCCAGAGCTACGGCACGGCGGCCTCCGTGACCAAGGCCGCGTTCCTCGCCGAGGACGTGGAGACGCCGGTGTTCGTGCGCTTCTCCACGGTGGTGGGCTCGCGGGGGTCCGCCGACACCGTGCGGGACACACGCGGGTTCGCGACGAAGTTCTACACCAGCGAGGGCGTCTTCGACCTGGTCGGCAACAACATCCCGGTCTTCTTCATCCAGGACGCCATCAAGTTCCCGGACATCATCCACGCCGTCAAGCCGCAGCCGGACCGGGAGATCCCGCAGGCGCAGAGCGCGCACGACACCTTCTGGGACTTCGTCAGCCTGCACACCGAGGCCACCCACCACACCCTGTGGCACATCTCCGACCGGGGCATCCCGCGTTCCTTCCGGATGATGGAGGGTTTTGGCGTCCACACCTTCCGTCTGGTGAACGCGGAGGGCGGCACGACGCTGGTGAAGTTCCACTGGAAGCCCAGGCTGGGCGTGCACTCCCTGGTGTGGGAGGAGGCGCAGCTCATCAACGGCGTCGACCCCGATTTCCACCGCCGGGACCTCGCCGACGCCATCGAGTCGGGGGCCCATCCGCAGTGGGAGCTCGGCATCCAGACCTTCCCCGACACCCCCGACCAGACCTTCGAGGGCATCGACCTGCTGGACCCGACGAACATCGTCCCCGAGGAGCTGGCGCCGGTGCAGCCGGTGGGGCTGCTGACCCTCAACCGCAACCCGTCCAACTTCTTCGCCGAGACGGAGCAGGTCGCCTTCCACGTGGGCCACCTCGTGCCGGGCATCGACATCACCGACGATCCGCTGCTCGCGGGGCGGTTGTTCTCCTACCTGGACACCCAGATCACCCGCCTGGGCGGCCCCAACTTCGCGCAGATCCCCATCAACCGCCCCCACGCGCCGGTCAACGACATGCTGCGCGACGGCATGCACCAGACGGCCGTCCACCGGGGCGTCGCCCCCTACCGGCCCAACTCGCTGGACGGTGGCTGCCCGTTCACCGCGGGAGCGGACACCGGGGCGTACATCGAGGCGCCGGTGCGTGTCGCGGAGGCGACGAAGGTGCGTCAGGCGCCGGAGTCGTTCGCGGACCACTTCAGCCAGCCGCGCCGGTTCTGGCTGAGCATGAGCCCGGTGGAGCGCGAGCACATCATCGGCGCCTACACCTTCGAGCTGAGCAAGTGCTACGAACAGGCCATCAAGGAACGGGCGTTGCAGGTGCTGGCCAACATCGACACGGAGCTGTGCGAGGCGGTCGCCGCGGGCCTCGGGCTGCCGGCCCCGAAGCCGACGGTGCCACTGGCCGACGTCGAGCCCAGCCCGGCGCTGTCGCAGGTCGGCCGGACGTGGCCGGCCGACGGCCGCATCATCGGCATCGTGACCGGCGAGGACGGCGACGTGGACGGCGTGCGTGCCGTGCGCGAGGCGGTCCTGAACGCCGGCATGGTCCCGCTGGTCGTGGCGCCGACCGGCGGCACCCTCGGCTCGGGCGACGGGGCGCTGAGCGTCCAGCGCACCTACGCCACCGCGCGTTCGGTCGAGTTCGACGCCGTCCTGCTGGCGGGGACGCCGGGCGTGGGCAGCGACGCCTACACCGCGCGGGACGCCAAGTCCGCCCCGTCGCCCGCGCAGGGGCGGACTACCGACCCCCGGGTGAACCTGCTGGTGTCCGAGGCGTTCCGGCACGGCAAGGCCATCGGTGTCTGGGCGGGCGGCGAGGCCGCCCTCGGGGCGGCGGGCGTGCCCACCGACGCTCCCGGCGTGGTCGTCGCCGAATCCGGTACGGCCGCGCTGTCGCGGGTCACCGAACTGCTGGGCGCGCACCGGGTGTGGGAACGCTTCAACACCCAGGTCTGAGACCCGCTCGCCGCCGGGCCGGGTGCCGTGTCGGCGTCCGGCCCGGCGGTGTGTTCAGTGCAGGACGCGCAGGGCGCCGGGCAGCACCCTGGCGGTGACCGGCAGGACGGCCTCGACCTCGCCGTCGGCGCCGTACGGTACCGCCCGGTCGGCCTCGATGCGGACCTCCCTGCCCCGCACCACCCGTACCTGCGGCCGGTGCACGTGGGTGCCCGACTCGAGTTCGTTCATCAGGGCGAAGAACAGCCGGCGCGGCGCTTCGTGGATCATGACGACGTCCAGTAGGCCGTCGTCGACCCGGGCGCCGGGGGCGATGCGCCGGTTCGAGCCGTAGTAGCCGGAGTTGGCTGCCACCACGGTGTAGCCGCCGAAGGAGTGCTCCTGCCCGTCTACGGTGACCCGGTAGCGGGTTCGGCGCCAGGTGGTGATCGCCCGCAGCGCGCCCGCGTAGTACGAGGCGGTGCCGCGCAGCAGCCGCGCGTGGTTGGCGTGGCGGTTGGCGAGCGCGTCGACGCCGGCGTACACGCTGCCGAGCACGACGGCGCGGTCGTGGACGGCCGAGGTGACCTCGACGGTGTCGACGGGGCGCGGCTCGCCGTGCAGGAGCAGGTCGGCGAGTGCGGCGGGATCACGGGGCAGGCCCAGCATCCGGGCGAAGTCGTTGCCGCGGCCGGCGGGGACGAGGCCGAGCACCGCCCCGGTCCCGCTGAGGGCGCCGCCGATGCCGCCGGCCATTCCGTCCCCGCCGACGGCGAGCACCACCCGGCCGCGGTCGCCGGCCTGCCGGGCGAGTTCCCGTGCGTGCGCCAGGCTCCGGCTGTACTCGGTCTCCAGCCCGGCCCCCGCCTCCCGCAGCAGCCGGGCCACCGCGAGCAGTGCCGCGGCCGAGGTGGACCCGCCCGCGGTGGGGTTGACGACGGCGGTGAACTGTCGCATCGATGTGCCTCCGGGCTGACGGCTGGTGCCGGACTGTTGTCTCACGGGGATGGGTGGCGTCGGTCGGTGGGGGTCAGTCGGAGGGCAGCAGGACGCCGGGGTTCAGCAGCCCGTCCGGGTCCAGCCGCCGCTTGACGGCGCGCAGCGCCTCGACGCCGAGGGGGCCCGCCTCCCGGACGTACCAGTCGCGGTGGTCGGTGCCGACCCCGTGGTGGTGGGTGATGGTGCCGCCCGCGGCGAGGATCGCCTCGTTGGCGGCGTGCTTGGCGCGGGTCCAGTGCGCGACCGCGTCGTCGTCGCCCTGGGCCGAGACCACGGTGAAGTACAGGGAGGCGCCGTTCTCGTAGACGTGCGAGATGTGGCACATGACCAGCGGCGGGGTGCCGGCCTCCGTCAGCGTGGCGGTGAGCGCGTCCCGAACGGCGGTGTACAGCGCGGGGACACGGGACCAGTAGGTCGCCGTCTCCAGGGTCTCGGCGAGCGCGCCCGCGTCGAGCAGGGAGTCGCGCAGGTAGGGCGCCGAGTAGCGGCCGTGGGCCCAGCGCTCGCCGGGTTCCTCGCCGGCGAACGTCCCGCCGGCCTCGCGCAGTACGGCCGCGGCGCCCTCGCGGCGGTGGGCGGTGTCCTCCTCGGTGCCCTCGAAGCCGACGACCGCCAGGCATCCCGCGGACTGTTCGAGGGCGGCCCCGATGGCGTCGGGCTGGGCGAGGCCGATCAGTGTCTCGGTCTCGTCGGAGAGCCGCAGCACGGTGGGGCGCGGGCCGTCCTGGGCGAGCCGGCGCAGGGCGGCGGCTCCTTGCGTGAACGAGGCGAAGCGCCAGCCCTCGTAGCGGCGGACCCGCGGCACGGGCCGGACGCGCACGGTGACGGCCGTGATGACGCCGAACGCGCCCTCAGAGCCCAGCACGAGCTGGCGCAGGTCGGGGCCGGCCGCCGAGCGCGGGGCACGGCCCGTGTCGAGGGTGCCCTCGGGGGTGGCGAGGGTGAGGGCGAGGACCATCTCGTCGAAGCGGCCGTAGCCGGCCGAGGCCTGGCCGCTGGAGCGGGTCGCGGCGAAGCCGCCGATGGTGGCCCACTCGTAGGACTGGGGGAAGTGGCCGAGGGTGTAGCCGTGTTCGGCGAGGAGTGCCTCGGCCTCGGGGGCGCGCAGGCCCGGTTGCAGGGTGGCGGTGCGGGAGACCGGGTCGAGGTCGAGCAGCCGGTTCATGTGCCGCAGGTCCAGGGCGACGAAGGCGTCCGGCCGGCCGGGGGCGAGGCCGCCGACGACGGAGGTGCCGCCGCCGAACGGGACGACGGGCAGCCGGTGTCCGGCGCAGGCGCGCAGGACGGCGAGCACCTCGTCGTGGCTCTCCGGCAGGACGACGGCGGCCGGGGTGTCGGTGACGTCGCCCTCGCGGATCCGCAGCAGGTCGGGGGTGGACTTGCCCCGGGTGTGGCGGACGCGCGTCTCCGCGTCCCGGCGCACGCGGTCGTCCCGGTCGCCGACGGCGGCGAGCAGCGCGCGGTGGGCGGCGTCGTCCAGCGGTGACGGGGGGACGTCGATCTCCGCGAGGCGGACGGACGCGGTGTCGCGGGGCTTGACGCCGAGCAGCTCGCGCAGCAGCCCGGTCACCGTGTCGGGCAGGGGAGTCGCCCTCGCCGGGTCGCCCCAGCCGTTCCACAGCATGTCCATTGCCTGTCGTCCTCACCGGTCGATTCGAGGGATGCCGTCTGCGCGGCCTCACGGGCGTTACACTGTTACACATGACGCCTAACCGTCACAAGGACTCGTCCCGCCCGAACCCGTCCGACAACGACGCCGTCCTCGACGCCGTGCGCGACTGCGTCCTGGCCGTCGGGGTCCGCCGGACGACCATGACCGACGTGGCCCGCCGCGCGGGCGTCTCCCGGATGACGCTGTACCGGCGCTGGCCGGATGTGCGCTCGCTGGTCGGCGACCTGATGACGCGGGAGTGGATCGCCGTGGCGACCGGGAACATGCCCGAGCCCCGGCCGGACCTGGGCACCCGCCCGCGCATCGTCGAGGGGCTCGTCGCCGGGGTGGAGGCGTTCCGCGCCCATCCGCTCTTCCGCAAGATCGTCGACGTCGATCCGGAGCTGCTCCTGCCCTATGTGCTCGACCGGCGCGGGGCGAGCCAGGAGGCCCTGCTGGAGCTGCTCGCCGACGCGTTGCGCGAGGGCCACACCGACGGTTCGGTACGCGCGGCGCACCCGGGACGGCAGGCGCGGTCCGTGCTGCTGATCGTCCAGTCCTTCGCCCTGTCCCTGCGCACCATGACCGACGAGGACGACGCCGACCTGACCGCCGCGGCCTTCCTCGCGGAGCTGCGGACCATCCTGGAGAGGACCCTCACCCCATGAGCCCGACCAGCAGCCCCGCCGGGGCCTCCCTGTCCGCCGCCCGTCGTACCCGCGAGCTGGCCGACGCCGTCGGCGGACCCGTCGTGGACGTCCTCGTCGTCGGTCTCGGCGCGACCGGTGCCGGCGCCGCCCTCGACGCCGCCGCCCGCGGCCTGGACGTCGTCGCCGTGGACGCCCATGACCTGGCCTTCGGCACCTCGCGATGGAGCTCCAAGCTCATCCACGGCGGGCTGCGCTACCTCGCCTCGGCCCAGCTCGACGTCGCCCACGAGAGCGCGGTGGAGCGCGGCGTGCTGATGGAGCGCACCGCGCCCCACCTGGTGCACGCCCAGCCGTTCGTGCTGCCGCTGACGCCCCTGGTCTCCCGCGGCCAGGCCACGCTGGCGTGGGCCGGATTCCGGGCCGGCGACACGCTGCGCCTGGCGGCGCGCACGGCCCGGGCCACGCTGCCCGCGCCGCGCCGGCTCTCCGCCCTGGAGACCCGCCACCTCGCCCCGGCGCTGCGCTCCGGCGGACTGCGCGGCGGACTGCTGTCCTGGGACGGCCGGCTCACCGACGACGCCCGGCTGGTGACGGCCGTCGCCCGGACCGGCGCCGCGCACGGCGCCCGGGTGCTGACCCGGGTCAGGGCCCTGGAGCTGACCGGGTCCGGGGCCCGGATACGGGACGAACTCACCGGCGAGGAAGGCGAGATCCGGGCCCGCGCGGTGATCAACGCCTCCGGCGTGTGGGCCGGCGACCTCGTGGACGGCATCCGGGTCCGGCCCTCCCGCGGCACCCACCTGGTCCTGCGTTCCGACGACCTCGGCCCGCTCCCGGCGGGCCTTCACGTGCCGATCCCCGGCGAGACGAATCGTTTCGTCCTCGTCCTACCCCAGGACGACGGCCGGGTCTACGTCGGGCTCACCGACGAGCCCGTGGAGGGGGCGGTCCCGGACGTCCCGGAGGCTCCGGAGACGGACATCGGCTTCCTGCTCGACGTGCTCGGCTCCGTCCTGGACGTCCCCGTCCCGCGCGACGCCGTCGTGGGGGCCTTCGCGGGGCTGCGTCCCCTGCTGGACACCGCACCGGAGGGCAGGCCGGGAGCTGCGCCGCGAACGGCGGACATCTCCCGCCGGCACGCCGTGCTCACCTCGCCGGAGGGGGTGGTCACCGTCGTCGGGGGCAAGCTGACCACCTACCGCCGCATGGCCGAGGACGCGGTGGACGCCGCCGTCGCCGCCCGCCGGCTGACCGCCGGCCCCTCCCCCACCGCCACGCTGCCACTGGTCGGCGCCGCCGCACCCGGCACCCTCGCCGCGCTGCGCGCCCCGCGCCGCCTGGTGCGGCGCTACGGCACCGAGGCGCCGGCCGTCCACGCGCTCATCGCGCAGGACCCGCGGCTCGGCGAACGCGTCCTGCCCCGGCACCCCACCACGGGTGCCGAGCTGCTCTGGGCGCTGCGCCACGAGGGGGCCCTGGACGCGGCCGACCTGCTCGACCGGCGCACCCGCATCGGGCTGGTCCCCGAGGACCGGGCCGCGGCCCTGGACGCCGTGCACGACCTCGTCGGCGAGGCCACGGCCCGCCGGGACTGACTCGGGCACGGCGTCCGCGCGATCACCTTCCCTGTTCCCCGTCCTGGACGGCCTTGCGCACGCTGGCCTCGATCTTGTGCAGGGACTGACCCCCCTCCTTGACGTACTCCCGCATCGCGGTCTGCGCGTCCCGGTCGAGGTCGCGCCATGCCCGTACGGCGGTCTCGTAGGTGGTCGACTGCCGCCGGGTCCACTGATTCTGGGTGGGAGGCCCGTACGAGTCCCGCAGCTGCTCGACCCGGTGGTGTGCCTGGTCGGCCGCGCGACGCTTGTGCACGAGCTCTTCGAATGTGTGAGCCACACATGAAGACCCTAGTCAGAGGACCGGCATCGCGCGCGTCGAGCCGCCGGGCCGGCCCCCGGCATCCCGCCTGCCGTGCGGCCGGGTCCGTGCCCGGTGCCGCTCATGGGCACAAGTTGCCCACACAACGCCCCAAGAGCCTTAGCATCGAGCCACCGACGACGGCCGGGCACATGCGAGAAGTGAGGGAAGCGTGGCGGACATCGAGGGAGCGGCAGTACCGGAGCGTCTGCTGATCACCCGCACCACCACGGGCGACGGCATCAGCATCGTCACCCTCGCCGGAGAGGTCGATCTCGACGGCAGCAGTCAGCTCCGCGACGTGCTGCTGTCCTCGGTGCAGACGGCGCCGGGCACGGTGGTCGATTTCGGCGAGGTGGACTTCCTGGACTCCAGCGGCATCAACGTGCTCATCGCCGCGCACCAGGCGGCCGAGTCCCGCGGGGTCTGGTTCCGCCTGGCCGCGCCGCGGCAGGCCGTCCGGCGCGTTCTGCAACTCGTGGGCGTCGACGCGCTCATCGCCTGCCACCCCACCGTGGAGCAGGCCCTGGCCGCCTGAGCGCCGGCGGCGCGAAGGGCCTCGCCGCCGGTCACCGCAGCGGCAGTCGCGCGTACACGGTCTTCCCCGTCGCCTGGGGCTTGGTGATGATCTCGTCGCACAGGCGCGTCACGATCTCCAGACCGTGCCGGCCGACCCGCAGCGGGTCCCGCGGCAGGAACGTGGGAAAGCCGTCGCCCGTGTCCGACACCGCGATCTCGACACTGTCGCCCACCAGCGTCAGCCCCAACCGGCAGGGGCCGGGCGCGTGGCGGAGCGCGTTCGTCACCAGTTCGCTGGCGACCAGCCGGGCGGCGTCCAGGAAGCTGTCGGCCATCTCCACGCCCGCCTCGCCGAGTCGTGCGACGAACCGCTGAACGACGTCCCGGGAGGCGGGGATCATCGCCGACCCGCCCGTGAAGTCCACCACCGTGGCCACGGCAGAAGGGCCCGCGGCATCGGGTCTGTGCGCCGGAGTCATACAGAGCCTCACCGTCCGGTCCGGGGCCGAGTAGTGGGAGCGAAGGCCCAGGGTCCTTCACGATACGCATCGCACCGGCCGGGACGGCTGCCTTGTCCCAACTTCCGCCGGACCCGCCCTGATTTGAGCCCCCGGCCGATCCGCGGTGCCACGGAAAACGGCGTTGCCGCGGGCACCGACGGGAACTAATGTCGGCCGCGTGACTGCCGGGTCGGCCGCCGAGGGCCATGCACGAGTGAGGGTCCCGGCCCGGGCGTGAGCACGCGGCGGGCCAGGACCGGTCGTCGAACCGCCGTCCGCCCCGCGAGCCCGACCGCCAGGGGCCCGCCGTCTTCCTCCGCGTTCCTCGTCCCCCGGCGCCCCGCGCCGGCCACCGATTCGAACCCGAGACCCGGAGACACCCCGACGATGCCTCACGAACCGCAGCACCCGCACCCCACCGAGCCGGCGACGACAGCCGTCCGGCTCGACCACGCCGCCGTTCTCGCCCGGGACCGACGCCTGTCGGCCGAGTTCCTCGCCACGATCCTGGGGCTGGAGGTGGGCGCTCCGTTCGGCCCGTTCCTGCCGGTCGACCTCGGCAACGGCGTGACGCTCGACTACTACGAGATGCGGGACGAGCCGATCCAGTCGCAGCACTACGCGTTCCTCGTGCCCGACGAGCAGTTCGACGCGATGATCGCCCGACTGGAGGCGGTGGGGGTCACGTACTTCGCCGACCCCTCCCACACCGAACCCGGCCGGATCAACCGGCTGTTCGGCGGTCGCGGCGCGTACTTCGACGACCCCGACGGCCACAACATGGAGATCATGACGCGGCCCTACGTACGGCCCTAGGCCTGCGCCGGCCGCTTCAGGAGCCGGTCCGGCCGCCCACGACGGGCACGGCTGCCGTCGTCCCACGTGGGGCTGCCGTTCCTGGTGGCGAAGATCTTCTGCGGTGGGGCCGGCGTGACGGTCGTCGTCCAGCTGCCGATCGCCGAACCGCCCGCGGTGACGGTGACCTTGCCTCGCGCCGCCGCCACCCGAGCCGGTGCCGCAGAGGGCGGCCAGGACGGCGCCCCCAGACGGTGATGCCGGTGCCGGAGTACGCCCTTGCCGGCGGCCGTCGATGCGAGCGTGTCGGCGGCCTCGGCGAAGTGGGCCGCACCGGTCGGCGCCGCCGCGAGGAGCCCCGCGGTGACGGCCTGGGCATGGACGGAAGTTCCGGGGAGCCGGCGTCCGGCGGCGGGTCCGGGTGCGCACAGGGGGTGCGGGGGCGCATTCTTGCTGTGTCGCCCGCGTGACCGCGCACGGACGAGGTGGGGCCGATGACTGCAGGCGCCGAGGACGCAGACCGGCCGCCCGGGCTGCCGGCGGCACTGCTGATCGACGCCTCGACGGAGGCGATCAGCGCGACCGGCGGCCACGCGGGCGGGATCTACCTGCGGTCCCGCTCGCCCGGGGTGCTGTGGCTGGCCGTGCTCGCCGGACTGCCCGGTCCGCTGTTCCGCCCCTGGTGGCGGATGCACGCCGACCGCCCGTTCCCCGTCGCGGACGCCTACCGGCTGGGCGTCCGGGTGCTGTTGCCCAATGCCACGGAGACGATGCGCCGCTACCCCCAGTTCGCGGCCGGCCTGCCGTTCCCGTTCGGTTCGCTGCACGTGCCGATCACGGGCGCCGCACACCCCTTCGGCGTACTGACCGTCCTGCGCCCCGCGGTCCCGGACGTCGCCGAGATGCTGGACGGCCTGGACGTGGTGGAACGGCTGGCCGGGGAACTCGGTGCGTCCCTGGAACGGTGGGAGGACGGCGGCGGGTCGCCCGTCCACCCGGACGGCCGCACCCAGGTGCTGGACGTCCCCGGCGGCGTCGTCCTCGGGGTGGACCCGCAGGCCCAGTACCCGCTGACGGAGTTCCGGCTCGACCCCGACGCCGTCCTCGCCCTGTACACCGACGGGCTGGTGGAGCGGCCCGGCACCGACATCGACGACGGCATCACGGCCCTGCGGGTGGCCCTGGCCGAGTGCGGCGCACCCGTCCCGGGACCCGGCGGCCGCTCCTTGGCGAGCATCGCCGACCGGCTCACCGTGATGGCACGGCACGCCGTCGACCGCCCCGACGACATCTCCCTGCTGCTGGCGGTCCGCCGCCCCGGCCACGGGAGTCCGCGGTGAGTGACCGGGGCGCGGCGCACGCCGGCCGGACGGCACCGGACCCCGGCAGCGACTCCGGCACCCGGGGGGACGCCCCTCGCCTCCCACGGCCGGGCAGTGTAGACATGGGCACATGGTCCGACTAATGGGTCGATCGGGAGAGCGGTCAACCCGTCGCCCCAGCGGTCCGCTCGCCCGGCGGCGGGAGACGGGCCGGTCCCGGCGGGGAGAGCCCGCGGGGCCGCGGGGACGGGCGGCGGGACTGCGGTCGGCGCTGACCGGGCGCAGCGTCGCCGGACAGGTCTTCGTGCTGAACCTGGCGATCGTGCTGCTGCTGGTGGTGGCGGCGGTGGTCGCGCTGGTGCTCCAGGTGCGGCACGACAGCACGGAGGAGGCCCGCAACCGTTCGGTCGCCGTGGCCGCGGCGTTCGCCGACTCCCCCGGCATGGTCGAGGCGCTCCGCAGTCCGGACCCGACGGCGGTGCTGCAGCCGCGCGCCGAGGCGGTGCGCAAGGCGACGGGGGTGGACTTCGTCGTCGTCATGAACACCGACGGCGTCCGCTACACCCACCCCCAGCCCGACCGGATCGGCAAGGAGTTCGTGGGGGACATCGGCCCCGCGCTGGCCGGGAAGACCGTGATCGAGGAGATCACCGGGACCATCGGACCCCTGGTCCAGGCCATCGTGCCCGTCACCGCGCCCGACGGAACGGTGGTCGGTCTGGTCTCGGCCGGCATCACGACGGAGAACGTGGGCGGCGCCGTCGCCCGGCAGCTGCCGCTGGTGCTGATCGCCGCGGGCATCGCCCTCGCCCTGGCGACGGTGGGCACGGCACTGGTCAGCCGGCGGCTGCTGCGCCAGACGCACGGCCTGGGGCCGGACGAGATGACCCGGATGTACGAGCATCACGACGCCGTGCTGCACGCCGTCCGGGAAGGCGTTCTCATCGTCGACGGGGAGGGCACGCTGCTGCTCGCCAACGACGAGGCGCACCGGCTGCTGGACCTGCCCGAGGACGCCGAGGGACGGGATGTCCTGGAGCTGGGACTCGACCCGGACACGGCGGCCCTGCTGGCCTCGGGACGGGTCGCCACGGACGAGGTGCATCTGGTCCGGGACCGGCTGCTGGCGGTCAATCAGCGGCCCACGGACATCGAGGGCGGCCCGCCCGGCAGCGTCGCCACGCTGCGCGACTCCACGGAGCTGCGGGCCCTGTCCGGCCGGGCGGAGACCGCCCGGGAACGCCTCAACATGCTCTACGACGCGGGCGTGGGCATCGGCACCAGCCTGGACGTCACGCAGACCGCCGAGGAACTGGCGGAGCTGGCCGTGCCCCGGTTCGCCGACTACACCACCGTGGACCTGTTCGACGCCGTCCTCGGCGGTGGCGAGGCGGACGCGGTGAGCCCGCTGCGCCGGGCCGCGCTCGGCGGCGTCCGCAAGGACGTGCCCCTCTACCCGGTGGGCCGGCAGATCCGTTTCGTGGCCTCCTCGCCGCAGGGCCGGACCCTGCGCACCGGCCGGCCCGGCCTCGAACCGGACCTCCGCGGCGACAGCGCCTGGCGGGTGCAGGACCCCGAACGCTCCGCGAAGCTGCTGGAGCACGGCATCCACTCGCTGATCACCGTGCCCCTGCGGGCGGGCGCCGTGCTGCTCGGGGTGGTCAGTTTCTGGCGCTCGGAGAATCCCGAGCCGTTCGACGCCGACGACCTCGACCTCGCCGAGGAGCTGGTCGCGCGTGCGGCGGTCTCCATCGACAACGCGCGCCGCTACACGCGCGAGCACAGCATGGCGGTCACGCTGCAGCGCAGCCTGCTGCCCCGTACGCTGCCCGACCAGGACGCCCTGGACATCGCCTACCGGTACCTGCCGGCGCAGGCGGGCGTCGGCGGGGACTGGTTCGACGTCCTGCCGCTGTCCGGGGCCCGGGTCGCTCTCGTCGTGGGCGACGTCGTCGGTCACGGGCTGCACGCCGCGGCCACCATGGGCCGGCTGCGGACGGCGGTGCACAACTTCTCCGCCCTCGACCTGCCGCCCGACGAGCTGCTCACCCTGCTGGACGAGCTGGTCGGCCGCATCGACCAGGACGAGACGGTCGAGGCCGACAGCGCCCCGGTCACCGGCGCGACCTGTCTCTACGCCATCTACGACCCCGTCTCCCGCACCTGTGCGATGGCCCGGGCCGGCCATCCTCCGCCGGCCCTCATCCGGCCCGACGGCAGCGTGGAGTTCCTCGATCTGCCCGCCGGTCCGCCGCTCGGTCTGGGCGGCCTGCCGTTCGAGGCGACGGAGCTGGAACTGCCGGAGGGCAGCCGGCTCGTGCTCTACACCGACGGGCTGGTCGAGGACCGGGAGCACGACATCGACGTCGGCCTGGAGCAGCTGCGCGGGGCCCTGGAGACGGCCGGCGCGTCGCCGGAGGACACCTGCCGGGCCGTGCTCGACGTCCGGCTCCCGGACCGGCCGGGCGACGACATCGCCCTGCTCGTCGCCCGCACCCGCGCCCTCGGACCCGACCGGGTCGCCGAGTGGCAGGTGCCGTCCGACCCGGCGGCGGTAGGCGAGGTCCGCGCCGAGGTCACCCGGCGGCTGGCGGACTGGGGGCTGGAGGAGCTGGCGTTCACGACCGAGCTGATCCTGAGCGAGCTGGTGACGAACGCGATCCGGTACGGCGGGGAGCCCATCCACGTACGCGTGCTGCGCAACCGCAGCGTGATCTGCGAGGTGTTCGACAGCAGCAGCACCTCACCCCACCTGCGCTACGCGGCCATGACCGACGAGGGCGGGCGGGGCCTGTTCCTCGTCGCCCAACTGGCCGAGCGTTGGGGCACCCGCTACACGCCGGCGGGCAAGGTCATCTGGGCGGAGCAGCCGGCGCCCTGAGCGCGGGGCACGCGCACGTGGGCCGCGGAAGCCGGTCGTACGCCGGCTTCCGCGGCCCTGCCGTGCTTCGGCGGTACCGGCGTCAGTGCCGGAACGCGTCCTTGGCCTTCTCCTTGGCCTGACGGGCGTCGCCCTTGGACTGTTCGGCGCGGCCCTCAGCCGTCATCCTTTCGTTGCCGACGGCGCGGCCGATCGCTTCCTTGGCCTTGCCCTTCGCCTGCTCCATCTTGCTCTTGGACTTCTGGTTGCGGGCCACAGCTGGTCACCTCACGGCGTTCGTTTGCGTGCTCCTGATCCTGCGGGTCGCCCCGCAGAGCGAGGTCAAACCTGCCGCGGCCCGCCGGGGTGATCGCGGGGCCGTGGGGTAGGAGGGGGAAGGACGGGGGATGTCGTCGACTCGGAGGAACGTCATGGCCGGACTGATGGATAGGATCAAGCAGTTCGCGCGGAGCCCGCAGGGCCGCCGGGCGGCGGAGCAGGTGCGCCGTGCCGCGGCGGACCCCCGCCGCCGTGCGCAGGCGCAGGAGATGCTGCGGAAGTTCGGCAAGCGCCGCTGAGCGCGTGGCGCGGCGCCTCAAATCTGGCTCGCGTGGGTGTGGCTGTGGGACGCCTCCGGGGGGCAGCGCCCGCCGCCGTCGGAGCGGTCCCGCCGCCAGTCGACGACCGCCACGGCCAGGGCGCACAGCATCACCGCGACGCCGGCCCCGACCGACAGGGCCACGGCGCCCCGGTAGTCGTCGTGGGTGGCGTTGAGCACCAGGTAGAACAGCCCCGGCAGCGCCGCGGTGCCCACGGCGCCGCCCAGCCGCTGCCCCGTCTGCAGGGCCCCGCCGGCGGCGCCCGCCACGCGTACCGGGACCTCCCGGAGCGTCATCGTGACGTTCGGGGAGATGACACAGCCGCTGCCGAGACCGCCCAGGAGCAGCGCCGGGGCCGCGAGCCACACGGCCATGCCCTCGGGGGCCAGCCACAGTACGAGCGCCGTCGCGCCCAGACCGGCCATGACGGCGACGAGACCGCAGACGGTCAGCAGCCGCCCCAGCCGGTCGACCAGCCGGCCCGCGACGGCGGCCGCGACGGCGGAGCCGACGGCGAACGGCGTCACCGCCAGGCCGGACCGCAGGGGTGAGTAGCCCAGTCCGTTCTGGAAGAACAACGCGAAGACGAGCCACACCCCGCTGAATCCGACGAAGTACAGGGCGGCCAGGCCCGCGCCGGTGGCGTAGCCGCGCGTGCCGGTGAGCAGCCGCGGATCCAGCAGCGGCTCCCCGTCATGGCCGACGACCCGGCGCTCCCACACCGCGAATCCGAGGAGCACGAGCAGCCCGGCCGGGAACAGCCACCACAGGTGGCGCAGGCCGCCGGCCTCGGCGAGCACCAGCGGGAGCATCACGGCCAGGATCCCCGCGCCCAGGAGCACGACGCCCACCGGGTCCAGGTGCCCTCGGCCGCGGGGCGCCACCCGGGGCAGGAGCCGCCTGCCGAGCAGCAGGGCGACCACGCCGACCGGCACGTTGACGTAGAAGATCCACCGCCAGCCCTGGGGGCCGTGGGCGAGCGCCAGGATCAGTCCGCCGACGACCGGTCCCACGGCGCTGGAGACGCCCACGGTGGCGCCGAACAGCCCGAAGGCCCGACCGCGTTCCGCGCCCTGGAACAGTTGCTGGATCAGGGCCGAGTTCTGCGGAGCCAGGCTGCCCGCGGCGACCCCCTGGGCCAGCCGCGCCACGATGAGCAGTGCGACCGTGGGCGCGGCTCCCGCGGCGGCGCTGCACACCACGAAGGCGGCCAGGGCGACCAGGAAGACCCGGCGTCTTCCGAAGGCGTCACCGATCCGTCCGGCCGTGACCAGGGTCAGCGCGAATGCCAGGGCGTAGCCGGAGACGACCCACTGCACGCCCGCGGCCGAGGCGTTCAGGCCCCGCTGCATGGACGGCAGCGCCACCGCGACGATCGTCACATCGAGAAGGATCATGAAACCGGCGACCAGGGTCACCCACAGGGCCCGCCACCGGTTCGGATCGGGCCGGTCCCCGGTCGGCCCGCCGCCGCGACCGCGTTCGTCCGTCCAGGCATCGCGCTCCACTCGGGCTCCCTCCACGCGGTCGGTGCGATCGCCGCACACTCACGCCTGCGTCACCCGGGACGAGCGATTCAAACACGCACGAAGAGAACCCATAAGGCAGCCTTATGTGCCCATAGACCGGACCCGCGTACCGACTTAGGGTTGCCTCAGCTTAGGCTTCCCGTCGAGTCGATCTGTCACCGCTCGAAGGGAACCTGAACATGCCCCGCCCTCTGCGGGTAGCCATCGTCGGATCCGGCCCGGCCGGAATCTACGCCGCCGACGCCCTGCTCAAGTCCGAGGTGGCCGCCGACCCCGGCGTGTCCATCGACATCTTCGAGCGCATGCCCGCCCCGTTCGGACTGATCCGTTACGGCGTCGCCCCCGACCACCCGCGGATCAAGGGCATCATCACGGCCCTGCACCAGGTGCTCGACAAGCCGCAGATCCGTCTCTTCGGCAACGTGGACTACCCGACCGACATCAGCCTGGACGACCTGCGCGCGTTCTACGACGGCGTGATCTTCGCCACCGGCGCCACGGCCGACCGGGAGCTGCCCATACCCGGCATCGACCTCGACGGCTCCTACGGCGCCGCCGACTTCGTGTCCTGGTACGACGGCCACCCGGACGTGCCGCGCACCTGGCCGCTCGAGGCCGAGAAGGTCGCCGTCCTGGGCGTCGGCAACGTCGCCCTCGACGTGGCCCGCATCCTCGCCAAGACGGCGGACGAGCTGCTGCCGACGGAGATCCCGCCGAACGTCTACGACGGTCTGAAGGCCAACAAGGCGCTGGAGATCCACGTCTTCGGCCGCCGCGGCCCGGCGCAGGCGAAGTTCAGCCCGATGGAGCTCCGGGAGCTGGACCACTCCCCCAACATCGAGGTGATCGTCGACCCCGAGGACATCGACTACGACGACGGCTCGATCGCGACCCGGCGCGGCAACAAGCAGGCCGACATGGTCGCCAAGACGCTGGAGAACTGGGCGATCCGCGATGCCGGCGACCGCCCGCACAAGCTGTTCCTGCACTTCTTCGAGTCGCCGTCGGAGATCCTCGGCGAGGACGGCAAGGTCGTCGGGCTGCGCACCGAGCGCACCGCGCTCGACGGCACCGGGAACGTCAAGGGCACCGGCGAGTTCAAGGACTGGGACGTCCAGGCGGTCTACCGGGCCGTCGGCTACCTGTCCGACCAGCTGCCCAAGCTGCCCTGGGACATCGACTCCGGCACGGTCCCGGACGAGGGCGGACGCGTCGTCCAGGAGTCCGGCGAGCACCTGCAGTCCACCTACGTCACCGGCTGGATCCGGCGCGGCCCGGTCGGCCTGATCGGCCACACCAAGGGCGACGCCAACGAGACGGTGGCCAACCTGCTGGACGACTTCGCGAACGGCCGGCTCCACACGCCCGACTCGCCCGGTCCGGAGGCCGTGGACGCCTTCCTCGCCGAGCGGAACATCCGCTTCACCACGTGGGAGGGCTGGTACAGGCTCGACGCCGCCGAGAAGGCGCTCGGCGAGCCGCAGGGCCGCGAGCGCGTGAAGCTCGTCGAGCGTGAGGACATGCTCCGGGAGAGCGGCGCCTGAGCCGTGACGACCGGCGTCGGCGGCCCAGGGCCTCCGTCGCCGGTCGTCTCCGTCATCCGCTGCCGCACCGGGGACCGACGCGCCTGGGTGCGGGCCCGGCGGGGAGGTCCCGCCGGGCCCGCACCCGGTCGCCGGGCGTGCTGTGTTCAGACCTCGAGCTCGTTCTCGATGCGGCGCAGTTGGTGACGGGCCATCGCGAGGTTGGCGCGGCTGGCGTCGAGCACGAGGTACAGGAACAGCCCGTTGCCGCCGCGCCCCTTGATCAGGCGGATCAAGTGGTACTGGCTGCTCAGCGTGATCAGGATGTCCTCGATCTCCTCCTTCAGACCGAGGAGTTCCATCGTGCGCAGCTTGGCCCGCACGACGTCCGTGTTGCCGGCGGCGGCGACCTCCAGGTTGAAGTCCTTGGTCCCGCCCAGCGTGCCGAGGGCCATGCCGCTGGTGTAGTCGACCAGGGCCGCGGCCGACGCTCCGTCGATGGAGCTGAGGCATTCCTTGAGCGACGTCTCCAAGTTGGCCATGCGTGGGTTCCTTTCCTTACGTGATCGGTGGGTCAGGTCGGCCGGCGGTGGCCGCCGGCCTGGGGACTGGGCTGGTGCGTGGGCCGCTGGGGTGTGCGCACCGGCAGCGTGCCGATGGGACGGGCCGTGCCCGAGGCGGGCACGGGGACGTGTTCGGCGGACGTGGCCGCCTCACGGTTCGGGCCGATCCGGACGGCCACCAGGTCGCCGATCCGCGCCCCGCTGCGCCGGCCCTCGAGGTGCAGCCGGCCCACGTTGACGCGGCCGTCGGCGAGCAGGGTGAGCACGGCGGTCGGACCGGCCGCGTAGGTGGCGACGTAGCCCTCGGTCCCGCGCAGCAGCAGTTCGCGGAACTCGCCGCGCGCCGTGGCGTCCGCGATGCGGTGCGCGACACCCAGCGCGGCGGCGGTGAGCGCGGCGAGCCCCTCGGGTTCCGTCCCCGGCGCGTCGTGGGCCAGGACGAGCCCGTCGACCGTGGCCGCGAGCGACCCGGTCAGCTGGGGCACGCGGTTGCGCAGTCGGTGCAGTTCGTCCAGGACGTCGCTCTCGACGGCCATGAGCAGTCTCCTTTCGGCACGCTGGCGACGCGCGCGGATCACAGGGCCTCCAAGGCGTCTCGAAGCCGTCGCAGCAGGGCCGTGTCCGGGTCGTCCCACGCCACCGCGCCCGGCCCGGGGCCCGGCCCGGCCGTCACGGGGGCGGGCGGGGCGGCGGTGACGAGTCCGGCGGCGGCCAGGCGGCGCAGTTCGACGAGTGTGTGGTACGTGCGGCAGGCCAGTGCCGCTGCGATGTCCGCGGCGGTGCGGACGCCGTCGACCTGCGTCAGGGTCCGGCTGCGCCGGCGGGGCAGGTCGGCCGGGTCGGCGCCGGCCGCCCTCGTGAGCGGGGCGATGTCGATGTCGGGGTCGGGCCAGATGCGTTCCAGCAGGGCGCGGCGGCGTCTCGACTCGCGGACGACGACGTCCACGGGGACGGGGCGCACCGCGCCGAGCCAGTGCACGGCACCGGGCCTGAAGCGCCGCGGTCGCGTGTCGTGGGCGAGGACGAAGTAGGCCGCGTCGAAGAGGGCACCCAGGTGACAGACCTCCAGCGCGCCGGCCGCGAGCCGGCCGCTGTCCACCAGTCTGCGGCCGACCCGGTGCTGCCGTCCGCCACCGTCGACCGCCGCCCGCCAGCCGTCCGGCTCGACGGCGCCGCTGCGGGTGAGCAGGGTTCCGAGGTCCGGGGTGAACGCCGATTCGACGTGCACGACACGGCCGGCGGAGAGGTAGACGACGCCCCGCTCGCCCGACAGTGCACCGGTCGCGCCCTCGGCCGCCAGCGCGCGGAGCGCCGCCGACGTCGTCCCGTGCGTGGTCCAGGTGGTGGTCACTCTGGTCATCCGAGCACCAGCCGGTCGGCCATCTCGGCCAGTCGGATGCGGGCGAGGGCCAGGTTCCCGTCGTTGCGGTCCAGCCACAGGTGGAGGAAGACGGTGCTCTCGAAGGGGGTGCTGACGAACCTCAGCAGGTGGTAGGAGTCCGCCGTCGTGACGATCATGTCCTCGACCGGCGGTTCCTTGTCGGGCGCGGCCGTCTCGCCGCCCTGTGCCAGCGAGCCGCTCTCCGCGACGTGCCGGGCGAGTTCCGCGGTCTCCGCGGCCGTCGCCTCCAGGTCGCCGCCCGGTGCGTCGCCCACCGCGCCCAGGGCGAGCCCGCTGATCCAGTCGACCAGCGACGCACCCCGGGCGCCGGGCAGTCGCATGGCTTCCAGCAGACTCTCGTCGATTCCGGGCACGCCGGATCCCCTCCCCCTGCACGGCTGCACCGCGAACGTGATGCCGACACTACGGAAAGTGCACGCATCTGGTGAGCGCTTTGGCATTTTCCAGAGGAACGTGCGGGCGGTGCGGCATACTCGGGCGTTTCGGCCACGCACCGGTCCGCGCAGGCGTGGACGCGGCGGAGCGGGCTACCCGTCGGGCATGGCCCGACTGCACCTCCCCCATCGCGGGAAGCACGCGACCGACGAGGACCACACCGGCGAGCCGGCGTCGCGGGACTACGGCCCGGACGCCTCCACCGAGCGCGCCGCACCCGACTCACCCACCGACCTGCCGAAACGCTCCTGGTCCGCGCTGCTGCGGCGGGTGCTGTCCGAGTTCAAGGACGACGAACTGACCGACCGCGCCGCCGCGCTGACGTACTACGGGGTGCTGGCGCTGTTCCCGGCCCTGCTGGTGCTGGTGTCCCTGCTCGGCATCGCCGGGCGGTCCGCCACCCAGGAGATCCTGGACAACCTGCAGCGACTCGCGCCCGGATCCGCGCGGGACATCATCTCCGACGCGGTGACGCAGTTGCAGGGCCAGGCCGGACTGGGGTCCCTGCTGGCCGTCGTCGGCCTGGTCGGCGCCGTGTGGTCGGCGTCCGGGTACGTGGCCGCGTTCATCCGCGCGGCGAACGCCGTCTACGACATCCCCGAGGGCCGCCCGGTGTGGAAGGTGCTGCCGCTGCGGGTGACCCTGACCGTGGTGCTGCTCGTGCTCGCCGTGGTCAGCGCGCTCATCGTCGTGTTCACCGGCACCCTGGCCGAACAGGCGGGCTCCGCGCTCGGCATCGGCGACACCGCCCTGACGGTGTGGTCGATCGCCAAGTGGCCGGTGCTGGTCCTCCTGGTCACGATCATGATCGCGATCCTGTACTGGGCCACCCCGAACGCCCGTGTGCGGGGCTTCAGGTGGATCACACCGGGCAGCGTCGTCGCCCTGCTGATCTGGCTGGCCGCCTCCGCCGGCTTCGCGTTCTACGTGGCGAACTTCGGGTCGTACAACAAGACCTACGGCACCCTGGCCGGTGTCATCATCTTCCTGGTCTGGCTGTGGGTGACCAACCTCGCCATCCTCCTCGGCCTGGAGTTCGACGCCGAACTGGCCCGGCAGCGTGTCATCGACGGCGGTCACCCCGCCGACAGCGAGCCCTACGTCGAGCCCCGCGACACCAGTGCCTGGGACGACGCGGACCGACGGCGCGCGACACCGCGGGAGTGACGCCCCACATGGGCCGGGCCCGCACGGGTACGCGGACGCCATGACCGAAGGCAAGACCCCCGCACCACAGGACGATGCCCGCGCCGCGCAGGCCGCGGAGGCCGCACAGGCCGAGGAGGACCGCGCCGAGGCCCGCCCCTTCAGCTACCGGTATCCGGAGCGGCACGCCAATGTGCGCGCCACCCGGCACATCAGCCGTGAGCAGGCCGACGCGGACAGCGTTCCCGGCGTGCCGGGCGGTTACGGCACCACGGCCGGCGGCCGGAGCACCCCGCGGGCGGGCGAGGACACCGCCGAGGAGTCCGGTGTGACGGACATCGTCGGCGGCCGCGAGACCCGGCCGGGCGGCCGGAAGACCGACCGGACCTGAGGCGCTCACGGCAGGATGGAGTCGACGTAGCCGCCGTCCACGCGCACCGCCGCGCCGGTGGTGGCGGACGCCTGCGCCGAACTGAGGTACACCACCAGGTTGGCGATCTCCTCGGGTTCGATCAGCCGTTGGAGCAGCGACTGCGGGCGGTGCTCGCGCATGAAGACGCGCTGTGCCTCGTCCCAGGGCAGGTCGCGGTCGACCAGCTGGTAGACGAAGTCCTCGACGCCCTCGGTGCGGGTGGGCCCGGCGATCACGGAGTTCACCGTGACACCGCTGCCCGCCGCCTCCTTGGCGAAGCCGCGGCTCACCCCGAGCAACGCGGTCTTGGACACACCGTAGTGGATCATTTCGGCCGGGATGACGACGGCCGAGTCGCTCGCGATGTACAGCACCCGGCCCCAGCCCCGTTCCCTCATTCGAGGGAGATGCGCGCGGGTGAGCCGGACGCCCGCGAGGACGTTGATCTCGAAGTAGCGCCGCCACTCGTCGTCGCTGATCTCCAGCGCGGGTACGGCGCCGAAGACGCCGAGGTTGTTCACCAGGATGTCGACGTCGGGCAGCGTCTCCACGGCCACGCCGGCGCCCTCCTCGGTCCCCAGGTCCGCGGCCACGGGCACGAAATCGCCCTCCGGCACCTCGGCGCGCAGCTCTTCGACGCTCCTCTCCAGCCGGGCGGCGTCGCGTCCGTTGACCCCCACCCGCGCACCGGCGCGGGCCAGCCCGGCGGCGATCGCCGCGCCGATGCCCTGCGAGGAGCCCGTCACCAGCGCGGTCCGCCCGTCGAGGTCCAGGTTCATCAGGTCACTCCTACTCGTCCCGTACGGCCGTCCGCCGTCCTCCTGCCCACCTTCGCCGACGATCCACGTCCTGCCCGGCCGACGGCACCGCGGCCGCCCGGGCGCCGCCCACTCGGCGGACCCCGAGTGGCCTCGCTTGACCTGCGGCGACGATACTGGCCTTCGCACGTGCCCCCGTTCCCAGATGGACTCATGCCGACCTCTCGCACCGCCCGACCCATGACTCCGCCCACGGTGTGGCCGGCTCGCGGCCGCCACGTCGGTTCGGCGGCGGAGGACGTCGTACGGCACACCCTGCAGCAGCTGACGGACAGCCATGTCATCGACGACTTCCTGGAGCTGCCGGAGGAGGGGACCGACGAGGTACGGATCTTCGAGGCGCGCTGGAAGGCCCCCGGCGCCGTCACGGTGCGGGCCCGGCTGGCCCTGGCGCCCGGCACGGCCGGCGGGCAGGAGTGGACCCTGCTGGCGGAGGCCGAGCAGCCCTGGGAGCCCTCCTGGCCCTCCCCCGCGACCATGTTCTGGCCCGAGGACCCGGACGTCACCTGGGACCGGGATGCCGCCACGGGCCTGCGGCTGCGGGGGATCAACGACCTGCCCGACGACGACAAGGCCGTCCGGCGCCTGCTCAAGGACGCCGGGCGAAGCCCGTGGAACATCCATGTCGTCGTGCACGAGGCGATGACGCCCGACCACCGGGGCCGGCTGCCCCTGGCGGGACGTCTGCCGGCGGGCCTGCGGCACCGCGTGGTGGAGCATCGCGCCGCGCCCCACCAGCACCGGGTCGTGAACTGGGCCCTGGAGGACTTCGGCGTCCAGGTGCCGCGGGGCGGTGCCGTGGTGCTGCCCGGCACCCCGGCGCCCTCCGACTACGACGCGGAGCGGTTCTCCGTGCGCAGCGTCTTCCTGGACGGCTCCGAACCCTCCGACCTGATCGCCGCGGTGACGGCCTTCGCCGCGCTGCCCCGGCCACTGCCGGACGGCGCCGAGGAGGCGCTCACCGGCCTGCGGGAGGACTGGCGGCTGCTGACCCTGGAGGAGGAACTGGCCCGCGAGCGCAAGCTGGTGGCCATGTACGCCGAGGCGCTGGAGGCCATGACGAAGTCCCGTGACCTGTACCGGGAGGCGGCCGAGCGGGCCAACGAGGCGCTGGCCGCCTACCGCGACGCGGACCGGTCGTCCGACGCGAGGCAGCCGGCCGACCCGCACCCCGCTTCTCCGCTGCGGCAGCTCACCCGCACCCTGGAACGCCTCCGGGGCTCCGCCAGGATGCCGCGTCCGGCGTCCGGCGGCGACACGGCCGGCCCCGCCGCGGACGCGGACCGGGCGGAGTCCGGGGGGCGGCGGGTCAGCTGAACAGCGGGAAACGGTCGGCGTCCGCGCCAAGAGCGCGACGCTCGGCCTCGGTGAGCGGCGTCCGCCCCGTGCCCGCGCGGGCGTAGTGCTCGTCGCTCCACTCCAGGGGGACGGGCCTGCCGAGGAGGCCGTCGAGGGTGGCGCGCACCGCGGCCAGGCCGGTCGGTGACGGTCCCGGCGCTCCCGGCAGCCCCGCGATCAGGTCGAGGTGGTGGACGGCCGCCTCGACGCCGAGGGTGATCATCAGGTCGCCCGCGGTCAGCACGTGGCCCTGGGTGGCCACCCGGCGGTCCGGCCCGGTCGTCGCGGCGGCCCGGACGGCGGCCGCCGCAGTCTGGAGGTACAGCTCCTTGAGCTGCCGGAAGTCCAGGAACATGCTGCCTGCGACCCGGTTCCAGCGCCGTCCGTTCGCGGCGCCGACGGGGTCGGGCGCCCAGTCCCGCCAGTAGGTCACGGCGTCGCGGTCGGGCGGGTCGGCGGCGGGCGTGTGCAGGGCGACCAGGGCCCGCTGGGCGTCGCCGGTCAGGTGGAAGACCAGATCGCGCACCGCCCATCCGGTGCAGCCGGTCGGCCGCCAGGACTCCTCGTCCCCGAGCGGCAGGACGACCGCCGCCAGGGCGTCGTAGGCGTCGCGGACGACGTGGGCCGGTTCCGTATGGTGTTCGAATCCCGTGCTCATGGCCGACACCCTAGAGGGGTCGGCCATGTCGCGTCGTCCGCCCGGCGGCGGGCCCCCGCGGCGCCCGGTGCGTGCCGGCCCGCCACCTCGATGACAACTCCTGACACGCAGCGGCCCCGTCCGGGGTCCGGCATCCTTGGGACCGCACTGCGCCGCAACATCGACGCCATGGTCCGGGGCACCGCCGGGTCGTCACGCCCGGCGACCGGTTCACGGTCGAGCTGGAGTACCGCGACGGCGACACCGACAACGCCCGCCGTCTCCTCGGCGACTGCCTGCGGGCCTGGACAGCACGCTCAGGATCGAGAGGATCGCGACAGTTCCCACGATCACCAGCAGGCCGACTCGGCGCACCGGGCGGACCCCCGCGTGCCGGCCGCACTCCGGTGTACCGCCCGGTGGGGGCGGGGGCGCCACCCGCGCGAGCGGAGGCGGGCGAGCCAGGTTCCGCGGGGCAGGTGCGACTCCGTGGCCACCCCTGGGCCGGGGCCTCCCGGAGGTCCGCGACCGGCCGAGGGCCCGCGCACGTGTCAGCGCGGTCAACCTGGATACGCGGACTGGACAGCAGCTCGGCACGTCCCGGAAGGTCATCGACGCCATGGACAGCGACCGCGCGAGCGCCGCCTCCCGCTCCCCGGAGTCCCACCACTCGGAGACCACGCTCCGGGTCAACGGCAAACCGCACACCCTCGTCGTCGACCACCGACGCGTTCTACTGGATCTCCTACGGGAGGACCTCGGACTCACGGGCGCCAAGAAGGGCTGTGATCACGGGCAGTGCGGGGCCTGCACGGTCCTGGTGGACGGCCGGCGCGTCAACAGCTGCCTGCTGTTCGCCGTCGCCCTGGACGGCTGCGAGGTGACCACCGTCGAGGGCCTCGCGGGGGACGGCGAGGAACTCCACCCGGTGCAGCGGGCGTTCCTGGAGCGGGACGCCTTCCAGTGCGGGTACTGCACTCCCGGCCAGATCTGCTCCGCGGTCGGCGCGCTGGCCGAGGCGGCGGCCGGGCATCCCTCGCACGTCACCGATCCGGCGACACCCTCCGGCGAGCCCGTGCCCCTGGGCCGGGAGGAGATCCGGGAGCGGCTCAGCGGCAACCTGTGCCGGTGCGGTGCGTATCCGCGCATCGCCGACGCGGTGGAGGACGTGATTCCGTGAAGCCGTTCACCTATGTCCGGGCCGACAGCGTCGAGGAGGCGACCGACGCCTTCGCCGCCCACCCCGGCGCCCGCTACCTCGGCGGCGGCACCAATCTGGTCGACCTCATGAAGCTCGGCGTCGAGGCGCCCGCCGCCCTCGTCGACGTCCATCGGCTCCCGCTGGACACGGTGGAGGAGCTGCCCGACGGTGCGCTGCGCATCGGGGCCATGGTCCGCAACAGCGACCTCGCGGCCCATCCCACGGTCCGCGACCGCTACCCCGCGCTGTCCCAGGCGGTGCTCGCGGGCGCCTCGGGGCAACTGCGCAACGCCGCCACCACCGGCGGCAACCTGCTCCAGCGCACCCGCTGTCCCTACTTCCAGGACGTGTCCAAGCCGTGCAACAAACGCGAGCCCGGCACCGGGTGCGGGGCGCTGGAGGGCGTCCACCGCGACCACGCCGTCCTCGGGTACTCGCAGCAGTGCATCGCCACGAACCCCTCCGACATGGCGGTGGCGCTGGCCGCCCTCGACGCGCGCGTCGAGCTGTACGGCACCGAGGGCGCCCGCAGCGTGGCCGCCGCGGACTTCCACCGGCTGCCCGGCGACCATCCCGAGCGCGACACCGAGATCCGCCCCGGCGAGCTGATCACGGGTGTGGTCCTGCCGGCCGGGCCGGCGTCGGCGTCGGCGTACCGCAAGGCCCGGGACCGGGCGTCGTACGCCTTCGCCCTGGCATCCGTCGCCGCCGTGCTGCACATGACGGACGGCGTGGTGGACCGGGTCGGGATCGCCTTCGGGGCGCTGGCGCACCGGCCCTGGCGGGCACGGCGGGCCGAGGAGGCGCTGCTGGGCGCGGCCCCGACGGCGGCGGCCTTCGAGCACGCCGTCGATCTGGAACTGGCCGCCGCCCGGCCGCTGCGGGACAACGCCTACAAGGTGCCGCTGGCCCGACGGCTCGCCCTCGACGTACTCGGCCGGCTCGCGCCGCCGGTCACGACCTGATGGCACCGGCGTCCACGAGGAGGACTCCATGACCGGCACCGAGACCGTCCTGGGCGCTCCCGCCGAGCGCCGGGAGGGGCGGGAGAAGGTCACCGGCACCGCCCGGTACGCCGCCGAGTTCGACGTCCCGGGCCGCGCCCAGTGCCTGCCCGTCCCGGCGACGGTGGCGAGGGGCCGGGTGACCGGCGTCGACGCCGCGCCCGCCCTGGCGCTGCCCGGCGTGCTCGCGGTGCTCACGCACGAGAACGCGCCCCGGCTCGCCGCACCGGACGATCCCGTGCTGGCCGTGCTGCAGAGCCCCCGGGTGCCGCACCGGGGCTGGTTCGTGGCCCTGGTGGTGGCCGAGACCCTGGAGGCGGCCCGGGCCGGCGCCGCGGCCGTCCGCATCACCTACGACGCGGAGGGGTACGACGTGACGCTGACACCGTCGCACCCGGAGGCGTACGTTCCGCAGGAGGTCAACGCAGGTTACCCGGGCTTGCGCGAACACGGCGATCCCGACGCCGCGTTCGCCGCCTCGCCGGCCCGGGTCGACGTCGAGTACCGGGTGCCGCCGCTGCACAACCACCCGATGGAACCACACGCCAGCACCGCGTACTGGGACGGGGACCGGCTCGTGGTGCACACCTCCAGCCAGGGCACCAACGCCGTGCGCGCCGCGCTGGCCGCGATGTTCGAGCTGCCCGAGGACCGGATCCGGGTCGTCGCCGAGCACGTGGGCGGCGGCTTCGGCTCCAAGGGCACGCCGCGTCCCGACGTGGTGCTCGCCGCGATGGCGGCGCGGCACACGGGCCGCCCGGTCACGCTCGCCCTGCCGCGCCGCTGCCTGCCCGCCGTCGTCGGCCACCGTGCGCCGACGCTGCACCGGCTCCGGCTCGGTGCCGAGGCCGACGGCCGGCTCACGTCCCTGGTGCACGAGGTGACCACGCACAGTTCGCGCATCAAGGAGTTCGTGGAGCAGGCCGCGGTGCCGGCGCGCGTGATGTACGCGACGCCCACCGCCCGGACGCTGCACCGCGTGGCCCGGCTGGACGTGCCCACGCCGTCCTGGATGCGCGCCCCGGGCGAGGCACCCGGCATGTACGCGCTGGAGTCGGCCCTGGACGAGCTGGCCACCGAACTCGGCATGGATCCGGTGGAACTGCGGATCCGCAACGAGCCGGAGACCGAGCCGGACAGCGGCCGGCCCTTCAGCAGCAGGCACCTCGTGGAGTGTCTGCGCGAGGGTGCCCGCCGGTTCGGGTGGTCCGAGCGCGATCCGCGGCCCCGGTCCCGCGCCGCCGGTCCCCTGCTGGTGGGTACCGGGGTGGCCGCGGCCACGTACCCGGTGCTGGTGGCCCCGTCCACCGCGGCGGCGCAGGCACTGCCGGACGGCGGATTCCTGGTACGCACCAACGCCACCGACATCGGCACGGGAGCCCGGACGGTCCTCGCGCAGGTCGCTGCCGACGCCCTCGGCGTACCGCTGGAGCGGGTCCGTATCGAGGTGGGCAGCACCGACCTGCCACCCGCTCCGCTGGCCGGCGGCTCGTCCGGCACCGCCTCCTGGGGCTGGGCCGTGCACGAGGCGTGCGTCCGGCTGAGGGACCGTCTGGCCGGGCACTCGGGGCCGCTGCCCGCGGAGGGCGTCACGGCGAGTGCGGACACCTCGGGCCGGGCCGACGCGGACCAGCCCTGGTCGCGGCATGCCTTCGGGGCGCACTTCGCCGAGGTCGCGGTCGACACGGTCACCGGTGAGGTACGGGTCCGCCGGTTGCTGGGCGTGTTCGCGGCGGGGCGCATCCTCAACGCCCGTACGGCGCGCTCCCAGTTCATCGGGGGCATGACGATGGGACTGGGCATGGCGCTGACCGAGGACAGCACGATGGACCCCGCCTTCGGCGACTTCACCCAGTCCGACCTGGCCTCGTACCACGTGCCCGCCCACGCGGACGTCCTGTCCGTCGAGGCGCACTGGGTCGACGAGGACGACGACCACCTCAACCCGATGGGGAGCAAGGGGATCGGCGAGATCGGCATCGTCGGCTCGGCGGCGGCGATCGGCAACGCCGTCCACCACGCCACCGGCATCCGCTTCCGCGAACTCCCGCTCACTCCGGACCGGGTGCTGACCGGGCTGCTCGAACACGAGCACCCCGCGGGCACGTTGGGTGCCTGACCCGAGCGGATCGGGTCAGGCCGGACGCCCGGGCCGGCCCCCGGCTCAGCGGCGGGGCCGGGGCGACCCGGACGCGAGGGTCGCCGGCAGCGGCGGTTCGTGGGCGGACGGTCAGTCCGGGGCGCGGCCGGCGTGGGCGATCGCAGGCGCCGGCGGGCCCGTGTCCGGCGCCTGCCGGGCCACCTGGACGCACAGGGCGGTCAGTGCCACCAGTGAGGCGGACACGGCGACGGGTACGGCGATCCAGGCCGACGCCAGTGTCAGGTCGACGGCCCGGGACACGCCTGCCGAGGGCGTGGCGCTGCCGTACAGCTTCGCCGCGGCCGGTGCCGCCGGGCCCACGACCGCCGCGGCGAGCGTCGGCACGGCGGGCCGCACGGTCAGCAGCAGGGCGAGGACCAGGCAGAGCGCCGACAGGCCGAGGGCCAGTCCGTAGGCGCGGGGGGACGCGCCGTGCTGCTGCAACGGGAAGTAAGCGACTCCGCACACGGCGAGGGCCGCGACGGCGAGCCACGTCGGCCAGATCGCGGGCCGCCCCCCGGAG
Source organism: Streptomyces viridiviolaceus (assembly GCF_014650995.1). GTDB lineage: Bacteria > Actinomycetota > Actinomycetes > Streptomycetales > Streptomycetaceae > Streptomyces > Streptomyces viridiviolaceus. The sequence goes on from NZ_BMWA01000013.1 coordinate 194,205, forward strand.
CGCTCGCGCGCCGGGCGCGGCCTCCGGCCGGCCACGACGGCCTTCAGCGACCGCCAAACCCGCGTCGGCTCCTGCCGCGCGTCGTCCGCCTCCTCGGGGACCGGCGCGACCCGGGCCTGCAGAGGATCCGTGTGTGCCCGTCTCCCCTCGGCCACGCGGCCGATCAGCCGCACCAGTTCCCCGACGGGCCGGCCGGTGGCGGCGGCGCGTACCGCCGCCTGTCCGCAGTGCGGCTCCAGCGGCGTCCGGTGCAGCAGCTCCATCAGCCGGGAGACGTCCTCCACCGAGCGGGACTCGACGGCGGCGCGGATCGCCTCGTCCGCGCTGTCGGGGTTGCGTGGCGGCCGGGTCAGCAGGACGGCCAGCCGGGCGACGTCCTCGACGGAGCGGTTCACGCCGACCGCGCGGAGGGCCTCCACCGTGGCCCGCGCGTGTTCGGGGTACTGCTCCAGCGTCGTGATGAGGTCCGCGACGTCCTCCAGCGGCCGGTCGGCCACGGCTGTCCGCACCAGGTCGCCGACGGGGTCGCCGTACGCGGTCGTCGCCGCGGTCTCCGGGACGGGAAGTCCGTCGTGGAGGACGTCGAGGAGGTCGTCGTAGGCGTGCCCGACGGCGGACGCGTCCGCCGGGCGGCCCCCCACGGCGAGCGGCTCGGCGTCGTCGGGCTCGGCCTCCGGCGGGCGGACCGGGTGCTCGTCCGTGACCACGGCCGTGCCCACGGACGGCGGGTCGGCGCAGGCCATGACGTACTCGGGCGGACGGGGTGCTGAAGAGCCGGTGGTCATGATCTCTCCGTGTGATGGGGGTGCGGGCCGCTCCGGCGTCCCCGACCTGCGACACGCAGCTGTGCTGACCATTACTAGGCCCGTCCACCCCACGCTGCCACTCGGGCGGGCCACGGGGATGAGAGACCTGCCGTACAGCCATACCGGCGCCCCGAACGGGAATCGGAAGGATGAGGCGTGCGCCACGGCACCACGAGGAGGGGCTGGGTGGATACGACCACGATGGTGATCGCCGTGGCGGTGACGCTCGCGGCGGTCCTCCTGGGCCTGGCCGTCGCCGTGCTGGTGCGGCTGGTCCGCACCCGACGGGAACTGAGACGGGCCGGGCTGCCCACCGGTCCGCGGTGGGTCTTCTGGGGAGCCGTCCTGTACCTGGTGCTCCCCGCCGACCTGGTGCCCGATCCCGTGTACCTGGACGACATCGGCGTACTGCTCCTCGCTCTGCGCACCCTGCGCAGCCCGGTCGGCGAGAGAGGGCGGCCCCCGGACCGCCGCCCCGGCGCGAGCCCGCCCCACGACTACGCTGCGTAAGGAAACCATTCACCCGTTCGATTCGTATAAGTCTCTGGAAGCCGAAGGAAGTCGGCGGACCAGGCGACGGCGCACAGGGACCATCGCTTGATCGGCGCAGCACCGACGAGGGAGAGACGATGCAACCGTTTGCGCTCAACTACGCGCGGCCCGCAGTGGAGTTGGAAGCCACCACTCCGTACGTCTACGACAGCGGGCTGCAGTTGAACGTGCTCCTCGACGGGCGTGTGGCCGCCTGTGACCACGCCCTGCTGCGAGAGCTGGGGACCACGACGTCCACTGCGGGCTCGAAGACCCATTTCGACGACTGAACACGGACCGTCGAGAATGACCGTGTTGATCCTGACCTGTGAAGAGGACGTCACGGCGGACATGGTGGTCGTGCACCTGAACGCCTCGGGGGTGCCGGTCGTCCGCCTGGACCCGGCCGACCTGACCGGATCCGTCGCGCTCTCCGGGGAGTTCGTGCACGGCTCCTTCCGCGGCCATCTGTCGTCCGGGGGCCGCCTGGTGAGCATCGGCGGGCTGCGCTCCGTGTGGGTGCGCAGGCCGGGTACCCCGGCCGCGCGGGCCGCCGCGCCCTCGGCGTGGCTGACCGAGGAGTCCACCCAGGCGCTGTACGGCATGCTCCGCGACTGCGGGGCTCGCTGGATGAACCACCCCGACGCGGCCCGCCGGGCCCGTCACAAGCCCTGGCAGCTCCGGCTGGCCCAGCGGTGCGGCCTGCCCGTGCCCGCCACGCTGATCACGACGTTTCCACGGGCGGCCCGGGAGTTCGCCGAGCGCTACCCGGATCTGGTCGTCAAGCCCGTCTCGGGCACGCATCCGCAGGATCCGCCGCGGGCCGTGCCCACCAGCAGGGTTCCGCCGGAGGCCGACTTCTCCGCCGTCACCCTCGGCCCCACGCTGCTGCAACGGCGGGTCGCCAAGCGCGCCGACGTCCGCCTCACCGTCGTGGGTGACCGGCTGCTGGCCGCCCGCAGGGCCACGGGCGCGGGCCCGGACACCGACGAGGTGGACGTCCGCTTCGACCCGTCCGACGAGCCGTGGCGCCCGGCCGAGGTGCCGCCGCGCGTCGCCGAGGCCGTCCGCGCCTACGTCCGCGAGGCGGAACTCGCCTACGGAGCCTTCGACTTCGCCGAGGACGGCGACGGGACCTGGTGGTTCCTGGAGTGCAACCAGTCGGGTCAGTTCGGCTTCGTCGAGGTGGACACGGGTCAGCCGATCGCCCGCGCCATCGCCGAGTGGCTGGCCCGGCCCGGGAACGAGGACCCGGCTCCCGCCGACGACGCGCGGAGCACGGCCCGCTGAGCGCCGTCCCCGGCCGGCATCACTGCGGGCGCGGGCCGGGCAGCAGGGCGGTGCGCTGCCAGCCTGCGCCCGGGGACGGCGGACGTTCGGCGCCGGGCCCTTGGCCGGGAGCGTGCAGCGGGGGCAGGACGACCGCGAGTTCCCTGCTCAGGCGCTCGGCCTCCCGGCGCACCTGCGTGGGGACGTCACCGCATTCGGCGACGAGTCGGTCGTAGATGGGAGAATCCTGGAACACCCGTCAACGTGCCTTTCGTATCGTCCGCCTCCCCGCGGAGGCGCGACTGAGAAGTCTAGGCGTCCGTCCACCGGATGGGTGCACGTTCCACCGATCGGGTGACATCGCCTCAGGCGCCGGTGGTGGACCCGGGACGGACGATCATGAGGACCGTGACCGTCGCCCACAGCAGGTTGAACAGGCCGGTGAACATGGCGAGCCGGGCCGTCCCGGCCCGTTCGACGGGCCGGTGGTCGGCCAGTTGCGCGAGGAGCTCGTCCTGACGGGGCAGGACGAAGGCGACCAGGACGCCCGCGGCCGCCGCGGTCAGGGCGACGGACGTGACGAGCCAGCCGTCCCCCAGGACTCCCATCGCCGACGCGGTGGCGAAACCCAGGACCGGCACCGCCACTCCGACGCCGGCGTAGACCCGGCAGATGCGGTGCAGCAGCCGGACCGTGCCCACGGCCCCCGCACCGGCCCCGTCACCGTCCGGACCCATCGCGCGGCGGGCCGCCGGGGGGAACATGCTGGCCGCGACGGTCACGGGACCGACGGCGATGATGGCGGCCAGGACATGGAGGGACAACAGGAACTCGGTCATGGATCGGGGCTCCGCAGGGCTGGATCGGACGGACTGTCGGGGAACCCCCACGCTAGGCAGCCGCCACGGGGGCCCACAGAGGCTGAAACGACAGCTTCCAACGGGTTCTCGCCAACGCGCCGACCAGGAGAAGTCCGACCGCGCACCCCTGTGACCGGGGCTTCTGCCGCAGGCGTGAACCCGCCTATCGTGGCGGCCATGCACACCGTGGCGATCCTGGCCCTCGACGACGTGGTGCCCTTCGACCTGGCGGCGCCGATGCAGGTCTTCGACTGGACGCGGCTGCCCGACGGGCGCAGCCCCTACCGGGTCCGGCTGTGCGCCGAGTCCCCGGAGGTGCGCACGGACGGACTCGTCCTCCGCGTCGACCGGGGGCTCGACGCGCTCGAGGACGCGGACACGATCATCGTGCCGGGCCGCTCCGAGGAGAACGGACCGCCGTCCGACGGCGTGCTGGCGGCCCTGCGGCAGGCGGCCGCGGCCGGTACCCGCATCGCGTCGGTGTGCGTGGGCGCCTTCGTCCTCGCCGAGGCCGGGCTGCTCGACGGGCTGCGTGCCACCACGCACTGGATGGCCGCCGCGGAGCTGGCCCGCCGCCATCCGCGGATCGAGGTGCAGCCGGACGTGCTCTACGTCGACAACGGGCAGATCCTCACCTCGGCGGGCGCCGCCGCCGGCCTCGACATGTGCCTGCACATGATCCGGCGGGACCTGGGGTCGGCCGTGGCCGCGCACGCCGCGCGGATGTGTGTCGTACCGCTGGAACGGGAGGGCGGACAGGCCCAGTTCATCGTGCACGAGCACCCGCCCGTGCCGCGGGGCTCGGACCTCGAACCCGTGCTGGAGTGGATCGAGGACCATCTGGCCGACGAGGTCACCCTGGGGGCGATGGCCGCGCGTTCGGGCATGAGCGAGCGCACGTTCAGCCGCCGTTTCCGCGAACAGACGGGCACCACGCCGTTGCAGTGGCTGCTCCGGGCGCGGGTGCGGCGCGCGCAGTACCTGCTGGAGAACAGCGATCACACGGTCGAACGGATCGCGCAGCAGGCGGGCTTCGGGTCGCCCACGGCCTTCCGGGAGCGGTTCCGCCGGGTGGTGGGCACCACACCGTACGCCTACCGTTCGGCGTTCCACGGGAAGCCGGCCGCCCCGGCGAACCGTGCGTAGGGCCCGTCCTGCGGATCAGGCCGAGTTCGGTCCGATCCGCAGGACGGGCCCCACGGGCGGCGGTGTCACACGGCCAGCGACAGGCCGCTCTCCCCTTCCGTTTCCGCCGGTGCGGCGGCCGTCGTCCGGCCCTTGGCGAGCAGCAGGGCGTCCGCCTTGGCCACCGCGTCGTGGATGCTGGTCGTCGCCATCATCACGCACAGCGTGTAGCTCACGTCCGCCAGCTCGCGCGCCGCCGCCGGCCTCTCCCTCTCCGCCTGAGCGATCCGCAGCGACGCGTAGCGCGTCAGCAACTCTCTGACGACCTTCGGGTCCGGTTCGAGCACGAAGCGCCCCTCTCTCGATTTTCGCTGCGTATGCCCGAACACGGCCGAAACATTCACACCATGGGCACCCTCGCGTGCGATTGACCGAAATACTTCGCTTCCTGACCGACCATCACCGAAAACGGGCGGCGAATCGACAGAAAAAGGACGTACCGCCTGCGGCCCCACTCCGGCGGCGAGGAACGCACCACACCCTGCCGTACGCCGGAGGAGGCCCGCGCCTTCTCCCCCGCAGAGGGCGCGGGCCTCAGTCTCCGAGGGTGCGGGCCAGTTCGGTGCTGGCCCGGGTGATCTCGGTGTCGCTCTCGGCCAGCAGTCCCCGCAGGGCACCCCGCCGGGCGCGCACGGCCTGCCGCGCCGCGCGCTCCCATGCCACGGGGTTCTCGCGGCGGTTGAGCAGCTTGGGATAGACGGCGGCCGTGCTCTCCCACTGCCGGGCGTCGGCGATGTTCTTCAGCAGCTGGATGATCTGCGCCCGGCAGCTCACCTGGGGCCGCTGCGCCAGCTCCCACAGGAAGGGGACCGTCGCGGCGGTCGCCTGCTCGACGACGAAGCCGTACTGGCAGATGCGTTTCCGCAGATCGTCGAGCGCGGCGCCGGCGGTCTCGGGGTCGCCCCAGGCGACCTTCTTGAGCAGGCGGGGAATCGCCGCCGCCGAGCCGCTGGAGTCCTGGATCGCCTCCCAGGGCACCCGGTCGAGCCCCGCGAGGGGGGCCGTCCGGGCCGGTCCGGTCGGCGACGCCTGACGATCGGTGCGCCCGGTGCTCGGCTGTGGTGTCGGAGCGCTGCGCATGGTGTGGGGCCCTTCCGCGGCAGTCGGGTCAGGTGTGGGAGCGGGTCGACAGCTTGGCCCAGACCGTCTTGCCCGCGGGGAGTCGCGGGGCCCAGCCCCACTCCTCGGCCAGGGCGTCGACGATGCACAGGCCACGTCCGCCCTCCTGAAGGGCGGAGCCGTCGGACGGTGCGAACACGGGCATGGTGTCGCCGGGGTCGGAGACGGTCAGCATCACGTGCTCGGGGTGCCGGGCGAGTCCGAGTCCGATCTCCGGCACGTCGGGGGCGACGGCCGGCGCCGCGTGCACCACGGCATTGGAGGCGAGCTCGGTGATCACGAGGACCGCGTCGTCGGCCCGGTGTCCGAGGGACCAGCCGCACAGCGTCTCCCTGGCGAAGCTCCGGGCGCGGGCGAACCCTGCCCCGGTACACGTGATACGCAGCGCCGCCGAGGCGGTACGGCCACCCTGTGGGGGGTTTGCGGCGCCAGGCGTCTCAGGGGTCTTGGCGAGGGGCCACTCGTCCGGACGGGAAGCCGGCCGCGTCGCGCGCGGGAGCCCGCCGAACTCACTCGTCGGGCCCGCCTCCGGCGCGGACCGGTCGAGCGGCCGGAGGGTGCGGTGCGCAGGTGATGACACGGCATCTCCCTGATGCGACGTCAGAATTGTGCGGCCAACCGGGGGTTGACGCCCCGGCTATTATCCACGCAGACAGCGCTCGTGTGCAATTGCACGAGAAATTGCGCGAAAAAAATCGGCTGGGAGCGTGTGGGAGCCGCCGGGTGCGGCCTGCTCCCCCGAACAGCAAGGAGACCGCGGTGCCACGCAACGGAGTGCAGGCCAGTTCGCTGGAGGCCTGCTGGATGAAGAGCCGGCACAGCAACGCCGAGGGCAACTGCGTAGAAGTCGCCCCCGTGGACGGAGGCATCGCGATGCGCAACTCCCGCGACCCGGACGGCCCCGCGCTGGTCTACACCTCCGCGGAGCTGGCGGCCTTCCTGGCCGGGGCGAAGGACGGCGAGTTCGACCACCTGGTGTGAGGCGCGGGGGTTTCACCGCCGAGCGGGACGCCCGGCGGTGAAGCGGAGTCCAACTACCCGATTTCCACAGGCGGATGCGCCGGGGACCGAGTGGATGAGATAGTGTGTTTCTCGAGTCTGCCGGTCTGCTGGGAGTCAGGATGTCCGCCGCGTCGCATCGCATCTCCCGTCTCGAACCCTACCAGGACCGGTCCGAGCCGGCACCGACCCTGCTGAAGATGCTCGTCGGTGTACAGCTGGCGGGCTTCCGCGACGACGCCGGCCTGTCCCAGGAACAGGCGGCGCGCGAACTGGGGTTCAGCGCGGCGAAGCTCTCGCGCATCGAGTCGGGCAAGGGCCGCAGGCCGCCGACCGAGAACGACGTCCGCGCACTGCTGGAGCTGTACGGCACCGACGCCTACGAGGCGTCCGTGCTGCTGAAGCTGTTGCAGCGCGCCGGCGAGCCGGGCTGGTGGCAGCGTTACGACAAGCGGCTGATGCCCGAGTGGTTCGACCGGTTGGTGGGCCTGCAGGAGGCCGCCGCGACCATCCGGACCTTCGAGATCCAGTACGTCCCCGGTCTCCTCCAGACGGCGGCCTACACACGGGCCGTCGTCGAGCGCGGCCTGCCGAACGCGCCCGCCACCGAGGTGCAGCGACGCGTCGAACTGCGCATGCAACGGGCCCAGTTGCTGTTCCGCGCCGACGCACCGCAGCTCTGGGCGATCATCGACGAGTCCGTACTGCTGCGGGTGCTGGGCAGCTCGGACGTCATGCGTGAGCAGCTCGGGCACCTCGTCGAGATGGCCGGGCGTTCCAACGTGACCCTGCAGATCGTGCCGCTGAACGTGACGAACGCGTCGGCGCCCGCCATCCCGGTCACCTACCTGCGCTTCGGCGGCATCGACCTGCCCGACGTGGTCTACCTGGAGCACATCAAGAGCGCCAACTTCCTCGAGGACCGGGACGAGACCGAGGAGTACCGGCTCGCGCTGGACCGGCTGGCCGACGAGGCGCTGACGCCGCGCGATTCCGTGGAGATGCTGCGGGCGACGATGGCCCAGCGCTACACACCGTGAAGTGAGCGGCTCGGGCGGGAAGGCCGGGCCGAGCGGTCGGCTTCCCGCCGTCCCGCACGGCCCCCTGGCACGCTGCTAGGAGAGGCGCCCGACGCCGCCGAACTCGATCCACTCCCGGGTGAGCTGACGCGGAGCCACCTCGCTGTCCGGCCGCCAGGTGGACACCTCGACCAGTCCGGGTTCGAGGATCTCCATCCCCTCGAACCACTCCGCGACGTCCTTCTCCTCCCGGACACGGCCCCAGTGTCCCTGCGTCGCCTGGTCCATGAACTCCGTGACCGACCTGCGGACCTCCGCGTCCTCGCTGACCAGCTGGCACATCACCGCGTAACTGCCGGGCGCGAGACGCTCGGTCACGCGGCGGACGACGGCCGACGGGCCGTCGGTGTCGCTGTCCGGGATGCAGTGGAAGACGGAGTTGAACAGCACGGCCACCGGCTGCGAGAAATCGATCAGGCGCTGGGTGTCCGGGTGGGAGAAGATCTCGTCGGTGGAGCGCATGTCGGCGTGGATGACGGCGGTGCGGTCGTTCTGGTCCAGCAGCGCCCGGCCGTGGACCAGGACCATCGGGTCGTTGTCGACGTAGACCACACGCGAGTCGGGCGCGATGCGCTGGGCGACCTGGTGGACGTTGTCCTGGGTGGGGAGACCTGATCCGTGGTCGAGGAACTGGCGGATGCCGTACTCCTCGGAGAGGGTCCGCACGACCCGCTGCAGGAAGCGCCGGTTGTTCAGCGCCAGCCGGCGGGTGCTGGGCACGACCTTGTCGAGTTCCTCGACGGCGGCGCGGTCGGCCGCGTAGTTGTCCTTGCCACCCAGGTAGTAGTCGTACATACGTGCGGCCGTGGGCACGTTGGCGTCGATCTCCGTGGACAGCTGCTTGTCGCCCTGCATCGTTCCCCCAGCTCCGTACCGCGCCAACTGCACTGGCCTGACCGAGAGTACATCCTAGAGAGCCGTCGCTCACCGAAACCAGAGCATGAGCAGGGTCAACGGCAAGTCACCCTTGTCACCTAGGAGTTGACACGCCGCTGCCCCGGTCGCCGGCGGTCTCCCGGTCCGCGCCCCGTGCCGCGGACCGGGAGACCCCGTCACGTCAGCCGCGCGAGGCGAGGTACTCGTCGACCCCGGGTGCCTGGTGGGCCTCCTCCACGTTCACCACGCCGCCGACCGCCTTGCGGTCGGGCTTGAGCACATAGGTGGACCTGCTGGCGGGCGCCGCGACGTCGGTGAAGTCCTGCGGGGTGCCGAGACCGGTGTCGGCGTTCTTCTGGGAGCGGTGCGCCTTGACCACGTCCTCCCGGGCGAGGCTGCCGTCCTCGCACGCCTTCTTCAGGTCCGCGCCCATCAGCTGGGCGGCGTTGTACCCGGACAGGACACCGGAGTCGACGGGTGAGCCGGGGTACTTCTTCCCGTAGGAGGCGACCATCTTCTTCACGCCGGGCAGGTCGGAGCTGACCGCCGGTGCGGCGCTGACCACGTGCACCATCGCCTCCAGGGCCGCCGCGGCCGGCGTCTTCATCAGCTGCGGAGCGTACCCGGGGGCGCTGCTGACGACCGGCACGCGCAGGCCCCGGGAGGCGGCCACGCCCGCGAGCGAAGCCGTCTGGGCGGGACCCGCGCTGATCAGGACGGCCTTCACGCCGGCCTTGCGCAGCGCCGACACCTGCGCGGACAGATCGGTGTCCGTGGCCTTGATCTTCTGGCCGACCACCTTCAGACCGGCCTTCCGGGCGGCCCACTGCGAGCCCTCCAGCGCGTTGGCCCCGTAGTCGCCCTCGAAGTACACGTGGCCGATCGTGTCGCCCTCGGCCACCTTCTTGGTGCGGGTCAGGAAGTCGACGGCGGCGATCATGTCGAGGTCGTAGGTGGTGCCGAGGACCTGGACGGCGTCCTTGCCGAGCAGGGAGGCCGCCCAGGCCTGCGGGAAGGTGAGGACCTTGTCGCGCTGGATGTCGTCGAGCAGGGCCGCGACCACCGGCGAGCCGATGACCTGGGGCAGGGCCACGACGTCCGGGGAGATGTCGGCGTACGCGGTGACCGCCTTCTGCACGTCGTAGCCGTGGTCCTTGACGACGATCTCGACCTTCCGTCCGCAGATGCCGCCCGCGGCGTTGGTCTCGTCGGCCCACATCTGCTGGGCCTGCACGATGCTCTTGCCGAGGGTGGCGTAGGGGCCGGTCAGGTCGGTCAGCGCGCCCAGCTTGATGGCCTTGTCGGTGACTCCGGGGCCGGACTTGACGCCGTCGGCGCCGTCGCCGGTGCTCCCGCCGTCCGCCTTGGAGCTGCAGCCGGTGCCCGCGAGCAGTACGGCGGCCAGTGCCGCGGCCACGGCGGTCCGAGTGGTGCGGGGCCTGGGGTGCGTCACGTTCACGGGGTGTGCTCCTTGGCTCGTGCGGTGGTGGCGGAGGTCCCGGGCGCAGGCCCGGTCTCGGAAGGGACGGTGACGGGGGGTCGGCGGCGCAGGCGGGCGCGGGTCCGGCGGGCCAGTCCGTGCAGGCCGTCGGGCGCGTACAGCAGGATCACGACGATCGCCGCGCCGTAGAGGTAGCGGGCGGCCTCGGTGGGGCCGATCGAGCCGTCGCCCGAGCCGGGGGTGGCGACCAGCGGCAACTGGTCGGCGTAGCGGGTCATCAGCAACGGCAGCCCGGTGACGAAGACGGCGCCCGCGGTGGCCCCGGCCACGGAGCCGAGCCCGCCGATGACGATCATGGCGAGGTAGTCGACGGAGAGGGCGAGGGAGAAGTAGTCGGGCACCACGCGGCGGAAGGAGAGCGCCAGCAGGACGCCGGCGAGGCCCGCGTACATCGAGGAGACGACGAACGCGGCCGAGCGGTACTTGGCGACGTGCACCCCCATCACCGATGCGGCGGTCTCGCTGTCGCGCAGCGCCACCAGGGCGCGGCCGGGGCGGCCGCGCAGCAGTCCGCGGGCGGTGAACCAGGTGAGGGCGAACAGGGCGAGGCCCAGGTACCACAGCCGTTCCTCCGCGCCGAACGGCACGCCCAGGACGGTGAGGCCGGGGTCGGCCTCCGTGAAGGAGAAGCCGCCGAGCTCCAGCGGCGGCACCGAGCGTCCGTTGAAGCCACCGGTGACGGAGTCCGCCGTGAGCAGGACGTGGTGGCCGAGGAAGACCAGGGCGAGGGTGGCCACACCGAGGTAGATGCCCTTCACCCGGCCGGCGACGGGGCTGAACAGTCCGCCCGCCGCACCCGCCAGCAGCACCGCGAGGAGGACCGCGAGGGCGGGCGGCAGCCCCGGTCCGGGCTCGCCCGCGAGCCATACGTAGCCGTAGGCGCCGACGGCGAGGAAGAAGGCGTGGCCGAGGGAGAGCTGTCCCGCGGTCCCGCTGAGCAGGCCGATCCCGACGGCCCCGATGGCCGCCGCCATGGAGAACAGGCCGATGCGCAGCCAGAAGGCGTCGAGGTAGAAGGGCAGGGCGAACAGGAGGAGGGCGAGCAGCAGGGTCCAGCCCCGCCTGCGCAGCACGGACGTGAGGACGTCAGACACGGGCCGCTCCTCTCGCCGCGAACAGCCCGGTGGGACGCACCAGGAGGACCAGCACCATCACGGCGTACGGGGCGACGTCGCCGAAGCCCTCGCCGAGGACGTGCAGGTCGGACTGGTAGCCGGCGACCAGGGCCTCGGTGAGGCCGATCAGCATGCTGCCGACCAGGGCGCCGACCGGGGAGGCCATGCCGCCGAGGATCGCGGCCGGGAACGCCTTCAGCGCGATCTGGCCGGTGGTGCGCTCCAGGCCTGGTGCCGGGAACGCGACGAGGAAGACCGCGGCCAGCGCGGCGAGGCCGCCCGCCAGGCACCAGGCGATCGCCCGTACCCGGGTCAGGCGTACGCCCATGAGGGCAGCGGCCTCGGCGTCCTCGGCGGCGGCCCTGAGGGACAGGCCCCAGGGCGTGAACCGGAAGAGGGCGAAGGCGCCGGCGATGGCCACCGCGGACACCACGATCGCGGCGATGCGGCTGTCGGCGACCGTCACCGGCCCCAGGTCGGTCACCGAGTCGCCCCAGGGGTCGCCCAGGGTCAGCAGGTCGCCGCCGATGCGGCGGGCCAGGTCGGTCACGAGGAGGATGTCGATGCCGATGGTCACGATGGTCTGCACGTGCGCGGCGTGGGAGTCCGTGCCGACGCGCTGGAGGACGAGCCGGTCCAGCGCTCCGGCCACGAGCGCCGTCACGACGACCGCCAGCGCCAGGGCTCCGGCGAAGCCGAGGTCGTCGTGGAGGACGGCGACGAGGTAGCCGCCGAGCAGCAGCAGGGAGCCGTGGGCGAAGCTGAGGACGCCGGACGCCTTGAAGATGGTGACGAAGCCGAGGGCGATCAGGGCGTAGACCGAGCCGAGGGCGACGCCGTTCAGGAGGTTGTCGAGGAGGCCGGTCATGCCGCGTCCTCCCCCGTGGTCTCGGTGCCGAGGTAGGCGCGCAGCACCTCGGGGTCGCCGCGGACCTCGTCGGGGGTGCCGTGGGCGATGGCCTTGCCGAAGTCGAGGACGGTGACCTCGTCGGCGAGCCGCATGACCAGCCCCATGTCGTGCTCCACCAGGACGACGGAGAGGCCGAGTTCGGCGCGGATGTCCCGGACGACCTCGGCGGTGCGGGCGCGTTCGGCGGCGTTCATGCCGGCCACGGGTTCGTCGAGCAGCAGCACACGGGGCTCCAGGCAGAGGGCGCGGGCGAGTTCCACCCGCTTGCGGTCGCCGTAGGACAGCAGGGCGACCGGTGTCTCGAAGTGCTCTCCGAGACCGGTGAGTTCGGCGATCCCGCGGGCCGCGGCGAGGTGTTCGCGCTGTTCGCGCAGGGCCCGCGGCAGGCGCAGGGCGCTGGCGGCGAAGCCGGAGCGGGACAGGACGTGGCGGCCCAGCATCAGGTTGTCGGCGACGGTTCCCTGGGTGGTGACGATGTTCTGGAAGGTGCGGGCCACCCCGAGGGCGGCGATCCGGTGCGGGGCGAGCCGGGTGAGCTCCTCGTCACCGAGCCGTACGGAGCCCCGGGCGGGCCGGTACAGGCCGGACAGGACGTTGAAGCAGGTGGACTTGCCCGCGCCGTTGGGTCCGATGACGGCGTGCAGGGTGCCCGGCGCGACGGTGAAGGACACGTCGTCGAGGGCGGTGAGACCGGCGAAGCGCACGGTCACGTCCCGGACGTGGAGCGCGGGGGGTGTGGTGGTACGGGTGGTCACGCGGCCCCCTGACCGTCGGCGGTCTCGCCCAGGTAGAGGCGGCGCACCGCGTCCGTCCGGGCGAGTTCGGCGGCGGGCCCGGACAGCCCGACCTCGCCGACTTCCAGGACGTAGGCGTGGTCCGCCAGCGACAGCGCCATGCCGGCGTTCTGCTCGACCAGCAGGACCGCGGTTCCCTGGGTGTTGATCTCGCGGATCACCTCGCCGATCCGGTGCACCATCTGCGGGGCGAGCCCCAGTGACGGTTCGTCGAGCAGGAGCAGGCGGGGTGCGGCCATGAGGGCACGGCCGATGGCCAGCATCTGCTGCTCGCCGCCGGACAGCAGGCCGGCGGCCTGGTGGGTGCGTTCGGCGAGCCGCGGGAAGAGCGCGAAGACGCGGTCGCGGGCCCGGCGGACCTGGGCCGGGGCACGCCGGGAGAGGCCGAGCCCGCCGGCCCGGAGGTTCTCGTCGACGGTGAGCCCGGCGAACACCCGCCTGCCCTCGGGCACCTGCACGACTCCGGCGCGTACCGCCGCGACCGGGTCCCGGCCGTCGAGAACCGTGTCGCCGTAGCGGACACGGCCGGCGGTGACCGCGCCGCGGTGCAGGCGCAGCGTGCCCGACACGGCCCGCAGCAGGGTCGTCTTGCCGGCGCCGTTGGCGCCGAGCAGGGCGACGACGCCGCCGTGCGGAACGGTCAGCGACACGGAACGGAGGGCGGACAGGGCGCGCCCGTACGTCACGTCGAGGCTCTCGACGTGCAGCGCGGGCTCGTCGTCCGGTGGTGCTTCGGGCATCGCGGCTCCTTGGGACCGTGCCGAAGCGGCACGGTGACGAGGGAAGGGGGAGCTCACGACAGCACGGGCGGGGGTGGCCGTACAGGGGCCGCGGCCCGGGTCGCTGCGGCGTCCCAGTCCGGGGGCGGTCAGTCTGTGCGGATGCCCAGGCACGGGCGGTCCTGGCGCGCACCTCCCTGGGCCCGTCCGGTGGATCAGGCCGCTGACGCCGGGTCCGGCACCCCCTCCCCCACCGGCTCAGGGGCGGGGGTGCCGCAGTGGCGTCGTCGCCTGGTGCCGGCCTCCTCCTCCGCCGCCGCGCGGCTGGACGCCCCGGCGCCGCTGACCTGCCTCGACAGCCACCACGGCCTCCCTGCTCACCCGGCCCGCAGGGCAGGGCCTAGTCGCGCAGCAGCCTGCGGGCGGTCAGGGCGAGGCTGATCTCCACGAGGTCCGCCGGGCGGGCCAGGGACCGTCCGGTCAGCTGCTCGCAGCGGCGCAGGCGGTTGAGGACGGTGTTGCGGTGGCAATAGAGGCGTTCGCCGGCGCGTTGCGCCGAGCCGTCGCAGTCGAGCCAGGTGGTCAGGGTGTCCAGCAGCACGTCCCGGTCCGCGGGTTCCAGCCGCAGCAGCGGGCCCAGCACCTGCCCTGCGAGGGCCCGGCCGAGTTCGGGACTGGAGACGACCAGGGCGGCGGGCAGGTGGTCGTCGAGGCGGACCGCGCCGCCGGCCGCGGGGCAGATACCGAGGGCGGTGTCGGCGAGCCTGCGGGCGTCGCCCACCGCGGCCAGCCCGGCGACGGGGCTGCCGACGCCGATCCTGACGCCCGGGGGCGGGCCGTCCGGCACGGGTTGCGGCGGCCCGGCGTCGCCGTCGCCGTCGCCGAGCAGGACGATGCCGTAGTCGACGTCCGCGCCGGCGTGCCATTGCACCCGTGTTCCGTCCGGTACGGCGGCGGACCGGGCGGCACCGGGACGCACACCGGGTCCGACGGCGACGGCGACGACGACGTACCGGCCGTGTTCCGGCAGGTCCAGCGCCTGGGCGGCCTCGGGCAGGTCGGCGATGCGGCTGGTGCCGTCGAGCAGTCCGGCCGCAAGGAGCCGGGCGCGGTTCTCGCGGCGGCGGCTGAGCTGCCACTCGGTCTGCCGGTAGGCGTCCGCCACGAGGGTGCAGTGCTCGTCGACGAAGTTCCACACGTCGGCCGCCACGTGCACCAGCAGGCGGACGTCCTCAGGTGCGGTGCGGGAGGTCTCCTCGACCAGCCGCTGCCACACCAGCGACCCGCCCAGGCGGAACGCGTGCAGCAGGGCGTCCAGCGGCAGTCCCTGTTCGGCGCGCGTGGCACCGATCCGCCAGGAACAGCGGCGGGCCGCGTCCCGGGCACCGCGGGGGTCGACCAGCGAGTTCACGCTGTGCCGCAGCGAGCGGTGCGCCTCCTGCCAGGTCGCGGTGGGGTCCTTCGTCATGGCGGCGCGATAGGCCGGTTCCTGTTCCTGCAGGACGGCCACCAGCCGGTCGGTGAGACCGGGGAGGTCGTCGAGCAGGGCACGGGCGGCCCGGTGCAGGACCCGCAGGGCGTCGGCGTCGATCAGCGACGCGACGCTCGGTGTCCGCGGGCGTGGAACGGGCGTGAGTCCGCTGCGGATCGCTGCTCGTGACCGTACGGCGTGCTGCATGGCGGCCCTCCCCCTGGCTAGGGCTTCCGGGGCCGTCCCGCGGCGGGCTCTGTCCGCCGTGCGGGGCCCGTCCCCTGACTCGTCCTGCCCCGAAGGATCGCATACCGTCTGGTCGGTCCCTAGACTCGTGCACCGGTCTTCTCCACCTGCTCGACCATGCGGGCCAGCTCCACCCGGGATCGCACGCCGAGTGTCGCGAAGACCTTCCGCAGGTGGTAGTCGACGGTGCGGGTGCTCACCGCGAGGGCCAGCGCCACCTCGCGGTTGGTGGCACCCTCGGCGACGTGCCTCGCGATGCGCAGCTGCTGCGGCGTGAGGCGGGTCAGCGCCCCGGCGCCCGCCCCGGGCGAGGCGGCTCCGAGTGCGCGCAGCTCGCCGCGGGTCTGCTCGGCCCATACGCCGGCGCCGCAGCGCTCGAAGCCCGCCAGGGCGGTGCCGAGCCGGTCGCGGGCCTCGCGCGGCCGGCGCCGCCGGCGCAGCCACTTGCCGTACAGCAGAGCCGTGCGCGCCCGTTCGAAGTCGCCGTCCGCCTCGTCGTGCCGGTCCAGTGCGCGCCGGTAGAGGTCGTCGGCGCGGTCCGGCGGGGCCAGCAGGGCGTGGCAGCGGGCCAGTTGGGCGGCGGCGTGCGGGTCGGCGCCGAAGGCTGCCCAGCCGGCGAAGTCCGTCATGAGCGCACGGGCCTCGTCGTGCCGTCCGGCGAGGACCGCGGCCTCCACGAAGCACGGCACGGCGAGCCGCCACACGGCGAAGTGGCCGCGCCGGGGCCCGGGCAGCACCAGCAGGCCGAGCCGGTCGGCGGCGTCGAACGGACGGCCGCGTCCGAGGTCGGCCCGGGCCACCGCCCACTCCGCCAGGGTGGCCGCCTGGGCCAGCCCGTGCCGCCGCGCGATGGACAGCGCGGCCGTCACATGCCGGGCGACGGCGGCGGGCTGCTCCTCGATCGATCCCGCGAGCGCCAGGACCGCGTGGTGGTGGGCCGCCGTGTTGCGCTGCCCGGCCCGCAGCGCGGTGCGCAGCCCCTCCTCGGCGTGGGCCCGGGCCTGCGCGTGCCGGCCCGCGCGCAGTTCGGCGTAGGCGAGGTACTCCAGCGCCTGCGGCACCAGCGCGTGCGAGCCGACGTGCCGGGCCGCGGCCAGGGCCCGGGCGCCCGCCCGGCGGGCGGCGTCCACGTCCCCCAGCAGCAGGGCGGCCGCCGCCGACCGCAGCAGCCCCTCGGGCCGGTCGTCGCTCCCGGCCCGGTCCACCACCTGCCCGAGGGGCACGGCGGCCCGGTCGAGTCGTCCTTCGAGCAACGCCCGCATGCCGAGGCGGTGGTCGCGCACGGGGTCGGGGCCGAGGGGGCGGGACGCGGGTCCCGGATCGCGGACTGCGGCGGGTCCGTCCGCGGGGCACGGGGTGGCGGGCTCGTCCGGTGGCTCGGCGGTTCCCGGCTGGTCGGCCCGGTCCGGGTCTCCTGCTCCGGGCGGCTCCGTGCCGTCCGGACGGCACTGTTCCGTGCCCAGTGCCGTCAGGCAGGCCGTCAGGTCCCCCGCCGACCAGGCCGCGTCGGCCGCGGCGAGAGCGGCCGACGCGGCCTGGTCGGGGGCGTCCGCGGCGAGCAGGGTCGCGGCCAGCAGGAGGGAGTGGTGGGCGTCGCCGACGGGACCGTCCCGCAGTTCCGTCAGTCCGCGCACCAGCTCGGCCCGCCCCCGTACCGCGGCCGGGCCGCCGCAGTCGCGGGCGGCGGCGAGCAACGGGCGTGCCCGGTCCGGCCGTCCGGCGAGCAGTGCCTGTTCGGCGGCGGCGGTGTACCGCTCCGCCCGTGCCGGGCCGTGCGCCGTCAGCTCCGCGGCGCGGGTGTACGCCAGCGCGCGCTGCCGGTAGGAGACGGTGGCCGTGCTGTCGGCCGCGTGCGCCGCCAGCCGGTCCGCGAGCGTCGGCGCGGACGCGCCTGCGGGCAGGGACCAGGAGCGGTGCAGCAGACCGGGGAGCCGGTGTCCGCCGGCTTCCAGGACGTGCGCGAGGGCCCGGTGCGCGGCACGGCGCCGGTCGGGCGCCGCGGTGGCGTGGACGGCCCGGCCGAGCAGCGGACTGAGGAATCGGAGCCGGCCCTCCGCCAGGGCGAGGTACTCGGGCGGTGGCGCCGGGCACGGCGGCGGCGCGGCGGTCCGCGGGTGCCGTACGGCGGCGAGGACGAGGCCGGCGTCGACGTCCGGGGTGTCCGACGCCCGTACCGCCGCCGCCACCGTCAGCAGGAGGTCCCGCTCTTCGGGCGACGGCGCGCACAGGACGGCCCGTCCCACGACGTCCGCCAGGGTCCCGGCGTCGGCCAGGGGCCGTGGCAGCGGGCGGTGGCCGCGCAGTTCGGCCGGTGACAGGCGCCGGGTCAGGGCGAGCAGCAGGGCCGGGTTCCCCTCCGCCTCGGCCAGCAGGCGCTCGCGTACGGCGGGGTCGGCGGCGCCGTCGGTCACGTCGTCGAGCAGGGCGTCGGCCTGCTGCGGTGTCAGCGGGTCCAGGCGTACGACGGGCAGGTGGGCCAACTCGGGGTCGACGGCACGGTGTCCGGCGACGGAGAGGAGCAGGCCGACCCGGCCTCCGGTGTGTGGATCCTGTGCCGCGCGGCCGAGCAGGGCCCGGGCCGGGGCGTCCCACTGATGCGCGTCGTCGACCCAAACGAGCAGCGGCGCGTCGACGGCTCCCGCCGCCGCCCGTAGCGTGGCGAGCAGTCGCTCCGGCGCGACTGCGGCCCCCGGGACCGTCGTTCGCCGGCCGTCGTGGCCGACGGCCGTGAGTCCGTCCGGTCCGTTCTCCAGGCCCACGACCGGCCCCGCGTCGAAGGAGCGGGCGGCCCAGTGGAGGAGGGTGGTACGGCCGAGACCGGGCTCACCGGTCACGACGAGCCGGCCGCTGTGACCGCGCAGGCGCTCCAGCAGCGCGCCCACCGCACGCCGCCCCGCGTCCCGGCCGTGGATCCGCACGGCCTCACGTACCGTCGTCTCTCCGGTCATTCCCCGGAGGTTACGCGCGCGTAACCTGGGGCGGAAGCCACTGGTCGGCGCCGGCTCGCAGGCCCGTCGGCCGTGTCACCTGCGTTTTCGCCCGGTGCGGGCGGGTGACGGCGTGTGCCGCTGCCCAGTGCGCGGCCCCCGGGACCGTGCACCGGCACAGCGCCGGCGGCGCCCGCGTGTCCGCGACCGCCGCCGGATGGTGCCGGAGAGGTGCCGGGAGCCGTCAGGAGCCGTGCGGGCAGTTGCCCCGGTACTCCTCTATGGTCAGGCTCGGCCGCGGCAGCGGGCACAGGAACTGCTCGTAGCGGGTGTCGTTGTCGATGAACCGCTTGAGCCAGGAAATGCTGTACTTCGCGATCGTCGTGTTCGACGTGTTCGGCGAGAAGTGCGTGGCGTTGTTCAGCTCCAGGTAGGCGCGGTCCGTGGCGGCCGGCAGGCTGGAGTAGAACGGCTCGGAGTGGGAGGCGACCGGTGCGACCGTGTCCCCGTCGGCTCCCACGATCAGCGTCGGTGTGCTGACCTCGGGCCAGGTCTTGTCCAGGTTCCAGGGCGTCAGGGGGATCGCGGCCTGCAGGGACGGACGGGACTTCGCGGCCTCCAGGCTGCCGCCCCCGCCCATCGAGTGGCCCATGACTCCGAGCCGGCTGCTGTCGATCCGGCCGCGGACGGAGCTGCGCTCGGTGAGGTGGTCCAGGGCCGCGAGCAGTTGCCGGCCCCGGGAGTCGGGCTGGTCCAGCGTGGTGTTGGTGTCGATGGTGAACACCACGAAGCCCTGCGAGGCCAGGCGCGGTCCGAGCCAGGCGATGGAGGACTGGTACGCGGTGAAGCCGGGCGAGATGACGACGGCGCCGAAGGTCCCGTCGCTGGTACTCGTGGGGTAGTAGATGGTGCCGCCCCCGAATCCCGTGACGGCGAGCGAGGAGACGCTCGTCTCCGACACGGCGTACGGGCCGCGCAGGGCCTCGATGCCGGCCTCGGTGGGCGCCGGGCCGCGCTCGTAGGGGTTGTCGGCGGCGTGGGCGCCCGGGCCGCTGAGGGTGCCGAGCCCGACGACGGCAACGATGGCCGCCGTCACTCCGGCGAGTCGCCGCCGCATCCCGCCGGACGCCGGGCGGGAGGCCCGGGAGGCGGTGTGGGTGTGGGGGTGCTGGTGCACGACGAGTCGTCCTCTCTGTCGTGGCGAGGGAACCGGCCGGCGGTCGCGCACGGCCCGGGAACGCGTGGGGTCGCGTCCCCGGACATCCGCCGACCGGGTTTCGCCGATGTGCTGGCGGTGCCACTGTCGAGGGGCGGTGCGGTCGGGGGGATCGGCAGAATCACCGGTCTCCCGTGAGGCATGGGGCGAGGGAGGCCGGAAGCGGACCGCGGCGGCTGCCGTGCGGGGTTGCGCCCCCGCCAGGTCCGTGTGACACCCTCGGCCTCGACCGGCCACCGTGCACGGTGGTCACCGTGAGGACCGGCACCGTGGAGAGGCGGCGGCATGCGCATCGGACTGCTCGGCACCGGCCCCTGGGCGGACATGGCGCACGCGCCCGCCCTGCGTCGGCACGAGGGCCTGGACTTCGTGGGCGTGTGGGGGCGACGGCCCGAGGCCGCCTGGGAACTGGCGGACCGTCACGGCACCCGCGCCTACGACGACGTGGACGCCCTGCTGGCCGACGTGGAGGCCGTCGCGGTCGCGCTCCCTCCCGGCGTGCAGGCCGAACTGGCGGTGCGGGCGGCGCGAGCCGGGTGCCATCTGCTGCTGGACAAACCGCTCGCGGCGACGGTGCCGCAGGGCCGTGCGGTGGTCGATGCGGTGCGGGAGGCCGGTGTCTCCTCGGTCGTCTTCCTCACCACCCGGTTCCAGTCCGAGACCGAGGCGTGGATCACCGAACAGGCCTCCTCGGACGGCTGGTTCACGGCCCGGGCCGAGTGGCTCGGCGCGGTGTTCACCGGCGACGGTCCGTTCGCGGACTCGCCGTGGCGGCGCGAGAAGGGCGCTCTGTGGGACGTCGGCCCGCACGCCCTGTCCGTGCTGCTGCCCGTCCTCGGGGACACCCGGCGGGTCGCGGCGGCCGCGCACGGGCCCGGGGACACCGTCCATCTGGTCCTCGACCACACCGGCGGCGCGTCCAGCACGCTCACGCTCAGCCTGACGGCGCCGCCCGCCGCGGCGGGGGCGGCGGTGGAACTGCGGGGCCGGGCCGGTGCGACGCTGCTCCCGGAGACCACGGAGGGACCGGTGCCCGCACTCGTGCGGGCCGCGGACGCCCTCCTCGCCTCCGCCGAGGGCGGGCGACCGCACCCCTGCGACGCCGCGTTCGGCCTGCGGATCACCGAGATCCTCGCCGAGGCCGAGGCCCTGCTGAACGGCGGGACCTGACCCCGGTCAGCCGTCGGACCGCTCCTGCCCGAAGGGTTCGTCGCTCCACCGGAACCAGGCCCGGTCACCCTGGATGTGCAGGAGGAACTCGGCGACCGGGCCGTCGGGCGAGGCCAGCGACACGCGTCCTCGGATCTCGTCGTGGACCGCTTCCCACTCGCTCCAGTGATCCTCGTCGTCCCGCTCCGCGAGGGCGAGCTCACGGGCGAACAGGTCCCGGACGGCACCGAACCCCGGACCGGCGCTGAACCGGCCCGACAACCAGGGGAAGTCGGCGTCGTCGATCAGGATCTCCCCGACCTCCTGGCCGTCGCCGCGCACGCGCCAGATCTCGCCCTCGAACCCCACAAAGCCTCCGCCGCCCGCATGCCGTGATCGCCGTGCCGAACAGCATGCCACCCGGCACCGACACCGGGCCCGAGGACACCCGGCGCACCCGGGGCGGCTCCGCACCGCCGGGCGACGGACCGCGCGCACGGACCGCTGATCTCTCCACCGGGTTGTACAGCAATCAACGGATTGTCAGGGGACGGGAGTTGGGCTTGTATCGGGCGGGTGCCCGGTGGGGGCCGGGCACGGATGAATCAGGGGGGATTCATGCGCGGAAAGCTCAGATCCATGATGATCGCGGTCGTGGCCTCGGCGAGCGCCACGACGCTCCTGGCGCCCGCGGGCGCCCTCGCGTCGCCGTACGAGCAGCGGAAGAAGCCCGAGGCGCTCTCCGTCCAGCGCATCACCCAGGGAGCGAACGGCGCTTCGGGCGACGCCTCGGTCAGCGCGAACGGCCGCTACGTCGTCTTCGGGTCGTTCGCCGACAACCTCGTGCCGGGCGACACCAACGCCGCTCCGGACGTCTTCGTGCACGACCTGCGAAACCGCCGCACCACGAGGATCAGCCTGACCGCGGACGGCGCCCAGGCGCCGTACGGCGGCAGGTCACCGGTGATCAGTGCCGGCGGCCGTTACGTCGTCTTCGAGTCGCGCGACCTCATCGAGGGACAGGAGCGGACCGGGTACTTCCGCCGTGATCTCAAGACCGGCTCGACCGCCTGGGTCGGCGGCGCCGACGACCTGTACCCGGTGCGGGGCACCCTGGTGGGGGCCTCCCTCAGCGCGAACGGACGCTACGTGTCCTTCACCGCGCGGCAGAACAACGGCGGCCGTCCCGCCCACCGCACCGCCGTACGGGACCTCGCCACCGGCGAGCTGACGGTCCTGGAGTCCGGCTGGGCGGCCGAGGCCCACCTCAGCGACGACGGCCGTCGGCTCGTCTACTGGGAGAGCGTCCCCGCACCGGTGCAGAAGCCGCCGTCCAGGGTGTTCCTGGTGGACCTGAGGACCGGTGAGTCGCGGCGGCTGGACGTGGCGGTGGACGGCTCCACCACCACCTCGCTCTCGGGCTCCCCGGCGATCAGCGGCAACGGCCGGGTCGCCGCGTTCGCCTCGTGGGCGACCGACCTGGTGCCCGGCGAGGACCCCAACGGCGCGGGACACGACGTGTTCGTCACCGACCTCCGCGACAGGACCGTCCGGCGCCTCGACGCCCCGGCCCCGCAGGGCCACAGCACGGCCCCGTCGTTGAGCGGCGACGGCCGGTACGTCGTCTTCGGCTTCACGCCGTCCGGCACCACCTGGGGCACCACCCACCTGTACCGGACCGACCTGCGCACCGGACGCACCACTCCGGTCAGCCGGACACCGGAGGGGACTCCCGCCGCTGCGACGACCGGAGAGCGGCCGGTCGACGCCCGCGGCCGCACCGTCGTCTTCTCCTCCACCGACGGCGCCCTGGCGCCGGGCACGCCGAGTCCGGGCGGCGACGTGTACGTCCACACGTCGCGCTGACCGAGCACACACCGACCGCTCTCCGAAGGGGGAACCGCATTCATGCGAAGCAGACTCGGAGCCGCGACCGCGGTCGTGGCCGCCGCGTGCGTCGCGGCGCTGCTGACGCCCGCAGGAGCACAGGCCGCACCGCAGGGCGCGCATCACGAGCAGCACGGGAAGAAGAAGCCGAAGGCCGCGCACACCGTCCGGCTCACCCAGGACGCCGACGGGAAGTCGGACGCGCCGTCACTCAGCGCCGACGGCCGCTACGCCGTGTTCACCTCGTGGGCCTCCAACCTGGTCCCCGGCGACACCAACGGCGCCCCGGACGTCTTCGTGCGGGACCTGAGGACGGGCCGGACCCAGCGCGTCAGCACGGACGCCGCCGGAGGCCAGGCCGGGCTCGGCGCGACCGCGGGGGCGATCAGCGCGAGCGGCCGGTACGCGGTCTTCGTGTCGGCCCAGCCCGACCTGATCCCGGGCGAGGTCCACGACAAGCCGTCGGTCTACTGGCGCGACCTGCGGACCGGGGGACTGAAGTACGTCGGCAACGACCTCGGCCATTACATGACGTGGGCCCTGCACGCGTCCGTCAGCGCCGACGGCCGGTACGTCGCGTTCGCCGTGAGCGAGACCGTTCCCCGGCCCGGCGCGAGGGTCGCCGTGCGCGACATGCGTACCGGGCAGCTGACGCAGCAGTCGTTCAACCTGCACCGGTCCCACACCCCGCTGCTCAGCGACGACGGCAGCGTCCTGGTGTACTCGAGTTTCAGCTACTGGCCGTACGACAATCCGGCTTCCGACGTGGTGGTGGCGGATCCGCTCACCGGGACGTCCCGGTCGCTGCACACCCGGCCGGACGGCACCCGGGCCCAGGGCAGGGCGTCCCAGGCCGGCATCAGCGGCAACGGCCGCTACGCCTCCTTCACCTCGACCGCCGCCGACCTCGGTCCCGAGGACACCAACGGCACCGGTTCCAACGTCTTCGTCCGCGACCTGCGCACCGACGCCCTGCGCATCGTCGAGGCACCCGATCCCGCTCTCTCGACCGCCGACGGGGCGCTGAACGGCAACGGCCGCTACCTGCTCTTCCGGGCGTTCACGGCCGGGTCGTCGGATCCGGGCACCTGGTACCTGCGCGACCTGCACAGCGGCCGCACCCGGGTGGCGATCGCCGACACGGCCGGCACGCCGGTGCAGGCGACCACCGGAAACCGGCCGCTCGACGCCCGGGGACGGACGGTGGCCTTCGCCTCGGCGGCCGACGACGTGGCCCCGGGCCCGCGCAGCGCGGGAGCGGACGCCTATGTGCGGCGTCCGCGGTAGCGTTGGTTCTTCGACGCCCACCTTCGGGGTGATGACGTATGGGGAAGATCGCCTTGCGGAGCGTCGGTGCCGCGGCAGCGACTCTCTGCTTCCTCACGGGGAGCGCCTGGGGCGCCACGGCGAGTGAGTTCACCACTCGGCCGCAGCGCTCCCAGGTGGTGGCGCTCCCGCAGGTCCTCACGTGCTACGCCACCGTGAGTGAGCCCGACAGAGTGGTGTGCTATCGGGTTTCGTACAGGCATCTGCACCAGAACGGGCAGATCGAGTTCGTCCCCTTCCTGATCCAGGTGCCCACGCCTGCGAATCCGCCGCCCGTGACGGTCGTCGGCAGCCTGCCGGAGACCTGACTCACCGCTGTCCGGCCGTGCGGGGACGGAAGTTGACGCGTTCCCGCACGACCGGATAGCCGGCCTTGGCGAAATGGGCGGCCATGGGGTGGTTCCCGCGGTCCGTGGCGGCGGCGACGAACTCCGCGCCCCGGTCGGCCAGGAAGTGGGTGCACTCGGCCAGGAGGTCGTAGGCATAGCCGTGCCCGCGCTGCTCCGGCAGGACGCCGATGAAACCGACGCACGGGCCGGAGGGGTTGTGCGCCGGGATGTGGATGCCCACCGGCTCGCCCCGCGGGGTGTACGCCACCTGCCACCACTCCCGCGGCGACGGACACCACCGGAAGAAGTCCAGCTCCTCCTGCGCGGCCCGGTCGAGCCCGCCCTGCCGAACGGCCATCAGCGCGTGGGCGTCCAGGGTGACGGAGTGGATGCGGCGCAGCGCGTCGAAGAAGACCGCGTCGTCCGGCTCGGGACGGAAGTCGAGCCGTCCCGGGCGCTGCGGCAGTCCGCACTCCGGCGTCCACCGGTACAGGAAGCGTTCGACCAGGAGTTCGTAGCCGGCCGCCCGCGCGGCGGCGAAACGTGCCCGCGCGGCGGAGCGCAGGGCGGGGTCCTCGCGCCAGGCGGCGGGCAGGTTCAGTTCGAGGTCGACCTGCCGGGGAGCGGTCCGCAGCAGCTCCGCGCCCGCTTCCTCCTCGCCCTCGGCCACGTCGAACCAGTTGACGACGAGGGGTTCGGCGTCGTCGGGGCCGCCCCACCAGGCGCCGCGGGCGACGACGGTGCCGTCGCGCAGGGCCACCCGCTTCCAGTCGGGGCGGTGCCGGGTCTGCCGGTGCGCCTCACGGGCGCCCAGTGGGTCGGGCAGGGTGTCGAAGAGATGGGCGTCGCTCGCGTCGAGCGCGCGGATGACCGGATCGGTCACGGATTCCTCCGGGATGCGTGGTGCGTGGAGCGCTCCCGGTGGGTTCACGGACGGCACGCCGGGACGACGGGGAGGGAGCGCGGGGGTGGTGTGTACTGCACGGCTCTGCCCTCCTTCCCTCGGTCTCGGGTGGCGTGGCGTCACACGGTACGGGGCCGCCCGCGAGTCCCGCCACCGCTTTTCCGTCGCGGAGCACCGCGGCGGGACGTCCTTAATGGGGCCTTAAACGGCGGTTAAGCGTTCACGCGCAACGCCCTGGCGCCCGAGCCGCACCAGCGCGAACGCGTTCGAGACCTGCCGCACCGGTTGGCCGAGGCACCCCCGCTGCGTACCATCAGCCCACGATCTGAGAGCGCTCTCAGTCTGTCATGTCCTGCTCAAAAATCGTCGGAGGCCCCCACATGACTCCTCGTCACCAGCGTTCACTCGCCCGCCGCAAGCTGCTCGTCGCTCTCGGCGGGGCGGTCGTGGCCGCCCCCGCCGTCGCCGCCGTGGCGCCCCACGCCCTGGCCGGCACCACCCCGGACGCCGAGGCGGCCCCGGCCGCCGGGTCCCTGCCGCTGACGATCGTCAACAGCACCGGCTCCTTCGGCAACGCCGACGTCCACGTCTACATCGTGGGCAACCAGGACGGCCGGCAGGTACGGGTCACCCCCGACGGCACCCTGGCACCGGTCGCCCTGTCGGACAACGGCCCCGACGGCTACACCGACTACGCCATAGGCCTCGCCGGCAGCGGGGAGACCCGGCTGTCCCTGCCCCACATGTCCGGCCGGATCTACGTGGCGCTCGGCGAGAAGCTGAGGTTCAAGGTGGTCACGGACGGCGCCGGCAACCCCGCGCTGCAGTACCCGGCGGGCTGGGTGACGTCCGATCCCAGCCATGGCGTGCTGCACGACTGTGCCGAGTTCACGTACAACGCCGCCGGCATGTTCTGCAACACCACCATGGTCGACATGTTCAGCGTGCCGCTGAGCATCCGGCTGACCGGGGCGAAGGACCAGACGACGGGCACGGTGCGCGCGGGAGGCCGGGCCGCCGCCTTCGCGGCGGTGCGGCAGGTCGAGGAGTTCGCGCCGCTGGTCGTGGACGACACCCGTGTGATCGCCCCGGGGCACGGCCTGGACGCCGGCCTGTTCCCCGAGGACTACCTCGCCCCGTACATCGACGAGGTCTGGAGCGCCTACACCGGCAAGGACCTCAGGATCACCACGAACGCCGGCACCTTCACCGGCCGGGTGCGCGGCGACCGGCTGACGTTCGACGGGCCCGCCCAGGTGTCCTTCGCCAGGCCGTCCACCCGGGACGTGCTGTTCTGCGACGGCGCGCTCGCGGCACCCAACGACGGCACGACCGGTCCCGTCGCCGCGGTCCTCGGGGCCGGCTTCAACCGCTCCACCCTGCTCTCCTTCGCCGACCAGCCGACGACCGACGCCGCGGCCTTCTACCGCACCGGCCTGACCAACCACTACGCCAAGGCCATGCACGCGGCCACCGAGGACGGCAGGGCGTACGGTTTCGCCTTCGACGACGTGGCCGACTTCGCCTCCTACATCCAGGACACCGCTCCCACCGGGATCCGGCTGACGCTCACCGCGTTCTGAGCCGTACGGGCCCGGCTCGGCGTGCGTGGGGTGGGGCGACGTAGGAGCGTGGTGATGTGGGAAAGCCGTCCGCCGTGGCGCCGGGCCGGGCCGAGGACCGGCGGGGATGGCTGCGCGGGGCGCCGCCACCCCGCTGGGTGCGCGTGCTTCCGCTCGCCCTCGTCGTCGCCATCTGCGCCGCGGCACTCCTCAGCCGCGACCCGCTGGACATCGGCTTCCTGCTGGGCGCCATCCCTCCGCTGGCCGTCCTGTCGTACGGGCCGCTGGCGACCGCGCTGCTCGGCGGCACCGTGGTCGCCCTGCTGACCGTCCCGAACCTGCAGCTCAACCGGCCGGGCGACACCGACCTGCTCACCGTCGCCTTCGTCGCCGTGCTCAGCGTGTTCGTGTCCTTCGTGCGCAGCCGCCGCGACGCCCAGCTGACCCTGGAGCGCACGGTCGCCGAGGCCGCGCAGCACGCCGTCGTGCCCCCGCTGCCCGAGCGGGTCGGACCGGTGCGCTGTACGGGGCTGTACCGGGCGGCGCAGCACGGGACGCTCGTCGGGGGCGACTTCTTCGACGTGCGCGGCGGGCCCCACGGCGTGCGGGCCGTGATGGGCGATGTGCAGGGGCACGGCCTGTCGGCGGTGGCGACGGTCGCGTCCCTGCTCGGGGCGTTCCGGGAGGCGGTGCTCGACCAGCCCCACCTGGCGGCGGTGGCCGCCCGCCTCGACCGCAGACTGCTGGTGGACTCGGCGGGCGCCAGGCACGCCGAGCTGTTCGCCACGGCCACGCTGCTGGAGTTCTCCGTGGACGCCCGGCAGGTGCGCGTCGTCGTCTGCGGCAGTCCGCCGCCCGTCCTGCTGCGGGGAGCGACGGCGACGGAGCTGGAGATCGCGCCGTGGACGCCGCTCGGGCTCGGTCTGCAGGACGCGGGCTCCATCAGGTCCTGCACGGTGTCCCTGCACGCCGGTGACCGGCTCTTCCTCGCCTCCGACGGCGTGGTCGAGGCGAGGGACGACGGCGGCGCGTTCTTCCCGCTGGCCGACCGGCTGAGCGCGCTGGCCGACGAGGACCCCGCCGTGCTTCCCGAGCGGGTCTGGGCGGAGCTCGTACGGTTCTGCCCGGACGTGCAGGACGACGTCACGATGCTCGTGCTCACACCGTCCCCGCCGGCTGACCGGTGAGGTGGCGTGCGTGCACCTCCTCGGCGTTCCGGGGCTCCGGGGAACGTCCCACAGTCCCCTGCGGCCCGTCGGGCCACGAACGGCTCAGAAGTGGCACAGCGGGCATCGGGCGGGGACGTTACGGTGATACAGGGAGATTCGGGACCGATGTCAGCACCGGGACCGAACCCGTGAATCGGACCCGAGGAGCTTGAGATCATGTCGACGTCACAGCCCGGCGCTTCCCGGCCGTCCGAGGTCCGCGCGGCCGACGACCGCGCCACCCCGGACAATCTGCTCCACACCCGCAACGGCACCGACGTGTCGCCGGAGGACATCGTCCTGGCCGCCGGCAGGGACCTCACCGAGCGCAACCTGGAATGGGCCAAGCGCAAGCTGGCCGACGAGGGCCCCGCGGCCCTCGACAAGCTGCTGCCCTGACACGGGGAGGGCCCCCGGCCCCGGACGGTCCGTCCGGGGCCGGGGGCCCTCCCGCTGCTTCGGCTACCGCTCGTCCGGCAGTGCCGTGTCGTCCTCCACGACGTGCACGGCGGCCTCCTCGGCGCCGGCCGCGCCCGCGTCGATGCCCACGTCCTCGGCGACGCTCTCCTTGGTCGTGTCCGTGCGCACGCCCTCGTCCGGGGCCACCAGACGGCCGGACCGCTCCGTGCCGGCCTCGGGGTCGACCGGTTCGCCCGTGCCCCCGGGGAGGTCGCCCACGCCGTCCCCGGCGGGCTCGGAGGTGTCGGGGACCTCCTGGGCCAGCCGTTCGTCGAGGGTCTCGCCGTCGTGCTGCTCGGCGGCCGTCGTGCCGTGCTTGGTCACTCCGAGGGGCTTCTCCGGCGGGGAGTAGCCCTCGTCGAGCGTGTCGTCGTAGGTCCGCTCGTCGACGGCGTCCTGGAGGTCGAGGGGCGCGGCGTCCTCCTGCTCCTCGTTGGTTCCGGTGGGCTGGTAGGCGTCGTCGGCCATCGGGTCCGTGCCCATCGCTGCCTCCCTCTCGCGGTGCGTCGCCTGGTTCACGTGCGTGATTCGCGTTTCCCGAAACGCGATCTCTAACCTCGCCGGCTCCGCCCGCCCGGGCCTCCGGCCCCGCGGTGGCCTCCGCGCGGGCCCGTCACACCTCGGCGGCCGGGCCGTCCGGCCGCGTTCGCCGCTGCCGGACCATCTCGCGGCTCAGCTCCTCCGTCTCGTCCTCCGGCAGCCGCTCGAAGCCCTCCTCGGTGACGACCGACACGACGGGGTAGATCCGCCGCCCGATGTCCGGGCCGCCGGTCGCCGAGTCCTCGTCCGCCGCGTCGTACAGGGCCTGCAGCGCGGCCAGGGCGGCCTCGCGCCGGACCAGGTCCCTGCGGAACAGCTTCTTCAGCGCACCGCGGGCGTACGGGGAGCCGGAGCCCTCGGCGTGGAAGTCGGCCTTCTCGTAGCGGCCGCCGGCGGCGTCGAAGCCGAAGACGCGGCCGCGGCCGCCGCCCGGTGCCGTGAGGTCGTAGCCGGCGAGGAGCGGGACGACGGCGAGGCCCTGCATGGCCTGGCCGAGGTTCTGCCGGACCATCCCGGCCAGCCGGTTGGCCTTCGCGCCGAGGGTCATGGGGGCGCCCTCGATCTTCTCGAAGTGGGCCAGCTCGACCTGGTACAGCTTCACCATGTCGAGCGCGAGGCCGACGGTGCCCGCGAAGGCGACCGCGGTGTGGTCGTCGGCGGGGTGCACCTTCTCCAGGTCGCGCTGTGCGATGAGGTTGCCCATGGTGGCCCTGCGGTCGCCGGCGATCAGCACGCCGTCGCGGTAGGTGAGGGCGAGCACCGTGGTGCCGTGCGGTGTCCGGCCGGGTGCCGCGCGCACGCCGTCCGGGAGGACCCGTCGAGTGACCAGCAGCTCCGGGCGGTGTGCCGCCAGGAACTCGGTGAACGAGGACGTGCCGGGGGTGAAGAACTCCTCCCCCAGCCGGCCGTCCGTCTCCCTGCCCGCCATACCGTGCCCCCTCGTGTCCGCGCCCCGCGCCGGTACCGACACCCGAGTTCCTACCTGACGCGCGCGGGCGGGAAACGCCCCGGGCACCGTCGTCCGGCCCGCGGGGTCAGGCCGGAGGGGCGACGCGGACGCTCAGGTCGCCGATGCGGTGGAGATCCCAGGAACGGGCGTAGGCCGGCGGGGCGCCGCCCGGGCCGGTGATGGCGGCGACGGGGATCCGCCGGGCGGTGCGCACGATCTCCGCCACGGTGGTGTTCTCGTTGTTGCCGCTGGTCGCGCCGGAGGAGCAACCGGTGTAGTAGCCGATCGGGATCGCCTCGTGCCCGGTCAGCAGGCAGGGCGGGCGGACGCCGAGCCGGTGGAGTTCGTCCGCGGTGCGGGCCCAGTCGCGGCGGGTGTCGGTGTTGCGGTCCACCGTGTACACGAGGACGACGAGCTGCACCGCCAGATGCCCCGCCAGTCCGAGCGCGACCAGGGTGGCGGCCACCGGGCGCCACCGGCCGCCCGGCGCTCCGACCAGGTGCCACAGCGCGTCGGCGACCGGGATCGCGAGCAGGGCGTAGGCGGGCTGCAGGAAGCGGGGGGCCGCGTATCCGATCATGAAGAGGTAGGGCAGGGCGGCCGTCGTGGCGCAGGCCAGGGGAATCAGCGTGCGGGCGGTGCGCCGGGCCCGGACGGCGACGACCAGGGCGAGCACGGCGAGCAGCGGGAGGACGAACCACCACAGGGTGATGACCGGGTGCGGCATCGACCCGGTGCACGGCCGGCACAGCGCGCGTCCGCCGAGGCTGCGCAACTGGTCGTCGACGGCGAAGTGCCAGCCCAGGTCGCCCTGGATGCGGGACGCCTCGTGCAGCCGCTGCCCGAGGCCGCCGTAGCCGGTGTACGCCTCGATCACCCACTCGGCTCCCCCGGCCGCCAGACCGCCCACGAGGGCGAGCAGGAGCCGCCAGTGGCGGCGTACCAGGACGAGGACCAGCAGGGGCACGGCCACCCAGACCGCGTCGGTGGGCCGCATCCACGCCATGAGCGCGGCACCGGCCACGACACCCCACAGCGCCGCCCGGCCGGAGGCTGCCGCTGCCTCCCGGACGCGCACGAGGCAGCCGACGCAGATCAGGGCGCCGATCGCGACCCAGTAGTTGGGCATGGCCTGCGGACCGTAGAACAGGGTCACCCAGAGGGTCGCGAAGAACACGCCCCCGGTGGCCAGCACCCGGGCCGGGAACAGTCCGCGCCAGGCGCGCAGGGCCAGGAAGAGGCCCAGGCCGGACAGCAGGGCGAGGTAGACGCGCAGCAGTTCGGTGGACGACGACCAGGACGCGACGGGCGCCACCAGCAGGGAGACGCCGCGGGAGCGCGGCGCGCTGAAGAAGGCGGCCGGGGTGTGGGAGGTGACCTGGCTGACGTACACGGTCTCGTCCCAGCCGAGGCCCATGCCGGGGCGCACGAGCAGCAGTTGGGCGAGGACGAAGACACCGGCCACCGCGGCGAACAGGCGGTCGGCGCGGCCGGGCCGGGCAGTGCCGGACGCCGTCGTCGGTTCGCGTCGTCCCCCGCCGAGGACGGTGGCGTTGGCGCCGTCGGCCATCGTCCGCCCCTCACTTCCGCTCGTCGTGCCCTCGCCCGCTGTTCACCTCCTGCCGCCGCGGACGGGAGCCCGGGAAAACATGGTCAAACTAACCCGCGGGCCTCGGATGCGCAGGGTGGAATACGGCCAGTCGCCTGACGCCGCCCCCTTCATGCCTCGGTCCCCGGGCTTCCATGGGCGTTCGGGCGGCGGTGCGGGGGCTGTTCGGGCGTCGGACGCCGCTTCGGAGCGGGGATGGCGCGGGTGACGGGGCCGTCCCCGTTCACGGCCACCTCCGTCCCGTGGTGACCGATCGTCAGCGGTGGTCCGGTCAGCAGCGTGTACGTCGCCTTGCCCGCCTCGATCTCCACGCGCAGGCACCGGCCGCGGAACTGGAGCCGGAAGGCCAGGCGGCTGAACTTCTCCGGCAGGCGCGGGGCGAACCGGACGGTGTCGCCGTGGCGGCGGGTGCCGCCGAACCCGGCGACCAGCGCCATCCAGGTACCGGCCAGGGAGGCGATGTGCAGTCCGTCGCGGGTGTTGTGCTCCAGGTCGGCCAGGTCCATCAGCGCGGCCTCCGCGACGTAGTCGTACGCCAGGCGCAGATGGCCCGTCTGGGCGGCGATCACGGCCTGGCAGCACGCGGACAGCGAGGAGTCCCGGACCGTCAGCGGCTCGTAGTAGGCGAAGTTGCGGGCGATCTGCTCCTCGTCGCAGGTGGCGTCGAAGTAGCTGCCGCACGTGTACATCGCGAGGACGAGGTCGGCCTGCTTGACCACCTGCTTGCGGTAGAGGTCGAAGTAGGGGAAGTGCAGCATCAGGGGGTACTGGTCCGCACGGGTCCCGGCGAAGTCCCAGCGCTGGTAGCGGGTGGATCCCGCGTTCTGCTCGTGGACGCCGACCTCGGCGTTGTACGGGACGTGCACCGCCTCGGCGGCGTCCCGCCAGTTGGCGCTCTCCTCGTCGTCGACGCCGAGGAGGGCCGCCTCGTCCGGGTGGCGTTCGCAGACGTCGGCCGCCGCGAGGAGGTTCGCCCGGGCCATGAGGTTCGTGTACGTGTTGTCGTCGGCGACGGCGCTGTACTCGTCCGGGCCGGTGACGCCGTCGATGTGGAAGACGCCGTGGTGGTCGTGGTGACCGAGGGACCGCCACAGGCGGGCCGTCTCCACCAGCAGTTCCAGGCCGGTGTCGCGTTCGAAGTCCGTGTCGCCCGTGGCCGCCACGTAGCGCACCGCGGCATGGGCGATGTCGGCGTTGACGTGGAAGGCGGCAGTGCCGGCCGGCCAGTAGGCGGACCCTTCCGAGCCCTCGACCGTCCGCCAGGGGAACGCGGCGCCGCGCAGGCCGAGCTGGGCCGCGCGGTCCCGGGCGGCGGGCAGGGTGTCCTGGCGCCAGCGCAGCGCCTCGGCGACGGCCCTGGGCTCCGTGTAGGTCAGCACGGGCAGCACGAACATCTCCGTGTCCCAGAACGCGTGCCCGTCGTAACCGGAGCCGGTCAGTCCCTTGGCCGGGATCGCCCGCCGCTCGGCGCGCGCGCCGGCCTGCAGAACATGGAACAGGCCGAAGCGGACGGCCTGCTGGATCTCCTCGTCGCCGTGCACCTCGACGTCGGCCCGGGCCCAGAAGTCGTCCAGGTAGGCCCGCTGGTCGGCGAGGAGGCCGTCCCAGCCGCTGTGGGCCGCCGCCGCGAGCGCGGCCTCGACCTGGTCGCTCATCGCGGGCCGGGAGCGGGTGCCGGACCATCCGTGGGCGACCGTCTTGTGGACCCGCAGCCGCTGCCCGGGTTCCAGTACGGAGGTGATGGTCAGCCGGGCCACGTCGGCGCTGCTCTCGCTGCTGGTCGTGGTCTGCTCGGGGCCGTCGACGACGTGGTCGGCGGCCACGGCGACGCGCAGGCCGCTGGCGCGGGTGCGGTGGACCAGGCGCAGCCGGGAACCGAGGGCGTGCTGCTCCTCCGGCTCCAGCGGGGACTTCAGCGCCTTGGCCGCCCGCGGGTCGCCGTCGGGTTCCGGCAGGCTCTCGTTGGCGACGAGCTCGGACTGGATGACCACCCGGGTCCGGGCGTCGACGGGCTCGACCTCGTACTCGACGGCGGCGATGGCCCGCTGGGTCAGGGAGACCAGCCGGGTGGAGCGCACCCGCACCGTCGAGCCGGCCGGGGAGGTCCACTCGCAGCTGCGTTCCAGCACCCCGCGGCGCAGGTCGAGGGTGCGCTCGTGCTTGCGGAGCCGCCCGTAGCGCAGGTCGAACGGCTCGTCGTCGACGAGCAGCCGCAGCAGTTTGCCGTTGGTGACGTTGATGACCGTCCGGCCCGACTCGGGATAGCCGTAGCCGGCTTCGGCGTACGGCAGCGGGTGCGTCTCGTAGACGCCGTTGAGGTAGGTGCCGGGCAGGCCGTGCGGTTCGCCCTCGTCGAGGTTGCCGCGCCAGCCGACGTGCCCGTTGGACAGGGCGAAGACGGACTCGCTCTGTGCCAGCAGGTCGAGGTTGAGCGCGGTCTCGCGCACGGACCAGGGTTCGACGGTGTACGTCCGGTTCGTGATCACGCCCGGCCTCCCAGTTCGGCGAGGTCCTTGACCACGCGGTCGGCGCCGTGGGCGTACAGGGCGTCGCTCTGGCCGACGCGGTCGACGCCGACCACGAAGCCGAAGTGTCCCGAACGGCCGGCGTCCATGCCGGCGAGCGCGTCCTCGAAGACGGCGGCGCGGGACGGTTCGACGCCGAGGTCGCGGGCGGCGGCGAGGAAGGTGTCGGGGCGCGGCTTGCCCGGCAGGTTCCGTTCGCGGGCCACCACGCCGTCGATCCGCACGTCGAACAGGTGCTCGGCGTCGATGGACCTCAGCACGTCCCGGGTGTTGGCGCTGGAGGAGACGATCGCGGTGGCGAGGCCCTCGGCGCGGACCGCGTCGATGTAGCGCAGCGTGCCCTCGTAGGCGTCCACGCCCTGGGTGCGGATCTTCTCCAGCAGCAGTTCGTTCTTCCGGTTGCCGAGGCCGTTGACCGTCGGGGCGTCGGGCGGGTCGTCGGGACTGCCCTCGGGCAGGTCGATGCCCCGGGAGGCCAGGAAGGACCGCACGCCGTCCGCGCGGGGGCGGCCGTCCACGTACTCGTCGTAGTCGGAGTCGGTGAAGGGGCGGAAGCCCTCGCCCTCGCGTTCGCGCAGGAACGCGTCGAACGTCTCCTTCCAGGCGGCGGCGTGCACGACCGCCGTCCGGGTGACGACCCCGTCGAGGTCGAAGAGGCAGGCCCGGATGTCTTCGGGAAGTCCCAGCTGCGTCGTCATACCCGACACAGTTCCCCGCCGGGACGCCTCCCATCGGGTGGTCCGTGCCACGAAATGATCGAACGCGCCGACCTCTCCTCCGGGAGGGACTCCCCGGAGGGCGCGGCTCACGGGGTGACACACTCTGCCGTGTGCCGCTGACTTTCGACGACCTCCTCGCCCGGGCCCGTTCCCTTCCGCAGGGCGGCCGGCGCGCGATCCTCGGCATCGCCGGCAGTCCGGGGGCGGGCAAGTCGACGCTCGCCGGGCGACTGGTGCGGGAACTGAACGGGGAGGGCGAGCCGTGGGTCGCGCACGTGCCCATGGACGGCTTCCACCTCGCCGACGCCGAACTGGACCGCCTCGGGCGCCGGGACCGCAAGGGCGCGCCCGACACGTTCGACGCGGCCGGGTACGCGGCCCTGCTGCGGCGGCTGCGGGAGGAGGGCCGCGACGACGTGGTGTACGCGCCCGGGTTCGAGCGGGTGCTGGAGCAGCCGATCGCCGGGGCCGTCCCGGTGCCGCCGACGGCCCGGCTGGTCGTGACCGAGGGGAACTACCTGCTGCTGGACCATGGTGCCTGGGCGCGGGTCGGGCCGCAGCTCGACGAGGCGTGGTTCTGCGAGCTGCAGGAGCGGGAACGGGTCCGCCGACTGGTGGCCCGGCACGAGGAGTTCGGCAAGTCCCACGAGGACGCGGTGGCGTGGGTGCTCGGCACGGACCAGCGCAACGCCGATCTCGTGGCGGCGACCAGGAACCGCGCCGACCTCGTGGTGCCGGCGACGGCGCTGCCGCCCGCGGCCCCGTGCACAGGAGAAACCCGGGCGACCGGCGTGACAGGCGGCGCCTAGCCTCGCCCGGACGCCCGCGGCGCCTCCACCGGGCCGCGGATGGTCCGGAGCCTTCCGGCACCCGCACGGCGCCCGGTCATCCGCTCGCCCGACCAGAGACCCGCGCCGACCTCGTCATGCCTGCGGCCCCCGGCGCGCAAGAAACCCGGGCGACCGGCATGACAGGCGGCGCCTAGCCTCGCCCGGACGCCCGCGGCGCCTCCACCGGGCCGCGGAT
>NZ_BMWA01000013.1:230118-263771 GCF_014650995.1 Streptomyces viridiviolaceus
TGGTCCGGAGCCTTCCGGCACCCACGCGGCGCCCGGTCATCCGCTCGCCCGACCAGGGACCCGCGCCGACCTCGTGATAGCCGCGACGGCGCTCCAGCCCATGACTCCGGGCGCAGGAGGGACCCGGGCGACCGGCACGCCTCGGCCGGGCACCCGCGGTGCCTTCGCCTGGCGACGGTGGTCAGAGGCTTCCCGCACCCGCGCGGCGCCCGGTCATCCGCTGGCCTGCGGGAACCCCTCGGCGCTCACGTGCTGCATCACGCCGCTGGCGACGCGGTAGCGGCCGTTGGGCACGTCGGAGGACCTGGTGATGTGGACCGCCAGCGGGCCCGCCCACTCGTAGCCGCGCCGCTCGGCGTGCCGGACCAGGCTGTCGGTGAGGGTCTGGCCCACCCGGCCGCCGCGGCGTGCCAGTTCGTCGTGGACGGTCTCGGCGAGCGCGACGTCGTAGGCGTTGGGGACCATGACCCGGCCTTCGGCGCAGACCACGGCGTTGCTGTCGCATTCGGTGCACAGGGCGTCGAGCAGTTCGACGGGCTCCTTGTCGAACGCCCTCGCCCAGAGTGCTTCCCATCGGTTTTCCAGTGCCTTCTCCAGAGCGCTGATGGCGCCCATGCGGTGTCACCTGCCGGAGTCTTCTCGGGGGCGGATGCCGTGGGACGGCGCGGTCATTTCTCCTCGTAGTCGTCGGGGCGCACCCGGGCCTCCTCCAGGGCCTCGCGCATCGTGCGGCCGGTGGCGCCCTGCGGGCGCGACGCGCTCTCCTCGCGCTGGTCGAGGACGTCGTCGGTGGTGTCGGTCTTGGGCCGGTTCTCTTCCGGGACGGTCATGACCGCGGCTCCCTCGTTCCGTCGTGTCGGGATCTTCCGATGCGGCGGGTTCCCGGAGAGCGCGCGGCTATCCCTCCCCCTGGGGGCGGTCGGCGACGGCCCTGGTGAGCCGGGTCGGTGAGCTATGTTGAACCTCCGTGGGAGACAAAGGAGGCGCACCCGTGCCATCGCCGCAGCAGGCACGCGCGCAGGCATCAGCGATCACCTCGGGACGGACGGCCCCGGAGGCGGAGGTCTCCCCTACGGCCCAGCTCCGGACGCTGTTCGACCGGCCCCGCCTCTCCCCGGGGCAGCGGCGCATCGCCCAGTACCTGATCGAGCACCTCACCGAAGCGGCGTTCCTGTCCATCACCGACCTCGCCGAGCGCGTCGGCGTGAGCCAGCCGTCGGTGACGCGGTTCGCCTCGGCGGTCGGCTTCAGCGGCTACCCCGCGCTGCGGGAGCGGCTGCAGTCGATCGCGCTCGGCAGCCGGGCCGGCGCCCCTGCCGAGGAGACGCGCGGCAACGAACTGCAGGCGGCCGTGGACGCCGAGATCGAGAACCTGGAGAACCTGCGGCGCGACTTCGCCGACCCGGACCGGGTGATCGACGTCGGCCGCAAGCTGGCCGCGTCGACGCCGCTGACCGTCCTCGGGCTGCGCATCTCCGTCTCGCTCGCCGAGTACTTCGCCTACGCCGCCCGTCGCATCCACCCCGACGTGCGTCTCGTCAGCCGGGGCGGCAGCGTCGCCTACGACGCCCTGCTGCAGTCCCGTGAGGCGGGGGGCACCTGGGTGCTGGCGTTCTCGATGCCCCGGCACGCCCAGGAGACGCTCACGGCGGTGCGGGTGGCGCGCGGCGCGGGGCTGAAGGTCGCGCTGATCACGGATCTGGCGCTGGGGCCGGTGGTGGACGAGGCCGACGTCACCTTCGCCACCGGAACCGGGTCGCGGCTGGTCTTCGACTCCTACGCGGCGGCGGGCGTGATGTGCTCCGCGCTGCTGCAGGCGATGACCGACGCCGACCCGGAGCGGACGCAGGCCCGGCTGGAGGAGTACGAGCAGCTCGCGGACCAGCACCAGTTCTTCCTCAGGGACTGAGCCGCGCGATCGGCCGGTGCAGACGGGGTCCTTCCCCGTCAAAGCAGGCATGAATGTTTTCATACGCCTTGCAAAGCAGATGGCATATATAAATACTGCTCACGGATCGCGACCCGGCCGTACCGGACCGCATCCGCACCTGCGCGAACACCCCGGTCCGCCGACTCCTACCCGCTCCGGCGCGCCCGGGATGTTCCGTCGGGCATCGCCTGCGCGAGCGCCCGTGGCGGTCCCGGTCATCCCCTGGGCCGGGACCGCCTCCCCACCCGTCGCACCACCCCGACGACGCCGCACACCGGAAGCGATGATCATGCCTCTGACGTCCACGCGCATCAGCCCGGACTGGCCGTGCCAGGTCAAGACCCCCGGCAGCTACGACTGGGAGCGCTCGGCGGCCAAGTGGCTGCGCGAGCTGGTGCCGGCCCGCTACGCGGGCTATCCGGCGCTGATCCGGCACCCCGTGCTCCTCGCCCGTCACGCACAGATCCAGGTCCAGCACGAGATACGGGTGGCCCGCACCGCCCTGCAGACCGCACGGGCCGACCTGCCCCGGCTCGGCCTGCCCGAATCGGTCATCGAGCACACGATCAAGCTGTACGCCGCGGAGGTCCTGCAGTTGCAGCACATCGCCCGCAGCGTGCGCGCGGTCACCGAGGCGCTGGTGGAGCGCACCACGGCCGGACGCTGACGCACCGGGACCGGCCGGCCGTCCGGGGCATGACCGGTCCCCCGCGTGGCACACAGGGTGGATGAGCACGACGGAAGCGCCCCGCGGCGAGCCGGTGACCACCGTCCTCACCTGGGAGGTGCGCCCCGGCCAGGAGCGGCGGTTCGAGGAGTGGACGCACGGGATCACCCGCTGCGCCGCGCGGTTCCCCGGGAACGAGGGCGTCTCCTGGCTGCACCCCGAGGAGGGCCACCGCTACCACGCCGTGCTGCGCTGGTCCGACCCGCACCGGCTCGCCGCCTGGCTGGACTCCCCGGATCGCGCCCGGTGGCACGCGCTCATCGAGGGCGTGGCCACGGAGATCAGCAGCGAACGGCAGTCGACGACCGGGATGGAGACCTGGTTCAGCCTGCCCGGCACCACCGTGCGGGCCCCGCCACGGTGGAAGATGGTGCTCACCACCTTTCTCGGCGCGTATCCCTGCACTTTCCTCATCCAGTGGCTGGTGACGCCCCGGACGACCGACTGGCCGCTGGCGTTGCGGGCCGCCGTGTTCCCGGTGGTGCTGCTGCCGGTCCTGACCTACCTGGTCATGCCCCTGCTGAGCCGGTTGCTGCGGCTGTGGCTGTACCGGCCGCCCGACGGCTGAGCGCCGTGCCGTGCGGGGGCCGGAAATCCAGTGCCGAAAGCCGGTCAACGAACGCGGCTCCATGTGCGATGCTCATCGCGTGACGAGCGAACACGCCACGCCGGCGGGTTCCGGCACGGCGCCCGACCCGGCCGCGCTGGCCGAGATCGTCGCCCGGCAGCGTGCCGAGATGGACCGGCTGCGCGACCTGGCCGCGACGTCCGCCGTCGTGGAGCGGGCCAAGGGCGCCGTGATGGCGCTGGCCGGGGGCTCCGCCGAGGCCGCGCACGAGACGCTGACGCAGCGGGCGAAGGCGGCGCGGCGCACGCTGCTGGAGGAGTGCTGGATCACGCTCGGAACGCTGCTCCCGTCGCTGCCCGCCTCCAGGGACGGGTCGGGCTCCGCCGGGACCGCGCCTCCCGGCGTCACCGGCTCCGGCGGCCGCGGCCCCGCCGTACCGCCGCCCACGTCGGGCGACGTCTCCTCCGCTCTGGCCCGCCTCGCCCGGGCGCTGCTCCGCATCGGCTCGCCGCAGGAACTCGCCCGGTGCCTGCTGGATCAGCTCACGCCGGACATCGCCGCCGACACGGTCGTGATCTACGCCCGTCAGCCGTCGGGCGAACTCGTGCTGACCGGACACGCCGGCGTCGACGACGGGCCGGCCACCGAGTGGCTCCGGGTACCGCGGCCGAGCGGTACGGCGGTGCTGGACGCCCTGCGGGACGGGGAACCGCAGTGGCCGGCGGACGTGGAGCCGCCCGGTGACCGGCCCGGGGGACGGCGGTCCGGGGCCTGGCTGCCCGTGCCGCCCGGGGATCCGACCGACGTGTGCCTCGGGGTGGTGCGCCGCCACGGCGAACCGTTCACGGCCGACGCTCGCGAGTACCTGCGGGCCGTCGCCCGGCTGTGCGCCGGTCGCCTGCGGGCGTTCGACCGCTCGGCCGAGCCCGTCGCGAGCGGTGCCGCCGGCGCCGTCCAGCGGGTGTTCGACGCGCTGCCGGTCCCCGCGTTGCTGCTCACCCCCCTGCGCGCCCCCTCCGGGGAGGTCCGGGACTTCCTGATCGACGCCGCCACGGCGCAGGCCGCCGAGGTCTTCGGAGGCACCGGCGCCGACCCGGTCGGCCGGCGGCTCCTCCAGTGGCGCCCGGCGACGGCGGGCGAGCCGCTGTGGCAGGGGTGCCTGCGGACGCTGGTCACCGGGGAGCCGTACGAGGGCGAGCCGTGCGGCCACCAAGCGGCGGGGGCCGGCCCGGAGCCGCCCGCGTACTCGGCACGGGTGACGGCGCTGGACGGCCAACTGATGCTGACCTGGATCCGCCACGACTCCTCCGACCGGCAGCAGCAGCGGTTGGCGGATCTGCAGCGACTGGGCAACCTCGGCTGGGCGAACTGGAACCTGCTCAGCCACGAGGCCAACTGGTCCGCCCAGGTCTACGCCATCTTCGGCCGGGATCCCGCGCGGGGCCCGGTCCGCCTCACCGGCCTGCCCGGCATAGCGCTGCCCGACGACGCGCCCGCGCTGGCCCGCGCCGTGCGGGCCCTGGTGGACGAGGGGCGGCCGTGCGACGTCCCGTTCCGCACCAGGACCCCGGCCGGTGTCCGGCATCTGCGGATCGTCGCCGAGGTCGCGGCGGATGCCCACGGCACGCCCGTCGAGGTGCACGGCTTCGTACAGGACCTGACCGCGCGGCGCCGGGTGGAACTGGCGCTGGTCGCGAGCGAGCGGGCGATGCTGACGCAGCACGACGTCCTGCTGGCCGAGCAGACGCTGGCCGCCCGGCTCCAGCACGCGCTGCTGCCGCTGCCCGAGCGACCCGTGCGGCCGGCCGGGCTGCGCGTCGAAGTCGCCTACCTGCCCGCGCAGTCGGGGCTCCAGGTCGGCGGCGACTGGTTCAGCGCCATCGAACTGCCGGGCGGCGACGCCCTGTTCGTGGTCGGCGACGTCGCCGGTCACGGCGTGGACGCCGTCGCCACCATGGCCCAGCTCCGCTTCACCGCCAAGGGCATGATCATCACCGGCTCCTCGCTGACCGGGGCGCTCGTCCGGCTCAACACGCTGCTGCTCCACTCCCGGGACTCCCACGGCACCGCGAGCATGGTCCTGGCCCGCTACGACCCCGGCCGGCGCCGGCTGCTGTGGGCCCAGGCGGGTCATCTGCCGCCGTTGCTGCTGCGCGACGGCGAGGCCCGCTTCCTGGACCGGCCGGGCGGCATGCTGCTGGGCGCGAGCACCACCCCGGCCTTCGAGGAGGCCGAGTGCCTGCTGGAGCCGGGCGACCGCCTCATCCTGTACACCGACGGGCTGGTCGAAAGGCCCCCCGAGAACATCGACCTCGGTCTGGAGCGTCTCGCGGAGTACGCCGCCCACCACGCCGGCGAACCCGCCTCCCTGGACCTGCTCCTCGCTTCGATGCTGGTCGGGGACCGGCGGGACGACGTGTGCGTCCTCGACATCCAGGTGCCGGACGACAGGGGCCGGGGAACGTCCGGCGGCCCGGGTCAGTCCACCGGGTGACCGGCGTGGATGGTGCGGGCGTCGTGGAGCCTGAGCAGCGGGCCGCCGGACGGCTCCCGTTCGCCCCACTCGACCGGATCGAGGACGAACCCGACATGGTCGCCCCCGTCGGCGTGCCGCACCACCTGGCCGACGAACCAGGCCTCGGCGTCCTCCAGCACGGGGGCTCCGCCGTGTCCCTCCCGCCAGCGGACCTGCCGGAACTTGTCGACCCGGTCGCCTGTCTCGCCGCCGAACAGCTCGGCCAGAGGCCGCTGTTGACGGGTCAGCAGATGAACGGCCAGGACCTGCGCGGAACGTGCCACCCGGTAGGTCCGGTTGACCTCGGACAGCCACACGACGAACCGCACGGGTTCGAGGGAGCACTGGGAGGCGAACCCGACCAGGCAGCCCGCCCGCTCCCCGCCGGCCGCGGCCGTCACCACGCACATGTCCGGGTCGAGTCGGCCGAGGAAGGCGTCCATGTCCGCCATGCTAGGCGGAGGGGACGGATCAGGCCGCCAGGAACCGCCGCAGGGACCCGCGCACCGCGGTGACGAAGGCGTCCCTGACCGTCTCGTCGAGGGCGTCCAGCGACAGGTACGGGTTGAGGTCCTCCAGCTCGACCAGGAGCAGCTCACCGCCGGGAGCGCGGCAGGCGTCGACCCGCTGGATGCCGTGGTCGATGCCGTTCCACTCGATGAACCGACGGGCGAACGCCAGGTCCTCGTCGGTGGCGTCGTAGGGCTCCAGCTGCCAGCGCCGGTCGGGGTCCGGCGCGTACAGGGCGTACTGGAAGTCGTGGTCGACGAAGTAGAACGAGACCTCGTAGGCGAAGTCGATGCGCGGCTGCACGAGGACGTCCCCGGCCCCGGCGCTCGCCGTCTCGCGCACGCGGTCCGCGGGGACGATCCGCAGCCCTATCGAGTCGGCACCCAGCTTCGGCTTGACGACGTACTGGTCCGCCGCGGGCAGCCGGTGCAGGTCCTCCGGCCGGTCGACGGTGGGGATGACCGGGTGACCCGCGGCGGTCAGCTCCAGCAGGTACTGCTTGCCGGCCATGTCCGCCCTGCCCGTGAGCTGGTTGTAGACACGTGCGCCGCACTCGGCCGCGCGCTCGCGGAAAGCGTTGTACGCGGCCCGATGGGCCAGGACGGGGCCACTGTTGCGGACGACCACGGCGTCGAAGGCGTCCAGCAGGCCGGCGGCTTCCGCCGGGTGGCACAGCGCCAGGTCGAAGTCCTCGCGCAGACGCGAGGTCAGGAAGATGTCCTCGTCGCAGTAGCGCCGCCCGCGTGCCGGGTAGGCGAGGTCGGTGACGTAGAGGATGCGGGGGCGCTCGGACGGCATGCGGGACTCCTCAATGCAGATCGCACGCGATCGTATGCGACCTCCGAGCGCCGCGGGCACTCAGCATCCTCGAACTGCACTGAGTGCCATCCGGGCCGTTCGGCTGCCACGTTCCCGACCATGAGCTCCAACGGTGCGGCGCCCCGCCGCGGGGCGGTCTTCCCCGACCACGAGCGGTGCCTCGCCGACATGACAGCCTTTCGGGGTGCCGGGTCTGCGACGCGGCCCGTCTGGTCCTGACCCTGGACTCCGAGAACCCCGCCTTCTCGGTACAGCGTTAACGCCTCACCCGACAGGTTCCGGGCCTGGCCGCGTACGAGTTGTCGGCGGTCCGGCGCTACCGGCGCGCCCCGGCCGAGTACCTGCGCGAGCGCCTGGCCGACCACCCGGACGGCGTTCTGCGGGCCGACGTCATCGCGGCCGCGGTCGTCGCGGCGCACAACAACGCGCTGCGGGCTGGCTGCGTTCGGACGGGCGGGGCGACGCGAGCGCGACGGTGGACCACGCGCCGGGGTACGCGCAGTCCGCCTTCGGGGGTGCCCCCGCTGTGCCCCGCGGCCCGGGCGGCGAGGACGTCGTGGTGGTCGTCTCCCGGCGCGGAGCGCCGCTGCGGCGGGTCGTCCAGGAGCTCGAGACCGCCCTGGGACGCCACTGACCGACGCCCGGCTTCCGGGTCCAAGAAGCATGAAGCGGTACGGAGTCCAGAAAGATCGGTACGGAGTACCTTTACGAGTGGCACTCAGTGCCATACTCTGTCGGTCGTGCACGGTGGCACGGCAACCGGGCACACGCGTGCCGGGTCGACCCCGCGCGCGGGATTCCGGCCGAGTGCAGGGAGTTGACCAGCGTGTACCACCACTCAGGAAGCGTCGCTCAGCAGGAAGCCGGCGCCGCGACGGGTCTGCTCGATCCCGGAGCCCCGGACACCGAGGCCATCCTCTTCCAGCGCTGCACCTGGTGCGGCACCGCCATGTACCACCGGCTGCTGTGTCCGGTCTGCCGTGGCAGCGACCTGCGGACGGAGCGCAGCGAGGGCACGGGGACGGTACGCCACTCCACGGTGGTGCATCGCAACACCCCGGCCGCACGCAACGTCTCCCTGATAGAGATGGCCGAGGGCTTCGTCCTGCGCGGCCGGGTGATGGGCCCGCCCATCGGCATCCACAGCGGGGACCGGGTGCGGCTGTCCACGGCCAAGGACCCGGTACGGGGCGAGCCGGTCTTCCAGTTGGTGGACGAGCCGTACCGGGCCTGGACCTGAGGGCCGGTCAGTTCCGGGTGGGCCTGCTCACGGCGTGAGCGTGATCCTGATGCCCACGGTGCCGTCCAGCCCCCGGCGCAGTCGGCTGCCGAGCAGGGTGAGGCGGCCGGTGATGCCGTACTTGCGGGCGATCAGCCGGCGGTAGCGGTCGGTGGTGGCCGGGTCGGCGATCCCGGCGGTGGCGGGGATCTGCTCACCGGTCGGGTTGCCGCGCAGGTCGCACGGGCCGACCAGGACGTCCGAGCGGTTCCTGATCCGCTTGACCT
Organism: Streptomyces viridiviolaceus; assembly: GCF_014650995.1. Taxonomy (GTDB): domain Bacteria; phylum Actinomycetota; class Actinomycetes; order Streptomycetales; family Streptomycetaceae; genus Streptomyces; species Streptomyces viridiviolaceus. The sequence continues at coordinate 238,694 of NZ_BMWA01000013.1, forward strand.
TCCAGCTGTCGGTGGCCGTCCAGACGCCCAGCGAGTCCCCGTCCCGCACGACCCACACCGGGGTGGCGACCGGGGTGCCGTTCTTCCGGTAGCTGGTGACCAGCAGATACTTGCCGGCGCCGAGCCGGGCGAGGGAAGCGTCGTCGTCCATGACCGGGCAGTCTAAGGCCTTGGTTTCACCGCCGGTCGGGACAGTGTCGCAGCCATGCGCCGCACCCCCTCCTCGATCACCTCGGGTGAGGTCGCCAGGTTGAGTCGTACGTGCCCCGCCCCGCCGGTGCCGAACGGGATTCCGGAGCTGAGGGCCACCCGGCCGCTGCTCAGGAACGTCTTGGCCGGGTCGTCGCCGAGCCCGAGCGCACGGCAGTCGAGCCAGGCGAGGTAGGTCGCCTCCCCGGCGTGGTGGACGACGCCCGGCAGGTGCTCGGCCAGCAGTTCGGTGAGCAGCCGCCGGTTGTCGTCGAGCCCGGCGAGCAGGGCGTCGAGCCAGGCCGTGCCGTCGCGCAGGGCGGCGGTGTGGGCGATGACGCCGACATGGCTCGGCCCGTGCCCGACCTCCTCGGGCATCCGGGCCAGGTCGGCGGCGGCACCGGGTCCGGCGAGGGCGAGCGCCGCCTTGAGTCCGGCCAGGTTCCAGCCCTTGGAAGCGGACATCAGCGCGAGGCCGCGCTCGGCGCCGGGCACGCTCAGGTACGGCACGAAGCGTACGCCGCCGGCGACGACCGGCGCGTGGATCTCGTCGGCGACGACCCGGACGCCGTACCGCTCGGCGAGGCCGGCCACGGCGGCCAGCTCGTCGGCGGTGTGCACGGTGCCGGTCGGGTTGTGCGGGCTGCAGATCAGGTACGCGGCCCGTCCGCGGCCGGCGGTGGCCTGCCGGAAGGCGGCCTCCAGGACGTCCAGGTCGATGCGCAGGTCGGCGCCGAGCGGTGCCTCGACCACCCGCCGGTCCATGTGCGTCAGGAACTGGTAGAACGGCGGGTACACCGGAGGGTTCACGATCACGGGGTCGCCGGGCCCGGTGACCAGCTTGACCATCTCGACGACGCCGAGCATCACGTCGGGCACGATGGCGGTGCGTTCCACGGCGGGACCGTCCCAGCCCCACCGTTTGCCCGCGAACGCGGCCAGCGCCTCGGCGTAGGCGTGGCCGGCGGGGTAGCCGGTGTCGCCGAGTTCGAGGGCGTCGGTGACGGCGCGCACCACCGGTTCGGCGAGCGGCACGTCCATCTCCGCCACCCACAGCGGCAGCACGTCCTCGGGGTAGGTACGCCACTTCATGCTCGTACGACGGCGCAGACGGTCGAGGGTGAGCGCGCGCAGGGGGTTCGGTTCACCGGGCGGTTCCTGCGGGATCCTGGTCATGGGCCACAAGATAGGGGGCCGTGGTGTGACCGGGAAACGGGACGACGGGGTGTCGGACGCGGCGGAGGGGGCGTTCTGGGAGGTCGCGTGCGACGAGTCGGGGTCGGACGGCGAGAACCTCACCGGCGGCAACACCGATGTGTTCGCGCACGCCGGGGTGCGGCTGCCCGTGGTGTCCGCCGCCGCGTCCCTGCGGGAGATCCGCGACCGGATCCGCTCGCCGGCCGAGGAGTACAAGGCGGGCCACCTGCTGCGCGAGAAGCACCGGGCGGTCCTGGAATGGCTGCTCGCCCCGTCGGGGCCGATCCACGGGCACGCCCGCGTGCACCTCGTGGAGAAGGCGTTCTTCGTGGTGGACCGGGTGGCCGGCCTGCTGCTCGGTGACCCGGCCGAGGCCCTTGCCCTGTCCCGGGAGGGGCGGCGTACCTTCGGTGACGAGGACTGGCGGGGGTTCCTCGCGGCGGCCAACCGGCTGCTGCGGGCCAGGAGCGACGGCACCGGCCCCGGGGAGCCGGCGGCCCCCGTGGACGTCTTCCTCGGCACCATCGAGGCGCTGCGCCGCGCGCATCCCGGGACACGGGCGGCGGCGACGCTGGGGCGGCTCGCGGCCGCCCGGCCACGCGCGGACGCCTACCGGGCCCGGCTGCTGGAGGGTCCGCCGCTGGTTCCGGTCCTCAACCCGCTGCTGCCGGCCATCGTCAGTACTGCGGTGCTCTGGAGTGACGGCGGGCGGCCGGTGCGTCTGGTGCACGACCGGCAGAACATGCTGACGCCGGCCCGCATCGCCTGGATCGAGGAGACGGCCCGCTCGCGCGGTGCCGCGCTCGACGGGCTGCGGCTGGTGGAGTCCCGGCTCGACCCGCGGGTGCAGCTCGCCGACTTCCTGGCCGGGATCGCCCGCAGGATCGCCTCCGACGAGCTGGGCGGGCGCGGTGACGCCGTACTCACCGGGCTGCTGCGCCCCTATGTCGCGCCGGCCTCCGTCTGGGGCGACGAGCGCAGTTGGGCCCTGCTCACCGGGAGCACCGGCGCGGGCACCGCGGCGACCGCGCGGCGCACGGGATCGCCGGCCGGGTGAACACGGCCGTTCCGGGCCCCGTATGGAGGGAGGGCGCTCGACGTCCGGAGGGCCCCGCGGCGGTGACGCCGCGTGTTCTGGTTCGGGAGCGCAGGCATGAGGCACGCACGACGACGCATCGTCCGGCGAGTGGCACGGCTGGCGGCCGTCGGCGGACTCCTCCTCGGGGGGACGATGGTCACCCGGGCCGTGGCGAGCGAACCCCCGGACGCGTCCGCTGTTCCGCGCACGGTGGCGCAGTCGGCCTCCGGCACCGGCGCCGGCCTCGTGTCACGGCTCGGCGACTCCCGTACGGCGGGTCACTGGGTCGGCTCCGACGGACGGCCGGTCGTCGCGGTCACCGACGAGGACGCGGCCGACCAGGTGCGGCGCGCGGGCGCCGAGGCCAAGGTGGTGCGGCACAGCATGCGGGAGCTGAGGTCGGCGACGTCGGCGCTGCGTGCGGCGCCGCGGGTGACCGGGACGGCCTGGGCCCTCGACTACCGGTCCAACGAAGTGGTGGTACGGGGAGACAGCACCGTCTCCGGGGCCGACTGGGCCTGGCTGACCGGGGTCGCGGAGGACATCGGCGGCTTCGTCCGCATGGAGCGCACCGAGGGCACGTTCACGACGCGGGTCAACGGGGCGCAGCCGATCCTGTCGACGGCGGGCCGGTGCTCGGCGGGCTTCAACGTGACCGACGGGCGGAAGGACTTCATCCTCACCGCCGGTCACTGCGGTCCCACGGGGTCGGTCTGGTTCGGCGACGGGCAGGGCGACCGGGAGGTCGGGAGCACGGTCGCCGGGAGCTTTCCCGGTGACGACTTCTCCCTGGTGGAGTACGCGAGCGGCAAGGCGGGGGACGGCGCCGACGTGGTGGCGGTCGGCGGTGGCAAGGGGGTGCGGATCACCGGTGCGGGCGATCCGTCCGTCGGGCAGCGGGTGTTCCGCAGCGGCAGCACGACCGGGCTGCGCGACGGCCGGGTGACGGCGCTGGGCGCGACGGTGAACTATCCGGAGGGCACGGTCACCGGACTGATCGAGACGGACGTGTGTGCGGAGCCGGGGGACAGTGGGGGGCCGATGTTCTCCGAGGGCGTCGCGCTGGGCGTGACCTCGGGCGGCAGCGGCGACTGCTCCGAGGGCGGCACGACGTTCTTCCAGCCGGTGACGGAGGCGCTGGCGTCGCTCGGCGTCCGGCTGATCGCGTCCCCCGAGGCCGGAACCGGGGCCGGAAGGGGGTCGGAGCCCGCGCCTTCGCCGTCGGCGGCCGGTGGCGGCGGCGACGCGCCGGGTACGGCCTCGCCGGGGGCGTCGGCGCCGGTGACGGGTGTCGACGGCTCGACGCTGCTGTCCCGTCTCACGGACCGGCGGAACGTCGGGCCCGGTCTGCTGGTCGTCGCGGGCAGCCTGATCGCGCTCGTGGCCACCCGCTGGATCCGCGCGGAACAGGACCGCAACGCCTACCGCCGGTACTACTCGGCGACGTGGGGCTGATCACCGGCGTGGGACACGTGAGTCCCCTCACCCCAGTGTCAGCAGTACGGTGGCCGCCGCCGCGCCGATCAGGCCCACCGCCTGGCGCCGGGTGATCCGCTCGTGCAGGAGCGCCAGGCCGAGGACCACGGGAAGCGCGGGGTAGAGGGAGGCGAGCACCACGGCGACCGACAGCAGTTGCCGCTGGGCGGCGAGGAGGTACAGGATCAGGCCGAGGGCGGCGCCCGCGCCGATCACCAGGGCCTCGGCGCACCGGCCCGGGGGCAGCCGCAGCCGCCCGGCGTGCCGTACGGCGCCCGGGAGCAGCAGGAGTACGGCGGCGACCCGGCCGGCGGCCACGGGCCACAGCCCGCTGCCGGGGCCGGCCTGCCCGAGGGCGAGGTACTGGACGGCGACGCCGGCGCTGGCGAGGAGCCCGTCCGCCACGGCGGGCCCGGGGCCGGTACCGCCGCCGGAGACCAGCCAGAGCGCGGGGACGGTGACGAGGATTCCCAGCCAGGCGACGGCGTGCGGACGGTCTCCGAGGACGAGCACGCCGCACACCACGGACAGCGCGACCCCGGTGACGGCGCTCACCGGCACCACCACGCTCATCGCGCCGCGGCTCAGCCCCCGGTTGAGGAAGTGCATGGCGGTGCCGCTGCCCGCGCCGGACAGGGCACCCCACAGCAGGTCGGCCGGGCGCACGGCGTCGGCGGTCACGAGGAGGGCGGCCCCGAGGCCGAGCACGAGCCCGCCGAGCTGGCCGAGAAAGGTGACGGCGGCGAAGTGGACGCGCCGGGACAGCAGGCCGCCGGCGAAGTCGACGACGCCGTAACAGACGGCGGAGGCCAGTGCGAGGAGAGCACCCATCCGGTGGGGGTGCCCCGGGCCGGGACTCCGATGCGCCGAGGTGGCTCAGCCGCCGGTCAGGCCGCCTTCGCCGACTGCGGGGCCGCGGCGGCCCACTCCAGGACGAGCCGCTGGTACTCCTCGCGCTGCTCGACGCTCAGTGTCCCGCCCGACCGGAGCCACAGGGCCCGGATCTCCTCGTTGACCTCGTCAGCCGATCGCTCGGAGGAGGGTTCAACAGTGGTGGACATGCTGTGAAGCATACGGCGCCGGCCGTGAAGACGATGTGAGTAATCGCCAGCCAATCGGACATATAGGACCGTGTTACTGATCACGTCCACCGCCCCATCTGCCAAGATCCGCCGAAGAGTTCACCTCGGTACGGGCCGCGCGCCCGCGGACGTCGGTGTGATGGCTCACACTTCCGTCACGTGATGGACGTCATGACGTTCTCCCTCGGCATCATCGGTGCCGACCAGTTCTCCGACCGGTTCGCCAGGCCGTTCCGGGCCCATCCCGGCGTGAGCGGCGTGTACGTCACCGACCTGATCCCGGAACGTGCCGAGCGGCTCGCCACGGCCGAAGGTCTCGACGGGACGTTCCCGGATCACGAGGCGATGCCGGAGTCGAAGGCGGTCGACGCCGTCGCCGTCCTCACGCAGCGCCGGCCCCACGGGCCGCTGGTGCTCCAGGGCCTGAGCGCGGGCAGGCACGTGCACTCGGCGGTGGCCCCCATGGCGCCGACGGGCGGGGGTGCCCGAAGAGGTCGGGCATGTGTCCAAGACGCGTCTGCCACTGGGCCTGCTGGACCGGCCGGCCGAGCAGGGCCTTGGCCGTACCGATGATCGTCGCCGATGCCGGCTACGGCCGCAGCGTCTCCCGGTCCCGCAGGTCGCGCACACCGACCATGAGGACGCCGGGTATGAGGGGCAGGGCGCCGAGAGCGGGGCCATCCACTGCATGGGCCGACCCGTAACGGCGACCATGACGACGGTCGCGAGGTACGCGAGGGTCAGGACGACGAACAGCGCGCCGGGAGCGGGAGGTCTCCGCGAGCGGGCCGCGGCGTCGCAGCCGGTGTGACTCGTCGATGAGCGCATGACCGTCTGACGCCCGGGCGGGGGGAAGTTGCCCCGCCGGCCGACGGAGTCGGCGTCGGCGTCGGCGTCGGCGTCGGCGTCGGCGTCGGCCGAGGAAAGCGGGGCCGGCCGAGGAGCACGCCCGGCTGGGCGCACATCCCGCAGAGCGACCCGCTTCCTCTCCGACAACCCCGCCAGCGGCTTCCGCGCGAACCGCAGCATGGCGCTGCGGCTACGCGCACCCCGTCGTGCGAGCCGGCGACGGGCCGACCGGCAGACAACGCCGCCTATGACGTCGACCGGACCGCGGAGATGTCGAACTGGAGTCGGACCTTTTCGCTCACCATGGCGCCGCCGGCCTCGAGGCGCTGGTTGTAGACCAGGCCCCACTCGGTGCGGTCGATGGTGGTGGTGCCGTCGAAGCCGGCTCGCTCGTAGCCGAACGGATCCATGACCGAGCCGAGGTAGTCGAGTTGCAGGTCGACGGGCCGGGTGACGTCGCGGATGGTCAGATCTCCCGTCATGCGGAAAGTCTCCCCGCCCTCGTGGACGGTGGAGGTGCTGCGGAACACCATCTCCGGGTAGCGGCGCGCGTCGAAGAAGTCACGGCCGACAAGGTGCGCGTCCCGTTGCTCCACGCCCGTGTCGACGCTGGCGACCCGGATGACGAGCTCGGCCCGCGACTCGGAGGGCCGCGCTCCGTCGAAGTAGAGCGTGCTGTCGTAGTCGGTGAAAGCTCCCCGCACCGTCGTGACCATGGCGTGCCGCACGGAGAATCCGATGCGGCTGTGCGGGCGGTCGATGGTCCATCGCCCGGTCAGCGCTCGCAGCGCCGGGTCGAGCGCGGCCTCCGCGAGGGAGGTGCCAACGGCCGGGGTCGGCTCGATGACGGCGGTCTGGCGACGGCTGAAGATACCCATGCTCGTGAGCCCTTTCCCATCTGATCGCTCCGTGCTGTCACGGCGTCGCCGGGCACTACCCAGCGAGATGGGTGCCCTCGTCTGGGTTCCATGCGGTCGGCTGTAAAGCTACACAAGATCAACTTGATGTGGGGGTGCACTGCCGGATCGGCCCCGATCAGCACCCCTCGAACGACCGGAAGGCGCCTGGCGGACCGCAGCCCACGTCAGGCGTCTCCTTGTGAGGGCCTACTCCGGGGGCGTGGGCGTGTCGTGGGTGCGGTACATCGCCTGTACGTCCAGCTCCAGTTGGACGGTGGGACCGACGACGGCGATGCCGCGGGCCAGCATGGAGCGCCAGTTGAGGGTGTAGTCCTCCCGGTGGAGTTCCGCCTTTGCGAGAGCCGCGCAGCGCAGTTCCTGGTCGTAGCCTCCGTTGACCGTCCCGAGGTAGGTCGTGTCGAGGCCGATGGAGCGGCTGGTGCCGTGCATGGTGAGCGTGCCGTGCAGGGTCCACTTGGAGCCGCCGCGGTGGGCGAACCGGGTGCTGGTGAAGTCGATGTACGGGTAACGTTCGACGTCCAGGAAGTCGGCGGAACGCAGGTGGTCGTCGCGGGTGTTGTTGCCCGTGGTGATGCTGGAGGCGTCGATGCGCACCGAGACGTGCGAGTCGGCCATGTTCGGTGCGACGCGGATGCCGCCCTGGAAGCGGGTGAACCGTCCGTGGACATGGGCCATGCCCACGTGCTTGGCGATGAACCGGATCGCGGTGTGCGGAGGGTCGAACAGCCAGGTTCCGGCTGTCGGAAGTTCCAGCTGACGGGCGGGCTGGAGTGCGATGCGCACCGGCGGCAGAGCCACCCCGGCGGCGATGTCGAGGTTCTCGCGGGAGGGTGACAGGCCCTCGGCCATGGTCATCACGCTGTAGGAGCCCGGTGGCAGCGTCGCTATGAAGTAGCCGTGGGGGTCCGTGGTGCCACGGGTCGCCACCCGGTGGCTGTCCAGCGCGGTCACGGTGACCTCGGCTCCGCCCATGGGCTGGCCGAGGGGATCGACGACCTCGAAGCCGAACCCGCCGGCATCGGGCGGCAGGGGGACCGAGATGCTCGGTCCGGCACCGGAGGCGCTGCGGGAACGCCGGCGTCGCAGCAGGCCGAGGGCCATGGAGCTCACCTTTCTTCACGTGCGTCACCGACGCACGGTCTGCTCAACGGGCTGCGTTCGCGGTCGCCAAGAACTTTCGGCGCCAGGAGGACGGACGCAGGGTCAGGAGTTCGTGGACGATCATAAAGTCGTCCACGGGCGGGTGACTCGCCCCGGTGTCGGAGCTGCCCACCCCCCTCGCCGGTGGATGTGGGGTCACAAATCAGCACATCGACGGGCCATATCGTCGCACCTTGACCTCGCTGGTTTGCAGCAATGCTGTGGTGAAGGGCACTGTAGGGACCGCGATGTTCACAAGCGGTCTGCGGTTTCACCACGGTCCTGACACAGGAGGGCAGGCAGCGCCCCCGCCCAGGAGATCGTTCAAGGCTCGGCGCGGCCGATCGCGGCCATCAGCGGGTGTCGGGGCGGCCGTAGGCCCGCCGGAAGCAGAAACGGCACCCGCTCTCCTGGGGAGGTAGCGGGCCACCGTGGGGCAGGGGCGTGCACGTTGCCCCGCGGCGGGTCTGCCCCTGCACGTCGCTGGGGGCCTCCCGCGGTTTGGGAAGCCGGCGCGGCGTGTCGTACGCTCCCGCGCATTGGTCGGCCACTGGGGGGGACGGACGTTGGGACCACGAAGGCACGCACCACGCGTGCCAGCCAACGATCCAGAGCTGAACACGGCCTTGACGCAGGCTCAGTGCGGCGACGAGACCGCGTTCGCCGCTCTGCACCGGCTCCTCCAGCCGGGTCTCCTCGGCTACCTGCACGGGATCGTGGGTGAGGGCGCCGAGGACATCGCCGCCGCCGCCTGGCGGGAGATCGCCCGCGACCTGCCACGGTTCCGCGGCGACGGGCAGGGATTGCGCGGGTGGACGGCGAGCATCACCCGGCGCCACGCGCTCCAGCATCTCCGGCGCCGTGACGCATCGGTCCGCTCGGCAGAAGGCGACTTGCCGGAGGTGGCCGCCACATCCGCTCCGGCCCGAGTGATGCTGTCGGCCGAGTCGGCTCGGGCCGTTCTCGCCCGTCTGCCACGTCCGCAGGCCGAGGCGGTCCTGCTCCGCCACGCCATACTCCTGGACGAGCGCGCGGTCGCCCGGGTGATGAGGCGCCCCCGTCCTGTCGTACGGGTGCTGACCCGCCGCGGGATGGGAAGCCTGGCGCGTCTGCTCGGGTCCGAAGAAGTGCCACACGCTGTCGCGCGGTCGCTGGGCGAACCGAGATGAAGGCCGACCGAAACGGAGAGGAAGCGTTGAGCGGCAAAGTCCGCAGGTACGAAGACGCCCCGCGTCCCAGCACGCCGGAGAACGCCGACGCCTCGGCCGGCCTGGAGAGAACGGCCGAGCTGATCGCCGCGGCGCTGCGGCAGCAATCCCTGGACGACACCGCGGAGCAGGCCGCCGTCACCGCGTTCCGCGACGCCCGCATCCTGGACGGCCGATCCCCGCGCACCCGGCGCAGTGACGACTGGCGTCCCAAGACCCCCAGGCAACGCTGGGTACGCGGCGGAGCGGCCGCCCTCGTGACGAGCGCGTTGCTGGGCGGTATCGCCTTCGCCTCCATCCGTGAGGTGGACACACCGCCGCAGGACACGGCCGTGCCCGGCACCAGCCACAGCACGCACCAGCCACCGTCACACCCGCCGAGCCGGCGGAGCTCCCCTGCCTCCGAGCCCACCGCGACACCAACCGCGGCCGAACAGCTACCCGGAACGCCGAAGACCGCCGCACAGCCCCCCGGAACGCCAAAGAGCCTCAAGGCCCACTGCCGCGCCTACGAGCGCATCAAGAACCGAGGCCACGCCCTGGACGCCACCGCATGGCAGCGCCTCGTCCAGGCCGCGGGCACTGAGCAACAGGTGGCGGCCTACTGCCACCGTCTGACCGGCTCAGCAGACGAGTCCACGCCCTCGCCGACACAGAGGGACAAGACGAGGAAAGGCCACGGCAAGCCGACTGCGAGGGCCAAGCCCTCGAAGGGCCCCGCCGACCGCAACTGACGGTGTCAGGCGCCCACTTCGGAACCCGGCTCTCAAGGGACTCCCACGACAGCGAGGACCAGTACTGTCGTGGCGCAGAGCCCCGCTCGCCCCGGTCAGCGCGCTTCAGGGCAACAGCTAGGTCCTGCCACCATCGCCGGAACTTTCATAGACCCAATCGCTTCCTGGTAGGCGGTCCGGCAGTCCTTCGCCCACACAGGCTTCATCAACCAGACCGAACATGCCATCCACGACATACACGTCCTGCTGCATGGCGATCGACATCTGCGCCACCCAGACCTCCCCTCGCCAACAAGAAGGCGTTCTACGCGCCGTGCCGACACATCCAACCCGGCGAACGCTGCGGCCACAGCATGAGCCAGGAAAGCAACCTCCCGGTCGGCCCTGCCGGCGACGGCAGCCCGGGCGCCACTGCCACGTGGGACGCCCGGGCTTCCGTATGCGCGCAGGAGCGAGCCGGCACGGGGGAACCAGCCCGCTCCTGCGGTCGGCGCCCACATACCTCCCCATGAGAGCGGGCGCCTCGACCCTCATGATCGGGTCACTCCTTGCAGCGCACCGGGCCCCGGGTGCGTCACCGGCGGCGGACGATGGTCACAAACCCAACACCTCATGAAGACGAGCACTTGGTGTCGTCACGGCTCCGCCGCGCACCACGCACGCATCTTCGTCCCCCGAGGTCTGGCTCCCTGTGGTGCTGCGCGTGAAGCGCCTACGGGGGCCGCTCTTCTACCAGCAGTACCGGTCAGGCGGTCCCCGTCTCCCGGTGAGGGGATGGGAGGCGGGGACCGGGAGTCTCAGCTCTACGGAGAGCGTGTGAGCTGAGGCAGGGAACGTATCGCTGTGGCGCGGCTGCGTCGTTCCTCCGCAAGAGTGAAGCCTTGGCCATTCGTTCGCAGGTGGGCGAAGCCATGGCCAGCTGTTACGGCATATGCAGAACGGGCACGCGCCAGGAATGGACGGCAACCTCCCACCCATGGATTGCCCGTTGGGCGGACCGCGCATCCGCGAGTACGTCATCAACTGCGTTGAGCCGAGCCCGCATCGATTCATCCTCGACCTGCGGAGGGTGACGTTCATGGACTCGCAGGTCTTGGTGTTCTCGTCGGGATCCTGAAATGCATCCACGCGATCCATTCATGGCATTCGCCAGATCTCCCGATCAGCGCCCTGTAGGCGGCCGCTCGCGGCGCGGCGTCGGCCGGCCTCTGCGCGAGGTTCCCATCCTGGCGGCCCCGATGACCGGCCACGGCACTCCGTCCGCGGTCCTGCTGACCGGCGGCAACCACAGCGGCGTCACCTCACGGCTTTCGACGCCTGCGGATCCGCTGAACGCGGTGCCGGGCCTCGTCAGAATCCCTTCCCTACGCTTCAGAGCCCTTCGTCACGCCTTTGCCGTAACCGCAACGGGCCCCGGATCAGGCGATCCGGAGCCCGCGGCACATGCTTCGTCAGTGGGCGGCGGCGTGGGCGCCCGCGCCCGCGCCCGCTGCGACACCCTCGGCGAAAGTGGCGGCAAACATGTCGACGCAGACGTCACCGGCCGCGGAGTGGAGGAAGGCACCGCCGGACACGCCGGCCGCGAGACCGCCGGAGACGGCGTCCAGGTCGGCGTCGGAGATCTCAGCAGTTTCGACCTGCGGGGTGTAGTTCATGAGGCGCGTTTCCCTTCGAATAAGCATGTGACAAATGGCGGAGTTCGCCCGGCCCCGAAACCGGGTCCCATTCTCGGCGAATTACGCCGCAGGCATGATCAAACCACACCGGCGATGGGGCGACCAGTCGTCCCAGCTCCAATGCGAGATGCATTGCGATGGCCGACTTCACCAATGTGATGGCCGGGCCGCAAAATGCGCCAACCCCTTCACTGATCCTTCGTTCCGCGGCACACGCGAACAGTTGTCACCTGATTTCCGATCCGGACATTCACCTGTCAAAGCCCCATGAGGCGAGACAGGTGTGATGGACATTCAGGTTCCGCATGACCTGCCGGTGAACGCTGTGCAAGTTTCCCGGATCTTCCGGCACTGCCCGACAGAGCAGGCATGCGGACGCGCCGCGCACCTCCAGGCCGACGGAGTCGGGGCCGGGGCTCATTCCGCCGGCCCGGGGCGGCGGGGCGGACGTGCAGGGGCAGGCCCGCCGCAGCAGCACCCGCACAGCGTCCGCAAAGTCCCTCTTGGGTATCAACCGCGGCGATCGCCGGATGACGGCCTGGCCCCGTGGCGCCGGAACGGCTCCACCCCTCCTCCCAGCCGATCAGGACGATGGTCAGGAAGCGCGCGGGAAGCAGGTCCGACGACTCCAGGCCCCAACCCTGTCGCGGACCCGGTCGACGGCCTTCTCCGCCACCGGCCACGCGGCCCGGTCGCCTGCGGGTTGGCACCTCTTCGCACCCGCCCCAGCGTGCGCGACCTCGGCTTACCCGGCGTAACGTTCAGCAAGTCGATCACGCTCTTAGGGGTGTGCCGGTTGACCACCGGTGTTATGTCGTAGCGCCCACGCGCCCGTTGTGGGCTGCACGGCGCGGGGCGCCCGCTCTCGGCTTGCCGGGAGCCGGTCCGCCTTTGTTACCACGGTCCGGAATGTGGCCTTCCCAGCTCTCACAGGAAGGGGTTGCCGAAAAGAATCACTTTGTCGTGACTTGCACCTCTTCCTGTTCGGGTCGATCGCTGACCTCCGCCACCGTTCACAGAAGAAGCACATCTCCTTGATATCTACGAAAGTCCGGTCCGCTCCGCCTCGGCATGCCCGCACCGTGACCCATGGCCGGGTACGGGGTGTGTATCTGCCTCGCCTCGCGGATGCTGCTGCCGCCTCCATGGCCACCTACGGCATCCCGTTGCTGGTGCTGGGCACGACGAACTCCTCGTCGCTGACCGGGATCGCCTTCATGCTGGCGTGGGCGCCACGGCTGTGCACGTTCAGTCTGGCCGGCGCGGCCGTCGACCGTTTCGGACCCGCGAGGGTTTTCCGGCTGGCCGCCACGGCCCGGGCGCTGGTCGCGGGACTTGCAGCGCCCGCCTTGGCCATGACCGACGACGAAACGGCCTCGAGCCTGGTGATGCTCCTGGCGGCGTGCGCGGGGTGCCTGACCCAGTTCAGCTACATCGCGGCCGAAAGTGTCGGTGCGGTCGCCAGCCGGGACGCCGGCGGCGCGGCACACCGCGTCCAGTCGGTCCTGCTGGGCATCGACCAGGCAGCCGCTCTGGCCGGCCCCGCGGCAGGCGGCCTCCTCCTGCAGTGGGGCGGCTCCAGCGGCATGCTCGCGGTGATCAGCGGCTTATCGATGCTCACGGCTGCCATCGCCCCGCGTACACGTCACGCACCCCCGCCGGCACCGGAAGCAGCAGGACGCGTGGCACGGGGATGGCGGACCGGCTGGTCCACCCTGCGCGCGCTGCCGAGGCTCGCGTGGCTGGTGGCGGGGCTGGCACTGTCCAACCTGGCCCTCGGTCTTCTGGAAGCGGCAACCCCGGTGATCGTGGTGAAGCAACTCGGCCAGTCCAGCGCCTCGGTCGGCCTGGTGTGGTCCTGCGCGGCCGCCGCCTCGCTGCTGGCAGTCACCACCTGCCGCGTCACCATCGACCGGTGGGGACTGACGAGGGTGGGCCGCTGTGCCGCTCTGGTGACCATCGTGCCGTGCTTCCTCATCGCGCACGCCGACTCCTACCCCACCTACCTGATACTGACCGCCGTCTTCATGGCCGGCGACAGCGTGCTGGCCGTCGTGCTGCGCACCCTGCGGTCCCACCTCATCCCCGCCGAAGTGTTCGGCAGCACCCTGTCCGTGACCGTGCTGATCCTCCTGTTGCCCTACCCCCTCGCCGGCATCCTCATGGCACTCGTCAGCCCAGCAGACATACACACCGTGATCACCGTCTGCGCCGTCCTGCAATGTCTCGGCCTGCTCTGCGCCTTCACCCGCAGCGCTGACCCCCGGCCACGCCACGGCAAGCACCGCAGATGAGGTCACCGCACGCCCCCGCCGACGAGGTGGGCGGCCGCCCACCCGTCCCAGTCGCGAGCTGTCCCAAGGTGAACACGGGAGCAGGCGGCATTGGCGTGTCCTGCACCTTGCGCTGCACGCTTTCAGCGCTCGGTGCTCCAGTAGAGCATGGCGGCGAGCGGGAGGGCAGCGCCGAGTACGGTCACGGCGGTCCAGCCTCCGGCGTGGTAGACGACCGAGCCGAGCTGGGAACCTGCTGCGCCGCCGGCGAAGAACATAGCGATGAAGGCGCTGTTCAGGCGTGCGCGAGCGCTGGGGTCGAGCTGGTAGACGGTGTGCTGGCCCAAGACGAGACTGGCCTGGACGGCCACGTCTATGAGAATCGCCGCCAGGGCGAGCAGGACGACGCTACGTCCGCCGAACCCTGCGAGCGCGAAGGCCAGGGCGGCCGCCACGAAGGTGATGCCTGTCATGGGGCGTACGAGACCTCGGTCGGCCCAGTGACCGGCGAACGGAGCGATGGCCGCGCCGGCCGCACCGACGAGGGCGAACACACCGACTCCGACAGATGAGTAGTGGAAGCGGGGGCCGGTCAGGACGAAGGAGACAGTGGTCCAGAATGCGCTGAAGGCGCCGAACATGGCTGCCTGGTAGAGACCGCGGCGCACCAGGGCCGGGTGCGTGCGCACCAGTTGGAACGTGGAGCGGAGCACGTGGTGGTACGGGAGGGTCGTGGTGGGGGCGTGTTGCGGTAGGGCTGCGCGCAGGGCCACGGCGAGTACGGCCATCAGGGCTGCGGACCCGATGAAGACGACGCGCCAGCCGGCGAGGTCCGAAACCAGGCTGCTGAGCGTGCGGGAGAGCAGGATGCCGGTGAGCAGGCCACTCATTACTCGGCCGACGATTCGACCTCGGGCGTGGTCTGGGGCGATGCCGGCGGCGAAGGGCACGAGGATCTGAGCGACGACCGAAGTGGCGCCACTGACCAGCGATGCGATCAGCAGCATGGGAAAGCTGGTGGCAAGCCCGGCGGCGAGGAGAGCGAGGGTTGTGATCGTCAGCAGGACGGTGATCAGGTTGCGCTTCTCCAACCGGTCCCCGAGCGGGACCAGGAAGAGCATGCCGATCACGTAGCCGACCTGGGTGAGGGTGATCAGGGCGCCGGCGGTGGCCGGGCTGGTGTGGAAGACATTGCTCAGCGTGAACAGCAGGGGCTGGGCGTAGTAGAGGTTGGCGACGGTCATGCCGGAGGCGACGGCCAGGAGCACGATCAACCAGCCCGGTACGCCGTGAGGGGTCTTTGCGGTCCCGGATGGGGGTGGGTTGTGAGCGTCGGTGGATGTGGACATGTTCACCTTCTTGGTGGGTGAGTCGGGAATCCAACTCGATCGGGAGCGCCGGGCGGTGACTGGCAGCTTCTTCGGTGCCGTTGTCATGCTCACCGCGTTCCTGTCGGTGCCTACCCGAAAGCGGTGATGACCCGTCGACTTCCCGTGGTGCCGATGGCACTGCCACCGGGTGTGGCACTGTGGGGCCGAGCACGTTGGTGCAGCGTCCTCCCGGCCGGGCTTGCCCACCACCGCGCCCCGGATTGAGCGCGGTGGTCAGATCTGGCGGCTCTCGCCCCGGCTACCGCTGTGGGGGCCGCTTTGCCGCAACGGCGTGCCGCTGGGGTCGCTGGATCAGGGGCCGTCGCCTGCCCGGAAAGGGCTCACCTGGGGCACTGATGCCTTGCCTGTGTTGGAGACTTCGCCACCGGTCCAGCGCACCGAGAGCCAGGCCGCCTCGCCGGGTGGCGTGATGAGCAGAGCTGTCGGTGTCACGGTGGTGACACCGGTGACCGCCGGATCGGTATACGTCATCGCCGACCAGGCGCTGGCGCCGGGAGCGAGCGTCACGGACCGCTGCTCCTGGCCCGTGGCACGCTCGGGATCCGGGGTGACGGCCTCGCCTTTGCCGTTGACGAACGCCACTCCGGGAAAGCCGCGCACCGTGCAGGTGCGGCCGGAATGGTTGGTCAGGACGACCGCGAAGTTCGACTGGCCGGCGCCAGGACGATTTGCTCCGACGGACGCCCTCAGTTCGGAGGTATGGCAGCGGCGTCTCATCATCGGTGCAGCAGAGCTCGGGTGCGGCGTTCCGGTGATGAGGGACGTGCCTGGGGCAGGGTCGCCGGACGGGCTGGAGGAACCTGCGTCGGCGGGTCTCGTGATGGTGACGGTCGTTGCCGACGACGGTGAGCCGGGCGCAGTCGGACTGTCTCCCGCGGCGCCGTCCGTGCTCTGGCTGATACATCCGGCAAGTACGGCGCAGCAGAGGACTGCGCCCGGCAGGACTATGCGGTGCTTCATGTCGCTTTCCTCGGTCACTGACGCCGCAGCAGGTACTTGTGCTGCCCGGACAGCACGAGTTCGCCGCGCTGGTTGTGGATGGTCGCGGCCGTCACCACGACGCCGTCGTCGCCCTGTCGTTCCAGGCCGGTGATGGTGAGCGCCGGATACAGGGTGTCCCCGGAGTGGACTTCGGCGAGGAAGGTGCAGGAGAGCTCGAGGAAGCTGATGAACACCTCGCCGATGAAGTGCGGGAACAGGGTGGCTCCGGGTGCGGTGAAGGCGAGGACCTGCAGGCCGTGGACGACCGGAGCGGAATGGCCGTGCCTGCGCGC
Source organism: Streptomyces viridiviolaceus (assembly GCF_014650995.1). Lineage (GTDB taxonomy): Bacteria > Actinomycetota > Actinomycetes > Streptomycetales > Streptomycetaceae > Streptomyces > Streptomyces viridiviolaceus. The sequence goes on from NZ_BMWA01000013.1 coordinate 255,181, forward strand.
CCACTCGGCGTCGTAATGCACTGGGTGGTTGTCGGCGGAAACCGTCTGGAAGGCCGCGGCGTGGGCATCGGTCAGGGTGCGGCTGGGCGCCCGGAAGACTTCGCCGACGCGCAGGTCCTCGAACGTCCGGGCCGGCACGACCTCGAACCCCTCGGGGTCGAACGGGGCCTGTGCGGGCGTCGCCGGGTCCGTGGGGCTGTGTCATCAAGCTGTCCTTTCGTGGGGGTGGCGGCCTCGGGCGGGCAGCACGGGCTGGTTCACTTGCCCGGGGTGATGCGAACGGCGAGGAGGTTGGGGTCGTTGTTGGTGAAGTAGGCGCCGCTGGCGATGTAGGCGGTGGTGCCGCGTACGGCGAGCGATGTCGGGTTCTCCAGGCCGTCGGCGCCGGTGAGCATGGCCTTGTGCCGGCCGCTGGGCTCGACCAGGGCGACCTCGTTGTCTGCGTTAATCGCGGCAAGGAGCGTGTCGCCGTGGCCGATGAAGGCGAAGTCGTCGATGTTGACCAAGCCGGTGGCTCGGGTCTGCACTGGACCGGCCTTGTCGTGACGGGTGACCGGGATGCGGAGCACGGTTCCCTTGTCCAGGTTGGACACCCATACCGCGCCACGGTGGATCTTGATGCCGTTGGCTCCGAGGAATCCGTCGGCGGCCAGTTCGGGTGTGGTGGCCCATCGAGTGGGGGTGCCCCCGCCGGCGGGCACGCGCCAGACGGTACCGAGGACCGAGTCGGCGATGTACAGCCGGCGTTCGTGCTGGTCGATGGCCAGGCCGTTGGGCAGGCCGTCGGCGGGGAGTGCGGCGATGCGCTGCGGGGCGCCGCCCGGGCGCAGGCGCCAAAGGCCGGTCAGATCGTTGCTTCCCGTGGCGTTGAGGAAGTACAGGGTTCCGTCGTGGGTGCGGACGATCCCACCGAGGAAGGGCGAGGAAAGGGCGGGGGTGGTGGAGCCGGCCGGGGGCTCGGGCAGGGTGGCCAGGATGTGCACCTCGCCGGTGAGGCTGATGCGTGCGATCTGGCGGCTGTACGCGAAGGTGACGACGGCGCCGCCGCCGGGTTCCAGGGCGATGTTCTCCGGCCGCTGTCCGCCTGCGATGTCCAGGTGTGCCACGAAGTGCACGCCTGGCCCGGGGATGGCGGTCGCCGTGGTCGCGGTCACGGCAAGGGCAGCCGCCACAGCGGAGGCAAGGAGGCCAGTGTGCGTCTTGGTCAGGAATTTCGGCATGTGCGTGTCCCCTTCTTTCTCTTCGGTTGCACGGCGAGAGGGTGTGGGAAGGATCAGTCGACGAACCGCTGGCGCAGTTCACCGATCCCGTCTATGGAACTGATGAGTTCGTCGCCGGGGGCGAGCCGGCGTGGTGGCGTGCGGCCGAGACCGACACCGGCCGGAGTTCCGGTGTAGATGACATCGCCTGGCAGCAGTGGGAGTACGGCGGACAGCTTGGCGATGAGGGCCGGCACGGAGAAGATCGGCTGCCGGGTGCGTCCGCGCTGCATCTCCGCGCCGTTGACGGACCAGGTCAGCTCGAGGTCGTCGGGGTTGTCGAACTCGTCCGGAGTAACGAGCCAGGGACCTGTCGGAGCGAAGCCCGGGTAAGACTTGCCGAGGCTGAACTGAGGCGCCGGACCTTCCATTTGCAGGACACGCTCGGAAATGTCCTGTCCGACCGCCAGCCCTGCGACACAACTCCGCGCCTCGGCCTCAACCACGTGTCGAGCCTCATGACCTATGACCACGACCAGTTCCACCTCCCAGTCGGTGTGACTGCCCCGCGGCAGCGCCACCTCGGTCACTGGACCGGTGAGGGCGGTCGCGAACTTGGTGAACACCGGAGGTATGCCTTCAGGTGTGGCGAAGCCCGCCTCGGTGACGAGATCCCGGTAGTTGAGGCCGACAGCGAGCAACTGACGGGGGGCCGGCGCCGGCGCGCCCAGAGCTGCTGCGTCGATGGGCATAGGCGATAGGAGTTGCGGGTGACGCCGGCGGTCATGCCCGAGGCGTTGTTGGCCACGACGCCGCCTACGGTGCAGGCGCTGGAGCTCGCCGGGTCAGGTCCCATCAGCCTGCCGTACCGGGACAGCGCCACATTGGCGCGTCCGACGGTCGTGCCCGGGCCGATGCGCGCCTCGCGGCCGCCGGCGAGGACTTCGAGGCCGGTCCAGTGCCGGCGTACGTCTACGAGGATGTCGGTGCCTTGCGCCTGTCCGTTCAAGGAGGTGCCGGCTGCCCGGAAGACGACGGCACGCCGGTGCTCGCGGGCGTACCGCAGTACCGCGGCGACGTCTTCGATGTTCTCCGCGGTGACGACCACTTGGGGCACGAAGCGGTAGGGGCTGGCGTCTGAGGCGTATTGCACGAGGTCGGACAGTGTGTGCAGCACCTTGTCCGGGCCTGGCAGGCGGACGAGGTATTCGCGCAGGGCGTCGGGCGTGCCGGACGCCCGTTCGTCGGGGACCCGATCGGCTGCTGGGCCACGCGTCTGATACGGACACAGCTTTCCCGGCCCAGGAACGAGCAATGCCATGCCGCTCTCCAATCCCAGTGCAGGTGGTCGGCCGACGTTGCCCATGGCGCATCTCATAGCGGGCAGGTCGGAGGGACGACGGACGCCGCGCGGCCGGTTGACCAGGCCGCGAGGCCGTCCGCCGTCGGGCTGTTGCTGTCAGTGACCGGAGCGCACAGAACGAGAGGCGCGCAGGATCAGGTCGGTGACGGGCCCGGGATTGCTCACGGACACGGCATGCGGTGCGCGGACAGTGACGGTGTGAGCGCGGGCGCGCTTGGCCATCCACCGCTCGGCGGCCGGCGGAATGTTGCGGTCCTCGGTGGCGACGAGGTACCAGCTGGGAATCTTCTTCCACGCGGCGGCGGTGGCCGGCTCCTGGAGCGCGGCGACGGTGATCGGCCGCTGCCCGGCGGCCATGACCTGGGCAGTCGAGACGGGGACGCCGTCCGCGAACTGCCTGCGGAACAGGTCCTTCTTGATGACCAGTTCCTCCCCCTGGCCGCCGCCGGGCAACGGGTAGTACTGGGTGACGGTGGCCTGCCCCAGTGTGCTGCCCGGGAACTTGTCGGTGAGATGGAGCGCGCTTTCCCCGACCTCGGGAACGAAGGCGGCGATGTAGACAAGGGCCTTGACGTGCGAAGCGTTGGCCGCGGCCTGGCTGATGACTGCTCCGCCATAGGAGTGGCCCACCAGAACGATCGGTCCGGTGACGCTGTCCAGCACACTGCGGATGTAGGCGGCATCGCCGGCCAGTCCCCGCAGCGGCAGGGCGGGCGCCAGTACGCGGTGACCGTGCCGCTGTAGGCGCTCGACCACGCCGCTCCAGCTGGAGGCGTCGGCGAACGCGCCGTGAATGAGGACGACGGTGGGTTCGTCCGGGTGGGCGTGCGGTCTGTGCGAGCGGTCGGCTGCCGTTGCCGGCGCGGAGAAGGCGGCGCCGGTGCCCAGCGCGGCGGCTCCGGCCAGGAGGGAGGCCGTCACGGTACGGCGTGAGATGGGTGAGTTCATTGTTCGCTCTCTGAGGAGGGGGCCGTTTTGTGACGGCCGGGTGGGCGTGGCTCAGGAGGTGGCCTTGACGGCTTCCTCGATGAGATCGACGACGCGCTCGGGGTGGGAGAGCATCACCAGGTGGGAGGAGTCGACCTCGACGGTGGTCATCCCGGCCCGCTGGTAGCCGTAGCGCTCCACGTCAGGGTTGATGGTGTGGTCGGACGAGGAGACCAGGCCCCAGGAGGGCTTGGTCTTCCACGCGGCGGCCGGGGCCGCGTCGGCGAAGGCCTGGGCGTCATCCGCTTCCTGGACCGGGGCGCTGGTTCACCCGCCCGGGCGGCATGGCCGGGCCGTGATCGCCCTGTCCGGGCATCCGCGCTGACGGAGGTCGTACGCGGTTCGAGCCGGGTACCGGCGGTGTGTAAGAAACTCTATGGCTGGAAGGCGGGGGTTACTGGTCCGTCGACGCCCTGGTCGTAGCCTGAGCGCGCCCCTGAATTGGACTGAGCGGTATGTTCCCCCGCAGACGTCTGCCCCGCTGAACGCTCGGCTGCCGGGTCAGCCGCTCCAGTCGGCGAGGAAGTTCAGCAGCTCCCGGTTGACGACGTCCGGTCGCTCTTCCTGGCACAGGTGTCCGCACTGAGCGATCGGCACCCCACGGACATCGCGGGCCATGCCCTTCCACACGTCGAGGACGTCGTAGGCCCCTCCGACGGCACTGAAGTCCTCACCCCACATGGTCAGTACGGGGCAGTCGATGAGCTTGTCGGCGTCTTCCTGGTCCTGGGCGACGTCCTGGGGCGCCGCACGGTAGTCCTCACAGGAGCCCCTTACTGCACCGGGCTGCTGGTAGGCGCGGACGTAGACCGCTATCTCGTCGGGGGTGAGCATGTCGGGGTTGTAGGACCAGCTGCGATAGAAGTGGGTGAGCCAGGTTTCTTCACGTCCGGTGATCAGCGCCTCGGGAAGGTCGGGAACGCCGAGGAAGGTGAAGAACCAGTAGCCCTGCCGGGCCAGGCTCACGTCGTAGGTCTCGGCAATGATCCGGGTGGGGATGTTGTCCATGGCGACGAACCGGTCGACGCGGTCCGGGTGGTCCTTGGCGAAGCGGGTGCCGACGCGGGCTCCGCGGTCGTGGCCGACCAAGGCGATCCGTTCATGTCCGAGATGGTCCGTCAGGGCGACGAGGTCGTTGGCCATGGTCCGCTTGTCGTAGCCGGAAGCAGGCTTGTCCGTGTCACCGTAGCCGCGCAGATCGGGTGCGATCACGGTGAACCGCTCCGCCAGCACGGGTATCTGCTTGCGCCAGCCATACCAGGTCTCGGGGAAACCGTGCAGCAGGAAGACCGGCGGGCCCTGGCCTGCGCTCACCCAGTGCTGCTTGATCCCGTTGAGTACTGCGGTGTGGTGGGTGATACCTGTGAGATCTGACATGACGATGCCCGTTCGATCGAAGAGGATGGGTTGCCGTCCGGGAGAACACGGCACCTGGCCGTGTTCGCCTACGGACGCGGAACATTGCGCAGGTTCGCCCGGGCCAGGTCGATCATTCGCCCGACGCCGCCCGTGAGGACGGTGCGGCTCGCCGACAGCGCGAAGCCGGTGACCTGCTCGGTGGTGATCTTGGGTGGAAGGGCGAGGGCGTTGGGGTCGGTGACCACGTCCACCAGTGCGGGTCCGTCATGGGCGAAGGCGGCGCGGAGCGCTTCGCGCACCTCTGCGGGCCTCTCCACGCGGATGCCGCGCGCGCCGGCCGCGGTGGCGATGGCCGCGAAGTCCGTGTGTGGGTATTCGGTGCCGTGCGGTGGCAGTCCGTCGACCATCATCTCCAGGTCGACCATGCCCAGCGACGAGTTGTTGAAGACGACGACCTTCACCGGCAGGCCGTGGTGGACCAGCGTCAGGAAGTCACCCATCAGCATCGAGAAGCCACCGTCTCCCGAGAGTGACACCACCTGCCGGGAGCGGTCGAGGAACTGTGCGCCGATGGCCTGCGGCAGCGCGTTGGCCATGGAGCCGTGCACGAAGGAGCCGAGGATGCGTCGTCGGCCGTTCGGCGTCAGGTAGCGGGCCGCCCACACACAGCACATGCCGGTGTCCACGGTGAACACCGCGTCGTCGGCGGCTTCCTCGTCGAGTACGGATGCCACGTATTCAGGGTGGATGGGGGTGTGCCGGTCGACGTTGCGGGTATAGGCGCCGACGGCGCCCTCCAGGGCGTGGACGTGCCGGTGCAGCATGCGGTCGAGGAACCGGCGGGACGGCTTCTCCCGCACGGCCGGGGTCAGGCACCGAAGCGTCTCCCGCACGTCTCCCCATACGGCGAAGTCCAGTTGCGTACGCCGTCCGAGCCGTTCGGGCTGAATGTCCACCTGGACGGTCCGGACGTGGCGGGGCAGGAAGTCCGTGTACGGGAAGTCCGTTCCGAGGAGCAGCAGCAGATCACACTCGTGCATCGCCTCGTAGGCGGCGCCGTAGCCCAGCAGGCCGGACATGCCGACGTCGTACGGGTTGTCGTACTGGATGTGCTCCTTGCCGCGCAGCGCGTGGCCCACGGGAGCCTTCACCTTTTCGGCGAACGTCATCACCTCGGCATGGGCGCCTTCGACGCCCCGGCCGCAGAACACCGTCACCTTGTCGGCCGCGTCCACCAGTTCCACGAGGCGGGCGAGTTCCTCATCGGCCGGTCGGACCGTGGGCCGGTCGAGCGGCATTGCGAGTTCCGCCCCACCAGCGGGCGAGTCCTCGGCGGCGACATCTCCTGGCAGTGACACCACCGACACGCCTCGCCGGCCGACTGCGTGCTGGATCGCCGTCTGCGTCACCCGCGGCATCTGCCGGGGCGAGGAGATCAGCTCCGAGTAGTGACTGCACTCCTCGAACAGCCGGTCAGGATGGGTCTCCTGGAAGTACCCGGTGCCGATCTGGCTGCTGGGGATCTGGGCTGCCAGGGCGAGAACGGGTGCCATGGAGCGGTGGGCATCGAACAGGCCGTTGATGAGATGCAGGTTGCCTGGCCCGCACGACCCGGCACAAGCGGCGAGCTTCCCAGTCAACTGCGCCTCGGCGCCGGCAGCGAACGCCGCGACTTCCTCGTGCCGGACCTGGACCCACTCAAGGGAATCGTGCCGCCTGACCGCATCGACGACGGGGTTCAGGCTGTCCCCGACCACCCCGTACATACGGCGCACGCCGGCGCGTGCCAGGAGGTCGACGTACTGCTCAGCCACGGACTGTCCGGCCATGGTGCTCCTCAGGTAGTCGCTCACATTGCAGCGGCCAGGCTATGGAGACGCCAAGGCGGCTGATTGTTTCTCTGTGCACCGTTCACGGCCTGGCAGCGCACCACGTGAAGTTCTGACGAGCGGCATCGGTCTGCAGGGTGCGACCCGCCCCGTCAACCCGCGTACGAGAGCAGTGACGCCCAGCCAAGGCATCTGTGACGGTCTTGTCGTAACCGGGTGGTCCGGGAAGTGACCGCGCATGAAGCGGGTGCGGCCCGTACGGGCCGCACCCTGCTTGTGACGTCCAGATCGGCGTTGCCGGGCCCTGAGCGCCGCTGGTCTGCCGCGGCCGACCGGAGAGGGTTGCGGCCGCGTGACGGGTTCAGCGCTGGTCGTGCGAGTTGTCCTCCGGCGCGAGGAGTACGGCGACACGGCTGCGGTGGGCGACAGCGTCGCTGACTCGGGGGTTGATGAGGGCCTCGAGTGCACCGCGGTGGTGAGGGTTGAGGATCACAAGGTCGGCCGGCCATTCTTCGGCGGCGGAGGAAATGGTGGTGGCTATCTGGGTCGTCAGGGCGTTGGCCAGGGTGCCCTCGACGTCGACGCCCGCGTTACGGAGCGCGGCGACGGCGTCGTCGAGGATGGCCTTGGCCTCGGCGTCGTCCTCCAGGGAGACCACGGTGGCCATCGCTGCCGACGAAGGGGCGATGTGCAGAACGCGCACCTTCGCCTCAGCCAGGCGGGCCAGCTCAGCAGCCAGCTGAAGGACGGAGTGACGACCGGGGCTCGAATCAACAGCGGCGAGGATGCGCTGGAACATGATGTTTGATCCTTTGGGCGAGAGTAGTGAAGTACTGCACGAAGGGCCTGCCGGCCATGGCGGTTTTCGCGCCGAGCGAGGGCATCCGTCTCCGTGTGGGTTTTCGGAAGCGTGATCAGGCGCTCTGACGAACAAATCCCAGGCGCCAAGGTGCTCGAGGAGCCTTGCGCCCTGCGAGACGTCACACGCCCTGCCGACGAGGCCGTCATCCTCTCCAGTCTGACAGGTCCGAGCGACCTCGTGGTCTCGGCGCTCGCGACTCACGGGCTTCAACCAGGCAGGAGTACCTCCCTGGGCCAAACCCTGTGCGTTCCACGACAAGTTTCCCTCAACAGCGGACCCTAGAGTCAAGGCAAGCATTACGCATCTGCACTCACTTGGGGACTCCATGGGAAAGCGTTTCGGTGCCATCGCGTGCACAATGACGGCACACGTAAGCGCCTTGAACAGCACGTCTTTGCCGTTGCCAGCGAAGCTGCATTACGGAGTCAATGACCCCTATGCCGTCAGTCTGTCCCTCGGACCATCGGCTGGGCCACCCGTTACCTGGTCCTTCGCCCGTGAACTGCTCGCCGAAGGACTAAGGCGCCCGACCGGCCCCGGTGATGTGCTGGTCCTTCCCAGATGCAGCCACCATCCGCACTCCATGCGCATCGTTCTGAACAACATGCAAGGCACGGCTCTGGTTGAGCTTGCCGCTGCGGACGTAGCTGCATTTCTTCGCAGGACTTTCAGTCTGGTGCCTGCCGGCACTGAAGGGGATTACCTGGACCTCGACGGCGCCATCACTGCACTCATGGGTCGTAGCCATTACCTCTGAGCCGGTCGGGTCAGGCAAGAAGCGGTCTGCGGCTCTGCTGCACCGGCCTGGACAGCTATGAATATCGCCCTACATGTGACCGTTTATTGGAGACAATTCCAGTGCCTCAGGAACACGTAGCACCGCGCACACAGTTCGGCATCTTCACCGTCGGCGACGTCACGCCGGACCCGACCACGGGCCGGACGCCGACCGAACGTGAGCGCATCAAGGCCATGGTCGCCATCGCGCTGAA
>NZ_BMWA01000014.1 GCF_014650995.1 Streptomyces viridiviolaceus
AGGCCGGAGTCCACCTCGCCGCACTCATCCTCTGGCTCCGCGAACCCAACCAAGATCCTTTGTCAGACAGGACCTAGCCCGGCAACGATCCTGACGGCGCCCCAGCGCTGTACCGGTAGTGAAAGACAAGGACCCGATCCTGACGGTACGTTCGGCGCCGGGCTGCCTGGACAGCAGCGATACCGGATTGCCGAGCGGTCCCCGGCGGGGACGACTAGAGCATGTCTCCTTGGAACGGAAATCTGGCGACCCGAGGGGACCGACTATGGTCGCCGGGGAGGTACCGTGTCCTGGCCATCTGTGATCATCCTTGTCCCCGCGGAGCGACGCCCGTCGCTTGAAGGGTGCATCCGTTCCCTTGAGCTCGTGCCGGATCCCGTGACGGGCGACGAAAGGCTGCACCGGCACGGGTACTCGTACTACATCGACCTCTCGGGCGGGATCCTGGCGGACTACGAGCCGGAGGAGCTCGGCCAGGTGAGGACCCGGATCGGTGAACCGTACGCGGTCTATGTGTCGTGCCAGTCCATGGACGCTGCCCGGGCCTTCCTCCGCAAGGTCCTGCCTGGTGTGGATGGTCTTGTCGACACCAACCACCACGAGATCCTGCAGGCGAGCGAGTTCCTCACGCTGCTGGACCGATACCCCGGTTGGGACTGGCGTCGCCAACCAAGCACAGACCTCCAGTAGACCGGCTCACGTCGGAGTACTGTCACCAGGGTACGGGGCGTCTGCACTGCTTGATCACTGTTGCCGCGTCGACGTTGTGGCGGTCTCGCCGCACACGCCAGCCGGTGCTGCGTCTTGGAGCAGCTGCGACGCGTGGCGCAGGAGCGAAAGGCCGAACGGGAGGCCCGCTACCCTGTGTGCGCCGACTGCGGCACCCCGTTCACCGACGAGCGGTAGAAGGCCGTTGAGCCCGCCGGGTGGGACGCCCCACGGGAGACCCACCTGCACCTGTCCGATGACTGCAAGCAGCAGGCCATCACCGCCGAACGCCATGCCGAGCACGCCGAGTACGGGCACCAGGAGCAGGGCCAGGCCCTGCCCGAGCAGAAGCCCGGAGGCACCTGGCTCTCGCCCTTCCGCAGCTGACGCGACCAGACCCGGACGGCAGTGGCGGCCGCAAGACTGAGCGGACGGACCGTGATGACGAGCAGCTGCTGCGCCGCCGAGTCTACGGTGCCGATCACGAGCACCGGGGCCCCCGGCCGGACCGGCGTGAACAAGCTGTCTCAGTTGGCTGGGCCAGTAGGAGTCCGACGTCGCTGCTTGATCAGGGGGATCCACGCAGACAGACTGCTCTCCATGAGATCGGTGGGCATGGCCACCAAGGCGCGGATCGGGAAGCGGCGATGAGTGCCAGCCTGCCCTTCTTTCGTTATCACCCAGACCCCCTCGCCAGCGGGTCCATCCGCCCGGCCGCCGAGACATGCGCCTGCTGCGAGCGCAGCAGAGGCTGGATCTACACGGCATCCTTCTACACCGCCCACGACGTCAGCGGACGTTTCTGCCCATGGTGCATCGCAGATGGGAGCGCGGCTGAACGTTTCGCCGGTGAATTCACCGACTCATACGGACTCGACGGTGTCAGCGAGGACGTCTTGCGTGAGGTTACCCACCGCACCCCCGGCTTCCACGCCTGGCAGGACTCGCACTGGCTCGTCCACTGCCAGGACGCGGCCGCCTTCGTGGGCGAAGTCGGATACACCGAGCTGACGGCACATCCCGAAGCACTCGACCAGCTGCGGACCGACATGCGCCTCGACGGCTGGCACGACGAAAACCGACTTGAGCACTTCCTGACCCACCTGGGCGAGGGGGCAACCGCCATGCTCTTCCGCTGCACCGTCTGCGGCGCCCACCTCGCCTACGCCGACGCATCCTGAAGACGGTCTGCTTTGATGAGTCTGCGGTAACAGATGAGGGTGCAAGCGATGTGCTCGGCTTTGCGTTCGTAGCGCCGGAGAGGAACAGCGTCGCCATTCGCCTCCAACGAGTCGTTCGGCGGCTGGACCAAGACCATCACCGACCCCAGGCTCTGCGCGGCCGCCAGCCGCGATGTTGCGCAGCGGGGAGTGGCCCCGGAGGCGGGATCGACCGTGCCGTCGTGGAGACAGCCGCGCAGGCCCACATGCTTTGAGGAACTGCCACTGCCGTGTTCGATGCAGGCAGGGGTCGACGCGGCGCATGCACCGACGGCAGGCGCCGCGCTCCAGGACAGTGGACGGAGATCTCACCCCTCACACCGGAAGGGACGAACCGGACGGGCGAGGAGGGACCTGGTCCCTGCGGCCACCGTGGTCGGTCCGACCATGGAGCCCGGCCATGGCCTTGCCCAGGTCCCCGCCGGGCCATGGACATCCGCGTTCCCCCTTGGCAGCCACCTACCGACCGCCGTCAGACGGCGGACAAGGGCTGCCCCGGCGCGCTGTCCAACCCTTGACATCGGGTGTAGCTGTGCCAGAAGCCTTGCCATGTAGATCCCGAAAAATCTTCTGTGGCGGTAATAGATATTTCCGCATTGCAGGGCTACTGTTTCTGTTGTACACAGGAAGTCGAAGAGGGCGCGGCAGAGACGAACTGCCGCGCATGCACGTCAAGTAGGACGCGGCCTCGCAGAGGCCGCGAGCAGTACCCGCGGTTCCAGCAGTACAACCGAGTAACCGAAGGTAAGGAGCAGACGCCATCAGGATCGCCCGGGCGAGGAAGCAGTCCGCCCGGGTACCGCAGACCCCGGATTGGAAGGTGGTCCCCGGTCACGCATCCGCGATCCCCGCAGCCCCCGCCCTCCTGGGCGAAGCGTGCGGAACAAGAAGCCGGCGCAGTCAGCCGGTAGATGGTGTTGAAAGCTCGGGGCCCGGGTGCCGGCACGGCACCCGGGCCCCCCGACGCGTCCCCTGGAAGAAGAGGTCTATGCCCCCTCGCAGTACCCGTTCCGTCGCCCCCCTCGACGACGATGACTATCCCGCCTACACCATGGGCCGGGCCGCTGAAATGCTCGGCACCACCCCCGCCTTCCTCCGCGCCCTCGGCGAACACCGCCTGATCACCCCCCTGCGCTCCGAAGGCGGCCACCGCCGCTACTCCCGCTACCAGCTGCGCATCGCCGCCCGTGCCCGGGAACTCGTCGACCAGGGCACCGCGATCGAGGCCGCGTGCCGCATCATCATCCTCGAAGATCAGCTCGAAGAAGCCCAACGCATCAACGAGCAACTGCGCACCCAGGGCGGCGAGTCACAGCCGAAGACCACGGCCTGAGTTGAACCCGGCGTGAATGAGACGACGTTGCTGCTCTCGGCGGCTCGGGGCGTCCAGCGCAGGGGTGAGGCTCGTCGGCCCGGGCTTGAGCCGATCCTCACCGAGCTCGCCGAGCGGTGGTCCGGTCTGCCCGTCCCAATGGATCAGGAGTGGACGGTCCTCGTCCGCCGTTCTCCCGTATCGTCTCGCTGACTGTGTGGTGCGGGGTACGGCCTCGCGGCCCCGCACCACACCCCCAAGGAGGCCCCCCGATCGCGCTCGGGGGCCTGTGTGGTCGCTACCTCTGTCTGCTGTTCACCCCTGGCGCAGCGCGGAGCGGCCCGCGAAGCGCGCCGAGTCGCCCAACTCCTCCTCGATCCGGATCAGCTGGTTGTACTTCGCCGTACGGTCGGAGCGGGAGAGCGAGCCGGTCTTGATCTGACCGCAGCCGGTCGCCACCGCCAGATCGGCGATGGTGGTGTCCTCCGTCTCGCCCGAGCGGTGCGACATGACGGCCGTCCAGCCCGCCCGGTGGGCCATGGCCACCGCGGCCAGTGCCTCGGTCAGGGTCCCGATCTGGTTGACCTTGACCAGGACCGAGTTGCCGACGCCGGTGCGAATGCCCTCGCGCAGCAGCGTCTCGTTGGTGCAGAACACGTCGTCGCCGGTGAGCTGACAGCGGTCGCCGACGCGGTCGGTCAGCTCGCGCCAGCCGTCCAGGTCGTTCTCCGCCATCGGGTCCTCGATGGAGACGATCGGGTAGGCGTCGATGAGCTTGGCCAGGTAGTCGGCGTGCTCGGAGGGGGAGCGGCGCACCCCCTCGCCCGTGTAGTCGTACACCCCGTCGCGGAAGAACTCCGACGAAGCCGGGTCCATGACAAGGCCGATGTCCGTGCCGGGGCGGTAGCCGGTGCGCTCGATGGCGGCCATCACGAAGTCGAGCGCCTCCTCCGCGGTACGCAGCGCGGGCGCGAAGCCACCCTCGTCGCCGACGCCCGTGGAGTGCCCGGCGGCCAGCAGGTCGCGGCGCAGGGTGTGGAAGACCTCGCTGCCCATGCGGACGGCTTCGGCGAAGGTGTCCGCGCCCACGGGCGCGATCATGAACTCCTGGAAGTCCAGCGGATTGTCGGCGTGGGCGCCGCCGTTGACGATGTTCATCATCGGCAGCGGCAGGAGGTGGGCGTCGGCGCCGCCGAGGTAGCGGTAGAGGGGCTGGCGATGGGCCGCCGCGGCGGCCTTGGCGGCGGCGAGGGAGACGCCGAGGACCGCGTTGGCGCCGAGACGGGACTTCGTGGCCGTGCCGTCGAGGGCGACCAGCGCCGCGTCGAGAGCCGCCTGGTCCGCGGCGTCCCGGCCGCGCACGGACGCCGCGATCTCTCCGTTGACGTGGGCCACCGCGCGGTCGACGCCCTTGCCGTGCCAGCGCGCGGGGTCTCCGTCGCGCAGTTCCACGGCCTCCCGGGCCCCGGTGGAGGCGCCGGAGGGGACAGCCGCGCGCCCCAGGGATCCGTCCGTCAGGACGACGTCGACCTCGACCGTGGGGTTGCCGCGGCTGTCGATGACCCGGCGGGCGGTGACGGTCCCGATGGCGGCGTCGACGGTTCCGACTGCCTTTGCGGACATGCGAGGTCCTTCCGTTGTCGTGTGCCGTGGCCCCGGCTGCGACAACGCTGGCGCTGAGCCCGACAGCGCCAAATCCTACAGCAATGCTGCGCAGTTTTGCTGTACAGCATTGCTGTACAGTCGGGTTCACGGCAATGCTGACCAGCGAGGTAGAGTGCCCTATGCCCACCTCGGAAGCCGCCGCCATCGCCGCTGAACTGCGCACCGCGATGGGCAAGCTCACCCGACGCGTCAACCAGGAGGACCGCATCCCGCTGGGTCAGGTCGCCGTGCTCGGCGCACTCGACCGCAACGGCGCCATGACCACCAGCGACCTCGCCACCGATCAGCGCGTACGCCCCCAGTCGATGGCCCGGGCGGTGGGGCTGCTCATGGAACAGAACCTGGTCACTCGCCGGGCGCACCCCACGGACGGCCGCAAGTCGCTGGTCGAGCTGTCGGACGCGGGCCGGGCCGCGCTCGAGGCGGAGCGCGGTCGCAGGGTCGGTTGGCTCGCGCAGGCCATCGAGGCCGAACTCACGGATGAGGAGCAGGCGGTGCTGGCCCGGAGCGCTGCCCTGCTGGAGCGGCTCGCCACACGCTACTGATGCGGAGAGGGGCACCCGGCGAGTGCGTTGCCCGTCGGGGACTGCCCGATGTGTGCCCCACGAGGCCCGGACCCGAGGCGACGGTGCCGCGCGCATCGACCCCGCATCGCTGATGGCCGCGCTGCACAGCCGTTCCCGGTGGAGCATCCGGGTCCACCGCTGGGACGCCGGACACGTGCTGGGCGTCGCAGGGCCGCTCGGTGCTGATGATCCATCCGGTCCGGCAAGCAGGTTGAGCAGATGTCTGCCGTGCCGGTGATTCTGTTGCTGTCGGGGAGCCTGCGAGCGGCTCCGCCAACGAGTCCGTGCCGCGTACCGCGCAGGTCGTGGCGCCATCCGTGAACGTGCGTGCCGTCGTCCACGACGGCCTGGCCGAGCTTCCGCACGTCAACCCTGACGACGACACCGACCCGTTGCCCGTTGCCCGTTGCCCGTTGCCGTGGCCGAACTGCGCGCGGGGATCGGCGAGGCGGCCGGATCCTGGTCTGTACGCCGGAGTGCGCAGGCACACTGCCGGGTTCGTTCAAGAACCTGCTCGACCGGACGGTCGGTGGAACCGAGATCTGCGACAAGCCGACCGCCTGGATCAACGCGGCCGCCCCGGGCCGCGGCGAGGGAGCGGAGGCCGCACTGCGGGCAGTACCGGACCACACCGACGCCGACATCGTGGAGTCGGCCTGTGCCAGGATCCCGGTGGACCGGAGGACGGTCGGCGAGGACGGACTCGTCACCGATCCGGAGGCCCGTCGGCGACTCGGCGAAACGCTGGGCCTGCCGGCGGCCTCCGGGGAGCGGGCCACCGTGTCCGGTCGGCATACCGAGGAAGGGATCACGCCGTGCCGTATGTGCTGAACCTGTGGCGTCAACAGCTGGGAAGGGTGCCCGGGTCGGTCTGGCAGCGCACCGAACTCCAGGTACTGATCCTCGCCGACAACGGGCTCACACACCTCCCACCCGAGATCGGGCGGCTGCACCGGCTGACCACCCTGGACCTCGGCCACAACCACCTCACCTCGGTGCCCGACGAACTCGGAGACCTGGCCGGCCTCAGCGACTTCCTCTACCTGCACGACAACGACCTGACCGAGATCCCCGACGCCTTGGGGAACCTGGCGAGGCTGCGTTACCTCAACGTCGGCGACAACGCCCTCACCGCCCTGCCCGAGGCCGTGGGACGGATGACCGGTCTGATCGAGCTCCGGGCGCAGCACAACCGACTGGCCACGCTGCCGGAGAGCATCGGCCGGCTCCGCAGCCTGCGCGAGCTCTGGCTCCGGGGCAACGCGGTCCAGTGCCTGCCGGCGTCCGTGGCCGAGCTCCGCGAACTGCGCTGTCTGGAGCTCCGGGAGAACGCCCTGGCCGAACTGCCGGAGCCGCTGGCCGAGCTGCCCCGACTGCGCCAACTCGACCTGCGAAGCAACCGCCTCACGCGACTGCCGGACTGGGTCGTCGACATGCCTGCGCTGGAGAAGCTGGACCTGCGCTGGAACACCTGCGAGCCCTCCCGGTCACTGCTGACCGAACTGGAGCGGCGAGGGTGCGTCGTCCTCCTGTAGACGGGAGAACCACAGCGCGCCTTCGCTCGGTCACCACACGGCCGCGAGCCCGTTCGCTCAACGACACCCGTCATGCACCTGGTGCGCCGGGTGCATCGAGCGGAGATCGTCCGCAAGAGCGTCGGGTTCGACGGAGGCGGTTCCGTGTCAGAGTGAGGCGTCCCTATCGATGGGTGCGCGGCGGCAGGCGTCACGCTGCGCTCCGCGCCCCGACCCACGATCAGGCAGTCAACGGGCCCTGCAGGATCCGCCGCCCAGCCTCCTTGTCGCCGTTCCAGACGAACGCCCCGCCATCGAGGGGCACCCGGCCCCACAGCATCAGCAGCAACGCCGACGCGGGCGCGGCGAGTTCGGCCACTGGTGTGCCAGGGCCGTAGTCCCAGCTGGCGCCGGTGTCCGTGGCGGTCAAGCGCAGAGCTAGCTCAGGCGGCCGGGCGCGTCCACGGGCGATCTGGCGCGGCGCCATCGTGTCGAAGACCTCGGCCACCCCCTCGCCGGCGAGTTCCGCGTCGAGCGGTCGCGGGGTGCCCACCGCGAATTCGGCGTCCCAGCGGTGGACGAGCGCTTCCAGGCACCGGCGCCGCTGCCAGAAACCGACGGTGTGCGGCGGGTGGAACGTCCATGCGGGAGTGGCCGGATCGGTGTCGAGTGCCTCGTACAGTTTCCGCGACGCGTCGTCGAACCACCGCAGCAGGGCGGCGCGCTCGCCTGGTGCGGCCGGAGGTTCGTAGTCACCGCGCCTGTCGGTGACTGCGGCGGCCGCCCAGAGGTTCGAGCCGCCCAAGTGACGTGCGAGATCCAGCAGGGTCCAGTCGCCGCAGTGCACGACGGGGGTGGTCAGGCAGCCGTCGAGACACTCCCGGAAGGCATCCAACTCGCTGCGCAGGTGGCGGAGAAGCGAAGAGGGTTCCATGCGGCGAACCTAACCGATTGCTGCGAGCGGCCCACCGGACGTTCTGCCTGTGCCGCCGAGGCCCGCGTCGGCCTGCGCGCGGCCGAGGGCGGCTCGAACGGCCCTTGAGAAAGCATACGTCCGACTGTATGTTCTTCTTCATGGAGCAACCCGTATTCACTGAGGCCACCGACCCGTTCTGCCTGAACCAGGCGGATGCCGTGGCGTTGCTGACCGGTGCCCCGTGGGGCAGGTATGCCGTTGTCGGAGACAGCCTTTCGGCGGGAACCGGAGATCCCACCCCGGGCTACCAGGACCAGGGCTGGTCGGACCGGGTTGCCGGTGTCCTGCGGTCGGTCCGGCCGGATCTGGAGTACCTCAATGTCTCCGAGACCGGGGCGACGACCGCCCAGACGCTCGAGAACCAGGCCGCACGCATGGTCGAGTTCTCCCCGGACCTGCTCCACCTGCCCTGCGGGGCCAACGACATCGTGCGGCGCAGGCCGGACTTCGCTGAGATAGAGCGAACGCTTCGGCAGATGTACGACCTGGCGAAGGAGACCGGCGCCCTGCTGACCACTTTCACGCTCGGCAGGGCGTACGTCGTCCCGGTCTTCCCTGACTGGCCGCAGCGGATCGCCGCGGTCAACGAGATCGTGCGCGGGCTGGCTTCCGAATACGGCGCCATCGTGGTGGACATGTGGGATCACCCGGTCAACGACCGCAGCGATCTGCTCAGTGAGGACCGCATCCACTTCTCGACGTCGGGTCAGGCCGTGATGGCGGCCGAGATGGTCAAGAAGCTGGCACTGAAGAGCAGAGAGGTCTCTGGTCGCGGCAAGTAGTCAGCAATCGGCCACCCGGCCATCAATGGCGGCGAAAGCTGCCGCTGTTCCGTGGAGGACGATGGCGACATCACGCCGGCGCTCAACACGGTGCCGAGCCGCGAGTTGGAGTCGGCCGGTGTCGCGTCAGGGGTGTTGTCCACCGCCCAGCAGGTTGGCGGAGCGCTGCGCGTTGCCGTCATCGGACCGGTCTTCTTCAGCTCCTTCCATCCCGCTGCGGTCGGCAGGGTTGCCGCCGCCGGCCACGCCTTCGCCGTCGCGGTCTTCGCTGTCGTCGTGGGCCTAGCCGTTCTTCTTTTGTCGAAGCGGCCGGCGACCAGGTCTGAGTGCGAGGATCACCGGCCATGGCCGGAGTGCGGCTGAAGCGGACCCAAGTGTCCTGACGTGAGGATGCGGTGCGGACCGAGGCCCGCCCGCATCCTCATGTCGGGGCCGGGCCATTACGGGGCGGTCAGCAGACCCTCGACTATGCGGCGGACCTTGCCCACCGCACTGTCGTCCCCGAGCCGTAGAGCCGTGTTGGCGGCGCACAGCAGCGCATCGATCTGGAAGACCGCGAGTTCGACGTCCAGGTCCGCGATCTCACCGACCTCGATGGCGTGCCGCAGTTCGCCGGCGATGACGTCGAGCCACTCCTGCTGGTCGCGGAAGAGCGCGTCATGGACGGGCCCGGTCCTGCTGTCGAACTCCGCGAGGTTCGCGACTCGGAAGCAACCACCCGCGAACAGCGGCGTCGAGGCGTAGACGACCCACCCGTCGAGCAGCGCGCGCAGACGTGCGACACCGCGCGGCGCGGACCCGGCCGGCCGGACGACGTGGTCGACGAACATCTCGCGGGCGAAGTCGACGACCGCCAGCTGCAGCGCTTCCTTCGTCTTGAAGAGCGTCTGGATGCCCGCCTTGCTGTGCCCGGTGTCCGTGGCCAGACGGCCGAAACTGACACCTTCGAGGCCCTCGAGCGAGGCGATGTCGACCGCCCGTTCCAGCACGGCCTTCCGGGTCCGGGCGCCGCGCAGGAGGCGTTTGTCGGTGACATCTGCCATGGCACTACCCATACGGCCGATCGTATCCCAGGTCGCCGGGCCCGGTCGGTGAGCAGGTGCGGGACCGGAGCAATGAAGGCTGCCCAGGCCCCTCACCCGGCCTCGGAACCGGCGGCAGAGCGGCGTGCCGGCACCAGGGCCCCGACTCGGATCACCGGGCGGAGACCTTGTGGACGGTGGTGTCGTCGGGGTCCAGCCGTCGCCCGTCCGCGGACAGCACTTCCAGTGTGCGGAGGGGATGTCCCTGTCGGCGGTCGACCAACTGTGAGTGCGGTTCGCCGGGGGCGAAGAAGTTCTGTTCGCCCCACTGCCGCAGTGCCACGATGACGGGGAAGAGCGCCTTGCCCTTCGGAGTCAGTACGTACTCGCGGTAGGCGCTGCCGTCCGAGGCGGGGACGGATTCCAGGACTCCGCCGGCGACAAGGGTGCGCAGACGCGCGGTGAGGATGTTCTTCGCCACGCCGAGGCTGCGCTGGAACTCCCCGAAGCGCCGACTTCCGTCGAAGGCGTCCCGCACGATCAGCAGGGACCACCAATCGCCGATCGCGTCCACCGACCGGGCGACGGGACATTCACTGTCGTCGAAGCGCGTCCTGGTGACCATGGCGTTCCTCACTCTCACGTTGGTTGCAACATGCTACCAAGGAGGTTATCGTCGCCGATGGTAGCAACATGAAACCAGAATGCGGGGGAGTGCTGATGACCGGCAACGGTGAGGCTGTGACACGACGGGCCGAGGTCCGAAGCGGGGACGGCCCCGCGTTCGTCCTGTCCCGTGGCGTCGTCATCCTGTTCGCCGTCGCCTGTGGGGCCGCGGTGGCCAACGTCTACTTCTCCCAGCCGCTCCTGGTGACCATGGGCCACGACCTCGCCATGAGCCCGGCACTCGTCGGCAGCGTGGTCACCCTCACGCATGTCGGGTACGGGCTGGGACTCTTCTTCCTCGTGCCGCTGGGCGACGTGGCCGACCGCAGACGGCTCATCGTGGTCCAGTTGCTGCTCCTGGTGGTGGCCCTGACCGCAGTGGCAGCCGCCCGCACGGCGGCGATCCTGCTCGCGGGCATGGCCGTGACCGGGCTTCTCGCGGTCGTCACGCAGACGTTGGTGGCCTTCGCTGCATCGCTGGCCCCTCCCGCCGGGCGTGGACGGGTCGTCGGTCTGGTCACCAGCGGCGTGGTCATCGGAATTCTGCTCGCCCGCACCGCATCCGGTCTCATGGCCGACCTCGCCGGCTGGCGCTCCGTCTACCTCGCCTCGGCGTCGCTCACCGCTCTGCTCGCCCTGGTCCTGTACCGAGTGCTGCCGCGCCACAGTGGCGCTCCGCCGACAACCCTGCGCTACAGAGAGCTCCTGCGCTCCACGATCTCCCTGTTCGCGCGGGAACGGCTGCTGCGGCTGCGGGCCGTGTTCGGTCTGCTGATCTTCGCTGCCTTCAGCACCCTGTGGAGCAGCGTCGCGCTGCCGCTCAGCGAGGCCCCGTACTCCCTGTCCCACGGCGCGATCGGGGCGCTGGGGCTGATCGGTGTCGCCGGCGCTCTGGCCGCGACGGTGGCGGGCCGCCTGAACGACCGCGGACTCTCCCGGCGGACCACCGGCATCGCCCTGGCGCTGCTCGCCGTCTCGTGGCTGCCGTTGGCCTTCACCCGCAGCTCGCTCTGGGTCCTGTTCCTCGGGGTGATCCTTCTCGACCTCGCCGTGCAGGCGGTCCACGTAACCAACCAGACCCTGATCTACGCGCTGCACCCGGACGCGGGCAGCCGGCTGATCGGCGGATACATGGTCTTCTACTCGATCGGCAGCGCCACCGGCGCCATCGCCGCGACCTCCCTGTACGCGGTGGCCGGCTGGGGCGCCGTGTGCGCCCTGGGTGCCGCGTTCAGCTGCCTCGGGTTCGTGCTGTGGGCGTTCACACGACACAACACCCCGGACCCCGCCACCAAGACCGTGGTGTCGTCATGACTTTCCCGCTCCGTCAAGGGGCTCGCGTTCCTTCCCCAGGGGCGGGCTGACGGAGCGCTGCCGCCACCAGTCCGTGGATCTCCCGGTCCGAGACCGTTCCGCCGGCCACCAGACGGTCGAAGACCAATCCGTCCACGCAGGTCAGCAGTGTGACTGTTCGGTCGTCGGCGTCCATCACGCCTTGCGCGGCCAGGAAGTCGCGTACCACTTGGCGTCCCGCGTTCTCGCGCGCCACGAGGATCTCCCGCAGTTCGGGGTGGTGCACACTCTCGAGGGCGCAGGCGTAGCGCGCGAGGGAGCGTCGCCGTCCCTCCCCCGTGAGCCGTAGCTCGATGAAGGCGGCGATCGCGGTGGTCAGTTCTTCGACGCTGTGCGGCACCGATGTCCGCTCCCCGATGGCCTGCAGCTCCGCCTGGTCGAGTGCGACCAGCCGCCTCACCAGTGCGGTGAGCAGTGCCTGACGGGTGCGGTAGTAGGCGGAGGTGGTGCCGGGCGGAAGGTTCGCTGCCCGGTCCACCGCGCGATGGGTCAGCCCTCGGATCCCCGTAGCGGCGAGCACGTCGATGGCCGCATCGGCGAGGAGGGTGCGTCGGTCGGTGGGCATGCCCCTTTTCTACACCTGTAGAGACGCGGGGGTACACTCCTTCTACATCTGTAGAAGGTCGGCGGGATGGACAAGGGGGCCCGGCATGGGCGGCACTGCGGTGGTGATCGGTGGGGGTATCGGTGGGCTGGCCGCAGCGATCGGGCTGCGGTCGGTCGGCTGGGAAGTGACAGTCGTCGAACGCGCCCCGGTTCTCGGTGATGCGGGCGCGGGTATTTCCCTGCACGCCAACGGCATTCGGGCCCTGGACGTCCTCGGCGTCGGAGAAGCGGTGCGCGCGGCCGCGCGCCCCCAGTACACCGGGGGCACCCGGGTCCCCGGCGGCGGCTGGCTGGCCCGGATGGACGGGGCCGTGCTGGAGCGTGAGCTGGGGATGCCGATCGTCGGCATCCCCCGGGCCGCGCTGCACCGGCTGCTGCGTGCGGCGCTGCCGCCCGAGAGCCTGGTCGTCCGCGCCGAGGCGACCTCCGTCGACCGCTCCGACCCCAGCCGGGTGCGGGTGTCGACAGGGGACGGCGTCCTCGAGGCGGATCTGGTCGTGGCGGCCGACGGAGTGCGCAGTCGCCTGCGCGCCCAGCTGTTCCCACACCACCCCGGCCCCGTCTACAGCGGGTCGACCGTCCTGCGCGCCATCACCCGGCGCCCGGTCGAGCTGGACACGGATTTCGAACTGACCTGGGGCGGGGGAGCGGAGTTCGGGCACATAGCGTTCACCGACGGCCGGGCGGAGTGGCACGCGGTGCTCAACTCGCCGCCCGGCGTACGCCATACGGACGCCCTGGCCGAGATGCGCCACCGCTTCGGTGAGTGGCACGACCCGATCCCCACCCTGCTGGACGCGACCTGCCCCGACGCCGTGCTGCACCATGACATCCACGAACTGGCCGCGCCCCTGCCCGCCTTCACCGCGGGCCGCGTCGTCCTGCTCGGTGACGCGGCGCACGCCATGACCCCGAACCTCGGCCAGGGCGCCTGCCAGGCCCTGGAAGACGCAGCCGTACTGGCCGCCGCGCTCGCCACCGAGCCCACCCTCGAATCCGCACTGGCCCGTTACGACACCGAGCGCCGCCCCCGCAGCCAGTCCGTCGCACGCGCCGCCCGCCAGGCCGGCCGCATGGGCCAGCAGCTCAGGAACCCCCTGGCTGTCACTCTGCGCAACACCGCACTCCGGCTGGCTCCCTCCCGCGCGACCGTCCGCGCCATCCTGCGGCACGCCGACTGGACACCGCCGACCCTGCGTTGACGGCACCGGAGCCGCGCCTGGCGCCGCGAGCCCAGTCGTCCATCATCGCCGGCCCGGGTTGTCGGTGGGCAGGAACGTCTCGAAGAGGGACTCGTACTCATCACCCGACTCGGTGACGATCACGTGGCCCGGTCCGGTGCTGGCCACTGCGTTCCGTAGCCGGGCGACGAGTCCGGGCACCGACACCCGGCGCAGTGACAGAGCCGTGGCGACGCGGGCCCGGTGCCCGGACCTTGACAGGGGCCGATGACACGGCCCCGGTTCCGGATCCGGTTCACCTGACGGGAGATCCTCGACCACCTCACGCAGCACATGCGCGCCCGCATCTTCTAGCCGTCCCCTCCAGAGCGGCGGCTCGCACACAGCGCGCCACGATTGCAGGTCGCCGCGAGCAGCGCCCAGGGTGTCCCTTCAGGTCCACGAACGTGGGACGGCCGGCCGCCCGTCAGAGCGGCCGGCCGGAGCCGGGCTTGAACCTCGTACCGAGGTCGTACTGCGCGATCCCGAAAGGTTGAAAAGCGGGATCGGCAAGGACGCGGTAGAGGAACTCGGAGGTGGACATGTCGTACCGGTGCCATGCGCCGCCATCGGACCGCGCAAGGACGGGGTGATCGCCCGGCCGCTCGGCGTCGATCAGCCAGCAGTACTCGTCGGCCCATTCGGTGGCGCCCCACTCGAGCAGCCCCTTGCCGCCCGGCGCGTAGATCGCACAGGGATCGACGGCGGAGACGTCTCCGAGTGTGCTGTCCTGGTCGACCGACAGGGAGACCCGCCACTGTGTCAGGAAGTCGAACGAGTCGCCCTCGTCGCGCGCGAGGAAGTAGACGGAATCACTGAAGACGCCGCCGCCGAACGCCTCGTAGAGCTCCTTGTAGTCCGCCGGCAGCGGCACCCCCAGCTCGCCCTCGATCGCCGCCCAGTCGACGGAGAACCCGAGAGGCTCCCACCCGGTCAGTTCGATCACTCGTTGAACCCACATGCAACGATCTTTCAGCATCGGTGTTCGTACCGATGTCCCGGGCTCGTCGGTCGGCGAGGCGATCGGAGCCAGTGCCGGTCCCGCAGGATGCCCATGGGCCGCACGAGGCGAACACCCGGTGGACGGCCGTGCCCGAGTACGACAGGCCGCCGCGGCGTCTGTCATGCTGACGGCATGATCGTTCCGTTCCTCGTCGGCCTCATGGTGCCGGCGGGTGTCGCCGTCGCGGGCATCTGGATCTGCCGCGAGTTCTGGAAGGCCTGTCGGGCCAGGCAGCGCCCCTGATCGCCCGCGCGGCGCGTCCGACGGGGAGCCCGCTCAGTCGGGGAGGGCTTCGCCGGTGGGCACGACGAGGCCGAAGAGGTCGCTGATGGTGGTCAGGGCGGCGGTCTGCAGGCTCGCGGCGGGCACGACGGTGCCGTCCGGGGCGGTGAGGGTACGGGTGGCGGTGGTCTCGGCGACGACGGTGGGCCGGTAGCCGAGGTTGAAGGCACCCTGGGCGGTGAAGGTGACGCACATGTGGGTCATGAACCCGGCGAGCACGAGGTCCTTGCCGGGTCCGTGGCCCAGCTTGCGCAGCGTTGCCTCCAACTCGGTGGCGTGGAAGGCGTCGGGGAACCGCTTGACCACGACCGGTTCGCCGTCGGCCGGGGCGACCTCGTCGCTGATGGCGCCGATGTGGGCGCGTATGTCGTAGGGCGTGTTCTCGCCGCCGTCGTTGACGACGTGGATGACGGGGGCGCCCACGGCGCGGGCGCGCTCCAGCAGGCGGGCGCCGGCCGAGAGGGCCTCCTCGGCGCCGTCCAGGGCCATGACGCCGGTGCGGTAGGTGTTCTGGAAGTCGACCAGGACAAGTGCGGACTCGCTCAGCGCGGGCGGCCGGTTGTCCAGTCCGATCACGTCGCGCAGGGTCGCGGAGGGGGCATGCGTGCTCATCGGGGGCCTTTCGTCGAGGTGGTGACAGGGCATGGTGAAGTCGTCCGCTCGCGGACGTGCCGGGAGGGGACGAACCCGTGGGTGGGACAGATCAGTCGGTCTGGGTGCGGAAGCGGCGGCGGTAGGCCGCCGGGGTGGTGGCGAGCTGCCGCCTGAAGGCCCGGTGCAGGGTCTGCGCCGAACCGAGCCCGGTGGCGGCCGCCACCTGGTCGAGCGGGCAGTCGGTGGTCTCCAGCAGGCGCCGGGCCATCTCGACGCGGGCCGCCTCGACGTACGCGCCGGGAGTACGGCCCGTCTCCTGGGTGAAGACCCGGGCGAAGTGCCGTTCACTGAGACACATCCGGGCGGCCAGCGCGGCAGCGGACAGATCCGCGTCGAGGTGGTCGGCGATCCACAGCCGCAGCTCGTCGATGCTTCGGCGGCCGGCGGCGGGACGGCTGAGCGGTACCGAGAACTGGCTCTGGCCGCCCTGCCGCTTGAGATACATCACCAGTTGCCGGGCCACGGCCAGCGCCGTCTGCTCGCCCGCGTCCTCCGCCACCAGGGCCAGGGCGAGATCCAGACAGGCGCTGATCCCGGCCCCCGTCCACAACCGGCCGCGGTCGGTACGGACGAAGATCGGATCGGGGTCGACCGTGATGCCGGGGTGGTCGGCGGCGAGCTGGGCGGCCGTGGACCAGTGGGTGGTGGCCGTCTTCCCGTCCAGCAACCCCGCCGCGGCCAGCAGGTGAGCGCCCACACACACCGACGCCACCCGCCGCGCGTGCGGGGCGGTCTCCTTCACCCACGCCACGACATCGCCGTCGACGCGGGCCACGGGCCCGTCGTCGGTCATGTCGACCGCGCCCGGTACCAGCAGGGTGTCCACCTGCCCGCCGACGTCGTCGAACGCCACATCGGTGACCAGACGGACGCCGGCCGACGTCCGGACCGGGCCGGCGGTCGGCCCGGCAAGGCGGACCTGGTAGCCGGCGCGGCCCGCGGTCTCCCGGTTGGCCAGCGCGAAGACCTCGGCCGGGCCGGTGACGTCGAGGAGATCGACGTCGGGGAAGACCGCGATCACGACACGGTGCGTAAGGGGCATGGCCCCATCCTCACCGCGGCACCGGGATGGCCGCAATGACGATTCCCTGTCACATCCGGACACGGGGATCGCGCGGCCCCCGCGGCTCCGGACGAGGTCCCGGGCGCTGTCGACCGGGTTCAGGCGGCGGTGAGGACGCGCCAGTCGCGTGAGCCGATGTCGGCGGGGGTGCCGTCGAGGATCCTGGCCGTGCGCGTCGCGGGTTCGAGGGTGAGGGTGGCGAGGCTGGCCCAACGCCGGCCGAGTGGCGCGTCCGGGTCGGGCACACAGGTCACCGGCGGCTCGCCGTCGCCGGTCACGAGTACGGCCGCGAGGTCGTCGACCGTCGTCGGCTGCCTGCGGGCGAGGCGGGCGCGGACGAAGTCGTGGCGTTCACCCGAATCGGGCTGGTAGAGCCAGGACTTCTCGTCGGCGGCCAGGACCGGTGTCAGGAAGTGGTTGGTGCGCACGAACGTGCCGTTCGAGGACGGCACCTCGAACACTCCGACCGGACTCAGGTCGAGGAGAACGGCGTCCGTCTCGTCGAAGAGCGCGAACGACCCGGAGGAGGCGAGGGGCGCACTGCGCACGATCTCGGCGGCCTCGGCCACGCTTCCCGCTTCTTCGAGGACGATGGCGGCGAGTACGTGCACGGGGATGCCGCCGATGCCGTCGCGGACGTGCCCGAGGATGTTGAAGTGCAGGGCGAGACCGGCGCTGTTGACGCCCATCTTCCCGAGGATGCCGTTCTCGGTGAGGCCGACTACGTCGTGCCGGCCGCCGCGCGACTCCACCGTGTGCCACATGGACCCCAGTTCGACGTGCCAGTCCCACGTCTGGACACCGAAGGTGCGCGGCGAACCGTCGTCGCCGGGGATGCGACGCACGATCGTGGTGCACTCTCCGGGCGGCACGGCGGCGCTGCGGGCCAGGATCTCCGTACGGGCGTTGAGGGCGGCCACCCGCCATTCCTCGATGCCGGCTCCGCGGGCGATGCCCGAGATCTCGGCGCGGGCCGCGGGGCGGAACCGTCCGATGGCGTCGAGGGCACGCTCGGCGTCCTCGGCCACCTGGGCCGCGGTGATGCCGCCGAGCGTGTAGAGCCGGTCGTACACCTGAGCCGCCGCGGGGATGCCGTCGCGCAACTGCCCGCCCCGGGCGACGCCGCGGTCGTACGGGTCGGTGGCGGCGACCGCGACGTGCGGGCGGTGCATGGGACGGGGGATGGGGGTCGGGGTCATCACGGGTTTCCTTCTGCGCTGTTCGTGTGGTGCTGGACCGCGCCGCCGACGACCGCCGCGAGGACGGTGTCGCCGGGCTGTGCTTCGGGGGCGAGGTCGAGGGTGTTCGCCGCGAGCACGGTGAGATCGGCGAGGTGACCCGGCGCGATCCTGCCGAGGTCGTGCGACGCGCCGGCGGCGTGGGCGGCCGCTCCCGTCATGCCGGTGTAGACCTCGCGGGCGGAGATCGCCTGCGCGGGCCGCACGGGCGCGGTGCCCGGCTCCTCGACCGGCCGGCGCAGCCGGCAGTCGGCGAGGCCGATGCGCGGGTCGCCGGGGCCGATCGGCCGGTCGGAGCCCAGGGCCACGACGGCGCCGTGGTCCAGCAGACCGCGCGTGCGCCGGCCGCGGGCGGCAGGGTCGGCCGACTCCGTCATGTCGCCCACGGCGACGATGCGGCCGCCGACGATGGCGACGGCGTTCGCCGACGGGCCGGACGCCTCGGCGGCCAGGGTCTCGACGTGGCGCGCCGGCACGATGGCGTCGGCGTGCATGGGTTCCCTTCCTCTGGTGCTGTGCGCGGGCCGGGCCCGCTGGTCCGGCCACGCGGGTACGGGTGGGCCGGATCTGGTGTCAGGAGCGCGGAACGGTCCGCAGGAGCCGCGCGGACGCCCCGTAGACGGCGGCGGCGACGGCCATGCCTGAGGGGATGGCGAGATCGAAATCGCCCATGGCCGCGGCGATCGGGCCGGTCCAGAAGCTGGTGGTCACCCACATCAGGGACGTGAGTCCGCCCGCCACGAGGGCGAGCACGCCGGACCAGTGGACGCCGCGGTGGTACCAGAAGGGCCCGCCCTGTTCCTGTTCGAGCAGGTCCGCACCGTTGTAGCGGTTGCGCCGCATGACGAGGTCGGTGACGGCCACCGCCATGGCCGGGCCGGTCACGACGACCACGAGCTGCAGCATGGTGTTGACGCCGGTCAGGAAGTCCCAGACGAGGATCGCGTACAACGTCATGGCCGTGCCGAGGACACCGATGATCAGGACCGCGGGGATACGGGCCAGGCGGACGCCGACCGACTGGATCGACAGGCCGGCGCTGTAGGCGGTCATGCCGTTGTTCGTCATGGTGTTGACGACGACCGCGATGACGAAGACGGGGACGAACCACCCCGGCAGGATGCTCTCCAGCGCGGCTTGCGGGTCGGTCATGTCGAGGCGGGTGGCCGCGAGCGCGCCGACGGAGGTGAAGACGACGCTGGGCAGGTAGGCGCCGCAAGCCGTCCACCCGGCGACGGCGACCGGGCTGCTGTCGCGGGGCAGGTACCGGGCCAGGTCGGGGCTGTTGCTGTAGGACAGCGGCGTGGAGGCGACGATGGTGAAGCCGATGCCGAGGGTGGCGGCGAGGGCGGCGCCCCGGAGCGGCTCAGCCGGGGCGTAGGACCAGTCGGTCTCGGCGAGGACGTAGCCCGTCACGACGACGAACACGACGGTCAGCAGGATGCTGAGCGCGCTGTAGAGCCGGACGATGGTCGCGTACCCGTAGATCGCGATCAGTAGGGTCGCCGCGGCGATGAGGCAGATGACGGTCGCGTTCACGACCGGGCTGTCCGGCAGCCCCATGCGCTTGGCCAGGCCGATGCCCGCGACCGAGGCGGCCGACCAGTTCAGGGCGAGATAGGCCGCGGCGATGAGCCAGCCGGTCAGGACGAGCACGATCTTGTTGCCCCTGACCCCGTAGAACGCGCGGGAGACGACCGAGCCGCTCGTTCCGGCGGCCGGACCGCTCGCCGCGACGATCCCGGTGAAGATCCACAGCAGGTTTCCGACGAGGATCACCGCGATCGCCTGCGGGAGCGTGAGCCCCATGAGGATCAGCGTGGCGCCGACAGCCAGGCTCAGGTAGCTGACGTTCGGCGCCGCCCAGACCGCGAAGAGCTGACGCGGGCGGCCCTCGCGCTCGTCGGCGGGGACCAGGTCGATTCCCCGGGTCTCCGGATGTCCCGCCCGCTCCGAACCCTGGACGTCGAGAGGTCGTGCGGAGGTGGGGCTGGGGTGTGTCGTCATCGAGGCCTCTCGGGTGCGCCGGCGGCGGTGCCGTTATTGGTCAGGCGGCCAACCGCTTATTGGTCACCGATCCAATAACCTTTGATCCATGACGTCAAGACCTCGGTCGCAACGAACCCGGAAGTCGCCTGACCAGCGCCGCGCCGAGATCGTGGAGGCCGCCGCACACATCGCGCTGGGGGAGGGGCTGGAGCTGGTCACGCTGCGGCGCATCGCCGAGGAGCTGGGCGTCCGCCCCGGCCTCATCCACCACTACTTCCCGGTCGCGGACCATCTGGTGAGCGAGGCGTTCACCCATGCCACGACCAGGGAACGCGAGTCGCTCCTGCCGCCGGCCGAGGAAGACCTCCCGCCCGTCGACCGGCTCGCGCGTTTCGTGGTGGGTCTCGCGGACGGCGACCACCTCGACCTGAGCCGCCTGTGGCTCAACGCGCGGCACCTCAGCAGGTTCAAGGAATCCCTGCGCCTCGCGGTGCGCACGCAGGAATCGGTGACGCGCGCCGCCCTCGTGACGCTCGTGCAGAAGGGGGTGCGGACCGGCGAGTTCGAGACGGACGACGCGCTCAAGGCGGCTCTGTACATCCTCGTCGCCGTCGACGGCCTGGGGTCCTACGCCAACGACGACTCACCACCGCAGGACGGCCCGGAGATCGGCGACGTCGCTGTGGAGACCGCCGAGACCCGGCTCGGGCTGGCCCCCGGCACGCTCCGGACGCGCGTCCGGGCCCGATCGGCCGACCCGGCGCCATAGATGCCAACCATGGAACGTATCGACAGCAAGTCTTGGACGCTATAGCTCCTGGTCGTGCAGGGTGAACGACGTCAGCCCGCGGCGCGGGCACCCCACCCCACGAAAGGAGCGATCGTGCACGAGCTGCAGGACGGCTACGCGCGGTTCCGTGACACCGTCTACCCGGCCAAGGCGCCGTTGTTCTCGCGTCTCGCCACGGAACACCGGCCGAGGGCGCTGTTCATCGGGTGCTCCGACGCGCGCGTCGTGCCGGAACTGATCACCCAGAGCGACCCGGGTGAGCTGTTCGTCATCCGCACGGCGGGCAACCTCGTGCCCGCATACGCTCCCGGCGCGGACGGCGTGGTCGCGAGCATCGAGTACGCGGTCGCCGTGCTGGGGGTGAGCGACATCGTCGTGTGCGGTCACACCGCCTGCGGGGCGATGACCGCCCTGGCCGAGGGGCACGACCTGGGCGCGGCGCCGGTCATCGCCGACTGGCTGCGCCACGCGGACGCGGCCCGCGCCCGCGCTGCCGCCGCCCCCGCCGTATCCGGCCCGGCCCGGGTGACCACCCTGGTGCGGGCGAACGTCGCCGCGCAGCTCCAGAATCTGGCGACCCATCCCTCGGTGACCCGCGCCCTGGCCGAGGGTGCGCTCGCCCTGCACGGCTGGGTCTTCGACATCGCGAGCGGCACGGTCGAGACCGTCGACGACGCCGTGGCCGTCGCCTGACCGCTCCTCCCTTCTTGTGCGCGGGATCCGTCCGTGCACCGGTCGAGCGCCCGCGTGCTCGGAATCTTTGGGATACCAGTTCTGGCGGGTCCCGTCTTCGCTCGCGTGTGGATCTCCTGCGGAGAAATCGCATATTGAGCGGACAGCGTCGAAGCGGTAGCGGTACGGACCCTTGTTCCGTCGGACAATTTTGGTATACAAAACGTGGGCTAGTTGCATCCCATCTGGACACCGGAGATGTCATGTGTCTTGAGCCCGCCCCTCCACCCCCGAGCCGGTTCACACGGCGTGGCGTGATCGCCGGTGCCGCGGCACTCGCGGGAACCGCGGCAGTCCTCTCCGCCGCGGCACCTGCCGCCGCACGCCCGGCGGACCCGGCGCACGAGGCGGCCCCGTACGGCGACCTGGTGATCGAGGGCGGCACGCTGCTCGACCCGGCCACGGGCCGGGTGACCGAGGACGCGGTCGTCGTGATCCGTTCGGGCAAGGTGGACCGGGCGGGCCCGCGCCGGGGCGGAGCCGTCCCCGCAGGTCTTCCCCGTCTGGACGCCCGGGGTCACTGGGTGCTGCCCGGTCTGGTCGACGCTCACATCCACCTCAGCACCGTGGCCGAGGCGCGCGAGGCGGTGACGAAGGGAGCCACCAGCGCACGGAGTGGGTCCACCACCTTCTACCAGGACGTCGCCGTACGGGAACTCGCCCGCCGGCTGCCCGTCCAGGCGCCCCGGCTCAGAGCCGCTGGGGTGTTCGTCACCCCCGACATGGGCGACTCGGTGCTCGCCGACCCCGAACTGGCTCCTCTCGTCGGCCTCAAGGGGGGCGTGCGTTCCGCCGAGGCGCTCAGGCGTGTGGTCGACGTGAACGTCGCCCGGGGCGCCGATGTCATCAAGACGCGCGTCAACGAGCGTGCAGGGCTGCCCGACCAGGATCCGCTGACCCAGGTGTACTCCTACGAGCAGCTGGCGGAGGTCGTGGCGGCGGCCCGGCGCGGCGGCAAGGGCGTGCTCTGCCACAGCTACAGCGAGCAGGGCTGCCACGACGCGGTCCGCGCCGGAATCCGTTCCCTCGAGCACGGTGTCTTCGTCGGTGAGCGCACCCTGCACGAGATGCGGAAGAGGGGAACGTACTTCACGCCCACCCTGGCCGCCATCGCGGGGCTGGCGGAGTCGCCCGACCCGGTGCTGGCCGAGCGGGGCCGCACGTATCTGCCCCTCCTCAAGGACGCCGTCCGGGCCGCCCACGAGGTGGGTGTGCCCCTGGCCGCGGGTACCGATTCGTCCGGCGGCGAGGTGACCCCCGTGGGACGCGAGATCGAGCTCATGCACGCGGCCGGGCTGTCGCCGCTGGACGCGATCCGCACGGCCACCACCAACGCGGCGCGGCTGCTCGGACTCTCCGGGGCCGTCGGCCGGCTGGCGCCCGGGTACGCGGGCGACGTCCTCGTCGCCGACTCCGATCCGCTCGGCGATGTCTCGGCGCTCTCCCGGCCCGTGCGTGTCGTGCGTGCCGGCCGGATCTGCTGAACGTCCCGGTCGCACCCCGCGCACAGCGGGCCCCGTTCCTTTCCTCCCCTCGCCGAAGGAGTACCCATGACGCCTGCATCCTCTTCGCCGTCCCGCCGTTCCGTGCTCGCCACCGCGGCCACCGTGGCCGGCGCCGGCACGGTGCTGTCCGCGGGCGCCGCGCCGGCCGCCGCCGGCACGGCGAAGCCGGCCCGCAACGCAGTGGTCTTCCGGAACGTCAGGCCCTTCGGGGCCCGTAAGCCCGTGGATCTCACCGTCGTCGACGGCCGTATCAGCGACCGTGCCGCGCCCAGGGGCGCGGAAGTGATCGACGGCGGCGGCCGCATCGCCCTGCCGTCCCTGGTCGACGCGCACATCCACCCGGACAAGACGTCATGGGGCGGCTCCTGGGTGTCACGCAGGCCCGCGTCCACCATCGCGGACTTCGTGGCGCAGGACGTCGAGCTGTTCAACAGCCAGAGCCGGAGCGTCGGGGAGCGGGCGTACGGGCTCATGGCGCACGCCGTGACACGGGGGACCCGTGCGATGCGGGCCCACGCGGACGTCGCTCCCGCCTACGGGCTGGCCGGTGTGGAAGGCATCGCCGAGGCGCGCGAGCGGCTCAGGCACGCGCTGGACGTGCAGATCGTCGCCTTCCCGCAGCACGGCGTCGTCCGTACCCCGGGGACGGCCGCCCTGCTCGAAGAGGCCGCGCGCAGCGGTGTGGTGGACCACATCGGCGGGATCGACCCGATCAGCTTCGACAACGCCCTGGAGGAACAGCTCGACCTCGTCTTCGGGCTGGCGGAGCGCTACGGCGTCGGTGTGGACATCCATCTCCACGACACCGACGCCAAGGGCGTGACGGTGCTGCGGGCCATCATCGACCGCACGCGGGCACTGTCCCTCCGGGGCAGGGTGACCGTCAGTCACGTCTTCTGCCTGCCCGGTCTGCCCGACGCGGAACTCGCCTCACTGGCCGAGGACTTGGGTGACCTGGACATCTCCCTCACCACGGTGGCGCCCAGCCGCGACCTCGTGCTGCCCATCGCCCGGCTGCGCGAGCACGGGGTCAAGGTCGGACTGGGCTCGGACGGAGTGCGTGACGCCTGGAGTCCCTTCGGGAACGCGGACATGATGCATCGCGCGCACATCCTCGGCTGGGTCACGGACATGCGTCTCGACGAGGAACTGTCCTCCTGTTACGAGGCTGCCACCCACGGGGGTTCCGACGTCATGGGTCTGCCCCGGGCCGGACTCACGCCCGGCAGCCCGGCCGACTTCGTCCTCGTGCGGGGCGAGTGCGTGCCGCAGGTCGTGGTCGACATGCCGCAACGGGACATTGTGGTGCACGGCGGGACCGTCGTGGCCCGCGACGGACGTCTCGTCTGACACGTCGCCCGTTTCCGCTTCGCCTTCCGGGAGGGCCCGCCAGGCCTGTGTGAAAAGTGCCGTCCGGCCGTGCCCGATGGGGCCGGGCGGCGCTTCCGCATGCCTCGAACCGGACCGTCTGCGAGCTGGTGAAAAGCCTGGTGAACGGCGTGGCAGACCCCTTGACTCCGCCGATCGGTGAAACCTACGTTCTGCGAACCGGAAACCAATTTCCGATGTGTGGAACATTCTGTTTCCCGACCCCGATCCCAGGAGCCCCCATGACTGCCCTGGACGACCAGTCGCCCGTGGAGACCCGCACCGCCGTGAGCCCCGGCCTCTACACCTACGACCTCGCCCCGACGAAGCGGGAAGGGCGCCGCTGGGGCGCCTACAACGTCTTCACCCTCTGGGCCAACGACGTGCACAGCCTCGGCAACTACGCCTTCGCCATCGGTCTCTTCGCGCTCGGACTGAGCGTGTGGGGCATCCTCGCGGCCTTCGCCCTCGCCTCCGTCCTGCTCTTCCTCCTGCTGACCCTGTCCGGGTTCATGGGACACAAGACGGGAGTCCCCTTCCCGGTCATGAGCCGCATCGCGTTCGGCATCAACGGGGCCAGGATCCCGGCCGGCGTGCGCGGCGCCGTCGCCATCGCCTGGTTCGGCATCCAGACGTATCTCGCCGCCGTGGTGCTCAGCGCCCTACTGGTGGCGATGTTCCCGGAGCTCAGCCGGCTGGACACCAACTCCGTGCTCGGCCAGTCGACGCTCGGCTGGATCACATTCCTCGCGCTGTGGGCCCTGCAGGTGCTCATCGTGAGTTACGGGATGCAGATGATCCGCCGTTACATGGCGTTCGCCGCGCCCACGACGCTGATCACCATGTGCGCCCTCGCGGTGTGGATGTTCGTCCGCGCCGACGGCTCGATCTCGCTGTCCATCGACGCTCCGCTCACCGGCGGCGCGATGTGGCTGCAGATCCTGCAGGCCGCCGCCCTGTGGGTGGTGATCTACGGGACGTTCGTCCTGAACTTCTGCGACTTCACCAGGTCCGCCCGCAGCCGTACCTCCATCGTCCGCGGGAACGTCGTCGGCATCCCGGTGAACATGCTCTTCTTCGCCGTCATCGTGGCCGTACTCAGCGGCGCCCAGTTCCAGCTGGACGGCCGCGTCATCACCAGCCCCACGGACATCGTCCGGACGATCCCGAACATGTTCCTGCTGGCGACGGCGTCCCTCGCGCTCATCGCCCTGACGGTGGCGGTGAACCTGCTGGCCAACTTCGTCGCGCCCATCTACGCGCTCGTCAACCTCTTCCCGCGCCGGCTGAACTTCCGGCGGGCCGCCCTCGTGAGCGCCGTCCTTGGCCTGGTGATCACGCCCTGGAACCTCTACAACAACCCGATCGTGGTCAACTACTTCCTGGGCGGACTCGG
This sequence comes from Streptomyces viridiviolaceus, assembly GCF_014650995.1. GTDB lineage: Bacteria > Actinomycetota > Actinomycetes > Streptomycetales > Streptomycetaceae > Streptomyces > Streptomyces viridiviolaceus. Next base: position 25,631 of record NZ_BMWA01000014.1, read on the forward strand.
TGCCCTGCTCGGCCCGCTGTTCGGCGTGATCATGGCGGACTACTGGCTGCTGCGCAGGGCCCGCGTCAACGTGCCCGACCTGTACACCGAGGACGAGCGGGGCGAGTACCACTACCGCCGCGGCTACAACCCGCGCGCCGTCGCCGCCTTCGTGCCCAGCGCCGCGATCGCCGTGGTCGTCGCCCTGGTGCCGGCCTTCCAGGACGTGGCCGGATTCTCCTGGTTCCTCGGAGCCGTCCTCGCCGCCGGCCTCTACACGGTCATCGCCGACCGCGCCACCCCGATCCGCGATGTCGACGGCGAACTCATCGCGGTCGACGCCGAATAGACCATCGGACCGAAGGCTGATCCATGCGCATCCTCGTCGTCAACGTCAACACCACCCGGTCCATCACCGACTCCATCGGGGAACAGGCGGCCCGCGTGGCCTCCCCGGGAACCGAGATCGTCCCGCTGACCCCTTCGTTCGGCGCGGAGTCGGTGGAGGGCAACTACGAGAGCTACCTCGCCGCGGTCGCCGTGATGGAAGCCGTCCGTGCCCACCCCGAGCCCTTCGACGCGGTGATCCAGGCCGGATACGGCGAACACGGCCGAGAAGGGCTGCAGGAACTGCTCGAGGTCCCCGTCGTCGACATCACCGAGGCCGCCGCGAGCATGGCCCAGTTCCTCGGCCGCCGCTACTCCGTCGTGACGACCCTCGACCGCACGGTCCCGTTGATCGAGGAACGCCTCCACATCGCCGGGCTCAGCGCCCGCTGCGCCTCCGTGCGCGCGAGCGGACTGGCCGTACTCGACCTCGAGCGCGACGAGAAGGCCGCCGTCGACGCCATCGCGGAGGAGGCCGGCCGCGCCGTGCGCGAGGACAGGGCCGAGGTGATCTGCCTGGGCTGCGGAGGCATGGCCAGCCTCGCGGAAGCCGTCGTCCGGCGCACCGGTGTGCCCGTCGTCGACGGGGTGACCGCGGCCGTGACGATCGCCGAGTCACTGGTCCGCCTCGGCCTGTCCACGTCCAAGGTGCGCACCTACGCACCGCCGCGGCCCAAGCGGATCGTCAACTGGCCGCCGAAGGCGGGCTGACAGGCCGGACCGCCACCGGCCGGGGGACCTGTCCGTCGCCGCGCCCCGGTCGCCGCGTGTGTGCCGGAGGCACCGTTCGCTAAGGTCACTGTGCCGCGGATCCCGCGGCTCACGGTCCACCGCAGGCGGATCCACGGTGCACCGCGGGGCGTCGACGAGAGAAGAAGGACGGGGATGACTGCGTCAGGGGACTTCGCACCCGAGTCGGAGCGGGTGACGCGGCAGTTGCGTGACGAGATCCTCGACGGAGTGCGACAGCCCGGCAGCCGGCTGGTCGAACGGGAACTGGCCGAGGCGCTGGGCGTGAGCCGTCTCCCCGTACGGGAGGCCCTGAAGGCGCTCGTGGCCGAGGGCCTGGTGACGCCGCGGCCACGGACCTGGGCGGTCGTACGGGAGTTCACCGCCAGCGACGTGGCCGACCTCGACGAGGTGCGGTCGGCTCTGGAGGCACTGTCGTTCCGGCTGGCCGCGCAGCGGCACACACGTGCCGGACTGGAGAAGCTGCGGGCCGACGTGGACGCGGAACTCGAGGCCGCTCGCGCCGGTGACGCGGTGCGCGCGCGGCGTGCGGCAGCGGACTTCCACCAGACGGTCACCTCACTGGCCGCCAACGACCTGCTGACCGAACTCGAACGTGTCCTGCGCAGCAGGCTTCGCTGGCTCCTCGGTCAGCACGACGACCTGCTGGCCGTCGCGAGGGAACACGAGGCGCTCTACGACGCCATCGCCGAACGCGACGTGCCACGGGTCGAGGCCCTGGTGGTGCAGCACCTGGCCAGCAGCCGCAAAGCGGCCATGGACCACCGGAAACAGAACCGGACCTGAGCGGACCGGCTCATCGGCCCGGACCCGTCAGCAGGAGGCGGCGAGGAGTTCGGCCGCCCGGTCGCGGGCGTGGCCGGCCGGGTCGGGAAAGATGCCCAGGCCGTGGGCGACCAGGGCTCCCTCGTGCAGGATCATGAGGGTGCGGGCCAGCTCGTCCGCCCGGGGGGCGGCGTACTCCCGGACCAGATCGGTGAACAGTGTCAGCATCCACTGCTTCTGCCCGATGATGATCTCGTAGGCCGGGTGGGACGCGTCGCTGATCTCGGCGTGTGCCTTGACCATGCTGCATCCCTTGGGGCTGCTCTCGGCCATCCAGTCCCTCGAGGCGTCGAACACGGCGAGCACGCGGTCGGCGGACCCCGGTTCCACGCGCGCGAGCCGCTCGGCGACGAACGCCCGCCAGCGCTCGTCGCGCGCGGCGAGGTACTCGACGACGATCTGGTCCTTGGAGCCGAACCGGTCGTAGAGCGTCTTCTTGGTCACCCCGGCCTCGGAGGCGATCAGGTCCACTCCCACCGCGTGGATGCCCCGCTCGTAGAACAGGCGTGACGCGGCCGCGAGAACGCGGCGAGCCCCTGGTGTCATCGCGATCCGTCGTGCGGCCATGGTTCCACTATACCGATCTGTATAGTGGAACCGTGAGGTAAACCGATCTGTCTAGTGACGGGCGGGTGATGAACCGTGGAGCTCCTCCTCGCGGCCGCGTTCGTGCTCTGCTGGAGCTCGGGGTTCGTCGGCGCCAAGCTGGGCGCCGAGGAAGCGGCGGCGGTGACGATCCTGATGTGGCGGTTCCTTCCGCTGGCGGTCGTCCTCGTCGCCGTGGCCGTCGGCCGCCGTCGAGCGGCGTGGCGCGGGCTGGCCGCGCACGACGTCGGACGGCAGGCCGTGATCGGGCTTCTCTCCCAGAGCGGTTACCTGCTCACCGTCTACTACGCGATCCAGCTCGGCGTCTCCAGCGGAACGACGGCCCTGATCGACGGCACCCAGCCCCTCGTCGTGGGCGCCCTGGCCGGACCGCTCCTGCACCAGTACGTCTCGCGCAGGCAGTGGATCGGCCTGTGCCTGGGGCTCGGTGGTGTCGCCATCGTCGCCACGGCCGACGCCTCGGCCTCCTCCGCCGTCGCGTGGTGGGCCTACCTCATCCCCTTCGCCGGGATGCTGTCGCTGGTCGCCGCCACCTTCCTCGACCAGCGTTCCCGGACGCAGGTCACGCCGTCGGTGTCGATGACCGTCCACTGCACCACCAGCGCGCTCGTCTTCACCGGCGCCGCCCTCGCGGTGGGCGGCGCCGTACCACCCTCCGCGCCGGCCTTCTGGACGGCGATCGTGTGGCTGGTGGCACTGTCCACGTTCGGCGGCTACGGGCTCTACTGGCTCGTGCTCCAGCGCTCCGGCGTGACCCGCGTCAACACACTCATGTTCCTGATGGCCCCGGTCACGACGGTCTGGGGCGCCGCCATGTTCGGCGAACCGTTCACCCCCCGGACCGCCCTCGGACTGGTGGTGGCCCTCTCGGCGGTCGCCGTCGTGCACGGCCCGAGGCCGGTGCGGAGCGGTCCGGTCAGCGCTGGTACAGCCCCACCAGGGTGCCGCTCGCGAGCTGGTGGGCGTCGACCGCCTGGTGCACCTGGTCGGCGCTGGGCGTGTCGGGCAGGACGATCGGCTGGGCCAGGGCGTAGAGACGGAAGAAGTACCGGTGCGCCTCGTCCCCCGGAGGGGGATGCGGCCCGCCCCAGCCGCGCTCGCCGTAGCCGTTGACCAGTTCGGTGCCGCCGGGCGGGCACTGCCCCGCGGCGACGCCGTCGGTGCGGGCCTCGATGCCGACCACGATCCAGTGCACGAAGGTGCCGGAAGGGGCGTCGGGGTCCTCGCACAACAGCACCAGTTCGGCAGCGTCGTCGGGCACGCCGCTCCAGGCCAGCGGCGGGGAGACGTTCTCCCCCTCGTACGCGTACCGGCGTGCGATGAGGGCGTGGTCGCTGAACGCGCTGCTGCTGAGGTCGATGTCAGCCATGGGTCACGGGGTACCCCTGTGAAAGTCGGGCATACCTCGCCAATGGGGGCACCTCCGGGTCGATCACGGCAGTGGGGTGCCGCCGGTCGCGTTGACGATCTCGGCCGTGATGAAGGACGCCTCGGGGGAGGCCAGGAAGACGTAGGCCGGTGCCATCTCGGCGGGCTGGGCCGGCCGGCCCAGCGGTGCCTGCTTGCCGAACTCGACCGTGTCCGGCAGGGTCGCCGGGATCAGCGGCGTCCACACCGGTCCCGGCGCGACCGCGTTGACGCGCACGCCCCGGTCGGCCAGCATCTGCGCCAGCCCCTGGGTGAAGGTGACGATCGCGCCCTTCGTCATCGCGTAGTCGAGCAGATGGGGACTGGGCTTGTAGGCCTGCACGGACGTGGAGTTGATGATGCTGCCGCCCTCGGGGATGTGCGGCAGGGCGAACTTCGACAACCAGAACATGCCGTAGAGGTTCGTGCGCATCACGCGGTCGAACTGCTCCGTGGAGATCGCTTCGATGCCCTCGGGCTGCGACATCTGGTAGGCCGCGTTGTTCACGAGGATGTCGATGCGGTCGAACTCGGCCACGGCCTGTTCGACGAGCGACCGGCAGTTGGCCTCTTCACGGATGTCGCAGGAGACGGGGACCGCACGCCGGCCGGCGTCCTCGACCCACCGGACGGTTTCGCGTGCTTCCTCCTTCTCCTCGTCCAGGTGGGTGAAGAGCACGTCGGCCCCCTCGCGGGCGAAGGCCAGCGCCACCGCCCGCCCGATCCCCGAGTCCCCGCCGGTGATCACGGCCTTGCGGCCCTCCAGGCGTCCGCTGCCCCGGTAGGACCGCTCACCGTGGTCCGGAGGCGGGTCCATCGGGCCGGTCCAGCCGGGATGCGGCTGGTCCTGGGCGGGGAACTCGGGCTGCGGATGCTGTTGTGCGGGGTTCTGGGGCTGGTTCACGGCTCTGTCCTTCCTCGTCGGTGGCACGGGCTCCCCTTCCGGAGCCGGCCCCGGGTTCCCGCCCCGGAAGCGCCGAAAACGACAGGTGGACGAGTCGGCGCGGTTCCCCGGGACGACGCGCTCGGGAAAACCTCTGGGAGCGATCCGGTTCATCCTCGGCGGGTACTCGCCGGGCAGCGGACATGTCCGTCCACGGACCAGCGCCTAGCGGAGCAGGTGATGCCCATGATCTCCGACACTGTGTCGGTACCCGCCGACCACGTGACGCTCGACGCTCACTTCGCCGTTCCCGCGTCGGCCCGGGCGGTGGTCCTGCTGCCGCACGGCGCCGACACGGTCTGGCGGAACGAGCGCAGCCGGTCCGTCGCCGACCGGCTGCACACGGCCGGCTTCGCCACGTTGCTGGTCGACCTGCTCAGTGAGAGGGAGGTCCAGGCGGACACCCAGCCGGGCTTCGACGCGGGCGTGCTGCCCCGCCGCATCGTGGCCGCGGTCGACTGGGTCAGGGCACAACCGGACACACGGAAACTTCCCGTCGTCCTGTTCGGAGCCGGCACCCAGGCCGACGTCGTGCTCGAGGCCGCGGCAGACCTGCCGGACGGCGTGCTGACGGTCGTGTTGTGGGGCGCGCGGCCCGATCCCGACGCGGACGCGATCCAGCGGCTCCGGATACCGGTGCTGTTCATCGTCGGCGGCCAGGAACCGGCGCTGCTGCGGCTGACCGAGGAGGCGGCCCACCGTCTGGAGGCTCCGCACGCCGTCCGCGTGGTGACCGGGGCGACTCACCTCTTCGAGGAGCCGGGCGCACTCGATCAGGTCGTCACGATGGCCGGGGACTGGTGCGACGAGCAGCTGCGGTCGGCACCCGGGCCGGAGTAGACCGCAGGTCGCGCGACGTGCCCGGCCGGCCCGCGTGCCGACGACCGTCCGGCCGTTGCCGACCACGGCGCGGACCTTGTCGAACTCCAGCTCGGCGCGGGCGTCCGGGGTGGCCGTCGGCTCGTCCAGGACGAGGATGCGGCCCCGCCGTCCGGGCGGCGCCGGCGCCGGGTTCAGCGCTCGGGTGTCGTGGCGCTGTGTCGTCGCAGGGTGTCGATGACCTCGTCGTCGCTGGTCTGGTCGAAGTTCTCGTACCACTCGCCGACCGCCCAGAAGGCCGACGGCTGGTAGAGGCAGAGCACGTCGTCGGCTTCCGGGCGCATCGAGGAGACGGACTCGGGGGCGCCGACGGGGACGGCCAGGATCAGCCGCCCGGGGTTGCGGCCGCGCAGGTGACGCAGGGCGGCGCGCGCGGTGACGCCGGTGGCGAGGCCGTCGTCGACGACGATCACGGTCCGGTCCGAGAGATCGGGCGCGGGCCGGTCGCCCCGGTACAGCAGTTCCCGGCGGTGCAGTTCGGTCCGCTCGTGGGCCACCTGCGGACCGAGCCGGTCCTCGCTCAGCCCCAGCATCTCGACCGCACGCCGGTCGAAGAGCGGCGGATCGTCGCCCACGATCGCACCGATCCCCGTCTCCGGGTTTCCGGGAAGGCCGATCTTCCGCGCGACCAGCACGTCCAGCGGAGCGGAGAGGGCCTGGGCGACCGGAGCGGCCACCGGAACCCCGCCTCTGGGCAGCGCCAGGACGATGGGGTGGGTGAATTCTCCGTCGGCTGCCCATTCCATGAGCCGGAGGGCGAGTTCCTGGCCGGCTTCCCGGCGGTCGTGGAATCGCATGACCTGATCTCTGCCTTCCTCGACAGATGTGCCGACGCGCCGACGCCGGCGTTGTCCTGTCCTTGTCCGGGGTCTCCCGCAGGACGCCCGTGAAACGGCCGAAGGACTGGTTCCCCCTGCGTGTGCATGGTGGGGGAATGATCGGCCGCTTTATGGTGGCTCGATGCGTCCTGTCCCGAGATGGGTCCTGCTCTCGTCGGGGTGTGCGCCCGCCCTGCTGATCGGAGGCTGGACGGTCGCGGCCGTGCTGGAGGGGCCCGCCTACGACCCCGTCAGTCAAACGATCAGCGTCCTGGGCGCCTACGGAGCTTCCGGATTCTGGGTGATGACGGTGGCCTTCCTGGCTCTGGGCGCCTGCCACCTGCTGACCGCCTGGGGGCTGAAGGCGGCTGCCTTCGCCGGACGTGTGGCGCTGGGCGGCGGGGGTCTGTCGGCGGTGGCCGTGGTACTGCTTCCGGCGCCGAGCAGCGGGGGTTCCCTGCGGCACGGCACGGTGGTGGCGGTCGGGTTCACCCTCCTGGCGGTGTGGCCGGTACTGGCGGCCCAGGGCGGCGGAGCCGCTCCGTGGGCCCTGCGGCCCGCGCCCTCGGTCGCGGTGACCGTCCTGATGGCCGTCGGTGGGGCATGGTTCCTGATCGAGATGCACCGACACGGTGACGCCGGCGTCGCGGAACGCGTCGTGACGTCCGTTCAGTCGGTGTGGCCCTTCGTGGTCACCGCCTCCTGCCTCCACCACTCGGCCCGGGAGTGTCCGGCTTCCTGACCGTGCCCGGGTCCGGATCGTCCCGGGGAACGCCTCACCCCGTACCGCACCCGTGCCCTCGACGGCCGCCTCGCCGACGCTCCCTCCGGCACTCCCACGGACGGCTTCACGCCACGGCGCGTTCCCTGATACCACCGGGCCACCGGGCTAGTGTCGAAGAGCGCGCCGAAGGGATCGGGCCGGGCGGACGCGAGGCTCCAGGACCGCCGGCGCCGGCTGCACCGGGCCGTCCTCGTCGTGGACGCGCCGGGAGCCGCGACCGATCCCCCGCATGTCCCCCGTCCCCCTGAAGGAGCGTGTTCAGCTTGGCCCGGAACCGCCGTCTGATCCTCAGCACACCGTCCGAGGTGTGGAGCCTGCTGTCCGACGGCCACCGCTACGGGGAGTGGGTGACGGGCACCCAGCAGATCCTCGCCGCGGACCCGAACTGGCCACAGGTGGGCGCTTGCCTGCGAGTCCGCGTCGGAGTCGGCCGGCTGACCCTCGACGACACCTGCGTCGTCCGCATCTGCGAACCTGAGCGCCGCCTGGAGCTGGAAGCGAAGGCGGCCCCGTTCGGCGCGGCCCGCATCGCCATGAACCTGGTGCCCTGGGGCGAGAGCACGCTCTTCGTCCTCGACTGGCACGCTCTGCGGGGCCCCGGCATCCGGATGCACGGACTCCCCGTGGACTACTTCGTCGAGGTCCGCAACGGCATGATGCTGACCAAACTGGCCCGGATCGCCGTCCGGGAGCACGACAGAGCGCTCCAGGCATCCTCCTGAACCGGGCGGTGCGGGCGAGTGGCAAGGTCGGGGGATGGAGCTACGCCACCTTTCCGGCTTCGTCGCCGTCGCCGAGGAGCTGCACTTCGGCCGCGCCGCCGAACGTCTGCACATCGCCCAGTCCCCGCTGAGCCAGCAGATCCGGCTGCTGGAGCGTGACCTCGGGGTCAAGCTCTTCGACCGGACGACCCGGTCGGTGCGGCTGACCGCCGCCGGGCAGGCCCTCCTTGAGCCCGCCCGGCACCTGCTGGCCGAGGCGTCCGCGGTCCGCCGCACGGTGCAGGCCGCCCACCACGGCGAGGTCGGCCGGGTCACCGTCGGCTTCGCGGGCGCCAGCAGCTACTCGGCGTTGCCGCTGCTCACCCGGGCGGTCGGTTCCGAACTTCCCGGCATCGAGCTGGTCCTGGAGGGCCAGATGTACACCGGGGAGGCGATGGGCCGCATCACCGACGGCACACTCGACGTCGGGTTCGTCGCGCTCCCGGTGCGGCGCGGTGTCCTCGCCCGGGTGGTCCGCATGGAACGCCTCCTGGTCGCCCTGCCGGACAGCCATCCGCTCGCCCAGCGGGACCGGGTGGGCTTCGCCGACCTCGCCAGGGAGCGCTTCGTGACCTTCCCCGTGGCGCGCGGCTCCGCCGTCCGCGAGGCGATGGTGCAGGCCTGCCACGAGGCCGGGTTCGCGCCGCGCATCGTGCAGGAAGCCCCCGACTCCTACAACCTGCTGGCCCTGGTCGGCGCGGGCATGGGCATCGCGGTCGTGGTCCAGTCGGCGCGGAACATCCATCTGGAACACGTGGTGTTCCGGGACCTCGCCGGCGAGGTCCCCGTGCTGCCCATCGCCCTGGCCTGGCGCTCCGGCAACCGCTCCGCGGCCCTCGCGGCCGTACTGCGCGTCGCCGAACGCGTCCTGCCCACCCCGGACGACTATCACGGTGCACCTGACGACTCCAGGGCATTGTGACGGATCACGTCTCATCGGAGACGCTTATTGGTCTTGGACTCCGCATAATCCCGTGATGCAGAGTGATCGACGTCTCGCGACGGAGCGTGCAGCGCACCCGCCGCGCCCCTTGCGGGAGCGGCGGCGCCGCGCCCTGTGGCGAGCACATGCTCGCTACGAGAGGACGTCTCATGCAGCACGACGCAGAACCAGGCGAGGAAGCCGCGCGCACCGCACGATCCGCGGAGACGGAGGGGACCGCGGCGGCGGAAGACCGCGAACCGCCGGCGCGGCCCGATCCGCCCTCCGCCCGCGACGCCAAGCGCGCCGGCATCACCGCGTTCATCGGCACGACCATCGAGTGGTTCGACTTCTACATCTACGGGTCCGCGTCCGCCCTCGTCCTCGGCAAGATCTTCTTCGCCGAGGCGTCGCCCGCCGTGGGCACGCTCGCCGCCTTCGCCACCTTCTGGGTCGGCTTCCTCGCCCGCCCCCTCGGCGGTCTCGTGTTCGGCCACTTCGGAGACCGCTACGGCCGCAAGAAGGCCCTCGTCACCACGCTCACCATGATGGGCGCGGCCACCTTCTGCGTCGGCCTGCTCCCCGGCTACGCGCAGATCGGCGCGGCCGCACCGATCCTCCTGGTGCTGCTCCGCATGATCCAGGGCGTCGCGATGGGCGGCGAATGGGGTGGCGCGGTCCTGATCGCCACCGAGTACGCCCCGCCCAAACGGAAGCTGCTGTACGGCGGATTCGCCCAGCAGGGTTCCCCGGTCGGCAATCTCCTCGCCACCCTGGCCTTCCTCGGCATCGCGCAGCTGTCCGACGCGGCCTTCGAGTCGTGGGGCTGGCGCATCCCGTTCCTCGCCTCGGCCGTCCTCGTCGTCGTCGGCCTCTTCATCCGGCTGAAGCTCGCCGAGACCCCGGAGATGGTGCGTGCCCTGGAACGCCGGCAGACCACGAAACTGCCGGTGAAGGAGGTCCTCACCCGCTACCCGACGCTGGTCGTCCTCGGCATGCTGGCCGGCACCGCCGGTGTCGCCATCACCTACGTCAAGACGACGTTCGCCCTGTCCTGGGCCACCGCCGATCTGGGCTTCGACCGCACGTCGTTCCTCACCGTCATCTCGATCGCGCTCGTCGTGCAGGTCCTGGTCCAGCCGTTCGGCGCGGTCCTGGCCACCAAGTGGCCGGTGCGGAAGGCGGTGCTGTGGATGCTCGTCCCCGAGTTCGTCCTGCTGCCGTTGATGTTCCTGCTCGTCTCCACCGGCGACTTCTGGCTCGCCGTCCTCGGCATGGGCCTCGCCACCGCCCCGCACGCCATGTACTACTCGGCGCTCGCCGGCATCCTCGCCCGGGTCTTCCCCGTCGAGGTCCGCTACACCGGCATGTCCCTCTCGTACCAGCTGTGCACCACACTCTTCGCCGGCACCGCACCGATCGTCTCCCAGTACCTGCTGACCGCCACCGGCTCGACCTGGCCCGTCGTCGCCCTCGGCCTCGGCTACACGGCCGTCACCCTCCTCGGCGTCCTGCCGCTGCTCGCCCGCACCGGTGAGGACACCCAGGCGCAGCAGGCCCCCACCCCCGCCACCGCACGCATCTGACCCGGAGAAACGTACACATGCCCGCCGACACCGCGCGCCCCGTCGACTTCGCCGACCGCGACCCCGCCCTGCGTCCCCTGCTCGACCGGTTCCTGACCGCCGAGGACCGTGCCCGGATCGAACCGCTCCTCGCCGAACTGGGCGCCCTCGCCGCAGGCGAGATCGACCGGCAGGCCGCCGTGGCCGACGCCAACCCGCCGAAGCTGCACGGCTACACGCCCGACGGCGAGCGCGTCGACACGATCGAGTACCACCCCGCGCACGACCGGCTCGCCCACTTCGCGTACGAGCGCTTCGGGCTCGCCGCGATGTCCCACCGGACCGGTGTCCACGGCTGGCCCACCCGCGTCCCGCACACCGTCAAGTACGCGCTGTCGTACCTCTACGTCCAGTCCGAGTTCGGCATGGCCTGCCCCCTGTCGATGACCGACTCGGCCGCCCGCATCCTGCGGCTGTTCGACCCCGAGCGGTACGCCGACGAGATCGCCGCGCTCTCCTCCACGGACCCCGGGCACCGGGCCACCGGCGCGATGTTCATGACCGAGAGGCAGGGCGGCACCGACGTCGGGCTGACCGAGACCGTCGCCACCGACCACGGCACGCACTGGACCCTCAGCGGCCGGAAGTGGTTCGCCTCCAATCCCGGCGCCGACGTCGTCCTCACCCTCGCCCGGGTCCCCGGACAGGGCGAGGGCACCCGCGGCCTCGGCATGTTCCTCGTACCTAGGACCCGTCCCGACGGCAGCCGCAACGCCGTCCGGATCGACCGGCTCAAGGACAAGCTCGGCTCCCGCTCGATCGCCAGCGGCGAGGTCACCCTGGAGGACGCCTACGCCACCCCCGTCGGTGAACTCACCCGCGGTTTCCGGCAGATGGCCGAGATGCTCAACGTCTCCCGGCTGTCCAACGCGATGCGCTCCACGGCGCTGATGCGCCGCGCGGTCCGCGAATCCGTCGACCACACCCGGGAACGCCACGTCTTCGGTGTCCCGCTGTTCGAACAGCCGCTGATGCGTGTGACCCTGCTGCCGATGGTTCTGGACGCCGAGGCCGCGCTCGCGCTCGTCCTGGAGGCCGCGGCCCGCCTCGACGACGCCGACGCCGGCGACGTCGAAGCACGTGAACTGGTCCGCGTCCTCACCCCGCTCGCCAAGTACACGATCTGCAAGCGCGCCCGCACCGTCACCGGCGAGGCCATGGAGATCCGCGGCGGCAACGGCTACATCGAGGACTGGGTCAACCCGCGCCTGCTGCGCGACGCCCACCTCGGCTCCATCTGGGAGGGCTCGTCGAACGTCATCGCCCTCGACGTGCTGCGCTGCATGCGACGCCAGAACGCCCACCGCGCCCTGGCGGGCACCTACACCGACCGTCTCGTGGACCTGCCCCTGCCCGCCGCCGAGCTCCTGGTCGCCCGCTGGGCCGAGGTGAGCGTCCGCGGCGACCGGCTCCTCGACGCCCCGGCCGGCGAGCAGCAGATGCGTATCGGCCGGTACGCGGACGAGCTGACCCGCACCGTCATGGCGACGCTCCTCGTGGAGCAGGCCGCACACAGGCCGTACGACGGCAGGGCGCTGCTCGTCGCCCACACCAGCCTCCGCCTGCTGACCGACCCCGAGACACTGCCGCATACTGCCCTGGACCACCTCGCCGCCCTCGCCGACGGCGGCGAAGTGCCCCTCTCCGCCGCCGAGGAGGCCCTGAATGCCTGAGACCGATCCTGTGCGGGAGCCAGACCGCGCACAGCCCGCGTCCCCGCTCGCCGGTATGAAGGTCGTCGACCTCTCCAAGATCCTCGCGGGTCCGTACGTCACCATGTCACTCGCCGACCTGGGAGCGGAGGTCGTCAAGGTCGAGCACCCCGAGGGCGGCGACCCGACCCGGCAGTGGGGCCCGCCCTTCAACGGCCCCGACGCCACCTACTACCTCGCCGCCAACCGCAACAAGCGCTCCATCACCCTGGACCTCAAGTCCGAGGCGGGCCAGGAGGTCGTCCACCGGCTGCTCGCCGACGCCGACGTCCTGGTGGAGAACTTCCGCCCCGGCAGCTCCTTGGCGAGGATCTTCGACTACGAGGAGCTGAGCGCCCGCTACCCGCGCCTGGTCCTGCTGCACATCTCGGCCTTCGGCGAGCTGGGGCCGCTGCGCGACGAGCCCGGCTACGACATGGTCGCCCAGGCCTCCGCCGGACTCATGTCGCTGACCGGTGAGCCCGCGGGCCCGCCCGTGAAGGCCGGGTACGCGATGGGCGACCTCGGCGCGGCCCTGTTCGGCCTGATCGGCGTCACCTCCGCACTCGTCGAGCGCGAGCGCACCGGGCGCGGACAGTACCTCACCACCTCGCTGTACGAGTCGCAGCTCGCCCTGCACATCAACTGGGCGACCGGCTACTTCGCGACGGGCGAGCGCCCGGCCCGGCTCGGCTCCGGACACCCCAGCCTCGTCCCGTACCAGGCGTACCCGGCGGCCGACGGCCACTTCGTGATCGCGGTCGGCAACGACGGACTCTTCCGGCGGCTGTGCACCACACTGGGCAGTCCCGCGCTCGCCGACGACCCGCGCTTCGCCACCAACCGGGCCCGCGTCGTCCACCGCGACGAGCTGAACGCCGAACTGATGGCGCTGCTCGCATCCGGCACCGTCGCCCACTGGTGCGAGGTGCTCAAGGCGGCGGGCGTCCCGGTCGCCCCGATCCGCGGCCTCGACGAGGTCTACGACTGCCCGCAGACCGAGGCGCTGGGCATGGTCCAGAAGGTCGACCACCCCGACGTCGGCCCCCTCCAGCAGGTCGCCTTCCCCGTCAACTTCCGCGGCGAGCGCCCGCCGGTGCGCAGCGCACCACCCACCCTGGGCCAGCACAGCCGCGAGATCCTGGCCGAACTCGGCTACGGCGAGACCGACATCGCCCGCCTGCTCGACGACACGCATCCCCGAACCTGACCGCCGTCCGGTCACCCGACACCCCTTCAGGAGACACCATGTCCGCAAGCTCCCCCCGGACCCCGCTCACCCCGTCCGACCCGCTCGGTCTGGAGAACCTGCTCACCGACGAGGAGCGTGCCGTCCGCGACACCGTGCGGCAGTACCTGGACGAGAAGGTCGAGCCGCACATCGCCGGCTGGTTCGAGTCCGGCGAGCTGCCCACGCTGCCCGAACTCGCCCGCGAATTCGGCAAGATGGGCCTGCTCGGCATGCATCTGGAGGGCTACGGCTGCGCGGGCATGTCGGCGCGTGCGTACGGCATCGCCTGCCGGGAGCTGGAGGCCACCGACTCAGGTCTGCGCTCCTTCGTCTCCGTGCAGGGATCGCTGGCCATGTTCGCCATCCACCGCTTCGGCTCCGAGGAGCAGAAGCGGGAGTGGCTGCCGCGCATGGCCGCGGGCGAGGCGATCGGATGCTTCGGACTGACCGAGCCCGACCACGGCTCCGACCCGGCCTCGATGCGCACCCGGGCCCGCCGCGACGGCGACGACTGGATCCTCGACGGCCGCAAGATGTGGATCACCAACGGTTCCGTCGCGTCCGTGGCCGTCGTGTGGGCACAGACCGACGACAAGGTGCGCGGCTTCGTCGTGCCCACCGACACACCCGGCTTCTCGGCGCCCGAGATCAAGCACAAGCTGTCGCTGCGGGCGTCGGTCACCAGCGAACTGGTGCTGGACGGGGTGCGGCTGCCCGCCTCGGCGATGCTGCCCGGGGCCCGCGGCGTCGGAGCCCCGTTGACCTGCCTCAACGAGGCCCGCTACGGCATCGTCTGGGGCGTGCTCGGTGCCGCCCGCTCCTCGTGGCAGGCAGCCGCCGACTACGCGGCCCAGCGCGAGCAGTTCGGCAAGCCGATCGCGGCCTTCCAGCTCACCCAGCAGAAGTTGGTCGACATGGCTCTCGAACTGCACAAGGGCACCCTGACCGCCCTCCATCTCGCGGCGCTGAAGGACTCGGACACGGGCGTCCACCCGGCGCAGATCAGCTTCGGCAAGCTGAACAACGTCCGTGAGGCCATCGAGATCTGCCGCACCGCACGCACGGTCCTCGGCGCGAACGGCATCTCGCTGGAGTACCCGGTGATCCGGCACATGAACAACCTGGAGTCGGTCCTCACCTACGAGGGCACCACCGAGATGCACACGCTCGCCCTCGGCCAGGCGCTCACGGGACACGCGGCCTTCCGCTGACTCGAAAGGTGGCCCGGGGCCCGACGGACGTCCGGCTCACGCCGGTGTCCTGAAGGTGCCCCCGGGCCAACCGCTCGGCGGCGCCGCCGACCGGGCTGCCTCAGCGATTGCGCAGGATCATGTCGAGGTCGATCGCGTCGGCCATGGCCTCGTAGCCCAGATCGCCCGGATGCAGGTGGTCGCCCGAGTCGTAGGCCGGGAGCATGGACGACGGGTCGGCGGGGTCGCGCACCGCCTTGTCGAAGTCGATGACGCCGTCGAACGCGCCGCTGGTACGGATCCACCGGTTGACGGCCAGGCGCTGCTGCTCACCGTAGGCGGTGCCGTAGTCGCCGCCGAAGCGGCCGTTGGAACCCATGAAGGGCACCAGTGTGCCGCCGTAGACCTTCAGCCCGCGGGCGTGCGCGCGGTCGATGATCTCCTGGTACCCGGAGATCAGGGACGGCGCGCCGGCACCGGCCGCGCCGATGTCGTTGATCCCCTCCAGCACGATCACGGACCTGACGCCGCTCTGATCGAGCACGTCACGGTCCAGGCGGTTCAGGGCGCTGCTCCCGAAGTAGTCCGGGACACGGTCGACCAGCACCTCGTTGCCGCTGATGGCGGCGTTGGCCACGGCAGGGACGGGGCCGGGCAGCGCCGAGAGGCGGCGGACCAGGTGGTCCGGCCAGCGGCGGTCGGCGTTCAGTGTGGAGGCGGCGCCGTCGGTGATGGAGTCGCCGAGGGTGATGACGGTGCCGTCGGCGTCGTGGTTGCGCACCACGTCGACGCCGTCGACCAGCATCATGCAGGTGATGGACGTCGGGTAGCCGGAGCCGCCCCTGCTGCCGGCGTGGTCGCCGGCGCCGGACAGGAAGCTGTGCTGCATGCCGAGGCGGTGGTTGGTGACGGGGCCGGTGGAGCCCGGTACGTACACGCTCACCGACAGGTGCGCGAGCTCCTGGACGCTCAGGTTCACCGGGTCGCTGAAGAGCTCCGCTCCGGCCGGCACGTCGACGGACTTCTTGCCCGAGAAGGTCAGTTCGCGCAGCGTGCCGGGCTGAAGGGAGGCACCGGTGCCCTGACGGGCCACGGTGGCGTGGCCGACGTGCAGGTCGCTCGTCCCGAACGAGTTGCTCAGCCGGACGCGGATGCGGTCTCCGGCGGCTCCGGTGGTGACGATGTTGCGGACCGTCCGGTCTGTCAGGCCCTCGGCACTGGGACACGTGGAGGTCGAGGTGCTGCCCCGCACCGGGCTGCCGGCCCAGGCCGTCGACCAGGGGCCGGCGGCGGCCCCGGAGTCGGCGGACGAAGGGGCGGCCACGGCGAGTGAAGCAGCCGCGGCGAGTGCGGTGGCGAGGGCGACGACGGCGGTGCGTGGGCTCGGTCTGGTCATGGCGCCTCCTGATCCGATGCTGGCGTAGGTGGCTTGCGGTCGCGCACGTGCCGTAGGGCGGGAGACGACGCGCCGGGTGACGTGCCGTCACCCGGCGGTCGGTGGAACGGGTCGGCCCGGGACTCGGATGCCCCGGAGGTCTTCATCGCACCCGCTCGAAGGGGGTGGGGGCCTTGCCTGTCCAGCGGTAGAGGTAGGCCTCGCCCTCCGACTTCGGTACGCCGCCGTCGTCCACGGGCCGGCCTTCGGCCACGTAGTAGTAGCCGCGGCCGAGGGCCTCGAAGCCGTGGTTGCCGTGGAACTCCCAGCCCCGGATCCCGGTGGCCGGGTCGTGCAGCCCGTCCGGGCGGAGGGTCAGCAGCTTGCCGGCCTCGGGCTCCGGCTGCCCGACGACCTCGCCGCGCTCGGGCTCGGCGGTGGCGTCGACGGTGAAGAAGGAGTAGTTCGGGAAGCCTTCCTTCTTCCCGCGGTAGACGGCCATGATCCAGTTCTTCGTGTACGGGTCGTACTGCAGGTTCTGCACGCCGTAGGTCGTGTTGCCGGTGTACGCGAAGTACTTCCCGTCGGGGCGCTCGGGGCCGCTGCGGTGCGGTGCGCTCTGGGTCAGCGGCCGCTCGTACTCCTGCCAGTCGCCGATGTCGTACTCGAGGACGACCTGGTGGTCGTTGTCGGTGCGGGAGGTGTTGGAGTAGATCCCGTAGGCGACCATGAGCTTCTGCCGACCGCCGTGCTCGCCGAAGCCAGGACCGAAGGAGACACCGTCGATGCCGCTGCAGCCGTAGCGGTGGTCCGCCGTGTCGGCGGTGTCACCGTCGAAGACGCCGTCGCCGTCCATGTCGGCGGTGAAGTCCTCCACCACCTCGTCGAGATGGACGGCGGTCATGATGCCGTCGGTCTCGGCGTCCATCCCGACCCGGTCGATCCGGTCCACGTCGAAGACGGCGATGTAGAACGCCTCCTCCGCCTTGTACTCCAACGACCCGTAGACGCGCCCGTCCTGGCCGTTGAGGTCGATGTCGCCGAGGTGGCCGGTCAGGCCCTCGACCGTGCCGACGACATTGCCCTGCAGATCGGTCTTCACCAGCATCTGGGTGAACGACCAGTACGCAAAGCCCTTCCTGGTGTCCACGGTGACGCCCTGCACATGACTGGTCGGCCACGCCCCGCCGCGGATGTGCGTCGGCAGCGACGGGGCGGCCGGCTTCGGATCTGCGGTGGCGGCGACGCCCGGTGCCGGCAGGAAGACCGCTGCGGCCATCGCGGCGACGACCACTGCTCTGCGTGTGCGCACGAGTGTTCCCTTCGTCGGGTACGTGGTGGGGACGACCATGAGGCAGTTCACAAGAGATCCGGCAACCACACGGGTGTCAACCGATCCCCGGAACTGCACAGTCGTGGTGCTGCTCTGTTCGCCCGTCATGTTCGCTCAGCCGGTGTTCACGAACATCGAATGCGTCGTACCTCCTTCGCAGGACGTGGCGCAGCACCGCTCCGCGAGGCGGAGGGCACCCACACGGAGAACGGGCCACGGGGGACGAAACGGACACGTGAAGCTCTGTTCACTTCACGTGGTACGAACAGGTGCCCCGCGAGGGCGGTTGCCGACGGGACCGGCTCGCGCGGCAGGCGGCGGGCGGGGTTCGAGGACGGCGGATCAGGCGGGACGGGTCAGGGCCTGCGGGTTGGCGCAGTGCTGCAGGGGGTGGCCCGTCAGGTAGCGGTCCACCTCCGCGGCGACGATCGCGGCGGCGTTCAGCGCGGTCTGCCGGCTGGCACCGGCGAGGTGCGGCGTCATGACGAGGTTGTGGGTGGTCAGCAGGCGCGAGTCCGCGGGAAGCGGCTCCACGGGGTAGACGTCGAAGGCGGCGCCGAAGAGCCGGCCGGCGTCGAGGGCGTCGCAGACGGCGTCGTAGTCGACCAGGGAACCGCGGGCGCAGTTGACCAGTACGCCGCCCGGGGGCATGAGCTCGATCCGCCGCCGGGACAGCAGGCCGGCGGTCTCCGCGGTGGCGCGGGCGTGGACGGTGACGAACGTGGCTCGCCGCATGAGGTCGTCGAGGTCGGTGAGCTCGTACGGGGCGACGTCGGCCGCTGCGGCGAAGGGGTCGGCCACGAGTACCCGGGCGCCGAAGCCGCTGACGATGCGGGCGACCCGGGAGCCGACGGCGCCGTGGCCCACGATGCCGACCGTGCTGCCGGCCAGCTCCGGGCCGACCTTGTCGTACATGTAGTAGTCGCCGCGCCAGGTGCCGGCGGTGAGGTCCGCGTGGGTGGCGGGGACACGGCGGGCCGCGGCCAGCAGGAGGCCGACGGTGTGCTCGGCGGTGGCCGAGGCGTTGCGGCCGGGCGCGAAGGAGACCGCGACGCCGTGCCTCGTCGCCGCGTCCAGGTTGGCGTTGACCGGCCCGCCTCTGCTGACGCAGAACAGCCGCAGGTCGGGGCTGGCCTTCAGGACCCGCTCGGTGAGCGGCGCCATCTGCGTGACGCAGATCTCCACCCCGTCGAGTGCCTCGATGAGCTGGTCCTCGGTGCCGGACGCCTCGTGCACCTCGGCGACGTCGCCGAAGGGCTCGACCGGCCAGGGCAGGGTGAGTTCGCGGACGGTGGCGTCGGGGGCGACAGGGCGCAGCCGGTCGCGGAACAGGGAGTTGCCGACGAAGTGGTCGCCGGCGGTCAGGATGGTGGTCACGTGGGTGCTCCTGGGATCACGGAGGTCACGGGGCGGTTCAGCGCCAGCAGCGAGGGCACGCCGTCGCGGAGGATCAGTTCGTTCAGCGCGCAGTTGGCCAGGAAGGGGAACACCTGGCGGTAGGAGCGCAGCGGCAGTCCCAGCAGGCGGCAGAGGGTGAGCCGGATCGCCGTGGAGTGGGCCACGACGAGCACGCGGCCGCCCTCGGGGTGGGCGGCCTTCAGGTCGGCGAGGAACGCCAGATAGCGGTCGGTCGCGGCGAGCGGGTCCTCCCCCTTGGGGAAGTGGTTGCGCACCGGGTCGTCCTGGAAGGCGGCGAGGTGGTCGGGGAAGCGCCGGCTCATCTCGTCGCGGGTCAGGCCCTCGGCGATGCCGAAGTCGAGCTCGCGCAGCCGCGGGTCCACCTCCAGCGGCAGCCCGGTGTGCGTCGCGCTGCCCCGCGCGGTCTCCTGGGACCGCACCTGTGGGGAGGCCCAGACGGCGGTCAGCCCCGCCTGCCCGGCCCATTCGGCGAGCGCGCGGGCCTGGGCGTAGCCGCGCTCGGTCAGGGCGATGTCGGTGCCGCCGGCATACCGGTTCTCGGCGTGCCAGACGCTCTCCCCGTGCCGTACGAAGACGACGTGGAGGGTCATCGCGCGGTCCTCTCTCGCGCGTGTGCGGCGACCGCGCCGGGGAGCCAGCCGCGCTCCGCGAGCAGGTCGAGCAGCTTCAGGTAGCGCTCCTCGTGGATGGTTTTCACAGAGCTCCGTGGTTCGAGGGTGTGGTCGGGGCGCACCATCGCGGCGGCGGCTTCGTCGAGGGTGTCCCGGGTGGACGCGGCCAGGACGGCCATGCCGAGCGCCGGCTGGGCGTGGCGCGGCAGGGTCACCGGACGCTGCAGCACATCGGCGCGGAGCTGGTTCCACACGGGGTTCCGGGTCGCGCCGCCGGTGAGGACGACGGCGCCGTCCGTCGGTGCGCCGAGGTGGTCCAGGTAGTCGAAGCAGAGGCGTTCGACGTACGCGGCCCCCTGCAGCAGCGCGGCGAACGCCTCGGCCGGTGAGGCGGGCTCCCGGCTGGAGAAGGCGCGGGCGTCCGGGGCGGCGAAGGGGAACCGCTCCCCCGGAGAGACCAGCGGGTAGCGCAGCAGGTCGGTGGGGAGCAGCGGCGCGGCCTCGGCGGTGAGCCGGTCGAGGTCGGCGTGCGGGAAGTCCCGGGCGATCAACCCGGCGCCCACGCTGGAGGCGCCGCCGGGCAGCCAGTGGCCCGAGGGGGAGCGGTGGGAGTAGACGACGCCGTGCGGGTCGCGTACGAGGCTCCTGCTGACGCCCTTGAGCACCAGGGTGGTGCCCATGACGGAGTTCCAGCTGCCGACGGCGGTCGCGCCGGAGCCGAGTTGCGCGGCGCAGCCGTCGGTCATCCCGGCGACGACGGGGGTGCCCTCGGCCAGGCCGGACTCGGCGGCGGCGGCCGCGCAGACGCTGCCGATGACCGTGCCGGGCAGGACGAGCCCGGGCAGCAGCCCGGGCGCGATGTCCAGCGCCGCGAGCACCTCCTCGGGCCACGCCACGGCCGCGGCGTCGGCGCCGGTCTTCAGGGCGTTGCTGGTGTCGGTGGGCACGTCGTGCCCGACGAGCGCGCGGTTGACCACGTCGTTCTGGTGGACCAGCCGCCAGCCTTCGGCGCCGGCCCGGGGGTGGCGGTCGAGCAGCCAGCGCAGCTTGGGCAGGCCCCAGGAGCGCTGCATCCGGCGGTAGCCGGCTTTCTTCCACTGCCGTTCGCCGACGGCGTTGACCTGGTCCGCCTCGGCGGAGGCGCGGCCGTCGTCGTACATCAGGGCCGGGGTCCGGCACCGGCCGCCGCGGTCCATCAGGGCGATGGTGCCGGAGGTGGCGTCGACGGCCATGCCCCGGACGCGGCCGAGGTCGGCGCCGGCGGCGCGGGCCCGGCCGAGCGCCACGCACACCGCCGGCCACCAGGACTGCGGGTCCTGCTCGTGGCGGTCGCCCCGGCGGAGGCTGCTCAGCGGGGCGGAGCCCTCGCCCAGCAGCCGGCCGCCGGAGGCGGCGACCACGGCCCGGACGCCCTGAGTGCCCAGATCGATGCCCAGCCAGGCGTCCTCGTCGTGCTCGGTCATGCGCCGACACCACCGGTGGGGCCGCTCCCGCCGCCGTCGTGCCAGGCCGGCCGGTGCGTCCGCCGCAGCCGCAGGAAGCCGCGGTACCGGTCGCCGTAACCGTCGACGGCCTGTGCGTCCGGTTCGTAGGTGGCGGCGGTGCGCACATGCCGGGCGGCGGCGGTACGGAAGTCCGGCTCGCGGCCGGTGGCCACCAGGCCGGTGAGCCAGGCGCCGCGGGCGCCGACCTCGGCGTCGGCGGGGACGGTCACGGGCAGCCCGGTGACGTCGGCGATGAGCCGCATCCAGAAGTCGCTTCTGGTGCCGCCGCCGCAGAGCGCCAGCCGGTCCGGCAGGGCGGGCGATGCGGCAAGGCAGTCGCGGATCGCCATGGTCACCCCCTCCACCAGCGCGCGGGCCACGTCCTCCCGGCCCGCCTCCAGGGACAGGCCGGCCAGCGAGCCGCGGGCGGCCGGGTCGAAGAACGGCGCGCGCTCGCCGGCGGGGGAGAGATACGGCAGGAACCGCACCCCGGCCGCGTCGGGCCGGCCCTGCGCGGCCAGGGCCATCAGGTCGGCGACGGAGTCGAGGCCGAGCATCCGGGTTCCCCAGTCCAGTACGTCGCCGCCGCACATGGTGGGGAACGCGCGCAGGTAGCGGTCCGGCACCCCGAGGGTGACGGTGATGCCCACCGGCTCCTCGGTGACCACCTCGTCGGTGACGATCTCCGTGGACAGGGTGGTGCCGAGGATGCAGCAGGCCTGTCCCGCGGACACCGCGCCGGCGCCGATGGCGGTGGCGCAGATGTCGTACGGGGCGAGCACCACGGGGATGTCGGCCGGCAGTCCGGTCTCCTCGGCCGCCGCGGCGGTCAGAGCGGTGACGCGGTGGTCGTCGTCACGCAGGTCGGGCAGCAGCCGCCGGGCCCAGGGCATGCCGTACAGCTCGGGCAGCCGGTCGGACCATGCGCGCTTGCGCACGTCCAGGAACGGCGCCGAGGCGTCCGACTCGTCGATCGCCGGTTCGCCGGTCAGCCGCAGAAAGAGCCAGCCGCCGCAGGTCAGCACATGGCTGGAGCGCTCGATCCGCTCGGGGTCGTGGGCGCGCAACCAGGCGAGCGCGGCATGCGGCATGCCGGTGGACAGACGGGACCCGCAGACGCGGAACGCCTCCTCCACGGTGCCGTCGAGCTCCCAGGCGGTGAGCAGGTCCGCGGCCCTGCCGTCGTTCCACAGCACGGCCGGCCCGGTGGGGCGGCTCCGGTCGTCGACGAGCCAGGCACCGTCGCCCTGGGCGGTCACGGCGACCATGCCGGGCGGCTCGGGCAGCCGGGCGGCGACCTCGCGGGTGGCGTCGGCCACCGCGGCCCACACCTCGGCCATGTCCTGCTCGGACCAGCCCGGGTGCGGGCGCAGCACCCGGGTCGGGCGGCGGCCGACGGCCAGTTCGGTGCCGTCGTCGGTGTAGCCGACGGCCTTGACGAGCGTGGTGCCGGCGTCGATGGCGATCGCGGTCACCCGCCTCACCCCCTTCCGTGTGCCCGCCGCGAGCGGCGGGCGGCGGAGTCGAGGGCGACGGCGACGAGCAGCACCGCGCCCGTGATCATGAACCGGTACGAGGAGTCGAGGTTGAGCAGCGTGAGGCCGCTGGAGATCGACTGGATGACCAGCACGCCGAGGAGCGCGGCGAAGGCCGAGCCGCGCCCGCCGAACAGGCTGGTCCCGCCGATCACCGCCGCGGCGATGGCGTTGAGGTTGACGTCCGCGGTTCCGGTGCTCTGGTTGGCCGCGGCCAGCCGGGAGGCGAAGAGGATGCCGCCGAGCGCGGCCAGGCCGGAGCACATGACGAACGCCGAGGTGTAGACGCGCGGCACGTCGATGCCGGCCCGGCGGGCGGCCTCCGCGTTGCCGCCGACCGCGTAGATCGACCGGCCGAACCTGGTGTGGCCGAGCGTGTAGTGCACTCCCAGCACCAGGGCGACGAAGAGGACGAACATCCAGGAGACGCCGCGCGTGCGGTTCAGGTAGTAGACGGCGAACAGCAGGACCGCGAGCAGCAGCAGCGACTGCGCGAGCAGCCACTGGACCGACGAGGAGAACAGGCCGGCGCGGCGGCGCCTGAGGCTGCGCGCCCACCCGACGGCCAGGAACCCGCCGGCGGCGGCGACGGCCAGCAGATAGGACAGCCAGCCGGGGACGAACCACACCTGGGCGAATTTCACCAGGGCGGAGTCGTACGGGATGTTGATCGCGTTCTGCCCGCGCAGCAGCCACAACTGGGCGCCGAGAAAGGCCAGCAGCCCGCCCAGGGTGACGACGAAGCTGGGCACACCGAAGCGGTTGAACGCCTGCCCGTAGATCCAGCCGATCAGACAGCCGGAGGCCACGGCCACGAGGATCGCCAGCACCATGGGCTGTTCGTACCGGACCATGACGACCGCCGTGGTGGCGGCGGAGACGCCGCTGACCGAGCCGACGGAGAGGTCGATCTGGCCGGCCAGCAGCACACAGACGATGCCGAGCGCGATGACGCCGAGCGGGACCATGTCGAAGGACAGGTTCACCAGGTTGGTGCTGGAGAGGAACGTCTGGTTCAGCGCCTGGAAGATCGTCCAGATCACCACGATGCCGGCGACGACGGGCAGCATGCCCAGGTCGCCGTCGCGGACGCGGCGGGCCGCGGCACGGATGTTCCCGCCGATGCCCTGCGGGGCGGCGAGGCGTTCGTCCTGCGGGTCGGTGGCCGGTGCCACCGGGGTGTCGAGAGAGGTCACGGCACTTCCTTCTCTGTCCGCGGGGCGGCACGGCGGGCGGCGCGTCGCGCGACCACGTTGTCTGCCGCGCCGGTGATCGCGGCCACGACGTCCTCCGACGAGACGTCCGCGGCATCGAACACGCCGTTGTTGCGGCCCAGCCTGAGCACCGCGACGCGGTCGGCGACCGCCCGGACGTCCTCCATGTTGTGACTGATCATCACCACGCCGAGCCCGTTCTCGCGGAGCCGCTCGATCAGGTCGAGCACCTCGGCGGTCTGTGCGACGCCGAGGGCGGCCGTGGGCTCGTCGAGGAGGATGACCTCGGGGTTGCCCAGCAGGGACCGGGCGATGGCGACGGTCTGACGCTGACCGCCGGAGAGGGCGGCCACCGGCACGTCGAGCGTGGGTATCTTCGCGGAGAGCTCGCGCAGCAGCCGCCAGGAGTCCTTCTCCATCGCGACGTCGTCCAGCATCCAGGGACGCAGCTCCTGGCCCAGGAAGAGGTTGGCCTTGACGTCGAGGTTCTCGCACAGTGCCAGGTCCTGGTAGACAGTGGCGATGCCCATGTCGTGGGCAGCGGCCGGCGAGTCGAGGCGGACCTCCTCGCCGCGGAAGAGGATGGTCCCCGCGTCGGGTGTGTAGACGCCCGAGAGGACCTTCACCAGCGTCGACTTGCCGGCGCCGTTGTCCCCGACGACGGCCACGACCTCACCGGCCGCGACGTCGAGGTCGATGTCGGTCAGCGCGGCGACCGCGCCGAACTGCTTGCAGATCCCGCGCAGCGACAGCACGGCGTCCGTGGCCGCGCGGGGAGCGGAGGCTGTCATCGTGGCCCTTTCTCGCTCGGGGGGTGCGCTACTTGATGCCCAGCCGCTCGCAGCCGGCGGCGTACTGGCGGGTGCACACGTCCTCGACCGCGAGCACTCCCTCGGGTCCGAAGATGACCTCCTTGAGGTTCTCCCGCGTCACGACCGTCGGTTCGAACAGCTGTGACGGTGTGTCGAAGAGCGTGGTGTCGGCCTTCGGCTTCTCGCCCTGCATCAGGTCGTACGCGACGTCGGCGGCGGCCTCGGCGACGATCTTGAGCGGCTTGGAGATGGTGTTGTACTGGTCACCCGCGACGATGCGCTGGACGGCGGCCAGCTCGGCGTCGTTGCCGGTGATCGGCGGGACGTCCACCTCCGCGGCCTTGAACGCGGCGATCGAGCCTCCGCCGGTGCCGTCGTTGGCCGCCACCACGCCCGCGATGCGGCCCCGGTACTGGGCTATCTGCCCGCTCACCCACTGCTGGGCCTTCTCCGGTGACCAGTCCGGCGTGTCGTACTCGGCGAGCAGCTCCAGGCCGCTGTCGTCGACGGCGTTGTGGATGCCCTTCTTGATCAGCCCGGCGGCCGCATCCGTGGGCGAGCCGTTGACCTGGAGCAACCCGCCCTCGGCCTTGGTCTTCTTCAGGTGGTCGACCAGGGACCGGCCGATGGACTCGCCGATGGCCTCGTTGTCGAACGACACGTAGAAATCCGCCGGCTTGGCGGGGATGGGACGGTCGTAGGCGACCACCTTGACGCCCTGTGCCTGTGCCGTCTGCACGATCGTCGCCGCGGACCCCGAGTCCACCGGGTCGAGCACGAGCACCTTGGCGCCCTGGGCCATCGCGGAGTTGGCCTGTTGCTGCTGGAGCGAGGCGTCACTGTCGGCGTTCTGGTAGATGACCTTGCAGTCCGCGCACAGTTCGGCCATGCGCTTCTTGAACAGCGGCGCGTCGTACTGCTCGTAGCGAGTGGAGGCGAGGTCGGGCATCAGGAACGCGACCCTGCCTGAACCCGAACCCCCGCCCTGCGCGGATCCCGCGGTGCCCGGCTCCTCGGCGCACGCGGTGAGGGCGCCCAGCGCGAGGATGCCGGAGAGAGCAAACCCGGGCAGTTTCCTCATGTTCCACTCCTTCGTGGGGCCGTTCCGGGGACGGTAGATTGCTGTGAGGTAACACACACGTAACCTGTGGACTCGCAAAAGTGTCAACTAATCCCTCGAACTGAACATTCAGGGTTGGCATTTGACTGCTTACGATGTTCGTTGAGTCGGTGGTATCGAACATCGGTGTGCCGTGTTTGTTGTCAACTGTGCGGTGATGCAGCCCAGTTGTGCCCCTATCGCTTCGCGGGATCACGACAGGAGGGACGAAACCGACGCGCCCGAATATGTTCTCTCCACAGAAAACGAACAGGAGTCTTCCATGGGGGAAGAAACGCAGTCGGCGGCCGACGGGGGAGGACGAAAGCCGCGCGAGCGACGGGAGCAGATCAAGAGCCGCGTCGTGGACGAGGGTTTCGTCCGGATCGAACAGCTCGCCGAGGAGCTGCGCGTGACCCCGATGACCATCCGCCGCGACCTCGACCACCTCCAGGGCGAGGGCTGGCTGCGCAAGGTGCGCGGCGGGGCGACGGCGCAGCCCTCGACGGCGTTCCACGGGGACGTCCGCCACCGCACGCGGACCATGGCGGAGGAGAAGGAGGCCCTCGCCCGCACCGCGCTGCCCCTGGTCGAGCCCGGGCAGTCGGTCATCGTCGACGACAGCACCACGGCGCTCGCCCTCGCCCGGCTGCTCGTGCAGCGTGCGCCGCTGACGGTCATCACCAATTTCGTACCCGCGACCCAGATCCTCGCCGGCAGCCCGGGCATCGAGCTCATCTCACTCGGCGGCACCTACTACCCCGCTTACGACGCCTTCCTCGGCGTCCGCACCGTCGACGCCGCGAGCAGCCTGCACGCCGACACGCTCTTCGCCTCGACGACCGCCATCACCCGCGGCCACTGCTACCACCAATCACAGGAGACGGTGGCGGTGAAACGGGCCTTGATGGCGGCGTGCCACCGCAAGGTCCTGCTGGTGGACCACACCAAGTTCCGGCGCCGCGGCCTCTACCAGCTGGCCCCCGTGACGGCGTTCGACCTCGTCATCGTCGACCCCGGCATTCCGTCGGCCAACCTCGATGCGCTCCAGGCGGAAGGTGTGGACGTCCTCGTCGCCGGCCGGGACTGATCCGGTGCGCGGTGCCCGTGAGGGGGCGGGACGCCCGTCAGGGCGGCGGTTCGACGCCCCAGGCGGCGGCGCGACCGGCCGCCGCGGCTCGGTTGGGCAGGGAGAGTTTGGTCAGGATGTGCTCGATGTGCGTCGCGACGGTCCGGGGCGTGACGAAGAGACGCTCCGCGATCTCGCGGTTGGTGCGCCCGTGGGTGAGCTCGGCCAGGACCTGGAGCTCGCGCGGGGACAGGCCGGCCGGACAGGCGACCGGACGGCACACGACGACGGTCGAGGCGTTCCGGCGCGACAGCCGCAGTTCGAGCAGCCTCCCCTCCAGCGGGACCAGGAGCGTCGTGGGGAGCGACCGCCGGGTCAGCGCGTCCCGTACGAGCCTGGTCAGTGGGGAGTCGGCCTCCTCGAATCCAGGGGGAACGTCCCCGCTGACCGGAGTCGGGGCGGTCGACCGGCAGTCCGCGAGAGCCACCGCGCAGGCTGCCGCCGCGGTCCCTTCGGACCCGTCCTGAGCTGCCGGGTCCGTGCCCGCACCGGTCACCGGATCCGCGACCGACGCCAGGCACTCCGTGAGCAGTGGTACCGCGGCCCGCGCCGGATGCCGTCGGCGCTGCACCCGCTTCGTGCTGACGTTCAGCATGCCGACGTACCTGCCGTCAGGGGCGAAGAGGCAGTGCGCCACCCCGTCCTCGATGCCCAGCGGCTGGAGTTCCTCCCGGAACCCGGGAGAGGTCAGCCGTTGTGGCTCCGGCACGTCCCGGAGCCACAACGGATCCCCGCCCGACCTGCGGATCAGGGAGAACACCGGGTCGTCGTGGAGCCTCGTCTCGATGTAGGCCGTGGTCTCGGCCGGGTAGCTGCTCGCCAGTGTGCGGTGCCGCCGGTGCAGCGGATCCCAGCGGGACAGGGAGGCGTGGTCGTAGTCGATCACACCCGACAACGCCTCCAGCACCCTCCCGGCGCCGCTGCCGGGTTGTTCCGAGACCTCCGTCGCCGCCCTGCGTACGCGCAGGGCGGCGTCCAGGACGTCGGCCGTACTCCGCTCGGTCTCCATGCGGTCAGGATGATCAACCGGCGGACGGCAGTCAATCCGCCAGGGTGTCGTGCACGATCTCGCCGTCCACGGCGGTCAGGAGCACCGGCATGTGCGGAATGTCGTGGGGATCTGCGGAGAGCAGGTCTCCGCCGAGGACGCACAGGTCGGCGACCTTGCCCACCTCCAGGCTGCCCTTCCAGTCGTCGGCGAAGTCCTGCCAGGCGGGACGGATCGTGTAGGTGCGCACCGCCTCGGCGAGTCCGATCCGCTGGTCGGGACCGCTGACCCGGCCGCTGGCCTTCGCCTCGCGCAGCAGCATCGTCGCGATGCCCTGGCGCCAGTCGGGGAAGGTGACGGGGGCGTCCGACCCGCTGGTCACCGGCACACCGGCGGCCACGGCGTCCCGGTAGGGCCAGGCGTACGCGGCGCGCTCGGCCCCGACGAACTCGACCTCCATGTCGGCCACGGTCCACTTGATCGTGGGGTTCATGCAGACCCCGAATCCGTGCTCGGCGAGTGTCTTCATGCTGCGCGCCCCGAGGAAGTCACCGTGGATCACGTAGTGCCGTGCGTCGGGGCGCGGGTGCTCGGCGGTCGCGGCGGCGAAGGCGTCCACGACGGCGTCGATCCCGCGGTCGCCCGTGACGTGGACCCCCAACTGGTGACCGGCCGCGTGCGCGTGCCGGACCATCGCGCGGAGCTCGGCGACGCGGTCCTCGTCGGTGTCACCGCCCACGCACAGGGAGCCGCATCCACCGCCCGTGTAGGGCTCGTGCATCCACGCCGTCTTGTTGGGCACGATCCCGTCCGCGAACAGCTTCACCCCGAGGACGTTGAGCCGGCGCGGATCGCTGACCGCCGTGTCGATCCCGTCCAACGCCTCGACGAACTCCTCGGCGGTGCTCGCCATACCGGTGGGCAGCAGCAGCACACTGACGCGCGCGGTCAGTTCGCCGTCGGCGAGCAACCGGCGGTAGACGTCGAAAGTGCTGGTGGAGAGGGCACCGCGATAGAGGGAGTCACCGCCCGGACCGAGGCCGGGCTCGGTGTAACTGGTGATCCCGAGGCGGGCCAGCGTGGCCAGTGTCGACTTGATCGCGGCCGCGCGTATGTCGGGAGCCAGCGCCGGCAGGACCCGCTGGACGAGTTCCTGAGCCCCCTCGTACAGCAGGCCGGTGGGCTCGCCGGCGTCGTCGGTGACGATGAACGCCCCGGGCGGGACCTCCGTGTGGCGGTCGATGCCGGCGAGGGCCAGCGCCGCCGAGTTGACCCAGCTGGCATGGCCGGAGAAGGAGTGCAGCAGGACCGGGTGGTGCGGGCTCACGGCGTCGAGGTCGTGACGCGTCGGCATGCGGGAGGGGTCGGCCACGCACTCGTCGAGGTATCCGGTGTCCCAGCCGTTCCCGACGATCCACTGACCTGCCGGTACGCGCTCGGCCGCCGCGGCGACCTCCCTGGCCACGTCGGCCAGGGACTTCACGGTCGGGTGAGTGAGGTCCAGGGACAGCGGAGGTGTCGTCAGCCCGAAGGAGCAGCCGTGCAGATGGGCGTCGTTGATCCCGGGGAGCAGCGTCGCACCCTTCAGGTCGACGACCCGGGTCGTGGGGCCGATGGACGCCGACACGTCCTCGTCGCCGCCGACGGCGCTGATCAGGCCGTCGGTGACGGCGAGGGCCGACGCGACGGTGAAGTCGGGGTCGACGGTGAGGACGGAACCGTTGAGGAAAACCAGGTCCGAGTGGGTAGACACGAGTGGTCCCTTCGTACGTGCAGTTGCCACCCGAGCTGCCGAGACGCCGGGAACGCCGATCGCAGCCGGGGCTGAGACGACTGTGCAGGCCGCGGGCGGGCCCGCGCATCGGCAGTCCTGCCGATACGCGAGGGCGGTGCCGGCGGGAGGCCGGGCGGCACCGCCCGGGCCGGGACCTGTGCGGGTGCGCGGCGCCCTACCCGAACGCCTCCTTCCGGATGACGTCGAACAGGCGGGGCACGCCGTCCGTGGTGCGTACGTCGACGAAAGTGCGCAGGTGACGACCGCGCAGGTCGCCCACCGCGTGGCGCAGCAGCGCGTTCGCGAGGTCGGCCCGCGCGGTGTACCGGCCGGACAGTCGCGCGCCGGCCGGCCGGTAGTCGCTGACGGCCGGGGTGTCGAAGAGGCCCGCGGGGCGGAGCACGGTCCAGTCGTGATCGCCGTCGACGAGCACCGCCTCCATGCGCCGCATGTCGTCGTACACCGTGCGGCACGCGCGCTGACCGGCTACGCCTCCCGGCCGCCGGAGGGCCTGGACATCCGCTACCGCAGCGTGAACGGAGGTCCCGCCGCGGTGATCTTCACCGGCGATTCCCCCTACGCCGTCATGGTCGTGGACCTGATCCCGCAGGACGGGCAGGTCTCGGGCGTCTACCTCGTCACGAACCCGGACAAGCTGTCCGGGGTTCGCGACGAGGCCGGTCAGCGGGACGCCGACCCGGAGCCGGGGGAGGGAGCACACCGCCACCGGGGCTCGTGAGCCACGCGATCGAGCGGTGGCCGGCGCATGCGGGGGCGCACGGTCACAGGCCGGCGGATGCGGAGCCCTCGGCGTCGGTTTCGCCCGTCGGCCTGAACTCCACGGCGACGACGCCGTCGACGCGTCGGCACAGTTCTTCCAGCACGGTGACGGACACGTGCGGCGGGAGCCCGCCGCTGAGGACCACATGCCCGTGCGTGACGTCCACCTGCACCGACGAGGGAGCCAAGCCGAGGGTCTTGACCAGGGCCTCCTCGATGATCTCGGTACGGATCGCCCGGTCCGTGCGCAGGAAGACCCGCAGCAGGTCGCTTCGGCTGACGACACCGATCAACCGCCCCGTGTCGTCCACCACCAGGAGCCTCTTGATCCCGTACCTCGCCATCGCACGGGCGGCGTCGACGACGCTCCAGTTCTCGCTCGCGCAGACGGCGGGCGAGGTCATCAGTCCCGCCGCGTCCGTGGCGAACGCCTTCGCTCCCGAGGGCCGGGACTGTTCCCCGTGCGCGGGGAAGGGGTCCGGCTCCCCGCCCCACATCTTCTGCAGGAGGTCCGCCTCCGACACGACACCCACGGGCCGGTTCTCCTCGTCCACGACGGGCACCGCGGTGATGTCGTACTCCTGCAGCAGGTGGGCGATCTCCTTGAACGGTGTCCCGCGCTGGACGCGGACCACTGCGTCGCTCATCAGATCGCACACCTTCTGGTGCTTCATCGAGGGTCTTCCCTTCCGCTGCCGGCCTGCGTCGACCGGCGTCCGTCCTGCTTGCCATGGGAAAACGTTTCGCGGGCCCCAGGGGTGCCCCATGCCAGGTCGTGGCAGTGCACGGGGCCGAGATGCACCCGAACGGACCACGGCGTGCTCAGGACGGCGGCCGGGCGGACCTACTGGCCCATGACGTACTTCACCGTCGGGCCGGTGGTCCAGCCGCCGTCCACGGCCAGCTCCGCGCCGGTGACGTACGAGGCGGCGTCCGAGAGCAGGAAGACGACCGCGCCGGCGATCTCGGGCGCTTCGCCGACGCGGCCCATCGGGGTGTTCGGGTACTTGCCCTCGCCGCGCTCGATGCCGACGGCGGCGGTCATCGGCGTGTAGGTCATGCCCGGGTGGACGGAGTTGACGCGGATCCTCGCGGTGCCGAGCTCCACCGCGCCGATCTTCGTCAGCCCGCGGACGCCCCACTTGGAGGCGCCGTAGCCGGCCGTCAGGGCCAGGCCCATCAGGCCCGCGGCGGAGGAGATGTTGACGATCGAGCCGCCGCCGGCCTCCTTCATCGCCGGTATGGCGGCCTTCATGCCGATGAAGACACCGGTCAGGTTGATGTCGAGGACCTTGCGGAAGTGCTCGACGGACTCGGCCTCCAGCAGGGCGCCGGTGGAGATGCCGGCGTTGTTCACCAGGCCGTGCAGGGCGCCGAACTCCGTCACGGCGTACTCGACGGCGGCTGCCCACTCCTCCTCCGAGGTCACGTCGTGGTGGACGAAGCGCGCCCGCTCGCCGAGGGACTCGGCGGTCGTCTTGCCGTCCTCGTCGAGCACGTCGGTGACCACCACGTTCGCGCCGGCGGCCACCGCCTGACGGGCGGCCTCCGCGCCGAGGCCACGGGCGCCGCCGGTGATGAGCACGGTCTTGCCGGTGAGATCGTTCATGAGAAGTCCTTTCGGGGGGCGTTCAGACGCTCCGGGGCTGTGCGGCCCGGAGCAGCGCGGTGGTGGTCGTGACCAGATCGGCGAGGAAGAGCGCCTCGCCGGTCAGTGGTTCGGTGCCGTCGAGGTACTGCCGGGCCCGGTCCGCCATGGCCGCGCCCACCATCGTCAGCGCCAGGTCGAGGCGCTCCAGGCGCAGCGGCCGGGGCAGCCCGTCGGCGGCCAGGCACGCCTCGATCCGCTCGATGAGGCGCCAGTAGGCCGTGTCGGCGAGCGTGGGATGGGGGGTGCCGGTGCGGACCCCGCTCTCGTGGCTGAGCTGGGCGGAGATTCGCAGGCAGCGCCGGCCCCGGTCGGTGCGCAGCTCACTCGCCTCCGCGGTGACCAGTGCTCCGACGAGCGCGTGCAGTGCGTCGGGGGCGGCGTCGAGGAGCGGGGCGAGCACCCGCTCGGTGCGTTCCTGGCGACCGGCCATGACCGCGTCGAGCAGCCCGGTGCGGGAGCCGAAGTGGTACTGCACGGCGGACGGGTTTCCCTGCCCCGCCAGCGCCACGATGTCCCGCAGTTGCGCCCCGTGAACGCCTTGGGCGGCGAAGATCTCCTCCGCCGCACGGATCAGCTTGTCCCGGGTCTCGGGTCCGGACGTCCTTGCCACGGCCTCATGGTAATGCTCGACATTAGAAAACCGGAAGCGGCTCCCCTCCACGGCAGGTCCTGCCGCCTGAGCGGGCTGTGGTCAGGCCTCTGCCACCAGTCGTGCCGCCACGGATCGCGCCGCCTCCAGCGCGCCGGCACGGTCCGCGCCGTGCTGTCCGAGCACCACGCGGGTGCTCAGCCCGTCGAGCAGTGCCAGCAGCGCCGAGGCCACGGCGGCGGCGTCGAGTCCGGCGGCGAAACGGCCCTGCCGCACGCCCTTGGCGAGGAGCGACTCGAGGTCCTCCTGCCAGCCGACGTCGAGCTCGGCCTGAGCCGCGCGCAACTGCTCGTTCGACCCCGTGCGTGCCCACAGCTCGATCCACAGGGTCCATCGCGGGTCGCGCGGGCCGACGGGAAGGTACAGCTCCAGGAAGAGATCGAGTTTGCGCTCGGTGGCGACCCGGCGCGCCAGCAGGGCTCGACGTTCCTCGGCGAGTGCGTTCTCGCTCCAGCGCAGCGCCTCCAGCAGCAGCCGGTCCTTGTTGCCGAAGTAGTAGAGGATGTGTCCGCCGCTGGTGCCGAGGCGCTTGGCGAGAGCGGACATGGTGAGCGTCGCCAGCCCGTCCTCGGCGATGGCCGCCATCGCCTCCTTCAGCATCCGTTCCCGGGCGTCGTGCCCATCGCGTCGCCGCGCAGTAGCTGCCACGTCGCGCCTCCTCCTCGCTACGGCTGGAGATGACCTTAGCCGCCGAATTCTGCAGGGGTCTTGACGGCCGGGCCTCCGCAGCGCATCTTGAATGCCGTTCTAACTCCTAGAACGGCATTCAAACTATCGGCATCGCCCGGTGACGCGCAGGGATGAGAGGTGGGCCGTATGGCTCAGCAGGACACGAGTGCGGGACCAGCCGGCGGGAACGCCTCCACCGACCAGGTCTTCCAGGTGGAGCGGCACGGTATCGACCCCATCCCCGTGGAGGAGCGCCACGGCGGCGCGAAGGATCTGTTCTGGCTCTGGTTCGGCTCCAACCTCACGTTCACGTACGTCATCAACGGTGCCCTCGCTGTGGCCTTCGGCCTGTCCTTCTGGCAGGCGACCGCCGTCGTCGTCCTGGGCGGCCTGTCGTTCTTCGCGATCAGCGCGGCCGGCCTGAGCGGCGTCCGCACCGGAACCGCCACCCTGGTCGTCTCCCGCGCGGCGTTCGGCGTACGCGGCAACTGGCCGGCCGGGATGCTCAACTGGGTGGTCAGCATCGGCTACACCATCGTGAACACGGTCGTCGGCGTGCTCGCTCTCGAAGCCTTCTTCGCCGACCTCGGATGGGCGTCGAAGGACGCCGGACGGGCTCTGGCGCTCCTGATCACGCTCGCGCTGACGTTCGCCGTCGCGCTCTGGGGGCACGCCACGGTCCAGTTCGCCGAGCGCTGGATCGCGTACGTCCTCGCCGCCGGCTTCGCGGTGCTCCTCGTCTTCCTGCTGCCCGGCGCCGACACCGGCACCACAACGGCCGCCGCCCCCGGTGCCTCCGGGTGGAGCCTGGCCTTCGTCGTGATGCTGGCCGGACCGTTCAGCTACGTCCCCATGCCGGCCGACTACACCCGCTACCTGCCGAGTACGACCTCGCTGCGGTCGCTGACCTGGTACGGGGCCCTGGGAGGCTTCGTCTCGTCCGTCGCCCTGGGCGTGGCCGGGGTGGCCGCGGCCACGCAGACGGACATGACCGACGCCGTGGCGGGCACGGAGGCGCTGCTGCCGGGCTGGTTCCAGCCGCTCTTCCTCGCCCTCGTCCTCGGCGGCTCCGTGACCAACTCGATCATCACGCTGTACTCGTCGAGTCTGAACCTCCAAGTGCTCGGCGTCCCCTGGAGCCGCTCCCAGGCCATCCTCATCAGCGCGGCCGTCACCGCCGCGGGATCGCTCTACGCGCTCTTCCTCACCGACTTCACCAGTTCGCTGCTGTCGTTCCTCTCCCTGCTGATCATCGTGTTCGCGCCCTGGGGCGGCGTGTTCCTCGCGGACATGCTGATGCGCCGCTGCCGCTACGACGCGCCGGCTCTGCACGCGGGACGCGACGGCGGCTACTGGTACCGGTCCGGCCACCACCCCGCCGGTATGGCGGCTCTGCTCGCGGGGATGGTCTTCGCCGCCCTCACCTGCGACTCGGAACTGTGGACCGGGCCGCTGGTGGCCCCGCTGGGCGGGGCCGACCTGACCCTCCTCGGCTCGCTCGTCTCCGGCGGCGTGTACTGGGTCCTCGCCCGGCGCACGGTCGTCCCGCACACCACCCCCGGCTGAGCCGCAGTCGCGCGGCGCGCGCCCCGCTCCGCGCCGAAGCCCTCAAGACCCGAACCACCGCACCACCACTGGAGTTTCCTCACATGACCCTGGCCGCACGCCCCGCAGACCTACTCGTGCGCAACGCCCGGATCCACACCGTCGACCCCGCCCTCCCCGAGGCACAGGCCCTGGCGGTGTCCGGCGGCCGGATCGCCTGGCTCGGCTCCGACGAGAACGCCGCGGCGTGGACCGGACCGCACACACAGGTGATCGACGCCGCCGGGAAGTTGGTCCTTCCGGGGTTCATCGACGCGCACAACCACGTCCGGCTCGGCTCCGACGACGCCTGTGTGCAGCTCGCCGGCGCCGACACTCTCGACGAGGTCCACGCCCGCGTCCGTGCCTGGCGCACGGCCCACCCCGATGCGCCGTGGATCGAGGCGGAGGCCTTCGACTACTCGGCGATCCCCGGCGGCCGCATGCCCACCGTCGCCGACCTCGATCCGGTCACGGGCGACGTGCCCGCCTTCGTCCTGAGCTACGACGTGCACACCGCGTGGGTGAACACCGCTGCCCTGCAGCGGCTCGGCATCGACCGGGACCACACCCACCTGCCCTTCGGCGAGGCGGTCACCGACCCGGCCACGGGCGAACCGACCGGCTTCATCAAGGACTTCGCCGTCAAGGGCCTCTCCCGTGACGGTCACCGCGCCCTGCGGGAACTCGGTCTTCCCTGGGCGTCGGCCGACCGGCAGTACGGACGGCTCACCGCGTCCCTGGACGACGCCATCGCCTTCGGCATCACCACCGTCGTCGAGCCGCAGAACTCGCTCGACGACCTCGCGCTGTTCGACCGCGCCCGCTCCGAGGGCCGGCTCAGGTCCCGGATCGTCGCGGCACTGTTCCATCCGCGCGGTACCACGGACGCCGACCTCGACGACTTCGCCGCCGCCGCACGCAGGTACGCGGACGACCGGCTGCGAGTGGGCCCCCTCAAGCTCTACATCGACGACGTCGTCGAACCGCGTACGGCGGCCCTTCTCGAACCGTACGCGGGCTGCCGCCACCACCGCGGCGACACCTTCTACCCGCCCGAGGAGTTCGCGGCCCTGCTGGCGAAGCTGGACGCACGCGGCTTCCAGTGCTTCGTGCACGCGACCGGCGACCGCGGCATCAGGACCGTCCTCGACGCCGTCGAACACGCCCGTACGGTCAACGGACCGCGGGACGCCCGGCATCAGGTGGTCCACGTCGAGTGCCTCGACCCGGAGGACACGCCGCGCTTCGCCGACCTCGGCGTGGTCGCGTGCATGCAGCCCCGACACGCCGCCCCGGAGGTCGCGGGTCCCGGCAAGGACTGGGCGGAGAACGTCGGTGCCGGACGCTGGCACAAGGCGTGGCCGCTGCGCAGCCTGCACACCGCAGGCGCCGTGCTCGCCCTGTCCAGCGACTGGAACGTGGCCGAGATGGACCCGATGGTCGGCATCTACACCGCCGTCACCCGGCGTCCGCTGGGCGGGGGAGAACCCTGGATGCCCCAGGAGACGATCAGCGTGGAGACCGCGGTCCACGGCTACACGATGGGCTCGGCGTACGCCAACTTCCTGGAACACGACCGGGGCTCGCTGACGGTCGGAAAGGCGGCCGACTTCGTGGTCCTCTCCCGGGACATCCTGCGCTCGGCGCCGGAGGACATCCCCGGCACCGTCGCGGAGACCGTGGTGGTCGGCGGGCGTGTCGAGTACGGGGGGCGAGCGACACCGCTCAGTGTGCCGTGCCCGGCGGCCGGGTGAGCCCGCGGAACGGGGACCGGGGAGGCCGGCGGGGGCGGTGACCCGCACCGAACTCGGCGGCCGCTCACGTCCACGCACGTCGGCGGTGTGCCGTGCTCACTCCTCCCGCTCCAGGTCGGCCTCGGCCCGCTCCTCGTCGAGGTCGGACTGCGCGTGGGCGTACAGGTCGTGCACGAATCGCCGCGCCTCGTCGGCGGGAATGCCCTCGGCGAGGCGCAGCAGCCGGTCGACCCAGGGCTCGAGCAGGTCGCTCGTGTCGTTCATGATGTGACGTCCCAACGTCGTCGGTGGTTCGGAAGACGCCCGGACGACGTCCGGGCCCCCTGCTCAGTCGTCCTGGAGGGCGGTGTGCAGGGCGTCGATGGCGAGGTGCCGTGCGACATCGGCCGCGCGGGTGTCGCGCGGGCTGTCCGGCATCAGGAAGTCATGGACCGTACCGGTCACTCGGACGCAGGCGACGTCCACGTCGAGGCCGGCCCGCAGAGGCGAGGCGTGCACCTCGGTGCGCCGGGCCGGTGCGGAGTACTGGGCGCGGCCGACATGCAGGCGCCCACCGAGCCGCCGGTCACCGCGACGCGACCGGCGTCGGGGGTGCGGACCGGTGGCCTCGGCCAGTGCCTTCGCCGCCGGGTCGAGGCAGGCAGTGACGGGCGGGGGTATGTCGGACATGGTGCCTCGGACATGGTGCCTCCGATTCAGCCGCTGACCGCTCGTGCAGGGGTCACGAGCGCGCCGTATCCGACTCAACGCGCTTCCGCCCCCGGCAGCAACCGACAGCCGGCCACGACCTGCCCGTCCTGATGTGACTGTGCGCCGATCGGGTGTACGCCGGATCGCCGGCGTCCCTCGGCCGCGTGGTCCACGGCCGGCCGGGGCCCCTGTCCCCGAGGCGTTCGTCCGGCCTGCCCGCGCCGGCGAGCACGGGCTCTCCGCGCCGGCGGGACGCGGAGGCCGCCATGGCAGCCACGACGTGTTGCACCGCGCTGCCGGGACTGGACGACGCGATCACGCTGCCGGCCCCGTCGCCCGTCTCGGCAAGGCCGGCCCTGCGACCGACAGCATGACGATCCCGGAGCTGGTCCGCCTGGCAAAGATCCGCTGGCGCATCGAACACGATTACCGCGAACTCACGGCCCCTGCCCAGCAGGACCACACCAAGATCAAGACAGACCTGACGGAGTTGACGGGTGCGGGGCGTCGGCCGGTGAGGCGGGTGATCAGCCGTCGTACTCGGCGAGGCCGAGGTGGATGAGCTGGGAGGATCCGTTTCTGCTTTCCGCGCGAGGAGCGACCGGTCCGCTGCTGCGGGGGTGGGTGTGGCGGTGTCCGCGTCGGCGCACCAATTGGTGGGCCGCCCGGCCTGCGGAGGCGCGGCGCGGATGGCTGGGTGCGGCAGGGCGTGGTGCGGGCCGGGAGGCGCCGGGGGTGCCCCTAAGCGTTCGTCACGGCAGAAGACCAGTAGGTTCGTGTGGTCGAGGGTGGAACTGTCGGCGTACGAGTGAACGTGGCCCCGGCGCGCGGGGCCG
Organism: Streptomyces viridiviolaceus; assembly: GCF_014650995.1. Lineage (GTDB taxonomy): Bacteria > Actinomycetota > Actinomycetes > Streptomycetales > Streptomycetaceae > Streptomyces > Streptomyces viridiviolaceus. The sequence goes on from NZ_BMWA01000014.1 coordinate 63,818, forward strand.
GAGCCGCCGGTGAGAGGCCCGGCCCCGCGCGGCCGGGCTCACACGCGGTCGGCCGCGATCAGGACGTACTGGAAGGAGCCGTCGCGGTAGGACTCGATGAACGCCTTCTCGATTCCGGTGACCAGCGAGGACGTGGCCCGCAGCTCCCAGTAGGGCAGTGTGTCCGGGGTGAGGTCGACGATGGTGTGCGGCACGAGCCGGTTGTCGGCCATGGCGCGCAGGTACTCGCGGCGGGAGTGGATGTTGCACTCGAAGTGGGCGTTGATCTGGGAGACCCACTTCGACGGCTGGCCGTAGCGGGGGTTCCAGCAGCCGGTGATCGTCACGTACCGGCCGCCGACCTTCAGGTAGCGGGAGTGCTCGGCAAACAGGTCGTGCAGGTCGACGTACATGGTCGACTCGTTGTTCCACGAGGCCGTGATGCTGCCCTTGCCGAAGGGCGTGTCGAGCATGTTGCACACGCGGGAGCGGACGTGGCCGTCGATACGCAGTTCCCGTGCGCGCCGGTTGCCGAAGTCGGCCTGGGCGGCGGACAGGGTGACGCCCTCGACCCGGCAGCCGAAGCGGCGGTGGGCCATGACCATGGACCCACCGCGTCCGCAGCCGGCGTCGACGAGGGTGTCGTCGGGACCGACCGGGCCGAGGTGGTCCATGAGGAACTCCGCCTGTGCCGACTCCAGCCGGTGCAGCTCCGCGATGACCTTTTCCTCGTACTCGCTGTGTGCTGGGTCGCCGAGCGCGGCATGGTCCACGGCACCGATGCCGTAGTGGTGGTGGTAGAGCCCGTCCACGTCACCGAGGCGGAGGTTGACCGGCCGGGCCTCGTTGTTCCAGTAGCGGGCGATGTCCTCCTGGTACGGCGTCGCCGGGGCCGGGATCTTCGCGGTGGTGGCGGAGGTGGTCTCAGTGGTCACAGATATGTCCGTTCCTTACCAGAAGTCGGGCAGGCTGTAGCGGTAGGTGTTGGTGCGGTGCCAGTCGTGGTTGCCGTCGACCCAGGCGGCCACGCCCCTGAGGAAGCGCAGCACTGTGGGCAGGGGGCAGGCCTGTGCGAGGTCGGCGGCGGCGGCCTCGAAGGCGTGCTGGAGTTCGTTGTGGACCTCGACGGCCTTGAGATAGGCGTCGCGTTCGCAGAGCTGCTCGCGTTCGGCGATCACCACCGGCAGGTTCAGGTGGCGGCCCGGGCTGTCGAGTTCCTTGGTGTACGAGTAGAGGTCGTTGACGATGGTGGTCGCGTTGCCGGCGAGGGCGATGACCCGTTGCATGTCCGGCCGGGCGTGCAGGTCCGCGGGCAGTTCGTATCCGCCGACGGTGTCGGTGATCGTGGGGCAGGGGCGGAAGTTGTTGAACTGACGCATCGCCAGGTACTCCCACACCTCCGGGACGTGTCCGGTCTGTGCCCAGGCGGCCTCGGCGAGGTAGCCCATGTGCAGCCGGGCCATGTCGTGCCGGTAGCGGTCGGCCTGGGAGGGCGTGGCCGCGCGGACGAAGTAGTCCATGGCGCTGCGGTACGCCCGGCGCGGGGCGTCCGAAGTGAGCGACTCCTGCCACGCCGGCGTGTACTCCGCGGTGGTGTGGAAGTGGTCGATCGCGGTGTGCGCGAGGAGCAGGCGCCCGCCGAGACCGACGGGCGACCCGCCGTGGTCCTCGCAATAGCAGTCGTCCACCGCGTTCTCCGCGACCATCAGCCGTGTGGCGAGCATCAGGTGGTCGACCGTCGGGGCGTCGGGGTGACAGCCGACCATGTAACGGCCGACGGAGAAGCCGTCGAACTGCCCCTCCCACTCCTCGGGATAGAGCTGGACCTCGTCCTCGGCCCAGCGCTTGATACGGCGGCTCACCTCCTCGACGCGCACGGGGTCGGGTTCCGGGACGGGGTGGTAGTAGAGACCGGGGACGGCTCGTCCGGCGGCGGCTGGAGCGGGTGCCGGATCCCGTGCGGGTTCGTACCGGCTGGTCAGGGCGAGTGAGGTCGTGCCCGGTCCGGTCGGTCCGCGCAGGATCCGCTGGAGGGCGGAGCCGGCCGCGGTCGCGTCGGGCGTGTCCCCGACGCCGGGGGCGGGCACCGGAGGCGGTGGCGGGTCGGGGATCGTGACCGGTGGATGCAGTGCGGCCAGGAAACCTGAGGCGGTCGGCGTGGCCGGAAGGTCCAAGCTCCCCGGGGCGGGGGTGTCCGGCACGGCTGCGGGCGGCGTCGGCCGCTGCTCAGGTGGGGATGATCCGAGGGGCCCGGCGTCGGGCATCGGCGGCTCCTTGCTGCGGTGGGGTGGGCGCTCCGTCGGCGTGGCGCGTGTCATGCGGGGACCTGCAGCGGATCAGGGCTTCAGCGCGGACCGGGGGCGATCTGTACGTTCTCCATCACGCCGAGGGCGTCGGGCAGGAGCACCGCGACGGAGTAGTAGGTGCTGACGAGGTAGGAGATGATCGCCTGTTCGTTGATGCCCATGAACCGCACGGACAGGCCCGGTTCGTACTCGTCCGGCAGTTCTGTCTGCCGCAGGCCGATGACGCCCTGGTTCTTCTCACCGGTACGCATCGCGATGATGGAGCTGGTCTGCTCCCTGCTGATCGGGATCTTGTTGCAGGGCAGGATGGGGACCCCGCGCCAGGCTGGGACGGACTGCCCGCCGAGGTCGACATGATCGGGGTAGAGACCGCAGGCGTTGAAGCCGCGTCCGATGGCGGCGATGGTCCGGGGGTGGGCGAGGAACAGTTTGGTGCCGCGCCGGCGGCAGAGCAGGTCGTCCATGTCGTCCGGGGTCGGCGGGCCGGTGCGGGGCTGGATCCGCTGCTTGAAATCGGCATTGTGCAGCAGCCCGAACTCGCGGTTGTTGATCAGCTCGTGTTCCTGACGCTCACGCAAGGCCTCGACGGTGAGCCTGAGTTGCTCCTCGCTCTGGTTCATCGGACCGTTGTAGAGGTCGGCGACCCGGGTGTGGATCCTCAGAACGGTCTGTGCGACGGAGAGCTCGTACTCGCGCGGGTGCAGTTCGTAGTCGACGAAGGTGCCGGGCAGTTCGGCCTCGCCGACGTGGCCGGCCGACACGGCGATCTCGGCCTCACCGTGTTTGTTCTGCCGCTGCCGCGTGCGGGCGCCGAACTCGTCCACGTGGGCCCGAAGGTGCGGCGCAGAGGCCTGGACTGCGGAGAAGTCGGCACGGGAGAGGGTGAGAAGGGTTCCGGACGTCTCGGCGGTGACCGTGCAGTCGTGGCGGGCGTCGGAGTCCGACAAGGCCTTCTCACCGAAGTGGTCGCCGTCCGCGAGCACCGCGATGGCGATCTCTCCGCCGTACTTGCCCTCGGAGGTCTGGCTGCCCCGACCGTGGGCGATCAGGTGGACTCCGTCTGCGGGGCTGCCACGCTCGACGAGGACTTCGCCCGCCGCGAAGTCGCGCTGCGTGCAGCGGTCGGCGAGGGTGGTGAGAACGTCCGTGTCCTCGAAGCCGCGCAGAAGGGCCAGTTCCGTGAGCTCCCGGGGGATCACCCGGACCGTGGCGCCCTCCTGGACGAACTCGATGCGCCCGTCGCCGAGCGTATGGCGCAAACGCCGGTTGACCCGGTAGGCGCCGCCCTCGGCCTCGACCCAGGGCAGCATCCGCAGCAACCAGCGGGAAGTGATCTCCTGCATCTGCGGCGCGGACTTCGTGGTGGTGGCGAGGTTGCGGGCCGCGGCGGTACTCAGGGACTGCTGCGGCGCGTCGGGAGTGGTCTGAGCTTCCGGCATGCTGTCGACGGACATCGGGGGGATTTCTCCTTGCACGACGGGTCGTCCGGCGCACACGGGTGCGCCGACCGGGAGACAGGGAGGAGTGGGCATCGAGCGGGAGGGATCGCGGGGCTCCGTCCACCTGCAGAAGGTATCCGCTGGACTGGCCGCATCCACCAGGGAGACGGGATGCTTACCCCGAAGCAGTGACAATCGGTTGAGTGTGGTTTATCAGCGCCGATCTGCTCCCAAGCCGCTCCACGCCTGGGGGAGGAACGCCGCACCGAGCAGGCTCCCCGCCGTTCCTTTCGTTCCTCCCAGCGCCTTCCTCCGGTGCGGCAGCCTCCTGGTGTGCGGCGTAGGTGACCGCGGCGGGAGAGGACGTACGGGAAACTCCCATGTGCCGGTTCGTACGACTCTGCGATCATCCCCGGATGGCGCACGGCCTCGCATCACGCGAACCCCCGGCAAAGTGGAGTCACAGCGACACGGGCCTTCTGACCTGCAGCTCTATGTTTATCGGTCGGGCTCATCGTCGACCGCCCGGCCTTCCACGGCGCCGTCATCCAGACCGGCACCGAGCCCTACCGCCGCGCCCACACGCCCTTGCCGCCACGACACCGTCGTCACCCACTGGGCCATCACCCCGTGCACGACCTCTTTTCCGGCCTGCCCAGGCAGAAGTGGAAGCGCCGTTCCTGCGGGAACGGCGCCCACGGCCGACGCATCCACGACTGGGCGCGAGTCGAGGTCGGGCCCTGGCACCGACCCGACCGCCGGCACTGGGTACTCGCCCGCCGCACCGTCGGCCGGCCCGAGGAGATCTCCTGCTGCATCGCCTACTGCCCAGCCGAGACCACCTCGATGAGCTGATCCGCATCCCGGTCAGCCGGTGGGCCATCGAGGAATGCTTCCAAAGCGCCAAGCTGGATGCCGGGAAAGCAGAAACGGATCCTCCCGGCTCATCCACCCCGGCCTCGCCGAGTACGACGGCTGATCACCCGCCTCACCGGCCGACGCCCCGCACCCGTCGAGCACATCCTGCACTGGTCACATGTGCGCCGACGACGTCAGTACCAAGGCCGCACCAGTCACTGCAAACGACGCGGACACAGCCCCTGACCTGGCCATCAGTCACTGCAAACACCGTTGCAGTACTAGGCGTTCTTCGGCGCCGCCTGCTGCACGACCTCGAACGACCACAGCGTGGAGTTGCTCGCCGCGGGCGCGGGGCGCTCGCCGCCGTCCGTCGGGCGCCCCTGGTGGGCGGCCTTCATGGGGCCTTCCATCCAGGCGTTGAAGGACTCCTCGTCACGCCACCGGGTGTAGACGAGGTAGGTGTCCGTGCCTTCCACCGGGCGGAGCAGTTCGAACCATTCGAACCCGTCGGAGTTCTCCACGGCGTGCGCTCGGGAGGCGAAGCGCTTCTCCAGGGTCTCCCGCTGCTCGGCGGGGACGGTCAGCACGTTGATCTTGACTACGCTCATGCACCTCATCCTGCCGCATGCCGGTCGGCAGTCGCGGATCGGCCCGTCCGACACACGGTGTCGTGCCGCGGTGCGGGCGTGGGCGAGTACGTCGGTGGGGCCGGTGTGACGGCTGCGGTACGACTACTCACCGATGCCGGTGATGTGGCATCTGCCTGCGGCTTTGGACGTGCGAGCCTGCGTGGGCAACTGCCGCTCACCGGACTCGGGGGCCCGCGCGCACGACGCCCGTGATCGAACCGGCCCTGCTGCCCGGACACGTCTGCTTCTGGCCCGAGCCGGACGAGACGGGCCCCGGCGGAGGCTGGTGCTACGACGGCACGGGTTACGCCGAGGCCCCCTGCGAATGGTGGGACAAGTTGGACGGTGTCCAGCGCAACCGGCCCACCGACTGCCAACCCGGCTGAGGCACCCGCCGTGCCCACGGCACGTACCCCACGGCGTCCGGCGCACCACGAACGGGCGCTCCCGGGGCTGTTGCTCGCCACCCTGGGGCTGCTGGTCGGCTGCGCAGCACCCGGCCACCGGGTCGAACTCGGCCCCGAGGACACGGTCAAGGCCGCTCAGCGGATCCTCACCGTGAAGACTCGTTGACCTCAAGTGCGGTTGGGTTTCTAGGGTCGTCGGCAGACGAAAGGAGTCCGACCATGACGACGTTGGTCACGGGTGCGACGGGGAACACCGGCCGGCAGGTGGTGGCCGAGCTGGTCCGCCGAGGAGAGAGCGTCCGGGCGCTGACACGGGACCCGGCCGCGGCCGCGGGCAAGCTCCCGGCCGAAGCGGAGTTGGTGGCCGGCACGCACACGGCACCGGAGAGCCTCGACGCCGCCCTCAAAGGCGTCACCCGGTTGCACATCACCGTGACGGCGGGGCTCGCCGAGACCGGGCCCGAGTTGGTGCGGCGCGCGGTGGATGCGGGTGTGCAGCGCCTCACCGTGGTGTGGGGTGGCTGGGTGGGGCCGGTCGAGGAGGCCGTGGCGGCCTCGGGGGCGGAGTGGACCCGTCTGGAACCGCAGGAATTCATGTCCAACACGCTGACCTGGACCGAATCGATCCGGAACGAGGGTGTCGTGCGCGAGCCGTACGACCATCCCAGCGCCCTCGTCCACGAGGCCGACATCGGGGCGGTGGCCGCGGTCGCGCTGCTCGACGACGGGCACGCGGGGCGTGCGTACAACCTCACCGGCCCCGAGACGCTGACCCCGCGCGAACGCATCGCGATCCTGTCCCGGGCGATCGGCCGCGACATCACCTTCGTCCCGATCACGCACGAACAGGCCGTCGACAGGCTGATGGCCACCGGCGTGTCCCGGGCCGACGCCGACTACGTCGTCGGCTGGTACGCCGAGCCCACGGACGACGCCACGACCGTCGTCGACACCGTCGAGCAGGTGACCGGCCGCCCGGCGCGCACGTTCGCACAGTGGGTGGACGAGCACGCGGAACGCTTCCGGTAACCCCGCGGCATGGCCGACCGGAGCGCGAGGGACCGGGCCGGACGGGATCACGCCTGGGCCTCCGCACCGGTACGCCGCCCGGCCGCGCGCAACGCCAGCGTCACCAGCGCCGCGTCCTCCGGGCGGCGCACGTCCCGCCCGGTGAGTTCGGCGAACCGGGCGAAACGGTGCTGCACGGTGTTGCGGTGGCAGTAGAGAGCGGTGGCCGTGTCGGCCACGGACCCCGCTCCCGCGAGATGGACGCGCACCGTCTCCAGCAGCCGTTCCGCCTCGGCCTGCGCCACGCCGTCCGACCGCAGGCCACCGAGGACGTCGTCGGCGAGATCGCGGGCGACGTCGTCGGCCCGCTGCACCAGCACGTCGAGCCAGCTGTCCTCCAGCCGGCGGGGCCGAGCGGCGTCGGGAGGCAGCACCCGTGCGGTGGCGGTCGCCAGCAGCACCGCACGCGGCACGGACCTGAGCCCGTTGCGGGCGGGGGCGACACCGCAGGGTGTGCCGTCCAGCCGGGCCAGGACCTTCTCCACGGTCGTACGTCGCTCCAGCTGCACGGTGAGCACCGTGTCCGAAGCGACCGTCTGGAGCTGCACCGGCACGTCCAGCGCCCGTAGTTCGGCGGTCGCCCTGCGCATCCCCGCCCCGTGCTGAGGGGCGGTGACGGCGCACAGGAACCGGCCGTCCGGTGCGAAGCCGAGGGCATGGGCCGCGTCGCCCACCACCGTCGGATTGCGGCCCTCGGTGTCCAGCAGCCGGGCGAACCACATCCGCCGCTCGTCCTCCGTGCGGCGCCCCATCTCCAGGACCGTGCGCTGATAGGCGGTCATGATGCCGGTGACGTGCAGCTCGACCGCCTCCCACACCTGGTGGGCGGAGTTGACCAGCTGGGCGCTGTCCTTCTCGCCCGCCTTGCGCACCAGCGCCGCCCACACCACGCGGAAGTCCAGGCGCGCGGCCTCCAGCAGTGAGGAGAGCGGGACGCCCTGGCGGGCGCGCTGCTCGCCGACGCGTTCCGACACCGACGCGATCGGCTCGGGCACGGGCATGCGGGCGACGGTGCGCAGCAGCAGCTCGAAGGCCTGCCAGGCGGTCTCGCGGAACTCCTCGTCCGAGACGCGGTCGGCATAGGCCGCGCGCACCGGCCGTACGTACTCCACCCACACCCCGACCAGGCCGTCGATCTCCTCCAGGCACTGCCGGGCGAGCTCGGCGACCCGTGGGTCGGGGGGAGGGAAGAGCGGTGAGGGCGGGGGAGTGGAGAAGGCGGGGTCGGTGTGCATGTGCACAATCCTCACCGTCGCACCGGAGTCATTTCAACGTTGGCTGAATGTCGTTCCCCCGAAATCCTTGGACCGTCCGACAGGCCGTGGCCTGATCCCCACACACGGAGGTGGCGCTCCTGTGCACATGACTCCTCGCGAACGGGAGCGGCTGGAGCTGTTCACCGTCGCCGAACTCGCCCGCCGGCGACTCGCCCGCGGCCGCAGACTCAACGTGCCGGAGGCCATCGCCCTCATCTGCGACGAGGTGCTCGAAGCGGCCTGGGACGGACTGAGCCTGGAGGAGGTCGTCGAGGTCGGCCGCGGAGTGCTCACCGAGGACGACGTACGGGAAGGCGTCCCGGAGATGATCCCGCAGGTCCAGGTCGAAGCGTTGTTTCCCTCGGGCACCTCCCTCGTGGCCGTCGACCGGCCCATCGCCGCCACCGGCACCGGCCCGGCGCCCGGAGCCGTGCGACCCGCGGCCGAACCGGTGGAGATCAACACCGGCAGACGGCGGGCCCGGCTGAGCATCCGCAACACCGGCGACCGCACCGTCTACCTCTCGTCCCACTATCCGCTCGCCGAGGCCAACGCCGCCCTCGCCCTCGACCGCCGCGCCGCCGCCGGCATGCGCCTCGACATCCCGGCCGGCACCGCGCTCGCCTTCGAGCCGGGAACGGAACGGGAGGTCGAGGTGGTCGCCGCCCGGCACACCACCGGCGACGCACAGGAGACGCAGCGATGACCCACGTCGACCGCCGCACGTACAACGCCCTCTACGGGCCCACCACCGGCGACCGCATCCGGCTCGGCGACACCTGCCTGTGGGTCGAGGTCGAGGCCGACGACGGCACCCCGGGCGACGAACTGCTCGGCGGCTGCGGCAAGACGGTCCGCGACGGACTGCTCGCCTCGCCCCGCTCCGACCGCGACTCCGCGCTCGACATGGTGGTCGCCGGGGTCGTCCTCATGGACCCGGTGCTCGGCATCCGCAAGACCGACATCGGGATCAAGGACGGGCGCGTCGTCGCCGTCGGCGGCGTCGGCAACCCGGACGTCATGGACGTCGAGTACGCCGTCGACTCGCACACCTCGGTCGTGCCGGGGGAGGGGCTGATCGCCACGCCGGGCATCGTCGACAGCCACGTCCACCTGTCCTCGCCCGAGGTCGCGCCGGCCGCGCTGTCCGCCGGGGTCACCACGCTCGTCGGCATGGGACTCGGCGGCGTCTGGGAGATCGGCTGCAACCCGGCGCACAACCTGCACACCCTGATGAGCGCCTGGCAGGGCACACCGCTCAACATCGCCTTCCTGGCGCGGGGGTCGTCCAGCTCGCGGGCGCTGCTGGAGGAGATCACGCTCGCCGGGGCCGGCGGCTTCAAGATCCACGAGGACTTCGGGGCGACGCCCCGCATCATCGACACCTGCCTGGACACCGCCGACCAGGCCGACCTGCCGGTCGCGCTGCACACCGACTCCATGAACGAGTCCGGCTATCTGCGCGACACCATCGGCGCGACGCGCGGCCGCACCGTGCACGCCTACCACGTGGAGGGCGGCGGCGGACATCCCGACCTCCTGGAGATCCTGTCCGAGCCGAACATCCTGCCGTCGTCGACGACACCCACCGTGCCGTACACCCCGAACACGGTCGGCGAGCTGTTCCCGATGACGATGACCGTGCACCGGCAGAACCACCACTCCGAGAGCGACGTCGCCATCTCCCGGAGCCGGATCCGGGGGCACGCCATCGCCGCCGAGAACGCCCTGCACGATCTGGGTGCCATCTCGATCGTCAACTCCGACTCCATGGGCATGGGCCGCATCGCGGAGACCGTGCGCAGGACCTGGCAGCTCGCCCACGTGCAGGCCCTCGCGAACGGCGGCGGGGGAGTGGAGCGACCGGAGAACGCCCGCGCGCTGCGCTACCTCGCGAAGATCACGCTCAACCCGGCCGTCGCGCACGGCCTGGCCCACGAGGTGGGCACCGTGCAGGCGGGGCGGATGGCGGACCTCGTCCTGTGGGACCCCAAGTGGTTCGGCAGCAAGCCCGAACTGGTCATCAAGGCCGGGTTCGTGGCGTGGGGCAACACGGGCTCGGGCTCCGGGTCGACCCGGCTGACCCAGCCGCGTGTCTACCGGCCCTACTACGGAGCGCTCGGCGCCGCTCCGGCACGGCTCGCCAAGGTCTTCGTCGCCGAGGCGGCGCTCGCCGACCGTGCCGCCCGCGCCGCCCTGCCCACCGGACTCACCTACGCCCCGATCCGCGGCAGCCGTGGACTGACCCGCGCCGACATGCTGCACAACACGGCGACGCCCCGCGTGGTGGTGCCCCGTGAGCCCGCGCCGGTCCTGGTCGACGGCGTACCCACCGGCACCGCGCCCGCCACCGAAGTGCCCCTCGCACAACTGCACCACCTCGCCTGAGAGGCGCTCCCGACATGCGACTCGACCTCCTCGTCCGCAACGCCCGCGTCCACACGCTCGATCCCGAGCGGCCGACCGCCCACGCCCTCGGCGTGCTGCACGGCACCGTCGTCGGCCTCGACGAGGACGTGGCGCACCTGCCCGCGCGGCGCGTCCTCGACGCGGGCGGTGCCACCGTCCTGCCCGGTTTCAACGACGCACACTGCCACACCGCCTGGTTCGGCCTCACCCTCACCCAGCTCGACGTCTCCACGGCCCGCTCCGTCGACGAGGTGTACGCCGCCGTCTCCGCGCACGCCGGCCGACTCGCCCCGGACGCCTGGGTGATCGGTGCCGGACTCGACCACAACAGGCTCGGCGGCCACTACCCGCACCGTGACGCCCTCGACCGCGCGGCGGGCGGCCGGCCCGTCTGGCTCAAGCACACCTCCGGCCACGCCTGCGTGGTGAACACGCCCGTCCTGCGCGCGGCCGGCGCGCTCGACGACGGGTTCCGGGACCCGGTCGGCGGGGTCGTCTCCCGAGACGGGCACGGCCGCCCCGACGGGCTGCTGGAGGAGACCGCGCAGCGGCTGGTGCAGCGGCAGGTGCTGCCGTACCCGGTCCGGACCGTCGCCGACGCCGTCGACGCGGCCACCCGGCACTACCTCACCGAAGGCGTCACCAGCTTCACCGAGGCCGGGATCGGCGGCGGCTGGATCGGGCACACGCCCGTGGAACTGGCCGCCTACCAGCTCGCCCGCGACACCGGGCGGCTGCACACCCGCGCCCAGCTGATGGCCGCCTCCGACGTGCTGCACCCGCTGACCGCGCACGCCGACGACGACATCACGCTCGGCCTCGACCTCGGCATGCGCACCGGCTTCGGCGACGACCGGCTCTCGCTCGGCCCGGTGAAGATCTTCCTCGACGGATCGCTGCTCGGGCGCACGGCCGCCGTGACCGAACCGTTCTGCGGCTGCCCGCACAACGAGGACCGGCCCACCGGCTACTTCCAGGGCGACGCCGGCGCCATGACGGACCTGGTCGTCGCCGCGCACCGCTCCGGCTGGACCGTGGCCGCGCACGCCATCGGCGACCGGGCCGTCGACCTGGCGCTCGACGCGTTCGCGCGCGCCCACCGTGAGCGGCCGCGCCCCGGCGTCCGGCACCGCATCGAGCACGCCGGGGTGGTACGCCCCGACCAGCCGGCCCGCTTCGCCGATCTGGGCGTCGTACCGGTGCCGCAGCACAACTTCCTGCACACCTTCGGCGACGCCATGGCCGCCGCTCTCGGCCCCGGGCGCACCGCGTGGTCGTACCGCATGCGCTCCTTCACCGACCTCGGGCTGCCGGTGCCCGGCAGCTCCGACCGGCCGGTGGCCCCCGGCGCGCCCCTGCCCGCGATCCAGTCGATGGTCACGCGGCTGACCGAGACAGGCATGCCGTATGGTCCGGACGAAAGCGTTCCGGTCATGGCCGCGCTGCGTGCCTGGACCGAAGGCTCCGCCGTGGCCACCGGCTTCGGCGGGCGGAAGGGACGGCTCGTCCCCGGGCAGCTCGCCGACCTCACCGTCCTGGACGGCGACCCCGTCCGCACGGACCCCGACCGCATCGGCGCGATCGGTGTCCTCGCCACCGTCGTGGGCGGCGACCCCGCACACGATCCGCACGGCCTCACCCGCACCCCCGCACGCTCCGGTCCCCCGTCCCCTCCGGCCACCGCGGCCGCCGCTCCCCAGGAGAACGCGTGAGCACGCCACCCAAGCCCGACCTCAAGGACATCAGAAGACTGCTGACCGCCGCGTTCAGCGGCACCGCCCTGGAGTGGTACGACTACTTCCTCTACGGCACCGCCGCCGCGCTCGTCTTCAACAAGCTGTTCTTCCCCGAACTCGACCCGACGGTCGGCACCCTCGCCTCGTTCGTGACGTTCGCGGTCGGTTTCGTGGCGCGGCCCATCGGCGCCGCCGTCTTCGGACACATCGGCGACCGCTACGGACGCAAGGTCTCACTGATCATCACCGTCGTGATGATGGGCGCCACCACCGGCTGCATCGGCCTGCTGCCCACGTACGACACCATCGGCCTCTGGGCGCCCGCGCTGCTGTCGCTCCTGCGCTTCCTGCAGGGCATATCCGTCGGCGGAGAGTGGTCCGGCGCCATGCTCCTCACCCTGGAGCACACGCCGAAGGAGAAGCACGGCAGCTACTCCTCCGTCCCGCAGCTCGGCTCGCCCGTCGGCACCCTGCTCTCCAGCGGCGCCTTCGCCATCGTCGGCATGCTGCCGGACGACGCGTTCTACTCGTGGGGCTGGCGCCTGCCTTTCCTCGTCGCCTTCCCGCTGCTGGGCTTCGCGCTCTACCTGCGCATGCACATCGAGGAGTCCCCGGTCTTCCGCGCCATGCTGGAGGACGCCGAGCGCAACGGGCCCAAGCCGGCCCCGCTCGTCGAGGCGTTCAGGCGGACCTGGGGCCGCATGATCGTGGGTGTCGGCGCCGCGTTCCTCGGCGTGGGCGGCTTCTTCCTGATGAGCACGTTCATCATCTCCTACGGCACCGACGACCTGGGCATCGACAAACAGACGATGCTCAACGCCACCGTCATCGGCTCCGTCGTCGAGATCGTCGTGCTCGTGCTCGCCGGACGCCTCGCCGACCGCATCGGCGCCTGGCGGGTGTGTGCCCTCGGCGCCGCCGTCACCATGGTCGCCGCGTTCCCCGCGTTCTGGCTCGTCGACACCAAGGAGACCGGTCTGGTCTACCTCGGCGTCTCGCTCGGCATCGGCGCGCTCTCGATCCCCTACGCGCCCATCGGCGCCGTCGTCTCCGGGATGTTCCCCGAGGAGTTCCGCTACAGCGCCGTCGCCATGTCGTACAACCTCGCGGGCGTCCTCTCCGGCTTCGTGCCGCTCATGGCCACCTCCCTCACCAGCGCCGCCGACGGCGCCTCCTGGGGCGCCGCCCTGCTGCTCATCGCCATCGCCGCCTGTACCGTCGCCGGCTCGTTCGGCGCCGGCACGATTCTGCGCCGGCGCGGCGCCGCCCTCTCCAGCCCCGCCCAGAACGTCGAGGTTCCCGCATGACAGCGCCCCACCCTGCCCGCACCGGCGGACAGGTCCTGATCGACCAGCTCGTCGTCCACGGCGTCGACACCGTGTACGGCGTGCCCGGCGAGAGCTACCTCGCCGCGCTCGACGCCCTGCACGACTCCGCCGTCCGCATGGTGGTGTGCCGCCACGAGGGCGGTGCCGCCTACATGGCGGAGGCCCACGGCAAGCTCACCGGGCGTCCCGGCGTCTGCTTCACGACGCGGGGGCCCGGTGCCACCAACGCACTGGTCGCCCTGCACACCGCCCACCAGGACGCCACCCCGCTGGTGCTCTTCATCGGCCTGGTGCCACGCGGCCACGCCGACCGCGCCGCCTTCCAGGAGCTGGACCTGCGCGGCACGTTCGGTGCCAGTGCCAAGCTCGTCGAGACGATCGACGACGCCGCCCGCATCCCCGAACACGTCGCCCGGGCCTTCGCCGTGGCGAGCAGCGGGCGCCCCGGCCCGGTGGTCCTCGGCCTGCCCGAGGACATGCTCACCGACACCACGCGCGTCGCCGACGCCATCCCCCTGCCGATCCCCGACGGAGCCGTCTCACCCGGCGAACTCGTGGCGCTGAGCGACCTGCTGTCGGACGCCGAACGACCCCTGGTCCTCCTCGGCGGCAGCCGCTGGACGCCCCGGGCGCGTTCCGACGTACGCGACTGGGCCGAGGCCTGGTCGCTGCCCGTCGCCGTCGACTTCCGCTGCCAGGACCTGATCGACAACGAGGCGGAGACCTACGTCGGGCACCTCGGCTACGGCCGCGACGACGCCCTGGCCGACCGGGTGCGCGCGGCGGACCTGCTGCTCTGCGTCGGCACGGCACCCGGCGACGTGGCGACCGACGGCTACGCCCTCCTGCCGCACGACGGCACCGGCCCCCGCCTCGTACAGGTACTGCCCGAGGCCCAGCCGCCGGGCGTCCTCCACCCGGCCGCCCTGACCGTGCTGGCGGCCCCGGAGGCGTTCGGGGCCGCGATCCGTACGCTGCGCCCCTCCGCACCGGTGCGGTGGGCGGTCCGCACCAAGCAGGACCGCGCCGCGCATCTGGCCTTCCGCACCCCGGAGCCGGACGGGGACCTGCTCGACCTGGGCGCTGTCTTCGCCGCCCTCGACGCCCGCCTGCCCGCGGACGCCGTCGTCACCTTCGGCGCGGGCAACCACGCCATCTGGGCCCAGCGATTCCTCAGGTACCGCGAGGGCGGACGCCAGCTCGCGCCGCGCAACGGCTCCATGGGCTACGGCATCCCCGCCGCCGTGGCCGCCGCCCTCGCACACCCGGGCCGCCGCGTCGTCTCCGTCGCCGGTGACGGCTGCTTCCTGATGAACGGTCAGGAACTGGCCACCGCCGTCGCGGAGGGGGCCGCACCGCTGATCCTCGTCCTCGACAACTCCGCCTACGGCACCATCCGCCAGCACCAGGAGCAGACCTACCCCGGCCGGGTCAGCGGCACCGCCCTCGGCAATCCCGACTTCGCCGCCTACGCCCGGGCCTTCGGCGCCCACGGCGAAACCGTCACCACCACCGCGGAGTTCGGGCCCGCTCTGGAGCGCGCCCTGAACTGCGGCAGAGCGGCCCTGATCGAACTGAAGGTGACCGAGGGCCGGCTCGCTCCCGGTGTCACCGTCGCTTCCCTGCGCGAGGAGAGCGCCCATGTCTGACCTCACCCTGCACAACATCGTCGACGGCCGTGCCGCCGAGGTCGCGGACCGCATGGAGCTGACCGACCCCTCGACCGGAGAGGTCTACGGCACGGCACCCCGTTCCTCGGCCACCGCGGTGGACGCGGCCGTGGCCGCCGCCCGCCGGGCCCTGCCGGCCTGGCGTCGCAGCACCCCGGCCCGTCGGCAGGAGGCCCTCCTGCATCTGGCCGGCCTCGTGGTCGAACACGCCGACCGGCTCCTGGACGCCGAGGTGCGCAGCACCGGCAAGCCACGCGGGACCACCCGAACCCTCGAAATACTCCGGGGCGCCGACCAGTTGCGCTTCTTCGCCGGAGCGGCCCGTGTCCTGGAGGGCATCGCGGCAGGGGAGTACGCCGAGGGCCACACCTCCTACGTGCGTCGCGAGCCGGTCGGTGTCGTCGCTCAGGTCACCCCCTGGAACTACCCGTTCATGATGGCCGTGTGGAAGCTCGGTCCCGCACTCGCCGCCGGCAACACGGTCGTCCTCAAACCCTCCGACACCACGCCCTGGTCGACGGTCCTGCTCGGGGAACTCGCCCAGGAGGCCTTTCCGCCCGGTGTCGTGAACATCGTCTGTGGCGACCGCGACACCGGCCGTGCCCTCGTCGCCCATCCGGACGTCGACATGGTCGCCATCACCGGCAGCACCCGCGCGGGCTCCGAGGTGATGACCGAGGCGGCGCGGGAGGTCAAGAACGTCCACCTGGAGCTGGGCGGCAAGGCCCCGGCGGTCGTCTTCGCCGACGTCGACCCCGTGCGCACGGCCCGCGCCCTGGCCGCCGCGGCCTTCTTCAACGCCGGCCAGGACTGCACTGCCGTCACCCGCGTCCTGGTCGAACGCGAGGCCCATGACGCCCTGCTGGCGGCGCTCGTCGAGGCGGCGCGGAACACGAGGACCGGATCGCCCGACGAGGACGGTGTCTTCCACGGTCCGCTCAACAGCGCCGCTCACGCCGAACGCGTCGCGTCCGTCCTGGCGAACCTCCCCCCGCACGCGAGGATCGAGGCCGGCGGCGTCCGCCTGGACCGCCCCGGCCACTTCTTCCCGCCCACGGTGGTCTCCGGTGTCCGGCAGGAGGACGACGTGGTGCAGCGGGAGATCTTCGGCCCGGTGGTCACCGTCCAGCCCTTCGACACCGAGGAGGAGGCGATCGCGCTGGCGGACGGCGTCGACTTCGGTCTCGCCTCCAGCGTCTGGACCACCGACCTGGGCCGGGCCATGCGAGTGAGCGCCGAACTCGACTTCGGCTGCGTGTGGCTCAACTGCCACCAGGTGCTCCCCGCCGAGACGCCCCACGGCGGCTACAAGCAGTCCGGTGTCGGCCGCGACCTCAGCCGCTACGGGTTCGACGACTACACACGCGTCAAGCACGTCATGGCCGCCCACTCCGCGCCCTGAGACTCCGGGATCCCGGAAGTCACGGGATCTTCACCCAGTCGAGTGTGCGTTCCACCGCCATCTTCCACCCGGCGTAGCCTTCCGCGCGCTGTTCGTCGGACCACTGCGGGTCCCAGCGTTTCGACTCGTGCCAGTGGCTGCGCAGTTCTTCGGTGTCCTGCCAGAACCCGGTGGCCAGTCCCGCCGCGTAGGCGGCGCCGAGTGCGGTGGTCTCGGCGACGACGGGACGGCTCACCGGGACGCCGAGGACATCGGCCTGGATCTGCATGCAGAGGTCGTTGGCGGTCACCCCGCCGTCGACCTTGAGCACGTCGAGGTGCACCCCGGAGTCCTGTTCCATGGCCTCGACCACATCGCGGCTCTGGTAGCAGATGGCCTCCAGGGTCGCTCGTGCCAGGTGCGCGTTGTCGTTGTAGCGGGCGAGGCCGACGATCGCCCCTCGGGCGTCGGAGCGCCAGTAGGGTGCGAACAGGCCCGAGAAGGCGGGGACGAAGTACATCCCGCCGTTGTCGGCGACGGTCCGGGCGAGGTTCTCGCTCTCGGCCGCGGTCTTGATGATCTTCATCTGGTCGCGCAGCCACTGCACGGCGGACCCGGTCACCGCGATGGAGCCCTCCAGCGCGTAGACCACCGGGCTGTCGCCGAACTGGTAGGCCACCGTGGTGAGGAGGCCGTGCCGGGAGCGGACCAGTTGCGTTCCGGTGTTGAGGACCAGGAAGTTGCCGGTGCCGTAGGTGTTCTTGGCCTCGCCGGGGGCGAAGCACACCTGTCCCACGGTGGCCGCCTGCTGGTCGCCCAGTACCCCGCCGATGGGGATGGCGGCACGCAGCGGCCGGGAGGTCCGGGCCACACCGTACGCCTCCGGGTGCGACGAGGGGTTGATGGTGGGCAGCATCGCCCGGGGGATGCCGAAGAAGCCGAGCAGTTCGTCGTCCCAGTCGAGGGTCTCCAGGTTCATCAGCATGGTGCGGCTGGCGTTGGTCACGTCGGTGGCGTGGATGCCGCCGTCGGGGCCGCCGGTGAGGTTCCACAGGACCCAGGCGTCCGTGTTGCCGAACAGGGCGTGGCCTTGTTCCGCCGCTTCGCGGACGCCGTCGACGTTCTCCAGGATCCACTGGATCTTGCCGCCGGAGAAGTAGGTCGCCGGCGGCAGTCCGGCCTTCCTGCGGATAACGTCGCCCTGGCCCGAGCGTTCGAGGTTCGCCGCGATGGCGTCGGTGCGGGTGTCCTGCCACACGATGGCGTTGTAGTGGGGGCGGCCGTTGCGCGGGTCCCAGACGACGGTGGTCTCCCGCTGGTTGGTGATGCCGATGGCCGCCAGATCGGTCCCCGACAGACCGCTGTAGCGCAGGGCGTTCTGCATCACCGAGTTGGTCCGCTCCCAGATCTCCACCGGATCGTGCTCCACCCATCCGGAGCGGGGGAGGATCTGCGCGTGCTCCAGCTGGTGCTTCGCCACCTCGTTGCCGCCGTGGTCGAAGATCATGAATCGGCTGCTGGTGGTTCCTTGATCCACCGCACCGACGAAGTCCGCCATGTCGTGCCGCCTCTCCCGCCTGTCCGGCCGGTGTCAGTCCTTCGGTGCCGGGACGCGTCCCGGCGGCTCGGGCTCCGCTCTCGGCAGGAACCGGCCGACGAGCACCTTGTACAGGCCCGCCCCCAGCAGGCCGCCGATCAGCGGGCCGAAGATCGGCACCCAGAAGTAGAGGTTTCCGTACTGGTCTCGCCACGCTCCCCCGTATCCGGTCAGGAAGCTGGCCAGCCTGGGGCCGAAGTCACGGGCCGGGTTGATGGCGTAGCCCGCGTTGGTCCCCCAGGCCATGCCGATCGCCACCACGACCAGGCCGATGATGAAGGGGGCCAGGTTCGCACCCGGTGGTGAGTTCAGCAGGTCGGTGATGGCGAAGATCATCAGCAGCAGGATCGCGGTGCCGATGACCTGGTCGCGGAAGGCGCCCCACTCGTACACGGGCAGGTTGGTGTTGCCGTTGGCCGGGAGCGTGGAGAAGACGGTCTGGGTCTTGAAGGTGTGGCCGGGGTCGGCCTTCGCCAGCGCTTCCGTGTAGTTCCAGCGGACGAGGAGGGCCGCCACGAAGGCGCCGGCCGTCTGTGCCAGCGCGTAGGGTGCCACCTTGCTCCACGGGAACCCCTTGAAGGCGGCGAGGGCGACCGTCACCGCGGGATTGAGGTGGGCACCGCTCAGCCGCGCCGCCACGTAGACGCCCAGGGTGACCCCGAGTCCCCATGCCCAGGAAATGCTGTCGTGGTCTCCGAGGCCGCCGGCCGGATCCGTGAGGGCACCACCCGCGGCCACTTGGGCCACGACGCCGCAGCCGAAGAGGATGAGGATCATCGTGCCCGCGAATTCGGCCGACAGCTCCCCGATCGAGCCGGACCTTTTTGGGCGCTCAGCCATGGAAGCTCACCTTCCGCCGGCTCTACCGGCCGTCGACTTTCCGAGCCGCTCACCGGACAGACTAGGACGGTATAGGACAAACCGCATATACAGCCGATGCCCTTCCTGCGCCGTGAGGTCCCGCGGAGATCCCCTGCTCGGGTCGGTACTCGGATCGGGTGAGGCGAATCGGAGAGGGCCGCTCCGTCCGCCGTGGCGGGCGACGCGAGCGAGCAGGGCGGTGCTTTGCTTTGCTGGCCGGTCGCATTCCGTGACCGTGGTCGGCCAGGAGGGACACCGTGGCGGCGCAGCGTGCAGTGGACGAAGCGAAGGTCGAAGCCTTCATGCAAAAGGCGCTCGGGGACATCAGCGGGATGATGACCGTGGGCCAGTGCCACCTGGGTGACCGGCTGGGCCTGTTCAAGGACCTCGCGGCCAACGGCCCCGCCGGCAGCCAGGAGCTCGCGGACCGGCTGGACCTGGACGAGCGTTACGTACGCGAGTGGCTGCGTGGTCTCACCGCCGCCGGTTACCTGGAGGAACCGCAGCCCGGCCGCTTCGTCCTCCCCGCCGAGCACGCCCCCGCTCTGGCCGACGAGTCGGGACCCATGTTCCTCGGCGGCATCTACCAGATGATGCCCGCGGCTCTGACGCCGTACGAACGGCTGATCGAGGCGTTCCGGAGCGGCGGAGGCGTACGGCAGAGCGACTACCCGGACCTGCTGTGGGACGGCATGAGCCGCTTCACCGGCAGCTGGTTCGAGAGCGTGATGGTCGACGACTGGCTGAGCACCTTTCCCCACGTCGTCGAAAGGCTGGAGCGCGGCATCGACGTCGCGGACGTGGGGTGCGGCGCGGGCCGGGCCCTGATCGTGCTCGCCCGGAGGTTTCCCCGCTCCCGTTTCACGGGGTTCGACATCCTCCCCGTCCAGGTGGAACGCGCCCGGGCGAACGCCGAGCGGGCCGGTGTCGCCGACCGGGTGGGCTTCGAGACGGCCGATGCCGTCCGGGGGCTGCCCGGACGCTACGACCTCGTCACCACCTTCGACGTCGTCCACGACGCGGCGGAACCGAAGCGGCTCCTCGCCGCCCTCAGGGCCGCGGTCAAGGACGACGGCGACTACCTGATGCTCGAGGTCAACTGCGAGGACCGCCCCGAGGACAACGTGGGCCCCGTCGCGTCGGTGCTCTACGGGTTCAGCATGTTCTACTGCATGACCACGTCCCTCGCCGACGGCGGAGCCGCCCTCGGCACGTGCGGTATGCCCGAGGCGGTGGTACGCAGTCTGTGCGCCGAGGCGGGCTTCGGCGAGGTGGCCCGGTCCACGGCGGACGACCCCTTCAACGTCCTCTACGACATCAAGCCGTAGACCGGCCTCCCGACGGCCCGCCCGTGACCGAGCGGGCCGGCGCGGTGCGTCCATCGTGGCCGGGGTGCCGGCGGCCCCGGACGGTTCCGCGGCGGCATGGATCGCCCGGACCTCGATGGCTCAGACTGACCCCATGACCGGATCGGATCCCAAGACAGACCTCCACTATTACCTGCAATCCGCCCGTGACGCCCTGCTGTGGAAGCTCGAAGGGCTCTCGGAGTACCAGATCCGCCGCCCGCTGACCCCCACCGGAACCAACCTCCTGGGCCTGGTGAAACACGCGGCCGGCGTGGAACTCGGTTACCTCGGCGACACCTTCGGACGGCCCTCCGGCGAGCCGCTGCCCTGGCTGGAGGACGGTGCCGAACCCAACGCGGACATGTGGGCCACGGCCGACGAGTCACGCGACCGGATCGTGGAGCTCTACCGCCGGGCGTGGGCGCACGCGGACGCGACGATCGACGCGCTGGCGCTGGACACGATCGGCAGAGTGCCGTGGTGGCCGGACGACAGGGACAAGGTGACGTTGCATCACGCGGTGGTGCGAGTGGTCGCCGACACGCAGCGGCACGCCGGGCACGCCGACATCATCCGCGAACTCACGGACGGCGCCGTGGGGATGAGCCGGGGCAACGACAGCATGGCACCGGGGGACCCGGAGTGGTGGGAGAGCCATCGAAGCCGACTGGAGCGTGCAGCGCGGGAAGCCGATCGCGACACGTGACCCCGGGCGGGGCCGGAGCCCCGCCCCCGCGTCCCGTCGGTCCCGCTCACTGCCCGGGCACCGCTCCGCGGATCGCCCGGGCGGTGGCCGCCGCGTCGTAGTCGTCGCCCACGCCCGGCACCAGGATGATGTCCCCCTCGATGTGCCGTGAGCGCAGCGGCGCGATCTCCTGGTACTCGGCCGAGTCCCACCAGGCCCGCGCCTCGGCGAGCGAGGGGAACCCGATGACGACGACATGACCGGGCCAGTGGCCCTCCTTCACCTCGTGCTGCGCGCCGTGCACGAGGAAACGGCCGCCGTACGGCTCGAAGGTGGCGGTGATGCGCTCGATGTACTCGGCGATCTCCGGGTGCGGCGCGGCTTCCTGCAGGTGAGCCATCGCGTAGGCAGACATGAGGTCCTTCCGGCCGATGGGGCTCTCGATGTCCACCATCCTGCCGTCGGCCCGCGCCGCGGTCGATGACCTCTGAGGTAAGCAGCCCGGCCCCGTGCGCCTCAGTGCGGGGTGATCCGTGCGACGACCGGGAGGTGGTCGCTGCCGGTGGCGGGCAGGGAGCGGATGTGGCGCACGGTCGCCGAACGGGCCATGACCTGGTCGATCCGGGTCACCGGGAAGGCGGCGGGGAAGCTGAAGGCGACGCCCCGCTCGGCCGCGTCGAGCCGTGCGGTCAGCGGATCCAGAGCACGGTCGTCGACCGTGCCGTTGAGGTCGCCCATCAGGATCACCGTACGCAGCTCCTCGGCCGCGACGGCCCTGCCCAGCAGCGCGGCGCTCTCGTCGCGCCAGGAGGACGCGAGGCCGCTCGCCCGGACGCGGACCGAGGGCAGGTGGGCGACGTACACCGCGACCTCCCTCTGCGGCGTGTGCACCACCGCCCGCAGTCCGCGACTCCAGTTCTCCGTGATGCCCCGCGGCTTGATGTCCAACAGCCGCACATCGGTGACCGGGTGCTTCGACCAGAGACCGACAGTGCCGCGGACGGTCCGGTACGGGTAGTCCGCGGCGAGGGTCCTCTCGTAGACCGCGAGCGCCGGGGACACCAGTTCCTGGAGGGCGATCAGGTCGGGACCCGCCTCGGCCAGGGCGCGGGCAGTGCCCGCCGGGTCGGTGTTCTCGTCGCTGACGTTGTGCTGCACCACGACCAGGTCGCCGGCTCCCGGCTGCGGCCCGGGCAGCAGCAGCCCGCCGAAGAGGTACGTCCAGGCCGCCACCGGCAGGAGCAGCGCCACCAGCGCGACGGCCGATCGGCGCAGCAGCGCCAGGGCGAGCAGCACCACGACCACCAGGCCGAGCCACGGCAGGAACGACTCCAGCAGACTCCCCAGTCCACCCGGGGAGTTGGGGACCGTCCGGTGGAACGCGAGCAGGGCGGCGGTCAGCACCGCGGACACGGCGAGCGCTCCTCCCCGCCTCCACGGCCGGCCCCTCACGTCCGCCCGCTCCATCAGCGCTCCAGGAGCAGTTGGACGATGGCGACGGTGCCGACGACGACGATGAAGATCCGCAGAGCGAGCGGGGGGAGCCGGCGCCCCACCTTCGCGCCGACCTGGCCGCCGATCGCGGACCCGACGGCGATGAGCAGGACGGCGGTCCAGTCGAAGTCGGCGACGAAGAGGAAGAACAGCGCCGCGATGCTGTTGACGATGGCGGCGAGGACGTTCTTCACCGCGTTGAGGCGCTGCAGGGTGTCGTCGAGCAGCATGCCCATCAGGGAGAGGTAGATGATTCCCTGAGCCGCCGTGAAGTAGCCGCCGTAGACGCTGGCGAGCAGGAGTCCGCCGAAGAGGACGGGGCCGCCGTCGGTCTTGGTGACGGTGCCCGTGAGTCGACGGCGCCGCTGGACGACCGCGGAGATGCGGGGCTGGAGCACGACGAGTACCAGCGCGAGCCCGACCAGGACGGGCACGATCGTCTCGAAGGCGGTCGCGGGGAGCGCGAGCAGCAGTACCGCACCGGCGAGTCCGCCGATCGCCGCGGCGACGCCGAGCCTGAGGACCAGGGGGCGCTGGCCCTTGAGTTCCTCCCGGTAGCCTATGGCTCCGCTGACGGAACCCGGGATCAGTCCGAGGGCGTTGGACACCGTCGCGGTCACCGGTGGCAGACCGGTGGCGAGCAGCACCGGGAACGTGATCAGCGTCCCCGAGCCGACGATCGTGTTGATGGTGCCGGCGCCGACTCCGGCGGCGAAGACCGCCAGTGACTCCCAGATGGGCAAAGCCATCTCCTTCACGGTTGGTGAGAGGCCTCCCCGCCCTGAAGGTCGAGGGGCTTCACCGATCATGCACGATGGACGCGCGCGTCCGTCGACAGGGGTTGCTTCCGGCGGACACGTCATCGCAGGCCCCGTCGGGGGCCGGACGCGAAGTCCCCTGCGCCTGCTGCGGGTTCGTCCGCGTCCGGCCTGCGGGCTACGTGGTGGACCGTGCCGCGACGACGGGGGCTTGCGCGACGAAGGCGTCCGCATGCTCCGCAGCCCACCGGGCGTACGTGCGCGCCGGGCGGCCGGTGACCTTCTGGACGGTGTCGACGACCGTGCGGCCCACCTCGGGAGTGTTCCCGTACGCCTCGAGCAGGAAGCCGATCACGTCCTCCGGGTGCCCGGCCGCCCGCCACTGCGCGACGGCCTGCTCCTCGGTCAGCTCGACCAGGGCGATGTCCCGGCCCCGGGCGGCAGCGATCGTCGCCACCTTGTCGGCGACGGTGAGCAGCTCGGGGCCCGTGATGACGTACTCCCGGCCCCCGTGTCCCTCCTCGGTGAGCGCGACCGCGGCGACGGCCCCGATGTCGCCCTCGTGCACCATGGCGCTCAGCCGGGAGACGAACGGCTCGCCGACCTCGTCCGAGGCCGCGATCCGCTCCGCCCATTCGAGGGAGTTGGCCATGAACTCGACCGGCATGAGTACGGTCCAGTCCACGCCCGCGTCGGCACGCACGGCGTCTTCCAGCAGGGACGGTCCGCCACCGTGCAGCACGGTGACCCGGCGTACGCCGGCCGCGCGGGCCAGCTCCAGGATCCGCGGGCCGGTCTCCAGCGGCGCGAAGTAGGCCCCGCCGAAGGTGATCAGATGGAGGCCGGTGACGCCCTCAAGAGCCGGGGCCAGGCTGTCGGGTTCCGTGAGATCGCCCTCGACGACCTCGACGCCGTCCGGGAAGACGGCCCTTGCCGCATCCCGGGTGAGGGCGCGGACGTCGTGGCCGCGGGCGAGCAGTTCCGCGACGACCTGGCGGCCGACGGTGCCGGTGGCGCCGGTGACGAGAATCTTCTGCGTCTGAGTCATGGCACCACCGTAGGAAGCCTCGCGGTCAGCTTCTGTCCGCAAGACCCGGGCGGCAGCCGTACGCCTCAGCGCAGGACGAGCAGGACGGCCAGCGCGATGAGCAGCGAGTCGATGCGGTCCAGCAGACCGCCGGACCCGGGCAGCCAGTGGCCGGCGTCCTTGGCCTGCGCACCTCTCTTGACCATGGATTCGAGCAGGTCGCCGGCCGGGCCACCGACCGCCACCGCCACCGCCGTCGGCCAGCTCAGCGCGGACAGCACGGCGAGCACACCGACGCCGGCCGCGGCCCCGGCCAGGGTCCCGCTCCACCGCTTGGCCGGTGACAGCGGCGACAGCCGTGGCCCGCCCAGCCCTCGTCCGGCGAAGTACGCCACGATGTCGGCGATCGAGACCGCCACGAACAGCGCGAGCGCGCTCGCCCCGAGCACCACCAGCGCGGCCAGCACACTCAGCCAGGCCAGCCCGAGCAGGCCGGCGCCGAGCCGGCGCAGGCCATGCTCGGCGTCACCGGCCAGGAGCGGCACCGCGGCCACCGCCAGCGCCCCGATCGCGAGGACCCGGAGCACCTGTCCGGGCGCCAGCCACGCGGCCAGCACCACGCCTGCCACCGCCGCCGCCAGTACCACCCGGTCCACCCAGCCCAGCAGCATCAGCCCGCCGAACTCCAGCACCGCGATCACCCCGACCACGACGGCGACGGCCGCGGTGCCCGGCCGGCCCAGCCAGAACGCGCCGGTGACCAGTGGCACTCCGACCGCCCACGCGCACCAGCGGATCAGCAGCTCGCGGCGCCGGGACGCCGCCACCGCGACGCCGCCCAGCGCCAGCGCCCCACCGAGGTAGGGCGCCAGAGAAGCCACGGTGATCACCCAGCGGCTCCCGCGGCCGGCACGCCCTCGGACATCGGGACGAGCGGGACCGTACGCGGCCGCAGCGCGTCCAGGGCAGCCCGGCAGGCGGCCACGATGCGCGCGTTCTCGTCGGTGTCCTTCACCGCGATGCGTACGGTGCGCCCCTGGTACTCCGGCGACAACGGTGACAGGTCGCGCAGGTAGACGTCGTGGCGGCGGCACTCGTTCACCAGCTGTGCGGCACTCGGTCCGCCGGACGGCAGGGTCACGGTGAGGAAGTTCGCCACGGCCTCGTCGACCGCGATGGACTCGTCCAGCTCCGCCAGATCGGCGGCCAGTTGCCGGCGCAGCGCGTGGGTGCGAAGCCAGCGGTCGCCGTAGTACGCCGGGTCGCGCAGCGCTGCCACCGCGGCCAGCTGCGCCGGGAGACTGACCGGCCAGGGCGGCGTCCACCGGCGCAGCCGCCCCGCGGTGGCCGGCTCGGCCACCAGGTAGGCGGCCCGCATGCCGGACAGCGCGTACATCTTCGACAGCGAGCTGCAGACCACCACCCGCGGGTCGACCGTGGCGAGGCCGGCGAGCGACTCGGCCAGGTCGACATAGCCCAGGTACGCCTCGTCCACCCACCACCGGGTACGAGCCGGTGCGGCGGCGATCACGGAGCGCAGCTCCTGGGCCGGCGCGTGGCGTCCGGTCGGGTTGTTCGGGTTCACCACCACCACGAGGTCGTAGCGACCGGACCCGACGGCAGCGGACAGCCGGTCCGGATCGATCCGCCAGCCGTCGTCGCGGCGCAACCGGAACCGGTCCACCCGGCAACCGATCACCCTCTCCGTGACGTGGGCGTACTCGCCGTAGCCCGGGTCTGTGAGAAGCACCCTGCTGTCCGGCGTCAGCCACCGGCCGAACGCCCTGAAGATCAGGTCGGACGAACCCGCGCCCACCGCGAGCGCCTCCGCCGGCAGCGCCCGAGCCGTGGCGATCTCCGCCAGCAGGCCCTCGGCCCCGGCCGGCGGCGAGGTCCGGGCGGCCCACGCCGGATCCTCCGCGAGCACGGCACGCACCCCCGGAGCCGGCGGGAACCAGGCGTCCAGCACATCGGCCGCGACCACCTGACGGCGCCGGTGCAGGCTGCGGAAGTCCGTGCCGACGGCGGTGAACGAGGCACCACCGTGCTCGCAGCCGTCGGGCCGGGGGAAGAACGCCGCGTCCAGCCGCCAGTCGACCGCGGACCGCAGGCGTTCCAACGTGGTGCGGTAGCGGTCCAGCGTGACCTCCGTCAGCTCGGTCACGCCGCCGGTCAGCACCTCGAACGTCAACGCCCCGCTGTGCACGGTGCGACCGACCGGGCGCAGGCCGGCGGCCCGGTACATGGTGAGCAGCTCGGTGCGCCCCATCGCCACCACCCGCCGGCCACCCCGGGCGGCGATCCAGCGCAGCGCCGCGTACATCAGCAACGGGGCCGCCGCGGTGGCCCGCCAGCGCGGCTCGACGGTGAGGATGCGCACCTCGAACAGGTCACCCTCGTCCAGCAACGGCAGCTCGCCGCGGGTCAGGTACTTGTCCAGCGCGTACCGCCCCAGCCAGGGCGGAGTCAGGCTGACGAAGCCGATCCGGGCCGCGCCGCGCGCCGCGACCAGATAGACGTTGCCGCCGTCCAGCCCGTCGTACAGCCGCCCGGACGGATCCGGCGCGTGCTGCCCCAACTCCCGGGCGTAGACCCGGTGACGCAGTTCGTGGATCCATTCCAGATCCTCCGCAGTGGCAGCGCGCAGCTGCAGGTCACGGCCCATGGGTTCCTCTTCCGACGCGGGGTGGGGCGGTCTCATCGTGCGGAACACGGGCCGGGCGCGTCAGAGCCGGGCGACACAACCGACATGAGTACGCGTACTCAGGCGGGGCCGTCCCCTCGCGTGCTGCGGCGTGCCGGGCGCCGGCACGCAACTCCGGTCCTGGACCCGGGTCCGGTACAGCCGGCGCGGTCTCGTCCGCGAAGGCGCTGCAGCGGTACGAGTTCATACGGCTCGCGGACAGGCGCCGCCGTGTCTCGGGCGGACTGTCGTTCAGCCGGCCGTTCGCCGGGCTGTGGGCCCGGCCCGGCGATGCCGACCACCGACCACGTCAATGAGTGGGTGCCCGAGCCACCCCAGCTCACGACCGTGTGGCCCTCCCGCACCCCGCATCGCCGGCCTCGCGCATGCGCGCGTCCATCGACTTGCTCCGGTCGTACGGGTCGACCTCGGGGCCGTCCCCCGGGGGCGCGGCCGCGCGCTCGGCGCCGAACTCTGGGGTGAGGTAACCGGTGACGGTGTCGCAGCCGCCGTTGGTGGTGTCCATCTTGTAGGAGACGAGGGAGAAGGTCCCCGGCTCGATGACCACCTTCGCCGGGTGGTCCCAGCTCATCACGATCTCGCGGCGCACGATGGTGCGCACCACCTCGTCGCTCCCCGCCGCGGCGCGTACGACCGGATAGACGTAGGTGACATCGCTGGTCACCTCGACCGCACCGCGGTCACCTTCCTCGTACGTGACCCGTCCCCGTGCCTTGACCACGTCCCCGACCAGACGCACCTTCGTGCTGTCGAACCGGCTGAACAGCAGCAGCGGATCGTTCTCCCGGCTGGGCGCGCGAAACGCGGTCGCCAGGTAGTCCTGGACATCCCGCTGATGCGGGTTGATGAGCGCGATCGCCGCCCGCGGTCGCTCCCCGCGCAGCACACCGGCATCCAGACTGGACGCGGCCAGGAAGTCCCGGGTCCGATCGAGCGCCTGCGCGACCTGTGCCTTGCTCATCCAGCCGGTCGCCCTGGCCTCGGGCAGGCCGATCCCCGCCGTCCCGTCGCCCCATCGTGCGGCAGGCGAGCCCCTGAACGGTTGTTCCACCGTGGGAAGCAGGACTGCCGCCTCCGTCGGCGGCGCCTGGCCCGGACGTTGCGACTCCGTGGCCGCCTGCGCGCCCTCGCCGCCCCCGCCTCCGAACCAGTCGGCCACCCGCCCGGGATCCAGGGCCACGACCACCAAGGCGAGCGCCACCAGCAGACCGACCGCGTACCAGCCCTTGCCCCTTCGTCGCCGCGCCGGCTGGTGAGCCCGCCACGGCTCCGGCCGGCCGGTCTCCTCCTGCAGCCGCCGCGCCACCATCCGAGCGCGCGCCGACGGCTCCTCGGGCGCGCCCTGAGCCCCGGCCTCGGACTCCCGCAGGAAGCGCTCCCACTCCTCGTCCGGAATGGACGCCCCGCCCTTGCCCACGTGTGCTCCCGTCCCTTCCCTCGGACCAGGCCCCTCCCCAGGGCCCCGTCGCTTGTCTGTGCATCATCACACAGTTCGGGAGGCCCTGATCAGGGCCGCCCCTTGAAGCAGCGGAACCCGTGGCGGCGGGGCGAAGTCGGTCGCTCTGCGAGCCAGTTGTTGTTAGCTTGCGGCCGTGGATCTCTTCTCACGCTCTTGGGCGGCGTTGCGCACAGCGGTCGCCGAGCTCGCCGACGAGGACTTCACACGGCCGTCCGGCTGCACCGGCTGGCTCGTGCGGGACCTGGTGTGCCACCTGATCATCGACGCCCAGGACGTCCTGATCACACTGGTCACCCCCGCGGCGACGGAACCGACACGGGACGCTGTGACGTACTGGGACATCGTCGAGCCCCCGGCCGGCGACGACCCGCTCGACGCGCTGACCGTCCGCCTGGCCGCCGCCTACGAAGAACCCTGGCTGCTCAAGTTCCACCTCGACGACGTCGGATCCGCCGCCGGGCGGGCCGCCGGACTCGCGGATCCCGAACTCCGGGTCGGTACCCGCGACGAGGTGCTGACCGCGGGCGACTACCTCACCGCGTACGTCCTGGAGTGGACGCTGCACCACCTCGACCTGATCGCGCACCTCCCGGACGCGGCGGAGCCGCCCGCCGAGGGGCTCGCCCGGTCACGCGAACTGCTGGAGAAGATCGCCGGCGCAGCGTTTCCCCCCTCGTTCTCCGACCAGGACGCTCTGCTGATCGGCACCGGACGTCGTGCCCCGGCCGAAACGGAGACGGCCGAACTGGGTGAATTGGCGGCGAGGCTCCCGTTCGTCCTCGGCTGAAGGTCCGTCTGTTCCCGAAGGGCCGGCGCGGTCTCCGGTACGCCGCCTCGCAGCGGAGCGGCGCAAGGCCGTCAGCCCTTGACCACGCAGAAGGGATGCCCAGCCGGATCGGTGAAGACCCGCCACCTGTCCCCACCCGGCTGGTGCTCCGGCTTGACCGCGCCCAGTTCCAGCAGCCGGGTCTCGGCCTCGTCCAGGTCCTCGACCGCGAAGTCGAGGTGGAACTGCTGGGGGACGGTCTGGTCCGGCCAGCGGGGAGCCCGGTAGTCGTCGACACGCTGGAAGCCGATGAAGAGTCCGTCCCCGCGGCTGAGGCCGGCGAAGTCGGTGTCCGACTCCGGATGGGGCTCGAGGCCGGTGGCCTGCTGGTAGAACGCCGCCAGGGCCGGCGGATCAGGGCAGTCGAGTGTGACCGCGGTCAACTTCATCCGCAGGGGCACGCCCCCTCCGGGTCGTTCGGTGGCCTGCGACGATGGCACACCCTGGCCAGCCCGGCTGTTCCGCTGCTCGCGGGACGGTTCGCGCACCATGAACACGTCCACCGGGTCCTCCGACTCCAGCGTGAACCCGTGCCGCTCGTACAGCCGCCGGGCCGGGCTGCCCCGCAGCACGTTCAGACGGACCAGTACGCCGTCGCGGTCGCACCGCTCCAGCAGCGAGCGCAGCACGCCCGAGCCGATCCCGCTGCCCTGCACGTGCGGGGCCAGGTAGAAGTGCTCCAGCCAGTGGGCGTCCCCGGCCGGTCGCAGAGCCACGCAGCCGGCGAACGCGCCGCCGACCTCGATCACCCTGGTGCACGCCGGATCGAAGCCGTCGCGCAGCCGTTGCCGCACGCGCTGCTCGTCGTACCGGCCGAGACGCTCCAGATCCGCCCGCAGCACCACGGCGCGCAGCTCGGCCACCGCCTCGACGTCTGCGGCCGAGGCCGGTCGGGTGTCCCAGTCCACCATGATCGCTACGCTACCGGGCAGGCTCTTCGGGCGTGCGCGCGGGTTGCCTCCGCCTCTGCGGCCACCGATCACGGCATAGTGGGGCCATGCATGCGGATCACAGGGGCTTGCTGGCCCGGGCACGTACTGCCACCAGGCTTCCGGCCCAGGACCTGGTCCGGGCGCGGCGTTTCTACTCCGAACGGCTGGGCCTGGAGCCGGTCGATGAACGGCCCGGTGGGCTGCTCTACCGGTGCGGAGGTGTGGACTTCGCGTTGTTCCGATCGGCGGGAGCCTCGCCCGGCACCTTCACTCAGATGGCCTGGGAGGTCGAGGACATCGAGACCGTCGTGGCGGAACTCAAAGCGCGCGGTGTGGTCTTCGAGGAAGTCGACATGCCGGGGCTGCGGACGAAGGACGGGATCGCGGAGATCGACGGGAACTACCCGAGCAAGGGCGCTCGGGGCGAGCGCGGCGCCTGGTTCCGCGACAGCGAGGGAAACCTGCTGGGCATCGGCCAGCCCGTCGTCTGAACGGGCGGCGCCCGGCGCGGCGCCACGCCGCGGGCGACGGGGACCGCAACTCCCCGTGGCGACGGCGGAGTTCCGTGGTTGGCTAGGGTGTCCCCATGTTGCGACGACGTATCTCCATATCCGCCGGACTCGGCAGACCCGAGGGCTTGCCCGTCAAGATCGCTGAGTCTGCGTGCGTTGGCGGAGGACGCCGGTGAACAGGCCGCTGAGGGCTGTGGCGATCTTCTGCGGGCTGCTGATGCTCGGCCTGCTGCTGCGCGCGAACTGGCTGCAGCACTTCCAGGCCCCGGAACTCTCCACCGACCAGAACAACCGACGGGTTCAGATCGAGCGGTTCGCCGCCCCCCGCGGGGACATCATCGTGGGCGGCCGGGCGATCACCGGCTCTGCCGAGGCGTCCAGCACGGACCTCAAGTACAAGCGGACCTACGTCAACGGGCCCATGTACGCGCCCGTGACGGGGTACGCCTCGCAGGCGCAGGGCATGACGCTGCTGGAACGGACCTACGACGGCATCCTGACCGGACAGGACGACCGGCTGGCCTTCCAGCGGTTCGCCGACGTGGTCACCGGCGAGGGACGGCGTCCCGGATCGGTGGTCACGACCATCGATCCCAAGGCGCAGAAGGCCGCCTACGACGGGCTGACCGATCTGAAGGGCGCACGGGGGGCCGTGGTCGCCCTGGACCCGAGGACCGGGAAGGTGCTGGCCCTGGTGTCGGCGCCCTCCTACGATCCGTCGGTGTTCGCGGGCAACACGTTCAAGGAGTCCGACAAGTTCGTCGCGATGGACAAGGACAAGCGCAAGCCGCTGGCCAACCGCCCGCTGCGGGAGACCTATCCTCCGGGGTCCACCTTCAAGATCCTCACCGCGGCGGCCGCGCTGGAGCACGGGATCGTCACCGACGTCGACGCACCGACCAAGGCCGTCTCTCCCTACCCCCTGCCGCAGTCCACCAACAAGATCGGCAGTGAGGCCGGCGACGCGGTCTGCAGCAAGGCGTCGATGAAGACGGCGATGCAGTACTCGTGCAACAACGTCTTCCTCGATGCCGCGGCAGAACTGGGTCAGGACAGGCTGCGGGAGACGGCGGAGAAGTTCGGCTTCAACGACGACGTCTACTCGGAAGACTTCGGCGACCTGCTCGCCACGAAGAGCCTCTACCCGCAGGACCTCGACAAGCCGGGGACCGCGCTGACCGGTATGGGACAGGGCAGCCTCACCAGTACTCCCATGCAGATGGCCATGGTCACCGCCGCGCTGGCCAACGACGGAAAGCTGATGCAGCCCTATGTCGTCGACGAGATCCGCGGCCCGGACCTCAGCACCCTGGACAAGACCGAACCCGCTGTGATGAGCCAGGCGGTCTCCGCCGCCACCGCTCAGAAGGTCCAGCAGATGATGGAGTTCACCGCCAAGGAAGGCAGCGCACGCCGCGCACAGATCGACGGCATCACGGTCGGCGGCAAGACCGGCACCGCCCAGCGTGGCGTCGACGTGGCCGAGCAGGTGCCGTACGGATGGTTCGTCTCCTACGGCAAGAAGCAGGACGGGTCCTCGGTCGCCGTGGCCGTCTTCATCGACCCGACCGACATGGACATCTCCCGCGAGGACATCTCCGGCGGCCGGCTCGGAGCACCCATCGCGCGCAGCGTCATGCAGGCAGTCCTGCAGCGATGAGCCGGGCACCGGCGGCGCGTGGGGACGACGCACCGCCGCACGGTCGACTCCACGCCCGACGCGGCGGGCCCCGGGATCCGGTCCCGGGGCCCACCGCGTCGGCGCGGGTCAGCGCTGGGTGAGGGACTGGGGGAAGTCGGTGATGATTCCGTCGACACCCAGGCCCGCCATCCTGCGCATGGCACCGGGCTCGTCGACCGTCCAGACGTTGATGTCCATGCCCAGTTCGTGCACGCGGTCGACCAGGGCCTGGTCGGTCACCGTGTGCTGCGGGTTCACCTGGTCCGCCCACTGGCTGAGCTGGACCAGCTCCTGCTCGGTGGGGCGATCGGCGTCCAGGAAACCGATCGGGACGTCGGGCATCAGTGCGTGGAACTCCTGGGCGTCGTCCACCTGGAAGGACTGGACGGCGAGCTGCTCCCTGGCGAGGGCGCGCTGGACGTAGCGCGGCTTCCCCGTCAGGTTCTGCGCGAAATCGGTCGCGATACCCACGTAGTGGCCGCAAGGACTGATCTCGGCCAGCAGTCCGGTGTCGGTGTTCCTGATGTGCGAGATGACGTCGTCGACGGTGATGAGCCGTTCGCCGGCGAAGTTGTCGTGGAACCAGGAGCCGGCGTCCAGTCTGCGCAGTTCGGCCCAGGTGAAGTCGGAGACGCGGTAACTGGGGCGGTTCGGGAAGACCTCCTCGACGTCGGTGGTCCGCTCCATGGTGCAGTCGTGGAAGTTGACCAGTTTGCCGTCCTTCGTGCGCTGCACGTCGATCTCCACGAAGTCGGCCCGCTGATCGACGGCGAGGTCGATCGCCGCCGCGGTGTTCTCCGGTGCCATGCCCGACGATCCGCGGTGCGCGATGACGTCCAGCCCCTCGTCGGCATGCGCGACCGTCGAGGTGAATGCCAGGGCCAGACCGCTCAGCACGGCCGCGACCACACCGGCGCGCTTCTTGCTCACATGCTTCACTACAGCCTCCCGGGTTCCCATGACTGCCGGAAGGCTGCCGCACGGCGGTTACGGGAAACCTGCCGCGGTCTGGCGGCGCCCCAATCAGCCAGTGGAGCGGACCGGTGAATCGGCCATCCGTGTCCGAAGGGGCGATTACGTGCATGCGCGCCGTTTCCGCCCGTGCGGGCGACGTGGTGCCCCGACGAGAGCGGCTCGGCCGGACACTCCGCCCCCTCCCGGCACGGCGGCGTCACGCCAGGGCAACGCCGCGGTGATGCCCGGCTGCCCAGGATGTCCCGGAGACACAAGCGCAGTGCCGAGGAGGAGGAACCCATGAGAGGCAAGATCGCACGGAGCGCCGCCGTGACAGTTGCGCTGGTGGGAGGGGCGGCCGGGATGGCCGTCGCGCCGGCTTCCGCCGTCCCGGTCCAGACCTGTGAGGTTGCAGGGGGCACTCTGACGGGCGCCAACTTTCCCCCCAATCAGACGCTCATGCTTTCTCCCACGGGGACGACTGTGACCACTACAGCGGACGGTCGTGTCGTGGCCACGGCGGTACCCGCATCGGGGCCCGTCTCCGTAGGCTCTGTGGCTTGCACCGGCGCAACACAAGCGACAGCGGCCGGAGGCAACGCAGCAGCCACCGCCGTGGCCGCCGGAACGAATGCAGCGCAGGCGGCAGCCGCCAGGGGTGCCAGCCCTGAGCAGGCGAGGGCAGCAGGCGTAGCGGCGGCCCAGGCGCAGGCGCGGGCAGCCGGCCTGCCGCCGACGCAGATCACCCAGATCTCGAATCAGACAGTGAACAACATCAACAACATCATCGGTTCGACCGTCATCGGCTCGAACATCACGGCCGGCGGCCCGACGAGCCAGGAAAGCGGTCAGGGGGCCGGTACGGCTCCTGCCGGCACCGCTCCGGGTGGAACGGCTCCGGGTGGAACGGCTCCGGGTGGAACGGCTCCGGGTGGAACGGCTCCTGGTGGAACGGCTCCTGGTGGAACGGCTCCGGGTGGGACCGCTCCTGGTGGAACGGCTCCTGGTGGAACGGCTCCGGGTGGGACCGCTCCTGGTGGAACGGCTCCTGGTGGAACGGCTCCGGGTGGGACCGCTCCGGGTGGGACCGCTCCGGGTGGGACCGCTCCGGGTGGAACGGCTCCGGGTGGAACGGCTCCGGGTGGGACCGCTCCGGGTGGAACGGCTCCTGGTGGAACGGCTCCGGGTGGGACCGCTCCGGGTGGGACCGCTCCGGGTGGAACGGCTCCGGGTGGAACGGCTCCGGGTGGAACGGCTCCGGGTGGGACCGCTCCGGGTGGAACGGCTCCGGGTGGGACCGCTCCGGGTGGAACGGCTCCGGGTGGGACCGCTCCTGGTGGAACGGCTCCTGGTGGGACCGCTCCTGGTGGGACCGCTCCTGGTGGGACCGCTCCTGGTGGAACCGCTCCTGGTGGAACCGCTCCGGCTGGGATGGCCCCGGGCACCGTGACCCCGACAGTTGCACCCGAGCAGGTCACGCTGCCTCTGCAGACAGTGTCGGTGCCGGTCCAGTGAGTTCCCCGTCTGTGAACGGCGCTTCCGCGTCTCTCCCGGCGGCAAGGTCCGTTCCCAGAATGGCTCGTGTCCTCGGACGATGAGCCGCTACCGCCGCCGGGCCGACCAGGGCTTCACCCCTGGTCGGCCCGGTGCCGAGCACCCGGCGTACCCGGGCTCCGGCCCGCACCACCGCGGTTGGCGCATCGCCGAGCGAGGGCCCGCGCGAGCTCTTCGCGGACCGCGGCTACGAACGGCGCAGATCGATCCAGGGAATGCTCTCCCCGGGCAGCACGTACCGGTCGATCTCGACGAACCCGTGCTTGAGGGCGAACCGCAGGCCGTCCTCGTTGGAGGACAGCACCACCGTTTCGATCACCTCGGCGCCCAGCTCCCGTGCCCGGGCGAGTCCGCGTGAGTACAACTCCTCGCCGAACCCCCGCCCGCGGTGAGGGCCGAGCACGCGGGCGATCACCGTGGCCGTCAGGGCGTCGTCCGACGGAGGGCGCACGGTACTGCAGCCGACGAGGACGTCGCCCTGGTACGCGACTTCCAGGTGGTGGCGCCGTGCGCGTTCCCGTATCTCCTCCAGGGACAGGTGGTGCGTGGGGATGATCACGTTGTGGACGTGCTGCCAGTCCCTGAAAGTGACGTCGTCGTCGGGCTGTTGGATGCGAAGCTCGGGCATCGCAGTAGAAGACCCGAGTACGTCATGGACGTCAAGCTCGCCGGGCCGGGCATGATGGGGCCATGGATCCGGTGCTGGACCAACTGCCGGCCGCCTTCTGGACCGTTCCCTACGCGGGCCGCCGGTATCCGGGGTCGCCGGCCGTAGCCGATCGGCCCGGCGTCGAGGCGGGGGCGAACTGCCAGCTGTTCGCCTACGAGGTGCTCCGGCACTTCGGCCTGGCTCCGCCGCCGTTGCGTTCGAGCGACCTCTGGGCGGACACCCGGGCCACGATCCGTGTTTCGCCTGCCCAGCCCCTGGACCTACTGCTGTTCAACGCCACCGACGACGCCTACGGCGCTCACGTCGGGGTCTGGGTGGGCGAAGGAAGGGTGCTGCACCTGTGCGCGGAGGCAGGGCGCCCGGCAGTCTGGACGATGACGCAGTTCGCCGCACGGCAGCGCTACCGGGTCCTGATCGGCATCAAGCGGGTGATCGTCCGCCGGTCACCCACGTGATGAGCCACCGACGTCGCCGCGGGCTTCGGCGGCGTCCTTGAGGTCGCGCAGCCAGGCTCGAAGACCCTGGGCGAGGATCTCGGTCGCGGTGGGCACGTCCGCATCGACCTGGTCGCCGGTGTGGGTCTCCTCGGTGCCCACGCGGACGCCGCCCTCGACCTTGGTGAAGGTCCACACGTGGACGCCGTCGATGCGCAGTCCTTCTCCGACCGCGGGGCCGGTCCAGCGGATGCAGGAGCGCTGCTCGAGCTGCCGGACGGTCGAGGTGATGTCCAGGCCGGTGGCGGGCGTCGCGGGGTTGGGGGGACCGGGGTCGTCCACCGGAACGCCGAGCCCTGCCGGAAAGGCCCGTGGTCGAGGCGGTGGACGGCTGCGACGTGCGCCTGCCAGGACGGCCGGCGCTCCACGTCGGTCTGCAGCTTCCACACGGTCCTCAGCGGCGCGTGGATGACGGTCTCGGTCCTGTGGCGGACTCGCGCCTCGGGGTCGACGCCTTTCCCGCGGCACGTCAGGGACTCGGCGGGGGTGGGAGGCGGTGGCCCCGGCGGGCGCCACGGCGGTGCCGAGGAGGCCGACGGCGACGAGCGGGACGGTGAAGAGGGAGGCGCGGATGCCGGTGCTGTGGATGCCGGGCATGGGGTTCCCCTTGTCGGTTGCCGGGAGAGCGTCGCTCGCCCGTCGGGTGCCGGATGCGTATCGCGTCATCGCGCGGCACGGCTCCGGGCGCGGGTGCGGTGGATCGTGACGACGAGTGCGGCGGACGCGGCGACGATCAGTCCGGCGAGCGCGGGGTGCATGTCCTTCGACAGGCTCTGCGCCCCGTCGGGCCGCGTCACCCACACGACGAGCGGGACCGCGTAGCTGACGGCGAGCAGGGTGGCCGCCCCGCGCACCGCCCGGTCGTGGACGTGACGCAGAGCGCCGGCCGGCGCGATCCCGACCGGGAGGGCGGCGACGAGAGCGAACTGGCCGACCACCATGACGGGGACCGTCCAGGAGGCGACGGTCACCGACCGTGGAACGGGCCGGCCCGTGCGGGTGCGGTGTGTCACGACTGTGCTGGTCATGAAGCCCCTTGACCGACGGTGCGTTTATAACCTCCTTCTTTCGTTAGAAGATATAGCGGTTCGCGGGTCGAGAGGTCAATGGGCTGCGTGATAACTTCTAACGGAACTTTGACGATGTACCCGGGTGGGCCGGGAAGGCGGTGGGCCATGGCGAAGTCGGACGCGCAGACCCCGCGGGAGCGCTATCGCACTCAGGTGCGCGCGGAGATCAAGGAACACGCCTGGGAGCAGATCGCCACGGCGGGAGCGTCCGCGCTGTCCCTCAACGCGATCGCCAAGCGGATGGGTATGAGCGGGCCCGCGCTCTACCGCTATTACGCCGGCCGCGACGAGCTGATCACCGAGCTCATCAGGGACGCGTACCGGAGCCTCGCCGACCGTCTCCACTCGGCCTTCGCCGAAGGGGCCGACCTGGCCGTACTGGCGCACACCCTGCGTGCCTGGGCGCTGGAGGACCCCCAGCGTTATCTCCTCATCTACGGCACCCCGGTCCCGGGCTACCACGCGCCCGACGACATCACGCGCATCTCGTCCGAGACCATGGCGACCCTGCTCGACGCCTGCGCCAAGCTGCCCCCGGACAGTCCCGCGACGCCGTTCGACGCGCACCTCGCGGATCACCGCGACTGGGCGGACGGCCACCCCGCCCCGCCCGCGGTCCTGCACCGGGCCCTGCGCTTCTGGACCCGGCTGCACGGTGTCCTGTCCCTGGAACTCGCCGGCCACTTCACCGGGATGGGCTTCGACCCCGCTCTGCTCTTCGCGGCCGAACTGGACGATCTGCTGGCGCACTGAGCACGGATGGCCGGGCGGGCTCGACTGTCGCTCGCCCACGCCCTCGTCGCAAAGCCCCTGTCCGAGGTCGTCGGGGAGTGAGGCACGCACCGTCCGCTTGTGGAGAAGCGCAGGGCAGGCTTCCGCCGGGCGGGCTTGTTGTTGATCATGGCTGGAGCAAGGTGTTGCCGTGTGTCGCCAGTCGAGGGGGAAGCCATGCCCGTCCGGGCCCTTGTCGTCGATCCGTCCGCGCCCGACGCGGTCCGCCTGTCACAGGTGCCCGAGCCCGAGGCCGGTTCGGGCGAGGTACTGGTGGACGTGACGCACGTGTCGCTGAACTACGGCGACCTCAACGACGCCCGGTCCGGGCGGGTTCCGGCCGGAGCGGTGCTCGGGTCGGACGCCGTCGGAGTCGTGGTGCGGGCCGCCGCCGACGGGAGCGGCCCGGCCGTCGGCAGCCGGGTCGTGGCGCTCACCTCGGGGGCGTTCGCGGAGCGGGTCGCGGTCCCCGTGTCCGCGCTCGCCGAAGTGCCGAAGGAACTCGAGCCGGCGCGGGCGGTCGGTCTGCCCGTGGCCGGTGTCGCCGCGCTGCGGTCGCTGCGCAACGCCGGGCTCGACGCGGGCAAGCGAGTGCTGATCACCGGTGCCTCGGGCGGTGTCGGCCGGTTCGCCGTCCAGTTGGCGGCGCGGGCCGGCGCCCATGTGATCGCCTCCGTCGGCTCGGCCGCCCGCGGCGAGGGACTCGGGGAGATCGGTGCCGACGAGGTGCTGATCGGGCTGGACGGGCTGGAGGAGGCCGTCGACATCGTCGTCGACGGCGTCGGGGGACCGCAGTTGGTCGCCGCGTGGAATCTGCTCGCCCCCGGCGGCAGCGTCCAGAGCGTCGGCTGGACCTCCGGGGAGCCGGCCGTGTTCCCGCCGTACGCCACCGTCGGCCCCGCCAAGTCGCTGACCTCCTTCGTCATCGACAGCCCCGCCGGTGCCGATCTGGCCGTGCTGACCGAGCTGGCCGCCCAGGGGGACCTGGCCGTGGAGATCGGTTGGCAGGGGTCCTGGGAACGCTTCGACGAGGCCGCCGACGCCCTGCGCGGTCGCCGCGTCTCCGGCAAGGCCGTGCTCGAGGTCTCCCCCTCCTAGGAGTTCGTGTCCCTCGGTGATTCCGCGGTGGCAGAGGCAGGGCGAACCACGGCTGACAAGGCCGTGCGCCGCGGAGGGGGCGAACCCTCGGTCCCGGGTGGGGCGCTTGTACGCGTGCTGATGCTGTGACCGGCCGACTGGCGCCCCCCAGGTGCTCCCCACGCTTCGCCCTCCTCCCCACGTGACGCGTGCGGTGCCGGATGCGAGGAAAGGCTGACGGCGTGCATCCGGCACGGTGCCGGTGCGCTGCTTCAGCCGGCGCATCCGGAAGAGCCGTGTGCCGGCCCGTTGCCCCGGCGCGCTGTGGGCGAACCAAGGAGGAACCTTCCATGCCGTCTCACGCGGACGAACGCCAACTGCTCGACGAGTTGCGCGAGCTGCTGGCCGCCACGGTCGAGGACCTGACCGTCGAGGAGGTCGAACCCGACTCCTCGCTCAAGGACGACCTCGGCGTGGACTCGCTGGCCTTCCTGGAACTGGTCGCCGCGATCGAGGACCGCTGGCAGATCCAGGTCCCGGAGGAGGAGGCGGCGCAGCTCACGACGGTCCGTCAGATCGCCGCCCACCTCGCCGCAGCCGCCCCTGCCCCCGCCGGTGAAGCGCCGTGAGCTCGAGCCGGCGGTCCGGCTCCGCCCGCGCACACGCCGTCGCCGTCACCGGACTGGGGATGACGACGGCGCTCGGCGGCGACGTGCGGACCACGTGGCGGGCCCTGCTGGCAGGCGGCTGCGGAGTCCGCAGAATCGACTTCGGCGCCCCCGAGGGCCCCGCGCAGGTGTATCTGGCGGCGCCGGCGGCGGTGGACCCCGGCACGGTCCTGTCGGCCGCGAAGGCCTCGCACTGCGATCGCTCGGCGCAGTTCGCGCTGGTCGCCGCAAGCGAAGCGCTGCGGGACGCCGGCCTGGGGGAGGAGCCTGCCCGCACCGAGGGCGGCTCCAGGTTTGCCGTGGTGGTGGGAGTGGGACTGGGCGGACTTACCAGCATCCTGGAGCAGAACAGGCGGCTGGAGACCGGGGGCGTCGGCCGGGTCAGCCCGCGTGCCATTCCGGTCATGCTGCCCAACCACTCCGCCGCCGAAGTGGGCCTGCTGGTCGGTGCGCGAGCCGGGGTCCACGCCCCGGTCAGCGCCTGCGCCTCCGGTGCCGAGGCCGTCGCCCAGGCCCTCGACATGATCCGTCAGGGGCGTGCCGACGTCGTGGTCGCGGGCGGCACCGAGGCGGCCCTGCACCCGCTCGCCCTCGCCGGGTTCGCCCGGTTGCGGGCGCTGTCCCGGCACTATGACGACCCCCAGCGGGCGTCCAGGCCGTTCGACGAGGCCCGGGACGGCTTCGTGATGGGAGAGGGCGCCGGGATCCTGGTGCTCGAAAGCGTGGAGCACGCCGCAGCGCGGGGGGCCCGCGTCCACGGTCGACTGACGGGCGCGGGCATCACCAACGACAGCCACCACGTGGCGCAGCCCGCCCCGGGCGGAACGGGCTGTGCCGCTGCGGTCAGCGCCGCCCTGCGCGACGCCGGGCTCCTGCCGGAGGAGATCCAGCACATCAACGCCCACGCCACCTCCACACCCGTCGGGGACCTCACCGAAGCGCAGGCCCTTCACCAGGTGTTCGGTGACGCGCTGAAGAACGTGGCGGTCAGCGCGCCCAAAGCCGCTCTCGGCCACACACTGGGTGCCGCGGGAGCCATCGAGGCCATCACCACCGTCCTTGCGGTGAAGGAGAGAACAGCGCCCCCGGTCCGCAGCCTCGACCGCCTCGACCCGGACATCGACCTGAACGTCGTCGGGCCCGGACCCGAACCGCTGCCCTCCGGCCCCTTGGCGGCCCTCAGCACGAGTGTGGGCTTCGGCGGACACAACGTCGCGCTCGTCCTCACCAGTACGTCATGACTCCCGACAGGCCCGTCCCCGGCGGAGGCGGACCCCGCACCGTGCTGATGTGTCCGGGGCAGGGCGCCTACGTCCCCGGGGCACTGCGTCACCTGCGCGACCACCCCGCTGTCCGCGGGGTGCTGCAGACCGTGGACGCCCGCATCCCCGGCCCGGTGAGCACCGTCCCACCGGTCAGCCGCCTGCTCACGGAGGACGGCGCGCCCGCCCCCGGTGAACTTTTGTCCGCCAGCCCTCTCGCCTTCGACCTCGCCACCTACTCCTGTGTCGTCGCCTCCGCCACCGTGCTGCTCACCCTCACGCACACACCCGTCGACGCCGTCCTCGGGCACAGCATGGGCGACCTCGCCGCTCTCACCGTCGCCGGCGTCATCACCGTGCACCAGGGGGCCGCTCTCCTGGGCGTCCGTGACCGGCTGCTGCGCGAGGCCGCGCTGCCCCCGGCCGGTCTGCTGGCCGTCGACATGACCGACGACCAAGCGGCAGGGCTGATCCGTACCTGCGGCACACCGCAGGTACGGATCGCAGCCCGCAACGCTCCCACGCAGACCGTCCTCGCGGGCCCTGACGACGACCTGGCACTCGTCCGGCACGGCGCTCATGCCCGCGGACACCGCGCCACCCCCCTGACCAGCCGCACCGCCTACCACCACCCACTGCTCACCGACGTCCAACGAGCCTTCCGCAGCCTGCTGCGAGCGCAGCCGGTCAAGCCGCCCGCCCTGGCCGTGTACACCGCCGCCGGCCGGCGCGCGCACACCCCGGCCCAACTGCGCACAGCCGCGGTCTGCCATCTCGCCGAACCCATGGACTTCCGCCAGGCCCTGCACGCGATGCACGGGGCCGGCTTCACCACCTACATCGACAGCGGCCCGCGCGCCGTGCTGAGCGCACTGGCCAAGGCCAACCTGCCCGCCTGCGCCGCCGCCGCTCCTCAGCGCACACCGGCCGACGTCCGGCGGATACGCGACCGGCTCACGGTCGCGCTGCGCGCCGCCGCCGCGGTAATGCCCGGGCAGCGTTCCGCCCCCGCGCCACGCAGCCCGGCCGGCGCAGACGGCGGCAACTGAGCGGTACGACAGCGCGCATCGGGCGACCCCGACCGATCGGCAGCGTCCCGGTGCCACCGCCGGCCGTCGCACCGTCGCCCGCCCGTGTGCGGCCGGCTGCGGCGCGTCCGGTCATGACCGCCGCGACCACGTCCTGCGCGGCAACCAGGACGCGGCGCCACCGTGCACGGCCGTGTGAGCGCATACGGGAGGAACGCGCCTTGCGGGAGCGGGCGGACGGCGAGCCGGTCGCGGAAAACCTGTTGCGGGCGCCCGCCTGCGCCCCGGACCCTGCCGTCATGTCCCCTGCCTTCCTGCGCCCGGCCACCCTCGACGACGCTCCCGCCGTCACGGCACTCCTCAACGAGATCGACCGGATCGAGATCGGCCGCCCCGAGACCGACCAGCACACCGTCGAAGCCGACCTGAAGCATCCGGAGACCGACCTGCGGCGCGACTCCTGGGTGGCCGTCGACGAGGACCGGCTGGTGGCGTACGGGCTGTTGTGGGACGAGTCCGGCGGGGAGCGCGTCGACATCGACCACTACGTGCTGCCCGACCACCAGCAGACCGGGCTGCGCCTCCTCGCCGCGATGGAGACCCGTGCCCTGGCCAAGGCACGGGACAACGGCGCCGAACGGGCCGTCGTCCACCTGCACCTCAACGTCCGGCCCACGACCGACACCGCCCTCCTCGCCGCGCGGGGCTGGAGCACCGTCCGGCGCCACCACGTGCTGCACCGGCCCCTGGACCCGGC
Source organism: Streptomyces viridiviolaceus (assembly GCF_014650995.1). Lineage (GTDB taxonomy): Bacteria > Actinomycetota > Actinomycetes > Streptomycetales > Streptomycetaceae > Streptomyces > Streptomyces viridiviolaceus. Next base: position 106,477 of record NZ_BMWA01000014.1, read on the forward strand.
GAAGGACCTCCCGCCCGAGCCCCCGGCGGGCGTGCGGGTGCGGGCCTGCGCCACCGAGGCGGACCGCGTCCGCGTGCACGAGCTGTACCAGGCGACGTTCGCCGACCACTTCGACTTCCAGCCGCGTGACTACCGCCGGTGGCTGAGCGACGTCGACGCCGAAGGGCTGGACTGGTCCCTGGTGTGGATCGCCGGGACCGACGACCTGGGGGACGCCGGGTTCCTGCTGGCCCGGAACGACCGCGAGGCCATGGGCTGGATACGCAGCGTCGGCGTCCTGCGCGAGGCCCGCGGCCGCGGCCTGGGCGGCTTCCTGCTCCGGCACGCCTTCGCGGGCTTCGCCGCACGTGGGCGGGACACGGTGGGCCTCGGCGTCGACACGGCCAACGCGACCGGTGCTCCCCGGTTGTACGGGCGCCACGGCATGACGGTCCACTACGCCGTCGACACCTGGGAGGCCGTGATCGCCTGACGCCCTCCCGCTCGACGACGGGCCGAAGCCGCGTCCGAAGTGCTGCGCCACGGCGCGTGCTTCCCCTGCCGCGTCGCCTACGGCCACCACGTGCTGTCACTGCTCGGCGCGGGGAGTGTGACGGCCGGAGACGCCGCCGACGACCTCCGTGCCCCGTCCCCGGTACCGGCGGCGACCAGGTGGGCGGACAGTGCGGCGTACAACGCCCGGGGCTGGAGGTCGGAGACCAGGGTGTCCACGCGCCCGGTGCCGACGTCGGAGGTCCCGGTCCGCTGCTTGCTGCGGAACTGTTCGGTGGCGGCGGCACCGGACGCAGCCGCGGTGGCCTGCTCGAAGGTGGTGGTTTCGGTCATGGTCGTCCCGTCGTCCACGATCTTCATGCCACTCCTTCAAGTCCTTCGGGAAACACGTCGTTCCGCTCCAGCACCCGCAGCACGTTCCGCAGCAGCGGTGACTCGTCGTCCGCGCGCCAGGCCAGGACCAGCGGCACGGTGAGCGGCGATGCCGAGGCCGGGCGGCCACCAGGGCCAGGGCGGCCGAGGTCTCGGTGACCTCGTACGCGCAGTGCGGGTGGAAACCCGACGCGAGACAGCTGCGGACGACGGCGTCGTTGACCACGGAGCCGAGCGGGGCGCCGTACATGATGAAGTCCTCGTGCCGCAGCTGCTCGACCCGGACGGTGTCCGCCCCGGCGAGCCAGTGCTCCTCCGGCGCGGCGACGATCAGCGGCTCGTCGGCGAGCAGGCGGGGGGCGATGTCCTCCCGGCGGATCGGCGGGCGCAGAACCCCCACGTCCAGGCGCCGCTCGAGCAGCGCGGACTCCTGGGCGGGCGTGAGCATCTCGGTGTTCCCTACGACCGGGCACGGGTCAATTCCGCCTACGGCCAGACCCTGCGCAGGGCCGGTGAACGGCGTGAGGCCGACACCGTCCTGAAGAACGCCCGCGACGCCTACGCGACCCTGGGCGTCGGCACCTACGTGGAGCGCTGCGACCGGGAGCTGCAGGCCGGCGGACTGCAGCTCAGCCGCGCCGCTCCCGGCATGGCCCGGCTCACGCCGCAGGAGCAGGCTGTGGCCCGACTGGTCGCCGCCGGGGCGACCAATCAGCAGGCGGCGCTGGAGCTGTTCATCTCGGTCAAGACGGTGCAGTACCACCTGACGCACGTCTATGCCAAGCTCGGGATCCGCTCCCGCAGCGAACTCGCCGCGACCTTCAGGGAGGCGTCGCCGGCCGGCTGACCCGGACCTGACCGCGTTCGAAGTACTCCGCCAGGTCCGCGTCCAGCGGAGGTACGCGGCGGGGCGTGCCGCCGTCGCGGAGGGACGCCGTGGCCCGGACGCCCGCCGCGACCGCCATGCGGGCCGCGACCGGAGAGGTGTCCGTGCGGCCGCCCTCCCGGACGAACCGCAGGAACTCGTCCACCAGGAGCGGATCGGCTCCGCCATGGCCCGCCTCGTCCTCGGCGGCCGGGATGCCGTGCACCTCGTCCGCTTCCGGACGGTAGCCGGAGCGGCGGGCGTTCCAGACCTTGACGCATCCGCCGGGTCCGTCACCGAAGTTCTCCAGCCGGCCCGCGTCGCCGATCACGGTGTAGTTGCGCCAGTAGTCGGGCGTGAAGTGGCACTGCTGGTAGGCGGCCAGCACCCCGTTGTCCAGGCGCATGTTGAGGAGCGAGACGTCCTCCACGTCGATGACGGGGTTGAGCGACCGCTGGGTGTGCGGCGGCCAGTGGCCGTCCTTGGTGTACCAGTCGTCTGCCTTCGGCTCACCGGGCTCGCGGCGGTGCGGATTGTCGCCGTACACCATCAGGTCGCCCAGTGCCTGTACGTCCCGCGCGTACCCGCCGGCCAGCCAGTGCAGGACGTCGATGTCATGGGCGGCCTTCTGCAGCAACAGCCCTGTGGTGTACCGCCGTTCGGCGTGCCAGTCCTTGAAGTACCAGTCGCCGCCGTAGCCGACGAAGTGCCGGATCCAGACGGTCTTGACCTCGCCGACCGCACCGCGCCGCACGAGGTCGCGCATCAGCCGGACGACCGGCATGTGACGCATGTTGTGACCGATGTAGAGCCGGGTACCGGTCTCGTACGCCGTGCGCAGGATGGTGTCGCAGCGCTCGACGCTGATGTCGAGCGGCTTCTCGACGAAGACGGGTTTGCCCGCGCGGAGCGCTTCACAGGCCAGGTCGGCGTGGGTGTGGTCAGGGGTGAGGATCAGCACCGCGTCGATGCCGGTGTGCGCGAGCACCTCGCGGTGGTCGGCGGTCAGCAGCGCTTCGGGGAAGGCCACGGCCGCCTCCGCACGGGCGCGCGGATCCGGCTCCGCCAGTGCGGTGACGCGGGCGCCGGAGCCGGGCCGGTGGGCGGTGCGGGCCAGCGAGCCGCGCAGTCCGTATCCGAGGACGCCCAGACGGAGGTCGGTCATGGGTCTTCCTTCGCTCGGTGGGTTGGTCAGGGGTGGACGAGTACGTGGGAAAGGGCCACGCGTCCACTTCCGGACACCGCGATCTTCACGGTGCGGGTGCTGCTGTCCAGGTCCACAACCGTCGGGCGCAGTGACTTTCCGCTGACGTGGATCGTCTCGTCGTCCGTGATGACGTCGAAGTCGGCGGTCGTCATCGAGGAGTTGTTCCAGATCTCGATCCGGCGGACCCGGTGGGTGGCGCCGAGATCGACCTGCCACCAGGCACCGGGCTCGGACAGGGTGCGGGTGTCGGTGGTGGTGTCGCCGTCCAGGGCCAGTTCCGCGGTGCCGGTTCCGTCGGTCGAGGACTGGGTGGCCGTGCCCGTGCGGGCCAGGTCGGTGCGCAGCCGCTCGACCGGGCCGCCGTGGGCGCCGGCCCTGGCGGCGACGGCGAGCGCCGCGGCGGGCAGCCGGTCCAGGCCGGTGAGGTTGTCCGTCATGACCGAGCCCCGGCCGGAGAGGGCCGGCGCCGCGGTGTCGGTCCAGTTGGACCGGGCCGTGTTCTCGATGCCGTAGTCGGCCCAGTTCGACACCCATTTGTAGCCGATGCGGGTGATGACGTTCCGCTCGACGAGGATGTGCGAGGACTGCTCGTCGAGGTAGACGCCGTTGCCGTCGCGCTCGGTGTTGCCGAACGCGGAGCGGTTGACGTAGTTCTCCGACACGATGGTTCCCGGCTGTGCCCCCTGCGTGTAGATCGCGCCGCCGTCGTGCTGCTCGTGGGCGACCTCCATGACGTCGGTGATCCGATTGGCGGTGATCTTGTTGTCACGCATGACGGAGGTCTGCGCCTCGGGCTGGTTCCAGCCCCAGCCGATGGAGATCCCGGAGTACGGGAGCCGGCTGAGGGTGTTGTGCTCGACGGCGAGTTCCGCCTCGTAGCCCGCCCAGATGCCCACGGAGTCGGTGTACTCGACGCCGATGCGGCTGATGGTGTTGTACGCGACCGTGTTCCGCTCGCCGGCGAGTGCCTCCCCGGGCAGTGGCTCGGTGTCTCCGACGTAGATCGCGCCCGACGACAGGTCGCTGAAGGCCGACCGGGTCACGGAGCTGTCCTTGGTGCCGGCTTCCAGGATCGCCCCTGCGCCGCCGAGTCGTCCGAAACTCGCCCGGTCGATACGGACGCGCTGTCCGCCGCGTACGGTGACGGCGGCCGTCGGTTTCGTGTAATGGCGACCCGCGTGGTCGACGGGGCCGGTGGTGCCGGTCAGGGTGAGACCGGCCTGGGTGCCCGCGTAGCCCTCGTCGGTGTCGGGCTGACGGTAGGCGGCGTGGGCGAAGCCGATTCCGCTGACGGTGATGTCGTGGGCGCGGTCGAGGACGAGGAGCTGTTCCGTGTGCGGGGTGACGGCCCTGGCGCTCCGCATGTCCTCGCCCTCGCGCGGCAGGTAGGTCACGGTGCGCTCGTGGGAGTTCCAGGCGAACTCGCCCGGTTCGTCGAGCAGTTCCCGCGCGTTCTCGAAGAAGGCGACCCCGCTGTAGCGGGTGGAGTCGACGGTCGTGGAGTCCCAGGCGGGACCGGTACGGCCGGTGCCGCTGGAGGAGTTGGTCCAGCAGGGCCGGGCGAAGGTCAGGAGGTCGCCGCTGACGCCGGCGATCCGGCAGTGGTAGTTGCGCCAGCGGATCCGGATGACGGCCTCGGCGTCCGTGGGGCGCTGCCACTCGGCGATGCCGGTGGCGTTCGCCCCGGTCATGCCGGTTCCGGTGGCGTCGCAGACAGTGGGGGCGCAGGACTCTCCGCGGGCGCGGACGGCGCGCTGTCCGTCGACGAAGAGCTGGCGCGGTGTGACACCGGCCGGAACGTCGGCGGTCCAGGTTCCGTCGCTGTTCTCCGTCCAGCCGGTGACGGCCCGGCCGCCGGACAGGACGGGACGGGCGCCGGGAGCCGCCGCCCAGGTGACCGTGCGGCCCTGCGCACCGGAGTCGGCGGCGCCCAGCCGGAGCGGTCGGGTGAGCTCGTACGTACCGTCCTCGAGAAGTACGCGGACATCGCGGCCGGTCTCGGCGCGGGCCGTGTCCCGGGCGCCTTTCAGGGTGCAGGGCCGGGAGACGGTGCAGGAGGAGCCCCCGCCGTCCGGGGACGCGTACAGGGTGCGGGGCTGTGGGGCGGCCTGGGCCGCGGGCGCGGTGAGCAGGGCGGCGAGGGCCGCCGCGCAGGCGGCGGCGGTCAGCCGCAGGGCTTTCGTCGCGTGGTTCACCTGTCGGCCCTCCAGTCCGGGTGCCCGGGCATGGGCGGATTGACGGCTCCGAAGAGCCAGTCGCGCAGGAAGCCGTCGAGGGACCGGTCACCGGCGACGTGGACGGTGTGGGCGATGAAGTCCTCGCTGGAGACGTTGCGGTCCTTGAACCGTTCGGGCCAGATCCGCATGACACGGTCGAAGGCGCGGTCGCCGATCCGCCGGCGCAGGGCGTACAGGACGAGCGCGCCGCCGTCGTAGATGTTGGTGCCGCCGAGGGCCTTGGGCAGTCCGGGCGGGCCGTCCTTGGCGCGGATCGCGTCGAGCTTGCCGTAGGTCGCCTTCATCTTGTCGGTGAGCACGGACCAGCCGCGCTCCTCGCTGTACAGGGCGGCGTAGTACACGGCGGGGCCTTCGTTGAGCCACGCCCGCTGCCAGTCCGCGGGGGTGACGGAGTCGCCGAACCACTGGTGGACCAGCTCGTGGACCATGGTGCTCTCGTACGTCGGACGGCCGTTGGCGTTCGGTCTGAACCAGTTGGTGGAGAAGAGGGAGAGCGTCTGGTTCTCCAGGGCGTCGGTGTACCCGTCGTAGATGTGGACGCCGTAGACGGAGAACGGGTAGCGGCCGAACTTCGCCTCCAGCCAGGCCAGATGGTCCGCGGTGCGGGCGACCACGGGCGCGTACTCGTCCTCCCGGCCCTGCGGGACGACGTGCCGCAGCGGGAGCCCCCGGTGGCTGGTCCCGTACAGGTAGGTGCCCTTGACGACGGCGATGCCGATGAGTTCGGTCGCCATCCGCTCGCGCAGGCCGAAGTGCCAGACGGTGGAGCCGTTCGCGCCGGGGGTCTTGTGCAGCAGTTCGCCGTTGGCGGTGGCGACGAAGCCCTCGGGCGCACTGATGTGGAAGGTCCAGGTGGCCTTGTCGGAGGGCGTGTCGTTGCAGGGCAGGAAGGTGTCGGCGCGGGAGGACTGGGCCGCGGAGGCGAAGCCGCCGTCGCTGCCGAACCTCCAGCCGGTGAGGCCGAGCCGGGGCGCCTTGCCGTTGCCGTGGTAGTGGATCCCGATCGTGAAGGGCCGGCCGTCGCGCAGGGGGGACGCCGGGGTGACGGTGAGTTCCTGACCGCTCTTGCCGGGTGCGATCGCCCACGTGGCGGGGCTGCCGTTCACCGTGACGGAGTCGATGGTGTGGCCGTCGGTGTCCAGGTTGAACGCGGACAGGTCCTGGGTGGCCCTGGCGTGCATCCGCACGACGGCGGTGAAGTCGTACGTCACCGGGGTGAAGTCGAAGGTCAGGTCGTAGTGGACGATCTGGTAGCCGCCGTTGCCGAGGGTCGGGAAGAGGGGATCGCCGACGCCGTCGGAGCCGGGGGCCGGGTCGAAGCCGGAGCTGTGTGCGGCGGCGGGTGGATCGAACAGGGGCACGGCCACGGCTGCGGCGACCGCGGCACCGCAGAATCCGAGGGCGGAGCGGCGGGTCGTCACTTCTTCCCCTTCTGGACGGCTTCCTCGAACTCGCTCCGGGCCTGTTCGCCGCCCTTGGCGAGGTAGTCCTTGACGAGCTGGTCGTAGGCCGACATGGGCTTGCGGCCGGCGATGATGTCCTTGAGCCCGTCCTGCTTGAGCGTGAGCAGGCTGCCGCTGCCCTTGGAGTCCCAGGTGGGCGAGGAGTACTGGAGGGTGGGGGACTGCTCCATCATCGGGATCATCGTGCTCAGCGTCTTGTGCACGTGACGGACACCCGCCTCGGAGTCGGCGCTGTAGACCGCGGGGACGGCGGAGGCCATGAACTTCCAGGGGACGGTGACGTCCTGGCTGCCCCGCTCGGTGAGCGCGGGGTTGCCCTTGGCGTCGCGCGTGAAGTCGGTGCCCTCGACACCGTAGTTGATCAGCGTGTACTCCAGGCTGCCGAAGGGCGAGGCCGCGAAGTCGGCCAGCGCGAGCACCTGTTTCACGCGTTCGCCGGACGCCTTCTTCAGGTGCGTGTTCTGGAGCTCGACGTTGTCCGTCCAGGCGATGGCGTCCTTGCCGAACGGGATGAAGGGCCGTGGGTCGTACGACGCGTCGATCGCCTTCATGGCGGCGATGTAGCCGACGCCGGGTGCCAGGTAGGTGGGCAGACCGTCGTAGACGTACGCGCCCTTGCCGTTCTTGAACATGTCCGTGTACTGGGCCTTCTGCGCCCCGGACATCTGGAGGGTGCCTGGGTAGAAGCAGCCCGCCTTGTACAGGGACCTGGCGGTCTCCACGGCCTGGCGGTACTCCGGTGTCTCCAGGTCGGCGGTGAACCTGCCGGTCTTCGCGTCGAGCCGCCAGAAGTAGGGTGCGCCCGCCGACATGGCGAGGACGCTGGTCACTCCGGCGATGATCGCGTACTGGTCCTTCTCGGGGCGGGTCAGCTCCTTGCACGCCTCGACGAACCGGTCGAGGCCGGTGATCTGGTCGAGGCTGGTGATGCCGATCTCTTCGAACAGGTCATGGCGGTAGAACCCGGCTCCGCCGGTGCCGGTGCGGGCGATCGGGATGCCGTAGAGCTTCCCGCCGAAGATCGCGGCCTGCCAGGCGGCCTTGGGTATCGCGGCGAGGTTCGGGTAGTCCTTGATCCTGTCGCCGGCCAGGTACGGGGTCAGGTCGGCGCACTTGGCCTGGAGGAAGGCGGCCTTGTTGTCGACGCCGCCGACCTCGGGGTACATGAAGAGGTCGGGCAGGCTGTCACTGGCGACCATCGTGGAGAACTTGGTGCCGTAGTCGTCGGCGGGCACCGCGGTGACGTCGACCTTGCCGCCCAGCAGCTTCTCGATCTCCCGCCAGGCCGCGTTCCTCGAGCGGCCGGGCGGGGGAGGGGAGAACGTCTCCAGCGTCGCGCTGATCGGGGACGCCCCCTTCAGCGGGGCGCCCTTCGTGGCCCGCAGCGGCTTGGCCGGATAGCTGAAGTAGCCCTGCGGTACGCCGGCGGCGGTACCGGGCAGGTCGGGGGTGAGGCCGATGTCGCGCACCGTGGTTCGGGGCAGCAGCGAGGCGCTCTTGGCCTCCGCCTTCGCCTTCGTACCGCCGTCGCCGCAGGCGGCGAGCAGTGGCGCCGCGGCCAGCGTCAGACCGGCGCCCGCACCCATGCGGAACAGCGCTCTGCGGTTGAGGGGAGTGGAGCTCGACACGGAAATCTCCTTGAGAGAAGTGGGGAAGAGGCCGGTTGTCGCCCGCGCTCAGCCCTTGATGGCCCCGGTGAGCACGCCCTTGGTGAAGTAGCGCTGGAGGAAGGGGTAGACGAGCAGGATCGGCACGACGGCGATCACGAGGACCGCCATCTGCACGGCCTGTTGCGGGGCGAGCGCCTCACCGACGGAGGCGCTGTTGAGGCTCTGGCCCTGGAGGACGTAGGTGCGCAGCACCATGGGGAGCGGCCATTTTTCGGAGTCGTCCAGGTACAGGAGGGAGTTGAAGAAGGCGTTCCAGTACGTCACGGCGTAGAAGAGGCTGATCACGGCGAGGACGGCCTTGGACAGCGGCAGCACGATCCGTACGAGGATGCCGAGGTCGCCGGCCCCGTCGACCTTCGCCGCGTCGTACAGCTCCTCGGGCAGGCTCATGAAGAAGGACCGCAGGACGACCAGGTTGAAGGCGCTGACCAGGGTGGGCAGCACCAGTGCCGCGTAGGTGTCGTACAGGCCGAGTCCCTTGACCAGCAAAAAGTTGGGGATGATGCCCGCGTTGAACAGCATGGTGAACAGCGCCGTCATCAGGATGAAGCGGGAGCCCGTGACCTCGCGGCGCGACAGCCCGTAGGCCATGCCGATGGTCACGAGCAGGCTGGCGAGCGTGCCGACCACGGTGATGCCGACGCTGACGATCAGGGCCCGGGTCACGACGCCGCCGGTGAAGATGGTGCGGTAGGCGTCGAGCGTCGGGTGGTCCGGCCACAGGACGAGGCCGGTGGAGCGGATGATGTCGGTCTGCGAGGCGAAGCTGGTGCCGATGACACCGAGCAGCGGGTAGGCGACGGCGGAGACCACGACGACGAGGGCCAGGCCCTTGGCGAGCCGGCCGGTACGGGTCGGCTTCTCCATCCACGGCGGCCGGCCGTCGGACTTCCTCGAGGCCGTGCGGCCGTCCCTGTTCGCCGGCTCCGTGCGTACGGAGCCGGGCTGTGTCTTCTCAGCGGTCAGCACCGCGGTACACCCCTTCGTGGCCGAGGCGGTGGGCCAGTTTGTTCGCGCCCAGGACGAGAGCGGTGCCGATGACGGCCTTGACGAGCCCGACGGCGGCGGCGACGCCCCAGTCGTTGTCCTTGATGCCGTGGTAGTAGACGTACGTGTCGAGGACCTCACCGGCGTCCGGGCCGACCGCGTCGCGCTGGAGCAGGATCTGTTCGAAGCCGACGGAGAGGATCTGCCCGAGGTTGAGGATGAGCAGCAGGATCAGGACGGGCGCGATGCCGGGCAGGGTGACGTGCCAGAGCCTGCGCCAGGGGCCGGCTCCGTCGATGGCTGCGGCCTCGTACTGCTGTCTGTCGATGGTGAGCAGCGCGGCGAGGATGATGATCGTGCCCCAGCCCGCGTCCTTCCAGGCCACCTGGAGGGTGAGCAGCCACGGGAACGCGTCGGGGTCGCTCATCATGTCGTAGCGCGGGAGGCCGAGCCCCGCGAGCACGTCGGGCAGGAGGCCGGCGCCACCCAGGAGCTGCTGGAAGATCGAGACGATGATGACCCAGCCGATGAAGTGCGGCAGATAGACGACGCTCTGTACGAAGCGTCTGACGCGGTCGCTGGTGATGCTGTTGAGCAGCAGGGCCAGGGCGACGGGGATCGGGAAGAAGAACACCAGCTGGATGAGGGCGATCTCCAGGGTGTTGGACGTCGCGGACCAGAACGCCGACTCACCGAATGCCGCCGTGAAGTTGGAGAAGCCCACCCAGACGCTGTGCATGTAGCCGAGGTACGGCTCGTAGTCCTGGAACGCGACGACGTAACCGAGCAGCGGCACGTAGTGGAAGACGATGAAGTAGAGCAGCCCGGGCAGTGTGAGCAGCAGCATCACCCGGTCCCGCTTGATCCGTTGCCACAGGGTCCGTTCCTTCGGCAGCGGGGGTGCTGATTCAGCCATGGCGCGTCCTGTTCGGCTGGGTGGCGCGTGGTGACCTTCTGCGGCGGCAAGTTAGTAAGCGGTTAACCTCAGCGTCAATAGATGCGGGGAAACGGCCGTGTTACGCGTTGCCCGACTGTGCGGCTGCGTCGGGACGTACACACAAATCGCGACGGAAAACGGGCAGTTGGGCAGCGGCCGCGCTTGACGGCCGGGTGCGCTGCTCCTTAGCGTGCCGGTCATTCCATAGAACACGATTACTGTCCGGAGGCAGGGTGCGAACCACCGAAGAGGTGCCGGCTCGTTCCGGGACCGATGGAGCGACACCGGCACCCAGGCGGCCGCGCACGGTCCTGGTCATGAACCCCGGACTGCTCGACGCCGTCTTCCCGCCCCCGGTGCGCGCCCGGCTCGAAGACATCGCCGACCTGAACAGCCCGTCCCTCATCAGCGAGTTCGATTCGCCGGACGCCGTCGCGGCGCTGGCCGGAGCGGAGGTCCTGCTGACCGGCTGGGGGTGCCCGCCCGTCGACGCGGCGCTGCTGGAACGGGCGCCCGCCGTGCGGGCCGTGATCCACGCGGCGGGCACGGTCAAGACGTTTCTGTCCCCGGTGGCCTTCGACCGGGGCATCGTCGTCTCCTCCGCGGCCGCGGCCAACGCCGTGCCGGTCGCCGAATACACGCTGGCCGCGATCATCATGGGGGCGAAGCGGGTGTTCCCCCTGGCCGAGCTGTTCCGTTCCCGGCGGACGCACCGCACCGGAGCCGACCTGGACCGCCAGCACTGGCTCGGTACGCACGGGCTGACCGTCGGGGTCGTCGGCGCTTCACGGATCGGCCGACGGGTCATCGAACTGCTCCGGATCCTCGACGCCGACGTCCTGCTGTACGACCCCTACGTCACCCACGCCGAGGCTCTTGGACTCGGGGTCACCCCCGCGGACCTGGACACCCTGGTGGCCAAGAGCGACGTGGTCACCGTCCACGCCCCCGAGACCCCCGAGACCCGCGGCATGATCGACGCCCGCAGGATCGGCCTGATGCGGCCGGGGTCCCTGCTGGTCAACACGGCACGGGGAACGCTGGTGGACACCCAGGCGCTGACGGAGCACCTGGTCAGCGGGCGACTGGACGCGGTGCTCGACGTGTCGTCCCCCGAGCCGCTGCCGAAGGGGCATCCCCTGTGGGACCTGCCGAACGTCTTCCTCACCCCGCATCTGGCGGGCGCCCAGGGCAACGAGGTGGGGCGCCTCGGCGCGCTCGCCGTCGAGGAGCTGAACCGGTACGCGAACGGCGCGGCCTTCGCACACCCGGTGTACCGGGCCGACCTGGGGCGGATCGCATGAGCGGTGGGGTTCCGCAGGCTCTAGGCTCGACGTCACACAACAGCCAGCAGGGGGTGGACCGGATGCGTAGGCAGAGCACGGCCGTGGACGGGCAGCGGCGGGCGACGGTCACCGACGTGGCGCGGCTCGCGGGCGTCTCCACGGCGACCGTCTCGCGCGTACTGAACCGGAACTACCCGGTCGCACAGGCCACCCGGGAACGGGTCGAGTCCGCGATGCGCGAGCTCGGCTACGTGGTCAACGCCCATGCCCGCGCCCTCGCCGGAGTCTCCAACCGCACGGTCGGCATCATCGTCAACGAGGTCGTCGACCCCTTCTACGCGTACATCGCCCGCGGGGTGGAGCGGGAGGCGACGCTGGGCGGCCGGCTCTGCCTGGTCTGCTGCACCCAGGGCGACCCGCAGCGTGAGCTGGCCTTCATCGAGCTGATGCACGAGCGGCGGGCCGATGCGGTCATCGTGGTGGGCGGCAGCATCGCCGATCGCGCCTACACCTCCGAACTGGCCCGCAGGGCACGGGAGCTGGACGCGGACGGATCCAAACTCGTGCTGTGCGGCAGGCCCCCGCTCGGCGAGCACGTCCCGACCGTCTCGGTCGAGTACGACAACGAGGGCGGCGCCTTCGCCATCACCGACCACCTCCTGATGCAGGGCCACGAGCGCATCCTGTACCTGGGCGGCCCGCCCAAGCTCTCCACCACCCGCGACCGGCTCGCCGGGCACCGGCGCGCACTGGAGCTGCGCGGCGTGACACCGGACCCGGAGCTGATCCAGCCCGGCGCGTTCAGCCGCGGCTTCGGCCAGCGGCGCATGGCCGAACTGCTGCGGGACGGGCCCGACTTCACCGCGGTGTTCGCCGCCAACGACATGGTCGCCGCCGGGGCCGCCCAGGCGCTGGAGGAGGCCGGGCAGAGGGTGCCGAAGGACATCTCCCTGGTGGGATACGACGACATCCCCGTCGCGCAGGAGATGCGGCCCAAGCTGACCACCGTGCACGTGCCGCTGGAGGAGATGGGGCGCCAGGCCGTGCGGCTGGCCGTGTCGGGCGGCGACGAGGACGACTGGCGTGAGCCGACGACCGGCGCGCTGCGGCTGGGCACGCACATCGTGGTACGCGAATCCGTGACGCCCCGGTCCGCGAGGAACAGCCGAGTGTGAACGATTACTGCATTCATTGTCCGTACTTGTCCGCAGTCGGCCATAGAAAATCGCAGTAACTTCCCGACCCCTCTTGCGGCTCGATAGCAACCGCTTACATGCTGTCGCGGAGTTCCGTTCACCCCGCACGCCTCCGTCCCGCGCTCGTTCACCGCAGGGAGAGTTCCGCATGCGCACTCCGACGTACTCGTCGTTCCCCTCGCCCGCTCAGCCCGCGTCGTCCTCCATGAGCCGGCGCGCCGTCCTCGCCTCGGCGGCGGGCGCCGGAGCCCTGGCCGCGCTCGGCACCGCCGCCGGTCCCGCCTCGGCGCGGACCCGCAGGCCCCAGGCGACGGTCCTCGTCACCGCACGGCCGGGCGCCGAGACGGAACGCCTCCGTCTCGGACAGGCACTGCGCGGAAGCGAGTTCGAGCCCACGGGGCTGTACGCCCAGCCCGGCACCGCACTCGCGCTCACGGTCCGCCCGCACGACGGCCTCGTCCCCACCCTCTGGGTCGGCGCCTGGGACTACTACGGCGAGATCAAGCAGCCCCGCGGCTACCCACTGCTCGCCGGCGCCAACACGGTGACCGACCCGCACGGGGGCCCGGTCTACCTGACGCTCACGGGCAACGGCGAGCAGGCGAGCGTGCTGTTCCGTTCCGGCGCCGTTCCGATGCCCGTGTTCACGCTGGGCGAGACCACCGAGGCCGAGTACCGGCAGCGCCTCGACACGCTGACCGCCTCCCCGTACGTCGAACTCCACGCCCCGAACACGATCATGACACTCACCCGCGAGGGTGCGCTCCTGTACCGCGACGAGGACCACGCCGCCCTGCTCGAGCTGATCGAGACGATCATCGACTCGCACGCACGGATCAGCGGTCTCGACGGATCGCGGCCGGTGCACCGGCGCAAGGCGGGGCCGTACCACTTCACCGAGGTCACCAAGGTGCCGACCGGCGTCGGCGCCTACGCCACACACGGCTACAACGGCTTCCCGCGTGCGTATCTGGACCGTGCCACCACCGTCACGGGACTGCGCACCCGCGGCTGGGGCTTCTACCACGAACTGGGCCACCTCCATCAGCAGATGGCCTACAAGCCGGCCGGCCTCACCGAGGTCACCGTCAACATCTACTCACTGGCCGCGCAGCGCACCCTGGGACAGCCGTCCAACCTGCTGACGGTCGATCCGACGACGGGCCTGAACCACTTCCAGTCCGCGCAGCGCAAGTTCGGCACGGCAGGACTCACCTACGAGAAGTCCTTCGGCGCGTACGAAAAGCTCGTCCCGCTGCGCCAGTTGGAGCTGGCGTTCGGCGAGGACTTCTGGCCCCGCCTGCACAAGCTGGTGCGCGAGGAGAACCCCCAGTCCGACTACACGGAGAACGCCAAGCGCTACCGGGCCCTGGCCACCTGCTCCAGCCGGATCGCGGGGTACGACCTCACCGACTTCTTCGTGCACACCTGGGCGTTCCCGATCGACGCGACCGGCAAGGCGGAACTGGCGGCGCTGCACCTGCCGCAACCGCCCGTCGACCCCAGCACGCTCACCGACTGACCGGGACGGAAGGACCCCCATGCGACTCAGCAGACGCTCCCTCCTGGCGGCGACGGCGGCGACAGGAACCGCCGCCCTGGTGACCACGGCGGGCACAGTGCACGCCCGTGCGGCCACCGGGACCGGCGAGGCCGCCGAGGCCGGCGTTCCCGCGCTCCTCGAACGTGCCGAGGCCCTGCTCACCGGCGGCGACCTCGACCCCGCCGACCCCGACTTCGCGGCGGCCGTCGCGGCACTGGACAGCACGGCGAAGGAACACTGGGACACCCTGGACCGCAGTGCCGCACGCACCGCCCTCTGGACCGATCTCGCGCCGTTGGCCGACCCCGGCAACTTCGGCCAGAGCTACACCAGGCTGCGCACCATCGCCACCGCCTGGGCCACCCCCGGCACGTCACTGACGGCGGAAGCCGCCGTCGCCGACGCCCTCGTGGCCGCGCTGCGCTTCACGTACGACACCGCCTACAACCCGGCGCGGCGCGAGACGGGCAACTGGTGGTTCTGGGAGATCGGCGCTCCACGCGCCCTGATGGACAGCGCCGTCCTGCTGCGCGACCGGCTCCCCGCGGCCGACCTGGCGGACTACCTGTCCGTCGTCGACCGGTTCTGCCCCGACGCGGACCGCCGCACCAACTCTCCCACCCTCGCCGAGACCGGGGCCAACCGCGCCGACAAGGCCGTGATCGTCGCGCTCCGCGGCCTGCTCGGCCAGGACACCGCCAAGCTGGCATCGGCCCGGGACGCCCTGTCCGACGTACGCGACTCGGGCCGCAACAGCCTTTTCCGGTACGTCACCTCGGGCGACGGGTTCTACGAGGACGGCTCCTTCGTCCAGCACGGTACGGTCGCGTACACCGGCACGTACGGCGTGGTCCTCCTGAGCGGCATCGCCCACCTCCTCGCGCTGCTGGCCGGTTCCCCGTGGGAGGTCACCGACCCCGAGGTGTCGGTGGTGTACGAGGCCGTCGAGCGGAGTTTCACTCCGGTGATCTTCGAGGGCCTGATGATGGACGCCGTGCGCGGCCGTGCCGTCTCCCGGGAGAGGGCGGGCGACCACCGCGACGGGGCGGCGGCCGTCGCCGCGATCCTGCTGCTGGCGACCGGGGCGCCCGGGGCGTACGCCGCCCGCTGGCGCGCCGTCGCCAAGGGCTGGCTCACACGCAACCGCACCACCCCCTTCGCGCGGCTGGCCACACCGCCCCAACTCGCCCTCGCCAAGGACGTCCTGGACGACGACGGCGTCACGGTGGGGGAGCGCACCACGGGTCTCCACGTCTTCGCCGACATGGACCGAGTGGTGCACCGCCGGCCGCGCTGGGCGTACACGCTCTCGCTCTCCTCGAAGCGCGTCGCGGCGTACGAGGCGGGCAACGGCGAGAACCTGCACGGCTGGTACACCGGCGACGGCATGGCCTATCTCTACGACGCGGACGATCTGACGCAGTTCAACGACGGCTTCTGGCCGACCGTCGACCCCTACCGCCTTCCCGGAACGACCGTCGACACCCGGCAGCGCACCGACCTCGGCACGGGCGGCGGCACGTCCACCTACCGGCCGGCCAACACCGTCGCGGGCGGGGCGGTGCTCCACGCCCGGTACGGGGCCGTCTCCATGGAACTCATCGGCGCGCCCGGCAGCACCTTGCGGGCGAAGAAGTCCTGGTTCCTCATCGACGACGCGGTGGTCTCCCTCGGCGCCGGCATCACCGCCACGGACGGCCGCACCGTCGAGACGGTCGTCGAGAACCGCAGTCTGGGCCGCGACGGCACACGGCGTCTCGTGATCGACGGCGTCCGGCAACCCGACGGACAGGGCTGGTCCGGGCAGTTCGGCCGGGCAGGGTGGGCGCACATCGAGGGCGTCGGAGGCTACGTCTTCCCCGAGACGACCGCACTGCACGCCTTGCGGGAGGAACGCACCGGCACCTGGCGGGCCGTCAACACGGGCGCGGACACCGGCGGTTCCACGACCGCCGTCACCCGGCGCTACCTCACTCTCTGGATCGATCACGGCGTCTCGCCCACCGCGGCGGGGTACGCGCACGTGCTGCTGCCCGGCGCGTCCGCGGCCGTCACCGCCGCCTGGGCCCGCTCCCGTCCGGTACACGTCGTGGCCAACGACGCCGTCGTCCAGGCCGTGGAGGTGCGCCGGCTCGGCCTGACCGCGGCGAACTTCTGGAATGCGGGCACGGCGGCCGGGATCACCTCCTCCGGCCCGGCCTCGGTGCTGGTCCTGCGGCGCGACGACCGGATCTCGGTGGCGGTCTGCGATCCCGGCCGCACCCTGACCACGGTCGCCGTCGAGCTGCCGTTCCGCGTGCGCGCGGTGACCGACGCGGACGACACGGTGAGCGTCACCCCCGGCCGCAGGGGGCGTCTCACCGTCACGGTCGGCGGGTCGCGGGGCCACACCCACCGCGCGGAACTCGTTCCGTAGCCCAGCCCGAGGAGCAGCACCATGTCCGTCGCACCGCACCTGCGTCTGCCACCACCCGACCGGGTCCTGTCCTCACGTACCGGCTGGACCCGCGCCCACTGGGAGGCGACGGCCGACCGGATGCTGGACGCGCTCGTGCCGTACGCGACACCCGGCTTCGCCCAGTACCGGCTGCCGGGCCGGAACAGCTGGTCGGGGGTCGTGTCGGACGGACTCGAAGGGTTCGCCCGGTCGTTCCTGCTCGCGGCGTTCCGGATCGCCGGCGCGGGCGGGGCCGCCGACCCGGCGTTGACCGAGCGGTACGCGGCCGGCCTGGCCGCGGGTACGGACCGGGACGGCAAGGAGGCATGGCCCGCGCTCACAGACTGTTCGCAGCAGATGGTCGAGGCGGCCTCGATCGCGGTCGCGCTGCACGAGACCCGTCCATGGATCTGGGACCGCCTGGACGCCCGGGTGCAGGAACGCGTCGTCGACTGGTTCTCGGGCTTCGTCGGCGGCCGCACGTGGGACAACAACTGGCGCCTCTTCCAGGTGGTGTCGGAGCAGTTCCTCGCCTCGGTGGGCGCCCCGCACAGCCGCCGGGACATCGAGTCCGGCCTCGACCGGATCGAGGACTGGTACCGCGGCGACGGCTGGTACACCGACGGGGACGGCCGGAACTTCGACTACTACATCGGCTGGGCGATGCATCTGTACCCGCTGCTCTGGTCGCGGATCGCGTCCGACGACGGGGGCCGGACGGCCGTGTACAGAGAGCGTCTGAGCAGGTTCCTGGAGGATTACCCGCACTTCTTCGGCGCGGACGGCGCCCCCGTGCACCAGGGGCGCTCCCTGACGTACCGCTTCGCCGCCCTGGCCCCGGTGTGGATGGGAGCGCTGGCGGACTGCACTCCGCTCGCCCCCGGACTCACGCGCCGCCTGGCCTCCGGCACGCTGCGGCACTTCGTCGAGCAGGGGGTGCCGGACGAACGGGGGTTGTTGCCTCTGGGCTGGTACGGCACCTTCCTGCCGGCCACCCAGCCCTACTCCGGACCCGCCTCACCGTACTGGGCGAGCAAGGGCTTCCTCGGGCTGCTGCTCCCGGCGGACCACCCGGTCTGGACGGAGCGGGAGCTGCCCCTCCCCATCGAGGAGTCCGACACCTGCACGGCACTCCCGGCGCCGGGCTGGCTGCTGCAGGGGACCCGGCACGACGGCATCGTCAGGCTGATCAACCACGGCAGCGACCACCAGCCGCCCCAGGGGGAAGACGCCGATCCGGCCGAAGGCGCGGAGGATCCGCACTACACGAAGCTCGCCTACTCGACCGCCACGGCCCCCGAGGCGGCCCCGCACGCGGTGGCGCGGGCCGTCGACAATCACCTGGCACTCCTGTCACCCCACGGCACACCGTCACGGCGGGGACGGATCCACCCCCTGCGCTGCGAGGACCGGATCGCCGCGTCCTGGTACGCGGCCCGGTTCCCGGGCGACGAGCACCGCTACCGCGTCGAGACCACGAGCGTGCTGCACGGCCCGTGGGAGCTCCGCGTCCACCGGATCGAAGCACCTGAAGGGGTGTCGGTGCGGGAGGGCGGGCACGCGGTGGCGCATGCGGAGACCCCTGCCGCACTGACCGGGCGGGGCTGGGCGCTGTCCCGTACGGACGACGGGCTGAGCAGCGCCGTCATCGCACTGTACGGCTGGGGCGAGGACACGGACGCAGGTACCGCGGAGGTGGCCCGGGACGTGCAGTCCAACGCGTTCGGTCCGCGTTCCGCGATCCCGTACCTGCGCCTGGACCGACACCCGGGGGGCCGGAGCACCCACGTGTCCCTGGTGGTGCTCTCCCGCGACACGATCCATCCGCAGGCACTGCGCGACGCGGTCTCCGTGCGGGCGGGTGCCGGACACGCAGCGGTGTCGCTGGCGTTCCTGGACGGTACGACGATCGAGGTGTAGGCATCGGCGGCGGCAGGACCGGGTTGATCACGCCGATCCTCTGGTCCGTCCGAGGTGCCCGGCGCCGCCGCCCTGCTCGTCCTCGTCGTCCTTCCGGCCGTCGCGGTCGGGGAGTGACGGGTGATAGCCGCCTGCGGCGATCGTGGCCACCATGTCGGCGAGATGCCCGCAGGCTCGAGTGATCTCCCGCTGGGACTGGTTGCGCTCGCTGACGGCCGCCGCGACGAGCAGGGCCGTCAGCGAAGAGGAACCGTTGAACGCCTGCAGGACGATCATGTTGGTGAGCAGGTCGGGGGCACTGAACGGGGCCGATCCCCGGCTGGCAGCGATGATCGCGAAGGTCGACACGGCCAGGGCGCAGGGCGCCGCCCCGGCCAGCTGGAAGCGGAAGGCCGCCCAGATCAGCAACGGGAACCCCAGGAACATGAGGGGTGTGTCGCCGGTCTCGACGAGTCCGACGCAGGCAGTGGCCGCGAGCAGCAGCAGTGCCTCCGTCCAACGTGACAGCGGGACGTCCTTCGGCCGGTGTGCCGAACGGAGCACGAACAGGACCGGCGCCACCACCAGTACGCCCATCGCGTCGCCGGTCCACCAGACCGACCACGTCGGCCAGAACTGGTCCGCGCTCAGCACGCCGGCGAGAGCCAGCGTTGCGCTGCCCGTCGTCGCGCTGACCAGCATCCCGGTGAACGCGCCGAGAAATATCAGTGCGAGCGCATCGCGCAATCGGTCCAGCTCGGTACGGAATCCAGCGCGCCGGAGCAGTGCGTACGAGCACAAGGGCGCGAGGGTGTTCCCCGACGCGATCGCGAGTACGGCCGGGATCGACGGCCCGAGGGAGACGTTGACCAGGAGCGCGCCGAGCGCGATCCCTGGCCAGACCCGCGGGCCGCGCAGGAGCAGAGCTGCCAGGGCGATACCGGTCGGTGGCCACAGAGGGGTCACTTGTCCGCGTACCAGTTGCTGAAGCAGCCCCAGCTCGGCTGAGCCGTAGTAGAGCGCGGCGACGACGACGATGTCCAGGGCTGCCCCACCATTGCGACGGAGCCGTTCACGCCGCGACACCGTCATTGGGCGACCTCCGTGTCGATTTTGCCCCGAAATCCATCATCCGCCGGATTCCTTGGATCCTCCACGACATCGTCGAGTCGGTGTTCGGCGCGGGCGCGAGGTCAGGCGCGCGGGCTGCGCAGGGCGAGCACGGCCATGTCGTCGTGACCGTCGCTGGGGTGGTGATCGGCCAGTGCCTGGACGAACTCCTGCAGGGGCAGCGCGGCGTACGCAGTGGCGAGACCGGCGAGCTCGTCGAGGCTCTCGTCGATGGACCGGGCGGGATCTTCGATCAGCCCGTCCGTGAAGAAGACGACGGTGGCGTCCGGGGGCAGGACCCGGGAGTAGTCGGGGCGGGGCTGTTCGGAGTCGACCCCGAGTGGCAGCCCGGGCTCGGCGAAGAGGTATTCCGCTCCGCGTCCAGGGACGATCAGCAGCGGCGGAACGTGGCCGGCGGTGCTCCAGTGGAGGCGCCAGCCCGGTCCGGACGGTTCGATGCGCGCCAGCATGGTGGTGGTGACGGGGTTGTCCGTGATGGCCTGCAGGGTGCGGTCGAGCTGGGCGAGAACCGCGCCGGGCGCACTGCCCCGTTCGTACAGCAGGGCGCGCAGCATGTTCCGGGTGGAGGCCATGGCGGCCGCTGCCTGCAGATCGTGACCGACCACGTCGCCGATGACGACCGCCACGACGTTGCCGGGCAGCGGAATGGCGTCGTACCAGTCCCCGCCGACATGTCTGGGTTCGGCAGCGGGCCGGTAGATGGCTGCGGCGCTGAAAGGGCGCAGGTCGGGCAGCGTCGGCAACAGAAGCCGCTGGAACTGCTCGGCACCGACGCGTACCTGTTCGAACAGGCGGACGTTCTCGATCGCGATGCCCGCGGCGCCGGCCAGTGCGACGACGACGTTCTCGTCGTGGACGTCGAAGGGCCGGCCGTCACGCCGCTCGGAGAGGTAGAGGTCGCCGTAGATCTCGCCGCGGACGCTGATGGCGACACCGAGCAAGGTGTTCAGGCTCGGGTGGCCGGGCGGGAACCCGGCGTAGGCCGGATGGGCGGGAATGCTTTCCAGCCGCAGGGGGCCGGGGTGGCGGATCAGATGTCCCAGGACCCCCAGGCCGCGAGGAAGGCCGATCTCGGTCAGATCGGCACGTTCCTGTTCCGACAGGCCGACGGCGATGAACCGCTCCAGATGGTCGCCGGACGCGTCGAGCACGCCCATCGCCCCGTATCGGGCACCCACCAGGTCCATGGCCGTGGTCACGATACGGTGCAGCACCGCGGGGAGCTCGACCTCCCGGCTGATGGCCACCACCGCGTCCAGCAGGCCCTGCAGCCGGTCCATGGCGTCCAGCATGGCCCGCAACTGCTCGTCGATCCGGCCCAACTCCGCGCGGAGACGTACGTGCAGGTCGGGTATGTGAGGCTGCCTGGGGTGCGCCCCTTCGCCGGGTCCTGCCATCATGAGCACCCGGTGGCTGCATGTCCGGTTCGGGTCACCTTCTGCCGGCGGCCTGTGCTTCGCGTGGACGTCGTCGGGTCCGCCCGCGCATGTGAGCGGTACATTCCGATCTCCTGGCACGCCCCTGATCCATTCACGCCGCAACAGAGCAGGGCGAAACGGTCTGAGTGGTCATGTCCCAAAAAACAGGATGGCATACCCGTGCCGGTCGTGTGACTCGCGGGTTCGGCCCACGGTCGCAGGGCGCTGCCTAGGGGCGGATCCCGTCGCAGGCGATGTGCAGATGCCGCGGCCCGCGCAGCACGGCGTTCTGCCGGTACGGCGGTGGGTCCTCCAGCAGGCGGGGGTTCTCCAGCCTCCGGGCCAGTTCGGACAGGGCGAGCCGGGCCTCCAGCCGGGCGAGCGGTGCGCCGAAGCAGCTGTGGATGCCGCTGCCGAAGCCGAGGTGCTGGATGTCCTTGCGGTCCGGGTCGAAGCGGTCCGGGTTCTCGAACCGCTGGGGGTCGCGGTTGCCGGACGCCAGGACCAGCCAGAGGGAGGCGCCCTTGGGGATGGTGACCCCGCGGACCTCGACGTCGGTGAGGGTGGTGCGCTGCGGGACCAGCTGCACCGGCGGCTCGAAGCGCAGCAGCTCCTCGACGACGGGCACGGCCAGCCGCGGGTCCGCGCGCAGCCGCTCCAGCACGTCGGGGTTGCGCAGCAGGGTCAGCATTCCGTTGGTGACGAGGTTGACGGTGGTCTCATGGCCCGCGATCAGCAGCAGTGCCGCGGTGCTGAGCAGTTCCATCGTGGCCATCGTGCCGTCCGGGCCCTTGGCCGTGGCCAGCTCCGAGAGCATGTCGTCCCCCGGCTTCCTGCGGCGCTCCTCGATCAGCCCGGCCAGGTACATGCCGAGCTGCATCCGGGCGTCGTGCGCGCTCCTGCCCCGCTCGGTGGGATCCGCGTCCGGGTCGGGGTCCAGGCTCGCGGCGATCGTGTCGGCCCAGACGTGGAAGCGCGCCTCGTCCTCGCGCGGCACCCCGAGCAGGCGGCAGATCACCGTCACCGGGAAGGGGTACGCGAACTGGTCCACCAGATCGATCCGTCCCGTGTCGCCGATGTCGCCGATGAGGCCGGAGACGATGCCGTGCAGCTCTCCGCGCATCCCGTCGACCCGGTGGGGGCAGTGGGGCGGGCCGAAGGACCGGTTCGTCATGCGTCGCAGCCGGTCGTGCTCCGGTGGGTCGAGCCGCAGGAAGCTGGGCGGCAGGACGCCCTCCTCCGGGGCCGTCTCGGTCAGCGGATCACCGGTGGTCGAGGCCAGGTTGCGGGCGTCGGAGCTGATCCGGGGATCGTGCAGGAGGCTGCGGACCTCGTAGTAGGTGCTGACGACGTACGGCCCGTCGCCTTCGTGGTGGACCGGCGTCTTCCGCAACTCCTCGTAGATCGGGTACGGGTCGGCACGGTTGGCGAAGTCCAGGATCTGGTGCAGCAGGGATGGCGTCATGGCGAGTCCTCGTGGCCGTGCGGGTCAGTGCGCGGGGGTGAAGGTCATCCGGCGGTCGGCCGGCGAGTATCCGCTGAGGGTCACCGTGGGACCGTGGCTGGGGACCGACGGGTCGGGGAAGCCCGCGTCGACCGGCCGCTGCCCTTCCGCGCGCCGGTCGACCGTGGGGAACTGGGGCGGGAACGGCGCGGTTCTCTCGATCAGCTCCTGGTAGAACGGCAGCCACCGGGCGTTGTCGAAGGCGACGGCGCCGATGACGCGTCCCTGGTACCCGTAGACGGCGATGAACCGGTGCTCCTCCAGCGATCCCTGTGTGATGAGGACCTGCGTCCCCAGCGACGGCACCCCGACCGACTTGATGTTGACTCCGAACTGCGAGGACCAGAAGGCCGGCACCTCCATGTGGGGGAGGCGGTCGGTGCTCTCGCTGAGCATGTTGTGCGCCGCGATCCCGGCCTGGGAGACGGCGTTGCCCCAGTGCTCCAGGGACAGGAACTGGTAGCCGAACAGGGGGTGGGGGCAGCGGGCCACGTCGCCGGCCGCGTAGATGTCGTCGGTCACGATCCCGCGGAAGTCGAAGGCGCGGCAGCCGGCGTCGCAGGCGATGCCGCGAGGGCCGGCCCCGAGACCGGAACCGGCGAGCCATTCGGTGTTGCGCGTGGCGCCCAGGGAGACGATGACCACCTCGGCCTCCACCGTGGAGCCGTCGGACAGATGCGCGGCCCGGACCCGTCCCGAGGCATCGCCCTCCAGAGCGGTCACCATGACCCCGCACCGCAGGTCCACACCGTGCTCGCGCTGCAGCTCGGCTGCGACCGCGCCGACCACCCCGCCGAGCGCACCGACCAGGGGCGCCGCGCCGCGCTCGGCGACGGTGACGGCGAGGCCGCGTTCGCGGCAGGCCGAGGCGATCTCCGATCCGGTGAACCCGGCCCCGATGACCAGGACCCGCTTCGGCCCCTCGGCCAGCCGCCGCGCCAGCGCGGCGCCGTCGTCGCGGGTCCGCAGTACGAAGACGCCGTCGAGTTCCGCCTCCTCCTCGCGCGGCCACGGTCGCGCCCGCACGCCCGTGGCGATCAGCAGCCGGTCGTACGGCACCTCGTCGCCGTCGCCCAGCCGCACCCGTCTGGCGGCCATGTCCAGGCCGGTGGCCGGGACGCCGAGCCGCCAGGTCGCGTCGACGGATCGGCGCCTGGGCAGGGCGGTGCGGTCGGCGGTCGCCCGGCCCAGCAGCACCTGTTTGGAGAGCGGGGGCCGGTCGTACGGCTCGTGGGGCTCGTCGCCGATCATCGTCAGGGAGCCCGCGAAGCCCTTGTCACGCAGGGTCTCCGCAGCCCGCAGGCCGGCCAGCGAGGCGCCCACGACGACGATGCGGCCCTCGCGCCTGAACCGTTCCAGGAATCCGTCACCGATCACCGGACACCGCCTCGGACGGTGCGTCCACCACGTCGACAAGGATGGCCTGGACGGGGCAGGCCGCGGTGGCCTGCGCCAGCTTCTCGCGCTGTGCCTCGTCGGCCTCCGGGGCGTACAGCAGTACCTCCTCGCCGTGGAGGGTGAAGACCTCGGGGGCGAGGAAAGCGCACTGCGCGTACCCCTGGCAGCGGTTCAGGTCGACGGCGATCCTTACCAAGGGATCCGTCCTCTCCTATGGCTCGGTCAACTCCCTCGGACCACCCTCGGTCGCCGGGGGGAATCAGGCGACGAGGAGAAGACCGTTCGGGTGAGCGGCGCGGCCGGCTCAGGTCGGTCCGGGAGTACGTCCTGTCATCACCGTGCCGGCGGTGACCCGGCGGCCGCGGTGCCACGGCGGACGCGTGACCGGCAGGGCCCGCCGATCCGGTGCCGACCGCTCGACGAGGCCGTCCTCGACGACCACCGGCAGACCTGGCCTGCGCGGAACCCGACCGAGACTCGGGGGACCACTGCCCTGGTTTCCGAGCCCGCCACGCCGTACGCCGCACCGGCGCGCGCCGACCGTCTGTCGCCGGCGATCCGGCCCGCCGAAGGCTCGCAGCCGCAACTCGCCGCACTCGGCGCCGCCCTGCGCCCGTGCCCCGGCCGGAGTGAGGCGGTCGTGGCAGGCCGTGGCCCTGGCCGGAAGCCTGTCGACGCCGAGCCGCCGACCACGGCACGGCTGTCCCTCTCCACCGGTGACCGCCAGGACGTCCGTCAGCCGGTCCCGCGGTCCAGGACCCGGCGTGCGGCCTCGGCCTCGGCCGCGGGCGGGGACAACTCGTCGAGGGTGTCGAGCTCGGCGTCCGCCTCCAGTTCCTGTTCCCAGGCCTGCGCGAGCCGTTCCTGTTCCTCGCGCGGCTTCGCGGCGACGGCCTTGCGGTGATCCGGGTCCAGGGCCGTCAGGAATCGTCCGACCGGGTCCGTCGGCATGCTGAGCTCCTTGTCGCCGTGAAAGGTGCCGCTTTCCAGGCCCAGCATGGCCAACGGGGACGACACCGACCGCCCGACACGGCCGTAGACCACCCTGATGGCCCGCTCGCTCACGCCCCATGAGCCGCCGCGCGAACTCGGGCTCCACCACACGAGCGGAGCGGGCCGTTGGGCGCCCGCCCGGTCACGGCGGTGTGCCGGGGTTCTGCGAGCGTGACGGCGCCGCAGGGACTCCACGTGATGCCCTGTCAGTGGGGCCCTGCAGCACGCGGACAGGGCACGGGCCGGCCCGCTCACCGCAGGGCCCGCCCCCGCCCCGTCAGGAGCCGGGGTAGAGCCACCACCGCAGCACCCGGCTGACGAACGGCATGACCGCGTACGTGAGCAGCGGTGCGAGGACGATCGGGAAGACGAGGGTGCGCAGCGGCAGCGGCCAGGTGCGGAAGTACTCCGCGACCAGCCCGTCGTAGAGCAGCGCGAAGGTTAGACCGCGACGATGGTCACCAGGGACATCTTCCAGCGCGCCGGTGGCCGGGCCGCGCCGTTGGGGACGTCGAACCACGTCTCCAGACCGGTGGTGGTCAGCCTCGGGTGGGCGGAGTGGCCGAAGGGTCTCACGCGGGCCTGCCAGGCGGCCCGCTGGGGCGAGGTCGTCCAGTGCTCCAGGCTCCGGGTGTCCGAGAAGCGGACCACCGCGTGGTATCGGTGGCTGTCGCCCTCGGGACGCAGCCAGGTGACTCCCCGGTGTCCCGTGAACACGGCCGCCTCGGCCTCGATCCCGTGAGCCCAGTGCTCGAACTCCGGCTCCCTGCCCGGCACCACCTCCCAGGTGTGGACGACGGTCAACGCTTCTCGGGCTCGAGGCACACTCCGGCTCATGCCGCAAATCCAACGGTTGCACCCGTTATGGGGCCGTATGAGAATAGACAGTGCCCTTTCCCTGGAGGTGTGCCATGTCCGCTCCCGGCCCCACCGTCACCCAACGAGGGGCAGTACTGGCGGAACGGGGCCCCGGCCCGGTTCGGGTCAGGCTGTCGGTCAACGGTGCCGAGCACACCCTGGACATCGAACCACGTGTCAGCCTGCTGGACGCCCTCCGTGAGCGCCTCGACCTCACAGGCGCGAAGAAGGGTTGTGACCAGGGCACCTGCGGGGCGTGCACCGTGTGGGTCGACGGACGACGAGCGCTGGCCTGTCTCACTCTCGCCATCAGCTGCGAAGGCCGCGAGGTCACGACCGTCGAAGGCCTGGCCGAGGAGGGCGAACTGCACGAGATGCAACGCGCTTTCATCGCTGAGGACGCCTTCCAGTGCGGCTACTGCACCCCCGGCCAGATCATGTCCGCCGTGGCGCTCATCGAGGAGGGGCACGCCGGGGACGACGCCGAGATCAAGGAGTGGATGAGCGGCAACATCTGCCGCTGCGCCGCCTACCCCAACATCCGGGCTGCGATACGCGCCGTCCGCGACCACACATAGGGAGGACCGCCGTGCGGCCCATCACCTACGTCCGCGCGACCGACACGGCGACCGCCGTCACCGCCGTGAGCAGCGACCCCACCAGCGACTTCCTGGCCGGCGGCACCACCGAGGTCGACCTGCTCCGGCAGAACGTGATGAACCCGCGCCGGCTGGTCGACATCAACGACCTCCCGCTGACCGGCATCGTAGGCACCCCGGAAGGCGGCGTGCGGATCGGCGCACTGGCCCGGATGAGCGATGTCGCCGCCGCCCCCGTCGTACGCGAGCGATTCCCGCTGATCGCCCAGGCCCTGGAACTGGGAGCGTCACCGCAGCTGCGCAACATGGCTTCCATGGGAGGCAACCTCCTGCAGCGCGTGCGCTGTTCGTACTTCCGTGACGCGGAATCACCGTGCAACAAGCGCGAACCCGGCACCGGCTGCTCGGCCGTCGAGGGCTTCAGCCGCGGTCATGCGGTGCTCGGCACCAGTGAGCACTGCATCGCCACCCACCCCTCCGACGTGGCCGTGGCCCTCGTCGCGCTGGACGCGCGGGTACACACCCTGGGCCCGAAAGGCGAACGGTCCTACGCCATCGACGACTTCTTCCTCCTCCCCGGTGACGCCCCCCACCGTGAGCACCCCATGGAGCACGGTGAGCTGATCACCGAGATCGAGGTGCCCGCCACCCCCATCGCCCGGCACTCCCTCTATCTGAAGGTCCGGGACCGCGCGTCCTACGAGTTCGCGCTCGTCTCGGTGGCAGCCGCACTCTCCGTCATGGACGGCGTGATCGCGGACGTACGGATGGCCCTGGGCGGGGTGGCCACCAAACCCTGGCGGGCCAGGCGGGCCGAGGACTTCCTGATCGGGGCGGCCACGCAGAGGAACGATTTCGCCATGGCCGCCCGTGTGGAGATGGCCGACGCCCGGCCGACCGCCATGAACGCCTTCAAGGTGGAACTCGCGCAGCGCGCCGTCGTCCGTGCCCTCGACATGCTCTGCGACGGAAACGAAACCGGGGCCGCACCCGGGTCCGGAAGCGGGAGCCCGACATGACCACGATCACCCCCTCCGCCGTCGGACAGCCGCTCGACCGCGTCGACGGCCGCCCCAAGGTCACCGGGAGCGCCCGCTACTCCGCCGAGATCCCCATCCCGGACATGGCGTACGCGTACGTGGTCGGCTCCCGCATCGCCGCCGGACGGGTCACCGAGATCGACCCGAGTGCCGCGCTGGAGGAGGACGGCGTACTGGCGGTCCTCACGCACCGGAACCTGCCGGGAATCGCGGAGCAGCCTCCGCTCGTCCCCTCGCTCGCCGGCACGGCGGCACCTGGGCAGACGTTCTTCCCGATGCAGGACGACACCGTCCACTACGCCGGCCAGCCGATCGCGATCGTCGTGGCCGACACCTGGGAACGGGCCCAGCACGCGGGGCGGCTGCTGCGCGTGTCCTACGAGGAGACCACCCCGGTGACCACCCTCGACCAGGGCCGGGACCGGGCCTACGAACCCGCGAGAATCTTCGGCGGCTGGATACCGGGGCACATGGAGCGCGGAGACGTGGAGGCCGGACTGAGGGAAGCGGACGTCCGGGTGGAAGGGACGTACACCTACGCGGCCAACAACCACAATCCGATCGAGCCGTCCTCCACCACGGCCCAGTGGGACGGAGACGACCTGCTGCTGTACGACGGCACCCAGGGCGTCAACGCCACACAGATGACCGTCTCCCGGCTGCTCGGCGTCCCGATGTCGCAGATCCGGGTCATCGCCCACTACGTCGGCGGCAGCTTCGGCTGCAAGGCGATGGTCCACGCCCACTCCTCGCTCGCCGCCATGGCGGCCCGCGAGACCGGCAGGCCCGTCAAACTCGCGCTCACCCGCGAGCAGATGTTCACCTCCGTCGGCCACCGCGAGGAGCAGGAGCAGCACGTGACCCTCGGCGCGACGCGCGAGGGCCTGCTCACCGCCGTCCGGCACCACAAACTCTCCCCGACCTCCCACTTCGACGACTGGGCCGAACCCTCCGTCGGCACCTCGTCGCAGATCTACGCCTGCCCCAACTACGAGGGTTCCTACCGGTTGTTCCGGGCCAACACCATGACCCCCACGTTCATGAGGGCACCGGGCGAGGCCAGCGGCATGCACGCCCTCGAGTGCTCCATGGACGAACTCGCCCACGCCCTCGGCCTGGACCCCATCGAGCTGAGGTTGCGCAACCACACGGACGTCGACGCCATGTCGGGCTTCCCCTGGTCCAGCAGCGGGCTGCGGGAGTGCTACGAGCGCGGCGCCCGGCGCTTCGGCTGGGCCGGGCGGGACCCACGTCCGGGCACGCGCCGTGAGGGCAACTGGCTGATCGGCACCGGCATGGCCACCGCCAGTTACCCGGTCGCCCCGCTCGCCAACCCGCAGCGCGCCCGCGCGCGGATCTACGCCGACGGGACCGCGGTCGTCCAGGCCGCCACCCCCGACTTCGGCACCGGCGTCGCCACGGTGATGACGCAGGTGGCCGCGGACGCTCTCGGCATGCGAGTGGACCGCTGCCGCTTCGAGAACGGAGACACCGACCTGCCCAACATCGCCCCGCGGTGGGCTCCGCGGGCTCCGGCATGATCAGCGCGGCGGTGCACAACACCGCCACCGCTCTGCGGCGGCAGCTCATCGACAGGGCCGTCGGGGACCCCGGTTCCCCGCTGCACGGCGCGGACCCGGCCGACGTCGTCGTACATGACGGCGTCATGACGGCCGGAACGGCGTCCGAGGCGTACACCGATCTGCTGCGGCGCAACTTCCTGCCGGACGCCGAGGCTTCGGGCCAGTGGGACCCGCCGGCCCACGACATCCCCTACGGGACGATGACCTTCGGCGCCCAGTTCGCCGAGGTCGCCGTGGATGCGGAACTGGGCGTGGTCCGGGTACGGCGCATGACCGGTGCCTTCGCACCCGGCCGGGTGCTCAACGCCAAGACCGCCCGCAGCCAGCTGATGGGCGGCATGCTGTGGGGCCTGGGCCAGGCGCTCCTCGAAGCCAACCACATGGATCCGGACACCGGACGCTGGGTCAGCTCGGGCCTCGGCGAGTACCTCGTCGCCGTCAACGCGGACGCTCCGGACGTGGACGTCGAGCTCATCGAGGTCGAGGACGGCATCGTCAACCCCTTGGGCGTGAAGGGGGTCGGCGAGATCGGCCAGGTGGGCGTGGCGGCCGCGATCGCCAACGCCGTTCATCACGCCACCGGGCGCCGGGTCCGCAAGCTGCCGATCACGATCGAGGACCTGCTCTGACCGAAGGTCCGGGCGAGCCGCGCAGCGGCGCCGGGGACACCGTGCCTACTCGAGACGCCCGAGGCTGGGCCGTTCGGGCATGGCGAGGTGCGCGAGGTCTCCCGGTGGAGGGGTCGTGACGGGCCAGAGCGGGGCGGGGGTGCCGTCCGCGATGGCGGCGGGCGCGTCGGTGAGGTTCATGCGTTCGCGCAGCCGGCCGTAGAAGTCCATCGGGCCCAGGCGCACGGCGCGGAGTCTGCGGGGTGCGGCGTACACCCCGATCCAGTCGCCCGGATAGAGGACGCCGCGGACTTGGCCGTCGATGCTGACGGCGGCTTGGCCCGAGCGTTCCAGGATGCGCAGTCCGACGGGTTCGTCGGGGGCGGCCACGACGGAGCGGTTGAACGTCATGTGGGGTGCAACCGGTGTGAAGATCACGGCGTCGGCTCTCGGCGAGACCACGGGTCCGCCGGCCGCGAAGCTGTAGGCGGTCGAACCGGTGGGCGTGGCGACCAGCAGGGCGTCGGCGGAGTAGGAGGCCAGCAGGCGGCCGGCGAGGTAGACACCGACCGACACCTGCCGGTCCCTGACCAGCTTTTCCAGCACCACGTCGTTCAGCGCCGACACGTCCAGGGCGATGCCCCATTCGCCGCCGGCCTCACACTCGGGGCGCACGCGCGGCGGCGGCAGGAGAGGTCCTCGCCCGTAGCGCATGAGCGCCTCCATGTCCGAGGGCACGACCAGGCGACGCGAGGCGCGCATGTTGAGCAGCATGCGCTGCTCGACCTCGAGCCGGCCCTCGCCCACGGCGTCCAGCGCCGAGCGCACTTCCGCGGCCGGGACCTCCGTCAGGAAGCCCACCCGGCCGAGATCCACCCCGAGGACCAGGGCGTCGACGGCGGAGGCGAGCCGGGCACCGCGCAGGAACGTGCCGTCACCGCCGAGGGTGACGATGAGGTCGGGGTCGCCCGCCTCGGCCATCTCCTGACGGGCGCTGTGCCGTCCGCCCTCGTTCCACACGTCGATGTCCCGGCACGGAACGGAGTGTGCGGCACACCAGGACCTGACGACGTGTGCGGCCTCCGCTGCCTCCGGACGCCCGCCGTGCACCACCAGGCCGATGCGACTCACCGACACGACTGCCTCCGAAGAACTCCGTCCGGCGCCCCCGTCCGTGGGGGCGGACACCGGGGGTGAACCGACGTGTGCCATCCTCGCCACGCCCCGGCCGGCGTTCCCGCCCGCCACGCCGCCGGCGCACGACCTCCGCCTTTTCGGGCGCTCCGGTCCTCCCTTCCCATGAGTGCCCCCTGAGCGTCACGACGCCGTGGCAGAGGGCGGGCGCCGCCGCGTAGGGCCGTCCGGGCGGGGCCCGGCGTCGTGTCCTCGTGGCCCGACGCCGGAATGCCTCGACAATGGACACCGGGGGCGGTGAGGACCGTGTCCGAGGCGTCGGGGGGGGGAGCGCCGAGCTGAGGAGTTGACGTGCCCGAGCGGCCATCGTTCGCCGGCTCCGTGAAGGCCGTGCGGCGCGCCGTCCGCGTGGCCCTGGCGGCGGCCGCGGGTTTCTACCCGGCGGTCCACCTGCTGGACCTTCCCTCCGCCGCGGTGTACGCCCTGTTCGCCCCCATCGCCCTCGGCATCCTCTCGCCGCTGTCCGGATCCCCACGTCGCCGCGCCGGCACCGTCCTGTCCGCACTGCCCGCCGCCGCGGCGCTGACCGCGCTCGGCACCGTCCTCGCCGCGGCCACCGCACCCGCCGTCGCCGGGATGCTCCTGGTCGGCTTCGTGCTGACCTTCGGCGCGGCCGTGGGACCGAGGATCGCGGGAGTGGCGCCCGGGCTCCAGTTGTTCTACATCCTGGCCTGCTTTCCTCCCTACGCGCCCGACACTCTGCCCCAGCGTCTCACCGGCCTGGTCGCCGGCTGCGTACTGCTGTCCCTGTGCGAGCTGCTGGTGCTGCCGGAGCCCCGGCCGCCGGCCTACCGCGACCGGGTCGCCGACGCTCTGGACCTCGCCGCACGCTCCTCCTCCGCGTCGGCCGGCGTCGCCGGCCCCCCGAGCGACCTGCCCCAGCGGCTGCGCGCCGCCGGCCAGGGTCTCCGGTTCTCCCTGCAGGCACCGGGCACCGCACCGACCGGGGCAGGACGTACGGACCGGGCCATGACCCAGGCCGCGGCCTCCACACGGCGTCTGTTGGACCAGTTGGCCGCCCTCTGCGCACACACCGAGCCACCCGGCCGGGACCTGCCCTCGCAGGCTCTCCTGCGGGGCATCGCCACCTCCTGTACGGAGGCGGCAGAGGCCCTGCGCGGCGCGCGCCGCCCCACGGGACCCGGGCTGCTGCTGGAGATGACCGCGGAGTTCCTGGCGCTGCGCGGGCGAGGGACGGCGGAGGGCACGGCGCCCGGCCACCACGTGCTGCGCACACGGTCGGCGGTACTGGCCGCAGCCGCGTCGGCCATGACGGCGTCCGCCGCCGTCGCCGTGGCCCGCGGTGGCGCACGGTGGGTGCCGGGACTGCCCCGGGACCAGTTCTGGTACGCCGAACCGTCGCCGGCCCGGCTCTGGCTGGTGCGGCTGTCCGGCAACCTCACCCTGCGTTCCGTGGTCCTGCAGAACGCCGTGCGGACCGCGCTCGGTCTCGCGGTCGCCCGCCTGGTGGCCGGCTCGCTGGACCTGGCGCACGGGTTCTGGGTGCTCCTGGCGGTCCTGACCCTGGGCCGCACCACAGCCGTCGCCACCTGGACGGTCGTCCGCTCGGCGGCGGTGGGCACGCTGGCGGGCGCGGTGGCGGCCGGTCTGCTGCTCACCGGGGCCGGTGACGCCACCGACGTCTACGCGTACCTGCTCGTGCCGCTGATGGTGGTGGCGTTCACCGTCGGACCGCTGGGTGGTCCGGCCTGGGCACAGGGGACGTTCACGCTCGTCGTCTCCACCGCGTTCGCCCAGCTCGCCCCCGAGTCCTGGCGGCTCGCCGAGGTCCGCGTGATCGACGTGCTGACCGGCAGCGCCATCGGTCTGCTGTGCGGCCTGCTGGCCTGGCCCGCGGGTGCCCGGGCCGAGGTCCGCAGGAGCATCGCCGAACTGCTGCGGGCCGTGGCCCCCCTCATCCCGCTCACCGTCGCCGCCGCTCTGGCCCCCGAGGACCCCGAACTGAGGCACCGGGTGGGGGAGAAGAGCGTGTGGCTGATCAGGCACCGGCTGCGTATCGCAGAGGCGGCGTACGCGCAGTTCCGCATGGAGCCCTCCCCGAGGCGCGGCGGGGGCTCCCGGGACTGGCTGGCCGCGCTGAACTGCGCCGTCCACGTGCTCGTCGGCGCACACTGGCTGCCCCAGGAACGCACGCCGTACGCGGTACCGCAGGAAGCGTTGCGATGGGCCCGGGATGCTGCGGAGCGCCTGGCGGCCACCACGGCGGACGTGGCGGACTTCCCGCCGGACGGTGCACAGGCCCACGCCGCGCCCCTGCCGGCCGCCACCGCGTCCGCCGTCCCGGCCGAGACCCTGCCCTACCTGGTCGACGTGGAGGTCTGGTTCCGCACCGTCGCCGCGGACCTGACGGCAGCGGGGGCGCCTCCGCCACGGTGACGGTCACACCGTCAGACCCTGGCGGGCGCAGCTCGACGGGTTGCGGAGGTGTGGTGCCGCGGACTGCTGTCCGTACGCTGTCCCTTTCCTGCCGCGACACCACCGGCCGACCGGGGTTCACTTCATTGCATGAGCGATGGCAGGAACGCAACCGGCCGGCGCAGGCACACGCAACGGTGGCGTGTGGCCCACCGGTGGCGGGCCGCGTCCCGTCGCCTCGAGGAGAGCGGGGCGGGCCGGCTGTGGGACCGGCTCTCGGCGGTCGACTTCTTCGGGCACTCCTTCCAGCTGGCTTCGCTCGCGTTCCTGTGCTTCTTCCCGTTCCTGATCATCATCACCGCGGCGGCGGGCCGTGATGCGGCCGAGGTCGTCGCCGGCTGGCTGGGGCTGGACCAGCAGGCGGCGCGGGCCGTGGCATCACTGTTCGCCCCCGCGACAAGCTCGTACAGCCTCACAGTGACCAGCGTCGTCCTGCTCCTGCTCGGAGCCATGGCCGTGGCCGGCACCCTCCAGAGCTGGTACCGGATCTTGTTCGACGTCCGCGAAGGCGGCTGGCGGAAGACCGCGGCCCGGCTCGTCTGGCTCGCCGGACTGCTCGCCTACGCCGCCGCGCAGGCCGCGTTCGGCAGGGTGCTCGATGGGTGGCTGCTGCTCGGCCTGACCGGCTTCCTCTGGGCGGTCGTCTTCTGGTGGGCGAGCATGTACGTACTGCTCGCCGGAGCGGTGGCGTGGCGCGCCCTCTTCCCTCCAGCCCTGGTCACCAGCGTGTGCTGGACCGGCCTCGGGCTGTTCTCCGCACGCTACTTCTCCGCAGCGATCGTGGAGAACGAACAGACGTACGGCCCCGTCGGCGTCGTGATGGTCATCCTGTCGTGGCTGGTGGCGGTCGGAGTGGTCATCCACCTGGGGGCCGTCGTGGGCCGTGCGATGCACTGAGCCGACCGACCACACACGGCACGCCTGCCAAGGACGGGCCGGGCGGGCCGCGACAGCGGCGACCGGGGACCGGTGCGCGCGCGCCGGGGCGGGAACGCTGCGATCCTGGGGGAGGAGTACCGCCATGACGCAACCCTGAAGAACAGGGGTGGTGAGCGCCGTGGTCGAGGCCTACGGGAATGCTCAAGGACCGACCGTTCCTGCTATTTCGGGGGTTCCGTGCGCCGACCCCCTGGGAGACCCGTTTCTGCGCACGCGGTTCGCTCTGCCTTCGAGGCCCGCCACGTTCCTCAGACGCCGGCGGCTCGTCGACCACCTCGACCAGGCTCTGCGGACACCGCTGACACTCGTCAACGGTGTGGCCGGGGCCGGCAAGACCCTGCTGGCCGCCGACTGGGCCGCCGGACTGCGGCAGCCGGTCGCCTGGCTCACCGTGGAGGCGGGTGACCGGCGTCCCGGTGTCTTCTGGGCCTACGTCCTCCAGGCCCTGCGCGCCTGCGGCACCGGGGCAGTCGGGTCCCCGGTGGACGCGGCCGGCGTGGACCGCAGACTGCTGGCGGCGCTCGCCACCGAGCTGAACGATCGCGACCGGCCCGTCGTCCTCGTGCTCGACGAGTACGACCGCGTGACCGCTCCGGAGGTCGCGGAGCAGCTGGAGTACGTGCTGCACCACGCCGGGCAAGGCCTGCACCTCGTCCTCGTCACCCGCACCGAACCGCTGCTCCCGCTGCACCGCTACCGGGCCGCCGGCGAGCTGACGGAGATCCGCGCCGCCGAGCTGGCCTTCACCCCCGACGAGGCCGTCGAACTGCTGGAGCTGCACGGTCTGAGTCTGTCGGTTCCCGCGGCGCGCGCCCTCGTGGACCGCACCCGGGGCTGGGCCGCCGGCCTGCGCCTGTCCGCGCTGGCCGCTCGCGAGAGCGCCGACCCGGAGGTGTACCTGAAGGAGTTCGAGGCGGACCGCAGCACGGTCGCGGACTTCCTCCTGGCCGAGGTCCTCAAGGAACAGACGGAGGAAACACAGGACCTCCTCCTGCGCGTCAGCGTCCTGGAGCGTTTCTGTCCCGATCTGGCCAACGCACTGACCCACCGGTCCGATGCCCATCCGATTCTCGCCGGGCTGCACCGCGACAACACGTTCGTCGAGCACCTCGGGCACTCGTGGTACCAGCTCCACCCGTTGTTCGGGGAAATCCTCCGGGCCCACCTGCGCGAGCGGCTGCCCGGCCTGGAGCCGGAACTCCACCGGCGGGCCGCGCGGTGGCTGCGTCGTTCCGGCTTCCTGCCCGAAACACTCGTCCACGGCGCCGCCGCCGGTGACTGGGACTGCGCTGCGGGCGCGCTGGTCGACGACCTGGCGATCGGCCAGCTCTTCACCGGGCTGCGCTCGGCCGACCTGGCCCAGTTGTTCTCCCGCATGGGCTCCGAGGCACGGAGCCCCGCGACGGACCTCGTGCGCGCGGCCCGCGCCCTGTCCCGGCATGACCTCGATCATGGTCTGTCCCGCCTGCGCCGTGCGGAGGAGCGTCTGGCCGACGACGCTCCCGACCTGGCGGCCGCCCGGCTGAGCTGTGCACTGCTGGAGGCGCTGGCCGCCCGTCTGACCGGGTGTCCCCCACGGGCCGAGAGGGCCGCCGAAGCGGCCGATGGGCTGAGGCAGCACGTCGAGGCACACCTCCTGGACGAGCATCCCGAACTCACCGCTCTTCTGCTGACCCACCTGGGCTCGGTGCGCCTGTGGGCCGGGCGTTTCGAGGACGCGCGTGCCGCCCTGACCACCGTGGTCGACACCCCGGCCGGATCCTGCACGGCGCTGCCCCGGGAGGAGTCACTGGGACACCTGGCCCTGCTCGACTATCTGAACGGCTGGCTCGGCCGTGCCGAGCGCAAGGCTCTGGCGGCGGTGTCCGAGGCGGAGCGGGCCGGTTCGCCCCAGCCGTCCGGCTCCGGGATCGGACGGCTGGTCCTGGCCGCGGTGGCCGTCGACCGTCACGAACTGGGCCGGGCACAGGCCCTCCTCGACGAGACGGCCCGGTTCCCACCGGGCAGGCCCGATCCGGTGCCGGCGGCGGGGCGAGCCCTCGCCACGGCTCGTCTGCTGCTGGTCAGGGGCAGGGCACGGGCCGCCGTCGAGGCGGCGGGCCCGGCCGTGTCCGCCGCGGTGGCCTCACCCTGGGCGGCAGGCCACGAGGCGCTCGTCGCATCCGCCGCCCACCTGGCCGAAGGACGGCCGGACGAAGCCGCCCAGGTGCTCCAGGACGTGTCCGGCGACCAGCCGGCGTGTGCCGTGGAGGCCGCGGCGATCCAGCTCGCCGCAGGGCACCCCAGGGAGGCGGTCGACCTGCTCGACAGCATCCGTAACGAGGGCCGGAACGGACCGGCGGTGACCGTGAGGGCGGCGCTGGTGAGGGCTCAGGTCGCGGAGGACGCGGGTGACGCCGTCGCCGCCCGCAGGCTGGTCGCGCAGGCCCTCCTCGACGCCCGGCGCGAGCGTCTGCGGCGTCCGTTCCTGGATGCCGGAGGGTGGATCCGGCCTCTCCTGGCCACCCCGGCACTGCACGAGCTGGCAGCGGGCTGGCTCACGCCCGGCCCGCCGCGACGCGATGATCGCACCGTGCCGGAATCTCTGCCCCCACTGCTCGTCGCGGTGGAGCTGAGCGGACGCGAGCACGACGTCCTGGAGCGGCTGGCCCGGTTGATGTCGACAGAAGAGATCGCCGCCGACCTCTACGTGTCGGTGAACACGGTGAAGACCCACCTCAAGAGCGTGTACCGGAAACTGGCGGTGAACCGGCGCAGCGACGCGGTGCGCCGCGCGCGCGACCTGCGACTGCTGTGAACGTCCCCTGGCCGGAGGGTCGGTGCCCGCCCTCCCCATCTGCGTGACATCGCCGGGGCGCGGGCCTTCCCCCGCGGCGGGTGAGGCACGGGCGGTCCGCCTCGGATGCGATGGGAGGAGGCGGGAGGCGCGCGCCGGCCGACTCCGCCGGCGTACCGGCCGACTCGGCGAGGTGGACAGCGTGAAGCACTGGCGGGCTCTGATCGTCCTCGGTACGGCCCAGTTCCTGATGGTCCTGGACACCTCCGTCATGAACGTGTCCATCAGCCAGCTGGTCGAGGACTTCGACACGGAGGTGACGGCCATCCAGGCCGTCATCACTCTGTACGCACTGGTCATGGCCGCGTTCATGATCATCGGCGGCAGGTTCGGGGACATCCTGGGGCGTCGCCGCATGTTCCTCCTGGGGCTGGTCGTCTACGGCGCCGGGTCGGCCCTGACCGCGGCGGCACCGACTCTGTGGGTCCTCACGCTGGGCTGGTCCGTCATCGAGGGCCTCGGAGCCGCCATGGTGCTGCCGGCCATGGCCGCCCTCGTCGCGGAGTCCTACCGCGGGCAGGACCGGGCCGTCGCCTACGCGGTCATCGGCGGCCTCGCCGGCGCCGGGATCGCGGTCGGCCCACTGCTCGGCGGCTGGGTGACGACGTACCTCACCTGGCGGCTGGTCTTCGCCGGCGAGGTCGTGGTGGTCGTGGCCGTCCTGCTGTGCCGTCGAGTGATCGCGACGCCGGCCCGGACCGGCCCCCGCCCTCGTCTGGACGGCGTCGGCGCCGTGCTCTCGGCGGCAGGGCTGGGGCTGGGTGTGCTCGGCGTGCTGCAGAGCAGCACCTGGGGGTGGGTGCGGCCCCGCAACCCTCCGTTCACCGTGCTCGGCTTCGCCCCGACGCTGTTCGTCATCGGCGCCGGGGTGGCCGTCC
Source organism: Streptomyces viridiviolaceus (assembly GCF_014650995.1). Classification (GTDB taxonomy): domain Bacteria; phylum Actinomycetota; class Actinomycetes; order Streptomycetales; family Streptomycetaceae; genus Streptomyces; species Streptomyces viridiviolaceus. Next base: position 144,483 of record NZ_BMWA01000014.1, read on the forward strand.
TGGCCGCCTTCCGTTACTGGGAGCGGCGGCGGGACGACGAGGGCGCCGACCCGCTCGTCCACCTGTCCCTGCTGGGCAGGCCCGTGCTGCGGTCCGGTCTGATGACGCTGCTGTGCCAGAACCTCATCCTGCTGGGGCTGTTCTTCACCATCCCGCTGTACTTGCAGGTGGTGCAGGGGTTCGACGCCTTCGAGACGGGGCTGCGCCTGCTCCCGGTGTCCGCCACCATGCTGGTGACCTCCCTGGGCGCGTCCTCGCTGGGGCGGGTGGTGGGGCCGCGCCGGGTGGTCCGGCTGGCCCTGGTGACCGTGGCGGCGGCCATCGTGTGGCTGCTGGCCACCATCGACCCGGTCATCGACGACGCGCAGTTCGCCGGAGCCATGGCGCTGCTGGGCGTGGGCGTCGGCCTGCTCGCCTCGCAGCTGGGCAACGTCGTCCAGTCCAGCGTCGGCGAGGAGGAACGCAGTGAGGCCGGAGGTCTCCAGTTCACGGCGCAGAATCTCGGCTCGGCGCTGGGCACCGCGCTCATCGGCTCGATCCTCATCGGCGCGCTGGCCCACGCCTTCACCACGCAGGTGGCGGACGACCCACGGCTGTCCGAAGGAGCCCGGGAACAGGTCGGGGTCTCCCTCGAGGCCGGGGTCACCTTCGTCTCCACCGAGCAGGTGCGCTCGGCGGCCGAGCGTGCCGGGTTGCCCGCGTCCGAGGTCGACGCCGTCGCGGACTCCTACGCCTCCGCGCAACTGGACGGTCTCAAGGCGGCGATCCTCGCCACGGGCGGCGTCGCACTCGCCGGTTTCCTGGTCACACCGCACCTGCCGGCTGCCCGGGACGGCCGTCCCGGGCAGCCGGGCACCGGTGCTCCGGCCGGAGCGACCGGATCGAAGCGCTGAGACGGCAGGGAGGCACCGGTGTCCAGAACCAGGATCCCCTCGACCGCGGCCCGGCGGGCGCGCCGTGCCGAACGCCGGGCCCAAGCGGACTACACGGGCGGCGTCTACGGTTCCATGCTCGCGGCCTCCGTGGTGATCGGCTCCGGCTCCCTGGGGGCCTTCCCTCGCACCGAGCTGGTGCTGCTGCTGTTGCTCACCGGCGTGGTGTTCTGGATCGCGCACGTGCATGCCCATCTGTTCGGGGCGCGCATGGCGCAACAGGCTCCGGACCGCCGGGTCCTGCTGCACGTGTGCCGTGACGAGTGGCCCATCGTCAAGGCCGCGGTCCCACCGGCCGCCGCGGTGGCGGTCAGCCCGCTGCTGGGCCTGGACGTGCGAGGCGCCCTCTGGCTGGCTCTGTGCGTCGCCGTGGCCGGCCAGGTGGGCTGGTCGGTGGCCGCGGCTCGCCGCGCCGGTGCTTCCCGGCGACTCGTGGCGGCCACGGCCTCGGTGAACCTGTTGCTCGGCCTGCTGATCATCTCTTTTAAGATCGTTCTGACGCATTGATCCGTGGCGTCCGTCGCCGGGCGACGGGTCACCTGTACCGGGTGAGGTCCGAAGGAACACGACAGACGGACGATCGGTCGCAGGAAGGATGCCGTCCGCCTGGCCCAGTAGTCCATGGAAGGACAGCTCGTGCGCTACGAGATCCGAGTCGAGGGACACCTGTCGGAAACGCTGGCCAAAGCCTTCCCGGAGCTGGACCACGTGGTGATGTCCGGCCAGACCGTCCTGTTCGGCCCTGTGGTGGACGAGGCACACTTGTACGGACTGCTGGCACGCTGCCAGTCACTGGGGCTGCGCGTCATGGAGATGCGGCAACTGCCGGAGTGAGGGGCCGGCCCGTTTCCGGCATCGCACACCGCCCGGACGGCCGTGCACCCCTCGCCTCCGCTCGGCGACGACCGCCTCAGGGTACCTACGGACAGCCGCCGTAGCGGTGACCGGGCGAGAGGCTTCTCACAGCCGCTCCGCCCTGATCCGTCCGGACCGGCTGGCGGCTTGCAGCGCCTCGTGGTCCCGCTCGTTCTGGTCGGCGTAGGACTGGGCGAACTCGGTCAGCGCGCGGTCGAAGCGGTCGCCGCCGCCCAGGTAGGCGGCGATGGCGAGGGGATCGCCCGAGCGGGCGTGGGCCCGGGCCAGGGACGCCCCGCACAGCCGGCCGAAGAGGGTGAGCAGACCCGGCCCCATGGTCTCCGGACGGGCGATGCCCTTCCAGTCCCACAGCTGGCGCACGTAGAAGTCGCGGCCCTGTCCGTCGAGGCTCGTGACGTGGGTCCAGCCGAGGAAGATGTCGCTGGTCGTCTGCATCAGGTGCTGTCCGGTCACCACCCGGCGGCCCTGGTTGTCGTAGCGTTCACCGCCCGTGTGGGCGGCCAGCACCGACTCCTGGGCCTCCTTCGCCTGCAGCAGCAGCGGGTCGTCGTCGTCCCTGCCGAGCAGGAGCAGGATCCAGCAGCGCGTGCCCACGCTGCCGACGCCCACCACCTTCCGGGCCATGTCGACCAGGCGGTAGTGGCGCAACAGATGCCGGCGTTCGGGCGGCAGGGTCCTCGCGTACCCCTCCAGGAGGGTCCGCAGTTCCTTCTCCCTCCCGGTCCCGGACGGTTCGGCGGACAGCCGGTCGAGCGGTGTGAGCAGCGGCGGGTCCGGTGCGAGGCGCCGGCCCTCGGCCGTGACGCGGGTGAGTTTCGCGAAGGCCCGCAGATGCGTACGCGTGCGAGCCCGCGCCGTGGCCCTGGCCGTACGGCGCCTGGCCTCCCTGTCCGTCGACGAGGCCAGCAGTTCCCGTATCCGGTCGGCGTCGTCCTGGGCGTACCAGATGTCCAGGGTGCGCATGCCGGCGAGCTCGCGCATCCGCTCCCGGTAGGCCCTCACACAGGCCCGCACGATGCCGTTCTGCTCCGCGGCCGAGAAGCCGTTCGCCCGGCCCGCCGTCACGAAGCCGGACGCCAGCCGTTTGACGTCCCATTCGAACGGTCCGGGCAGGGTTTCGTCGAAGTCGTTGATGTCGAAGACCAGACGGCGCTCCGGCGAGGCGAGCAGCCGGAAGTTCAGCGGGTGGGCATCCCCGCAGAGCTGCACCTGCAATCCGGTGTCGGGGAGGGTACCCAGATCCGCTGCCATGATCGCGGCCGCGCCGCGGTAGAAGCGGAACGGCGATTCCAGCATGCGGCCGTAGCGAATCGGCACCAGCTCCGGCACCCGCCGGGCCGACTGACGCTCGATCACCTCGACCGGGTCGGGGCGCTGCCGCGCCGTCTCGTACCAGCCGTGGCACGAACGCGACGCCCGGCTGCGGGCCCGCCTCCCGTACGCCGCTCGCTCGGCCGCAGGCAGGCACGCGGTGAAAGTGCTGGGTACGGTCATGGTCCGGCCTCCTGCTCGGGCGTCCCGGTGCCGGTCCCGGACCGTGGCTGCGCCGCCTGCTCTCCGCGCTGCCGGCGCAGCCCCGCCTGCACCGCGCTCGCCAGCACCCGAGCGGCGAGGCCCACGAGCAGCAGCCCTCCCGCCATCTGCGCCATCGTCAGCACGCGCCCGGCCTGCGAGCGTGCCGTGATGTCCCCGAAGCCGACGGTGCTGAACGTGGTCAGAGTGAAGTACAGGGCGTCCGTCCTGGTCAGCGGCTCGCTGAAGGAGCTCGGGGCGGAGCGGTCCAGCAGGTAGTAGGCACCGGCGAAGAGGACCAGGAACAGCACCAGCGTGGCGGCCAGGGCCTCGACGGCCTTCAGGCGTGGGTGAGGTGAGCGCGCGATGGTCCGCACCTCCCACAAGAACACCAGCAGCACCGCCACCAAACCGCACACGAGCAGCGCCGTCGCACCCGCTGTCGCTCGCTCGTCCAGGGGCAACAGGTAATAGGCGGCGAGGAGGCCGACGGTGATGAGCACGGCGCGGGCGACGGCTCGGACCGCCGCCCACCGGCCGGGGCGGAGCCACCGGCCCCGGTGCGCGTCCGGCCCGGACCTGGCGCGGTCCGTCCGGGCAGTGCTCGGATCTCTCATCTCGTGTCTTTTCGTCCTGTCCGGCCGGCCGCTGAGCCGGGCACCGTGAGATTCCCACCTCACCGCCACGGCGGCGTCGGCGGATCACCCGTGGAGGGTGACCCCGGCACCGGTGACAGGCATCACCCTGAAGTGGCCGGGTCCGCCCGCACCGCCTGCGCACACACCACGCGCCGACGGTCCGGAAGCGACGACTCGGGCACTGCTAGGAGGCGTCATGGGCATGCCGCGTGGTCCGACATCGCGTACCGGGCAGGACTACGAACCCGATGGGGCGGCCCCCGGTGCGACGGGCGGCCCCCTGCAGGCACTGGCGCGGATGGGGCGTTCATGGACCTGGCTCCTGGGCTCGGCCGTCGCGACCCTGGTGCCGGGCGTCCTGATACTGGTCTGGCCGGAGGGGACGCTGCACGTCCTGGCAGTCCTCACCGGCCTGTACCTGCTGGCGACCGGGGCGTTCCGGTTCGTGGCGCTCTTCGCACGGGAGGGGAGCGAACGGCTCCCCGGGCTGCTTCTCGCCGTGCTGTTCGTCCTCGCCGGGGTGCTGTGCCTGAGGGATCCGCTGCAGACGATCGCAGCGCTCTCGCTGATCGTCGGGGTGGTCTGGCTCGTGTCCGGCATCCTCACCCTCTACACGGCCCTCACCGTCGACGACCTGCCGCACCGCGGCGTCGTCCTGGGCGCGGCGGTGCTCGGCATCGTCGCGGGGATCGTGGTCCTCGCCCTGCCGGCCGAGTCGGCCCGCGCCCTGACCCGGCTGCTCGGCCTGTGGCTCGTCCTGCTCGGTCTGGCCGAGACGGCGGTCGCCCTGGCGTGGCGGGCCGCGCTCCGAAAGGCGCGCACCACGGGGCCGCACGCCCCCGCCCCGACGGCCTGACACCCCAACTGCAGGAAAGGAACACCCATGAACCCGGCCGCGTCCCAGGGTTCGCCGGACTCCGGCGGAGCCGCGAAGCCGGAACACGCCGTCACCGCCGAGGAACGAGCGGAGTACGAGCCACTGCGCCATGACGCGGCGGTGCGTCACAGGCGGGGACGCCAGGCCGGCGCCTCCCTCCTGCTCCTGCTGGCCTTGCTGCTCGCCCCTGCGGCCGTCGTCGCGGCCTGGGTCCAGGACACGGTCTCCGACACCGACAGGTACGTAGAGACCGTCGCCCCCCTGGCGTCCGACCCCTCCGTGCAGGCCGTCGTGACCGACCGCATCACGGACCGGGTCGTGGACAACGTGGACGTCGAGGCGGTCACGGACGCGCTCGCCAAGGCCCTCCAGGACACCGGGGCACCACCCCGTGTCGTGGAGGGGGCCGACGCCCTCACGGCCCCGCTGCACAACGCGGTCAGTACCGTCGTGGACCGCATCGTCGGCCGCGTGGTCGCCGGCGACGCCTTCCAGCAGGCGTGGGAGGGCGCCAACCGGCGGGCGCACGCCGCGGTGGCGAACGTCCTCACAGGCGACGGCGAGGGTGCCGTGCGCGCCGAGGGCGGGGCCGTCCGGCTGGACCTGGGAGAGGTCGTCGACCAGGTACGCGAGCGGCTCGTCGACGCGGGCTTCGACAAGGCCGCCGCCATCCCGGACACCGACCGGACGATCACACTGTTCGAGGCGGAGGAACTGGGCAAGGCACAGGAGACGATGCGACTGCTGGACGTCCTCGGCGTCTGGCTGCCCGTCCTGACCGTCGTACTCGCCGTGCTCGCCGTGTGGACGGCTCCGGCGCACCGGGTGATGCTGATGATCACCGCGGTCGGTACCGGCGTGATGATGGCCGTACTGCTCGTCGCGTTGGCCGTGTTCCGACGGGTGTATCTGGACTCGGTCCCGCCCACGGCGCTGCCCCCCGACGCCGCCGCGGCGATCTTCGACACGTTCGTCCGCTTCCTGCGCGACAGTACGCGCACCCTGCTGGTCGTCTCGGTCATCACGGCGCTGGCCGCGTACCTGTACGGCCCCGGACGCCCTGCCCGCGCCGTCCGCACGACGGCACAACGGTGGACGACGGCCGCCGGCCGGGCCCTCGGCCGCGCCGGAGTGCACACCGGGTCCACGGGACGCCGGCTGACGGACCACCGGGCGCGGACCACCGGTGGTGTCATCGCGGCCGCAGCGCTGGCGCTGGTGCTCTGGAACCATCCCACGGTCGGAGCGGTGGCTCTCGTTCTCGGCGTCGCCCTGGCCGTCCTGGTCGTCCTGGCGATCCTCGCGGCCGCCGCCGGACCGGCCGACCGGGCGGCCCAGTGAGCCATGGCCGGGAAACCCGGGCTCGGGCGCGCGTTCCGAAGGCCGACGGCTGGGCGGCTCGCGGCGGGCCTGCGGTCGGGCGCCACGGCCCGGTTGCTGTCCCGCCTGTCGGCACTCAACGTCGTGGAGGGATCCGTACGGCTCGCCGCGCAGGCGTTCCTGACCGGACTCCCGCTGCTGATGACCGTCGCGGCGTTCGCCCCCGGCTGGATGCAGGACTTGCTGGCCGACTCCCTCCGCACGGTGCTGGGAGTGCGCGGCGACACCCTCGACGAGATTCGCGAGGTCTTCTCCGCCACCGGCACGACACGGAACACCGCCGGGGCCGTGGGTGTGGTGGTGACGCTGGTGTCGGCCACCGCGTTCAGCCGGGCGCTCCAGGCGGTGTGCGAGCGGTGCTGGCACCTGCCGCGCGCACCGGTGCGGACCGCGGTCTGGCGCTGGCTGCTCTGGCTGGTCCTCTGGCTGGTCTTCCTCCTGCTCCAGGCGCCGTTGCGCAGTGGCCTGGGCGGGGGCGCCGTGGCCGGGCTGGTGCTGTCCGTGCTCTCGGCGACGCTGCTGTGGTGGTGGTCCCAGTATCTGCTGCTGGGCGGCCGGATCGGCTGGCGGAGCCTGCTGCCCGGAGCACTGCTCGCGGGCGCTGGTGCGGTCCTGCTGAGCCGGGCCGCCCGCGTGCTGATGCCCACGGCCATGGAGCACAGCCTGGCCGAGTTCGGCCCGTTGGGACCTGTCTTCACCTTCCTTTCCTGGTTGATCGCCGTCTTCCTGGTGGCCGTCTCGGGCCTGGCTCTCGGCGCGTACGCCGCCTCCACCTCCTGGTACCGGGCGGTCGCCGCACCCCACGGCCGCGCGGAGAGCGGACCCTGACCGACTGCGAGAGCCGGACCCCGCGGGGGGGGCCTGCGCGCCGCGCACTCACCCCCGCAGGGTGAGGCCGTCGGGTGATTGCCGGAGGCACGCTGATGACGGCATGGAACGGCTGCGGGGCGAAGGCCCGGGACGGAGGACCGACATGAGCGCGCAGACCTATCTGGCGTACGACTATCCGCTGCTGGGCGCCTTCTGGACCCTGCTCTGGTTCTTCCTGTGGATCATGTGGTTCATCCTGCTGTTCCGGATCGTCGTCGACATCTTCCGTGACGACAGCATGGGGGGCTGGGCGAAGGCCGGCTGGCTGGTGTTCTGCATCGTCCTGCCCTTCCTGGGCGTGCTCGTCTACGTGATAGCCCGCGGCAGGAGCATGGGCCGCCGGGAGATCGCGCAGGCGCGTGCGCAGCAGGAGGAGTTCAACGCCTACATCCGGCAGACCGCGGCCGGCGGCCGGCCCAGCAGCGTCGACGAGCTCGCCAGGCTGTCGGAGATCCGCGACCGCGGGGCCATCACCGACGAGGAGTTCCGCCGGGCGAAGGAACTGGTCCTGAGCGGGCACGGCCCGGCCGAACACCCGGGCCCCACCAGCGGCACCTCCGGCCGCTGAGCATCCGCACACGAAGAAAAGAGGCGCAACATGACCGCGACACATCCCCGGCCGGCACAACACACGGCGAAGCAGGAGTGGGCGACCGGCCTGACGGCCTTCGCCGCCGTCATGCTCTTTCTCGTCGGCGTGCTCGACCTCTGCCGAGGCATAACGGCGATCGCCGAGGACGACATCTTCGTCACGACGCGCAACTACGTGTTCGCGTTCGACCTGACGAGCTGGGGCTGGATCCACCTGGTTCTGGGCGTGGTAGCCGTGATCGTCAGCATCGGGCTGCTCCAGACCGCGACGTGGGCACGCGTCGCCGGAGTGGTCATCGCCGGACTCGTCATCATCGCCAACTTCCTCTCCCTGCCGTACTACCCGGTCTGGTCGGTCGTGATGATCGCGATCTCGGGCTTCATCATCTGGGCCCTGTGCACGGTCGAGCGCGACAATCTCTACGACCTCTCCGAGGAACGCCCGCCGCGGCACGTGTGAGACGGCCCCGGCACGAGGCGGACGGGGTGTGGGCCCCGGCGGCGTGCTGTGAGCGCGGTGGACGGGGGGAGCCGACCGGCACCGTCCACTCCACCGCGCCCACCGGTCTCCTCGGCGGACGGTGTGCTCAGGCCGGCGGCGGCGCGACCGATGATCGTTGGACGAGGCGTGTGCGGAGTGTGTGCATCTCGCGGCGCGCTTCGGCTCCTTCGAGGACGTCGAGCAGCACTTCGGCGGCCTTGGAGCCGAGTTGGTGCACCGGCTGTCGGATCATCGTCAGCGGTGGCACCATGACCGCCGCCCAGGCACTGTCGTCGAAACCGATCAAGGACACATCACCAGGGCAGGACAACTCCCGGTCCCGCACGGCGCGCAGAGCACCGGTGACGCCGTCGGTCTCGGTGCAGAACAGTGCGGTGACGCGGTCGGGGAGGCCGAGCATCCGGGCGACCTCTTCCGTCGCCCGCTCCTCCTCCTTCGGCCCCACCATCACCAGCTCGGGGTCGAAGGGAATGCCAGCGTCGTCGAGCGCGTCGAGGTATCCGCGCAGGCGCTCCCCGTCGGTCCACAGATTCCGGGACGCGGCGGAGATCAGTTCGCGCCGTGTGGCGGGAGGCTTGTCCACCGGCGGTCCCCAGACGAATCCGATACGACGGTGACCGGCCGCGATGAGCGTCTCGACCGCCTCGCGCGCCGCCTCCCGGTTGTCGATGACGACGGCGTCGAGTTCGAGCGCGGACACCGCGCGGTCGACGAGGACGACCGGGATGCCGCGGTCGAGGGCCGTGCGGATGTGGCCGACCGAAGCGCGGTCGACCGCGGCCGACGCGACGATCATGCCGTCGACGCGCTTGTCGATGAGGACGTTGGTCGCCGCGACCTCCTCGTCGAGCTTCTCGTACGTACTCAGCACGAGCGTGTCGAAGCCGCGGGCGCGGGAGGTGTCGCAGATGCCGCGCACGACACCCGCGAAGAAGGGGTTGCCGATGTCCGCGACGATGACCCCGAGCGTGTGGGTCACTCCCGTCGACATGCTGCGGGCCAGCGCGTTCGCCCGGTAGCCGAGCTTCTCGGCAGCGGCGAGCACCCGCTCCTTCAGCTCGGGGCTGACGTATCCGTACCCGCCGAGCGTTCGGGCCGCGGTCGCCCGGCCGACGCCGGCCTCTGCGGCCACCTCGGAGATCGTCGGGGGCGCCGACGCGCGGGGCCGCTCTCCTGACATTGCCCGGTACCTCACTTCTCCTCGTCGATGGCTGTCCACATGCTAGACACGGCCGGTCGGTCGCCGGGCCGGCCGTGGCCGAATGCCGCCTCGGTGAAGCACTGGTCATGGGCGGCGTCCGCCCCGGCGTGCAACGCGCACTCCAGCAGACGGCTGTCCGGCGGGGCCGCTCTCGTCCAGCCCGCGCGCAGCAGTGAGACCACGAACCCGGCGAGGAAGGCGTCACCGCAGCCCATCGTGTCGACGACGGACGTCTCGTCGTCCAGGGGGCGCGCCGGCGCGGCGACGGTCGTACGGCCGTCGTGCGCGATGGCACCCTCGGCGCCGCGGGTGGCGAGCGCGAGCCCGGCTCCGCGGTGCACGGCCTGCGCCAGCAGGTCCCGGGTGGCGGCCTCGTCCAGATGGGAGCAGGACAGCAGCACGAGGTCGGCGTGCGGGCAGACGCGGTCCAGGTAGTCGGGCGTACGGAACTCCTCCTCGCTGGAGAGGTCGAACGACGTGAGCGTGTCGAGTCCGGCGAGCTTGGGCAGCTCGCCCTCGCTGCCCGAGTACACGCTGGAGTGCACGAGGTCGAAGGACGACACGTAGGCGAGCAGGGCGCTGTCGAGGACGAGCGGCTCCCGAACGGTGACACCGCCACCGTTCCAGCCGAGGAAGACACGGTCGCCGGCGTCGACCCGCAAGGTGGACACACCGCTCTCGCCCTCGCGCACGACGCAGCGGTCGACGGCCACACCGCTGTCGGCGATGGCCTCACGCAGGAACCGGCCGAGGGGGTCGTCGGCGAACACCCCGAGGTAAGCCGCCTCCAGACCGAGGCGCCTTGCGTAGACGGCCACGTTCACGCTGTTGCCGCCCGGGTAGTCGATGCCGCGGTCGACGAACCGGTCGACGATGTTGTCGCCGAAGCCGAGGACTCTCATGGGGTTCTCCTGTGCGGTGGCCCCGGCACGCCACGGGGCGGGGACACGGACGGGTGGCCGGCACCGGACTCGGCACCGGCCGGTGCGGACGGCGGGACAAGCGCGGCGCCTGACGCCGGGGGTCTCGCGCAGGACGAGGGCGCTGCGCCGCGCTGCGCCGGCCGCCGCCGCCGGGATTCCCCGAAGCGGCAGCGGCCGGCTCGGCATCTCAGTAGTCCATGACGCGGTAGTAGCGGCGCAGGTCCAGCGAGTGTCCGCGCACCCGTTCGAGGTGCTTGCTGACCCGGCCCATGACGGTGTCGAGCACCAGCGGGGCGAGCAGGCTGCGGAACTCAGGGCTGATGCCGGTCAACGCGTGGTCGCGGGTGTCGAAGACGGTGACATCGCGCGAGATGCGCTTGGCGAAGGCCTCGACCCGGTCGGTGAGGGCCCGTGTCTCGTCCTCGCCCTGGAAGACGAGCACGCTCGTGTCCTCCTCCAGGAGTTCGAGTGAGCCGTGGAAGAACTCGGCGCTGTGCACGCGGGTGGTGCGCAGCCACTGCATCTCCTCCAGGATGCACATGGAGTACAGGTAGGTGAATCCCCACAGGTTTCCGCCGCCGACCAGGAAGTGGTAGTCGGTGTCCTTGTGGGCCTCGGCGAAGGCGGCGGCCGTCGGCTCGGCCTGCTTCGCCACCTCCAGGAGGACGCCGGGAAGCCCGGCGAGCTCGTCGGCGAGCTTCTCGTAGCCCTCGAACTCCCCTCGGCGCGCCAGCAGTCGGCCCATGAGCAGCAGCATCTGGGGGTCGAACGGCCAGGCCTTCGGCTCGGACACGAGGGCCACGTCCACGCTCCGGGCGACGGGGGAGTCGGCGTAGCCGGTGAATCCGACGGTGCGAACGCCTTTCGCCTTGCAGTACTCGATGGCCCGGAGGCTGTCCTCGGTGGTGCCCGACACCGAGGTGAAGACGGCCACGGAGCGTTCGCCGAGCGTCGCCTCGCCGCCGGTGACCAGCTCCGCCGCGATCACGGCGTGCACGGGCAGGGTCGACGTACGGCGTGCGAGGCGCTCGTACGGCCACATCTGGGCGTAGGTGCCGCCTGCGCCGACGAGGAACAGGTTGTCGAGACCTTCGTCCGTGAGGCGGTCGGCGAGCTCCTCGATCCGGGGGCGCAGGGCCACCGTGCTCGCCAACTGGGAGAGGAATTCCGGCTCGTCGAATCCGAGCATCTTCGCGTCCTTTCGGGAACGGGTGCGGCCGGCGGCGCTGAGCGACCTGATACCGGTATCACGCGGCCCACACGCTGACACAGCGTTCCGGTCGCGTCAACAGCGGTGGCGTGCTCACCGGTTCGTGATCGACTGTAGTAATCGCCGTGAGCTGCAGGTTCTTTGATGGAAAGTGCAAGGGGCGGCCGGTGGAGAGCGTGCTCCCGGTCCTTCTCGGAGAAGTTCTCTGTTCCAGCTCTGGTACCGGTATCAGATTCTCTGTACAGTCGCCGCACGCCAGCGGCCGTGTCCCGGACACCCGCAGCGGATCCGACGTGCCCGCACCTTCGGCGGGCCCGCCCACTCGACGAAAGGAAGCCCATGCGCGCACGTGCACTGACGCGGTCCGCGGCACTCCTCGGGGCCTCGGCACTCGTCCTCACCGGCTGCTTCGCCGGACCGGCGAAGGGTCCCGCGGCCGACGTGACCGCGAAGCCGGAGTACTCCGGCACCCTGAGCATCCTCACCAAGTTCGCCGGCGAACCCCTGGAGCCCTACTTCGAGGACCTCGCCGCCGCGTACGAGCGCAAGCACCCCAAGGTCGACGTCGAGCTCATCCAGGAGACCGACCAGAGCATCAAGGACAAGACCAAGACGCTCACCGCCTCCGACGCCCTGCCCGACATCTACTTCACCTGGACCGGCAACTGGGCGGAGAACTTCATACGCGGAGGCCGCGCGGCGGATCTCACCGAGGTGATCGGCCCCGGCACCGAATGGGGCAGGACGTTCGGCAAGTCGTCCTTGTCGGCGTTCGCCCACGACGGCCGCTACTACGGCGTCCCGCTGTACAACAACGGCAAGTTCATGGGCTACAGCAAGTCCGCCTTCGACAAGGCCGGCATCGACGTGCCGAAGACCTTCGAGGAACTGATCGCCGCCTGTCCCGACCTGCGCGAAGCCGGCTACGAACCCATCGCCTTCGGCAACAAGGACGGCTGGCCCGCCCTGCACTACCTCCAGCAGCTCTTCGCCCACAACGTGCCGACCACCGTGCGCGAGGCCGACTACGACCCGAAGACCGCCCAGTGGGACGACCCGGGGTATCTCACGGCCCTCAAGCAGTTCAAGACGCTCGTCTCCGGCTGCACCGACACCGGAAGCGGTACCAACGGCGTCCTCTACACCTCGGCGCAGGAAGCCTTCGGACAGGGCAGGGCCGCCATGTACTACCAGGAGATCCTGGAGTTCGACAGCACCACGTCCGGCGGCAACCTCAGGCCGAGCGACCTGGGCATCTTCCCGCTGCCCGCCGCGGCCGGCGCGAAGGGCGACCCGGAAGTCGTCGAAGGGGCACCCGAGGGATACCTCGTCAACGCCCGGTCGCCGCGTGCCGCCCTCGCCGTCGACTTCATGAAGTTCGTGACGACGTCGGACAGTGCGAAGACCCTCTCGGCGCCGCCCTACGGCCAGCCGAGCACCGTGGTCGGCGCGGTGACGCCGAAGACGTCCAGCAAGGCCGTCCACGAGGGCATCGACCTGATCAACAAGGCTCCCCGGCTCGCGGGCTGGCTCGACATGGTGACCGTCCCGGAAGTCGCCGACGCGTGGCTGGCCGGCGGCGAGGCGCTCATCAGCGGCAGCAAGTCGCCCGAACAGGTCATGGACGGCGTGCGCCGGGCCTCCGATTCCGCCAAGTGATCCACGCGGCCGAAGGGAATCAAGCCGGTGCGCACCCTCTACCGAAGAGCAGCCGGGCTCGCGTGGACCGCGCCCGCCCTTGTCCTGCTCGGAGTGTTCGTCTACCTCCCGCTCGTCCAGAACGTCGGGTACTCCACGCTGACGTGGGACATCTACAGCGGCAGCCAGGAATTCGTCGGCCTGGACAACTACCGCGAACTGTTCCGTGACCCGGTCTTCTGGACCTCGTTCACCAACAACCTCTCGTACGCCCTGCTGTCGGTCGTCTTCCAGGTCTTCGGCGCCCTGCTGCTCGCCGCGCTGGTGGAGAGCATCCGCAGCACGCGATGGCAGCGTGCCCTGCGGACGATCTACTTCATCCCCTCCGCGATCTCCCTGACCGTCGCGGGACTGCTCTTCTACTTCATCTACGAGCCCAACATGGGACTGCTCAACCATGCGCTCGAAGCCGCCGGACTGGGCACGTTCGACCACTCGTGGCTGGGTCAGGAGAGCACCGCGATGACGGCGGTCATCGCCATGAGCCAGTGGCAGGGCTTCGGGTACTCGACGCTGCTGTTCGCCGTCGCCATCCAGCGCATCCCCTCGGAGCTCTACGAAGCGGCCGCGCTCGACGGCGTCGGGCCCGTCCGCCGCTTCTTCCAGGTGACACTCCCACTGGTACGGGAGATGACCGGCCTGATGGTCATGGTCACCGTCTCGGGCGCCTTCCAGGTGTTCAACGAGGTCATGGTGATGACCAGCGGTGGCCCCGACAACTCGACCCACGTGCTCGGCACGTGGCTGTACCGCAACGGCTTCGTACGCAACGACTTCGGCTACGCCGCGGCCATCGGCACCGTGATCTTCGTGATCACCCTCACGATCGCGATGGTGCAGCTGTGGTTCACCCGTAGAAGAAGGGTGGAATGGTGAGTCGCCTCGGCTTCCTCGGCGTGATCGCGCGCCTGTTCGTGTGGGCCTTCCTGCTGGGCCTCGCGGTGGTGGTGCTCTATCCGCTCCTGTGGATGGTGCTGAACGGGTTCAAGACCAACGCCGAACTCTTCGGCAACCCCTTCGCGTTCCCCACCGGCTTCAGCTTCGACAGTTACCGCGACGCGTGGAACCGCGGCGTGAGCGACTACCTCGTGACCAGCGTCCTGGTCACGGTGACGTCCACCGCGGCGACCGTCTTCATCAGTGCATGGGCGGCGTACGGTCTCACGCGGGTGAACATCCCGCTCAACAAGGTACTCACCGCCGTCATCCTCGGCGGCCTCATGCTCACCCCGACCGTCGCCCTCGTACCGCTGGTGCGCATGTTCCAGTCGATCGGCCTGTACAACAGCTTCTGGGCGCTGCTCATCCTCTACACGGCCTTCCGCGTCCCCTTCACCACCTTCCTCATCCGCGCCTACATGATCGACCTGCCGCGCGAGGTGGACGAGGCGGCGCAGATCGACGGTGCCGGCCGCTGGACCGCGTTCTGGCGGATCGTCCTGCCGATGTGCAAGCCCATCATCACCTCCACCGTCCTGCTGCACGTGCTCTTCGCCTGGAACGAGTACCTGTTCGCCATGGTGTTCACCAACGGCAGCGACGTGCAGACGCTGCCGGTCGGCCTCACGAGCCTGATGAGCAAGCACGGCACCGACTTCCCCGTCGTGTTCGCCGGCATGGTGATCGCCGCCGTCCCGGTCGTGCTCCTGTTCCTCTTCGGGCAGCGCTACATCGTCAAGGGCCTGGCCGACGGGATCGGGAAGTGAAACGGCCCTCACGTACGAGAGGTGACCACATGCCCACCGCCCGGCTGCCGCGGCTGACCGGATCGAACTTCGCCTACCAGCACCTGCCGTTCGACACCTTCCTGGACGACGCGGCGGCACTGGGCCGCGAAGAGCTCGAACTGTGGGGCATCGCCCCGCACTTGCACGTCCCACAGGTCAGCGACGCGGACGTGCGCGGCATGCGGCGCCGTATCGAAGCACGTGGCCTCGCGGCCTACTGTCTGACGCCGGAGCAGGTCATGTACCCGGTCAATCTGGCCTCGCCGGTCGACTGGCTACGCACGCAGAGCATCGCCATGTTCCGCCGAGCTGCCGAGGTCTGTGCCGAACTCGGGTCAGGGAAACTGCTGTTGACACCTGGCCGAGGCCGCGAGGACGAACCCCCGGGCCCCGCCTGGCGCCGGTCGGTCGACGCGATCGGCGACATCGCCGCCTACGCGGACACCCTCGGCGTGACATGCGTGCTCGAAGCGCTCCAGCGTGTCGAGTCCAACCTGGTCAACGACTCGCGCACGTTGGCGGCCATGCTCGACGAGATCGGCACCGCCCGAATCGGGGCGGTGCTGGACACGGCCACGATGGCCGTGGCCGGCGAATCCGTCGACGACGCCTTCGCCGCACTCGGTGACCGCATCCTCCATGTCCACCTGATCGACGGCCGCCCCATGGGACACCTGGCCTGGGGCGACGGCGAACTCCCGCTGTCCGATTACCTGCGGGCCTTCGAGCGTCACGGCTACGACGGCTGCATGACGTTCGAGCTCTTCGGCGACGGCACGTACGCGCTCGATCCGCGGGCGGCGGTGGAGCGGTGCGATGCGGCGGTGCGGAGGTGCTCGACCGCCGGACCGGGGGAGTGACGTACGCGGCCTTCCTGTTCACGACGGTGGGGCGCGCATGTGGCGGCCGTTGTTAAGAGTGACGATCTTGGGCACGCGTAGAAAGGTGACCATGGTTGTTGCCCTACGGGAGGGAGCGCAATGGGTGTACCTTCGCGCCCAGTTCGACGCACGGACCCTGAGCGGCGCTTCGATCTGCGCGCGACCGCCCTGTTCTTCCTCCTGCTCGCGATCATCCTGTGCGGCATGGCGTTCCTGGTCCGTACTGCGGCCGGCGCCGCCGAACGCCACCCTTTGTGGGCCGGCTCGCTCGCCGTCATGGGTGTCGCGGCCGCACAGCTGTGCCGGTCCAGGTGGCGCCGCTTCTCGACCGCGAGGTACGTGCGCCGAGCCGCCGAGGCACTGGAGGAAGCAGCCGAGACGGCCTCGGACAGCCTCGATGCGCAGGGCCTGGTGCCGGACGCGGCACAGACCACGGCCGGGCCGCTGGTGCAGGGGCAGGAGGATACGGCCATCGACCTCGGCTCCCCGGCCGACTACACCGAGCTCGACCCCGACGGCTTCGAGCACGCCATAGCCGAACTGTGCGCCCGGGACCACTGCCGGGAGGTGGAAGTGGTGGGAGGAGCAGGCGACTTGGGCGCCGACGTCATAGCCGTCACCCCCGACGGGCGGCGTCTGGTCATCCAGTGCAAGCGCTACGGTGACGACCACAAGGTCGGCTCGCAGGACATGCAGCGCTTCGGGGGGACGTGCTTCACCGTGCACGAAGCCGACATCGCGGTGCTCGTCACGACGAGCGACTTCACCGCCCCCGCCCTTGAGTACGCGCAGCAGTGCGGCATCGTGTGCCTGGACGGTCAGGACCTGCACGCGTGGCGCGATGGCGCCATGCCCTGCCCGTGGGAGCGAGCGGGCATCGACCCCTGACCGGCTGGGGCGGTGTCTTGTTCACTAAGTTGGACTGGACCAAGCCCTTGACAGGTGTTTTCTTCACTTCTTAAATCACAAAGTGAACTGAACGCCCCACAGGTCGAGTTGTCGTCCCCACATTCACATCGGCGCGGTGATCAATCGGTTCAGCGCGCCGCTCGGCTCCGTGTCTGTCATGCGCATGCCAATAGGCATCACCCCCCACGATCTCCTGGAAGGGAGAGACATGGACTTCCCGCGCTCGCCCCGGCGCCTGCTGCTGTCCCTCGCCTCGGTCCTCGCCTTCGCGTCGCTGTCCACCGGACTGGCGCAAGGCGCGCCCGCGCCCGAGGAAGGGATCACCGCGCCTTCCGCCGCCGCCCCGGCAGCGGCCGCCGTCACGTTCTCCGACGAGTTCGACGGGCCCGCGGGCTCCGCCGTCGACGGGACCAAATGGCAGACCGAGACGGGCGACAACGTCAACAACCACGAGCGGCAGTACTACACGGCGGGCAACCGGAACGCCGCCCTCGACGGTCAGGGCCACCTGGTCATCACCGCCCGGAGGGAGAACCCGGGCAACTACCAGTGCTGGTACGGAAGGTGCGAGTACACGTCGGCCCGGCTCAACACGGCCGGTCGGTTCACCACGACGTACGGGCGTGTCGAGGCCCGGATGAAGATTCCGCGCGGACAGGGCATGTGGCCCGCGTTCTGGATGCTCGGCAACGACATCGGGCAGGTCGGCTGGCCGAACTCCGGTGAGATCGACGTCATGGAGAACGTGGGCTTCGAGCCGTCCACCGTCCACGGCACCCTCCACGGCCCCGGCTACTCCGGCTCCGGAGGTATAGGCGCCGGGTACACGCTGCCCGGTGGTCAGGCGTTCGCCGACGCCTTCCACACCTTCGCCGTCGACTGGAGCCCGAACGCGATCACCTGGTCCGTCGACGGCACCGTGTACCAGCGGCGCACGCCCGCCGACCTCGGCGGACGGCAGTGGGTCTTCGACAAGCCCTTCTTCCTGATCCTGAACCTCGCCGTCGGCGGCTACTGGCCCGGAGACCCGGACGGCAGCACGGTGTTCCCCCAGCAACTCCTGGTGGACTACGTCCGGGTCAGCACGGACAGTGGTCAGCCGGGTGGCGGCGGTCCCATCACGGGCGTCGGCGGCAAGTGCGTCGACGTCGCAGGCGCGGGCACGGCCAACGGCACCCCTGTCCAGCTGTACGACTGCAACGGCACCGCCGCGCAGCGGTGGACCGTCGGCTCCGACGGCACCATCCGCGCGCTCGGCAAGTGCCTGGACGTCGCATCGGGCGGCACGGCGGACGGCACCCCCGTCCAGCTCTGGGACTGCAACGGCTCTGCCGCCCAGCAGTGGGCGGTCCCCGCCGCCCGCGACATCGTCAACCCCCAGGCGGACAAGTGCCTGGACGCCACGGGCGGCAGTTCCGCCAACGGCACCCGGCTGCAGATATGGACCTGCACCGGTGCCTCCAACCAGAAGTGGACGGTGACCCGGTGAACGGCGCGGGCCGGGGCTGACAGCAGCACCGGCCCGCGCCGGACACGGCCGAGACCCTCGCTCTCGGCACGCCGGACCCCGACGCGGTGAGTGCCGGCAGGGGTCGTTCGAAGGGTGGACGCAATCAGGAGACCGAAGCCATTTCCTCCCTGTTGGCTTCGTCTTCCGTCTTCGTTTCCTGAGCCCGGTCCGGGTGATGGTGCGACCCCGTGAGTGGTCCGAAACGGGCGGGCCAGTCGAAGGTCACCAAGGTGTCGTAGCGGAACTACGTTCTCCCATGCGCGCAGGTCACCCGCAGTGCGCAACATCCGTTCAACTCAGGTCCAAACGTCACACAGGTCGCTGTCAACCTGATGCACTGCATCCGCACAAGTTTTCACTCCCAGGGGGGAACAGCACATGTCCGACAACGGACAGCTCGCCCAGACCGGCATCGGCACGGTTGTCATCGGCGGCACCGCCTATTACATCGGCGGATGGATGATCGCCGCCGCAGCCACCCTCGTCATCGCCGGGGCACTTCTGATCCGCCTGCGGTTCCGTCGTGGCCGCAGCGTGGGCGAGGAGTGAGCGGCAGGCGCCGCCGGATCCCGGTGCTGGCCGCGCGCCAGCACCGGTCCGGCACCGTACTGATGGGCATCTTCGTCCTCGGCCTCGCCGCCGCCTGGGCCGCCCACCACGCCCTTGTCGCCTCCGACTGGAACTCCCGCACCACCAGCCGCCTGTCGATGGTCTGGCTCGCCCTGTTCTTCGTCTTCATGGCACAGACCCTCATGTACCACCTGGAGCGGCCCCGCCGGCTGACGCCGAGGCTGGCCCGCCAACTGGACGAACTGCACGTGTCCATTCTCGTCCCCGTCTACAACGAGGACCCCGGCTACCTGAAGCTCGGCCTCGAATCCTTCCTCCGCCAGACCCGCCTGCCGAACAGCGTCCACATCGTCGACGACGGCTCCACCAGCAGCGACTACGCCGAGGTCCGGGCCTGGTGGGAACAGGCCGCCAGGCAGGCCGGCGTCGCCACCAGCTGGCAGCGCGTCCCCAACGGCGGCAAGCGCCACGCCCAGGCCCACGCCGTCCGCGTCAGCTCCGACGCGGACATCTACATCACCTGCGACTCCGACTCCTGCTTCGCCCCCGACGCGGTCGCCGAAGTCCTCGCCCCCTTCACCCGCCCGCGGGTGCAGTCGGTGGCAGGCATCGTCATCGCCACCAACAACCGCGCCAACCTCCTGGCGCGCATCACCGACCTGTGGTTCACCACGACCCAGCTCGTCGACCGCTCCGGCCAGTCCGCGGTCGGCGCCGTCATGGTGAACTCCGGGCCACTCGCCGCCTACCGTGCCGACGTCGTCCGGGACAACCTCGGCTCCTACCTCAACGAGACCTTCATGGGCCGTCCCGTGATGTTCTCCGACGACAGCCTGCTCACTCTCTACGCCCAGGAACGCGGCCTCACCGTCCAGCAGCCGAGCGCCGTGGTGTTCACCGCCATGCCCGAGAAGTGGTCCCACTTCTCCCGGATGTACCTGCGGTGGATGCGGGGTTCCACCATCCGCTCCGTGTGGCGCATGAAGTACCTGTCTCCCGCCCGGCCCGCGTTCTGGCTGCACCTGCTGCGCTGGTTCCAGATGTTCCTCGTGCAGATGGTCACCGTCTGGCTGCTGCTGGTGGAACCACTCGCGTTCAACAACCTGCCGCCCGCATCCATGCTGTGGGTGCCGTTCCTCATCGGCTGGGCCCAGGGCCTGCGCTACCTCGGCATCATCCGCAGCGACGAACGGATCCGGTCCCGGGCGCTGACCTGGCTGATGATGCCGCTGGCGATCGTCCTCGCCTGGACGGTACTGCGCTGGCTCCGCTGGTACGGCATCGTCACCTGCGCCCGGACCGGCTGGGGCACCCGGCAGAACGGCGCCGAGGTCTCCCTCAACGGCAGCACCCCCACACCGCCGACGGCCCCTGCCCCCATGGACCGTCCACCTGCCCCGGCCCAGCATGCGAAGCTCCTGGACCCGTACAGCGAGCAGACGCTGGAAATATCGCTGCGCCCCCGGTAGCCGCCATGGACCGCGGGTCCTGCCCTACCCCCCGGGGCGGGACCCGCTCCGCCGCGGTCACCGCCTCCGGGCGGACGGCAAACGGTGCGCCGGGGCTGCCGATGCGGGTGGGCCGTTCGAGTGGCGGTGCCGGTCTCCTTCGGCGATGGTGGCAGGAGGACGCAGCCCCTGCGACCTGCCCTTCCGAGGCGTGTGTCCGTGCGCGCCGGTCGGTACCGCCGCCGCACGGCTCCGCCCGCGGCGCAGGGGCGTTCGCATGACGGAACCGGCGGCCGTCTCCATCACCTGTCCGGGCCGCCGGTGGCCGGCGCTCTCGGCCTGCTGCGCCGGGCCGGACGGTTGTGCGTCGGCCACGTCACTCGTGGACGGCACCAGCGGGACGAGGGAGAGCGGATGAACGCGTTGAGGAACACGGCAGTGTCGGGACTGGCCGGCATCGCCCTGCTGGCCGTCACGGGCCCGGTAGCGATGGCCGCCGGGCCCGTGAGCGAGGCGAACAGCGTGGTGTGCGGCACCGACGACGCCACGGGACTCGCCGTGTCGGCCGGCCGGGCCGAGGAGTGCTCCGCCGCCCTCCAGGTCGCGGGCGCCTACACCCGGGACTGGGACGGCACGGGTGACGCGGCCACGACCGTCCACGCCGCGGGCTCCACGTGGAGCTGCCGGGAGCAAGAGGGCTCCCCCAACCCCTACCAGCAGTGCGTCGACACAAGCGACAGCAGCCGATGGATCACGCTGACGTCGTAGTCAGGCGTAGCAGGCGACAGCAGTGACCTGTGCCCCGCCGGCCCGGGAGGTTTCCTCATGATGTCCATCCGTACGCTCGTGGCAACGGCCTTCGCCGCGACGACCCTGACCCTGCCCGCAGGGGCCATTGCCGCGCCGACGGCCACTCCGGCCGACTGCGCCAGTGCCCAGGCGGCAGCCGACCAGGCGGACGACGACTTCGAGGCGATGAGGAAGGACTACCTGGCCCAGATGGCCGACGGCGGCCATCCCGACGCCTCCCAGCGTCAGGCACTCGCGGACGCCGATGTCGAGCGCAGCACGGCCCGCGCCGAGGCCGAGCGGATCTGCAACAGCGTCTGACGGATGCAGGACGGTGGGCGGCGCTGAGCGGTGGCGCTCACTCCGTGTGCTCGCCCACCGGCCGTCAGTGGCTCACTCTGCCGCAGCAGACCTGCCGCATGGCCGCCGGGCCGAGGTCGGTGACGCCAAGATAGCTGTCGACCGCCACGATGGGGTCCGCCTCGGCGAGCAGTGCGCGCAGGACATGGACGACACCGTCGGTGCCGCCGAGAGCCAGTCCGTAGGCGTAGGGGCGGCCGATACCGACCGCTGTGGCGCCGAGCGCGAGGGCCTTGACGACGTCGGCGCCGGAACGCACCCCGGAGTCGAAGATGGCTCACGGCCTTTCTCGTTCGGGGGTTTCCATCAGGACCACGTCGGCCGGCCGCCGAGGTAGGCGGCGGCCACCGCGACCTCCCCCCGGAAGCTGTCCGGGCCCACGACACGCGGGTCCGCGGTCAGGACGACGAGGTCGGCGCGCATTCCCGCGCGGAGCATGCCGATCTCGTTCTCCAGGTGCAGCTGCCATGCGGGGTTGACGGTGACGGCCCTCAGGGCCTCCTCGACCGTGAGACGTTCGGCGGGGCCGTGCACACGGCCGCTGGTATGGCTGCGGCGGGTGATCGCGGTGGCGACGCTCGAGAGCGGGTCGGTCGGGGAGCAGATGCCGTCGTTGTGGAGGGAGACCCGGTGGCCCGCGTCCACGGCGGAACGGGCGGCCATCCAGCGGTCGGCGACTTCGGGGCCGAACAAGTCGTCCGCCAGCACGTCTCCCCACCACCGTACGTGGTCCATGAACAGGCTGACGGTGGCTCCGAGCCGGGCGGCGCGGCGGTACTGGTCCGCCGTCACGGCGCCGCAGTGCTCCAGGCGCGGTCGCAGCGTGCGCAGCCGCTCGGGATCGTCGGCGGCCGCCTTGCCGTAGGCGTCCAGGACGGCCTCGAAGGTGACGTCCCCGTGCACGTGGCAGGCGACCGGAAACCCCTGAGCGCTGAACGCGAGGGTGAGGGCGGCGAGTTCGTCCGCGCTGTAGTTCATCGAGCCGTGGGCGCAGTGGTCGAGGCCGATGCGGAGGGTGGCGTCGTTGTCCTTGAAAGGGAAGCTGGTGGCGATGCTGCCCTGCCAGGGGGTGCCGTCGGCCCACAGTTTCATGCCGGATACGCCGAACATCGCCCGCGCCGGGGCGTGTCCGGCGAACCGGCGGTCGGGATCGGCGGCGAGGTCGGGCGTCCCCATGACGTAGGCACGCACTCGCACCTCGGAGTCCGGATGTTCTGCGGCGGCGCGCAGCGCGGGCAGCAGCCGGGGTTCGGCGGCCATCTCCGTGACGGTGGTGATGCCCGCGCGCGCATGACGGGAGAAGGCCCAGCGCAGGGCGGCCTGCACGTGATGGTCGTCCAGGCGGTCGTCGGCGACGGTGTTCATCAGCGCGATGACGGCCGCGCTTTCGTGCGCCTCGCCGGTGGGCTCGCCCTGCGCGTCGCGGACGAAGCGTGCGCCGGGCGGGTCGGGCGTGGCGGCGGTGATTCCAGCGGCGTGCAGTGCGGCTGTGTTGCCGTACGCCGCGTGACCGCTGTTGGAGACCAGCACCAGGGGTGCATGCGGGCTGATCTCGTCGAGCGTCGCGCGGTGGGGTGGGTCGAGGTCTCGCTGGAGCAGAAGGTCGATGCCGTACGCGCCCACCGGCCGGCCGGGTGCCGATGCCACGGCCGCGCGGACCGTGTCGTAGACCTCCCGCCCGGTCGGCACGGTGAAGGGGCGGACGTCCACGGCGGGCGGCGCGATGGCCAGGCCCATGATCGTCGGGTGCCCGTGGGCCTCCACGAACCCGGGCATCAGCGTCCGGCCCTCGAGGTCCACGACGTCGGTGCCGGAATCGCGCAGGGGCAGTACGTCGCGAGCGGAACCCAGGGCGACGACGGTGCCGTCGCGTACGGCAAGGGCCTCCGCCTCGGGGGCGGCGGGATCCATGGTGAGGATCGGACCGCCGGTGAAGATGCGTTGCGGGGCGTGGGGCACGGAAGCGTCTCCTGTCCTGCTCGTGTGCTCGGTATCCGGATCGCGCCGTCAGGCGGTGGGCGGCGCCAGCCATGGCGTCGACGCGACGAGGAGGTAGCGGACGCCCAGTTCGATGGTCGGGTCGGGCAGCGGCGCGAACAGCGGGGAGTGGTTGTGCGGTGTCTCCGGCGGGATCCCGTCCTCCAGCAGGTCGACGCCGCTGAAGGCAGCGGGGTCGAGGCCACCGAACGTCCAGTACACCGATGGCGCGCCGAGCAGGGTCCCGAAGGCGCCGAAGTCCTCGCTGCCGGTGAGCGGTCGGGGAAGGTCGATCACGTGGCCCGGCCCGAAGACGGTGCGGAACCGGTGCCGGACGGCCGCGGTGGCCTCGGGGTCGTTGACGGTCACCGGGAAACTGCTGAGGACGGTGGTCTCGGGTTCTTTCGGTGCCGAGGAAGCGGTGGCTTCGGCGCGGACGGTCCGCTCGACGGCCTCCAGCAGTCGCCGGCGCACCGCGGGCGTCGCACTGCGGATGTTGATCCTGAGGTCGGCGGTGTCGGGAATGACGTTCTCCCGGGCCCCGGCGTGCAGTGACCCGACGGTGACAACGGCCGCCTGGTCCGCACTCACCTCCCGTGCGACCACCGTCTGCAGACGCATCACGGTGGCGGCGGCCATGACGACCGGATCCACGGTCGCCGCAGGGGTGGATCCGTGCCCTCCGCGGCCGTGGAGGCGGACGGCCAGGCTGTCCGAGGCGCCCATGACCGATCCTGGGCGGGTGGCGACCAGGCCCGCGGGAGCGGGTGCCACGTGCTGGGCCAGGCAGACGTCCGGGTGCGGGAAGCGCTCGGCGAACCCGTCCTCGATCATCGCCGGGGCGCCGCCGACCTCCTCCGCCGGCTGGAAGACCGCGACGACCGTGCCCCGCCAGGCGTGCCGGTTGGCGGCCAGCAGCGCGGTGGCGCCCAGCAGGCACGTGACGTGCACGTCGTGGCCGCAGGCGTGCATCACGGGCACCTCCGCGCCGTCCGCGTCCACCGCGGTCCGGGTGGAGGCGTAGGGAAGACCGGTCGCCTCCCGTACCGGCAGCGCGTCCATGTCGGCCCGCAGCAGGACCACCGGTCCGTCACCGGAGGCGAGGACGCCGACGACGCCGGTACCGCCGACGCCCTCGGTGACCGCCCAGCCCTGTTGGCGCAGACGGGCAGCGACGATCCCGGCGGTGCGGAACTCCTGGTGGGACAGCTCGGGGTGGGTGTGCAGGTCGCGGTAGAGGGCGTGCAGGGCGGGCAGTTGCCGGGCCAGGCCGGCGAGGAGTGCCGTGCATTCGGCGGTCACGAGGTCTCCTTCTCGGGAAGAACGGACCTGTCGGCCCGGGGCGTGCGGTGACGGAGGGCGGCGGTGAAGGACTCCGTGTCCTGCGGGGTGGCAAGGGCGACCAGCGCCGTGAGGACCGGTCCGAGGGCCAGGACGGCGAAGGCCGCTTCGAAGGACACGGCGTCCGCGATCACACCCAGCACGGGTGGTACGACCATGCCGGCGACCTGCCCGCCGAAGACGATGACGGCGCTGCCGACGCCGACGAGCCCCGGGGGGAGGCTGCGCAGCGGCACGGCGAAGATCGGCATGTAGCACAGGGAGGCGGCGAAGATGGCGACCGTGCCGCAGGCCACGGAACCGGCCAGGCCGGGGGAGACTGCCATGAGGCACAGGGCGGGCGCCGAGACCGACATGGCGGGCACGATCACCTTGCGGTGGTGGCCCTCGAGCCGGTCGGACAGACGCCCGCCCAACAGGGTGCCCAGGGCGGCGGCGAGGGAGGGCACGGCCATCAGAACACCGGCGGAGGTGAGGGAGAGTCCGCGTTCCGTGCTGAGGTAGGAAGGTATCCAGGTGCTCAGCCCCCACGCGACGGTGGAGTACCCGAAGAGCATCAGGGCGAAGCGCCACAGAACGCCGATGCGCAGGACCTCCCGCACAGGGACACCGTCCGACGGCCGCACGATGTCCTCGGTCCGTTCCGCAGGGGCGGGCAGCCACCACCGCACCGCGAAGTACACCAGGACGCCCAGCAGGGCGGCCGAGACGAAGGCCCAGCGCCAGCCGACCAGGGCCGCCAGGGGCGGAACGGCCAGCGGAGCGACGACCGAGGCGATGGAGTTGGAGCTCATGATCAGTCCCTGGGCACCCATCCGCTCCGCGAGGGACGTCCGTTCGACCAGCGCCTTCATGGACGCGGACGGGAAGATGCCCTCGGCCGCCCCGAAGGCGAAGCGCACCAACAGCAGTGCGGTGAAGGACCAGGCCAGACCGGTGAGCGCGGTGAACAGCGACCAGGCCAGCAGGGCCCAGCAGGTGACCCGCTTGGCACCGAACCTGTCGGCCAGCATGCCGCCGGGAATCTGAGCGGCGGCGTAGGCGACGAAGAACACGGAGACGACGAGCCCTTGCCGGCCGAGGTCGAGATCGAACTCGTCACCGATCGTCGGCAGGATCGTGGCGATGGCGAGCCGGTCGACATAGTCGATGAACCATGCCGCGAACAGCAGCACCACGGTGATCCTGACCTGCGCGCTCATCTTCGGCCTCGCCGCGCGGGAAGGGGAACGGAGGAAGGGCACGGTGATCCTCTCTGAGGTGGCCGCGACGGCGGGCCGGTGCGCCGCCGCCGTGGTCCGACGGGGCGCTGCACGCGGCGGCGAAGGTCATGGCCGTCCGGGCGGCGGTGAGTGGCCACGGCCCGCACGGCCGTTGTGACGGCCGTCGGTCAGTCGAAGAGGTCCGGCTGATCCTCGGTGATCTGCTCCCACAGCGGTCGCAACTGGAACCACCCCGACAGCGGGCTGCCGATCTGTTCGCGCACCTGAAGTGCGGTCTCCCGGTCGATGGCGTACGGGGTACCGGCCGCCATGGCCAGCAGCTGCGCCTGGCAGGAGCGCTCCATGGTGATGAACCACCAGGCGGCCTCGGCCACGCTCTGCCCCACCGTCAGCAGGCCGTGGTTGGCGAGGATCACGGCCTTGTGGGGGCCGAGCGCCGCGCCGATCCGCCGGCCCTCCTCCGTGTCGTTGACGACGCCGCGGAAGTCCTCGTAGAGCCCGTGGTCCTCGAAGAACGCGCAGGCGTCCTGGGTGATGGGGTCCAGCCGCCGGCGCAGTGCGGAGAAGGCCTTGCCGTGCACGGAGTGGGCGTGGGCCGCGGCGACGGCGTCCGGGCGGGCCTTGTGCACCTCGGAATGGATGCAGAAGGCGGCGCGGTTGACCGGGTGGCTGCCTTCGACGACGTTGCCGGCATGGTCGACCAGGACCAGGTCGGAGACCCGGATCCGGCTGAAGCTCATCCCGAAGGGATTGA
Source organism: Streptomyces viridiviolaceus (assembly GCF_014650995.1). Classification (GTDB taxonomy): domain Bacteria; phylum Actinomycetota; class Actinomycetes; order Streptomycetales; family Streptomycetaceae; genus Streptomyces; species Streptomyces viridiviolaceus. Next base: position 171,182 of record NZ_BMWA01000014.1, read on the forward strand.
CCCAGAACCACTCGGGGTTCCCGGGGTCCCGCGCCGTGATGTGGCCGGCCACGCCCTCGGCGAACCCGAATCTGCCGAAGAGGCGGAACGCGGCCGCCAGTTCCTGTTTGCGGTGCAGCCGCTCCTGCTCCACCGAGTCGAACCGGGGCGGGAGCATCGCCTGGAAACCCGGCGGCACGGGTCCGATGCCGATGTGCGGTGCAGCGGTGAACGTCTCCAACGAGGGCCTCCTGGTGAGAGCCGAAGGGGATGCGCCGGTACGGAGCACGGCCCGCGTCAGAGGCAGCCCCGTACGAATACGAACCCGTATGGGATACAGGCCTGTATCCCATACGGTGTTGTATCGTGAGGGGGGCACGCCAAGGTGTCAATGGCCGGGGAGGAACGACTTGCCGAAGGGACCCACCAAGCGCCGTCCGCAGACCACGGCACGGCTGCTGGAAGCGGCACAGGAGACGTTCGCCGAGCGCGGCTTCTACGGCTCTTCCATCGAGGTGATCTGCGAGCGGGCGGGACTGACCCGCGGGGCGTTCTACTCCAACTTCCGTACCAAGGAAGATCTGTTCTTCGCGCTGTTCGACCTGCACGGGCAACGCGTGGTCGACCGCCTGACACAGGCGGTCGACGAACTGGACACGGCCGAGGACCCGCTGCGGACGGTGCTCACCCGGATGGGCGCCCTGGACGAGACCGAACGACGCTGGTACCTGCTGTCCACCGAGTTCACTCTGCACGCCATCAGGCACCCCGACACGGCCCGCACCCTGGCCGAACACGACCGTCGCCTGCGCGAGGAGATCGTCCGCCTCCTGGCCGGCCTCTTCGACCGCCTCGGTCGCAGACCCACGGTCGACCTGGATTCGCTGGCCCGCCTGACCACAGCCGTCCACGAGGGCTCCCTGGCGCAAAGCCTCGTCGAACCGGACCAGCTGGCCCCCGAGGAGCTGGCCGTCACCTACCTGCCGATGCTCGTCGACCTGGTCTCCGAGCCGGTGGCGCCGGGGCCCTGAAACCTCTTCAGCAACTTGCGTTCACCGGCGCACACGGCGGAGGCGGACCGGGTCGGCCCCACTGGTGGGTCGCCGCTCGGTCCGCGTCACGGTCGCCGGGGCCGCGCGGGCGGCCCGGCGTGGGCCTGTACGAGTTCGACGTGCGTGCCCTCGGGGGCGGTGGTCAGGAAACATGCGTCGCACCCCCGGCCGCCCGCGAACACGGGGGCGGGGTCATCGAGTCGTGCCAGGGTGCGGGGGAGGGAGGTGACGCGGAACGCGATGTGGTGCAGACCCTCGCCGTGGGTGTCGAGGAAGTCCTGCACGGCGTTGTGGCGAACCGGTTGCACGAGCTGGACGTACAGGCCGCCGGCGAGCAGGTAGGCGAGGCGGGACCCGGGCTCCTCGGCCACCTCGTCGTGGACCAGCGGCAGTCCGAGGACCTTCGTCCACCACGGCAGCGCGGCGTCGATGTCCCGCACCGCGTAGGCGACGTGGTCGACGCGGTCGCCCGAGACGAGCCCGGTCATGCGGCGGCCTCCACATGGCGTCGTGCCGTCTCCACGAGCGCCAGATAGCCGTCGACGTGCCAGGCGGCCCTGCCCACGAACAGCCCGCCGACGCCCGGGACGCAGAGAAGCCGCGACGCGTTGCGCGGGTTGACGGAACCGCCGTAGAGCACACCCGCGACCCGGTCGCCCCACTCGGCCGCCAGCGCCAGGTGCACGTCGGCGATCTCCCTCGGGTCCGGCTCGCGGCCGTGCTCGCCGATCGCCCACACCGGCTCGTAGGCGATCAAGGCCCGCGAGGTGTCGGCCAGACCGTCGAAGGCGGCGGCCACCTGATCCAGCACGTACTGCGCCGAGCCACCCCGTGCGAGGACGTCGGCGCTCTCACCGCAGCACACCAGCGGGGTCAGCCCGTGTCTCAGGGCGGTCGCCACCTTCAGGGCCACGGTCGTGTCGGTCTCCCCGAAGTGCTCGCGCCGCTCCGAGTGGCCGATCTCGATGATCCGCGCCCCGGCGTCCGCGGCCTGCACCACCGAGATCTCCCCGGTCCACGCGCCCTCGTCCGCCCAGTGGGCGTTCTGCGCGCCGGTCAGCACCCGTGGATCGTCGCCGAAGACCGCCGACACCTCGGCCAGGGCGGTGGCCGAAGGGACGACGAACGGCTGGACGCCGGGGACACCCCCGCCGAGCGCCGAGCGCAGGCGGGTGGCGTACGCGACCGCCTGCGCCCGGGTCTTGGTCATCTTGAAGCTGGTTCCGATCCACAGCACGGGGCAGGTCACCGGTCCCCGGCCGAGGGTTCGTAGGCGCACAGCGCCGCCACCTTCGCCGCCGACGGCGAGGAGGTGTCGAAGGTGTACGTCAACCACTCCCGGACCAGCCTGCGGGCAAGTTCCAGTCCGATGACGCGCTGCCCGAGGCACAGCACCTGGGCGTCGTTGGAGAGGACGGAGCGCTCCACGGAGAAGGAGTCGTGCGCGGTGACCGCACGCACGCCGGCGACCTTGTTGGCGGCGATGGCCACGCCCAGACCGGTGCCGCAGACCAGCAGCGCGCGGTCGGCCTCGCCCTCGGCCACCTTGCGTGCCGCCTCGACCGCCACGTGGGGATAGTCGGTGTCCTGGCCCGAGGCGACACCGACGTCGATGACCTCGGAGACGGCGGTGTGGGCGGCGAGGTCCCTCCGGAGGGCCTCCTTGTAGTCGAAGCCCGCGCTGTCCGAGCCGACGACGATGCGCATCAGCGGTTCTCCTGCCGGAAGTAGGGGGTGAGGGCGGTGAGGATCAGGGCGAGGGAGACGGCACCGGCATCGGGGGTGCCGAGGCTGCGGTCGCCGTGGGTGCGGGCGCGGCCCCTGCGGGCGGGGATCGTCGACGTGGCCTGCGCGGCCCGCTCGGCGACCCGCGCGGCGTCCGCCCAGGCGGCGGCGAACCCGTTGTCGCCGAGCACCTCCTCCAGGCGGTCCGCGAAGGGAAGGGCCGCGTCGACGAGGGTCTTGTCCCCCGGTCCGGCCCCGCCCAGCCGGCGCACCGCGTCCACCGCGGCCCGTACGCCCGCCGCGAGCCGCGCTCCGTCGGTGGCGCCCGAATCCCCGAGCACCGAGCCGAACGCGGTCAGCGCGGCGCCCCACAGGGCACCGGACGTGCCACCGCCGCGCTCCGCCCAGGCGGCCCCGGCCCGGGCCAGCACCGTACGGGCACCGCCGCCGAGGCGGACCGCCTCCTCGGCGGCCGCCGCCGCGGCCTCGGCGCCGCGGCGCATGCCGAGGCCGTGGTCGCCGTCCCCGGCGACGGCGTCGATGTCGCCGAGCCGCTGTTCGTGCGCGACGACCGTGTCGCGTACGGTCCTGAGCGCCTCGGCGATCCGGGTACCGAGCGCCCGGGAGCCGGCGTCCGCGGGGACGACCGCCGGCACGCGGCCGGCGGCCGTGAGGTCGTCCGTGCGGTCCGGGCGGCGGGCGAGGTGCCCGCGGCGGAACGCCGGGGTGACCGCCGGGGCCCGCCACAGTGTCTCCAGATCCGCGTCGAGGAAGGTCACGGACAGCGAGAGCCCCGCCATGCCCAGGCTGGTGACCTGTTCGCCGACGACCGGGGCGACCACCGTCAGACCCTCCGCCGCCAGCCGCTCGGCGACGCGCCGGTGCACCACGTACAGCTCCTCGTACTTGGTGGCACCGAGTCCGTTGAGGAGGAGGGCGATCCGGTCCGAGCCCCCGACCGCGCCCGCGGCGTCCGCGCGTTCGGCGAGGACCCTGTCCACCAGCAGGTCGGCGACCTCGTCGCCCGTCGGCAGCGGTCGTTCCTCGATGCCGGGTTCACCGTGGATGCCCAGTCCCACGCCCATGTGTCCGCCGGCGACGGTGAACAGGGGGCGGTCGGACCCCGGGAGCGTGCAGCCGTCGAAGGCGAGGCCGAGGGAGCGGGTGGCGGCGTTCGCCCTGCGCCCTGCCCGTTCCACCTCGTCCAGGGGGCGCCCTTCCTCGGCCGCCGCGCACAGCATCTTCAGGACCGGCAGGTCGCCACCGATGCCCCTGCGCATGTCGGGCCGGCCGGCCGGTGCGGAGGCGATGTCGTCCGTGACGGCGAGGACGCGGACGTCGATGCCCTCCGCACGGAGCTGTTCCGCCGCCTGCCCGAAGTGGAGGACGTCACCGGCGTAGTTCCCGAAACCGAAGACCACCCCGCCGCCGTTCTCGGCGGCTCGCGCCACCGAGCAGATCTGAGAGGCGGAAGGGGAGGCGAAGATGTTGCCGCACGCGGCACCGTGGGCGAAGCCGGGTCCGACCCAGCCGGCGAAGGCGGGGTAGTGGCCGGTGCCGCCGCCCAGGACGACGGCGACCTGTCCGGGAGGCGTGGCGGACGCCCGGACCACACCGCCGTGGAGGGCGCGTACCTCGTCGGGGTGGGCGGCCGCGAAACCGGCGAGGGCCTCGTCGGCGAAGGCCCGGGGGTCGTTGACGAGCAGGGTCATGAGGCGTCCTCCCGTCGCGCGGCCTCGATCGCGGGGAGCTTCGCGGCCAGCAGGCGGCGCAGGTAGTCGCGGTTGCCGGCGGAGACGCCGAGGCCGTCGCCGCCGTAGTGCTCGGTGCAGATCGGCCCGTCGAAGCCGGCCCGCAGGGCGAGGTCGAGGGCCCGGCGGTAGTCGATGACACCGCCCTGGAGCGGCGCGGGCACCGCGAAGTAGGCGCCGGTAGCCGGGTCGAAGTCGCGGTGGTAGTTCTTGACGTGCCAGTAGTTGACGTGGGGCAGGACCGGGCGGAGCAGCTCCTCCCAGTGCGGTACCGGGCGGTGCAGCCGGACCAGGTTGCCGATGTCCGGGTTGATGCCGACGTTCGCCAGGCCGATGTCCCGGACGAGCCGTACGGCGGTTGCGGGGTCGCCGAGATAGGTGTCCTCGTACATCTCCAGGGACAGGCGCAGTCCGTGGCGGGCCGCGCGCTCACCGGCGGTGCGCAGCCGTTCGACCGCCAGGGACCAGGTGCGGGGGTCGTCCTCGGGGTCGCTGCCCCCGGGCTCGTGCCAGAACCAGACCGCCCGCCGCTGTGCCTCGGTGAGCGGCCGGTGCAGTCCGGCGCACACCACGGTGGTGCCGAGTTCGGCGGCGGCGTCGACGGTGCGCAGCAGGTAGGCGAGGTTGGCCGCGGCGACGGCGGGGTCCGGGTCGATCACGCTGCGGCGGGTCACCGAGATCGCGGAGACGCCGAGCGCGTGCTCCTTGAGCACACGGGCGAGTTCGCACAGCCGCTCGGGGGAGAGGTCGCCGGGGCGCAGCCAGCTGTCCGTGAGATCCACGTGCCGGAAGCCCTCGGTGGCGACCTCGTGGAGGACGGCGGCCCACTCGGCGGGAGGCGCTTCCTGGACGGGGCGACCGTCGGCGGTGGTGTCGGGGAACTGCAGGAGTGCGGCACCGATCGGCCAGTCCTGCGCGGTGTGGGGCATGTCGCCTCCGGGTCGTTGGGGGGCTGGGCAGCCGTGCGAGCGCGGGCGGGTTCGCGGGATGTCCACGGCGACGTGGCCTGAGCGTGGCCCCGTATCGGCCGGGAGCTTGGATCGTAGACCCTATAGGATCTTTTCGGTAGGAGTCTGGTGCGACTCCTTGGCGTGACCTGCCGCCGCGCTAGGATTGGCGACGAGATGACCAGCAAAGAGACCAGCGCCGGCAGCGGACGGCAGCGCTCCCGCACCCCCGTGGTGCCGCGCCGTGCCCTGCGTGACGGCGTGTACGACGCGATTCTGGAGAAGCTCCTCGACGGCTCCGCGCCGCCCGGCAGTTCGCTCGGCATCGACTCCCTGGCGCGCGAGCTCGAGGTGTCGCCGACCCCCGTGCGCGAGGCGCTGGTCCAGCTCGAGCACACCGGCCTGGTGACGCGGACGGCGCTGAAGGGCTACCGCGTCGCGCCGCCGCTGTCGCCGGAGCAGCTCGCGGAACTCTTCGACATGCGCGGCATCCTGGAGGTGGCCGCGGTCGAACGGGCGGTGGCCCACACCGACGACCTGCTGCCGGAACTCCGGGCGGCGCACGCCCGGCACGTGCTCGCCGCCCACCGGGTGCGCAAGTTGCGCGGTGCGGAGGGCCAGCCGACCGACTTCGCCGATCTGCGGGAGTACTTCGCCGCGGACTGGGAGTTCCACCTCACGATCATCCGGGCCGCCGGCAACCGTTTCCTGTCCCAGTCCGTCGAGTCGCTCGGCACCCACGTGCACCGGCTCCGGCAGACCGTGGACCACGGCACGATGGACCTGGAGCAGGCCATCGACGAACACGCCGCGATCCTGGCCGCCTTCGAGACCCGCGATCCGGAGCGACCGCGTGCCGCCATGCGGGACCACCTCGCCGCCGTGGCCCGCCGGGTGTCGGCCGACGGCTGACACCGCCACCTCCGTCCCGTCCGGCCGCGGGGAGCAGGGGTGGACACCCCGCTCCCCGCGGCCGTTTCCCTGTCCGGTTCTTTTCGTCCGGACTCTTGCCAAGGCTTCCGGCACGCCCTAGCTTCATCCGCATATCCAATAGGATCTCTGATGTCGCGGGGACGGCGACACGGAGAACTTCCTCCCCCGTACGCGAGAAGGCTGCCGATGAAGCCACCTCTGCGCATGGCGCTGGCCGTCACGAGCGCCATCACATTGCTCTCCGGATGCTCAACCCTGAACGCGAGCCCTCCGGTGCCCGACGACTGGACACCCCGTGGTTCGGTGTCCGCCCTGGTCGCCTTCGCGCCGGGAGGCGGCAGCGACCGCTCGGCGCGGGTCATCGCCCAGAGCCTCAACGAACTGGAGGCGGGCTTCGACGTCAACGTCGAGAACAAGGAAGGCGGCTCCGGTGCCGTTGGCTGGGCCACCTTCATGGCGGAGAAGGGCAACGGCAACGCCCTGCTGGTGGCCGAAAGCGCGCTGAACACCCTGCCGATCGTCTACGACGTGCCGTTCACCTACCGTGACTTCACCCCGCTGGTGATGTTCGCCCGGGACTCCCGCATGGTCGTCGCGGGCAAGGACTCCCCGTACGACAGCTGCAAGGAACTCGTCGAGGCGGGGAGAAAGAAGCCCGTCAAGACGGGCTCCAGCGGAAAGACCGGAGCCGACTCCCTGGTCGTCGCCGAGTTCAAGAAGAACGGCGGCCGGTTCTCCGTCGTCCCGTACGGCTCCACCGGAGAGGTCCTCACCGGCCTGCTCGGCGGCCGGATCGACGTCGCTCCCGCCAGTGCCGCCGCCGCCAAACCCTACCTGGAGAGCGGCGACTTCAAGGCGCTGTGCACCCTCACCGCCAAGCGCTACGACGACCCGGTGCTCAAGAAGGTCCCCACCGCCCGCGAGCAGGGCCTGGACGCCGAAGTGACCATCTGGCGCGGCGTACTGGCCCCCGGCGGGGTGGACGAGGTCCAGCGCCGCTACTGGATCGACGCCATCCACCGGGCCATGCGGTCCGGCACCTACCGGGACTACATCGCGAGCGACCTGCTCATTCCCGCCGATGTCGCAGGTGACGACTTCGAGAAGTACCTCGACACCTACGACCGGCAGATGAAGGAGGCGCTCTCGTGAGCGGCGCCGGAAGTGCTCCCGTCGCGCCCGCCCGCGCCAGACGGCCCGTCCTCGCCGCGCACTGCGTGCTCGCCGCGTTCGGCGGCCTGTTCTTCGCGGGTTCCTTCGCCTACCCGTGGACCAACCCGGAGGACGGCACGATCGGCGCCGGGGCCCTGCCGCGCGTCGCCGGTCTGCTCCTGCTGCTCATCGGACTCGGCCTGGTGTGGCAGGAACTGCGCGCCGGCTCCGTCCTCGAAGGCGACGGACACGTCGAGGAGAGCGTCGGACAGAGCGACGGGGAACGACGTGCGACCCGCCGCAAGCTCGTCGTGGTGACGGCCGCCATGGTCGTGACCGCCCTGCTGATCCCCGTACTCGGCATGCTGCCTGCCCTCGCCGTGATGACGCTCTTCCTGACCGCCGTCGTCGAGCGGATGCGGTGGCCGGCCGCCCTCGCCACCTCGGTGGGCGTCCTGGTCGTCTCCTACCTCCTGTTCATCGTGGTGCTTCGGGTGCCGCTGCCGTTCGGTCTCCTCGACCCCGCCCTGTGGAGCAGCCCGTGATCGACCACATCGTCACCGGCTTCGGTGCGGCCCTGAGCGCCGAGAACCTGCTGTGGTGCTTCGTCGGGGTCCTGCTGGGCACCGTCATCGGCATCCTGCCGGGCCTCGGCTCGGCCACCGGCGTGGCCATCCTCATCCCGATCACCCTCACCTTCGACCCGCTGACCGCGCTGATCATGCTCGCCGGCATCTACCACGGCTCCCAGTTCGGAGCCACGATCACCGCCATCCTCATCGCCACCCCGGGCGAGGCGTCCTCCGTCGTCTCCACGCTCGACGGCTACCGGATGGCCCGGCAGGGCAGGGCGGGGCCGGCCCTGGCCATCTCCGCGCTCGGCGCGTTCGTCTCGGCGATGGTCTCGCTCTTCGCCCTCGCCTCCGTCGCACCCTTCTTCGCCCGGCTCGCCCTGGACTTCGGCCCGCCCGAAATGCTGGCCGTGATGATCCTCGGTCTGTGCACCATCGTGGTGTTCTCCGGCCGGAACCTGCCGCTCGGCATGGGCCTGGGCCTCGCCGGCATCCTCATCGCATGCATCGGCATCGACGTCGGCTCCGGCACACCCCGCTACACCTTCGGCCAGATCGACCTGTTCGGCGGCGTGCCCTACGTCGAGGTGATGATCGGGCTCTTCGCGGTCGGTGAGCTCCTGAACCAACTGCACCTCGGCATGGCCGAGCCCATCAGGGCGCGCTTCCGCGACCTGCTCCTCACCAAGGAGGACATCAAGCGGGCGACCCCCGCGACCGCCCGCGGTACCGTGGTCGGATTCCTGCTCGGCTGCCTTCCCGGCGCCGGCACCACCCTGGCCTCCTTCATGGCGTACGGAGCGGAGAAGCGCTTCTCCAGGAACCGCAAGAAGCTCGGCACCGGCGCCATCGAGGGTGTCGTCGCTCCCGACGCCGCCACCAACGCGGCGTCCAACGCCAACTTCGTACCGACACTGGTCCTCGGCGTCCCGGGCGGCGCGACCACCGCGGTCCTGCTCGGGGCCTTCCTGATCTACGGCATCCAGCCCGGACCGCTGCTGTTCGAGAACCAGCCCACGCTGGTGTGGGGCCTGCTCGCCTCCTTCTTCATCGGCAACGTCATCCTGCTGCTGCTGAACCTGCCGCTCGCCCCGCTCTTCGCCCAACTGCTGCGCATCCGGTACGCGATCCTCTACCCGTTGATCATCGTCACCAGCCTGATCGGCGCGTACTCGGTGAAGAACAGCATGCTCAGCGTCTGGATCGTGATCGTCTTCGGTCTGGTGGGCTACGGCATGAAGCGGCTCGGCCTGCCCGTCGCCCCCCTGGTGCTGGGCCTGGTCATCGGCCCCCTCTTCGAGAAGGCTCTGGTCCAGACGTCCGCCCTCGGTGAGGGCGCCGTGCTCCCGCAGATCACCGGCAGCAACGTCGCGCTCGGCATTCTCTGCCTGGCGCTGCTGCTCGTCGTCGGGCCCGTGCTCGTCAAGGCGGTGCGCGGACGGGACGCTTCGGAGAGCACCGGGGACGAAAGGGTCCCCGTGACGGCCGACGGTGCCACGGACGCAACGGCCTCGGACGTCGTGGCGTCGGCCGTCGCCGCGTCGCCGAACGAATCCTCCCTCGACACCCCGAACCCCGATCGCACCCCGTCCCAGGAAAGGCAGCCATGAGCACCGCCACGAACCGCCCCCGCATCGCCGTCACCCTCGGTGATCCGGCGGGCGTGGGCCCCGAACTGATCGCGAAACTGCTCTCCCGCCCGGAGAACACGGCGGCCGCCGACATCGTCCTCATCTCCGACGAGACCGAACTGAAAGCCGCCGGCGAGGACGCCGGTGTGGCCGTTGCCTACGCCTCCGACCCCGCGGCGGGCGTTCCCGTCCTGCACGACAACAGCGCGGGCCGGCCCGTGGAGGTGTTCACCCGCCGGGAGCCCACCGAGGCCGGCGGGCGCTGGGCCCTGGACAACCTCCGGATCGCCCTGGGCATGGTCAAGCGAGGCGAGGCGGACGCCATCCTCTTCGCACCGCTCAACAAGACGTCCCTGCACCTGGCGGGCATGACGGAGAACGACGAACTGCGCTGGTTCGAGGACGTGCTGGGCGTGGAGGGCTTCACCTCGGAGCTCAACGTCCTGCCCGGGCTGTGGACCGCGCGCGTCACCTCGCACGTCTCCCTCGCGGAGGTCGACGCGGGCATCACCCACGAGAACGTCGTCAGGGCCGGCCGCCTGCTGGACCAGGTGCTGCGCGAGTCCGGCCTGCAGGCGCCCCGGATCGGTGTCTGCGCGCTGAATCCCCACGCCGGGGAGAACGGCAGGTTCGGCCGCCACGAACTGGACGTCATCGCGCCGGCGGTCGCCGGCCTGAAGGGCGAAGGCATCGACGCCAAGGGGCCGTTCCCCTCCGACACGATCTTCCTGAGGGCCAGGGCGGGTGAGTTCGACGGCGTCCTGACCATGTACCACGACCAGGGACAGATAGCGATGAAGCTGATGGGCTTCGACGGCGGTGTCACGATCGCCGGCGGACTCCCGGTTCCCATCTGCACTCCGGCCCACGGCACGGCGTTCGACGTCGTCGGCAAGGGCATCGCCCACACGGGTTCCATCCAGAACGCGTTCGACCTCGCGGTCCGCATCGGCGGCCGCAGGGCGGCGACCGCATAGGTCCTTCCCGGAGCTGCACCAGGTGCCCCGGGCACCACGGCGAGCGCGTCGCCACGGCCGAGGCCGTGGCGACGCGCTTCCGCACGCCGTCGCACCACGGCGGCCGTGCCGCGCATCTCGGGCGGGGTGACCGCAGCCGCTGAGGCTACGCAGTTGCTTGGATCGCTCCTGCCGTTCACCCGCATGGCCGCCGGCGTGAGCACCGTCAGCCGAGGGGTGCCGGGGCGGCGCACACGATCCAGCCGAGGCCGGCGTGTCGGACGCCGAACCATCTGAGGTGGACATGTAAATCGATCTGCTCGACGCACTGACGAACCGGTCGGGCCGTTGGACGCCGGGCTCAGGAGCGAGCCTCACGCGGACGAGCCCCCTGGACCTCGTGCCAGGGGGCTCCCCGCTCCGGCCTGTGCGGCCGATCACCGCCGTCAGCCGGACCAGAGCTGAAGCAGCCATTCCTCCGTTCCGCGGAAGAACAGCTCGCCGGCCGCGTGCCGTTGCTGCGCCCGGGCGCGGCCCCGGCTCGCGGCGCGCAGCCGGTACGTACCCGGCCCTCCGAGGTCCAGCACGTCGCCCGCCGGAAAGCCGTCCGACTCGTTCAGCTGCACCCTGCCCTCGGTGTGCAGCTCGAACCGCACGCTGTCGACGGTGTCCCACTGGCCATCGAGCGCCGGCGGTTCACCGCTCCAGTACTGGATCCGTACCTCCGGGCAGTGGTCGGTCGTGCCGCATTTGAAGACCGCTCCGCCCGGCCCGGCCAGGACCGTCCAGCGCCGGCGCGCGCTCACGCCGGAACTCGCCGACTGCGGGTCGGCGCCGTCTTCCAGACCTCGCAGGAAGAAGGTGAAGTAGGAGATCCGCGGCCAAGCCGTGCGCTCTTCACGCACCTCGACGGACACCGGTCCGCTCACCTCCTTCCCGCTCCGCGCGACGGGCTGCCGGTCGGCACTCCCGCCCTTCGGTCAGCTCGTGATCCGGACATAGAAGGGATCGGAGTCGAGGATACGGTCCTCCTTGTAGAAGGTGTTGATCTTCTCGCCGCCCTTGCCGTTGTCCGCCGCCGGAATGGCCTTGGCCACGAAGTTCTGGTGCGGCGGATTGGCTCCCGCGCTCTGGTCGGTCGAGGCGAAGGGGTACTCGTCGCACTCCAGGCCGCGCCCGGCGTACCCCGGCCAGTACTGCTGGCAGACCGCGCGCACCCGGGTGCGGCTGCGGTCCTGCTGGGCACGGTCGTAGTAGTTCCGCGTCAGCGGCTGACCGCTGTCAGGGGCACCCGGAACCTCCTTGGCGGCATAGGCCGGCACCGTGCGCTCGGGGCGGTACTGCGCGTCACGTATGTTCCGCGCGGTCTGCCGCACCTCGGGATCCCGGATGCTGATGCTGCTCATCACGGGGATGACGACATCGAAGACGCAGGCGCTGCTGCGCCCGGGTATGTAGCTCGCCGAGTCGCACCGGTGGCCGCCGCGACCGGTGGTGATGGACCTGGTCCGTCCGTCCTGGTAGATGGCGGTGAACTCCTGAGTGATGTCGTAGTACGCCTTCAGGTCGGGTGCGTCACCGCCGTGGGCCGACCGGAAGAAGTGGTACGAGCCGCGGTCCCGCAGCCAGTCGGTGAGCGGGGCGGTGCGCCCGTTGCCGAACTCGGCCTCGCACGCGGGGTCGTCGCCGAGCGCCCGGCAGTGGATCTCGTGGCGCATGCTCAGACCGGAGACGTCGCCACGCACCTCGATCTGGTCCAGGAGAGTGCCGTAGTAGATCCGGCGCTGGTTGTCGTAGCCCTGCCCGATGGTGGTCGCGCGGAAGCTGAAGGACCCGACGTTCCAGCACCAGAACAGCCGGCACTGGCGCTTGTACAGGGTCTGCCGAGTGCCCTGGCAGTGGAAGAAGTGGTCGATCGTCCACCCGTACTCGCGGTACGTTCTGCTGTTCTCCATGCAGACGTTGATGTCCGGGGTCTGCCGTTTGGTGCTCGGTCCCTCGTCCGATCCTTCGCGCAATTTGCGCGAAGCCTTCACACGCTCCGCCATGTCCTCGGCGCTCTCCTGCGGTAGGGCTTTGCCGGCCCGGCGGTTCTCAGGGGCGAACGAGGATGCCCGGCTGTCGCGCGGGGCGGGGTCGCGGCTGACGAAGGCGAACTCGGTGGTGGTGCGCTGACCGGCGGCGGAACTGGCGGCCACCCGGTCGGGGGCCGCGGGCGCAGCCCCGGTGACGGGTGGCTCGGCCGCGCTGACCGGTGTACTTAACAGAACCGATAGGCCGATCGCGCCGAGCGCGGTCAAGAACCTGCGGTGCGTTCGGTGTTGCACGATGACGTCCTCCTGCCGAGTGACGTGTCACGTCGCTCGGGGCAGGCGCACTCCCCCGAGAGACGCCATGTCCATGACCGAATTCACGCTAGTGACGAGAGCGACCGCTGCCTTCCTCCGGCGCGGTAAATGGCTTGTTTTTCGCAAACAGCTGTCTGAGGCTGATGGGTTACCTGTGGTAACCATGAGGGTCGCCGGAGGCTCCCGCGGTCCGCGCGGAGCCCTGCCGGGTCCATCCGGACCGGCTGGGGCCCGGTTCGTCCGGGCAACGGTGCCACGCGACAGCCCGCTGCCCGGGGTCCGGCCGGCCGCGGCCGTGATCGACGCCGGGAGGAAGGCCGCCGTACCCCGACGAACCGGCCCGAGACGGACTCGGGCGACGACGACTTTCCGCTTGATCGGCCGATCATGTCCGGACCGACTGCTGTGGCCGTAGCCGGTGGCGCGGCCCGGGTCTGTTCGACGCGGTTGATCGCCGCTTCGGATCTCCCCGCACTTCTGCGAATGGTTAGCCTGAAGAGTGGAGCGGCGGCTCAGGGAGGTCTGACATGACCAAAGAGGCCAAAGCGATCGTCGGCGCGATGAGCGCAGCAGGTGGATCCCGCGGCAGTGGCGCGGCCCGGCCCCGTCACATGCCGGTCGCGGAGCACGGCCTGATCGGCGATCTGCGCAGCGCGGCGCTGGTGGACAGCAACGGCACCATCGACTGGTACTGCTGCGGGCGCTTCGACGCGCCCAGCGTGTTCGCCTCGATCCTGGACGCCGACCGCGGTGGGTCCTTCGAGCTCGGCCCGGATGCGTCGACGCACACGAAGCAGTTCTACTTCCCCGACACCAACGTGCTGATCACCCGCTTCTTCGCGGACGACGGGGTCGGCGAGGTCCAGGACTTCATGCCGGTCGTCGACGACTCGCGTGAGGCCGACCGGCACCGGCTGATCCGCCGCGTGGTGTGCGTGCGAGGGGCACTGCCGTTCCGCGCCCGGGTGGCCCCCCGCTTCGAGTACGGGGCGCAGCCGCACGCCGTCCAGGTGCAGCACGGCCAGGCGTTCTTCGAATCGCCCTCCCTCACTCTCGCACTGACATCCAGCGTGCCGATCGAGGTGGCCGGCTCCGACGTGTGGTCGCTGTTCAAGCTGCACGAGGGCGAGTCCGCCGTCTTCGCCCTCGACAGGGTCGGCGCAGACGTGTCACCCCGCTTCTGCCCGCTGTCCGAGGCGGAGGAGCAGTTCAACGCCACCGTGGGGTACTGGCGCCGGTGGCTGTCCCAGTCGCGGTACCGAGGCCGCTGGCGGGAGACCGTGCACCGCTCCGCCCTCACCCTCAAGCTGCTCACCTACGCGCCGACCGGCGCCATCGTCGCCGCCCCGACCACCAGCCTGCCCGAACAGCTCGGCGGCGAGCGCAACTGGGACTACCGCTACGTGTGGATCCGTGACGCCGCGTTCTGCGTGTACGCGCTGCTCAGGCTCGGGTTCACTCACGAGGCGGAGGCCTTCATGGGGTTCCTCTCCGAGCACGTCTGCCTCCGGACGACCGAGGAGACCGGCCTCACCGGCCCCCTGCAGATCATGTACGGCATCGACGGGCGCCGTGAGCTGCCCGAGCGCGAGCTGTCCCATCTCGGGGGACACCAGGGCTCGGCGCCCGTCCGGGTCGGCAATGACGCCGTTCATCAGCTGCAGCTGGACATCTACGGGGCGCTCCTCGACGCGATCTATCTCTACGACAAGTGGGGACAGCCCATCTCCAGCGGTCACTGGGACGACGTCAGTGTGCTGGTCGACTGGCTGTGCGACCACTGGGACCAGCCCGACGAAGGCATCTGGGAGACCCGGGGCGGACGCAAGAACTTCCTCTACTCGCGCCTGATGTGCTGGGTGGCGATCGAACGGGCCATGCGGCTGGCCCAGCATCGCGGACTGCCGGCCGACACGTTGCGGTGGGCGCGGGCCCGGGACGCGATCTACCGGAGGATCATGAGCCGTGGCTGGTCCGCCGAACGGCACGCCTTCGTCCAGTACGAGGACGGCCAGGTGCTCGACGCGTCCTTGCTGATGATGCCGCTGTCGAAGTTCATCTCGCCCACCGACCCGAAGTGGCTCGCCACGCTGGACGCCCTGGGCGAGGACCTGGTGTCCGACTCGCTGGTCTACCGCTACGACCCGCAGGCCAGCCCCGACGGGCTACGGGGCGAGGAGGGCACGTTCTCGATCTGTTCGTTCTGGTACGTCGAGGCGCTGACCCGCGCCGGCCGCCTGGACGAAGCCCGACTCGCCTTCGAGAAGATGCTCACGTATGCCAACCACCTCGGGCTGTACGCCGAGGAGATCGGCCACACCGGGGAGCAGCGCGGGAACTTCCCCCAGGCCTTCACCCACCTGGCCCTCATCAGCGCGGCCTTCAACCTCGACCGCAGGCTCGGCTAGGGCCAAGACCTCCGGCGTCTACGTCAGGGCTCGGCCGACGGGCACGAACCCCTCCCACTGCTCTTCGTCCATCTCGCTCGGGGCGATCCACGTCAAGGCGCCGCCGCGCAGGCACGGCACCTCTCCGTGCCGCAGCGCCGTGCGGGTGGTGAGGGCGCGGGCGAGGTCCTCGAGGTGGTCGACGAGGTGGGTGTCGGTGACCTCGGGCATTTCCGCGTCACCCCAGGTGCCGAGGTGACCGTGTGTGGGGCCGTCGTTGGCGTCGACGAATACGCCGAACATGCCGGCGTCGAGGGCGTCTGCCATGAACGGGACGTATCGTCGCAGAGGATCACCGCCGGGGACCGTGTCTCCGTGGATCTGCCACGCGCAGCCCACGGCCTCGTCGAGGCGGAGCCAGTTGTAGCCCCAGTGGATGCCGCCGGGCCCCATGAACCCGGCCGCCTTCCACTTGCCCTCCCAGGCGTCTGACCGGTCGTCCGGCGCCTTCGGCAGGGGGCCGTCTGCGTGCGGATGGCCGCCGAAGTCGTCCTGATGACAGCCGAGCTGCCCGTCGTGACGCAGGTAGAGGGTACGCATCACGAGGGGGAGTCGGCACCCCAACTCCCCCTCCGCGACGCTGATCTGCTCCTCCGTCGCGCCGGCCCGCAAGTAGCCGTGGGATTGCGGCGCATGGCGTTCCATCCACGCCTCGATGGTGTCCCACGCAGTGTTGGTGCGGGCTATGAGCTCTCCGTGTCTGGCCATGGCCCCGCATGATACGGAGCACCACCACCGGTGTGGTGGGCCTGACACCGATGTCGCCGGTCGGATCCGGGTGGCCCCCGTCGGAACTTCTGCGCTCGCTCGTCTCAGCCCCGGTGCACTACCGTCCCGCCGGTCATGGTCAGAGTGACGGGTGCCGTGCCCAGCTCGTCGGCGGGCGCGGTGACGGGGTCGACGGCGAACGCCGTCAGGTCGGCCCGGTATCCCGGCGCGATCCGACCCGCCACATCCTGTTCGCCGACGGCGAGGGCGGAGTGCGAGGTGTATCCCTCGAGCGCCATCAGACCGGTGAGGGCCTGCCGCGCCGTGACCGGTTCGACGTCCGGCTGCCCGGGCAGCCGGCGCAGGCGGGCGGTGGCGAGCACCTCGCGCGGATCGTAGTGCGCGATGGGCCAGTCCGAACCGAGGACCAGTATCGCGCCCGCGTCCCGCAGGTCGCGGCAGCGCCAGGCACGGGCGGCGCGCTCCTCGCCGACCCGTTGCGACCACTCGTCGGAGTGGTCGGCGCGGGTGTACGCGATGTGGGTGGGCTGCATGGAGGCGGCCACGCCCAGCCGGGCGAAGCGGGGCAGCTGGCTGCCCGGCACCGTCTCGATGTGCTCGATCCGGTGCAGGGAGCGTTGCCCGGGGTCGTCCAGGAGTTCCACGGTGTCCAGGACGTGCCGTACGGCCGCGTCCCCGATGGCGTGGGTGGCCGTGCGTACTCCGGCGCGGGCGAGATGGTGGACGGCCCGGGTGTAGGCGGCGGGGTCCGGCCAGAACGCCTCGGTGCCCTGACCGTGGCAGTCGGGGTGCTCCAGCCAGGCCGTGCCGCCCTCGACGGTGCCGTCCATGAAGAACTTCACGCCGCCGACCCGCCAGCGCCGTCCGCGTGAGCGTTGCAGTTCGACGAGGTGGTCGAGGCCGTCCTGGTCCGTACCGGGCATGCACCAGGGGGCGATCCGCAGCCGTACCGGCAGCTCGCCGTCCTCCTCCATGGTGGCAAGGAGGCCGAGGAGATCGGGTTCCTGCAGGTCCATGACGTGGGCGCCCGTGAGCCCGGTCGCGGCCATGTCGCGCAGCAGGCCGAGGAGCCGCTCCCGGCGCACGGCCACGGCCTCACCCGGCAGGACGGGGTCCATCAGGCTCATCGCCGCGAACTCGACGAGATGTCCGGTGGGCCGTCCGTCCGGGGCGCAGACGACCTGCGCCCGCTGCTCGAAGCGGCGCGGCCCGTCGATGCCCGCGGCGGCCAGAGCGGGGCCGCTGACCAGAGCGGAGTGGCCGTCGTAGAGCCGGATGAAGGCGGGCACACCGCCGAGGGCCGCGTCGATCAGGTCGTGGTGGACGGGTCGGCCGCCGAAGGTGTTGTGGTCCAGTCCGTAGCCGAGGACCCAGTCGCCGGGGCCCGCCGCGCGGGCGGCGCCGGTCAGTGCGGCCCGCAGCGCGTCCAGGTCCTGGCAGCCGGACAGGTCCAGTCCTGTGGCCATCCTGACCCCAAGGTAGGGGTGGCTGTGGCCGTCGACCAGACCGGGCGTGAGGGTGGACCCGGCCAGATCGACGATCTCGGTGTCCGCGCCCCGCCAGCCCCGTACGTCTGACTCGTCACCGACGGCGACGATGTGGCCGTCCTTGACCGCGACGGCACCGGCCGTCGGACGGTGGGGGTCGAGGGTGCGGACCCGGGCGCCGGTCAGGATGGTGTCGGCGACGTAGGAGAGGGGCTCTGCGGGGTGCGACACAGGTGTGATTCCTTACGTGGGTACGGGTTGGGGAGTGCCGTCGTACGGGTGGGCCGGCGGCTTCGGCGGGCGCGGTCAGCCCGCGACCTCCTCCCCGACGTCCGGCTCGTCCGCGAAGTGCGCGTACACCTCGGGCCTGCTGCGGCGGACGCGTAGCGAGACGAGGACGCCGAGGACGAAGGCGGCGGGGACCAGCAGCACGAGTACGGCGTTGGTGGTGAACGGCGCCCCCGTCATCAGGCCGATCTTGCTGACGACCAGCCACATCGCGCCGGCCATCAGCACGGCGGCGGCCAGCGGCGCGATCAGGGTGCGCCAGCGGCCCTCGTCGTGCCGGATGCGCCGGAAGTAGCGGAACACGGCGACGGCGGTGAGCGCCTGCAGGGCCATCAGTCCGATTCCGCCCGGGGTGTTCATCCACAGCAGGAGCTGCTGGTACGGGTCGGCGCCCGCCAGGGCGAAGCCCGTGACGAAGAGCAGCGCGAGGATGCTCTGGGCGATGCCCGCCACGTACGGCGAACGGTGTCGGGGGTGGACCTTGCCGAGCGCCTGGGGCAGGACGCCCTCCTGGGCGAGCGAGAGCCCGTAACGGTTGATCGCGTTGTGGAAGGCCAGTTGCGAGGCGATGATGCTGGTGACGATGAAGACGTGCATGAGGTCGGCGGCCCAGCCGCCGACGTACTGCGTGGTCGCGGTGAAGAACAGGCCCATGGGGTCGGTGGTGACGGCCTTCATGATCTGCGAGCTGCCGAAGGCCTGGATGACGATCCAGACGCAGAAGGCGTAGAACAGGCCGAGGAAGCCGACGGCGATGTAGGTGGCCCGGGGGATGGTGCGGCCGGGGTCGCGTGCCTCGCGGCGGTAGATGGCGGTGGACTCGAAGCCGGTGAAGGCGGCGAACGCGAAGGCGAGTACCGCGCCGGTTCCGGGCACGAGCACGTTGTCCGGTGTGAAGGAGTCCAGGGCGAGGCCCTCGGCGCCGCCGTCGAGGAGTACTCCGCCTGCGAGCAGCACCAGGATGCCGGTCTCGGCGAGCAGCAGAACGCCGAGGACCTTCGCGCCGAACTCGATGCTGCGGTAGCCCAGGAACCAGATCACGAAGACGCCGGTGATCGCGATCGCGGGCCAGGGCACATGGATGCCCCACAGGGCCTCGAGGGCGTCCTGGGTGCCGGTGGCGAGCAGACCGTACACACCGATCTGCATGCCGTTGTAGGCGAGGAGGGCGACCGTGGCGGCGCCGAATCCTGCCGGGCGGCCGAGCCCGCGGGTGATGAAGGCGTAGAAGCCGCCGCTGCTGCGGACATGACGGGTCAGCGCGGTGAAGCCGACGGCGAAGAGGGCGAGCGCGGCCCCGGCGAGCAGATAACCGACCGGGGCCCCGACGCCGCCGACACCGATGGCCAGAGGAGCCACACCGGCCATGACGGTCAGGGGTGCGGCGGCGGAGACGACGAAGAACGCGATGTCGGCGACGCCGAGACCGGCCCGGCGCAGCCCGGGGGACTCGTCGGTCTCGGCTGCGCCCCGGCGCTGCGACGCGGCACCTTCGGGTGCTCCCTGGCGGGGTGCGGACTCTACGGCCATGACGCTCGGCCCTTCTTCGTCGGAGGAGAGGGGTGGGCGGCGGCACGGAGCTTCCGGGGGTGGGGACGCCGACGAGGCCGCAGCAAAACCTAAACCGTTTCGGTTTAGGCAATGTAGACGGCCGCCGTACGATTCGGGAAGACCTCACGTGAGGAGAACGGAACATGGGGCGGCCGCGGAAGGCTCTGCTCGACCGGCGGCGTATCGGCCGGACGGCACTCGAACTCGTCGACGAGACGGGCGACTTCACCGTCCCCGAGGTCGCGCGCCGACTCGGGGTGCAGACCGCCTCCGTGTATCACCATGTGGACGGCAGGGCCGGGGTGATCGAGCTGCTGCGGGAGCAGGTGGTCGACGAACTCGACCCCGGAACGCTCGACGAACGACCCTGGGACGTCGCCCTGGAGGCGTGGGCGCGCTCCTACCGGGCGGCTTTCGCCGCTCACCCTCGGTCGATCCCCATGCTGATGACCTCGCCGGTGCGGGCGCCGCGGGTGATCGAGCAGTACGAGCGGGTGGCCGGCCTGCTGCTGGACGCGGGTTTCGCGCCGGAGGCGGTCATGCCGGTCATCACCGGCCTGGACAACATCGTCCTCGGCTCGGCCCTGGACATGTCGGCCCCCGAGGTGATGTGGGTGGTCGGAGGGGAAGCGGAGGCCCCGCGCCTCGCTGCGGCGCAGGCGGCCACGGGACCGGCCCGTGCCGACCGGGCCTTCGGCCTGACGCTCGAGGGGTTCCTGGCCCACTGCAGGGGCCTTCTCGCGGGTGACCGGACCGCCGGTGCCGAGCCCGAGGAGGGGGAGGTCCGGGAGGCGACCTCTGATTGATTCGCCTGCCCGCCACGCCAACCACGTGGAACGGCTGCACCGCGTCGGCAGCCGCCGACGGGGGACGAGACCGACCGGCCCGGCACGCTGATCGGAAGTAGCGTGGCCGGGGGAGCCCCGCACTGCCCTTCGCCACCTCTTGGCCGGGGTCTGGAGCCGACACCAACGGGCGTGGCGATGATGTCGGCGGGGGCAGCCGGTCGTCGCGGGGGAGAGGAAGGAGATTTGCCATGTCGACACAGGAACCCGTGAAGCAACCGACGACAGAGCTCGACGCCCGCTACAGCTCCGCGCTCAATCCCCGCCCGGGTGCCGCGGACGTCACCGCCACCGAGTGGTCCGAGGCACAGCGGCAGTTGGAGGCCGCCGAGATCTTCTGGGTGTCGACGGTCCGGCCCGACGGCCGGCTGCACGTCACCCCCGTGATCGCCGCCTGGCACGACGGGGTGCTGTACTTCTCCACCGGCACGGGGGAGCAGAAGGCGAAGAACCTCGCCCATGACGGGCACTGCGCGCTGACCACCGGGGGGAACTCGCTCACCGAAGGGCTGGACCTCGTAGTGGAGGGCACGGCGAAGCCGGTTGCCGATCCGGGGGTGCTGGAGGAGGTGATCGCGGCGTACGAGGCGAAGTACGGCCCGCACATCACTTCGCCGGAGGGCACCTTTCACGGCATGGGCGATGCCCTCCGGAACGGGGACGACGTGGTGTTCGCGGTGACCCCGACCACGGCGTACGGCTTCGGCCGGGAGGACGGGGTCTACACCCATACGCGATGGACGTTCTGAGCAACGGGACGGCATCCGGCAGCAGCCGCCCGCTGCCCCTTGTTCCTCTCTACACGTGGACGTCGGAGTCCCACAGCTCGGTTCGATGAGCGCCGACGAGAGCGCTGATGCGGCTCAGGGCCTCTTCTGCGGGGAGGGCGTCCAGGCGGCGTCCGTCGCGCAGGCGCAGCGCGACCTGGCCGGTGGCGGCCTCCCTCGCACCGATCACCGCCTGGTAGGGCACGCGGCGGGAGTTCCGGACGCGGGAGCCCAGACTGCCCTGTTCCGGCCCGGCGACCCCGGCCCGCAGCCCCAGGCCGGCGCACCGCCGGGCGAGCACCGCGGCGTGCGGCAGTTCGGCGTCGGAGATCGGGAGGATCGCCAGTTGGGTGGGGGCGAGCCAGGCGGGAAAGGCGCCGCCGTGTTGTTCGATGAGGTGAGCGACGGCCCGCTCCATGCTGCCGATGATGCTCCGGTGCACCATCACCGGCCGGTGCTTCCCGCCGTCCGCGCCGATGTAACGCAGGTCGAACTGCTCCGGCTGGTGGAAGTCGATCTGGACGGTGGACAGGGTGGACTCCCGACCGGCGCCGTCGGTGACCTGGACGTCGATCTTGGGGCCGTAGAACGCGGCCTCTCCCTCGACCGCCTCGTAGGGAAGGCCGGAGCGGTCCAGGGCCGCGCCCAGCAGGGCGGTGGACCGCTGCCAGAGCTCGGGGGCGGCAACGTACTTCCCTCCAGCGCCCGGGAGCGACAGCCGGTAGCGGGCCGGGCTGATGCCGAGCGCACCGTAGGCGCGGCGGATCATCTCCAGGGCGGCCTGTACCTCGTCGGCGACCTGGTCGATGGTGCAGAAGACGTGCGCGTCGTTGAGGTGGATGGACCGGACACGGGTCAGCCCGCCGAGCACGCCCGAGAGCTCGGAGCGGTACATGCCGCCCAGCTCGGCCATGCGCAGAGGCAACTCGCGGTGGCTGTGGGGGCGGGAGCGGTAGATCACCGCGTGATGGGGACACAGGCTCGGCCGCAGGACGACCTGTTCACCACCGAGGTCCATCGGAGGGAACATGTCGTCGCTGTAGTGGGACCAGTGCCCGGAGATCTCATACAGCTCCCGTTTGCCGAGCACCGGCGAGTACACGTGCTGGTAGCCCGCCCGGCGCTCGGCGGTGCGGACGTACTCCTCCAGGGCGTGGCGTACGGCCGCGCCGCCGGGCAGCCAGTACGGCAGCCCCGCGCCGATCAGAGGATCGGTGTCGAACAGGCCCAGCTCGCGTCCGAGCTTGCGGTGGTCGTGCATGGCGGTCTCCTCGCGGACATCGGGCGAGCGACCACAAGACGAAGCCCCGGGGCACTCGCCCCGGGGCTTGGACAAAGGCATCTGTCAGCGCGCCGGGACTCTTTCCGGCGTCGTCGTCATACCAGCGCGCTTCATGGCAACGACCGTAGCAGAAGCCCGAGTCGGCGTCTGCCCGCCACAGGCCCAGCGCCCGCCGGGCGATGGGCCACGGATGGCCCACCGCGGTTGCGGGCGGGCCGGCCTGACCGTTGGCTGAGTGCACACCGGGACGCCGTCCCTTCCAGCTCGGCACCCGTCGCCGCCGAGCCCGGCACCCGGTTTCACCGAGGGCCACTACGACTTCGCCCAGTACTGGTGGTGGCCCTCGGCCAGGTCGTCGCCGAAAGCGGAAGCCGGGGAACAGGTCACGCCGCGGCGTACCGGGTCGACGGTCATTCCGGAGGCATGCCGCCCCCACGGCTGACTGCCCACGTGGAACATTACGAGGACAGCTTCCGCAGGGCCGATCGCCGGTGGCTTCTCGACAGGCGTTCCACGTTCCTGGCCTTCGCCGGACCGACCGAGCGCATCGAACCAGCTGCCAAGGCGTAAGGGGATGGGGCCCGGTGCGGGGCCGGCCGCCGCGCAGCGCGCACGGCGGGCCGGTCGGTCGTGCGCCCTTCGGGTGGGATCAGCCGTTGTACGGGGCGGCCACGTCCAGGACCCAGGTCACGCCGAAGCGGTCGGTGAGCATGCCGTACAGCGGTGCCCACGGCGACGGTTCCAGGGGCTGGACCACCGTCGAGCCCTCCGCCAGCTTCTGCCACAGCGCACTGATCTCGTCGGTGTCGTCACCGCGCACGGAGACGAAGAACGGGTTGCTGCCCTGGTCCCAGGGCAGCGAGGAAGGCACGTCGTAGGCCATGACGTGGAAGCCGTTGTCGCCCACGACCTCCCCCCACACCACCCAGTCCGCCTCGTTCTCGTCGCGCACGTTGCCCACGTCCTGGTACGTGACGGAGGTGATGCGTCCGCCGAAGACGGACAGGTAGTGGTCCAGCGCTGCCCGTGCCTCGCCCCGGAAGTTCAGGTGGGTGGTGGTCGTGACAGACATGGCGTTCTCCTTGCTCGCGTTCCGGCGAGGTGCACCGCCGCAGCGACGAAGCCTTGCGGGCAGCGACCTCGTGGCCAGGGGCTGTGGCCTCCCTGGCGGATGTCGATGTCCACCGTTCCACCGGTAGCGGACAGGTCGTGTCCTGTACCGCAGGCAGAATGCTGAGCATGCAGACAACGTCCTCGCGGCTGCTCGCACTGCTCTCGCTGCTGCAGACGCATCGCGACTGGTCCGGTGACGACCTCGCCGAGCGGCTCGACGTCACCCCGCGCACGGTGCGCCGTGACATCGACCGTCTACGGGAACTGGGATACCCGGTCCTCGCTTTCAAGGGACCCTCCGGCGGCTACCGCCTGGACGCCGGATCGCACCTGCCCCCACTGCTGTTCGACGACGGCCAAGCCGTCGCCCTGGCCCTCGCCCTGCAGACCGCAGCCACCAGCGCCACCATCGGCGAAGACGCGGCCCGGGCCCTGGCCACCGTTCGCCAGGTCATGCCGTCCCGTCTGCGCCACCGCATCGACATGCTCCAGGTCACTGCCGTCGAGCCACCCGAGTCCGGCGCCGCCTCGCCGGTCGGTACGCAGCTGCTCATGGAGCTGAGCCGTGTCATCGACGCCCGTGAGGAGCTGCGCTTCGACTACCAACGGGACCCCGCCGGCCCGGCCCGCCGGACGCAGCCCCACCACCTCGTCACCCGGCGCGGCCACTGGTACCTGATCGCCTGGGACCTCGACCGTGACGACTGGCGTACCTTCCGCGTCGACCGCATCCGCCCCCGCACCCCCACCGGCCCGCGCTTCACCCCGCGCCGACTGCCCGGCGACGACGTGGCCGCGTTCATCACCGGCCGCTTCCGCGGAACTGCCGGCTCCACCACCGACTGGCCCTGCCGCGGCCAAGTCGTCCTCGGTCTCCCCGCGCAGGCCGTGGCCCCCTTCGCACAGGACGGAATCGTCGAGGAACTCGGTCCCGACCGCTGCCGCCTCACCCTCGGCTCCTGGTCGTGGACCGGCCTCGCCGCCGCCATCGGCCGCTTCGACACCGACATCCGGGTCGTCGGTCCGCCCCAACTGTCCAGTGCGTTCGCCGAACTCGCCGCGCGCTACGCCGACGCCGCGGGCACGCCCCGACCGGCCGTGGCCCCGGACGACGGGACCTCGCGCTGACGCACACCACGTCACCGGCCGTGCGCGCCGGCCGTGTCCGCCCTGCCCCACGGGCCAGGTGCCCACGCCGGCGCAGGCGTCGAAGACCTGCGCCGGCGCCGCCTTCGCATCAGGCCGGCTCGTGGGGGCGGCAGGCAGATTCCTGACACGTCGAGGGGACAGATGGGGGACTTCTCAGGGACGGGCAAGGGAGGCGTCCGGGTACAGCGCCGTCGTACGCGCTCGCGCGAACAGGTGCCGGAACGGCTGCGCCCGTCAGGGTGCGGCGGCCGCGGTGCGTGCGGCCAGGACGCGCAGCGCCGTCTCGCCCCAGCGGAGGTTCTCCTCCTCGAAGGCGATACCCCGCAGAAGGGTGAGGTAGGGCCCCACCCTCTCCGCGTGGGCCAGGTACTCGTCCTCGGTGCGGCCCTCGAGCAGCCGGGCCCGCAGTCGCTCGTAGCGGGACAGCTTGGCCCGCGCCCGCTCCATGTGCTCGGAGATGTCCGCGCGTACGGCGGCGATGTCACCGACATCGGCGCACTGCACCTTCACCAGGAGGCCGTCCCGGATCGCAGTGGGCCGGCCGATCGGCTCGGCGGTGTAGGCGCGCAGCGCCGCGTGACCTGCCTCGGTGAGCGAGAAGAGCCGCTTGTCGGGCCGCCGCTCCTGCCGGATCACCCTCGCGGCGACCAGTCCCTGCTGCTCCATGCGGTCGAGTTCCCGGTAGAGCTGCTGAGGGGTGGCCGTCCAGAAGTTCGCCACCGAGGCGTCGAAGCCCTTGGCCAGGTCGTAGCCGGACGCCTCCCCCTCCAGGAGCGCGGCCATCACCGCGTCACGCAATGCCATTCGCCCACCTTGTCACTCTCTTGAGTAGTGAACAAGTTGTCCATCTCTCTTCCCCGGAGACCTGGACACTCGCACCGGCGCCGTCATAGTCTCCGAATCGTCTATACAACTTATTGAGTAGGGGCGTGGCTGATGCATCCGTTCCGCACGGCGGTCGAGAACCGTGATCAGGACGCCTTGGAGGCGCTGCTGGCCGAGAACGTCGTCTTCACCAGTCCGGTGGCCTTCAAGCCGTACGCCGGCAAGGCGATCACCGCTGCGATCCTGCGCGGCGTCATGCGCGTCTTCGAGGACTTCACCTACGTGCGCGAGATCGCGAACCCCGACGGCCGCGACCACGCCTTCGTCTTCACGGCCACCGTCGGCGGCCGGCAGCTCCAGGGCTGTGACTTCCTCCACTTCGACGAGGACGGCAGGATCGACGACTTCACCGTCATGGTCCGGCCGCTGTCCGCCGCGAAAGCGCTGTCCGAGGCCATGGGCGCGCAGTTCGACCAGATCCACCGGGAGGCGGCGGGCGCGTGAGCGACCTCGACGCGGTCGTCCGGGCGGTTCTGCGCGCCGGCGGACACCGACTGCTCCGACACCGCTCCGGGTAGCCCTGAATGGAGGTGGTGTCCGCGAGCTGCGTTCGCTGAAATCGACTCGCCGGATGCGTCCCAAGAGCCGCAGGAGCCGCGATGCACTTTCCTTTGACCGTACGAGACTTCCTCGACCGGGCCGAGCAGGTCTACCCGGACCGCATCGGTGTCGTCGACGAGCCGGATCAACCCGCCTCCAGCCTCGGAAAACTGACCTACGGTCAGGTCGGGAAGCTGGCCCGCGCCCAGGCCGCGCGGCTGGACCAGCTCGGTGTACCAGTCGGCGGACGCGTGGCTGTGATCTCGCAGAACTCCGCCCGACTGCTCACCTCGTTCTTCGGCGTCTCCGGCTGGGGCCGCATTCTGGTACCCGTCAACTTCCGCCTCTCCGCACCGGAGGTCGACTACATCGTCCGCCACAGCGGCGCGTCCGTGGTCTACGCCGACCCCTCGTGCGCCGGCCTGCTGAACGGTCTCGACGTACCGCACCGCTTCGTCCTGGGCGACGACGACGGCCTGTACCGGCCGGGGGTCGAGCCGCGCCCGTGGTCCGAGCCCGACGAGGCCGCGACCGCCACCGTCAACTACACCTCGGGTACGACCGCGCGTCCCAAGGGCGTCGAGCTCACCCATCGCAGTCTGTGGCTCAACGCCACCGTCCTGGCCCTGCACGCCGGAATCGGTGACCGGGACGTCTATCTCCACACCTTGCCGATGTTCCATGTCAACGGCTGGGGCATGCCCTACGGCGTCACCGGTCTCGGCGGCCGGCACATCGTGCTGCGCCAGGTGGACGGCCCCGAGATCCTGCGACGGGTCGACGAGCACGGGGTGACCGTGCTGTGCTGTGCACCGGCCGTGATCAACACCGTGCTCGACGCAGCCGCCGACTGGAAGGGGGACGTTCCCGGCCGTGACCGGGTCCGTGTGATCTGCGCGGGTGCCCCGCCGCCGACGCGCACCATCGAGCGGGTCGCCGAGGAACTCGGCTGGGAGTTCCAGCAGCTGTACGGTCTGACGGAGACCTCTCCGCTGCTCACCTTCAACCGGTCGCGCGCGGAGTGGGACGACCTGCCGCCGGCCGAGCGTGCCCGCAAGCTCGGCCGGGCGGGCGCGCCCGCCCTGGGGGTCCGGATCGCGCTCGACACCGACGGCGAGGTACTCGCCGCCACCAACCACGCCCTGCACGGCTACTGGCAGCAGACCGAGGAGACCACCGCCGCCCAGGCGGGCGGCTGGTTCCACACCGGTGACGGCGGCTACCTGGACGAGGACGGCTACCTCGTCATCTCGGACCGCAAGAAGGACGTGATCATCTCGGGCGGCGAGAACGTGTCCTCCATCGAGGTGGAGGACGCACTCTGCGCCCACCCCGCGGTTCGTGAGGCAGCGGTCATCGGTGTGCCCGACGAGAAGTGGGGTGAACTCGTCACCGCGATCGTCGTCGTGACCGGTCCCGACGCAGTGGCCGCCGACGAACTGATCGCCCATTGCCGTGGCCGGCTGGCCGGATACAAGTGCCCCAAGCGCATCGAGTTCGCCGAGAGCCTGCCGCGTACGGCGACCGGGAAGCTGCAGAAGTTCAGGCTGCGGAAGCCGTACTGGGAGGGGCAGGAGCGGCAGGTGCACTGATCGCCGCCGGACTCGATCACGAGATCGAGTCCGGCGGCCAGGACGCCCCGGAACCTCTCGGCGTACGGGGCGTCCGAGGGGTGCGCCCTACGCCATACCTCGTGAGGCAGGCGTAGGGGCCTCCAGGACCCCGCCGAGCCGGCCGGCGGTCCCCGTCAGGCC
This sequence comes from Streptomyces viridiviolaceus, assembly GCF_014650995.1. GTDB lineage: Bacteria > Actinomycetota > Actinomycetes > Streptomycetales > Streptomycetaceae > Streptomyces > Streptomyces viridiviolaceus. Next base: position 199,065 of record NZ_BMWA01000014.1, read on the forward strand.
AGCTTCTTCAGCAGCTCGGCCGCGACCGGCGCGGAGGAGGAGGGGTTCTGCCCGGTGACGAGGTCGCGGTCGACGACGACCTTCGGCGCCCACGGCTCGCCCACCCGGACCTGGACTCCGGCCTCCGTGAGGCGGTCCTGCAGCAGCCACTTCGCCCTGTCGGCGAAGCCGGCCTGGGCCTCCTCGGCGTTGGTGAAAGCGGCGACCTCGTAGCCGGCGAAGGCGTTGGAGCCATCGCTCCGCCGAGCGGCGAGGAGTGCGGCCGGGGCGTGGCAGACCACACCGAGCGGCTTGCCGGAGTCGAGGGCGTCGACGAGCAGCTTGCCGGAGGTGGCATCGACTGCGAGGTCCTCCATGGGGCCGTGGCCGCCGGGATAGAAGACGGCCGCGTAGTCGTCGAGGTGCACGTCCTCCAGCCGGATCGGGTCGCCGATCTCGGTCATGGAGTCGAGGGCTGCGGCGACCTTGTCGGCACCCTCCTGGCCGCCGTTGACCTCGGGCGCCAGGCTGCCCTTGTCCACGGTCGGGACGACGCCGCCGGGAGTGGCCACGACGATCTCGTGGCCCGCGGCCTTGAACGCCTCGTACGGGACGACGGCCTCCTCGGCCCAGAAACCGGTGGGGTGCCGGGTGCCGTCGGCCAGGGTCCAGTGGTCGACGCCGGTCATCACGAAGAGGATCTTGGACATGGAGTGTCTCCGAGGGGTGCGGGACCCGTCCGGGCCCGGGGGATCGTGATCGCGCACTCCGGCGCTCCGCGAGCGCTGAGGCTCCGGACGCAGATCGTCGGTGCGGCGATGTCCTCGAACGTAGCCCCGCACCCCAGAGGGCTTCCAATGAGGAATTCCATGTCTGCCATCGGGAGCCCGATGGACTCCCGGGAATACCGCCCGAACGGCCCGAGCTGCGCAGAAGCTCGGGGCGCCGAACTCGTCCGAAAAAACTCGGACGGCGATGTCGAGAATCCGTGACCGGCTCCGTCCCCGCAGTGAACGCGACCACAATGGGTCGCACCAGCACCGAGGAGAGACACGATGGCCAAGTACCTGCTGCTCAAGCACTACCGCGGCGCCCCGGCCCCGGTCAACGACGTGCCCATGGACCAGTGGACGCCGGAGGAGATCTCGGCCCACATGCAGTACATGCACGACTTCGCGGCCCGTCTGGAGAAGACCGGCGAGTTCGTCGACGGTCAGGCGCTCGCCCCCGAGGGGACGTTCGTCCGGTACGACGGCGAGGGCCGCCCGCCGGTCACCGACGGTCCGTTCGCCGAGACCAAGGACCTCATCGCCGGCTGGATGGTGATCGACGTCGACAGCTACGAGCGCGCCGTCGAACTGGCCGGAGAGCTGTCGGCCGCCCCCGGTGCGGGCGGGAAGCCGATCCACGAGTGGCTCGAGGTGCGCCCGTTCCTGGCCGCGCCGCCCACCATCACGGAATGACCTCACCGATGAACGAGGCCCTGCTGAGGAGCCTCACGCCGAGCGTGCTCGCCATCCTCGTCCGCCGCGGAGCCGACTTCGCGGCGGCCGAGGACGCCGTGCAGGACGCGCTGGTCGAGGCGGTTCGCGTCTGGCCGGCCGACCCGCCGCGGGACGCGAAGGGCTGGCTGGTCACCGTGGCGTGGCGCCGGTTCCTCGACGCGACCCGGGCGGAAGCCGCCCGCCGCCGGCGTGAGGACCTCGTCGACGAGGAGCCGGCGCCCGGGCCCGTGCCCTCGGTGGACGACACGCTGCAGCTGTACTTCCTGTGCGCTCACCCGTCGCTGACGCCGTCGTCCGCGGTGGCGCTCACACTGCGCGCCGTCGGCGGGCTGACCACGCGCCAGATCGCCCAGGCCTACCTGGTGCCCGAGGCGACCATGGCGCAGCGGATCAGCCGGGCCAAACGCACCGTCTCCGGCGTGCGCTTCGACCAGCCCGGCGACGTCGCCACCGTGCTGCGGGTCCTCTACCTGGTCTTCAACGAGGGCTACTCCGGCGACGTCGACCTCGCCGCCGAGGCCATCCGGCTCACCCGCCGGCTCGCCGCCGCGATCGATCACCCCGAGGTGGCGGGGCTGCTCGCCCTCATGCTGCTCCACCACGCCCGGCGCGCCTCCCGGACCGCGCCCGACGGCAGTCTGGTGCCGCTCGCCGAGCAGGACCGCGGCCGGTGGGACACGGGGTCCATCGCCGAGGGCGTGGAGATCCTGCAGGCGGCGCTCGCCCGCGACCGCCTGGGCGAGTTCCAGGCCCAGGCGGCCATCGCGGCACTCCACGCCGACGCGCCCACCGCCGAGGAGACCGACTGGGTGCAGATCGTCGAGTGGTACGACGAGCTCACGGGCCTGACCGACAGCCCGGTCGTCCGTCTCAACCGCGCGGTGGCCGTCGGCGAGGCCGACGGACCGCGCGCCGGCCTGGCGGCACTCTCGGCGCTGGACGACTCACTGCCCCGCCACACCGCGGTGGCGGCGTACCTCCACGAGCGCGACGGCGACCTGGCGACGGCGGCACGGCTGTACGCCGAGGCGGCCCGCAAGGCCCACGACCTCGCCGAGCGCGACCACCTGACGCGCCAGGCCGCCCGGCTCAACACCCGTCGACGCCGTTGACGGACCCCACCCGGAACTTCCCGCGGCACCAGACGCGCCCCGTCGCCGGAGCGGTCGCCTCAGGGCGCTCGTCGCCGGTGGCACAGAGGGTGCGGCCGAGGAGGTGGGCGCGCGGGCCCGATACCGCCGGAGGTGCCCCGGCATCATCCACGTTCGACCCGTCCCGGTTGCGGCGGCGCCGTGGTCCGCGAGGGTGGGTGTGGGCGTGGGTGCGGGTGCGGTGTGAGAGGAGCGTCGCGTGGAGGCTTCGAAGGCTGACGACTCGACGGTCCTGAACTCCCTGTTCAGCCAGTCACCCCAGGGCCTGTTCGTCTTCGACGCCGAACTGCGCGTCGTGCGTTACAACCCGTCCGGACGCGGAATGCGGGGCTTGCCGGCCGACGAGGTCATCGGCCATCAGGTCGAGGATTTCGCCCCCGGCTTCCGATCGCCCGAGTTCAAGGACCTGGCCCGGAGGGTTCTCGCCACGGGTGAGCCGCTGCGGTGCCATCTCCTGCGGGGCCCTTCCCCCTCGGAACCGGGCAGGACACTGGCGGTCGAGTTGTCCCTCTTCCGTCTGAACGGGCCGCAGGGCGACACCCTGGGGCTCGTGGGCATGGTCGAGGACGTGACCGAACGGCAGGCCGCGGCGGATCGGCTGGCCGTGCTGAGCAACGTGCACCGGGCCGTCGGCGCCACGCTGGACGAGTGCTCCACCGCCGAAGACCTGGTCGAGGCCCTGGTTCCCGAGTTCGCCGACGCCGCTACCGTGCACCTGCTGGAGGCCGTCGCGGACGGGAGCGCGCCGCGGCCGGGGCCGCTGCAGGCGGACACCCCTCTGCGCCGGATCGCCTCCGCACCGGGCTCCGCCCAGCCGGACGGGCCGGAAGAGGGCGCCGCCCGCCCCTTCCCCTACCCCACGCCGTTCACCCAGGTCCTCAACGACCTGCGGGCCCGCGTGCTGTCACTGTCGGGCGACACACCGTGGCTGAAGGCGGACCCCGGTCAGTTCGCGCCGCTCGTCGAAGCGGGTGTCCACTCGATGATCGTCGCACCGCTCACGGTCCGGGACGACCTGCTCGGACTGCTCACGCTGTACCGGACCACGCGCCCCGATCCCTTCGACGAAGCGGACCTGGACCTCGTCCGGCAGGCTGCCCTGGCCGCTTCCGCCCACCTCGGCAACGCGTGCACGTACCGACGCGAGCACACCATCGCCACCACCCTCCAGCGCCGGCTTCAGCCCGAGCCGAGCCCCACGCTGTCCGCCGTCGAGACGGCCAACGTCTACCTGCCGGAGAGCGCGGGTGGCGACTGGTTCGACGTGATCCCGCTGTCGGGGGCCCGCGTGGCACTCGTCGTCGGCGACGTCGCCGGCCACGGCATCGACGCGGCCGCCACCATGGGTCAGCTGCGCATCGCGCTGCGCACGCTGGCGCTGCAGGACCTGGAGACGGACGAGCTGTTCACCCACCTGGACGAGGTCGCGGCGATCGTCGCCGAAAGGTCGGCGGGCGCCGACGACCACGTCGCGACGTGCGCCATCGCGGTGTACGACCCGGTCTCATGCCTGTGCACCTTCGCCCGGGCGGGCCACCCGACGCCCGTGGTCCTGGACCCGGACGGTGCTCCCGTCACGGTGGACGTACCCGACGGACCCCGTCTCGGCAAGGGGGGCGGACGCGCGTACACACCGGCCTCGGTACAGCTGGCCCCGGGCAGCCTCGTCGCCCTGTACACCAGCGGGCTCATGGCCACGTACGAAGACGACACTGTCGCGCCCCGGCACCGCCTCGAGGAGCTTCTCGCGCCCACCGGACGGCCGCTGGACGAACTCACCGACACCGCGGTGTACACGCTGGCGCCGTCCCGCGAGGACGACGCCGTGCTCCTGCTCGCGCGCACCCGCGCACTGCCACCGGAGAACGTCTCCGTGTGGACCCTGCCGAGCGAGGACTCCGTGGTGGCGACGGCCCGGCGCCTGGTGGCCCAGCAGCTCACCGTCTGGAACCTGTCGGAGGCGTCCTTCGACAGCGAGCTGATCGTCAGCGAGCTGGTCACCAACGCCATCCGCTACGGCGAGGGCCCGATCCGGCTCCGCCTGATCCTCGACCAGGGCCGCCTGCTGTCGGAGGTCACCGACGCCGGCAGCGCCGCGCCGCATGTGCGCCGGGCCCGGGAGAGCGACGAGGGGGGCCGAGGTCTCCACATCGTCATGCACCTCAGCTCCCGCTGGGGCGTTCGCCACAGCCGCCAGGGCAAGACGATCTGGTCGGAACAGCGTCTCTAAGGCCGCGCCTGAGCTCCGCCGCAGCAGGAACCCGTCCAGGAGCACGGCGGTCGGCCTCGTGCGCCGCCTTCGGCGGCCGGCGTTCGTATGATGTTCGGATGCCCGGTCTGCGCGAGCTCGCGGAGCGCACACCGCCACAGCGGGAACGGTATGTCGACCTGCTGCGGGCGCTCGCCATCGTCATCGTGGTGCTCGGCCACTGGATGGTCATCGTGGTCATCGGCGGAGACGACGGCGTGGACGGGTTCAGCGCCCTGGAGGTGCTGCCCTGGGGCCGTCCGGTCACCTGGCTGTTCCAGGTGATGCCGGTGTTCTTCTTCGTGGGCGGGTTCGCCAACGCCGCCTCGCTGACCTCGCACACCCGTCGGGGCGGCGGCGTCGGAGACTGGCTGCTCGACCGCAGCGCACGTCTCGTGCGGCCCACGACCGTGCTCCTGGTGACCCTCGCCGCCTCCGCGCTGGTCGCCCGGTCGGCCGGAGTGGACCCCGTTCAGGTGGGCCGTGCGGTGTGGCTGTCCGCGATCCCGCTGTGGTTCCTGCTCGTCTACCTCCTGATGGTCTTCCTCACGCCGCTGATGCACGCCCTCCACCGGCGGGCGGGGCTGGCCGTACCGCTCGTACTGGTGGCGCTGGTCGCCGCCGGCGACGTCATGCGGCTGGCTTTCGACGCGTCGACGTTGCAGCTGGGGAACTACCTGTTCGCCTGGCTGGCGGTGCACCAGATCGGCTTCGCGTGGCAGGACGGAACGCTGCCGGTCCGGCCCGGGGTGGCCGTGCCGCTGCTGGCGGGCGGGGCCGCATCGGCAGTGCTGCTCACGGTGGCCGGTCCCTACCCGACCAGCATGGTCGACGTCCCTGGCACGTCGTTTCGCAACCTCTCGCCGCCGACCCTCGCGCTGCTCGCGTTGGCCACGGCTCAGCTCGGGCTGGTGCTGCTGCTGCGCGACGCCGGAGAGCGGCGGTTGCAACGGCTCGGTCCGTGGACGGCCGTGATCGCCGTCAACTCGGTGATCATGACTGTCCTGCTGTGGCACATGAGCGCGTTCGTGGTCGTGGCGGTGGCCGTGTACGCCACCGGGCTGTTCCCCCTGCCCCGGCCGCCCGGGGCCACGGGGGAGTGGCTGCTGTGGAAGCTGCCGTGGCTGGTCGCGCTCTTCGCCGTGCTCGGCGCGTTCCTGGCGGTCTTCGGCCGGGTCGAGAGGCGCGGTCCACGGGGCGGCGGCCGGTGGCTCGACCCCGTGGCCTCGCGCAGTCGGTGGACGCCGAGGGCGCTCGGCCGGCCCCGGTCGCGCGCCACCGTGACCGCCGTCGGCTACGCCGCCACCGTGCTCGGTCTGCTCGGTGTGGCCTTCGCCGGACCGGCCGACCACGGCCTGCTGGGGCTGCCGGCCGGAGCCCTGGCCGTCTTCCTGGCCGGCGCAGCCCTGCTCCGCACGGCCCGGGCGGCAAGGCCCCGAAGCTGACAGAGGGTATGGCCGTCGGCCTTCAGCGCCCGCCTTGAGACGTTCGTACGGCATCCGGGCCCCCCGGATGCACGCTCACCGCCGCTGCGGAAGCGTAGGAGGAAGCGGCAGGCGCTCTGCGGTGCCGCGGAGGCCTCGCCGCGGACCGGTGACCCGGGTGTGGTTCCTGCCGGGCTCGGGCCGCGCTCGTATGGCTTCCTTTCCGGAGCATTCACATGGCTGCGAAACAGTTTCTGCACCGGCTGTCGGCCCCGGCAGAACCGACAGCGCACCCCACCGCCGCGTGGACACCGGCTGCCGACTGGGGACTTCTGCTCATCAGACTGACGTTCGGACTGCTCATGGCCGGGCACGGGGCCCAGAAGTTGTTCGGTCTCTTCGGCGGTGACGGGCTGGCGGCGACCGGCAAGGGGTTCGACGCCTTGGGCTACCACCCAGGAGAGGTCTTCGCGGTGATCGGCGGCCTGTCGGAAGTCCTCGGCGGCCTCGGCCTGGCCCTGGGTTTCCTGACCCCGCTGGCCGCTGCCGCACTGATCGGAGTCATGATCAATGCCATGGCGACCGTCGGTGGGGCCCACGGTCTGTGGGTGGTGGACGGCGGTGTGGAGTACAACGTCTGCATCGCCGTCGTCGCCCTGGCGATCGCGGCGATCGGCCCGGGCCGGCTCGCCGTCGACCGGTTCTTCCGCTGGGGCAGGGGTGGCTGGGCCTCGGCCGCGTTCGCCCTCGGTCTCGGCGGTATCGGGGCGGCCATCACGCTGAGTCTTTGACGGCGTGCCGACGGCCCGCCGCCCTGACGGCACCAGGGCGATGGCGGCGGTGGAGCACCCGGGCCAGGAACTCGTCCCGGCCCAGTGGCCCGGTGCCGTCGAGGGATGTCGCGTTCGCCGGTCACGAAGTCTCACCGGGCCTCGGGCACGTGGCCTTCCGGCCACCGTAGTGATGCCGCGCACATGCCCACGGTGGCCGTGGCGGTCGCGTGTTAGCGTCCGCGGGTGATCGAACCGGCCCTGGAAGCGCCTGCATCGGCTGGCGGAGTCCGTACCGTCGGCCCTCGCGGCCCCCTCACCGGACCCCTGTCGCCGGACGCCCCCGACCCACTCGCGCTGCTCGATCTGTTCGGCGACGGCTTCGTCCGCGACCCCTACCCCTGGCTGGACACCCTGCGCGCCCAGGCCCCCGTGCACCACGACCCCAGGACCGGACTGTGGTTGATCAGCCGGCACCGGGACATCCGTCGGGTGCTGCTCGACCCGGCCGCCTTTCGTCCGGACAATGCTCAGCAGGCCGTCACCCGGCTGCCCATGGCCGTGCTGCGGGTGCTCGCCCGCGCGGGCTTCCAGCTCCCGCCCGCTCTGGCCAACAACGGCGCCCCCAGCCACTCGGGCCTGCGCAGGGTCGTCACCCGGTTCTTCAACGCCCAGCGCATCGCAGCCGCTGTGCCCGTGATCGAGCGCATCGCCGGCGAACTGATCGCCGCGACCCGCGCGCACATCGACGCCCACGGCGAAAGCGATCTGTTCGCAGCGTTCGCCCAGGTCCTCCCCTGCCGGGTGCTGATGGAGCTGCTGGGCATCGAGGACGTCGATCCGGCCACGCTGATCCGCTGGAGCGACGCCTCGTTGGAGCTGTTCTGGGGCAGGCCGACTCCGGACCGGCAGCTGGAACTGGCTGAGCTGGTCGGCGAGTTCCACCAGTGGCTGAGCGCGACCGTGCGGGCCGGAGCGGCTGCCCCGGAATCCTTCGTGGGCGCACTCGCCCGACATCGTCTTCCGGACGGTACGCCGTTGGACCCCAGGACGGCGGTCAGCGCGTGCTTCTTCGTCTTCATCGCCGGACAGTCCACCACCGGACAGCTGATCGCCACCGTGCTGCGCCGGGCGCTCGCCGACCCCGTGCCGTGGCCGGATCTCGCGCAGCGGGCGGGTCTGGCGGAGGCGTGGGTGGAGGAGGTGCTGCGGCGCGAGCCGCCGGTCACCACCTGGCGGCGGGTCACGGCGCGCCGGGTGGAACTGGGCGGGGCGGAGCTGCCCGCGGGCGCGGAACTGCTGCTCATGCTTCAGGGCAGTGGTTCGGACCCGGAGGTGTTCGCCGAGCCGGAGCGGATGTGCCCGTACCGGCCTGACATCCGCCACCACCTGGCCTTCGGTGCCGGCCGCCACCGCTGTCCCGGGGCGTCGTTGGCGCGTACGGAGGCGGCGGTGGCCCTGCGGGCGGCGGCTCGTGGGCTGCCGGAGGTCCGGCCGGCCGAGGGGGACGGACAGCAGCCCATGCTGGGCCTGCTGTCCTTCCGGGCACCGCTGCGGGTGACGGTGGTCGGAAAGTAGACCAGCGAGGGACCCCGCACGGCGACGACGGCACCCGCCCGCCGGACTCCGAACGCCCGGACCCGGCCGTGTCAGGTCCGACGTCGACCGGACCGGCGCTCCGCCACTTCCCGTACGCGGGGAACCGGTCGTCAAGAACAGACTGCGGCCGCAGCCGCTACGGCCGTACTGCCACCGCATCCACCTCGAACAGCATGTCCGGCAGCGCGAGAGATGCCACGCCGCTGAGCGTCTGGGCGGGCAGCCGGTCGCCGAACCGGGCGTGCAGCGCCTTGCCGAGGATCTCCAGCTTCCCCAGGTCGTGATCGACGACGAAGGTTCCCAGACGGACCACGTGCTCGTATCCGAGCCCGACCGCCTCCAGTGCCAGCCGCAACCGGTCGAAGGCCAGATCCACCTGGGTGGCGAAATCCGCGGGCACGGCGGCGCCGGTGTCGTCCGAGGCGTACTGACCGCCGATGAAGACGAGTTCGCCGGGCGCGGAGACGGCATGGCTGTAACCGAACGGTACCGGGTCGTGGAGGCCGGCCGGATTGGTGATCGTGCGCTGATCGGTCGTCATGTCGGAGGAAACGCCCTCCGCGCCCCGGCTCATTCCGCAGGCGTTGCTGCCTGCTCGCCGCACGCGTGTCCGAGCACGCCGGTGGCCGGGGCAACGACCGAGCGACTCCGCGCCTCGACGCCGTCACGCCGGACGAGCCGCCGACGACCCTCCGCGCTACGGCGAGTCGGGTGGGCCACGAGGCGCCCTTGGGCGAGCCGGAGGACGCGCTCGCCACCCCCGCGATACAGGTGATCGCGTCGATGGAGGAGGAGCATGACCGTTCACCGGCGGACCACGTGATCCGGCGTGCCACAGGCCCCGACGAGACGTCCGACGTCGTCATCGTGGGCGGCGGCGCAGCCGGACTCAGCCTGGCGGACCGGCTGACGCGAACCACAAGCCGCACCGTGACCGTCGTGGAGCCGCCGGACGGACCGGCGCGACCGCCCGAACGCACCTGGTGCTACTGGGACCGGGCGACGGGGGACCTCGAGGAGGTGATCAGCGCCTCCTGGCCCCGGCTGCGCGTGCACGGCGCCGACGCCCGTGAGGTCACCGTCGACCCTGAGCCGCTGCGCTACCACATGCTGCGCTCGGCGCAGTTCGAGCGATGGGTGCACTCCCGGCTGGCCCGCTCCTCCGCGGCGCGCGTCCTGCGCGCGACGGCAGGCACCGTGCGGGACGTGGCCGACGGCGCGGAAGTCCGCTGCTCGACAGCGGACGGCCGGGAGCTGACCCTGCGGGCCCGCCACGTGTTCGACTCCCGGCCCCTGCCCGCCCTGCCACCGGCCCGGACACTGCTGCTGCAGCACTTCCGCGGCTGGTACCTGCGCACCGCCGTCGACCGGTTCGACCCCACGGTCGCGGAGCTGATGGACTTCCGGGTGCCACAGCCACGCCACGGTCTCGCCTTCGGCTACGTCCTGCCCCTGGCACCGGACCGGGCGCTGATCGAGTACACCGAGTTCTCCCGTACGCCGCTGACGACCTCGGCGTACGAGGCGGCACTGGGCCACTACAGCCGGGACATCCTCCGCCTCGGCACGTTCTCCGTGGAAGCGGCGGAACAGGGAGCCATCCCCATGACCGATGCCCGCTTCCCCCGCCGGATCGGGCCCGCCGTCTTCCGTATCGGCACCGCCGGCGGCGCCACCCGCCCGGCGACCGGCTACACCTTCGCCGCCGTGCAGCGGCAGAGCCGGGCCATCGCCGCCGCGCTGCGTGACGGGGGCGCGGTCGTGCCCCCACCGCACGGACGGCGGGCGCTGGCCATGGACGCGGTGCTCCTGCGCGCACTGGACACCGGGCGGATCGACGGCCCCGCATTCTTCACCGACCTGTTCCGCCGCACGCCCCCGGAACGGCTGCTGCGCTTCCTGGACGGTGCCACCACGCTGTGGGAGGAGTGGGGCATCGGCCTGCGCACCCCCGTCGGCCCGATGCTACGGACCGCCGTCGAGATCCCCTTCCTGCCCCGCCGCACCCGCCGAGCGGACGGCACCCGACCCCGCTACCGAGAGAGCCCGCGATGACACTGCTGCGCGACCACGACCTGGCACGCGCCTTCGACCACGCCTCGCACACGTACGACTGCCTGACGGCCCTGAACCCCGGCCACCGCAGCGACCTGCTCCGCTCCGCGCGCCGGCTCCGACTGCCCGAGGGCGGAGCCGGCCTGCACGTCCTCGACCTCGGCTGCGGCACCGGCGCCTCCACCCGGGCCCTGCTGCGGGCCGCACCCCGTGCCCGCATCACCGGCGTCGACGCCTCGTCCGGGATGCTGCGGCGCGCGCTGGCCAAGCCGTGGCCGGCGCGGGTGCGCTTCCTGCATCTGACAGCGGAGGAGTTCACGACGGCCGGCGAGGGCCCCTTCGACGCGGTCTTCGCCGCCTATCTGCTGCGCAACGTCACCGACCCCGACCGGGTCCTGGAAGCGGTCCGTACCCTGCTGCGACCGGGCGGGCGCCTGGTCGTGCACGACTACAGCCTCAGCGGCTCGGCCGTCCACCGTGCCCTGTGGACGGCCGTGTGCCGAGGGGTGATCATTCCGGCCGGTACGCTCAGCGGCGATCGTGCCCTCTACCGTCACCTGTGGCGCAGCGTCCTGGCCTTCGACACCGCGCCCGCCTTCACGGACCGTCTGACGCGTACGGGCTTCACGGGTGTACGCGCGGTCCCCGTCGCCGGGTGGCAGACGGGCATCGTGCACACCTTCCTCGCCCGCAAGGACGCCGGCGCAACGGTGGTGTCCCCCCGGTGAGCGGCCCGCAGCGAGCCGCGCGACGGGGCCGGGACCGCAAGGCCGAGGTCCTGATGCCCGTACCGGGCCGGGACCGGTTCGAGCGGGCGGACGCGCCGGGCGCCGCCGTGATCGGCGGTGGAATCGCCGGTCTGGCCGCAGCCACCCTGCTGGCCGAACGCGGCGTCCGTGTGACCCTTTACGAGCGGGACGATTCACTCGGTGGCCGTCTCGCCGGCCGCCGCACCCGCCTGGCCGACGGCTCCGTGGTGACCATGAGCCGCGGATTCCATGCCTTCTTCCGCCAGTACTACAACCTGCGCGGCCTGCTGCGGCGCACCGACCCTGCCCTCACCAGGCTCACGCCCCTGCCCGACTACCCGCTGCGGCACAGCGGCGGACTCACCGACAGCTTCGCCCGTGTCCCGCGGACACCGCCGTTCAGCGCGCTCGGGTTCGTCGCCCTGAGCCCGACCTTCGGCTGGCGGGACCTCGCCGGCATGGATGCCAGGGCGGCGCTGCCGCTCCTCGACGTCCGGGTGCCCGAGGTCTACGAACGGTTCGACGGCATCGGCGCCACATCGTTCCTGGAGCGGGTCCGCTTTCCCGAGGCCGCGCACCACCTGGCTTTCGAGGTCTTCTCACGCAGCTTCTTCGCGGACCCGCGCGAACTGTCCGCCGCGGAGCTGCTGCTGATGTTCCACATCTATTTCCTCGGTTCCGCCGAGGGCCTGCTCTTCGACGTGCCGGACGACCCCTTTCCACAGGCGCTCTGGGAGCCGCTGGGCGACTATCTCCAGCGCCTCGGGGCGAACGTCCGCACCGGCACACCCGTGTACGGCGTTCAGCCCCGCGACGGTGGGGGAGTGGAGGTGCGGACCGACACCGGCGTGGACCGCCACGAGGCGGCGGTTCTCGCTCTCGACCCCGGAGCCCTGCGCCAGGTCGTCGCCGCGTCACCGGGTCTGGGCACCGCCGCCTGGCGCGACGACATCGCCGCCCTGCGTACCGCACCGCGGTTCCTCGTGTCCCGGCTCTGGCTGGACCGGCCGGTGCGCGCCGACCGCCCCGGTTTCCTCGGCACCAGCGGGTACGGCGGACTGGACAACATCAGTGTCCTCGAACGCTACGAGGGCGAGGCCGCCCGCTGGGCCGCCCGGACCGGGGGCTCGGTGGTCGAACTGCACGCATACGCCGTCGCCGACGGCGCGGAAACGCAGAGGACGCAGGCAGAGATCATCGACCGGATGCGCCAGGTGTACCCCGAGACCCGCCAGGCACGGATCGTCGACGCCCGGCACGAGTGGCACTCCGACTGCCCGCTCTTCTCGGTCGGTTCCCACCACCGGCGTCCCACCGTGCGGACCGCGCACCCGTGGCTGACGCTGGCGGGCGACGCCATCCGCAGCGACCTTCCCGTGGCGCTGATGGAACGGGCCGCCACGACCGGCTTTCTCGCTGCCAACGCCCTGCTCGCCGCCTGGGGCGTCCGCGGGCAGGTGCTGTGGACGGTGCCCCGGGCGGGACGATGCCGGGGGCTGCGGGCGATCGCCGCACACGCGGGACGCTGAACTCCGTGCTCCGCACCGAGGCGGCGGGCTCACCCCGGGAGCCGCCCCGTGCTGCGCAGTTCCCAGCGTCGTTCGGCGTAGGCCAGGTCGTCCCGCCACAGACGGCCGGCCGTCCGGCGCATCAGGGGGCGCAGCACCGGGCCGGCGGCCCGTGCCAGTGCGAAACCCCTCCGGTCAGAAGCGGCGACGACCGCTTCGATCACGGCGGTCCGAGGTCGTTCGCCGGCCGCATCGCTGAGGGGCGTGGCATGGGTCTCCACCACGGATCCGGCTCCCTCGCCCTCGGTGATGCGCATGACGACCGTACGTGGCTCCGGCGCGGTGAACTCCGCCCGGACGGGCACCACCAGGCGACCGCCGACCCGGAAGGACACGTCGACGACGAACGCGTCGTCGCTCTCGCCCTTCGGGGACCGCGCCACGGTCAGGTCGACGAACGAGTACGGATGGAACCACGATCCGTGCCACGGGTCGAGCCGGTTGGCGACCACGTCCTGCGGCTCGCACCGCCCCACGGCCGTGAACACGGCGTCCACCCCACTGTCCGCCGCGGGACGCCTCGGCACCACCGGACGCTCGGAGGGTTCCTCGCCGCCGACCGCGTCCAGCCGGACCCACACCAGGACCCCGTCGTCATGGACGGGATACGGTTCCCAGCCGGCGAACGGAGCACCGTCCAGGGACAGTCCGTGCCAGTGGCACACCAGCGTGCCGCACACCACGCGGCTGTCCCGGAGGGGCGCACCGAGGTGCGGGCAGGCACCCGGACCGGCGTGCAGGCCGCCCGTGTCCGAGCGCCACACCACGACTTCGACGCCGCCGACCGTCCTGCCGTACGGAGGGCCACCGGCGCGCACGTCCCGGGAGGCGCCCACCACGAACCAGTTGCCGGAGGGACGTGCCGAGGCACGCTTCAGCGCCTCGGCGATCAGCGCAGGCCGAGCCTCACGCCAAGTGGGGGCCTGCGCCGCCCAGTCCGGGCGGCGACGTCGCCGCAAGGGCGGCGTCCAGCGGGCCCCGTCCGGTCGGTCGGTCACAGCACGGGTCCTCTCCACTGGGACGCGGCGCCGCCTCCCGACGGCGCCGGGCCCATGATGCGGGCGCGGCACCGCGCGCCGATGACGTGCGCGGCTCCGGCCGCGGCGGCAGCCGCACGACGGCCGCGTGACACCACCGCACGGTGGTGCAGCACGGTGTAGTCCTGGTCGGCGATCGCGTCGAGGATGCCGCCGTACAGGGTGAAGGCGGTGCGGATGCAAGGGCGTACCCGTGGGTCGAGCATGCCGATTCCCGGTTCCGCCGCCCGGTAGACGTCCCGCGTCATGGCCTCGGCGGCGACGAGCGCCGCGCGGATCCGCGGGTCCCGGCGCCCCGTGCGGCGGCTCCACTCCAGCAGCGGCCGGTCCACACCGTGGGCGGCCAGCAGGTCCGTCGGCAGGTAGACGCGGCCGCGGTCCAGGTCCTCGCCGACGTCCCGCAGGAAGTTGGTGAGCTGGAAGGCCACACCGAGGGCCGCCGCGTGCGGTGCGGCCTCCTCTCGGGGCACGACCGTGCCCAGCACCGGCAGCATCTGCAGTCCGATCACCGCGGCCGAGCCGTGCATGTAGGCCCGCAGGTCGGCGTAGGTCGGATAGTCCGTCACGGTCAGGTCGGCGCGCATCGAGGCCAGGAAGTCGGCGAACAGTGCGTGCTCGATGTCGTACCGGCCGGCGGTGTCGGCCACGGCCCGGACCACGGGATCGCCGCCGGAACCGCTGCGCAGCGCGTGTGCGAGATCGTTCGCCAGGCACCGCAGGAGCCGGTCACGCTCGTCGGGTGTGCGGTGCCGGTCGAGGTCGTCCACGATGTCGTCCGCCCAGCGGGCGAAGCCGTACAGCGCGTGCACGGCGGAGCGGCGCTCCACCGGCAGCAGGCGGGTGGCCAGGAAGTAGGTTCTGCCGTGGCGGGCGTTGAGTCGCCGGCAGCGGGCGTAGGCGGCGCGCAGCGCGGGGTCGGTGATCCCGGCAGCGTCCAGTTCACGACGGGTCATGGGCGTCCGCCGGGGTCGAAGAGGACGCGGCACCCGCGGCCGAAGGAACGGGCCGGGTGCGCGGGAAACGGCCTCCGGTGCCGCCGGTGATGCGGGCGGCCGCGAGTTTGCCGCTGATGAGCACGGTCGGCACGCCGACCCCGGGCGTGGTCCCGCACCCGGCCAGCACGACGTTGTCCAACCAGCCCACCAGGTTGCGCGGACGGAACGGACCGGTCTGGGCGAATGTGTGGGAGACCGAGAAGGGGGTGCCCGCCTCATGTCCTTGCTCCGTCCAGTCCAGCGGGGTCACCAGAAGCTCCTCCTGGACGCTGCTTCGGAACCCGTCGAGGCCCCGCCGTTCGAGTTCGGCGGCCAGGCTGTCGCGGTAGCGCGGACCGAGGTCCCGCCAGGCGGCGGCGGAGGGGCCGACGGTGGTGTTCGGGCAGGGAGCCAGCACGTAGTGGAGGTGCCGGCCCGGTGGCGCCAGGGCGGGATCGTGCGTCGTCGGTCGCGTGATCAGCAGGGACGGGTCGCTCATCAGCCGGCCCTCGTGGGTCAGTTCGTCGAAGGTGCGCTCCCATGCCGCACCGAAGGAGAGAGTGTGGTGGGCGAGGTCCGGCCAGGTGCGGTCGGTCCCCGCATGGAGGACCACGGCGGACGGGGAGTGACGCAGCCGCGCCGGACGACGGGGGGCGCGGCCCAGGAGACGGTGGGCGGCGGACAGTTCACAGCTCAGCACGACCGCGTCGCAAGGGATCCGCTCGCCCGACGCCAGGTGTACGGCCCGTACCCGTCCGGTCGACCGTTCCAGCGCGCTCGCGGCCTGCGACCACCGGAAGTCGGCACCCGCGCCGGCGGCTGCGTCGGCCATCGCGCGGGGCAGTGCGTGCATGCCGCCCTTCGGGAACCAGACTCCGGCCACGGTGTCCATGTAGGCGATCACCGCGTAGGCCGCGAGAGCGCGGGCGGGGGTCACTCCCGCGTACAGGGCCTGGAACGAGAACACCCGGCGCAGGCGGGCGTCGGACAGGAAACGGCCGATCCGGTGGTGCAGTCGGCCGAAACCGCCCAGCGCCGCCAGCCGAGCCAGATCAGGGTGCAGGAGCTGGAAGGGCGAGTCGAAGTTCGTGTCGATGAAGCGTCGCATCTGTGCCCGGTACAGCCGCTCCAGCCACTCCCGCAGCGCCCGGTAGCCCGCGGCCTCCGCCACTCCGGCGAACCTCCGCACCTCCGCCTCCATCGCCTCGCCGTCGGTGTGGACGTCGAGCCGGGTCCCGTCCGCGAAGCACGCCCGGTAGGCCGGGTGCAGGGCCACCAGCTCGACCCGGTCGGCGAGGCTCTCGCCGACGGCTGCGAACGCCTCGTCGGCCAAGTGCGGCATGGTCAGCACCGTGGGACCGGTGTCCACCTGGTACCCGCCCAGTTCCGTCCGGCCGGCTCGTCCGCCCGGGCCGGCGTCCCGTTCGACGACCGTGACCTGTCTGCCTGCGCCCAGCAGATGCAGGGCACAGGCGAGGCCGGACAGTCCGGCGCCCACGACGACGACATGGTCGGTCGGTCCCGACACCGTCCTCACAGGCCCTCCCCGGTGCGGTCCGGGACGACGCCCGACGCCCGTTCGACCATTACGGCGAACTCCTGTCGTCCTGCGCGACCGGCGCCGGTCCGCTGCGGCCGCGCCCTCATCCGGTCCACGCAGCCGTCCGACCGGAAGCCCGCGTCAGGGGCGAGCACACCGGCCGGTGTTTCCGACGCCCGGAAGCCGTGGCGAAGCATTGATGCGTCACGCACAACCCCTGCTCATTCGCACAGCTTCGGTGCCGGCAAGCCGACGGGACTGGTGACGAGGTCGGGCAACGCGCCGCACCGAGAGCCCGCCACGTTCTGCTGCACGTTGCTGCGCCGGTCGTCGGGCCCGTCGGCGTCGGCGTGGGCCGAGGCGCCAGGGGCGAGGACCGCGAGCAGGGCGGTGGTGCAAGCGGCCACGGCAACAGCGCGACAGCACATGAACTTTCCTTCCCCTCAGTGAGATGATCGGCATTCCTTGTATCCGAGCGCAGTCCTGGAAGGTGCCCCAGTGACGCCGACCGGGCCACTCCCGTCAGCCGGAAGAGGGATGCGAAGCGAGGGCGAGGGCCCGCTTCGTCGACGCCGCCCACCAGCGGCACCCGCGCCCGCATGCGGGCGCGACGACCACGGACTAGCGTGGAGAGAGGATGGCAGCCATCAGCGTGCACCGGGGAAGGTGACGCCAATGCCGGCAGAGCAGGGCGCCCCACTGACAGTCGCCACGGAACAGGCGATGGCGGACGAGCTTCGCAGCTGGCTCCGGGGCGAGGTGATCGACCGCGGGCACCCCCGCTACGACGAAGCCAGGGCCGTCTGGAACGGCCTGATCGACCGCCGGCCCGCTCTCGTCGCCCGGTGCGCCGGCACGGCGGACGTGGTGCAAGCGGTGCGGGTCGCGCGCGAGTACCGTCCGGCGGTCAGCATCCGCGGTGGCGGGCACCAGGTGGCGGGCAGCGCGGTCTGCGACGACGGTCTGGTGATCGACCTGTCGCGGATGAAGGGCGTGCACGTGGACCCTGCCGCCCGCACCGCGCGCGCCCAGGCCGGTGTGACCTGGGGCGAGCTCGATGCCGAGACCCAGTTGTTCGGACTGGCCACACCGGGCGGCGAGATCTCGGCCACCGGGATCGCGGGCCTCACGCTCGGCGGCGGATTCGGCTTCGTGATGCGGACGTTCGGTCTGAGTTGCGACAGCGTCCGCTCACTCGAGATCGTGACCGCGGACGGTGTCGTCCGCACGGTGAGCCGGGAGGAGGAGCCCGAACTCTTCTGGGCGGCTCGCGGCGGCGGCCGGGGACTCGGAGTCGTCACGTCCTTCGAGTTCGGTCTCCACCGGCTCGGCCCCGAGGTGGCAGGCGTGTTGGCCCTCCACCCGTACGAGCGTGCCGAGGAGGTGATGCGGGCTTGGCGCGACGCGACGTACACCGCGCCGGACACGGTCACGCCGGAACTCCTGCTGTGGAGCGTGCCCGCGGATCCCGCGATCCCTCAGGAACTGCACCGGTCGAACTGCGTGATGATCGGCGCGGTGTACGGGGGGCCGACGGGAGACGGTGCCGTCTCCGCGCTGGCCCCGCAACGCGAACTGGGGCCGCCGCTCGTCGACCTGAGCGGGACCCTGCCCTACGTCGCGTTGCAGAGCGCCAATACCTGGCGGTTTCCCGACGGCGAACGCTACTTCATGAAGTCGCACTTCGCGGACGAGCTGAGCGACGAGGCCATCCGGACGCTGGTCGACTGGTACTCCCGGCGACCGACTCCGGAAAGCCTGATCGTCGTCCGCACCCTGGGCGGCGCCGTGGCGCGCGTCGGCCCCGAGGACAGCGCGTTCGCGTATCGGTCCGCGCGCTACAACGTGAGCATCGACGCGGGCTGGCGGGATCCGGCCCTGGACGAGACCGCGATCGGGTGGGCTCGCTCGGCGTGGGACGCCATGAAGCCGTTCTCCAGCGGCGGGACGTACGTCAACTTCGCCGGGCTCGGCGAGGACGCGGGCGAGTTGCGGGGCGCGGTCTTCGGCCCGCACGAGGAACGACTGGAGCGCACCCGGGCCGTGTACGACCCGGAGGGCCTCTTCGCCATGGCCGCGCGCAGGCCGTGAGCAGGTGAACGGGTCCGCCGGACAGCGGTGCGGTCGCCGGACGTGGCCGACGGCTTACGGCTCCGTACCGGTGGCCGCGGCAGGTGTTTGCTTGCCGCGGTCGGCTTCGTCCTTCACGAGGAGGGAAAGCAGGGAAGCGACGGACAACCCGGCTTCGGCGGGATGCCGCAGCACTTTGTCCGGTTCGATGCGGTAGATGTTCGTGCGCCCTTCTCGGCTCCGCGAGAGGTAGCCGTCCTGCTCCAGATCGGCGATGATCCGCTGCACCGCGCGCTCGGTGAGCCTGCAATGGGCGGCGATGTCCCGGATACGTGCGTGGGAGTCGTCGGCGACGGCGGCCAGCACGCGGGCGTGATTGGTGATGAACGTCCATCCACTGTGGGGCTCGGGTGCTCCTTCCATGACGAGTGACTTTACCCGGGGCGCCTGGAGAGGGCTATAAACACGACATACTTTTCCTGTATCTTATGACGCGTTCTCGTGAGGGGTCGACCTGTGAGGAGGGCTGACGCATGCCTGGGAGGGATGCCGCGGTGCCGGAGCCGACCCCACACGCACGGCTGGAGCAGGTCGACGCAACGATCAGTCTCGGCGCGGAGCTGCCCTATGCCCTGAGCCTCGGCGTCCGTCATGAGGTGGACACCACCGTCGCCACGCTGCGGGGCGAGATCGACCGGGACGCCGAGCAGATACTCGAGCGCGCCCTGGGCGATCTCCTGCGGCATGCCGGACGAGGCGTCGACCTGGATCTCGAGGACGTCGCCTTCATGGACTGCTCCGGACTGAACGTCCTCCTCACACTGCGGCGGCGGGCACACCAGTGCGGCAAGACCGTCACGATCCGTGCCGCCGGCCCGGCCGTCGAACGGCTCCTGGAGCTGGCCGACGTCCGGTCACTGTTCGCACCACCCGTCAGCCTCCCCGGAACCAACCGGGACGCCGGCACCGGAAGCGAGGGTCCTCACCGCCCTCGGAGCTGAGCGGTCGTCGCCCCGGGCGGGTGAGCCGGGCACACGCGGCTCCTCGGGCGCCCTCGACGCCGGCTTCTGGAGCCGCGCTCGGATCCCTGACATGATCGATGGCGGCCGGGCTTCGAGACGACAGGCTGGAGCCGCCGATGGACGTGACCGGATCGGGACATGCCGAGAGGGTGTCCGCGCATGCCGCCGTAGGGGCACGGCTGTCCCTGCTCAGCGACCGCAGGCTCGCGCGGGCTGTGGCGGCCGCGCCGAGCCTGGGGTCCGGCATGGGCGGCAGGTCGGCGGAGATGGAAGTCGAGGGGGTCCGCGTCTTCGTCAAGCGGGTTCCGCTGACGGACCTCGAGCTGCAACCGGAGCATGTGCGGTCGACAGCCAACCTGTTCGGCCTTCCCCTCTTCTACCAGTACGGTGTGGGGTCGACGGGATTCGGCGCCTGGCGTGAGCTGGCCGCGCACATCATGGCCACGGGCTGGGTACTGGAGAACGAGTACGAGGGCTTCCCGCTGCTGTACCACTGGCGGGTCTTGCCGGACCGTGCTCCCACCGGCTTCGTCGACGTGTTCGGAGGCGTCGGACAAGCCGTCGCGCACTGGGAGGGCTCGCCGGCCGTGCGCCGCCGGCTGGAGGCGATCGGGAGGTCTTCCTCCAGCCTCGTACTCTTCCTGGAACATGTGCCTCGGACGCTCGCCGCCTGGCTCAGCGACGCCCGCTGCACGGCCCGTGCGGACGTAAGGGGCGAGTCGGCCTACCGATGGGCCGACGAAGCGCTGCTGCGGGGGACGGAGTTCATGAGTGCCCGCGGACTGGTCCACTTCGACGCGCACTTCGCCAACGTCCTCACCGACGGCCGCCGCATCTACTTCGCGGACTTCGGGCTCGCGCTGAGCCGCGCCTTCGACCTATCGGCGGAGGAGGACGCCTTCCTCACCGATCACCTCGTGTACGACCGCTCCTACGCGCCGAGCCACCTGTTGCGCCATCACCTGCCCGACGGCGTGCGCGGTGGCACCGAACTCGGGACCTTCCTGCGGGCATGGACCGACGGCCACCGACCTGACGGCGTTCCGCCCGACATCAGCGCGATCATCGACCGGCACGCTCCGCACGCGGTCATCCTGGATGACTTCCATCATCGACTGCTCACGCACAGCAAACGCACCCCCTTCCCCGCCGTCGCCCTCCGGCGGGCCTTGGCCGGTGCCTCGACGCCGACGCGGTGAGCCCGCACGGGGAAGCCGGCCCCGTCCCCGAGAAGCTTCGAGGAGGGGCCGGCGCCCTGTGGACCCGAGGACGGCTGCACACCCCGTCCGTCAGGACGCGGGTGCTCCGTAAACGCCCATCTCGTAGAGGGAGTAGCCCCAGGTGGTCTTCCGTGAGACGCCCTGCATGCGGACGTACTGCACCGTCTCCCCGGCGGTGAGCCGGATGACGTCGTTGCCGCAGCCGTCGGGGCGCTGGGTCGACGCCGTCCTCCAGTTCACCCCGTCCTGGGAGGTCTGGACGGTGTACTCCGTCGCGCAGGCGTTCTCCCAGGCCAGCGTCACGGCCGCGACCTTCGCCGGGGCGGCGAGCTTCACCTGCACCCACTCGTCGTCCGAATAGCCCGATGCCCAACGGGTGCCCATGCGGCCGTCGTTGACATACCGGGGTGCCAGCCTGTCGAGGTTCTGCTCCACGCTGGACGCCGTCGCCGTCCCCCTCAGGGCCAGGTTCTCGCCGCCGCCCGCGGCATCCCACAGCTCCAGCCGGACATCGGCCTGTACGAGGAAGGAGTCGAGCACCCCGTCACCGACCTTGGGTTGAACCCTGCCCCAGGAGTTGCGCGGCGGATCGACCCGCACGGCACGGGCCCGCTGCTGCAGGTCGTTCGATTCGGCCCGCAGTCGGTCCGAGGCTTCCCTGTCCCCCGCCTGCCGCGCCGCGAGCGCGTCGAGCATCGTCACCATCGCCTTGCCCCACAGTTCGGTGGCGTCCAGCCAGGGACCCGCGTCGTTCACGAATCCCTCCTGCACGGATCCGCCGCGGATGGTGGCCGGAGCCTGCTCGACGGCGGTCGCGTGAGCGCGCAGGGCCTCGACCGCCTCGGTGCGGCTCCCGTCGTCCCACGCCTCCCAGAAGCGCTCCACCCTCCGGGTGAGGTCGGGTGCCTGGGGCTGCCAGGGCGTGGCGCCGAAGGTCGGGGCCAGGTGTTCGAGGTCCCCGAGGACGAGCAGGGCGTCGGTGGCCTCGCGGTCGCCGCCGGCGAGGTGGGCCATGGCACGGGGCCAGCTCCTCCCCGCGTCGTACGCGCGGTCGTTCCAGGTGAAGTCCGCGACGCCGAACACGGCGACCTTGCTGGCGTACGGCTGGTTCATGGGGTTGGCCACGATGCCGGAGAGGTGGGCGGACAGGCCGGCCTCACGCTTGTCGTACGGCGCGAGCAGCAGCCGTCCGCTGGTGTTGCCGAAGTCGTTGACCGGGTAGTTGTCCCACACGAAGACCTTGCGGCCGAAGAGCCCCGACGCCTTGTCGGCCTCCTCATTGGTGATCTTCGGCGGCACGACGTCCGTGCCGGTCCACATCACCTCGACCGCCGGGTCCAAGGTCTCCCGCAGTGTCTGCTTGTAGGCCGTGTCGGTGAGGTCACCGTACTCGGTGGGCACCATCTGCAACGGCTGCGAACCCTCGTGCGTGGCGATGAAGGTGCGCTGCACGTCGTTGAGCAGGTCGACCTGTGCCCTCGCGGCCGCTCCACGGCCGGGCTCGCCGAACGCGGCCCTGTCGGCCTCGCAGTTCCAGCGCGTGTAGCTGATGTCGTCGAGCGGGATGGAGAAGGCGCGGGTCCCCAGGTCGTACAGGGCCTGGAGCTTGGCCTTGAGCGCCTTGCGGTCGGCGGCGTCGGAGTAGCAGATCGACTCCCCGGGGGAGACGGCGAAGGTGAAGCGGACATGGTTCGCCGTGGCCCGCCGGACCAGCTCGCCCAGCTCTGCCTGTTTGTCCGCCGGGTAGGGCTCACGCCACTTGCTCCGGTGGTACGGGTCGTCCTTGGGCGCGTAGATGTAGGTGTTGGCCTTGACGTCTCCGTAGAAGTCCATCTGGTCGAGGCGTTCGGCGTGCGTCCACGGTTGTCCGTAGAAGCCTTCGATGGTGCCCCGCAGCGGCATCGACGGGAAGTCGCTGACTCGCACGCCCGCCGCCTTCCAGCCCTGGCGACCGTCACGGACGAAGAGCTGACGCAGGGTCTGCACCGCGTAGAACTGGCCCGCGGCGTCCTTGCCACCGAGGACGATCTGCGCGCCCGGCCTGTCGCCCGAGACGCGCAGGGCGTAGCCCTCGGCGTGGTCCGGTACCGCTGTGTCTCCGAGTGCGGCCTCGACGTCGGGACGCGTGGCCGGGCCGAGCCGTACGGTAAGCAGGCCGGCCGCTGCCCGGGGGACCTGTCCGGGGGCGACGACGTCCACCCGGTGGGCCCCGTGTGCCGTCAACTCCCGGACGAGGCGGGCGCGGGCACCGGCGTCCGTGTCCTCGTCGGCCACGACGATCACCCGGCCGGTCACGACGGCGTCGCGGCCTGCGCGGGCGAGGGACTGCGGGGTCGGTGAGACCGGCGGCGGCGCGGACGCCGCGCGGGGAACGGTGTCCGCGACGGCGGCCGCCGGTCGCGCCTCCAGCGTCACAGTGCTTGCTAGTGCGAAGCATACGCCGGCCGTCAGGGCGATTCTCGCGCATCTTCCCATGAGCCCTCCCATCATGGTCTGGACCAATAAGTCGCCTTGTTCCGAAGATGATGCGGGCTGTGGCCTGGAGGTGTAAGGGGTATGGGGTCTAGACCTCTCGACCCTGATGCCTTTACTCTGGCCAACGCTCTCCGGTCGCCCTGTGACCGGACACGTCGTCACGGCCGGCCTGGAGCACCGGCACGCCGCCCTATGTCCTGCGGGGCTTCGCCGGCACGCACAGCCACGCGAGCACCGCGGCGGTCAGGTAGGCGAGTGCGCCGATGGCCATGCTGGTGCGCAGCCCGGTGCTGTAGTCGGTGGCTGTGGCCAGCAGGCTGCCGCCGAGCGCCACGCCGGCGGCGCTGCCGATCTGCCGGGTGGTGTTGAACAGCGCGGAGGCGGCCCCTGAGTACGCCGGGGGAGCGGCGCCCATCACGGAGGCGGTCGACCCGGTGAGGGCGAAGGAGGTGCCGAACCCGGCGGCCGCCATCGGGGCCACCAGCAGCGAGTAGGCGGGGTCGGCTCCCGCCGCGGCCCAGCCGGCCAGTCCCAGCGCCGCCAGCACCATGCCGGAGGTCACCAGGGGGCGATCGCCGGTGCGACGGGTCAGTCGCCCGGACAGGGCGGAGGCGAACATGGTCATCGCCACCGCCGGGAACAGCGCCAGACCGGTGTCGAGGGCGCTGAACCCGCGCTGGTGCTGGAAGTTCAGGCTGGCGGTGAACACCATGCCGTAGAAACCGAAGTTGAACAGCAGGCCGATGGCGGCTCCGCCGCTCATCGCGCGAGACCGCAGCAGGCTCAGCGGAAGCGCGGGAGACCGGGCCAGCCGCTCGCGCACCGTGAACGCCACGGCGGCCAGCACGGCCAGGCCCAGCCCGGAGAGGACGGCCGGATCGGACCAGCCTCGCCGTCCGGCCTCGTTGAGCGCCGCGGTCAGCAGCGCCACCGCAGCCACGACCGCGCACTGCGCGGGCCAGTCCAGGGCCCGGTCGGCGCGCCGGGGCGAGCGCGCGACGTGCCGCAACGTCAGCGCCATGCAGGCCGCACCGACGGGCAGGTTGATGAGGAACACCCAGCGCCAGCCCACCGTGGAGACGAGCAGCCCGCCCAGGAGCGGCCCGGCGGAAGCCGCGACGCCCGCCATCGAACCCCAGAGCCCGAAGGCCCGCGAGCGTGCGGCCTGCGCCGGGTAGGCCTGTTGGAGCAGGGCCAGCGAACCGGGCACGATCAGTGCCGCCCCCAGCCCTTCCACCAGTCGGGCCGCGACGAGGAAGGCGGCGCTCGGTGCGAGCGCGCACGCGGCCGAGGAAACCGTGAACACCGCCACGCCCGAGCAGAAGACTCGCCGGTTTCCCAGCCGGTCGCCCAGCGCGCCGCCGGTCAGCAGGAACCCGGCGAAGACAAGGGTGTAGCCGTCGGTGATCCACTGGATGCCGGTGAGCGAGGCCGACAGCTCCCGGCCGATCACCGGCACGGCGACGTTGATGACCGTCACATCCAGGATCACCATGAAATACCCGGCGCACACCGCCAGCAGCGGCGCCCAGGACCGCGGCTCGGGCTCGGGAGAAGGGTCGGACTCACCGCTGTCGGCGGACTCCGCGAACGCCACAGCCCCAACTCCGTCCCGTCCGCGATGGCTCCATGTCGAAGTCGACGATAAGGGACATACGGGGCGCGCGGCAGGAGCCATGCCCTCCTCTCGCTTCCGGCGAGGAGGAGGGCCGAGCGGGTTCATCATCCGAACGCGTGAGGGAAGCGTCGGCGTCATCAGGACCCTCTACGGCGCGCCCCGCCCGGATTCGACGGCACGCGTCGGGCTGTCCGGTGCATTCCCGGGCGTTCGTGTCGACGCGGCAACACCGAGGAAGGCCGCCGCGTCGACATACTCCGTTCCATGCGCGTACTGATTGTCACGGTGGGGACCTGGGGCGATGTGGCTCCCTACCTCGGTCTGGGACTGCGGCTGCAGGCAGCCGGTCACGAGGTGGCCCTGACCACCCATCTCCGGTTCGCCGAAGCCGTCCTGACGCACGGGCTGCACCACCACCCCCTCCCGGCCGATCCCTGGCATGAGATCAGGTCACCCCACGGCAGGCGACTCGCACGCGCCGCGACCGCACCGGTGAAGCTGGGCCGGGCGCTGCGGCACTTCCAGTCGTTCCTGCCCCGCCTGACGGACGGGGTCCTGGAAGCGGTGCGGCAGGGCGCGGACGTCCTGCTGGCCTCGTCCCTCGCCGACCCCCTGTGCAGACCCGTCGCCGAGGCCCTGCGCGTGCCCTGCCTGGGTGCCTACCTCCAGCCGACGGCACCCACCGGGGCGTTCGCACCGCTTGCCCTGAGCGGCTGCCGCTCCCTCGGGCCACGGGGCAACCTGCTCGCCGCCCACGCCCTGCGCTCGCTCACCAGCCATGCCTTTGCACCCGCCGTGACCAGGCTGCGCCGG
Source organism: Streptomyces viridiviolaceus (assembly GCF_014650995.1). Classification (GTDB taxonomy): domain Bacteria; phylum Actinomycetota; class Actinomycetes; order Streptomycetales; family Streptomycetaceae; genus Streptomyces; species Streptomyces viridiviolaceus. Next base: position 224,882 of record NZ_BMWA01000014.1, read on the forward strand.
CAGCTGGACCTGCCGCTGCGGCACCGGGGCGCCACCGGCCGTGCCCCGCGCAGCAAGGTGATCTACCACGGCTTCAGCCCCGTGGTGGTGCCGCGACCGCGTGACTGGCCCGCGGAACTGCAGGTGTGCGGCTACTGGTGGCCACCGAGGCCCACCGGATGGCGTCCCGACAGCCGGATCGTCGACTTCCTGCGGGCGGGCCCCGCGCCGGTGTTCATCAGTTTCGGCAGCTTCGCCGGCGCGGAGGCGACGGAACTGAGTGCTCTGGTCGCCGAGGCCCTGCGCACCGCGGGGATGCGCGGCATCGTGCAATCGGGCTGGAGCGGGCTGCACGTCGAGGGCGACGACATCCTCACCGTCTCCGAGGTGCCGCACGACTGGATCCTTCCTCGCACGGCCGCCGTTGTGCACCACGCGGGCGCGGGCACCACCGCAGCCGGCCTGCGTGCGGGAGTGCCGGCCGTACCCGTGCCCGGCCAGCTCGACCAGTACTTCTGGGCCGACCGGCTCGTCGCCATGGGAAGCGCGCCCACCTGTGTCCCGCACCAGCGGCTGACCGCTCCCCTCCTGGCCGACGCACTGCGCCGCGCCGTCGGCGACCCGTCCTACCGGGCTCGTACCGGCCGGATCGCCGACCGCCTCGCCACCGAGGACGGAGCGGCTCCCGTACTGGCCGCGCTGACCCGACTCGGCCCGTGACCCGGAGGATGTCACGTTCGCTCCGGCCGCGTGCTTCACGCCGGCCACCGCCCGGTCGGCCGCTGCCGGCGACGCCTCGCGGGAGTGGCCAGGTGCGCGCAAGAAGCGCAGGAGGCGCCGGAGTTCCGACGGAGGCTCCGCCCACCGGACTTTGAACTCATCGATGACAAAGTATGGACGCACTCGGGAGAAGTCGCCTAGCGTGTCGGCGAAACCGCAGGAGTACCGCCTCTGCGCGCACCCGCGAAGGGGCGTAGCTCGACCGGAGTGCGATCCGGCGGCCTCCGGTCCCGTTCTGGAGGACCGATGCATCAACGGCTGTTCCAGCGTGCCCGAAGACGGCTCATCCCCCTGCTCGTCGGAGCCTTCCTCACCGGCGGTGCGTGGGCGGCGCCACCACCCGCCGTCGCCCTCGACGACATCCCGCCCCAGGAACCGGGCGTCACCCTGCGGGTCTTCGACACCCAGGTCCCGCTCAGCAAGCTGTGCACGCTCAAGCCGGGCCAGACGCCCAACCACGACAAGCTGATGCCGGCCGTGGACTGGTCCGCGGCCGAGGACTTCGGCGGCTTCGCCGACAACTTCGTGGCCGAGGCCTCCGGATACCTCGTCGTCCCCAGCGAAGGGACGTACACCTTCCGGCTCACCAGCGATGACGGCTCGCGGCTCACCGTCGACGACCGGACGGTCATCGACCACGACGGACTGCACGCCGCCGAACCGAAGGACGGCACCGTCCAGCTCACCGCCGGATCACACCCGTTCCGCATCGACTACTTCGAGCGGACCGGCGAGCAGCGCCTCGTGCTGGAGTGGAAACCGCCGGGCGCGGACGGCTTCGGTGTCGTGCCGAGCGAGGCGCTGAGCACCGACGCCGGGGTCGTCCGGGTCACCGCCCCGGGACGCAAGGAGTGCGAGGGGGGTTCGGACAGTCCGGGCGACGGCCTTCCGCTGACCGGCGTACGCCCCGATCTCGACCTCACCGACCTGCGCCCGGACGGCTTCGAGCCTCAGGTCAGCGGCATGGACTGGCTGCCCGACGGACGCCTGGCGATCACCACCTGGGGCGGCTCCCAGAACACGGCCGGCGAGGTGTACGTCCTGGACAACGTGACCGGAGACACCAGTCGCCAGCAGGTGACGGTGAAGAAGGTGGCGAGCGGACTGCGCGAACCCATGGGCATCAAGTACGTGGACGGCTCGCTGTACGTCTCACAGAAGCACGAGCTGACCCAACTGGTCGACAAGGACCGGGACCTCGTCACCGACGAGTACCGTACGGTCGCCACGTGGCCGTACGGCGGCAACTTCCACGAGTTCGCCTTCGGGCTGCTCTACCGCGACGGCCACTTCTACGTGAACCTGTCCGTCGCGATCAACTACGGCGGGGCGACCACGACTCCCCAACCCGCGCCGGGCCGCGGCACCACGTACAAGATCAACAAGCGGACGGGCAAGATCCACCCGGTCGCGGGCGGACTGCGCACCCCGAACGGCATCGGCTGGGGCCCCGGCGGCGACATCTTCACCACCGACAACCAAGGAGGCTGGCTGCCCGCATCGAAGCTCGTCCAGATCAAGCAGGACCGCTTCTTCAACCACTACACGGAGCCCGCCGGTCCCTTCGACGACCGTCCGGTCACCCAGCCGGTGCTGTGGCTGCCCCAGAACGAGATCGCCAACTCTCCCAGCACACCGCTCTACTTGACCAAGGGCCGATTCGCCGGGCAGATGCTCATCGGTGACGTCACCTACGGCGGACTCCAACGCGCCTACCTGGAAAAGGTGAAGGGTCAGTACCAGGGTGCCGTGTTCCGCTACACCCAGGGACTCGAAGCCGGCGTCAACCGCATCACCATGGGCCCTGACGGTGCGATCTATGCGGGCGGACTCGGTGCCGACGGCAACTGGGGCCAGGAAGGAAAGCTGAAGTTCGGTCTGCAGAAGCTGACCCCCAACGGCGGCAACACCTTCGACATCCACCAGATGCGGGCCGTACCCGGCGGATTCGATCTGGAGTACACCCAACCGCTGTCGCAGGCCACCGCTGAGCAACTGGCCTCCCGCTACCAGGCCGAACAGTGGCGCTACACCCCGACGTCGGACTACGGCGGACCGAAGATCGCCGAGGAGCGCCTCACCGTTCGCTCGGCGACACTCGCCGACGACGGGCGCACGGTCCGGCTGCGGCTCGACGGGCTCAAGCCGGACCGCGTCGTGCACGTCCGTTCACCGCGGCCGTTCGCTTCCGCGTCCGGCGAGGCACTCTGGAGCACGGAGGCCTGGTACACGCTCAACGCGCTGCCGGGCAAGCAGCCGCCGCCCGCCACCCTGTACGAGGCCGAGGAGGCCCGGCTCACCGGGACGGCCGGTGTCAACACCGACCACTCCGGCTACTCGGGCAGCGGCTTCGTCGACCGCTACAACACCGAGGGCAAGGCCGCCACGACGTTCGACGTGACCGTCCCCGAGGCGGGCGACCACGACGTGAACCTGCGCTACTCCAACGGGCCCAACCCCTACCAGGGCACCAAGTCCCTCTCGCTGTACGTCAACGGGGAGAAACTGAGGCAGACGAAGCTCGCATCGACCGTCACCTGGGAAGCGTGGTCGACGCAGACCGAGCGCGTCCGTCTCCGCGCGGGGAAGAACACCATCGCGTACCGGTACGACCCCGGCGACTCCGGCCATGTCAATCTCGACCTGATCACCGTGCGCCCGCACGGCACCGGGGTCACCCTCTTCGACGGCACCGCCGACTCCCAGGACCAGTGGCAGCACACGGACGGCAGGCCCGTCGAGTGGCCACTGACCGCCGAGCAGTCCATGGAGGTGTGCTGTGGCGACATCCGCACCAAGGACGCCTACCAGGACTTCGAGCTGCACGTGGAGTTCCGGGTCCCGCTCCTGCCGGACGACGTGACCGGCCAGAACCGTGGCAACAGCGGCGTCTACCTGCAGGACCGCTACGAACTCCAGATCCTCGACTCGTACGGTGACCCCACTCTCGACACGAACGAGGCCGGGGCGATCTACCTGAAGAAGGCCCCGGACGTCAACGCGGCAACGGCGCCGGAGACCTGGCAGACATACGACATCACCTTCCGCGCGGCACGCTTCGACGACAGCGGCAAGAAGATCGCCGGTGCGCGGGTGACCGTGGTGTGGAACGGCCAGAAGATCCACGACGACGTCGAGATCGACGGCCCGACCGGCGCGGGCGCCCCGGAGGGACCGTCGGCCGGCGCCATCCGCCTCCAGGACCACGGAAACAAGGTGCGCTTCCGCGACATCCGGATCCAACCGCTGACGTAAGGCCGGCGGTGAGCTCCTGAGGAAGGGGGCGCGCCTGAGACACCGCAGGCGCGCCCCCTTCCCGCCCAGCCTCCGGCCCGGCACGGACCGCTCACCGTCGGCAACCCTCAGTCGGCCTCCCGGACCGCCCGGACCAGGACATCGGCTGCGAGGAGACCGAGGCTGTTGGAGGCTAGGGGGCTGTCGCCTGTGAGGAGCTTGCGGTCCTGGTGCGTCTTTCCGGTCATGTCATCGTTGAGCACATTCAGCCCTTGCTCTTTCAGCAGACCGGCGACGAGCCACGGCAGAGGACCGGGAAGATAGCCGATCTCGAGGTTGGGCCCCTCGTCGAGCGAGTCGGGGAAGACGCAGACGGAGTATCCCTTGAAGGGCGACTCCTCCTTGCCCGATGCGGCCGCGAGCAGCGAGGCCGGTCCGTGACACAAGGTGATGACGAACTTGTCGTTCGCCAGCGCCCAGTCAAGTGTCCCGGTCACCGCCTCACTGGTCGGCAGACCGACCACGGCCCCGTGCCCGCCCGGGATGAAGACGGCGATGTAGGGGGAACCCTCACCGAGATCATCGGCGACGACGTCGGAAAGATCCTTCGGCTGCTTGAGCTTCGGCTTGAGGGCTTCGTACGTTGCCAGGACAGCTTCGTCCTCTTGCGGCAGGGCCCACAGTTCGAGCTTCGCCGGGTAGCCCCCCACTGTGGCGACGTCGATGTCGAAGCCCGCCTCCATCAAGTGGTGAGCCGGCAGAAGCATCTCGACCGGATGGTTTCCGGTGGAGAACATCTTGCCGTTCTCCACCAGCACGTATCGCTCCGCAGCCGCGATCATGAGCACCTTCCATTTCCCCTGGGTGTAGGCGCCCTTGTGCTGCACTCCGTCGAAGTCGGTCTTCGGGGAGGTGTACTGACTCAAGGAGTAAGGCGAAGGGAAGTACGCGTTGTCCTCGGCCGGATCCGGTGTGGGGTCCCTGCTCAGATCGTCTGCGGCAGTTGACATGCTGACCACCTGATTTGGTGATGGCCTGAGAGTCTCGGCAGTGGCTCGAAAGGCCCACTGGCGGAGGAGAGCGAACGTGTCCGCCCCTGAGAGATGATCTACGACCATGGTAACGCGGGGGAGCCGGCGGGGCAGGTGGATCTCCACGCGCGGGCGTCCTCGGCAGGCTCGGCCCGGAAGTCCCTCATGTCATCACGCACGCCGCGGCGGGCTAGGCTCGGCACGTAACGATCTGCGAACCAGGAGAAGCCCATGTCCACGCCCACCGCTCCGGCCGACAACCACGTGGAAGTCGTCGATGTCCCCGAAGCATCCCGCTTCGAAATCCGTGTCGACGGCAAAACGGTGGGCCTGGCGGACTACCTGCGCACCGACCAGCTCGTCGTCTACCCCCACACAGAGGTCGACGAGGCCTACAACGGACTCGGGCTCGGTTCCACCCTCGCCCGCGCCGTCCTCGACGACGCCCGCCGTCGGGACCTGCCCGTACTGGCCACCTGCCCCTTCATCTCGGGGTGGATGATGCGCCATCCCGAGTATCGCGATCTCGCCTACCAGAACCGCAGCAAGGTCACGGACTGAGGTTCGCGCCGGGACCCTTGCCCTGGGCGGAGGGCGCCGATGGCCGTGACACAGGGTGTGCGCGGAAGGACACACGGTGTCCAGTGCCGGGTCCCGGAGCCCGTCGGCGCACTTGGTTGGCGGCCTGCCGCTTCGGGCACGCGACTGTTTCGCGGGCAATCCATCCGGCTCGGCAAGGGTTGATGACCACCCGCACCACGGCCTTCGACCCCACACGACAGCGCATCTCACCGGTCCGGGGACGGCATGTCGGCCTCCACGGCACCTGGCTGCCCCACCGAGGAGTGAGCACGCGGCCACCCATGGCCGCGCGGTTCATTCTTCGGGCGGGTGACGGGACTACGACGTCAGCGTTCAGCTGTGCAGGGCTGAACGCATGTGGCGATAACGGTCAAGGGTGCGGCGGCGCATCCAGAGTGCCCAGGAGCAGAACCCGATGACGCCGACTGCGAAGAGCAGAGGAAAGACCAAAGAGCCGTTCACCGCCCCGAGAGCGAGCATGCCGACGGCGATCAGCCCCATGAGGCCCAGCCAGTACGGCAGCCACCGGCCTCCACGCTCCATCCGTCCCAGTTGCTCGGCGACCAGTCGCCGCATGGTCGCCCGTTCCTCAGGTTGCTCCGGTACTTCCCGGTGCCGGATCTTGCGCTGCAACTCGGCCACCGTGCGCGGGCCGGTGCCGGCTGCCCGCGCCGCCCTGCGACGCTGCATCGCCACGAACGTGATGGCGATCGCGGAGTAGAACGCTCCCTGTATCACCCACCAGACCGGATGCTCGTCACGGCGGAACAGGGCGGCGATACCCACACCCAACGGGAAGATGACCACGGCCTGAGCGGTGAGACTGCGATCGAGTCGGCCTTTCAAGGCGCGCACGGTATCTGTCTCCTCGGAGATCGACGCGATGTAGTTGTCACCATCCGGTTACCCCGCTCAGCGCGTCGTACGTCCCTGCTCCCGGCGGCCACCGAAGTCCGCCCCGGTCGACTGCCGCGAGCGCCGCGCGGTCGAGTGCGGCATCAACCGCCCGAAGAGTGGCCGTGACCGGCACACCGCACTCGCCCGCCGGCCGCGGGCGGGCACCGCATCGCTGTCACGCGTCGAGCGCCCGGGGCCGGACGGGCAGATGGACCGCAGCGTCCGGGCCGATGCGTGCTGCCACCATCTGCTGGAAGTGGGCACTTTGGGAAGGGTCCTCGTGGTCGCAGCCAAGGGCGCATTCGATCAGTCCGAGAGACGCCTGGGCGGCCGCGATGCGGGAGCGAAGCACCTCGGCCTCTTCGAGCAGGATGTCCCTGCGCGTGGCGGGATCGGCGGCAGCGACCAGAGAGCGGATGGTGCCGAGGGAAAGCCCTGCTTCCTTGGCGCGCAGGACGACGGCGACACGTGTGAGGTCGGCGGTCCCGTAGCGGCGGCGGCCGGCGGCGTCGCGGGCGGGCGTGAGCAGCCCCATCGCCTCCCAGTGGCGCAAGACGTGCGTGGCCAGACCGAAGCGTTCGGCGAGGGCACCGATGCTCATGGAAGCGTGCTCGCCGCCAACGGGTGCCCTGTGCTCGCTTGACTTCATGCCGACATTAAGTCGCAGCCTGGCGCCCATGAACAGGGAAACGGAACAGACTCGCCGGCCGATGGACGACCTCATCGCGCGGCTCGACGCGGCCGACCGACTTCCGGGCGCCGACGAACTGCGCTCGCGGTCCTACGACTTGCTCGGCGCAGGGCCCGGAGCGTCGGCGGTGGACGTCGGCTGTGGCGCCGGACGAGCCGTGGCGGAACTGACCGAGCGAGGGGTGAAGGCGGTCGGCGTGGACCCGAGCGAGCGGATGATCGCGGTCGCCCGCGGCCGATGGCCCGGGGCGGACTTCCGGATCGCGGGGGCGTACGACCTGCCACTGGCGGACGCCTCGGTGGACGGCTACCGAGCCGACAAGGTGTCCACGAACTGGCCGAACCGGAGCGGGCGTTGACAGAAGCCCGCAGGGTCCTCGCTCCCGGCGGGCGGATAACGCTGGTCGGCCAGGACTGGGACACCATCGTCATCGACTCCGACGATCCGACCCTCACCCGCACCATCGTGCACGCCCGCGCAGACCTGACCGCCGGCCCGCGCACCGCCCGCCGGTACCGCAGCCTGCTCCTGGATGCCGGCTTCGACGACGTGGCAGTCGAGGTGCACACCGGTGTGTTCACCGGCCCGGCGATGTCGGCCTTGCTCGCCGGACTGGCCGAAGGAGCCTGCTCCACCGGCGCCGTCACACGCGAGCAGGCGGACAGCTGGATCGCTGAGCAGCGGGCACGGGGTGCGGCCGACCGGCTCTTCCTGGCGCTGCCGATGTTCATGGCCGCGGCGACGGCACCACGGTGAGGCGGCACGCAAGGTGCGAATGGCCGACGTGACTTCGATCGAGCCGGTCGTCGCCGGGACGGCACGATCACCTGCCTCGGCACCGACGGCGTCACGCCTGCCATGCACCCCCCATCGTGCGGACCGCCGCCGAATGCGCCCGCTGTGATCATGGGATGATCGAGGCGTGACCGATCCGACACCGCAAGACATCGCCCGCCGCACCTCCTTCGCGGTCGACGCGGCCGTGGGGGCAGGGCGCGATCTCGGACTCACCGTGACGGATGCCAAGGTGCTGCACGACCTGTTCTCCGTCGTGGTCCACCTTGCTCCCTCACCGGTCGTGGTCCGGATCCCCACCGTCCTGCCGCCCGAGACAGGGCTCGACTCCCTGGCCGCCGTCAGCAGGCGGAACTGGACGTGACACGGTGGCTCGCAGACCGGGGAACCCCCGTGATCCCTCCGAGCGCCCTCGTGCCACGGACACCAGTTCGGCGCGACGGGTTCTCGATGACCTTCTGGCAGTTCGTCGAGGAGGACCGGGACAAGGAGCCCGACTACGCCGTGAACGCGGACATCACCGCCGACCTGCACGCAGCGATGCGCGCGTACCCGGGCCGGCTGTCCTTCCTGTCCGCAGCCGAACCACAGTTCATCGCTGAGAGCCTGACTCGGCTCGAGCAGCGCCCCGACCTCGTCCGCCCGGCCGATCTGGACCGGGCACGCCGCGAGTGGCAGGTCCTCGAACCTCTCGTGTGCTCGCGCACGGCGTTCGAAGCCAGGTTCCCGGGGACCGATCTCCAGCCCATCCACGGCGATTCTCCGCCCGCGAACATCTTCTCCGGGGTGGAGGGGGACCTCTATGCCGACTTCGAGCTGGTCACCTTGGGGCCCGTCGAGTGGGACCTGGCCGCGCTCGGGCCCGCCCTCGAATCCGCCTACAACGACGGTGCGCAACGCAATGGCATGAGGCCGTTGAACGAGCGCGTCATGCGCTTCGTGAACGCCGTGGGGATGCTGCGGGTCGTCGCCTCTCTCACACTCGTGCCGCAACTGCCCCAGCTTTTCGACTACTTGAAGCCCGCTGTCGACCAATGGCAGACGATGCCTTTCGCCGGCGGCGTGGCCGACTGACACCGACGAGCGACGGCCGGTGGAAGGACCCCCGTCCGTTCAGGCCGGCGGGCATCTCTCGGCCGGCATCCGGGTCGCCCTCCGCGCTCGTCGCCGGCTCACCCGGCCCGCCCTGATTCCACCTCGCCCTGCGTGCCGTACCAACGCCACTCGGTGAGGCGCGGGCGGCCGGGGAGGGCGGTGCGTCCAGTCGCCCACAGAAGGGTCTCCCAGGCGTCGGAGGTGACGACGACGTGGGGAAAGAGCTTCGCCAGGACCCGTGCGCACAACTCCTTCGGCGGTGACCACTTCAGGTCGAGCCCCTGGGTGATGTCATGGGTGTGCACGAGGGTCTCCACCACGGCCATCGCGGCGAAGCCCTCAGGATCCGAGGGCCCGAAGACGTGGTAGGCGACCGTGTCCGAGGGGGCTGTGCGCAGGACGGACGCGAGCAGGCCGCCACACGCCTCCAGGACGGTCAGCAGACCCTCGAGGCCCGAGGACGGCTCGACGAAGATGACGTTAGCGGGCCCACCGCTCCGGTCGCTGCTCGTGCGGAACGGCAGCACCGCGGACACCGGAGGCTTCGCGAGCCCGAACCTCGCGGCGTAGGTGAACAGGTCGTCGGCCAGGTGCTCGAGCGTCTCCCGGCACGTCCACTCCAGCGTTCCGGCCTTGGCCTCCAACTCGTCGGGGTCCGCTTGCCGTAGAGCGTCGACGGCCAGCGTGACGACCCGACGCACGTCCTCTCCGTCGACTGCGGTGGGTGCTCCGTGCATGCGGAGGATGGTAACAACGGCCCGAACGGGACCGGTCCGCCGGCTCGTCTTCGTGTTCGCCCCTCCATGGCGCGATCGCCGTCGCACGCGCCGGCTGACCGGAGCGACGGCTCGGAAGCGGCCTGCCGTCTGCCTCCGATTGCAGTACCCAAGGCATCACTCACCGGCTTCGCGGGCAGGCAACACCTTGTTCACTGCGGAACGCCTCAGGGGGGTCTTCGTGTCCACGACCGGAATGGATGCCACCGCTTCGCCGGGGGCAGGCGACGACAGCCCGCTGCGGCGCGCCATCGGTCCGCGACTGCTGGTCCTGTTCGTGATCGGCGACATCCTCGGTACCGGCATCTACGCCACCACCGGTCAGGTCGCCGGCAAGGTCGGCGGGGCGTTGTGGCTGCCGTTCGTCATCGGGTTCGTCGTGGCCCTCCTGACCGCCGCCTCGTACGTCGAGCTGGTCGGCAAGTACCCGCAGGCGGCCGGAGCCGCGCTCTACACCCAGAAGGCGTTCAAGGTCCCGTTCCTCACCTTCATCATCGCCTTCATGGTGATGTGCTCGGGCCTCTCGTCGGCGAGCGCGGCGGCCCGCGCCTTCAGCGGCGACTACCTCGCCGAGTTCACGGACTTCTTCCCGCCCACCCTCATCGCGATCCTCTTCATCCTCGCGCTCGCGGCGCTGAACCTGCGAGGCGTGTCGGAGTCCGTCAAGACCAACGTGGTCCTCACCCTCGTGGAGCTCACCGGCCTGCTCATCATCCTCACGATCGGCGGCTGGGCGGTCCTGACCGGTGACGGCGAACCGGGCCGCCTCGGCGAGTTCCAGGCGGAGGGCACCGGCTACGCGCTGATCACCAGCGTGCTGGGGGCGACAGCCCTCGGCTTCTTCGCCTTCGTCGGCTTCGAGGACTCCGTGAACATGGCCGAGGAGACCAAGGACCCGGTGCGAACCTTCCCACGCGCCATCTTCACCGGCGTCATCGTCACCGGGACCATCTACGTCCTGGTCGCCCTGGTCTCCTCCCTGCTGGTCGACTACCGCGTGCTGGAGGACTCCAGCGGTCCGCTGCTGGAAGTCGTCAAGGCCGGCGGGATCGATTTCCCGCCCAGGCTGTTCGCCCTGATCGCCCTCTTCGCCGTCACCAACTCGGCCCTGATCAACATCATGATGGCGTCCCGCCTCTGCTACGGCATGGCCAACGAACGCATCCTGCCCCGAGCCATGGGCCGTGTCCTCCCCAGGCGCCGCACCCCTGTCGTCGGCATCGTCTTCGTCTCGCTCCTCGCCATCGGCCTGGTGTCCACAGGGGAGATCGCGGGCCTCGGCGACACCACGGCCTTCCTGCTCCTGTGCGTCTTCGCCGTCGTCAACATCGCCGTGCTCGTCCTGCGCCGCGACCGCGTCGAGCACCAGCACTTCCGCACGCCGACCGCGCTGCCGGTGCTCGGCGCGATCACCTCACTGATCCTCGCCAGCCCGCTGTCCGACCGGCCCGCCGACGTCTACATCAGGGCCGGCGTGCTGCTGGCCATCGGCATCGGGCTCTGGGCGCTGAACAAGGCGGTGATGAAGGTACGCGGAGAGGCGTGAGCCGTTCACCGCTTCTGTTCCACGTATTCCTTGAAGTGCTCGAGATCGCTGTGGACGAGCCGTTCTATCGCGTTCGCCTGGGCGAAGCCCCTCGGTCCGCCGAAGGCGTCCCTGATGGTGCCGGGCTCGTACTCGAGCCGCGCCTGGACCCGGGTGCGGTTCTCGTCGATCGGCTGCAACGAGAAGGAACCCGCGAGGTCGAGAGGGTCGGTGGTACGCCACTCCATCATGCGTTCCCCCTTGCGGTCGGAGACCTCGGCCGCGAACTCCCGGGACCGGCCGCCGGCCTCGACGTCGAGGTGGGCCCGGCCTCCCGCCTCCGAACGGGCACCTCGTACGCCCTCCACGAAGCGTGGGTAGCTCTCCACCTGGTGGAGGAGGTCCCAGACCTTGTCGATCGGAACTCCGACGTCAACGTGTTCTTCGAGGGTGCTCATGACCCACCTCCACGTCCGTCTCATGCTGGTATGTCCTCTGTTCCAGTGTGCGCCGACACCGGCCCGTCGACCGGACGATGAGACGGGTCCGGCCACCATGTGATCTGGCGGGCACCGAGGTCAGAGGCCTACGCGGAGCACCGCGACCCCGTTGACACGGCCCGTCGAGAGATCGTCGAGAGCGCGGTCCGCGTGATCGAAGCCGTAACCGGCGACCATGACCCGCAGCCGCCGCTCGGCTGCCGTGGCGAGCAGTGCCCGCCCGTCTTCGCGGGTGCTGGCCGTGACGCTGCGGAGGGTCCGCTCGCGGAAGAGATGCCGCTGGTAGTCCAGCGAGGGGATGTCGGTCAGGTGGATGCCGGCGATGCTGAGTGTGCCGCCGCTGTCCAGGGCCAGCAGGGCGACGGGGACGAGGTCGCCGGCCGGGGCGAAGAGGATCGCGGCGTCGAGCGGTTCCGGGGGAGGGGCGTACGGGTCGGTGGCCGAGGCGGCGCCGAGGCGCAGTGCCAGCTCACGGGCGGCCGGCGACCGGGTGAACACGTGGACGGCGGCGCCTCGTGCGAGGGCGACCTGCGCGGTGAGGTGGGCGGACGCCCCGAAACCGTAGATCCCCAGACGCCCGTTCGGGGGAAGGTCGGCGAGACGCAGCGCGCGGTAGCCGATGATCCCTGCGCACAGCAGGGGGGCCAGCTCCTCCTCGGCATAGCCCTGCGGCAGTCGGTACGCGTACTCGGCGGGGACGGTCGCGTACTCGGCGTAGCCCCCATCGGCGTCCCAGCCGGTGTAGAGCGAGGAAGGGCACAGGTTCTCCTCCCCTCGCGCGCAGTACCGGCATGTGCCGCACGTCCAGCGCAGCCACGGGATGCCGACCCTGGCGCCGACCCCGGGTCCAGTGGCCCCCGGGCCGGCCGCGACGACCTCACCGACCACCTCGTGCCCGGGCACGACCCGGTCGCGGTGGGCGGGCAGGTCGCCGTCGCGCACGTGGAGGTCGGTCCGGCACACCCCGCACGCGAGCACCCGCACCAGCAGTTCGTCGTCCGCGGGCGCCGGCACCGGCAACACGGCGGACTCGATCGCCCCTGGGCGGGAGGCAGAGGCGACCCAGGCCCTCATCGACGGGAGCGTCGCGTTCATGGAAGGCACCTCCCAGCTTCCATCAGACCGCTTCCGTGCCCACCTGGTCGAGAGGCTCGCTCGCGCACCCCCGTTCCCCCGGAGCGGATCGGGCAGCTACGTGGTGGCCCGCCGCGCGTACACCTCCATCTCGATCTTCATCCGGGGGTCGGCGAGTCCGCACACGAGCATCGTGGCGGCCGGCCGGACGTCGCCGAAGCAGCGGCGAAGGACCGGCCAGCAGGGCTCGAAGTCCTCGCGTTCGGGCAGCAGGTAGCGCACCCGCACCACGTCGGCCAAGGTGCACTTCGCCTCGGCCAGTGCGGCCTCGATGTTGCGCAGGCACTGCTCCGCCTGCTCCACCACGTCGTCGGAGATCGCCATGGTGGCATAGTCGAACCCGGTCGTCCCGGACACATGCACCCAGTCGCCGTCCACCACGGCACGGGCATAGCCGATCTGCTCCTCGAAGGCCGAGCCGCTGAGGATCGCACGTCGCTCTGTCATGTACGGAACGCTAAGTGGGCGGCACCCATACGTCTAATACATCCACAAGCATGAGCTGATATCTCTTGAGGTATGGAGCGCCCCGAACTCCCTCTCCCGCAGCTGCACGCCTTCGTCGTGCTCGCCGAGGAACTCCACTTCGGCCACGCGGCCGCCCGCCTGGGCATCGCCCAGCCGCCGCTGAGCCAGCAGATCCGCCGCCTGGAGGACAAGGTCGGCCACGCGCTGTTCAGCCGCGAACCAGGACGCGTCACACTCACTCCGGCCGGGCGTGAACTGCTTCCCGCCGCGCGGCGGGTCCTCACCGACCTCGCGGACGGTCTGGCCGCAGCCCGGGCCATCGGCAGCGGCCGATCCGGCCGCCTGCGGATCGGTTTCGCCGCTTCGCTCGCCCTGACCGTGCTGCCCGGTCTGCTGCGCACGTTCCGGCAGCGGTTCCCCGGCGTGGGCCTGGACATCCGTGAGATGACCACCGCGCCGCAGTTGGCTGCCCTGCACGACAAGACCATCGACATCGGCCTGCTGCGCGAACCCCCCGCCACCGAGACGGAGCTGGAGTTCAGAACGGTACTCAGCGAGCCCTTCGTGGCCGTACTGCCGGCCGGCCACACTCTGGCCACCCGACGTACGGTGCACGTTGCGCAGCTTGCGGACTCGCCGTTCGTGCTGCTGCCCCGTTCGGTGGGCCCTCGGTTGCACGACCAGATCACCGGCCTGTGCACCGCGGCAGGCTTCATCCCGCAGGTGGCCCAGCACGCGGTGGAGTGGCAGACGGTGTGCGCGCTCGTGGAAACCGGTCTGGGCGTCTCCCTGGCCCCGGCGAGCATCCGACGCATCCGTCTCAAGGGCGTCGCCTTCCGCGGGATCGACCCCAGTACGGCGCGAACGCGCGTCGCCGTCGCCTGGCGCAAGAACGACCCGAACCCCCTGGTCACGCACCTGCTGGCGACCGTCATTCAGGAAGGCGACTGAGACAGGCCCATCGTCCGCCCGCCGTGGAGCCGAGCCCCGCTGCGGAACCGGACAGACTACTGCGCCTGTGTCGCGATCTGGATCAGGTTGCCGCAGGTGTCGTCGAAGACGGCGGTGGTGACCGGGCCCATCTCCAGGGGTTGCTGGGTGAAGCGGACGCCGAGGCCGCTCAGGCGCTCGTACTCCGCCTTCACGTCGTCGACGGCGAACTGGGCGAGCGGGATGCCGTCCTTGACGAGCGTGTCGCGGTAGGTCTTGGCGACGGGGTGGCCGACGGGCTCCAGCAGGAGTTCGGTGCCCTGGGGCTCGTCGGGCGAGACGACGGTGAGCCACCGGTCCTTCTCGCCCACCGGGACGTCGTGCTTCTTCACGAAGCCGAGGATCTCCGTGTAGAAGTGCAGGGCCTTGGCCTGGTCGTCGACGAAGACGCTGGTGAGATGGATCTTCATGGGGTGTTCTCCTTCGGTCCGGACGTGTCGGGCACGAGCCATCGCTCGGTGATCTGCCGCAGCGGGGCCGTGTTGAGGTCGTGGAACTTGTAGCGGCCCTCCCGCCTGGTCTCGACGAGCCCGGCGGCCTCCAGGACGGCGAGGTGCTGGGAGACCGCCTGGCGCGAGATGCCGAGCTGATGCTTCATGCTCAGTCGCGAGCAGATCTCGAACAGTGTCTGCCCGGACCTCTCCGTGAGCTCGTCGAGGATGGTGCGGCGGGTGGGGTCGGCCAAGGCTTTGAAAAGGTCGTCGGCCACGACCAGAGCATAGGCAAGCACACACTTGCCTATCAAGTCGGGGCGCGGCGTGTCCTCGCAGGGCCTGACCTCAACCAGCCTTGGGGTCTGAATGGGGGCGCGGCCTGTACCGGTCGGCAGCCCCGCCATGGCCTGCCGGGACGGGCCGACACGCGACCGCCGCCGCTTCGGCGCTCTCGCAAGCAGCGTGTGTTCCGTAGCAGGTCCGCGGCCAGCGCGATCCGCGAGCCCGTGAGGTAGGCCGTCGGCGGTTCGCCGACCAGCGCGGTGGACCGGCCGGGCGAGCGCCGCCCGCGCCCCCGGGAGGAGTCTCAGACCGTGGCCTGAGGCTGCGCCGGGCTGAGGTAGTGGACGGCGGTCTGTTCGGTGTGCGGGACGAGCAGGCCCTGCAGTTCGTCCGCTGCGACCTTGAGCAGGTCGCCGTCGCGGTCGGCGTGGAGGGTCTCGAGGGCGAAGGCGACGTGGGTGGAGTCCTCGGTGACGCGGGTGCGGTGGGCGTCGCGGTGGTTCCAGTGGCGGGTCAGGACGCCGATGGTGTCGGCGTAGATGATCTCGCCGGGCTTCGGGTGCTCGACAGTGTCGGGTTCGCCGAGCGGGGTGAACGCCTCGGTGCCGTCGGCGTGACGGATGTCGACGTCGCCGGCGACTTCGTCGAGGTCGAAGGCGCCGGCGGGCAGGCCGTGGCGGACCGAGACGGCGTTGTAGGAGTCGACGGCCGGGTTGATGCGCGGCAGAGTGCCCTTTTTGGCGAGGCGGCGGCCGAGAGCGTCGACGCTGGGGCGGATGCGGCGGGGGTTGGTGCCGAAGGAGCGGTAGGCGGCGTGCCAGGCCGCGATACGGGGGTCGTTCTCGTCGGCCGGCTGCCAGGTGCCGTCGGAGAGCTGCTGCTCGAGGTCCGTGACGGCAGCCGTGGTGGCGGGCCAGGGCTCGTGGCCATGCAGTCCGGTGGCGGTGACCAGGGCGATGAGGGTGTCGGGAAAGGCGTTCGCGACGGCGGGGGCGAGGCGGAAGAGGGGCATGGTGGGACGGTTTCCGTTTCTGCGTGCGTGCGTGGGCTCGGTGGGACTCACGGTTTCCAGGGACCGATACGGTCCAGGCGGCGGCGCTGCTGCCGCGCGGCGGGCAGGTCGAGGCCCTGGCCGCGTTCGGTGAGGTGATCGGCGACGGCGGTGCGATGCTCGACGGACTTGTGGTCGTCGTACTTGAACTTGGCCCGCACGTCGGTGACCTCCAGGCGCAGGCCGCGGATGCCGGGCAGCATCCGTCCGTACGGGGGCTGGCCGACGGCGACGCAGGCGTGGTCGCCGGCGGGCTGGAAGTGGGCGAGCTGGCGGCGCAGCAGCTCGGCCTTGGCCTCGGGGTCGTCGACGATGTGCGCGCGGCAGGTGAACTGCACGGCGGTGTAGTAGCTGGTGGGGACGCCGTCGGTGGGCGCGGTGCCCGGCTTGGCGCGCCAGGGACCGGGAACGAAGGCGTAGTCGCCGAAGACGGTGAACAGGATGTTCGGGTCCTGCTCGATCGCCTTCCAGACCGGGTTGGGGCGGGCGAGGTGAACCAGGAGGTTGCCGGGCTCGGTGGTGAAGTGGGTGGGGACGGCGACAGGCGCCTGGCCGGGCAGGCCGTTGACGCTCAGGAGGCCGAAGTCGTGGCCTTCGGCGATCCAGGTCTGCCATTCCGCTTCGTCCAGGCCGGCGTCCCAGGGCTGGATGAACATGCTGGTCTCCTTGCGAGGCGATGGCGCGGTGGGCGGGCGGGTCAGGTCAGGGCGAGGAGGCCGACGGCGACGGCGGCGGTGCCCAGGCCGACGAGCTGGCCGCGGTGGATGCGTTCGGCGAGCACACTGCGGGCGAGCAGGACGGTGCCGGCCGGGTAGAGGGCGGTGATCACGGCGACGACGGCGAGGTCTCCGCTGCGGGCGGCGAGCAGGAACAGCAGGTTCGCGACGGAGTCCAGCACACCGGCGGCTGCCGACATCGCGTACGCGGGCCGCTCGGAACCCAGCTTGCGGTACATCAGTCCGGCCGCGGCCAGGGTGACGGCCGAGGAAACGGCCCGGCCCACGATCAGCGGGGCCACCCCGCTGTCGGACGGCGCTTCGTGGAGGAAGACCAGCTGGAGGGCGATCGCGGCGCCCGCGCCGAAGGCCAGGAGGAGTGCGGTGCGGGACGGCCGGACCGATCCGGCACCATGCCCGGCGCTGACCAGTACGACCGCGACCAGGGCGAGCGGCAGCCCGATCAGTCCGGCCACGCCCAGGTGCTCGCCCTGGAGCAGACCCACGCCGACGGGGAGCATGGCGGACACCAGCGCGGTGAGGGGTGAGAGCACGTTCATCGGGCCGATCGCCAGCGTCCGGTAGAGCAGGGCGAACGCGGCGGCCGACGCGACCCCGGACGCCGCGCCCCAGGCGAGAGCGCCGGTGCTGAACGAGGCGCCGAGGAACGGCCACAGCAGCAGCTCGACCGCGAGCGACGCCGGGGCCGCGATCATCACGGTGCGCAGCACGTGCGCCTTGCGGGCGCCGAGGCCCCCGAAGAAGTCGGCGCACCCATAGGCGAGGGAGCTGCCCAGGGCCAGCAGCAGAGCGATCACGGTTGCGTACATCCCTTACTATGTCAGTGGAACGACTAGACAGTACAGTGGACCGACCGACGTGTTCAACCGATCGACCGGCCGGTGCATCAAAGTGGTCCACTCGCGAGGAAGGCGATCGGATGGCCGAGGCAGAGGAGGCTCTGCGGACGCTCGCGCACAACGTCAGGACGGCCCGCAACCGCGCAGGACTGTCCCTGGACGAACTCGGACGGCGTGCCAAGGTCAGCAAGGGCGCCCTGGTCGGGCTGGAAAAGGCGCAGGGCAACCCGAACTTCGCCACCCTCGTCCGGCTGGCCGACACCCTCGGCGTCTCGGTGTCCGCCCTGATGGAAGGTCCGGCCGAGGGGCGTGTCCGCGTCGTGACCGCCGACGCAGTGACGCCGCTGTGGACCGGAGCGGCAGGCAGTGAGGCCCGGCTCATGCTGACGACCTCGGGCCCCGCCCCGGTCGAGGTCTGGCGCTGGAGACTCGAACCGGGCGAGGAGTACCCCAGCCACCCCCACCAAGCCGGAGTCGTGGAAACCGTCTCCGTGACCTCCGGCCGGATGATCCTGGTGGTCGACGGCGCCGAGCACCCCGTCGAGGCCGGCCAGACCGCCACCTTCGACGGCGACGCCTCCCACACCTACCGCGGCGCCGGAACCGAAAGCTGCCACCTGATCATGACCGTCCATATTCCGCCGGGCCCCGCCCCGACGAGCTGAGCGGCGCAGCGCTCTCGGATACCGCGGCGGCCTGCTGCGCTCCGCGTGAGCCGGGGGACAGGACGACCAGGGTAAATCGGTGGCCCTGGACGGCTCGGTGCCGCGATCATGGACGGTCACCGACACCCAACCGCCCAGGAAGCGCTCACCATGCCTGTGCCTGCCGACCCGACGGTCCTCCATCCGATGCCTGGGCAGCCGCGGGTGGTGCTGCTCCGGCCATTGGTGAAGTCCTCGCTCATCGAGGTGGGGGAGTTCTCCTACTACGACGACCCGGACGACCCGACCGCGTTCGAGACGCGCAACGTGCTGTACCACTACGGCCCGGAGAAGCTGGTCATCGGCAAGTTCTGCGCGCTCGGCACGGGAGTGCGCTTCATCATGAACGGCGCCAACCACCGCATGGACGGCCCCTCGACCTTCCCCTTCCCCACCATGGGCGGCTCGTGGGCCGAACACTTCGACCTGCTCACCGGCCTGCCGAGCCGAGGGGACACCGTCGTCGGCAACGACGTCTGGTTCGGCCACGGCGCAACGGTCATGCCGGGAGTGCGCATCGGCCATGGCGCGATCATCGCCACCGGCTCCGTGGTCACCACGGACGTGCCCGACTACGGCATCGTCGGCGGCAATCCGGCCCGCCTGATCCGCACCCGCTACGACGACCGCGATGTCGCCCGCCTGCTGGCGGTGGCGTGGTGGGACTGGCCCGTGGAGCACATCACCGACCACGTACGGACGATCATGTCCGGCAGTATTGCCGAACTGGAGGCCGCCGCCCCCTAGTTCGGCGGGGCGCCGGCGGAGGACGAGGACGGCTTGGGCGATCGCGGGTATGCGGGGTGGGCGCGCCTGGTACAAGTGGCAGGATGAACACAGACGAAGCCCAGGCAGCGGTCGACATGTTCCTGTCCGCCTTCAACGCTCCGGAGGAAGTGAGCGTCATCGAACGCCTGTCTCGCGCCCTGACACCGGAGGTCGTCTTCTGGGGTCCACTGGGCCGGAGCGAGGGTGTGGAGGCGGTGGGGCGATTCGTCCTCGATCTGCGTCGGCACACAGCCGGCGAGGGCAGGATGGCACGCCGCTCAGAGGTCGACGTGCCGGGCGAGTGGGCACGGTACCAGTGGCTTTACAGCACACCGGACGACCGAACCACCCTGTCGGGCACCGATGTGGTCCACATCGACCGTGGCCGCATCGACCAGATGATCGTTTTCGCCGGAGACGTTCCCTCACTGAAGGGGCCCGCCGCCTGACGAGGGCAAGGGCAGCGGGCCGACCGCTCACCGGTCGGCCCAGTACGGCGTGATGCAGGTCACGACGGTGCGCGCCTCGATCTTGGAATGCGTGGCGCGCCGGCACTGCTGCACTGCTCAGGGGCTTGCCCTGTTCTGGGCGTGCGCCGGGCAATGGTGCTCAGCGCGACTGGCCACGGGATCCGGAACCGACCTCGGTTCCTCCTCTCCCTTGTTCCCGGACCGCTGTCTTCGAAAGGTTCTTCTGCACCATGCCACTGGCTCTCCTGGCCCTGGCTGTCGTCGCGTTCGGCATCGGCACGACCGAGTTCGCCACCATGGGGCTGCTGCCCCAGATCGCCGACGGGATCGGCGTGTCCGTGCCGCACGCGGGCAATCTCGTCTCGGCCTACGCCCTCGGTGTCGTCGTCGGCGCCCCCGTCCTCACGGGCATCGGTGCGCGCGTCCCCCACAAGCGGCTGCTGCTGCTTCTGTCCGGGTTGTTCGTGGTCGGCAACATCGCGTCCGCGCTTGCTCCCGACTTCGGCCTGCTCTTCGCCGCGCGTTTCCTGGCGGGTCTCCCGCACGGAGCGCTGTTCGGCGTCGGCGCCGTCGTGGCCTCCCGCCTCGTCACCCCCGAACGGGCTGCGCGCGCCGTCTCAAAAATGTTCCTCGGACTCACCGTCGCGAACATCGTCGGCGTCCCGGCCGGCACGGCCCTCGGTCAGCAGCTGGGCTGGCGGTCCGCCTACGTCGCGGTCGCCATCATCGGCCTCATCGCCCTCGCCTCGCTGGCCTTCTTCGTCCCCCACCAGCCCCGCGGCCAACAGGCCGGAATCCGGCACGAGCTGCGGGCGATGGGCAACAGGCAGGTTGCGATCGGCCTGGGCACAGCCGTTGTGGGGTTCGGCGGCTTCTTCGCCGTCTACAGCTACCTGGTGCCCATGCTGACGAATCTGACGGGCATCTCCGACTCCTCGACCACTCTGGTACTCGCGCTCTACGGCGTCGGCATGACGCTCGGCACGCTGATCGCCGGCCCGCTCACGGACCGCGCCCTGCGCCCGACGCTGTACGGGGGGCTTGCTCTGCTCGCCGCGGCGCTGGTGACGTTCCACTTCACCGTCCACAGCACCGTGCCCGCTCTGCTGACGGTCACCTTCATCGGTGCGATGGGTTCCTTCATCACCACGCCCGTCCAGATGCTGCTCATGGCCAAGGCGAAGGACGCCCCGACGATGGCGGCGGCCTCCAACCACTCCGCCTTCAATCTGGCCAACGCGGGCGGCGCCTGGCTCGGTGGCCTGGCCATTTCAGCAGGCTGGGGCTGGGCCTCGCCCACCCTGGTCGGCGCCACTCTGGCTGTGGCCGGCCTCGGTCTGGCCTTCACGGGCGGCCTCATGGACCGGGGGAGCCGTCACTCGCAGGTGATCACTGCGTCCGGAACGGGAGCCTCGGCGGAGACCGGACAAGCCACGGCGGTCGACGACGAAGCCACCCACGCGCCCGAGCCGCAGGCGGCTACCCGGGATCGGGCATAGCGCGGCGGAAGGCCGAGCCCCGGACCGCACAGCGGCACGTCCGCCCACTTGGTCCGCCGGCCTGCCACCGCCGGCCGGTCCGAGCGGCGCAGCAGCCCCCGCACCGTTCCCACGGCAGATCCGGGCGCGCTCACCGCCAGATCGGCCAGCCCGGCCGCCAGCGATATCGCCTGGTTGTCCAGGCCCCCGAGCTGTTTCGCTTCCCGTGTCACGCTCTCTCCCCACCCACAGCACATCCGGACGGCGCCGGTCACGCGCCGTCCTTCCGAGCATCGCGTCCACCGAGTGCGCCGGCGGACGAACTCACCATTGAGTGATCACCTCGATCGACGGTACGGGCCACCGCTGCACGCCGCCGCTGACGAGCATGGACTGCTGGTGCGGGAGGAACTGCCGCTGAGTCGACGGGGTTGGTTGCCCGACCTTGGAATGGGCCCGGCCGTGATGATCAGCGCATGGCTGAGATCGCGCCGATGCCATTGCCGGAACTGGCAGTTGAGTACACCATCAGTGAACTACTGCGTTCCGGCACGGCATGCGAGAAGTGGGCGCGTCCGCGGGTGGACCTGCAGGGACGCGCCTGCCGGGGGCGTCAGCCGGTGACGCGGGTGTAGGTCAGGAACACGGCACCGCTCTTGATGACGGTGTGGTCGGTGAGTGTCCAGACGCTCGGGTCGAAGGCGGCCTGGCGGGAGAACAGTGGGATCCCGTTGCCAATGGTCAAAGGGCCGACTTTGAGGATCAGCGTGTCGATCTCGGCGTACAGGGAGCCCGCCAGTTCGGCGCCGCCGAGCAGCCAGATGTCCTTGCCCTCCTGCTGTTTGAGCTCCCGCACGATCGTGACCGGGTCCTCGGCGACCAGTTCGACGGCCGGGTCCGGGCTCTCGGTCAGGGACCGGGAGAACACCAGGTGACGCAGGTGGGGGTAGGCGTCGGTGATTCCGGCCGCGAGGCCGATCTCGTAGCTCCGCCTGCCCTCGAGCACAGTGTCGAAGTGGGTGCCCTCCGCCGTGACGGACAGCGCCTGCCGGGCCTGGACGGGCAGTGTCTCCGGGTACTCGGTGACGAGGTGCTGTATGTAGTCCTCCTGTATGGGCCAGAAGCCGTTCGGACCCGTGGGGTCCGCGCCGTCCGGGCCCGCGATGAAGCCGTCGAGAGTCGTGGCGATGTAGTAGACGAGTCTGCGCACGCCGGTCCCTTTCGTCGGTCCGCTGTCGCGGTGCGGCTCGGGGCCGCACCGGATGGCGTGCCCGGGCACGAGGCCGCTGAGTGATCATGGCACAGCGTCTGCTGCGCGAGTGGCGTCTGCGCCGACGCCGTACTACCGAGTCGGCGTGGAATCGTAGGTGTTGCGGGCCTGCTCGACCTTCTCCAGGTTGGTGGCGGCCCATTCCCCGAGGTGCGCGAAGAGGGGAGCCAGGCTGCGGCCGAGTTCGCTGATCTCGTACTCGACTCGCGGCGGGACTTCCGGGTGGTACGTGCGGACGACCAGGCCGTCGCGTTCCAGTTGCCTGAGCCGCTGGGTCAGGACCTTCGGCGTGATCCTGTTGATGTGCCGTTGCAGTTCGACGAAGCGCTGGCGGCCGTGCGTGTGGAGGGTCCACAGGATGGGGGTGGTCCACCGGCTGAACACGAGGTCGACGACCGGGCTGATCGGGCAGGCGAGTTCGGGGTCGCTCGCGGCGGATGCCGTCCAGGTCGTGTCGCCGGCCACGTGCACTCCTCCGGGATAGCCACTTTCCTGTAGGTACCTACTATACCGACGGTGTTAGCGTCCCCTCGTCGCCCGGAGAACAGCGCTCCGGAGCGTTCACGCCCACTCGGGCATCCGCAACCATGCTGCAGAACAGGGGGAGTTGCTCATGATCGTAGTGACGGGGGCCACCGGCAACGTCGGCCGAACACTCGTACAGGCCTTGACGACGGCCGGTGAGCAGGTGACCGCGACGTCCCGGGGAATCTCCGCCGCGGACGTGTCGGAGGGTGTCCGGCACAGCCGGGCCGACCTGGTCGACGCCGAAAGCCTTCGACCGGTGTTCGCCGGCGCCGATGCTCTCTTCCTGCAGAACGGCGGCACCAGCGCGCACCTGCTGAACCCTACGCAGATCCTCGACGTCGCCCATGCCGCAGGCATCGAACGGGTCGTCCTGCTTTCCTCCCAAGGGGTCGCCACCCGGCCCCGGTCGGCCTCCCACGGGAGCACGGCACGCGCCATCGAGGACGCCGTCCGGCGGTCGGGCATGGGCTGGACGATCCTGCGTCCCGGCGGCTTCCACTCCAACGCCCTCGCCTGGGCCGAATCCGTCCGCACCCGGCGGACGGTCACCGCGCCGTTCGGCGACACCGGCCTGCCCACCGTCGACCCGGCCGACATCGCCGAAGTCGCCGCGGTCACGCTGCGCAAGGACGACCACAGCGGCCGGATCTACGAGCTGACCGGACCCGCCCTCACCAGTCCCCGGCAACGAGCCGGGGCGATCGGCGAGGCGATAGGGGAGCCGGTGCGCTTCGTCGAGCAGACCCGCGACGAAGCCCGGTCCGAAATGGTGCAGTTCATGCCCGAGCCGGTGGTCGACACCACACTCGACATCCTCGGCGAGCCCACCCCCGCGGAGTGCCGCATCAGTCCCGACGTCGAGCACATCCTGGGCGGCACACCCCGCACCTTCACCGACTGGGCTCGCCGCCACGCCGCCCTGTTCCGCTGACGCGACCTCCCGGGCCTCGCCGGCCGGGCCGGTACCGGGCGCGGCGGCGGCGCTGGGCCAGTGACCGCCGACCGCCGGGCCCCGCACGGTCGGAGCGTCAGTGGCGCGGCGTGAGAGCGTCCGAGCGGCCGGCCGCGAGGCGCGACCACTGGGGGATGGGGCGTCCGTTGCTCCGCAGCCGGATGTGCTCGGCAGGGGTGCCCTGGACGGTGGGCCAGCCGGAAGGCGAGTCCTCCCACAGCTCCTGTCGTCCGTACACCGTGAGGTCCATGAGCGCGTAGCTGTAGTCCATCGCCTCCACACCGCGCAGGGTCGTCCAGTACGTCTCGAAGACGCGGTCCCCGTCCCTCACGTAACACACGAGGTGCATCGAGCCGACGCGTCGACCGGTCAGGAGCTCGCCTTGCGAGGGGACCGCCGAGTACCACGGAACCTCCCAGCCCATGAAGTCGCGGTAGCGACGGCTCTCCTCGTACGGGCCCTGGCAGAAGACCGCGTAGGTGATGTCACGCGAGTGCAGGTACGACAGCTCCTGGACCTGGCTGGTGACCCACGTGCAGCCCTCGCACTGCCCGGCCGCGTCGTGGCCGTCGTGCCACATGAGGTAGTAGGCGACGAGCTGCCGTCGCCCCTCGAAGGCCTCGAGCAGGGTGACCGGCCCGTCCGGCCCGGTCAGCTCGAGGCCGGCGGCCACCTCGACCATGGGCAGGCGCCTCCGGGCGGCGGCGATCGCGTCGCCTTCCCGGGTGTGCGCCTTCTCCCGGGTCCGCAGCCGGTCCAGCTCGGCCTGGAAGGTGGCCCGGTCGGCCACCGGTGGCAGAGCCGGCGCCCGGCCCGTCGTCCTGGTGTCGTGCTGAGTCACGATCTCGTCCAATCGTCGTGAAGCGCCGTCCGTCAGTCGGCCGCGTCCGGTTGGGGGCGCTCCGCCAGTTCCTTGATCCGCAGCAGGCGTGTCTCCCAGGAGCGGCCTATCCGGTCGAGTTCGCGGGCCAGCGCGCCGAGCCGGGCGCCGACGGCGACGTGGACGACCTCGCGTCCACGCTGCTCGGACTCGACCAGCCCGACCTCGCGCAGCACCTCCAGGTGCTTGCCGATCGCCTGCCGGCTCACCGGCAGCACTTTGGCCAGCGCGGACGCCGACATGGGGTCTTCACCGAGCCTGGTGAGGATCTCCCAGCGTGTCGCGTCGCCGAGCGCGGCACACACGACGGGGAGAGCGGGGGCGGTCACGAGTGCCTCGTCGGGGCCGGCGCGCTCTTCTCCACGAACGCCTTCGCGGCCGCCAGCTCGCTGAGCCATCCCTTGTCGTTGCCCTCGCGCTCCTTCAGCCAGGCTGCCGGGTCGTCGGCGAGGCCGGAGAACCCGCTCTCCACCACCCGCAGGGTCACCCCGCCACCGTCGCGCTCGTCGATCCAGAACTCGACCAGTGTCGAAGGCGTCGCCTCGTCCCGGAACGGGGTTCCGATCCAGCGGAACGCCGCGTAGCGCGGCTCGTCCAGCTCCACCGTCCGGAACCGGAACTCGCCCAGCGACGGATGGCGCACCACGGCCACGTCGCCTTCGTAACGCAGGTCCTGCTCGGCCTCGACCTCACCGTCATTGATGTACCAACCGGGCCGTACGACCAGTTGCCATACCCGCTCGGCCGGGGCGTCGATGTCGATCTGCCGTGCGATCCGGTCCAGCTCGGCCAGCTCCGCCTCGGGGTCTGTGGCGTCGTCCATGAGATCCTCCCTCGCGAACAGCTCTGCAACTGAAGGGTTGCACGTTGCGAGGGGGAGCGCAACCCATGGGTTGCACTTGTCGGGCCCGCAGAGTCATGACCCTGTGCTCCGGTCCCGGTCGGTCTCATCAGGCCGACGGCCGAGATTGATCACCGCTCTCGATGTCGATCAGACCAGTGCCGTCCCGGGCCGTAGCCGACCGTCGTGATCGGAGTGATTTCCGGAGTCTTGTTTCAGCGGTCCAGCTCTTCCTCCACCGGTGGCTTGGGCACCTCGCGCAGATGCTGGGACAGGCCGGGCTTGCCGCCCTGGCGGGCCTGCTCGCCGCGTTGCGCCGGGCTGTGGCCCAGGTCCGAGTCGGGATCGGTCCGAATGGAATGGACGATGTCGTCACGATTGCGGTAGGTCTCCGCGGGGATGCCGCGAAGAGCGGACATCACTTCGCCGGATGCATCGGCGGAACGGGCTGCCTCAAGCAAGTGCGGCTTGTCGGCGGGGAAGTCCACATTCTTCAGGGCGCTCAGTACGTCGTCCACGGTCGCGTGCGCCATCGGAAAACACTCCTTGCTCGCATTGGAGTCCGCGGCACGTGTACCCCTGTCGGCCTCGAGCACACGAAAACCGGGGATCTCGGCTCGAGCGATGTGTTTCTCATGGAGATGCCGCCTTGCACTGGTAACGCGCAGTAAATAGTTATGCACGCCGCGACGGGTCAGACTCAAGTCTCAATTTATTTCTTTTCGTGTATAGAATATCCAAAGTAAAGCGTCAGGATAACGACAGCAATGCCGACCGACGGAAGGACAGCAGTAAAGGGAGGAAAGTCGATGATCACCGAATTGGCTGTCGAGCGCTTGGAGTTCACCTGCGGCCAACAGGTGGAGCGTCGACTGCGACGTGCGGTTCTACCACGACGAGAACGGGACGAATGGGAGTACTTCGGTCTCGACGGCCACGGGGTGCCGTCGCTCTATGACCCCGAGGGTGCCCCTCCCTGCCCGATCTGCGGTGGCTGCTGGGTGGGGAACCTGATCTGCGCCGGCCCGCGGCGACGAGGGGGCCACAGGTAAGAGCAGGAGGCAGCGAGGGGGCGCTGCAGTCGGAGCTGCCGGTGCCGAGGGCGGCGAGAAGCAGATCACGGCGCCGGCGGGCGGACGCGTGGACCAGGCGGTGCCCGCCCGCCACGCCCAAGTCCCACAATGCGGAACGTCTGTTGGTGCGGCGCTGCGGCTGCTGTAGAAATAGCCCCATGAGTCACGAGCCTTTGGTGCGACGCCTGGTCATCGACCTGTGCCGACGCGCGGCTTCGTGTTGTCGCTGAACCCGCGTCCCTGACGCCTCCCGCCGGCCGGTGGCCTCGCCCGAGCCGGTGACGCACGGACCCCGCACTTCGTGACGGGGCTGTTCTCTTCACCCTGACCTGCTCCGGCTCAGGGCTGTCCACCCACGTCGGCCTGCACAGCTGCGTGCTCCGACGTCCCTTGGAGGCCGCCCCATGTCCTCGGCAACACCTCTGCAAGAAGCAGGTACCGGCAAGAAGCCGGTGCCGCGTCGTCTCGGCGCCCCGGCCTGGGCGCGCCGTGTCGCTCTGCCGTTCGGCTCGTTCCTGCTGTTCCTCGTCCTGTGGCAGTTGCTGGCTGCTAGCGGTACGTGGAGCAGCACGCTGGTCCCGCCGCCTGCCGACGTGTGGGACGCCTTCGTCGAGGTGTCCACCACGCACGACGGTGTGCGGGGCTACAACGGCACCTACCTCGTCGAGCACCTTGGCATCAGCCTGCGACGCATCGCGTTCGGGGCGGGTCTCGGCATCGCCACCGGAGTGGTGTTCGGGCTGCTCATGGGCACCGTCGGCTGGATGCGCTCGCTCTTCGAGCCCTGGATCACGTTCCTGCGGACGCTGCCGCCGCTGGCGTACTTCTCGCTCCTCGTCATCTGGTTGGGCATCAACGAGGAGCCGAAGGTCACCCTGCTGGCCGTGGCCGCCTTCCCGCCGGTGGCGGTGTCCACCACCACGGCCGTGGCCGCCGTGCCGCGGGGCCTGGTCGAGGCGGCCCGCGCCCTCGGCGCCTCGCGGTGGGACGTCGTCAAGGACGTTCTCGTCCCGTCCGCCCTGCCGGAGACGCTCACCGGCGTCCGACTGGCCGTCGGCGTGGCCTATTCCTCGCTCGTCGCCGCCGAGTTGGTCAACGGGCTGCCCGGCATCGGCGGCATGGTCAAGGACGCCGCCAACTACAACAACACCCCGGTCGTGCTCGTCGGCATCATCGCCATCGGCGTCTCCGGTCTGGTCATCGACGGTCTGCTGCTGCGGCTGGAACGCACCGTCGTTCCCTGGCGCGGCCGCGTGTGACCGGTCTTCCTCCTCACCCCCACTTTCCTGTCCCTTGCACAGAAACGGCCCCGTGATGTCCCGTGTCCCCCAAGGCCCCTCCCGTCGACTGCTGCTCACCGGCGCCCTCGCCCTCGCCTCCGCGGCCGTCACCGGCTGCTCGTCGGACGGTGAGGAGTCGTCCGGCAGTGCCAAGAGACTGCGCATCGGCTACTTCGCCTTCCCCAGCGGCGACCTCATCGTGAAGAACAGGAAGTTGCTGGAGAAGGCACTGCCCGGCTACCAGATCACATGGATCAAGTTCGACTCAGGGGCGAGCGTCAACCAGGCTTTCATCGGCAAGTCCCTCGACATAGCCGCCCTCGGGTCGAGTCCCTTCGCCCGGGGCGTGTCCGGAGCCTCGCCGATCCCGTACAAGGTCGCGTGGATCCTCGACGTGGCCGGTGAGAACGAGGCGCTCGTCGCCCGCAAGGACACCGGCGTCTCCGACGTCGCCGGCCTCAAGGGCAGGACCGTCGCCACACCCTTCGCCTCCACCTCGCACTACAGTCTGCTCGCGGCGCTTGAGACGGCCGGCCTGAAGACCTCGGACGTCGAACTCATCGATCTGCAGCCCCAGGCGATCCTCGCCGCCTGGCAGCGCGGCGACATCGACGCCGCCTACGTCTGGCTGCCGACCCTGGACGAACTGCGCAAGACCGGTGTCCAGCTCACCAGCAGCAAGGTGATCGGCAGCGCGGGCAAGCCGACCCTGGACCTGGCCGTCGTGTCGGACGACCTGATCGCCAGGGACCCGAAGGCGATCGACGCCTGGCGGAAGGCCGAGGCCGAGGCA
Organism: Streptomyces viridiviolaceus; assembly: GCF_014650995.1. GTDB lineage: Bacteria > Actinomycetota > Actinomycetes > Streptomycetales > Streptomycetaceae > Streptomyces > Streptomyces viridiviolaceus. The sequence goes on from NZ_BMWA01000014.1 coordinate 253,739, forward strand.
CTGCGGCTGCTCAAGTCCGACCCCGAGGGATCGGTGAAGGCGGTCTCGGCCGAGCTCGGCATCAGCACGGCGGACGCCGAGGCCCAGCTGGCGCAGGGCGTGTTCCTCACCCCGGAGCAGGTGACCTCCGCCGACTGGCTGGGCACCGACGGCAGCCCGGGCAAGCTGCTGTCCTATGTCACCGACACGGCGGAGTTCCTGACCGACCAGAAGCAGATCGACGCCACGCCGTCCGCGGACGCCGTCCGCAAGGCCTTCTACCTCAAGGGGCTGCCCGATGTCCTCAAGTGAGACGACGACGGCCCCCGCGAGCACGACCACGAAACACGACGGCACCGTCCGGCTCGACCACGTCGTCCACCGGTACGGCCGGGGCAGCGCGAACGTCACCGCCGTGGGACCCGTCGACCTGACCGTCCCCGTCGGCGAGTTCCTCGTCCTGGTCGGGCCCTCGGGATGCGGCAAGAGCACGCTGCTCCGCCTGATCGCCGGATTCGAGCGGCCGACTCACGGCGCCGTGCGGGTGTCCGGCGCCGAACCGCGACCCGGTACGGCGGCCGGCGTGGTGTTCCAGACGCCGCGGCTGTTCCCGTGGCGGACGGTCGGGGGAAACATCGACCTCGCCCTGCGGTACGCGGGCGTCGACCGCGCCCACCGTCCCGAGCGACGGGCCCGGTTGCTGGCCCGGGTCGGTCTGGAAGGCACGGAGAAGCGGCGGACCTGGGAGATCTCCGGCGGTCAGCAGCAGCGCGTCGCGATCGCCCGGGCACTGGCCGCCGAGAACCCGCTCCTCCTGCTCGACGAGCCGTTCGCCGCGCTGGACGCTCTCACCCGGGAACGGCTCCAGGAGGACGTCCGCCGGGTGGCCGCGCAGACCGGGCGTACCACGGTGTTCGTGACGCACTCGGCCGACGAGGCGGTGTTCCTCGGCTCCCGCATCGTCGTGCTGACCAAGGGGCCGGGGACCGTGGCCCTGGACCTGCCGATCGACCTTCCGCGCGGTGACGTCGACGCCGAGGAACTGCGCGAGTCACGCGAGTTCGCCGAGCTGCGGGCGCGGGTCTCCCACGAGGTGAAGGCCGCCGCGGCACACGGACACCGCCCCGGCGAGCCGACCGACGCATCCATGCAGGGAATCGAAGAAAGGACTTCCCAATCGTGATGTCAAGCCGCAGCGGTGACGGGAGGTGAACCTTGGTAGCGCTCTCCGTCACGGATC
>NZ_BMWA01000015.1:0-199443 GCF_014650995.1 Streptomyces viridiviolaceus
CGCGTTTCCCTTTCCGGCGGTTCCGACTCTATCAGATCCTTTCGGGCTCTGATTCCCCGTCAGAGGGGGTTGTCTTCCCGGCCGTTGGGCAGTTCCGACGAGTGAGACTTTAGCGGATTCCCGGCTCCCGAGCTAATCGGGGGCCGCGTCCTTTCGAACGTGGATTCCTCATTCCGTAAATACGCATGCCAATGACACGACGACGACAGTACGACTGTGCGTCGAAGAGTGGCTGGTACTTGCGGAATCGCTGTCCGGGGACCGACCGGAGTCGGCGCTCACGTCGGACAACTCGGAGAACACTACGTAGGTGAACGCGGAGTGTCAACTCTGGGCGGTGCGGTCCTCCCGGGCGTAGTGTGGACGGCGTGATGACGCGTACGTGTACCCAGCAGTGGTGGGCCGCCTGACGGCGGCCGTACTCACGTATGCACTCGACGGCCGCCGCCTCGGCGGCCGTTCTCGTATCTCCCTCCAGGGGGGCGGCCGGCGGAAGCGGCGGTCCTGACCAGGAGGTTGAGAGATGACGCGGGTCTTCAGTGGGGTCAAGCCGACCGGGCACCTGACGCTGGGGAACTATCTGGGTGCCATGCGGCAGTGGGCCGCGGAGGACCAGCACCGATCGGACGCGTTGTTCTGCGTCGTCGATCTGCACGCGCTGACGGTCGACCACGATCCCGCACGGGTACGAAGGCTGAGCCGGCAGTCGGCGTCTCTGCTGCTGGCGGCGGGGCTGGACCCGGAGCTGTGCACCGTGTTCGTACAGAGCCATGTGGACGAGCACGCTCGGCTGTCGTACGTGCTGGAGTGTGTGGCGACCGACGGCGAGATGCGGCGGATGATCCAGTACAAGGAGAAGGCCGTGCGGGAGCGGGAACGCGGCGGGAGCGTGCGGCTGTCGCTGCTGACCTATCCCGTGCTGATGGCGGCGGACATCCTGGCGTACGGGACCGACGAGGTTCCGGTGGGGGACGACCAGGCTCAGCACGTGGAGCTGGCGCGGGACCTCGCCGTGCGGTTCAACCAGCGGTACGGGCATACGTTCGTGGTGCCCCGGGCCACGGTCCCGAAGGTGGCCGCGCGGGTCATGAACCTGCAGGACCCGACGTCGAAGATGGGCAAGAGCGACGACGCGGGACCGGGGATCGTCTATCTGCTGGACGAGCCCGACACGGTGCGGAAGAAGGTCATGCGGGCCGTCACCGACAGCGGGCGGGAGGTCGTGTACGACCGGCAGGCGCGGCCCGGACTGGCGAATCTGCTGGAGATCCTGGCCGCGTGCACAGGTGGGAACCCGGCGGAGCTGAGCGGTGTATATGAGTCGTACGGCGCCTTGAAGAAGGACACCGCGGAGGCTGTGGTCGAGGTGCTTCGGCCTCTGCAGAAGAGGCACAAGGAGCTGTGCGCGGATCCCGGCTATCTGGAGGGGGTGCTGCGGGATGGCGCGGAAAGGGCTCGGGCCATGGCCCGGCCGACCGTTGATGCCGCTTACCGTGCGATCGGGCTGCTGGAGCCCGCCTCGGAGACGGTCGTGAACGCGGCCCGGTAGGCGCGAGGGCTGGTGGCGAGGCGCGACGCGAAGTGCTGGCGCATCGTGACCTCGCTGCCGAAGCCCGCCTGGCGCGCGACCTCGGGCATGGGCAGATCAGTGCGCTCCAGGAGCTTCTGTGCCGCGGCGATGCGCTGGTCGAGGAGCCAGCGGAGCGGTGTGGTGCCGGTGGCCGCGGTGAAGTGGCGGGCGAAGGAGCGCGGGGACATGCCGGCCCGGGCGGCCAGGTCGGCGACCGTGAGGGGTTCGTGGAGGTGGCACAGGGCGTGCTCGCGGACGGCGGCGAGGGCGTCGGCGTCACGGTCGGTGCGTGGTGTGGGGTGCTCGATGAACTGTGCCTGTGTGCCGGTGCGGAAGGGGGCGGTGACCATCGAACGGGCGATCGTGGCGGCCGCCTCGGCGCCATGGGAGAGGCGGACCAGGTGGAGGCACAAGTCGATTCCGGCTGCGGTGCCGGCCGCGGTCCAGATGTTGTCGTCCTCGATGAAGAGGGCGTCGGGGACGACCGTGATGTGGGGGTGACGGGTGCGTAGGAGGTCGACCAGGTTCCAGTGGGTGATGGCCCGTCGGCCGTCGAGCAGGCCGGCCTGGGCGAGGGTGAAGGCTCCGCCGCACAGGGCGGCGAGGGTGGTGCCGCGGGCGTGCGTGCGCCGGAGGGCTTCGAGGACGGGGGCGGGTGCCGGGGTGAGGTGGTCGTCGAGGCCGGGGATCACGACGAGGTCCGCGCGGTCCAGCCAGCCGAGGGTGCGGTCGGGGTGGAGTGACAGGCCGCCGCGCATGGGGACGGCGGTGGTGCCGTCGGCGGCGACTCGGCGCAGGTCGAAGGCGGGGGCGCCGCGGTCGGTGCGGTCGGTGCCCCAGACCTCGGTGATGACGGAGACGTCGAAGGCCCGGATACCGGGGAAGGCGACGAGGGCCACGCGGTAGGGGGCTGCGGCTGCCATGGCTGGCAGTAAACCATCGATCGCTGACTTCCGTACCTCTGGGGAGGGGCCTGGCCGGGCGGCACGATCGGGGGCATGGACATCGCGGAGAACGCAGCACTGGTGGTCGTGGACGTGCAGAAGGGCTTCGAGGAGCTCGACTTCTGGGGTTCGCGCAACAACCCGGAGGCGGACGACAACATCGCCGCCCTCATCGACGTATGGCAGTCGACCGGGCGACCGGTCGTGTACGTGCGGCATGACTCCCGTAAGCCGGGGTCGCCGTTGCGGACCGGGTACGAGGGCAACGGTTTCAAGGAGTACGTGGAACAGCGGCGGGGGAAGGGGAGCGGTGCGGAGTTGCTGGTGACGAAGACCGTGAACTCGGCGTTCCTCGGGACGCCGGATCTGGGCGCCTGGCTCCGGGCGGAGGGGGTGTCCCAGATCGTGGTGGCCGGGATCCAGACGAACATGTGCGTGGAGACGACGGCACGGATGGGCGGCAACCTCGGGTACGAGGTGCTGGTCGCGTACGACGCGACGTACACCTTCGACCTGGAGGGGCCCTTCGGCTGGCGGCAGCGTGCGGACGAGCTGGCGCGGGCATCGGCGGTGTCGCTGCACGGCGGCGGGTTCGCCCAGGTGGTGACGACGGCTGACGTGGTGGCCGCCGCGAAGTGACCTGAGCGGCCCGGTGTGAGGCAGCGGGCGGCGGGCCGGCGTGGTGGCGCGGCCCGCCGGGCCGGTCAGTCCTTGTTGCCGGAGGCGAGTTCGCGGCTGCGGTCGCGGGCGGCTTCGAGGGCGGCGATGAGGGCGGCGCGTACGCCGTGGTTCTCCAGTTCGCGGATGGCGTTGATCGTCGTGCCGGCGGGGGAGGTGACGTTCTCGCGGAGCTTGACGGGGTGTTCGCCGCTGTCGCGGAGCATGGTCGCCGCGCCGATCGCGGACTGGACGATCAGGTCGTGGGCCTTGTCGCGGGGCAGGCCGAGGAGGATGCCGGCGTCGGTCATGGCTTCGACCAGGTAGAAGAAGTAGGCCGGGCCGGAGCCGGAGAGGGCGGTGCAGGCGTCCTGCTGGGACTCGGGGACGCGGAGTGTCTTGCCGACGGCGCCGAAGATCTCCTCGGTGTGCGTGAGGTGGTCGGCGGTGGCGTGGGTGCCGGCGGAGATGACGGACATCGCCTCGTCGACGAGGGCGGGGGTGTTCGTCATGACGCGGACGACCGGGGTGCCGGGGGCGAGGCGTTCCTCGAAGAAGGAGATGGGGATGCCCGCCGCGCCGCTGATGACCAGGCGGTCGGCGGGGACGTGGGGGGCGAGTTCGTCGAGAAGGGCGCCCATGTCCTGCGGCTTGACCGTGAGGATCAGGGTGTCGGCGGTCTTGGCGGCCTCGGCGTTGGTGACCGGGGTGACTCCGTAGCGGGTGCGGAGTTCATCGGCTCGTTCCTGGCGGCGGGCGGTGACCAGGAGGTCGGCCGGGGCCCAGCCTGCTCCGATCATTCCGCTGAGCAGGGCTTCGCCGATCTTGCCGGTGCCGAGGACTGCGACTTTCTGGGTCATGGCTGCGGTGCCCCTCCGAGGGTTGCGTCGTCCGGTCTCATCCTCGCATCGGGGGCGCGGGGCGGGGATGCGTGTCCGGTGGGCGGGACGTGGACAGGTCCCGGTGACCGCCGGTCACGGGGTCCGGCGTCGCAGGGTCGCCGCGCCCAGGGCCAGGACCAGGACTGCGCAGCCCGCCACGATCAGCGCGTCCCGTACGAAAACGGCGGTCATGTCGGTGTGGCGGAGGACCTCGTTCATGCCGTCGACGGCGTACGACATGGGGAGCACGTCGGACACGGCCTCCAGGACGGGGTGCATCTTGTCGCGCGGGGTGAACAGGCCGCACAGGAGGAGCTGGGGGAAGATCACTGCCGGCATGAACTGGACCGCCTGGAATTCGGAGGCCGCGAAGGCCGAGACGAAGAGGCCGAGTGCGGTGCCCAGGAGCGCGTCGAGCAGGGCGACCAGGAGGAGCAGCCAGGGGCTGCCGGTCACGTCCAGGCCCAGGGCCCAGAGCGCCAGGCCGGTGGCAAGGGCCGACTGGACGATCGCGAGGGTGCCGAAGGCGAGGGCGTAGCCCGCGATGAGGTCGCCTTTGCCGAGGGGCATGGCGAGGAGGCGTTCGAGGGTGCCGGAGGTGCGTTCGCGCAGGGTGGCGATGGAGGTGACCAGGAACATCGTGATCAGCGGGAAGATGCCCAGGAGGGATGCGCCGATGTTGTCGAAGGTGCGTGGGCTGCCGTCGAAGACGTAGCGCAGCAGGAAGAGCATCACGCAGGGGATGAGGATCATCATCGCGATGGTCCTCGGGTCGTGGCCGAGCTGGCGCAGGACGCGGGCCGCGGTGGCGGTGGTGCGGGAGATGTTCACGGCGCGTGGTGGAGCCTGCCTGAGGGGGGCGGGCGCGCGGTCGGCGGTGGCTGCGGTGGGGGTCATCGTGTGCGCTCCTTCGTGCGGTCCGCCGCGATCGCCTCGTCGACCAGGCGCAGGAAGGCGGCTTCGACGGTCTCCGAGTCCGTGCGGGTGCGGAGGGCGTCGGGGGTGTCGTCGGCGAGGATCCGGCCTTCGCGCATCAGGAGAAGGCGGTGGCAGCGCTCGGCCTCGTCCATGACGTGGGAGGAGACGAGGAGGGTGGCGCCGCGGTCGGCGGCGATGGAGTGGAAGAGGTGCCACAGGTCCCGGCGCAGGACCGGGTCGAGGCCGACGGTGGGCTCGTCGAGGACCAGGAGTTCGGGGCCGCCCAGGAGAGCCACGGCGAGAGAGACGCGGCTGCGCTGGCCGCCCGAGAGGTTGCCGGCCAGGGCGTCGGCGTGGGTGGTGAGGTCGACGTCGCCGATGGCTCGGGTGACGTTCTCGTGGCGGCGTTCGGCGGCCGGCCGGCCGGGGTCGAGTATCGCGGCGAAGTAGTCGAGGTTCTGGCGGACGGTCAGGTCGTCGAAGACGGAGGGGGCCTGGGTGACGTAGCCGATGCGGGTGCGCAGGGTGGGGTGGCCGGCGGGGCGGCCGAGCACGTCGAGGGTGCCGGTGACCTTGGCCTGGGTGCCGACGATCGCGCGCATGAGGGTCGACTTGCCGCAGCCCGAGGGGCCCAGGAGGCCGGTGATCCGGCCGCGCGGGACGGTGAAGTCGAGGGCGTGCAGGACGGTGCGGGGGCCGCGTACGACGGTGAGGTCCTCGGCGCGGACGGCCGGGGCGGGCGGTGGCGCGGCCGGGGCGGGCGCCTCGGGGGCGCCCGGCTCGTCGGGCGGGCGGGAGGAGTAATTCATCATGCGATGAATTACTCCTCCCGTGGATGGGGCGCGTCAAGCGGTCCGGGGTGCGGTCGCGAACAGGAGGACGACGTCGTAGGTCTCCTCGACGATGCCGTCCGGGAAGACGGTCAGCAGGTGTTCTCGCTCCTGGGCGAGGAAGGCCGCGCTGTGCTCCTCGCCGTGGACCAGGAAGACGGAGTGGCTGCCGATGTTGGCCAGGTGCGTGTCGAGGGGGACCCGCCGGCTCCAGCGGATCTCGCGGCGGACGAGGCCGAGGCGGCCGGAGGGGTCGGCCACGTGCGCCCCGACGTCCCGCTGCTCGGCGGAGACGTTCAGCCCGAAGTGGCGCCCCGCGCGTTCGGCCGCCTCGGCGATCCACGGCACGTCGAGGGCGCTGGTGTTCCACCACAGCGCGAGCGCACCGCCGGGACGCAGCACGCGCAGGGCCTCCGGGACGGCGCGGGCGGGGTCGGTCCAGTGCCAGGCCTGGGCGTAGGTGAGGAAGTCGACGGAGGCGGTGGCGAGGGGCAGGCAGTCGCCGTTGCCGCGGACGATCGGCACGTCGGGGAGCGTCCGGCGGAACTGGGCCGCCATGCCGTCGCCGGGTTCGACGGCGATCACGTCCGCGCCGCGCGCGTGCAGCAGGGCGGTCGCGATGCCGGTTCCGGCGCCGACGTCGGCGACGCGGGAGCCGGTGAGGGGACGGCCGGCCAGGTCCTCTATCGCGTCGAACAGGGCGGGCGGGTAGGAGGGACGGTTCGCGGCGTACTGCGCCGCGACGGTGTTGAAGGAGTGGGCCCGGTCCCGTGCGGTTCGGGCCGCTTCGGGAGCGGAGGCGCCGGGGGTGCCGCTGGGCGGTGTGGCTGCCGGAATCGTCATACGGCCATGGTGGCCGCCCGGCTAGGAACGGCGGCGCTTCTTCGACGGGTTGCCCGAGCGGCGGGTGGTGCGCTTCTCGTACTGCTCCCGGGCGGTTTCGTACTCGGCGCGGTGGAGCTTCTCGCCGGGCGCTTCGGTGAGCGAGCGGAGGAAGTAGGCGAGGAGGGAGCCGACGAAGCCGATGGCCAGCAGACCGCGCAGGGACGCCTGGCGGTCGGGGTCGGGGCGGGTGGTGAAGGCGGACCAGGTGTGCCGGAAGGCCAGCGCGCTGCACACCGCGAACATCACGACCATCAGGAGCGAGACGAAGCCGCCGACGTCGGCGATCCGCAGCCCCTCGTAGGCGAAGCGGAGGACGAGGCAGGAGACGGCCGCCGCGGCGAGGGAGCCCGCGGCCAGGGCGATGCGGCGAGCGCTGTAGCCGTTGCCGTGGTCCACCCAGGTCGTGCCGTAGAACCGGATGGGTTCCGGGCGGGGGCCCGCGGGGGTGTCCGGGGTGCCATTCGTGCCGTTCTCTGCGCTCACGGGACGATTATGGCGCCGGAGGGGCCGCGGGCCCCGGGCGGGCTCAGGAGCAGCGCGGGCGGAAGTAGCCGTCGCTGCCGGTCAGCACGTAGGTGTCGGAGACGTACTGGCCGCTGCCGATGTTGTCCCAGATGTTCGACGTGCCGTACGGGCCCGTGACCCACGAACCCGGCGTCTGGCAGTAGATCGCCACCCTGGCGCCCTCGGGCAGGACGCGTACGACGGCGTAGCCGGTGCCGGGGCCGCTGCGGACGTTCAGCCGGACGCCGGGTGCGACCGGGTAGGTGGCCGTGGCCGCCGCCGTGGCGACGGCGTCCGGCTCGTCGCCGCTCTCGACTTCCGCTACATGCTCGATGGACATGGAGACCTCCCCCGTTCGGCCCCACGACTGCCGTGGGGCCACGTTGATTCCCCCGGAACAAGCCACGAAACACCAGTTCGCGACTCGCACGTGGAGGCTAGCAAGCCTCCTCGGTCCCACAAGGCTCATCGACTAGGCTCCGTGCGTCGCGCACGCGGACGAAAAGCACGGGGGTGGTCCCATGGCGACGCAGCGGAACGTCGGGCCGGGCACGGAAGCGGAATTTCCGGAATACGCCGGTCACTACCGCCTGGAATCCTGTCTGGGGTCGGGCGGCATGGGTGTCGTGCACCTGGCCCGGAGCACCTCCGGGCTGAAGCTCGCGGTGAAGGTCGTCCATGCCGAGTTCGCCAAGGACCCCGAGTTCAGGGGCCGGTTCCGGCAGGAGGTCGCCGCGGCGCGGAGGGTGAGCGGTGCCTTCACCGCGCCGGTCGTGGACGCCGATCCGGATGCCGCGCGGCCCTGGATGGCCACCTTGTTCATCCCTGGCCCGACTCTCTCGGAACAGGTGAAGCGGAACGGGCCGTTGGGCCCCTCGCAGGTGCGCCGTCTGATGGCCGGGCTCGCGGAGGCGCTGCGTGACATCCACCGGGTGGGGGTCGTGCACCGGGACCTGAAGCCGAGCAACGTGCTGCTCGCCGAGGACGGCCCGAAGGTCATCGACTTCGGCATCTCCCGGCCGAAGGACAGCGAACTGCGGACCGAGACCGGGAAGTTGATCGGCACGCCGCCGTTCATGGCGCCCGAGCAGTTCCGGCGCCCCCGGGAGGTCGGTCCCGCGGCCGACATCTTCGCGCTCGGCTCCGTGCTGGTGCACGCGGCCACCGGACGCGGGCCCTTCGACTCCGACAGCCCGTACGTCGTCGCCTACCAGGTCGTGCACGACGAGCCCGACCTGACCGGCGTGCCGGACGAACTGGCGGCGCTGGTGCTGCGGTGTCTCGCGAAGGAGCCCGAGGAGCGGCCCACGCCGGACGAGCTGATGCGGGAGCTGCGCTCCGAGGCGGCCTCGTACGACACCCAGGCGTTCATACCGGCGCAGCGGACGGAGCCGGACAGCGGGGCGGGGGCCGAGCCGGACCCGGTCCCGGCGCCGGAGTCCCAGCCCGGACCCGGGGGTGAGGCGGAGGCCCCCGTCGACGTGCCCGCGCGTCGCCGGGGGCGCCGGCCGGGCAGGCGGGCGGTGCTCGGGGCCGCGGCGCTCGTGGCCGCCGCCGTTGCCGTGCTGGTCCCGCTCCGGTCGGCCGACGGCGGCGCGGCACCGGAGAGCAGCGACACGCCCCGGGCCGTGGCCGCCGGGTTCGACGCCTGGGAGGCCGAGCCGGCCGGCGGGGAGGGCGTGCCCCAGTGCACGTACGGGGCGAAGACCCTGGTCTGTGCGCGGACCGGGCTGATCTTCGCCCTCGACCCGTCCGACGGCCGCTCGCTGTGGCGGCACCCCGTCGCCTCGGTCCTGCGCGGTACGCCGCCGGCGGTGTCGGCCGGGCTGGTGCAGCCGGCGCTCGACCACGGTCCGGGTCTGGAGGCGCTCGACCCGGCCTCGGGCGCCACCCGCTGGCAGAAGGACGACCTCGCGTACAGCGGGACGACCGCGACCGGGACCACGCTCCTGCTGACCCGGGCCGACGGGACGGTGTCCGGCGTGGACGCCGCCACGGGCGACATCAGGTGGAACCGGTCGTTCCCGGGCCTGCCGGTGCCGTACTTCCAACACTGGTTCGGTGGCGGGCCGGCGTACGCGGTGAGCGTGGCCGCCGACGGCGGGAGCACCCGGGTCACCGCGGTGGACCCGGCCACCGGCGAGGTGCGGTGGGACAAGGAGCTGACCGGGACGCTGGACCTCCTCGGCGCGGCCGGCGGGTCTGTCTACCTCGCCGAGGGCGACTCGGTCCACGGGCGGGCCAAGGGCGTGGTCCGCTACACCCCGGACACCGGCGCCACGCGCCGGGTGGCGCTGCCCGTGCCGGTGGACGAGGCGCAGGGCGGCGTGCACCGGGGCGAGGTGTACCTGATGGGCGGCGGCGGTTCCCTGGTGGCCGTGGACATGACGGCGGGAAGACAGCGGTGGCGGCTGGAGACCGGCATCGCCCGTGGCTCCGCCCCCGTCGCCGACAGCCGGCACGTCTACGTCACCGGCCCCGACGGGCGGCTCCTCGGCGTGGACGCCCGCAGGGGGCGGCTGCTGGGGCAGACCCCGCCCCGGCTCGGCGCCGACGCGGACCGGGTGCCGGCAGCTCTCCCCGAGCCCGTGCTCGCGGACGGCCGCGTCTACGCCGCCGCCCCCGACGGCACGGTCTTCGCCGTGGACGGGCGGGATCCGTCCGCCTGGTAGGGCACGCACGCGTGAGGGCCGCTCCCCGCGGTGGGGAAGCGGCCCTCACGGACGGGGCCTCAGCCCAGCTTGGTCACGTCCCGCACCGCGCCCTTGTCGGCGCTGGTCGCCATCGCGGCGTAGGCCCGCAGGGCGGCCGAGACCTTGCGGTCGCGGTTCTTCGGGGCGTACCGGCCGCCCAGCGCCTGCTCGCGGCGGGACAGCTCCGCGTCGTCCACCAGGAGCTCGATGGAGCGGTTCGGGATGTCGATGCGGATGCGGTCGCCGTCCTCGACGAGGGCGATCGTGCCGCCCGAGGCAGCCTCGGGGCTGGCGTGGCCGATGGACAGGCCGGAGGTGCCGCCGGAGAAGCGCCCGTCGGTGACCAGGGCGCACGCCTTGCCCAGGCCGCGGCTCTTCAGGTACGAGGTCGGGTAGAGCATCTCCTGCATGCCGGGGCCGCCCTTGGGGCCCTCGTAGCGGATGACGACGACGTCGCCCTCCTTGACCTGCTGGGTGAGGATCTTCGTGACGGCCTCCTCCTGCGACTCGCAGACGACCGCCGGACCCTCGAAGGTCCAGATCGACTCGTCGACGCCGGCGGTCTTGACGACGCAGCCGTCGACCGCCAGGTTGCCGCGCAGGACCGCCAGGCCGCCGTCCTTGGAGTACGCGTGCTCCACGGAGCGGATGCAGCCGCCCTCGGCGTCCTCGTCCAGGGAGTCCCAGCGCTCGGACTGGGAGAAGGCCTCGGCGGAACGCCTGCAGCCCGGGGCCGCGTGCCACAGCTCCACGGCCTCCGCCGACGGGGAGCCGGCGCGGATGTCCCAGGTCTTCAGCCAGTCGTCCAGGGACGGGCTGTGGACGGCGTGGACGTCCTCGTTCAGCAGGCCGGCGCGGTGCAGTTCGCCGAGCAGGGCGGGGATGCCGCCGGCGCGGTGCACGTCCTCCATGTAGTACGTGCGGTCCTTGGCGACGTTCGGCGCGACCTTCGCCAGGCAGGGGATGCGGCGCGAGAGGGCGTCCATCTCGGTGAGGCCGAAGGGGACCTCCGCCTCCTGGGCGGCGGCCAGCAGGTGGAGGATCGTGTTGGTCGAGCCGCCCATGGCGATGTCCAGGGCCATGGCGTTCTCGAAGGCCTGGAAGGTGGCGATGCTGCGGGGCAGGACCGAGTCGTCGTCCTGCTCGTAGTAGCGGCGGGTCAGGTCCATCACCGTGCGGGCGGCGTTCTCGTAGAGCGCCTTGCGGGCCGTGTGGGTGGCCAGGACCGAGCCGTTGCCGGGGAGGGAGAGGCCGATGGCCTCGGTGAGGCAGTTCATCGAGTTGGCCGTGAACATGCCGGAACAGGAGCCGCAGGTCGGACAGGCGTTCTCCTCGATGCGCAGCACGTCGGCGTCGGAGACCTTGTCGTTGGCCGCCTCGACCATGGCGTCGACCAGGTCCAGGGTGCGGACGGTGCCGTCGACCAGGGTGGCGCGGCCGGACTCCATCGGGCCGCCGGAGACGAAGACCGTGGGGATGTTCAGCCGCAGGGCCGCGTTGAGCATGCCCGGGGTGATCTTGTCGCAGTTGGAGATGCAGATCAGGGCGTCGGCGCGGTGGGCCTCCACCATGTACTCCACGCTGTCCGCGATCAGGTCGCGGGAGGGGAGGCTGTACAGCATGCCGCCGTGGCCCATGGCGATGCCGTCGTCGACGGCGATCGTGTTGAACTCGCGCGGGATGCCGCCGGCCTCCTTGACGGCCTCGCTGACGATCCGGCCGACCGGCGCCAGGTGGGTGTGGCCGGGCACGAACTCCGTGAAGCTGTTGGCGACCGCGATGATCGGCTTCCGTCCGATGTCCGCACCCGGTACACCGGAGGCACGCATAAGGGCGCGGGCGCCCGCCATGTTGCGGCCGTGGGTGACAGTGCGGGACCTCAGCTCGGGCATCGTCGCTCGCTCCTTCGGGGAGTTCCGCCAGCCGTACAGAGGAGGCTGACAGGCTTCTGACTGTCATCGAGCGTACGCCGGTCATCCAGGCTTCGGGACACGGTGTCCGGAATGCGGGATGCGTGTCTCGGGTCCTTGGGCCTCAGGGGCCGGTGAGATGGCCCTGGACGACCGGTGCCACGCGCGCGATGATCGCCTCGACGTCCACCGAGGCCAGCGGCTCCACCTTGATCACGTACCGCAGCATCGCGCACCCCACCAGCTGCGCCGCCGCCAGTTCGGCGCGCAGCTCGGCGTCCGGCAGGTCCAGCCGGGCGGAGATGCGGCGCAGCAGCTGGGAGGCGATCAGGCGGCGGAAGACGGCGGCGGCGGTCTCGTTGTTCACGGCGGAGCGGACGATGGCGAGCAGCGGCGCACGGGTGGTGGGGTTCTCCCAGACGCCGAGGACGAAGCGGGTCAGCCGCTCCCCGACCCCGTCGAGGGGACCCTCCTCGATCGCTGCCGGCGCGTTCAGGGCCGGCGCGAAGGCGACCTCGATCGCCGCCTCGAAGACCTGCTCCTTGGTGCCGAAGTAGTGGTGCACGAGCGCCGAGTCCACGCCCGCCGCCTTGGCGATGCCGCGGACGGAGGTCTTCTCGTAACCGCGCTCGGAGAACTCCTCGCGGGCGGCCGAGAGGATGCGGTCCCGGGTGCCGGCGGACTCCGTACGCGGGGGGCGGCCACGACGGCGGCCGGGTGTCCCCCCGGTGACGTCGCTCACCGCCGGGGCACCTTCGCCGCCGAGGCCAGGTGCAGGCGGGTGAAGGCCAGTGCCTCGGCGAGGTCGGCCTCCCGCTCGGCGCTCGACATGGCGCGTCGGGTGTTGACCTCGATGACGACGTGGCCGTCGAAGCCGGTCAGTGCCAGCCGTTCCAGCACCTCGGCGCAGGGCTGGGAGCCGCGGCCGGGGACGAGGTGCTCGTCCTTGGCCGACCCCTTGCCGTCGGCGAGGTGGACGTGGCCGAGGCGGTCGCCCATGCGGTCGACCATGGCGAGGGCGTCGGCGCGGGCCGTGGCGGCATGGCTGAGGTCGATCGTGAAGTGGCGGTAGTCGTCCTTCGTGACGTCCCAGTCGGGGGCGTAGGCGAGCATCTCGCGGTCCCGGTAGCGCCAGGGGTACATGTTCTCGACGGCGAACCGCACGTCCGTCTCGTTCGCCATCCGCCAGACACCGCTGACGAAGTCCCGGGCGTACTGGCGCTGCCACCGGAACGGCGGGTGGACGACGACGGTGCTCGCGCCGAGCTTCTCGGCGGCGGCGCGGGCGCGCTGCAGCTTGACCCAGGGGTCGGTGGACCAGACTCTCTGGGTGATCAGCAGGCAGGGGGCGTGTACGGCCAGGATCGGCATGCCGTGGTAGTCGCTGAGCCGGCGCAGGGCCTCGATGTCCTGGCTGACCGGATCGGTCCACACCATGACCTCGACCCCGTCATAGCCGAGGCGCGCGGCGATCTCGAAGGCCGTCGCCGTCGACTCCGGGTAGACCGAAGCCGTCGACAGGGCGACCTTCGCATCCGGGATGCGGACCACGTCCCTTGGTTCTGCCACGAAGCTCAGGTTACGGGGTGCGGTCGGGGTGCTGCGGGGCGCCCGTTCGCCGTTGTGGTGTTTGCCATAGGCGGGTGCGGCCCGGTTCGCGGCCGCCCGCGCCCACGCGGCGGAGCCGTACCTGGATACGGACCCGCGGCTCGTCGGGGGCCGCTATCCCTGGCCCATGTGGTCCAGGCGACGCAGGATCACGCCCTCCCTGAGGGCCCACGGGCAGATCTCCAGGCTCTCCACGCCGAAGAGGTCCATCGCGCCCTCGGCGACCAGCGCGCCGGCCAGGAGCTGGCCCGCGCGGCCCTCGGAGACGCCCGGGAGCTCGGCGCGCTCGCTGGCCGTCATGGCGGCCAGGCGGGGCACCCAGGACTCCAGGGACGCCCGCTTCAGCTCGCGCTGGACGTACAGGCCCTCCGCGCTGCGGGCGGCGCCGGCGATGCGGGCCAGTTGCCTGAAGGTCTTCGACGTGGCGACCACGTGGTCGGGGGCACCGAAGCGGCTGAACTCGCCGACCGTGCGGGCGATCTCGGCCCGCACGTGGCGGCGCAGCGCCCTGACGTCGTCGGGGTCGGGCGGGTCGCCGGGCAGCCGGGCGGCGGTCAGCCGGCCCGCGCCGAGCGGGAGGGACACGGCGGCATCGGGCTCCTCGTCGATGCCGTAGGCGATCTCCAGGGAGCCGCCGCCGATGTCGAGGACCAACAGCTTGCCCGCGGACCACCCGAACCAGCGGCGGGCGGCGAGGAAGGTGAGCCGTGCCTCCTCGGCGCCGGTCAGGACCGTCAGCTCGACGCCGGTCTCGGCCCGCACGCGCGCGAGGACGTCGTCGGCGTTGCCGGCCTCGCGCACGGCCGAGGTGGCGAACGGCAGGAGGTCCTCCACGCCCTTGTCCTCGGCGGCCTGGAGCGCCTCCTGGACGACCGCGATCAGCCGGTCGACCCCGTCGGGGCCGATGGCACCCTCCTCGTCGAGGAGCTGGGCGAGGCGCAGTTCCGCCTTGTGCGAGTGCGCGGGCAGCGGGCGCGCGCCCGGGTGCGCATCCACCACCAGCAGATGCACCGTGTTCGAACCCACGTCGAGGACACCGAGTCTCATGTACGGAACGCTACTGCCAGTGGCGCCGCGTGCGGCCCCCGGAGCAGGGCCGGGAAGGAGACCGGCGGCGGTGCCGTCATGCCGTCCGGGCCACTTACCCTGGACAGGTGCCAAAGACGAAAAAGGCGAAGGACGAAAAGTCGGCCAAGAAGGACAAGAAGAACAAGCAGGGCAGGCTGGACACGAGGGCCGGGGGTTCTTCGGTGGACGACGAAAAGGGACTCGACTTCGCGCGCGCGTGGGTGGAGTTTCCGGATCCGGCGGACGACGAACAGGTCTTCCGCTGCGATCTGACATGGCTGACCTCTCGCTGGAACTGCATCTTCGGCAGCGGCTGCCAGGGCATCCAGGCGGGCCGCGCGGACGACGGGTGCTGCACCCTGGGCGCCCACTTCTCCGACGAGGACGACGAGAAGCGGGTCGCCGAGCATGTGGCGAGGCTCACGCCGGACATCTGGCAGAACCACGCCGAGGGCACGGAGAACGGCTGGGTCTCCGAGGACGACGAGGGTTCCCGGCAGACCCGCCCCTACCAGGGCTCGTGCATCTTCCAGAACCGGCCCGGCTTCTCCGGGGGCGCGGGCTGTTCGCTGCACATCCTCGCCCTCAAGGAGGGCCGCGAGCCGCTGGAGACCAAGCCGGACGTGTGCTGGCAGCTTCCGATCCGGCGGACGTACGAGTGGATCGACCGGCCCGACGACACGCGCGTGCTGCAGGTGTCGATCGGTGAGTACGACCGCCGTGGCTGGGGCCCGGGCGGGCACGACCTGCACTGGTGGTGCACGTCGGCCACCTCGGCGCACGGCGCGGGCGAGCCGGTGTACGTCTCCTACCGGCCGGAGCTGATCGAGCTGATGGGCAAGGCGGGCTACGACCGGCTGGTCGAGCTGTGCGAGGAGCGGCTGGCCTCGCAGCTGCCGTTGGTGGCACCGCATCCGGCGGACCCTGCTCGCTGAGGCTGCCGGCGTTCCCGGGACCGGACGGGGGCCCACCGGCCCCTGAGCGCCTACGAGGCGGCCGGGCTCGGGTCGCCGTCGCCGCCCGGCGGCGGTGTGGAGCCGGTCGTGCCGGTCGGAGACGGCTCGGTGGGCGTCGGGTCGGGCGGGGGCGAGGTGGCCGGGTCGCTGGGCGTCGGGTCCGGGGGCACCGAGGCCGACGGGGACGGATCCGGGTCGGACGGGGACGACGGGACGTGGGGCGTGCTCGGGCGGGGGCCCGGGCGGGACGGGCCGGGCGCGGTGCCGTAGCCCTGGATGGAGACGACCGCGCCGGCCGGGGCGACGGCCACCCGGGCGTTCCAGTGGCCGGACGGCTCGCGCAGGTGGTCGACGTACATCTTGATCGTCACCGACTGGCCGGGGCGGAGCGTTCCGGACGGCCGGCTCGGGTAGAGCCAGGGGGCACTCGTCGACACGGACCAGTGCACCGACGCGTCCCCGGCCGCGGTGAGGGTGATCAACGTGGTGTCGCCGTCGTGGCCGGCCGTGACCTCCAGCCGGCCCGCCCCCCGCTCGCCGGCGCCCGCGACGCTGACGACCTCCACGGAGACGTCGGCCTTGCCGTCCTTGCCGAAGCGGGTGCCGGGCGTGGTGCTCGCGTTGCCGGCGTGCTCGTAGCCGTAGCCGCCGTCCGCCGACTCGCCTTCCAGACCGTCGGGGCCGTGCGCCTCGCTGGCGCTGGCCGAGCGGCCGTCCTCGCCCTCGCCGACCGGGGTGCCGCGGTAGGCCGCCCACAGGGCGAGCACGGGCGCGGCCACGACGGTGGCGACGACGGTCGTGGTGACGGCACGGGCGCGCAGCCGGTCCCGGCGGGCCGCGCGGTCCTTGGGGTCCATCGGGAAGCCGCGCCGGTCGAAGCGGGGCGCGGCGCCACGCGCGCGCGGGAGGTGCGTCATGGCGACGTGCAGCGCCGCGCGGGGCGCTTCCAGGACGGGCAGCTCGTCGGGGGTGACGCTGGTGCCGGGCCAGCGGCCGGGGATCGCGCGCTCGGCGGTGCGACGGCAGCGCGGGCAGTCGTCGACGTGCCGGACCAGCTCGCGGCGCAGGGCCGCGCTGAGCACGAGCTGGTTGTCGCCGGTGAGGCGGGCCACACCCGGACAGGTGCCGGTCTCGACGACGGCGAGGGCCGCGCGGGTGCGCTCGACCTCGCAGGCGGCGGAGGCGAGCAGTTCGCGGGCGGCGGCCGGGTCCATGCCGAGGACGGCCGCGACCTCGGGGGCGGCGAGGTGGTGCCGCACGGCGAGTTCGAGGGCCTCGCGCTGCTCCGGCGTGGTGCCGGCGGCCTCGGGCCAGGCCAGCAGGGCCAGTTCGCCGCGGCGCCGCTCCCGGTCCTCCTCGGAAGGGGCCGGGATCGCGGCCGGCCGCCGCCGGGAGGGCTCCCGGTCGGTGCCTGAGCGGCCCGCCGCGTGGCTGCCCTGACGTTTCTGCTTGGCCTCGGCCAGCTTGCGCAGGCACGCCCAACGGGCCAGCGCGTACAGCCAGGCCCTGCGGTCGGCGGACTCGGGGCCGCGGTGGCCGCGGCGCTCCGCGAGCGCCAGGACGTCCCCCAGGGCGTCGGTCGCGGCGTCGTGGTCGCAGAGGACGGACAGACAGTAGGTGAACAGGCCGTCCAGATAAGCCTCGTAGCGCGCGGGCGGCCGCTGCGCCAGGGTGCGCGCCGCGGTACGGTCACGCGCTTCCCGGTGCGCTCTGTGCGCGCCGGTCGTGCGGGTCGTGGTCTGCGGACTGCTGCTCATCACCCGGTGACCGTAGGCGGCCATGGGTGGCGCGAAGTGGCGCATTGGACACTTTTAATCCGTACGGGTGAAACGATCCCTCATAAGGGGACAGGAACCTCCCATTCCATGGCTGGTTCGGTAGAGGCGGTGGCCGGTTCGGGGCGAACGTGGCTGGTCCGGCACGGTGATGGCCGGTCCCGGGCGGGCCTCCGACGGCGGGGGCGACGACGGGTGCGGGCCTCCGTTTGCCGCGTTGTCAGTGGTGACGGCTACGGTTCGTGCATGGCTGCCCGTGCGAAGACCACCAAGGACCGGCCGTCCTACCGCTGCACCGAGTGCGGCTGGCAGACGGCCAAGTGGCTCGGCCGCTGCCCCGAGTGCCAGGCGTGGGGGACGGTCGAGGAGTACGGCGCGCCCGCGGTCCGCACGACGGCGCCGGGGCGCGTCACCACCTCCGCCCTGCCCATCGGCCAGGTCGACGGCCGCCAGGCCGCGGCCCGCAGCACCGGCGTGCCCGAGCTGGACCGCGTGCTCGGCGGCGGACTGGTGCCCGGCGCCGTGGTCCTCGTGGCGGGCGAGCCCGGCGTCGGCAAGTCCACGCTGCTGCTGGACGTGGCGGCCAAGTCGGCCAGTGACGAGCACCGCACGCTGTACGTCACGGGCGAGGAGTCGGCGAGCCAGGTGCGCCTGCGCGCCGACCGCATCAACGCCATCGACGACCACCTGTACCTCGCCGCCGAGACCGACCTCGCGGCAGTCCTCGGCCACTTGGACGCGGTCAAGCCGTCCCTGCTGATCCTGGACTCCGTGCAGACGGTGGCCTCCCCCGAGATCGACGGCGCGCCCGGCGGCATGGCGCAGGTGCGGGAGGTGGCCGGCGCCCTGATCCGCGCCTCCAAGGAGCGCGGCATGTCCACCCTCCTCGTGGGCCACGTCACCAAGGACGGCGCGATCGCCGGGCCGCGCCTGCTGGAGCACCTCGTGGACGTGGTGCTGCACTTCGAGGGCGACCGCCACGCGCGCCTGCGGCTGGTGCGGGGCGTCAAGAACCGCTACGGCACGACCGACGAGGTCGGCTGCTTCGAGCTGCACGACGAGGGCATCACGGGCCTGGCCGACCCCAGCGGCCTGTTCCTCACCCGCCGCGCCGAGCCGGTGCCCGGCACCTGTCTGACCGTCACCCTGGAGGGCCGCCGCCCGCTGGTGGCCGAGGTGCAGGCGCTCACGGTCGACTCGCAGATCCCGTCCCCGCGGCGCACGACGTCCGGCCTGGAGACCTCCCGCGTCTCCATGATGCTGGCCGTCCTGGAGCAGCGGGGCCGCATCAGCGCCCTGGGCAAGCGGGACATCTACTCCGCGACGGTAGGCGGCGTGAAGCTCTCCGAGCCGGCCGCCGACCTCGCGGTCGCCCTCGCCCTGGCCAGCGCGGCCAGCGACACCCCGCTGCCCAAGAACCTGGTCGCGATCGGCGAGGTCGGCCTCGCGGGCGAGGTGAGACGGGTCACGGGCGTGCAGCGCAGACTCGCGGAGGCGCACCGCCTGGGCTTCACGCACGCGCTGGTACCGGGCGATCCGGGCAGGATTCCCGAGGGCATGAAGGTCCTGGAAGTGGCGGACATAGGGGACGCCCTGCGGGTCCTTCCGCGCTCCCGTCGCAGAGAGGCCCCACGGGAGGAGGAGGACCGCCGGTAGACTTTGCCCTGGTCTCGCCCGTCCGTACGAACCGAGTGTGCGACACGGGAGCGCCCCAGAACCTGCGACCGGAGGAGTGCAGTGGCAGCCAACGACCGGGCAGCAGCTCCCGGAAAGTCCGGTGGGAGTGCCGGTTCCGATGGCCTGATGCGCGCCTCGCTGAGCGCCGTGGCACCCGGCACGGCCCTGCGTGACGGACTGGAACGGGTGCTCCGCGGCAACACCGGCGGTCTCATCGTGCTCGGCTCCGACAAGACCGTCGAGGCGATGTGCACGGGCGGCTTCGTGCTGGACGTCGAGTTCACCGCGACCCGGCTGCGCGAGCTGTGCAAGCTGGACGGCGGCATCGTGCTCTCCTCGGACCTGTCGAAGATCCTGCGGGCCGGCGTCCAGCTGGTCCCGGACCCGACGATCCCCACGGAGGAGACGGGCACCCGGCACCGCACGGCGGACCGGGTCAGCAAGCAGGTCGGCTTCCCCGTGGTCTCCGTGTCGCAGTCCATGCGCCTGATCGCGCTCTACGTCGACGGCCAGCGCCGCGTCCTGGAGGACTCGGCGGCGATCCTGTCGCGCGCCAACCAGGCCCTGGCGACCCTGGAGCGCTACAAGCTCCGCCTCGACGAGGTCGCGGGCACGCTGTCGGCGCTGGAGATCGAGGACCTGGTGACCGTCCGGGACGTCTCGGCGGTCGCCCAGCGCCTGGAGATGGTGCGCCGCATCGCGACCGAGATCGCCGAGTACGTGGTGGAGCTGGGCACGGACGGACGTCTGCTCGCCCTGCAGCTGGACGAGTTGATCGCCGGCGTGGAGCCCGAGCGTGAACTGGTCGTACGGGACTACGTGCCCGAGCCGACGGCCAAGCGCTCCCGCACGGTCGAGGAGGCGCTCGCCGAGCTGGACAAGCTGAGCCACGCCGAGCTGCTGGAACTGTCCACGGTGGCCCGCGCGTTGGGCTACACCGGCTCGCCCGAGACCCTGGACTCGGCGGTGTCGCCGCGCGGCTTCCGGCTGCTGGCCAAGGTCCCGCGGCTGCCCGGCGCGATCATCGACCGCCTGGTGGAGCACTTCGGCGGCCTGCAGAAGCTGCTGGCCGCCAGCGTCGACGACCTCCAGACGGTGGACGGCGTCGGCGAGGCCCGGGCCCGCAGCGTGCGAGAGGGCCTGTCCCGGCTGGCGGAGTCGTCGATCCTCGAACGCTACGTCTGAGCCGGCGCCGCGGCGCCCCGCGTCAGTCGCTCTCCAGCACGAACGACGTCTGCACCTTCGCGAAACCAGCGGCCTTGGCCTCCACCAGGTACGTGCCGGCCTTGGCCGACCCCGCCGGAGGCGTCCCGCACTCGGGGACGCTCGGCTTGCGGTCCCACTTCACGGTGTAGGTGATGCCGCTGCCGGCGGGCACCCGGTACTGCAGGCTTCCGGCGCCCTCGGGGCAGTCGTCGGACGCCCAGTACGCCTCGTCGCCGCCCGCCTGAGTGATCGTCAACACGGCGTTCTCGGGCCCGAGGTCGACCTTGCAGTCGCTGCCGGAGGTGTTCCGCACGGTCAGTTCGAAGGTCGGCGTCCTGCCGGGTTCGTAGGCGTTGCGTACGCTGCGCAGGCTCAACTTCACCGAGCCGGAGGAGCAGTTGGGCAGCCCCGACCCGGCGGGCAGCGCGTCGCCCGCGCCGACACCGGCCGCCGTACCGCCCTCGGAGCCGCCTCCCGCGGCACCGCCTCCGGACTCGCCGGAACCGGAACCGCCACCGGACCCCGACCCCGACCCCGATCCGTCGCCGGACCCCGAGCCGTCACCGCCGCCGGACCCCGACCCGCTCGACTCCCCGTCCCCCGACTCGTCCCTGCCACCCGGTGCCTGACTGATCGCCGGCCCGGATCCGGACGGTCCCGGGGTGATCGACGGTGCGGGATTCCTGCCGTTGGCACCGTCCTCGCGGTCCTTCCCGCCACCCCCGTCGCCGGAGACCACCACCCACGTGATCAGCAACGCCAACAGGGCGAGCAGGGACAGGAGTACGGCCCTCCGACGCCAGTAGATGGAGGAGGGAAGCGGCCCGACCGGATTGCGCAGAGATCCCACGGCGCAAACTGTACGAGAGATCGGTGAGTTACCCCGGCCCACCCGCCGTTCAGATCGGCAACTTTTCCGGATCATCATCCCGGAAACGCCTCCGGCACCCCTGTCTTTCGTCAGGTACCGCACATGTCTGTCGCAGGGTGTGACCGTATCGCCGCGCTGCCTACGGTCTGTGACCATGGACTTCGAGGACAACGAGCTCTACCGCGACATCACCGGATTCGCCCACGACACCCCCACGTGGGTCCAGCACGCGGCGGAAGCCTGGACGGAGGGCGGACTGCTCCTGTTCGGCGCGCTGTTCGTCGCCGCCTGGTGGCGGGCACGCCGTGGCAGCGCGACCGCGTTCGCGATAGCGGTACTTGCACCCGTGGCCACGGCTGTGGCGTACGTGTGCAGTGAGTTGCTCAAGTCCGGCTTCACGGAGGAACGTCCGTGCCGGGCGGTCGCCGGGGCGGTCCCGTCCCTCGCCGAGTGCCCGCCGACCGGCGACTGGTCCTTCCCCAGCAACCACGCCACCATCGCGGGCGCCGCGGCCGTCGCCCTTGCCCTGGTGCGCCGCACGATCATCTGGCTGACGGCGCCGCTCGCCCTGCTGATGGCCTTCTCCCGGGTCTTCGTCGGCGTGCACTACCCGCACGACGTCGCCGCCGGTCTCCTGCTCGGCGCCGTCGTCGCGGCCGTCGCCATGCGCCTGGGCAGGCGACCGGTGACCCGGCTGGCCGGGGCGATGCGCGCGTCGTCGGCGCCCTTGGTGCGGTGGGTGACCGGCCCGGGGGCGGCCACTGCTCCCACGGCCCCGTGGACCGCCCACCGTGGCCGCTGACGGTCACGCCTCCACGAGCCCCGCCTCGTAGGCCACGATCGCCGCCTGCACCCGGTTGCGTACCTCCAGCCGGTCCAGTACCGCGCTCACGTACGTCTTCACCGTGCCCTCGACGAGGTGCAGCCGGGCGGCGATCTCCGGGTTGGACAGGCCGGCGCCGACGAGGCCGAGCACTTCGCGTTCGCGCGGGCTCAGACGCGCCACGCGCGCGCGTGCGTGCTCCTCGCGGGCGAGCCGGCCACCGCCGCCGCAGCCCAGGTCCTCGATGACGTACCGGGCGACCTTGGGCGACAGGAAGGCGGCGCCGCCCGCCACCGCCCGGACGCCCGCGATCAGTTCGTACGGGTCACCGGACTTCAGCAGGAAGCCGGTGGCGCCGCCCGCCAGCGCGCGGGCCACGTAGGCCTGTTCGGAGAAGGTGGTGAGCATCGCGACGGCCGTGCCGGGGACGGTCCGCACGATCTCCTCCGCCGCCGCGAGCCCGTCCAGGCGGGGCATGCGGATGTCCAGCAGGGCCACGTCGGGGCGGTGCGCGCGGGCCAGTTCGACCGCCTCGCGGCCGTCGCCGGCCTCCGCGACGACCTCGCTCTCACCGCCGCTCGCCAGGATGGCGCGCACCCCGGCCCGCACCATCGTCTCGTCGTCGGCCAGCAGTACCCGGATCACCGTGTGAACTCCTCGTATTCCTCGCGTCCCTCGTCGGACAGTCCGACGCGCGGGACGACGTCCTTGGCGACCAGCCGGCCCTCGTCGTCGAAGCAGAGCCGGAAGTGGTCGACGGAGACGAGGAGTTCGCCGCTCGCGCGGTAGTAGCGGCAGTCGGCGTCCTTCGGCGGCGCGGGAGCGCGTTCGACGGGCGGGTCGGCGATCGCGCGGTCCGGCAGCACGTGTGCCACCTCGTCGTACGGCATGCCCAGGCGCAGTTCCTCGTACGCGCCGGGACCGAGCACCGAGTGCGTCTCCGTGTACGCGTACCAGCCGAAGGCCGCCCCGACGAGGACGACGCCCGCTCCGGCGGCGGCCCCGAGACCGAGGGCGACGCGGCGGCGGGCCAGGGCGAACGGCGCCGCAGGGGCACGGGGGACGGCGACGGCGGTCTCCTGCGCGGGGACGTACGCCCGGACCCGGAACCCCTCCCCGTGCGGGCCCGCCCGGAAGTCGCCGCCGACCGCGGTGACCGCGGCCCGCAGCCCGAGCAGGCCCGAACCGCCGGCCGAGGGGCTGCTCTCCTCGGTGGCCCGCCCGTTGGTGACGGTGACCGTGGTGCCGCGTGCCTGACCGGTGACGGCCACGACGACGGGGGCGCCGGGGGCGTGCCGGGCCGCGTTGGTCAGCGCCTCGCGCACCACCCGGTGCAGCAGGCGCTCGGCGATCCCGCCGGCCTCCAGGGCCCGGGCGCCGTCCGGCGGCTCCCAGCGCACCGGCAGTCCCGACTCGGCGGCGCGGGCGACGAGTTCCTCGACGGTCTCGCCCGCCGGGGTCAGCGGGACCGGCTCGTCGTCCTCGCGCAGGACGCCGATGATGCGGTGCAGCCGGTCGGTGGCATCGGCGGCGGCCGCCCGCAGGTCGGCCGCGGCGGTGCGGTGGTGGCCGGCGAGGTCGGGCGCGACCTGGAGGGCGGCGGCGCGCAGGGCGATCAGGCTCAGTTCGTGGCCGAGCGAGTCGTGCATGTCCTGGGCGATCCTGGCCCGCTCCCGCAGCCGGGCACGCTCCTCGGCGTGCCGCTGCTCGTCCTCCAGCCGGGCCGCGCGCAGCCAGCCGGCCTCGGCCAGCGCGCGGCTCTGCCGCCAGTAGCGCCCGCCGAGCCAGGGGAAGACGCAGCCGAAGAGCAGGGTGCCCGTCATGACCAGCCACTCGGGGGCCGGGTCGGCCCCGACGAGCGCGATCCGCGCCGTGCCGACGGCTCCGACGGCGGCGAAGCACACCGTCGCCGGGCGCGCCCGGCCGGCGCGCAGGCCGAGCAGCAGGGCGAAGGTGGCGAGCGCCGGGCCGTAGGAGACGGTGAACAGGGCGGGTGCGGCGGCCAGGCTCAGGCCCGCCACCGACGCGAAGGCCGCGAGCGGCCGCCGCCGGGCGAGGGCGGTGGCCGCGGCTAGCACGCCCAGGCCGGCCAGCTGCTGCCACGGGGAGCGCGGCTCGTTCAGCCCGAGCCGGTCCGCCGTGAGCGCCGGAAGGGCGAGGGCCGCCCACAACAGGGCCCCTGGGAGGAGGCCGCGGAGTTCGCCGCGGCGGGCCGGACGGGGACGTTCCATGCGTCCGACGCTACAAGCGGACGGCAGGACGGCACCTCTGCCGATCGTCAGGTGCCATGCCCTCCCCAGGGTGACGGTGCGCCCGTGGGACCCTCCTCCCGTGGCAGGATCGGAGAGTCATGACTACGCCCACGAAGCCCTTGCCCCCCGGTTCCGCCGCCGGCCCCGCCCCGGCCGGCGGGCGCCCCGCCCCCGGCGAGTCTCTGCACTCCCCCGTCATCGACTGGTTCGACGAGCACGCCCGCGATCTGCCGTGGCGGCGGCCGGAGGCCGGCGCATGGGGCGTGATGGTCAGTGAGTTCATGCTCCAGCAGACACCGGTCAGCCGCGTCCTGCCGGTCTACGAGCAGTGGATGGCCCGCTGGCCCCGCCCCGCCGACCTCGCCGCGGAGGCGCCCGGCGAGGCCGTGCGCGCCTGGGGCCGGCTCGGCTATCCGCGCCGCGCGCTGCGGCTGCACGGTGCCGCGGCGGCCATAACGGAACGGCACGGCGGCGACGTACCGGCGGACCACGCCCAGCTGCTGGCGCTGCCCGGCATCGGCGAGTACACGGCCGCGGCGGTCGCCTCCTTCGCGTACCGCCAGCGGCACGCGGTGCTGGACACCAACGTGCGCCGGGTCTTCGCACGGGCCGTCACGGGGGTGCAGTACCCGCCGAACGCGACCACCGCCGCCGAGCGCAAGCTGGCCCGCGCGCTGCTGCCCGAGGACGAGGGGACCGCGGCCCGCTGGGCGGCGGCGTCCATGGAACTGGGTGCGCTGGTGTGCACGGCCCGGAACGAGGCGTGTCACCGCTGCCCGATCGCGGCGCAGTGCGCCTGGCGGCTGGCCGGCAAGCCCGAGCACGACGGGCCGCCGCGCCGCGGGCAGACGTACGCGGGCACGGACCGGCAGGTGCGCGGCCGGCTGCTGGCGGTGCTGCGGGAGGCGCACGGGCCGGTTCCGCAGGCGGCTCTGGACCAGGTGTGGCACGAACCGGTCCAGCGCGCCCGCGCGTTGGACGGTCTGGTCGCCGACGGCCTGGTGGAGCCGCTGGCGGACGGGCTGTACCGGCTGCCGCTGGGCTGACGCCCGGGCGGGCCACGGGGGCCGGAGCGCACGATAGGGCCCACGGCCGGCACAGGGGCCGGGCACAGCCCGGTCCCAGCCCGGGTCACAGCCGTAAGGGTCCGCGTGACGACTGCCCGCCTCGGCAAATCGCCATGAACCCACCCCAACGAGCCCTGCGGCTCACCCCGTACCCACTTCCGTTACACAACCGACGGACAGCCGAGTGCCAGCCGCAGGCTGGCTCGCACAGCGTCGTGACAACGCTTCCCTACCTTCGTTCCGTGCCCGGCTGACAGGGGCACGGCTGAGGACCAACGGGGAAAACGGGAGGCGGTTCACCATGGCACAGGGCGAGGTGCTCGAGTTCGAGGAGTACGTCCGCACGCGGCAGGACGCGCTGCTGCGCAGCGCCCGGCGCCTGGTCCCTGACCCCGTCGACGCCCAGGACCTGCTCCAGACCGCGCTGGCGCGGACGTACGGCCGCTGGGACGGCATCGCCGACAAGCGGCTGGCGGACGCCTACCTGCGCCGGGTGATGATCAACACGCGGACCGAGTGGTGGCGGGCGCGGAAGCTGGAGGAGGTTCCCACCGAGCAGCTCCCGGACGCCTGCGTGGACGACTCCACCGAGCAGCACGCGGACCGCGCCCTGCTGATGGACGTCATGAAGGTGCTCGCCCCGAAGCAGCGCAGCGTCGTGGTGCTGCGACACTGGGAGCAGATGTCCACGGAGGAGACGGCCGCCGCCCTCGGCATGTCGGCCGGAACGGTCAAGAGCACGCTGCACCGGGCGCTCGCCCGGCTCCGCGAGGAGCTGGTCGCCCGCGATCTGGACGCACGCGCGCTGGAGCGTGAGGAGCGGGAGCGTTGCGCGGCCTGACCGTCTGCCGGAGGACCGGCCCGGCCCGGGGAAGCATCCAGGCGACGAGCACGGCGGCGGCCGTGTCCGTCGCCCTCGCCGTTTCGCTCGCCGGCTGCGCCGCGGGCGGCACCGGTGCCCGTGACGAGGGCCCGGCCCACGCGGACTCGGTGGCGGGCGCCTCCTCCCCCGCCGCCTCGCCGAGCCGGACCCCCGACCGGGTGGACGCGGTCCGGCTCGTCAAGGCCGATCCCCGTGTCTCGGCCGAGGTCAAACGGGAGCTGAAGCCGTGCGTCGCCGACGAGTACCCCGTCGACGTCTCCTACGGCGAGCTGACCGGCTCTTCCGCCGAGGACGTCGTCGTCAACGTCCTGACCTGCGGGGACGCGGTGGGAGTGGGCAGTTACGTGTACCGCGAGAAGGGGGGCGAGTACCAGAATGTGTTCAAGGCGGAGGAGCCCCCGGTCTACGCGGAGATCGACCGCGGCGACCTGGTGGTCACCAAGCAGGTCTACGAGAAGGGCGACCCGGTGTCGAGTCCGTCCGGCGAGAACGTGATCACGTACCGCTGGTCCTCGGGCCGGTTCACCGAGCGGTACCGCACGCACAACGACTACAGCAACGCCGTCGGGAACGCGCCCACGCCGGTTCCGGAGAGCTGACCGGCCACCGGAGAGAACCGATCGGGCCGCTCGGACCGATGCAGAAGTGAGCGCGCCCCGGCCACCGCGACGAGGACGCCCGACCACCACAACGAGGACAGAGAGCACCGGGATGGCAGACCAGACCCACGTCCTGTTCGTCGAGGACGACGACGTCATCCGCGAGGCCACCCAGCTCGCCCTGGAGCGGGACGGCTTCGCGGTCACCGCGATGCCCGACGGCCTGTCGGGCCTGGAGGCGTTCCGGGCCGACCGCCCCGACATCGCGCTGCTGGACGTCATGGTCCCCGGCCTCGACGGCGTCAGCCTGTGCCGCCGGATCCGGGACGAGTCCACCGTGCCCGTGATCATGCTGTCGGCGCGGGCCGACTCCATCGACGTGGTGCTCGGCCTGGAGGCGGGCGCCGACGACTACGTGACCAAGCCGTTCGACGGGGCGGTGCTGGTGGCCCGGATCCGGGCGGTGCTGCGCCGCTTCGGGCACGCCGGCGGCGGTGTCCGGGCGGACGCGGGGGGTGGTGACGACAACGGCGGAGTGCTCACCTTCGGCGAGCTGGAGGTCGACACCGAGGGCATGGAGGTGCGCCGGGCCGGACGGCCGGTGGCGCTGACACCGACCGAGATGCGGCTGCTGCTGGAGTTCTCCTCGGCGCCGGGCACGGTGCTCTCGCGCGACAAGCTGCTGGAGCGGGTGTGGGACTACGGCTGGGGCGGTGACACCCGTGTCGTCGACGTCCATGTGCAGCGGCTGCGGACCAAGATCGGCCAGGACCGCATCGAGACGGTCCGTGGCTTCGGCTACAAGTTGAAGGCCTGAGCAGGGACATGCGGGGGATCTTCCGTCGCCTGGCCGCCTCCCCGCTGGGGCGCACGGGCATCCGTACAGGGCTGAGATGGAAGCTCAGCGCGGCCATCGCGCTGGTCGGCGCGCTGGTGGCGGTCGCGCTGAGCCTGGTCGTGCACAACGCGGCCAGGGTGTCGATGCTGGACAACGCGCGCGACCTCGCGGACGACCGCGTCCTGATCGCCCAGCGCAACTACGAGCTGTCCGGGCGGCTGAACTTCCCGAACGCCCAGATCGACGACCCCGAGCTGCCGGCCGAGCTGCGCAGGAAGGTCGAGGACGGCCGGCGGGCGACGTACGTCTCCGAGCAGGCGAACGGGGTGACGGACATATGGGCGGCCGTGCCGCTCAAGGACGGGCACGTGATGTCCCTGCACTCCGGGTTCACCGACCGCAGCTCGGACATCCTCAAGGACCTCGACCAGGCCCTGGTCATCGGCTCCATCGCGGTCGTCCTGGGCGGCAGCGCGCTCGGCGTGCTCATCGGCGGACAGCTGTCGCGCCGGCTGCGCAAGGCCGCCGCCGCCGCGAACCAGGTCGCGGGGGGCGAGAGCGAGGTGCGGGTCCGGGACGCCATCGGCGGCGTCGTGCGGGACGAGACCGACGATCTCGCCAGCGCCGTGGACGCGATGGCGGACGCGCTGCAGCAGCGGCTGGAGGCAGAGCGCCGGGTCACCGCGGACATCGCGCACGAGCTGCGCACGCCGGTGACCGGGCTGCTGACGGCGGCCGAGCTGCTGCCGCCGGGCCGGCCGACCGAGCTGGTGCTGGACCGGGCGAAGGCCATGCGCACGCTGGTGGAGGACGTCCTGGAGGTGGCCCGGCTCGACGGCGCCTCGGAGCGGGCCGAGCTGCAGGACATCATGCTGGGCGACTTCGTCACCCGGCGGGTGGCGGCCAAGGACCCGGCCGTGGAGGTACGGGTCGTGCACGAGTCGGAGGTCACCACCGACCCGCGCCGCCTGGAGCGCGTGCTGTTCAACCTGCTCGCCAACGCCGCCCGGCACGGCAGGCCGCCCATCGAGGTCAGCGTCGAGGGCCGGGTGATCCGGGTCCGCGACCACGGGCCCGGCTTCCCCGGGGACCTGCTCGCGGAGGGCCCGAGCCGCTTCCGCACCGGCAGCGCGGACCGGGCCGGCCGCGGCCACGGACTCGGTCTGACCATCGCGGCCGGGCAGGCCCGGGTGCTGGGCGCCCGGCTGACGTTCCGCAACGTGCGGCCCGCCGGGGCGCCCGACCACGTCCCCGCCGAGGGCGCGGTCGCCGTGCTGTGGCTGCCGGAGCACGCGCCGACGAACACCGGGAGCTTCCCGATGCTGCCGGACCGGCCGGCCCAGGGCGTGTCCTAACAGGCGAAGTCCTTGTCCATGTCGAGGCCGCCCTCGCGGGGCTGGGTGAAGGAGAACCAGTTGCCGGAGTCGTCGCGGAAGAGCGCTTCCGTGCCGTAGGGACGCTCCTGCGGCTCCTGGAGGAACTCCACCCCGCGGTCCTTGAGCTTCTTGTAGTCGCCGTGGATGTCGTCGGTGGTCAGCACGCCGGCGCCGAGAGCGCCCTTGGCCACCAGCTTCTTGATCATCTCGGCGGACTCGGGATCCATGGAGCCGCTGCCGGGGACCATCAGCGTCAGTTCGACGTCGGGCTGGTCCGGGGAGCCGACGGTGAGCCAGCGCATGCCGCCCTCGCCCATCGTCATGTCCGTACGGACCTCCAGGCCCAGCTTCTGGGTGTAGAACTCCTTGGCCCGGTCCTGGTCGAGGACCCAGACGGTCGAGATGGCGAGACCCTTGATCATGGCGTGCTCCTGTACTTCCGTGTTCCTGCGGTACGCGGGTACTCCCGTGTCCCTGCGGTACGCGGCCGGTCGTCGTGCCCGCATCGCCCTGCCACCGTAGGCAGCGGCCACGTCACTCCGCTTCTTCGGAATTGCGCCGTGCGGGGCCGCCGCGGAAGCCGCCGGCCCAGAGCATGGCGTAGCAGCCCGGTATCAGGGCGGCTCCTCGGCCCACGTGCTTCGTCCGGTACTCGCTGGGGGTCAGTCCGGTCCAGGCCTTGAACCGGCTGGAGAAGGTGCCGAGGCTGCTGAAGCCGACCAGATGGCAGATCTCGGTCACGGACAGGTTGGCGGTGCGCAGCAGGTCCTCGGCGCGCTCGATGCGGCGGTGGGTCAGGTACTGGCCGGGGGTCTCGCCGTACGCCTCCTTGAAGGCGCGGATGAAGTGGTAACGGGAGTACCCGGCGTGCGCGGCCACCGCGTCCAGGTCGAGGGCCGGGTCGGCCCAGTCGCGGTCCATGGCGTCCTTGGCCAGCCGCAACTGCCGCAACTTGTCCATGCGCCCGATGGTGGCACGAGGCACTGACAGTGACCCCGCGCCGTCCGGCCACGCCCGGGGCCCCGGGCAGGACGGACGCACGCAGGGCACGACGAAGGCCCCCGGCCGGGCGGACGCACCCCGGGGGCCTTCGTCGTGGAGGGCGGGCGGAGGTCAGACGGTCTCGGCCGCCGGCGTCTTCGCCGCGGCGCCGTCACCGTCCGCCGGCCCGGCCGCCGCCTGCGGTCCCGCCCCCTTGAGCGGAACCTCCTTGACGAACACCGCCGCGATCAGCGCGAGCACCGCCACGGCGGCCCCCAGCAGGAAGGCCCCGTGCGTCCCGGAGGACACCGCGTGCTGGTAGGCCTCCCGCGCGGCCCGAGGCAGCTCGGCCAGGCTCGCCGCGTCGAGCTGCGCCGACTGCTCGGTCACCTTCGCGCCCAGCTCCCCGGCCCGCTCCGCCATGACGTCCTGGACGCGGTGGTTGAACAGGGCGCCCATGATCGCGACGCCGAAGGAGGAGCCGAGGGTGCGGAAGAGAGTGGTGGACGAGGAGGCCACGCCCATGTCCTTCATCTCCACGCTGTTCTGCGCGACCAGCATGGTGATCTGCATCAGGCAGCCCATGCCGAGGCCGACGACGGCCATGTACACACCGGAGGTGAACCGGCTGGTCTCCGTGTCCATCAGGGACAGCAGGAAGAGTCCGGCCGTCATCAGCGCACCGCCGATCACCGGGAAGATCTTGTAGCGGCCTGTGTTCGTGGTGACCCGCCCCGCCACCATCGACGTGACGAGCATCGCGCCCAGCATCGGCAGGAGCAGCAGCCCCGAGTTGGTGGCCGACGCGCCCTGGACCGCCTGCTGGTACAGCGGCAGGAAGAGGGTGGCGCCGAACATCACGAAGCCGACGATGAAGCCGATCACGGACATCAGTGTGAAGTTGCGGCTGCGGAAGATGTGCAGCGGCACGATCGGCTCTGCGGCCCTCGTCTGCCAGAAGACGAACCCGACCAGCGCGGCGACGCCGATACCGATCAGCTCCATGATCCGCGCCGAGGACCAGGCGTACTCCGTGCCGCCCCAGGTGGTGACGAGCACGATCGCGGTGATGCCCACGGTCAGCAGCGCGGCGCCGAGGTAGTCGATCCGCGCGTCGCTGCGCTTCTTCGGCAGGTGCAGTACGGCACTGATGGCGACCAGCGCGACCGCGCCGAGCGGCAGGTTGATGTAGAAGGCCCAGCGCCAGCCCCAGTGGTCGGTGATGGTGCCGCCGACCAGCGGTCCGCCGATCATCGCGAGCGCCATGACGCCGGCCATCATGCCCTGGTACTTGCCGCGTTCCCGGGGCGGGATCAGGTCGCCGATGATGGCCATGACGCCGACCATCAGACCGCCGGCGCCGAGGCCCTGGACCGCGCGGAAGCCGATGAGCTGGCCCATGTCCTGGGCCATGCCGCTGAGCGCCGAGCCGATCAGGAAGATCACGATCGAGGTCATGAACGAGCCCTTGCGGCCGTACATGTCGCCGATCTTGCCCCACAGCGGGGTGGAGGCCGCGGTCGCGAGCGTGTAGGCGGTCACCACCCAGGACAGGTGTTCCAGGCCGCCCAGCTCGCCGACGATCGTCGGCATCGCGGTGCCGATGATCATGTTGTCGAGCATCGCGAGCATCATCGCGACCATGAGGGCGAGCAGGACCACCCGCACGCTCCTCGGCTGCTTCCCGCCTCCGGTGTCGACGGTGTCCTCCGTCACTGTGTCCGCCATCGCTCCCACTCCCCCTGACTCCGCCACTTACTTGCCGCCCGGCTAGTTGACTACACTCGGGAAGGTAGACGCGTAACTAGCCGGTCGTCAAGTAAGTTTTCCGGAAAGTGCGCGGAGCGGAGGTGGCATAGGAGGATGGGCGGCACGATGGACGGCACCAAGCAGCAGCGGCGCCGCGGGAACACCCGCCAGCGCATCCAGGACGTGGCGCTCGAGCTCTTCGCCGAGCAGGGCTACGAGAAGACCTCCCTGCGCGAGATCTCCGAACGCCTGGAAGTCACCAAAGCGGCGCTCTACTACCACTTCAAGACCAAGGAAGAGATCCTGGTCAGCATCTTCGAGGACCTCGTCCGGCCGATCGAGGACCTGATCGAGTGGGGCCGGCGGCAGCCGCACACGCTGGAGACGAAGCAGGAGATCATCCGCCGCTACAGCGAGGCCCTGGCCGGGGCGGCCCCGCTCTTCCGCTTCATGCAGGAGAACCAGGCGACGGTGCGGGAGCTGCGCATCGGCAGCATGTTCAAGGACCGCATGATGGGCCTGCGCTACATCCTGGTCGACCCGGACGCGGACCTGGTGGACCAGGTACGCAGCATCAGCGCGCTGTTCACCCTGCACGCCGGGATGATTTTCCTCCACGACGTCGAAGGCGACCCCGAGGATAAGCGCAAGGCTGTCCTCGAGGTCGCCACCGATCTGGTCACCCGGGCCCACCATCAGGGGGCCGGGGACTCATAGGGGCCTGTCCGGCCCTGTCAGACGGCCACGCCCTTGGAGCGCAGGAAGGCGGCCGGGTCTATGGCCGAGCCGTAGTTCGGGGTCGTACGGATCTCGAAGTGCAGGTGCGGGCCGCTGGAGTTGCCGGTGTTGCCGGACTTGGCGATGGACTGGCCCGTGGCGACGACCTGGCCGACGCTCACGTTGACCTGGGACAGGTGGGCGTACTGGGAGTACGTGCCGTTGCCGTGCTTGATGACGATGGCGTTGCCGTAGGCGGGGCCGTCACCGGCGCCGTTCGGGCCGGCCTTGACGACGGTGCCGCCGTGCGCGGCCACGACGTTGGTGCCGACCGGCACAGCGAAGTCCTGGCCGCTGTGCTTGTGCGCCCACATGCCGCCGTTCTGGGCGAAGCTCGCGGTGAGCGTGTAGCCCTTGACCGGCTTCACCCAGGAGGCGGCCTTCTTCGCGACGGCGGCCTTCTTCACGGTGACGGTCTTCTTCGCGTTCGCGGCGACCTGGGCCTTCGCGGCCTTGGCGGTCTGCGCAGCCTTGGCCTGGGCCTCGGCCTGCGCCTGGACGGCGCTCGCGACGGTGGCGGCGCTGTTGGCCGCCGTGGTGTCGACGGCGGCCGCGACCCCGGTTCCCAGTGCGACCGAGGCGCCGAGGCCGGCGGCCAGCAGGGCCGCACGGGTGCGGAGGGTGGTCGGACGGGAGAAACGGGACGTGACACGCGGGGACATTCGCAACCTCATGGGGTCGGGAGCAAGGGAAAGCCCCTCCGACGAACCGGTGCTCGCCGGGCGGGCCACAACCTTGGTAACCCAATCCGCCCCAATCGCCCAAGAGTGTGACCTACGACGAAAAGTAGTACTTGACCCCGAAACTTCACGACTCTTGACAGAGGGCACATTCGGGACAAAGCAGGTCAGACAGGCGGAATCCCCGCGTCAGTTCCGGTACATATGTCCGTTTTCGTAGTTCTGGGCGTTTCCACTATGGCCGCTAGTAAGGCCCAAATCGCCTGTGCGGCACATCACCGGCGCCGAGATCGAAAAGGGCGGAAATGTGACGGGGGCTACGTCGCGGGGAGTTCAGGATCCGCACCGTCCATGTGATGCACGCCTCTAGCTACTTACCGCCCAGTAACCCTACGGTTCCTCTCGCGCCACCCTCACCACCGATCATGCACTCGACAAAACAAGCTGTACGGACGTGAGAGGACCCCCCACATGGCCAGACACCCCTGGTTCTTCCACCGGGCATCCGTCACCGCGGTCTCCGCGGCGGCCCTCGTCGCGCTGGCAGCCCCCGCCGAGGCCGCGACGACCGCGGGTACGACCGGGAGCACGACGACGCCCGCAGCGGCGGCGTCCGCCGCGGCGGGCGTCGACCACGCCACCTGGCAGAAGGACTGCCAGGCCGTGATGGACCAGGCACTGCCCTACCTGAAGGAACGGATCGCCGACGCCGGTCCCGGTGAGAAGCAGGCGATCGTCCTCGACATCGACAACACGTCCCTGGAGACCGACTTCGGCTTCAGCTTCCCGCAGCCCGCCAACAGGCCGGTTCTGGAGGTCGCCGAGTACGCCCAGGAGCACGGCGTCGCCCTGTTCTTCGTCACCGCCCGCCCCGGCATCATCCACGCGCCGACCGCGTACAACCTCGACCACGCCGGCTACGAGTCCTCGGGGCTGTACGTCCGCGGCTTCTTCGACCTGTTCCGGAACGTGGCCGAGTACAAGACGGCCCAGCGCGCCGACATCGAGTCGAAGGGCTACACGATCATCGCGAACATCGGCAACAGCGCCACCGACCTGTCGGGCGGCCACGCCGAGAAGACCTTCAAGCTCCCGGACTACGACGGTCAGCTGTCCTGACCGGTCGCCGGTCGCGGTGTGCCTCGTCCCCGTGCGCACGAGCGCGCGGCTGAGGCGGACGGGATCCGCCGGGCCGGGTGGCAGGCCGATGCCCTGCGCGGTACGCCCGCCGGTGCGGGAGCAGGACCGTGGGGCGCTGTCTGCCGCCCGTCGCGGCGGCGGCCGGGCAAAGGGCTGCCCGGCCGCCCGGTACGCGGTCGCTGAGGGCCACGTGGGCGTCCCAGGGACGCCGACACGACAAGGGGCTGCCCCGGACCGGTGATCCGGTCCGGGGCAGCCCCTTGTCTTCAGCGCACCCGGAGGGCTACGCCTCCTTGCTCAGGTTCGGCCCGGCTCCGCCGGCCGCCTGCTCGATCGGCGGGACGTCGGGCAGTGCCGACTTCTCCTCACCCCGGAAGGTGAAGGTCTTCGTCTCGCCCTCGCCCTCGGTGTCCACGACCACGATGTGACCGGGGCGCAGGTCGCCGAAGAGGATCTTCTCCGACAGCGTGTCCTCGATCTCCCGCTGGATGGTCCGGCGCAGCGGCCGGGCGCCCAGCACGGGGTCGTAGCCCTTCTTGGACAGCAGTTCCTTGGCGGACTGGGAGAGCTCGATGCCCATGTCCCGGTCCTTCAGGCGCTCGTCCACCTTGCTGATCATCAGGTCGACGATCGCGAGGATGTCGTCCTGCGTCAGCTGCGGGAAGACCACCACGTCGTCGACGCGGTTGAGGAACTCGGGCCGGAAGTGCTGCTTGAGCTCGTCCGAGACCTTGTTCTTCATGCGCTCGTAGTTGGTCTTCGTGTCACCCGCGGCGGCGAAGCCGAGGTTGAAGCCCTTGGAGATGTCCCGGGTGCCGAGGTTGGTCGTCATGATGATGACCGTGTTCTTGAAGTCCACGACCCGGCCCTGGGAGTCGGTCAGGCGACCGTCCTCCAGGATCTGCAGCAGCGAGTTGAAGATGTCCGGGTGGGCCTTCTCGACCTCGTCGAAGAGGACGACCGAGAACGGCTTGCGGCGCACCTTCTCCGTCAGCTGACCGCCCTCCTCGTAGCCCACGTAGCCGGGGGGCGAACCGAAGAGACGGGAGACCGTGTGCTTCTCGCTGAACTCCGACATGTCGAGGGAGATCAGCGCGTCCTCGTCACCGAAGAGGAACTCCGCCAGCGCCTTGGACAGCTCGGTCTTACCGACACCGGACGGGCCGGCGAAGATGAACGAGCCACCGGGGCGCTTGGGGTCCTTCAGACCGGCACGCGTACGGCGGATCGCCTTCGACAGCGCCTTGACGGCGTCGACCTGGCCGATGACCCGCTTGTGGAGCTCGTCCTCCATGCGCAGCAGGCGGGACGACTCCTCCTCCGTGAGCTTGAAGACCGGGATGCCCGTCGCCGTGGCGAGGACCTCGGCGATCAGCTCGCCGTCGACCTCGGCGACGACGTCCATGTCGCCGGCCTTCCACTCCTTCTCCCGCTTGGCCTTGGCGGCCAGGAGCTGCTTCTCCTTGTCGCGCAGGGAGGCGGCCTTCTCGAAGTCCTGCGAGTCGATCGCGGACTCCTTGTCCCGGCGGACGGCGGCGATCTTCTCGTCGAACTCGCGCAGGTCCGGCGGCGCGGTCATCCGGCGGATGCGCATCCGGGAACCGGCCTCGTCGATCAGGTCGATCGCCTTGTCCGGCAGGAAGCGGTCCGAGATGTACCGGTCGGCCAGGGTGGCGGCCTGGACCAGCGCCTCGTCGGTGATGGAGACCCGGTGGTGGGCCTCGTACCGGTCGCGCAGACCCTTGAGGATCTCGATCGTGTGCGGCAGGGACGGCTCCGCGACCTGGATGGGCTGGAAGCGGCGCTCCAGGGCCGCGTCCTTCTCCAGGTGCTTGCGGTACTCGTCCAGCGTCGTCGCACCGATGGTCTGCAGCTCACCGCGGGCCAGCATCGGCTTCAGGATCGAAGCGGCGTCGATGGCGCCCTCGGCGGCACCCGCACCGACCAGCGTGTGCAGCTCGTCGATGAACAGGATGATGTCGCCGCGGGTGCGGATCTCCTTGAGCACCTTCTTCAGGCGCTCCTCGAAGTCACCGCGGTAGCGGGAGCCGGCGACCAGCGCGCCGAGGTCCAGGGTGTAGAGGTGCTTGTCCTTGAGGGTCTCGGGCACCTCGCCCTTGACGATGGCCTGGGCGAGGCCCTCGACGACGGCGGTCTTGCCGACGCCGGGCTCACCGATCAGGACCGGGTTGTTCTTGGTACGGCGGGACAGCACCTGCATGACCCGCTCGATCTCCTTCTCGCGCCCGATGACCGGGTCGAGCTTGGACTCACGAGCGGCCTGGGTGAGGTTCCGGCCGAACTGGTCGAGGACCAGGGACGTGGAGGGGGTGCCCTCGGCAGGACCGCCGGCGGTGGCGGTCTCCTTGCCCTGGTAACCGGAGAGCAGCTGGATCACCTGCTGCCGCACGCGGTTCAGATCTGCGCCCAGCTTGACCAGGACCTGGGCGGCGACGCCCTCGCCCTCACGGATCAGGCCGAGCAGGATGTGCTCCGTGCCGATGTAGTTGTGGCCCAGCTGAAGCGCCTCGCGGAGCGACAGCTCCAGCACCTTCTTGGCACGGGGGGTGAAGGGGATGTGACCCGACGGGGCCTGCTGGCCCTGCCCGATGATCTCCTCCACCTGCTGGCGGACCGCCTCGAGCGAAATCCCGAGGCTCTCAAGGGCCTTGGCGGCGACACCCTCACCCTCGTGGATCAGGCCCAGGAGGATGTGCTCGGTGCCGATGTAGTTGTGGTTGAGCATCCGGGCTTCTTCCTGAGCCAGGACGACAACCCGCCGCGCGCGGTCGGTGAACCTCTCGAACATCGTTAATCGCTCCTCAGAGCGGTCAGGCAGTAAGGGGAACTTCCCCTCCCTGTCCTTCCGCAGCTTAGTCCCGCAAGCGGGGACCGCTCATTCCAACTGCCGACACCGTCGATGGCCTCCTGACCCCGAACGCCGACATCTGCTCCAACCCGATGGTGCGAGACGATGTTCCCGCAGGCCAGGCAGTTACCCCACTCGCCAGTACGCCGATGGCGAACGTGAGACGGCCTCTCCTGCTCGTCGCCCCCTCCCACTAGGGATGTCTTACCCGCCGGGACTGACACTCCATGCCGCGCGCACCGGTTCCCTCCGCTACGGGCGAACAACCTTGCGCCTCCCCGTACCCCCACACGCCCCCCTTTCGGCACTCTGTGCAGCCGTTCGGACACCCAGCGTAACCCGAGTGCCTTTCCGGCGGTTTCGCTTGGCATGGTTGGCGTCCAGGCCCCGGTCTTCCACATCCCTCGGGTACCCCCCGTCACCGCGGTCCCGATGCCCCACCGGGCCCTCGAAGCGAGGGGAGCGTGGGATCAGGTGCGCGGGTGGTACGAGAACACGCTCGGCTGGCCCACCGCGCCCGGGGCGCCGGTACGGCTGCGCACGGGCGTCCGCTTCGACGTGCTCGACGTCCCGGCCGAGGCCGGTCAGGCCGCACTGGAGCGACTGGGGCTGCTGGTACTGCCGTGGGCGCAGGGATCACCGGGGGCCGGCTCCCCGGTGGCCGTCCAGGGTGAGCGCATGCTGCTGCTGGTGGCCGCGGGGAGCGCGGAGGAGCTGCCCGGGCTGCTGGACTGGCTGGAGTGGGGCTCACTGGCACTGGACCTGACGGCGATCGGCGCGGGCGGCCTCACGGACGCGCCCCTGCCCCCCGGGGCCGGCTCGACCGGGCCGTGGCCGCTTCCCCTGGGCCACGTCGGTTCGCAGGGGGCCGCCGTGTGGCTGCGGCCCCCCGAGCCGGGGTGCGAGGTCGAGACCTCGCTGCCGACGCTGTCGGCCGTGGGGGGCGACGGGGTCGCTCCCGATCTCGCACGGCTGGTCCACACGCTGGCGACCCAGTGCCACCGGGTCGGGCTGCGGCGCGCGTGCGGCCGGCCGCCGACCCCTTCGCGTACGCCGCGCTGAACGCGCGGACGGTGCGTACGGGCGGCAGGCGTGCGGGCCTGCGGGCCTGCGGGCAGCGTGCGCAGCCTGTGGCGCGGGCCGGACGGTCAGCCGTTCGCCTTCTCGTACGCCTCACGAATGGCCTGGGGAACACGGCCGCGGTCGTTGACCTCGAGACCCTGCTCCTTCGCCCAGGCGCGGATCGCCGCGGTGTCCTGGCTGCCGGCCGAAGAGGCGCGCGCCTTCCCGCGACCGCCGGAAGCGCGGCCCCCGGTGCGGCGACCGCCCTTCACGTAAGGCTCGAGAAGGTCACGGAGCTTGTCCGCATTGGCGGTGGTGAGATCGATCTCGTACGTCTTGCCGTCCAACGCGAACGTCACGGTCTCGTCCGCCTCGCCGCCGTCGAGGTCATCGACAAGAAGGACCTGAACCTTCTGTGCCACCGGATTTCCTTTCATCGATAACTTGAGGGCCGGAGGTCCGCCGGCGTCCGCCGTATCGCCGTCCCCTGTTATATGCAGTACTGCAGTACGTCGGAAAGCAAACCGCTTTTGCCGGAAAAACACAAACCCTCGGCGGAGACTCGAAGCCCGCCTCCGGACCGGAAAGATGCGCGTTTCGGACATAGGGAACCGGCGTACGGTCCGTCCGTCGAATAAACCTGGCGCGGGGTTGCGGATCCTTGCCGGCGCATGGGCTACCGCTTGTCCCGCCGCATGCGCCGCCTCTTGCCGAAGCCCGGCGATCACAGATGCAGAAGCATCCGGCTGTTGCCCAAGGTGTTCGGTTTCACCCGTTCGAGACCGAGGAACTCCGCTACGCCCTCGTCATAGGAACGCAGCAGCTCTGTGTAGACATCCGTGTCGACGGGCGTCTCTCCGATCTCCACGAAGCCGTGCTTGCTGAAGAAGTCCACTTCGAAGGTCAGGCAGAAAACGCGTCGAACACCGAGCCAGCGCGCGGTCTGCAGCAACTTCTCCAGCAACTGATGTCCGACTCCGGCACCCTTCAGGCCCGGCTTCACCGCGAGAGTCCGCACTTCCGCGAGGTCTTCCCACATCACGTGCAGGGCGCCGCAGCCGACCACCTCGGCGTTGTCGTCCCGTTCCGCGACCCAGAACTCCTGGATGTCCTCGTAAAGCGTCACCGTCGCTTTGTCGAGCAGGATGCGGTCACGGGCGTAGGCGTCGAGGAGCCTGCGCACGGCCGGGACATCGCTGGTGCGGGCCCGCCGGACGGTGATGGCTTTTGACATGTGGGGACGCTATCGCCCGTCGGCGTCCGGTACCGAGCCGGGGTTGGGGCCGGAGGTTTCCGGGCCCTGGACGATGCGGATGGCGTCTCTCAGTGCCTGGCGTTGTTCCTCGCTCATCATGCCGAAGAAGGCGACGAGGGCGGCTGCGGGGTTGTCGCTCTGGGACCAGGCGTCGTTCATCAACGCGGCGGCGTAGGCGGCGCGGGTGGAGACCGCCTCATATCGATAGGCGCGGCCTTCCGCCTCGCGGCGCACCCAGCCCTTCTGATGGAGATTGTCCAGAACGGTCATCACCGTGGTGTACGCGATGGACCGTTCCTGCTGGAGGTCTTCCAGGACTTCTCGAACGGTCACCGGGCGGTTCCACTTCCACACCCTCGTCATGACCGCGTCTTCGAGTTCTCCCAATGGGCGAGGCACAACTCAGAACAATAGTGGGAGATCTCGGGACTGGCGTGCCGGACGTGCATCTTTACTGGCAAACGTGCACAAAAAGGGCGTACGACCCGGTGTGGAGTCGTACGCGGTGGGGGTGGGCGGGCCGTGCCAGGGGCGGTCAGGCTTCGGGGTGCGCCGGGGCCTGGCGGGTGCTCTCCGCCCGTGCGAGGGCGGCGTCCACGGCCGCGTCCTCCTTGGCCTTGTTGGCGCCGCCCTGGGTCTTCACGATCACCCTGATCACACCGATGAAGAGTGCGGCCATGACGACCGGGGGCAGGAGCGCGGAGACGTAGTCCATGGATCCAGGGTAGCCACGGGGTGGGTGCCGGATGCCGCCGGGTGGCGTGGGGCGGGCGCCGGTCGGGGTCAGCCGGCGGCGAGGTGGTGCCGGGAGCCGGCGGGGGGCTGGGTCGGCTTGCGGCGGGGGAAGACCTCGCCGGGGGTGGGGATGGGGCGCTTGGGGGCGTTCGGGGCCGCCGGGGAGGGCTGGGGGCCCGGCTTCTGGGCGGGCTTCTTCTCGGGCTTTCCGGCGGGGTCCTGGCCGGCCGCGCAACGGCCGCCGGGCAGGGCCTTGAGGCGGGTGCGGGCGGCGGGGAGGACGGCCGTCGCGCGGGGGCGCGGGGCCGGCTCGGGGTCTGCTCCGCACCGGGCCAGGAGGGCGGCCGCGGCCGGGTTGCCACGCAGGGCCCGGAGGGCGGCGAGATCGTCCGCGCCGGGGCGGTGTCCGGCACCCAGGGCCTCGTCCAGGAGCGTGAGGTAGCCGGTCGCGGCGCCGGGGAGGGCGGCGCGGTACCGGGCGAGGTCGGCCACCAGGAAGGCGCGCAGCCGCGCGCTCTCCCGCATCGCCTCGTCCAGCGACTCCGCGAGGCGTAGGCAGTCCTGGACGTCCTCGGCCGAGACGGGGCTGGGGTTGAGGGCGAGGGCGAGGGCGCGTCGGAGCACACGCAGCTCCTGGACGCCGAACGCCATGCCGCCGCGGGATCCGTATGGCGTGGGCATGTGGCGACGATACGCGCTAATCAGACAAACCTGGCATAGCGGGCGGGTGTGGCGTGGGGGAGCCACTCGGGTGGGGGTGGGGGCCTGTGCCTGTAGGTATCTGTGGGTGCCTGCGGCGGCCTGTGCGGGTGCGGTGGGGGTGCGCGTGGCGCCATCGGTTGCGGTTGTGGGTCGGGGCCGTGCCGGGGGGTGTCCGTCCTCGGAACGGCGCGGAATCGGTGGGTGACCGGCTCGCCCGGCGTTGACGCGCCAACCGCTGCGGGCGGACACCCCCCGACACGTCCCCTTCTCGCCGTACGCGACTGCCGCGCCGTCGCGGTGCCCGCGGAGCGCCACGCCGTGCGCGTCTGCGGGTTCGGCACGGTGACCACGAAGTGCCGCGCCGCGTCACCGCGCAGTCACGCGCCCGCCGCCGTGACCGTCGGGCGCCGCGCCACCGTGACC
The DNA here is from genome assembly GCF_014650995.1 of Streptomyces viridiviolaceus. Classification (GTDB taxonomy): domain Bacteria; phylum Actinomycetota; class Actinomycetes; order Streptomycetales; family Streptomycetaceae; genus Streptomyces; species Streptomyces viridiviolaceus. The sequence continues at coordinate 41,165 of NZ_BMWA01000015.1, forward strand.
GCGGGCGGCCGCACTCGCCCAGCCACGGGCAGCCCGGCTCGCCCAGCCGCAGGCGGCCGGGTCACCCAGCCGCGGGCAGTCGTGCCGCCTGGGGCGGCACGGGTGGGCGCGGGCGGCAACCCGCAAGCGCCGGGCCGCGCGACCCACCCCTGGCCCGCACCCAGGCCGGGCACCGGAGCGAACGCCGGACCAGGAGCGCCCGCACCCACGCCGGGCAACCGGCGAACGCCGGGCCGGCGCACCCACGCCGGGCAACCGGCAAACGCCGGGCCGGCGCACCCACGCCGGGCGGCAGGGCGAACGCCGGATCATCGCACCCGGCGCGTCGGCTACATGCGGGACACGTTCCGCTCGTACACCAGCCGCAGTCCCATCAGCGTCAGCCACGGCTCGTGTTCGTCGATGACCGAGGACTCCCCCAGCACCATGGGCGCGAGCCCGCCCGTCGCGATGACCGTGACGTCGTCCGGGTCGGAGGCCAGCTCGCGGGCCATGCGGTTGACGACCCCGTCGACCTGGCCGGCGAAGCCGTACACGATGCCGGCCTGCATGGCCTCGACCGTGTTCTTGCCGATCACGCTGCGAGGACGCGCCACCTCGATCTTGCGGAGCTGCGCGCCCTTGACGCCGAGGGCCTCGACGGAGATCTCGATGCCGGGGGCGATGACCCCGCCGACGTACTCCCCGCGCGCGCTGACCGCGTCGAACGTCGTCGCCGTGCCGAAGTCGACGACGATCGCGGGACCGCCGTACAGCTCGACCGCCGCGACGGCGTTGATGATGCGGTCGGCGCCGACCTCCTTCGGGTGGTCGGTGAGGATGGGCACCCCGGTCTTGACGCCTGGTTCGACGAGGACCGCGGGGACATCGCCGTAGTAGCGGCGGGTCACCTCGCGCAGCTCGTGCAGGACCGAGGGGACGGTGGCGCAGATGGCGATGCCGTCGATGCCGTCGCCCAGTTCGTCGCCGAGGAGCGGGTGCATGCCCATCAGGCCCTGGAGGAGGACCGCGAGCTCGTCGGCCGTGCGGCGCGCGTCCGTGGAGATGCGCCAGTGCTCGACGATGTCCTCGCCGTCGAAGAGGCCCAGGACGGTGTGCGTGTTGCCTACGTCGATCGTCAGCAGCATGGCCGTCCTACTCCGCCGCTCGCAGGTCCAGGCCGATGTCCAGGATCGGCGAGGAGTGGGTGAGGGCCCCGACCGCCAGGTAGTCGACGCCCGTGTCCGCGTACGCCTTGGCGTTGTCGAGGGTCAGGCGGCCCGACGCCTCCAGGGCGGCCCGGCCGTTCACGAGGGCGACGGCCTCCTCGCACTCGCCCGGCGTGAAGTTGTCCAGCAGGATGAGGTCGGCGCCGGCGTCCACGACCTCGCGCAGCTGGTGCAGGGTGTCGACCTCGACCTCGATGGGGACGTCGGGGAAGCGTTCGCGGACGGCGTTGAAGGCCTCGGCGACGCCGCCCGCGGCGACCACGTGGTTGTCCTTGACCAGGGCCGCGTCCGAGAGGGACATGCGGTGGTTGACGCCGCCGCCGCAGCGGACCGCGAACTTCTCCAGGGCACGCAGGCCCGGCGTCGTCTTGCGGGTGTCGCGGACCTTGGCCCCGGTGCCCTCGAGGACGTCCGCCCACGCGCGCGTGGCCGTCGCGACGCCCGACAGTCGGCACAGGAGGTTCAGCGCGCTGCGTTCGGCGGTGAGGAGGTCGCGGGTGCGGGTGGTCACGGAGAGGAGCACCTGACCGGCTTCCACGCGGTCGCCGTCCTCGACGTGGCGTTCCACCTCGAACTCGTCCGTGCAGACGATCGACAGGACCGCCTCGGCGACCCGGAGGCCGGCCACCACGCCCGCCTCGCGCGCGGTGAAGTCGGCGGTGGCCACGGCGTCCTCCGGGATGGTCGCGACCGTCGTCACGTCCACGCCGTGGGCCAGGTCCTCCTGGATGGCGACGTTCGCGATGTCCTCGACCTCCACGGGGTCGAGTCCGGCGTTCACCAGCAGGGCCGCGAGCGCGGGGTCCAGGCCGCACTCCAGGTAGGTCTCTTCGTCGCTGTCCGCGCCGCAGGCGCAGCCGTCGCCGCAGCCTCCGGCGGAGGCGAGGGGAAGGTCGGGGGTGTTCACTGCTCTCACTGCTCCTGGGGGCGCTGCGTCGGCTGGGAAAAGGGTGCGGTCGGGGGAAATTCTGCGGTCTCCGTGGGGTGCACGGCGAGGGTCCGGTCCGGGTTCAGGCGCACGACGATGTGGCGGCGCCACGTGGTGTCGTCGCGGTCGGGGTGGTCCTCGCGCCAGTGGCAGCCGCGGGTCTCCTCGCGCTGTGCCGCCGCTCCCACCAGGGCGCGGGCCACGCACAGGAGGTTGGTGGCCTCCCAGGTGTCGACGCCCGGCTCGGCCGTCTTGCCGTTCTCCTGGAGGGCTTCCCGGGCCTCGGTGTGAAGCCGGTCGAGCTGGTCGGCGGCCCGCGTGAGGGATGCGGCGGAGCGCAGGACGCCGGCGCCCTCGGTCATGATCCGCTGGATGGTGAAGCGGGCCTCGGGCGGGAGGAGGGGGTGCGCGGGCTGCTCCGGGTACGGGACCGGGGCGGGCACGCGTGCGTGGAGGGGGTCCCCCGCGATGTCGGCGGCGATGCGCTCGGCGTAGACCAGTCCCTCCAGGAGGGAGTTGGAGGCCAGGCGGTTGGCGCCGTGCACGCCGGTGCAGGCGACCTCGCCGCACGCGTACAGGCCTGGGACGGTGGTGCGGCCGTGGGAGTCCGTGCGGATTCCGCCGGAGGCGTAGTGGGCCGCCGGGGCGACGGGGACGGGTTCCGTGACCGGGTCGATGCCGTGGGCGCGGCAGGCCGCGAGGATCGTCGGGAAGCGGTGCTCCCACATGTCGGCGCCGAAGTGCCGGGCGTCGAGGTACATGTGCTCGGCGCCCCGCTCCTGCATGCGGCGCATGATGCCCTTGGCGACGATGTCCCGGGGGGCGAGTTCGCCGAGTTCGTGCTGCCCCTGCATGAAGCGCACGCCCTCGCCGTCCACCAGGTGGGCGCCCTCGCCGCGTACCGCCTCCGAGACCAGGGGCTGCTGGCCCTCCGCGTCCGGGCCGAGGAAGAGGACCGTGGGGTGGAACTGGACGAATTCGAGGTCGCTCACCTCGGCGCCCGCGCGGAGCGCGAGGGCCACGCCGTCGCCCGTGGAGACGGACGGGTTGGTGGTCGCCGAGTAGACCTGGCCCATGCCGCCGGTCGCCAGGACCACGGCGGGGGCGTGGACCGCCCCGACGCCGTCGTGCTGGCCCTCGCCCATGACGTGCAGGGTGACACCGGCGGTGCGGCCGTCGGCGTCCGTGAGGAGGTCGAGGACGAGGGCGTTCTCGATGGTGCGCACGCCACGCGCGCGTACCGCCTCGACGAGGGCCCGGGAGATCTCCGCGCCGGTGGCGTCGCCGCCGGCGTGGGCGATGCGGCGGCGGTGGTGGCCTCCCTCGCGGGTCAGTGCCAGGCCGCCCTCGGAGGACTCGTCGAACTGGGCGCCCGTGGCGATGAGCCGCCGTACGGCGTCGGGCCCCTCGGTGACCAGGATGCGGACCGCTTCCTCGTCGCACAGGCCCGCGCCGGCGACCAGGGTGTCGTCCAGGTGCTGTTCGGGGGTGTCGCCCTCGCCGAGGGCCGCGGCGATGCCGCCCTGCGCCCAGCGGGTGGAGCCGTCGTCGAGGCGGGCCTTGGTGACGACGACCGTCGTCAGCCCGGCCGCCTCGCAGCGCAGGGCCGCGGTGAGGCCGGCGACGCCGGAGCCGACGACCACCACGTCGGCGGCGATGGCCCACCCGGGCGCGGGTGCGTGCAGTCGTATGCCTGTGGTGGTCACGAGGCGGCTCCGAAGGTGAGGGAGATGTTGTCGATCAGCCGGGTCGCGCCGACCCGGGCGGCGACGGCGAGGACGGCCTCGCCGGTGAAGTCGTCCCCGATCTCGGTGAAGTCGGACGGATCCACCAGGGCGAGGTAGTCCAGCTCCAGCGGCGGGTCGAAGCGGGCGGCGTCGTCCAGGACCAGGCGGGCGGCGGCGCGGACGGCCGCCGGGTTGCCGGGGGTGGCCTCGGCGACGGCGTGGGCGTCGGCCGCCGCGCGGGACTCCCCGAGGGCGCTGAGGGCCTCGGCACGCGCACGCGTGGCGGGCACCTCACGGGCCCGGGCGCGCAGCGCCTCCTGGGCGACGTGCCGGTCGAGGCCCGCGAACAGGGCCTGGGACAGCGCGAGGGCCGTACGGCGCTCCTGGGGCGAGAGGTAGCGGTTGCGGCTGGAGAGGGCCAGGCCGTCGTCCTCGCGGACGGTGGGGACGCCGACGATGTCCACACCGAAGTTCAGGTCGCGCACCATGCGGCGGATCAGCGCCAGCTGCTGGGCGTCCTTCTGGCCGTACAGGGCCACGTCGGGGCGGGTGAGGTGCAGCAGCTTGGCGACGACCGTGAGCATGCCGTCGAAGTGGCCGGGCCGGGACGCGCCCTCCAGGCGTTCGCCCATGGGGCCCGCGGTGATGCGGACCTGGGGCTCGCCGCCCGGGTAGACCTCCTCGACGGCGGGGGCGAAGACGGCGTCGGCGCCCGCCTGCCCGGCGATCTCGAGGTCGGCTTCCAGCGTGCGCGGATAGCGGTCGAGGTCCTCGCCCTGACCGAACTGGAGCGGGTTGACGAAGACGGTGACGACGACCTCGCCGTCCGGCCCGGCGATCCCGCGCGCCGTACGGATCAGGGTGGCGTGGCCCTCGTGCAGGGCGCCCATGGTCATCACGACGGCACGGCGACCGCGGCGCACGCGCGCGTGCAGCTCGTCGGCGGTACGCAGCAGGGTGGTGGTCATCGGGCGTCTCCCTCGGTGCCGTTGGCGAGTACCCCGAGCAGGTCCTCGGCGAGCTCGGGCTTGAGCAGCCCGTGGGCCAGCGCCCGGTCGGCGGTCGCGCGGGCCATCGCCAGGTAGCCGGCGACGGCCTGCGGGGCGTGTTCGCGCAGCTCCCCGATGTGCGCGGCGACCGTGCCCGCGTCCCCGCGCGCGACGGGTCCGGTCAGGGCGGCGTCGCCGGAGCGCAGGGCGTTGTCGAGGGCGGCGCCCAGCAGCGGGCCGAGCATCCGGTCGGGGGCGTCGACACCCGCGGTGCGCAGCAGCTCCATGGACTGGGCGACCAGGGTGACCAGGTGGTTGGCGCCCAGGGCGAGGGCCGCGTGGTACAGGGGGCGCTTGTCCTCCGCGATCCACTCCGGCTCGCCGCCCATCTCGATGACGAGGGCCTCGGCGGCCAGCCGCAGCTCCTCGGGGGCGGTGACGCCGAAGGAGCACCCGGCCAGGCGCTGGACGTCCACGGGGGTTCCGGTGAAGGTCATCGCCGGGTGCAGGGCCAGCGGCAGGGCGCCGGCCCGCAGGGCGGGCTCCAGGACCTTGGCTCCGTACCGCCCGGAGGTGTGGACGAGCAGCTGGCCGGGGCGGACCGCGCCGGTCTCGGCGAGCCCGGTCACGAGGCCGGGCAGGGCGTCGTCCGGGACGGTCAGCAGCACCAGCTCGGAGCGGCCCAGGACCTCCGCGGGCGGCACGAGCGGGACGTCGGGGAGCAGGGCCGCGGCACGTCGTCTGGAGGCTTCGGACACCCCGGAGACGGCCACCGGGCGGTGCCCGGCGAGTTGGAGGGACGCGGCCAGCGCGGGTCCCACCCGGCCGGCGCCGACGACGCCGACGGTGAGCCGCGCCGGGCGGTCCTTGGGATCTGGCTGTGGGGTTGTGTTCACGCGACGGCGGCCTTCCCGTTCCAGTCCGCTCGGGGTACCGGACGATTTCTCGTCATGTTAACGCGATCGGTTCGGGGGGCGTTCGGTTGTCCACAGGCTGTGGGTTTCCGTGCGGATCCGGAGCGCACGCACGCGCGCGCGTGTGGATGCGGCAGAGCCGTCGCACACGCACGCGTGCGGACGGGGACCGTGGGCGGAAACCCGGATGCCCGCCCGGACCGGCACCCGGCATGATCCCTGCATGAGCGATACGGCGGAGCAGAGCGGGCGGCGCACCGGGGAACCGGCTGAACGGGAGCCGGCGGAGGAACGGCGCAAACGGCTCCGCGAGCGGCGTGCCGCCGCTCATCGGGGCGCTCGGCGCGTACTCGCCCGCCCGGGCTTCGTCACGTCCCTGCGGGAGCGGCTCGCCCTGCTGGACGGCGCGGCGGAGCTGTACGACCTCGACGAGCCGTCGGACATGTACGGCAACGGCGTGGTCGAGTCCCTGGAGGAGAAGGCGGCCGCCCTGCTCGGCCAGGAGGCCGCCGGCTTCTTCCCGACCGGCACGATGGCCCAGCAGGTGGCCCTGCGCTGCTGGGCGGGCCGCACCGGCAGCCAGGCCGTCGCCCTGCACGGGCTCAGCCACCCCGAGGTGCACGAGCGGAACGCCTTCAGCCAGGTCAGCGGGCTGCGCCCGGTACGGGTGACCAGCGCGCCCCGGCCGCCGACCGCCGACGAGGTGCGCGAGCTGGAGGAGCCGTTCGGTTCGCTGATGCTGGAGCTGCCGCTGAGGGATGCGGGTTACCTGCTGCCGACGTGGGAGGAGCTCAACCAGGTCGTCGAGGCGGCCCGGGAGCGCGATGCGGTGGTCCACTTCGACGGGGCCCGCCTGTGGGAGACCACCGTCCACTTCGGCCGTCCCCTGGACGAGATAGCGAGCCTGGCGGACAGCGTGTACGTCTCGTTCTACAAGTCGCTCAAGGGCTACGGCGGCGCCGCGCTCGCCGGTCCGCGGTGGCTGGTGGAGGAGGCGAAGGTCTGGCGGCACCGCTACGGCGGCATGGTGTTCCAGCAGTTCCCGACCGCCCTGTCGGCGCTGGCGGGCTTGGACCGCGAGCTGCCCAGGCTGCCGGAGTACGTGGCCCACGCGCGCGTGGTGGCCGCCGCGCTGCGCGAGGGCTTCGCGGCGGCCGGGGTGCCGTGGGCGCGCGTGCATCCCGAGGTGCCGCACACCCACGAGTTCCAGGTCTGGCTGCCCTATGACGCCGACGTGGTCGCCGAGGCCGCGGTCCGGCAGGGCGAGGAGACGGGCACCCTGCTCTTCTCCCGGGCCTGGGACGCCCCCGGCCCGGGGCTCGCCGTCACCGAGGTCGCGGTGGAGGAGACCGGCCTGGAGTGGACGGCCGCCGACGTGCGGGCGGCGGTCGCCGGCCTCGTCGCCCGGCTCAGCCCGGAGGGCGACGCCTAGGGCGCGGGGACAGCCACCGGGCCGTCGCCTGCAGCGAACGGCCGCGGGCCGGACGGCCGGCGAGCACCGCGCGGAAGCGGCGGAACTCGCGCCACTCACGCACGACCCGCCGGTCGTGGGTGCCGGGCGCGGGCGGCACGGGTTCGCCGAGCTGCCGGGCACGGTAGGTGTCGAGGAGGTACTGCTGCGTGATGCTCATGGCGGACGCCTTCTCCGGATCGCCTTCTCAGGCCGGATGTCAGGGGAAAGGGGCCGGGCTCCGCGGCTGCCCCGGTGGTCCCAGACTGCTCCCGTACGGTGCCCGCGTCGCGTGGATTGACGGCGGTCGTCAATCGAGGGCCGCGTTGTCGGTGGCGCGGTGCACCATGAGGGCATGAGCGTGCGCATCGACATCGCGGGGCTGCGGCCGGAGAGGGTCGCCGTCGTGCCCTCTCCCCTGGCCGAGCTCTGCATGGCGCTGCACGCGCTGTCCGAGCCGGCGCACCACCCGGGCCTGCAGGGCTGGGTCACCGGCGTCACCGCCCGGTTGGACTCGCACCTGGCCGACCGGATGTGCGAGGCCGACTTCCTGTGGCGGACGACGTTCTCCGACCTGTTCATGCCGTTCGCCGGCATCCCGGGCCGCAGCACGCTGCCGGGCGCGACCCTCGCCGAGGACCTGGACCTGCTGGACAAGCTGTCGGACGAGCAGTTCGTGGACGCGGCGCTGGAGTTCACGTGCGCCCTGCCGTACAGCACCCGCGGATCGTCGGCCCTCTCGGACGCCGGGGTCCGACGGCGCGCCCTGGACCTGGCCGCGGCGCGGGGGCCGCAGCAGCTGCGCTTCAGCGAGCGGCTGCTGGCCGATCCGCCGCGGATCCGGGCCTGGCTGCGGCAGTTCCTGCACGACTGCGACGAGGCGTTCTTCTCGGAGGCCTGGTCCCGGCTGCGCCACCAGCTCGCGGCCGATGCCCGCCACAAGACGGACATCCTGAGGCGCAAGGGTCTGGCCGAGGCGCTGGCCGCGGTGTCCCCGGCGGTGACGCTGGACGAGGCCGCCGGGCGGATCACGATCGACAAGCTGGGCGACGGTGCCACGGCCACCGGGGACGGCGGTCTGCTGCTCCTGCCCACCAGCCTCGGCTGGCCCCACCTGTCCGTGCTGCACCGCTGCGACTGGCAGCCGGTGCTGCACTACCCCGTCGGTTCCCCCGAGATGGCCTCACCGCCGTCGGTCGAGCAGCTCACGCTGCGGATGTCCGCGCTGTCCCACCCGGTCCGTATGCGGATCTGCCGCCACCTGGCCCGCAGCGCGTACACCACGAGCGAGCTGGCGCAGGCGCACGGCATGACGGCCCCGGAGATATCCCGGCACCTGGGCGTGCTGAAGAAGGCGGGCCTGATCACCACCCGTCGCCGCGGGCGGTACGTCCTGCACCAACTGGACGTGACGGTGGTGGCCCGGCTGGGCAGCGACTTCCTGGAGGGCATCCTCCGGTAGCCGCACGCCGGGCGGTCGGTGCACCGGTCCCGACCCGCGCCCGCCGGGTCCGCGTCCACAGTGCCCCCGCGGTGATCCGGTCACCGGCATGAGGGGGATCACCACGCCGGCACGCGGCGCAGCACGGAGCCGGCGTTCCCCGGGGTCCCACAGGACGCCGCCGGGCAGGCGGCGCGTGTGCCCTGTGCGGGCAGTCATGGGACGGCCCGCCGCCCCGAAGGGACCCTCGATCCGCAGGAGCAAGCGCAGCCGTTGCTGGGCGCCGGTCAGCCGTGTCCGCCGGCCCGCACCAGCCCGGTCTCGTAGGCGAGCACCACCACCTGCACCCGGTCGCGCAGGCCGAGCTTGGTCAGGATGCGGCCCACGTGCGTCTTCACGGTCGCCTCCGACAGCACGAGCCGGGCCGCGATCTCGCCGTTGGACAGTCCCTGCGCGACCAGCACCATCACCTCGCGCTCGCGTTCGGTGAGGCGCTGGAGCTCCTTGTGCTGGGGCTCCTGGCCGGCGGCCGGCAGCATCGGGGCGAAGCGGTCCAGCAGGCGGCGGGTGGTGGAGGGTGCGACCACCGCGTCGCCGCTGTGCACGGAGCGGATCGCGGCGAGCAGTTCGCCGGGCGGCACGTCCTTGAGCATGAAGCCGGACGCCCCCGCCTTCAGCGCCGAGAACGCGTACTCGTCGAGGTCGAAGGTGGTCAGGATCAGCACCTTCGGCGCGTCGGGGTCCGCGCAGATCCGGCTGGTGGTCTCCACCCCGTCCAGCTTGGGCATGCGGACGTCCATCAGCACCACGTCCACGGCGGTGGAGCGCAGCACCTGGAGGGCCTCGACGCCGTCGCCCGCCTCCGCGACGACCTCCATGTCCGGCTGGGCGGCGAGCACCATCCGGAACCCGGTGCGCAGCAGCACCTGGTCGTCGACGAGCATCACGCGGATCGTCATCGGGGGCCTTCCGTTCCGTCTTCGCGGGGTCTTACAGGTGTCAACGCCGTACGCGGGTGGGTGCGCGGGCGTCAGGTTGCGGGTTTCAGCGGCAGCAGCGCGCTGATGCGGAATCCTCCGCCCGGACGTGGGCCGGCGTCCAGGGTGCCGCCGACCATGCCGACCCGTTCCCGCATGCCGATCAGGCCGTGGCCCTGGCCGTCGAAGCCGCCCTCCTCGTACAGCTCGTGCGGGGCGCCCTTGCCGTCGTCCTCGACGAGCAGGCCGAGCCCGTCGTCGAAGTAGACCAGGCGCACGCTCGCGCCCGCGTTGGGTCCGCCGTGCTTGCGCGTGTTGGTCAGCGCCTCCTGCACGATGCGGTAGGCGGTCAGCTCGACGCCGCTGGGCAGCGGACGCGGGGTGCCCTCGACCTTGAAGTCGACGGGCAGCCCGTGGCTCCGGCACTGCTCGACGAGGTCCTCGATCTGCTGGACGTCGGGCTGCGGGACGTACTCGCCGGCCTCCTGGTGCTCGCCGGTGCGCAGCACGCCGAGCAGGCGGCGCATCTCGGCGAGGGCCTGGCGGCCGGTGGAGGAGATGGTCTCCAGCGCCTTCTTCGCCTGGTCGGGGGCCGCGTCCAGGACGTAGGCGGCGCCGTCGGCCTGCACCACCATCACGGAGACGTTGTGCGCGACGACGTCGTGCAGTTCGCGGGCGATCCGGGCACGTTCGGCGGCGACGGCGACCTTGGCCTGCGCCTCGCGCTCCTTCTCCAGCCGGGCGGCCCGCTCCTCCAGCTGGGCGAAGTAGGCGCGGCGGGTGCGGATGGAGTCGCCGAGCACCCAGGCGAGGGCGAACGGCACCGTCTGGAAGACCGTTATCGCGATGTTGCCCGCGACACCGGCCTGCTCGCTGGGCCAGCGCAGCTGCGCGACGGGGGCGGCGATCAGGCCCATGGTCAGCGCGGTCCGGGAGGCCCAGCGGGCGCCGGTCGCGGCCACGGTGTAGACGATCACCAGCAGGGCGAAGTCGGCGGGCATCGTCGCGACGTCGAGGACCAGCTGCCCCAGCCCCAGTGCGGCGGCCAGCAGCAGCATCCTCTCCGGCATCACCCGGCGCAGCGCGATGACCAGGCACAGCAGCACGGTGAACGGGATCAGCAGCGCCGGAGCGTCCCTCCCGGTGGCCTCCTGCTGCGGGACCATGGACACCACGGAGATCCCGAGCAGAACGAGAGCCCAGAAGCAGTCGACCCCGGTCGGGTGTCTGCGGAGGAAGTCGTAGAGGCGCTGCACGTAACCCAGCGTAGGGAAGCGTGATAGGTGCAGGGGTCAACCGGAGGGCCGATCCGCGCCCCCCGCGCGTACTCCGCAAGGTGGAGGCCCCGCTCTCCTGTGCGCTTAGCCTGGCCTCGTGACACCAGGGACGACAGGGACCGCAGAGACACGAGGCGACTGGCGGGGCTGGCGTGAAGCCACGCAGGAGGCGCTCTACGGCGTGGACGGTTTCTACCGCGGTCCCGAGGGGCCGGCGGGGCACTTCCGTACGTCCGTGCACGCGTCGGCGCTGTTCGCCGGGGCCGTGGCGCGGCTGTTGTGCCGGGTCGACGAGGCGCTGGGCCGACCCGCGTCGCTGGACTTCGTGGACATGGCGGCCGGCCGGGGCGAGCTGGCCGCCGGGGTGCTCGCCGCGCTGCCCGCCGACGTGGCCGCCCGCACGCGCGGGTACGCCGTCGAGATCGCCGGCCGCCCGGAGGGCCTGGACCACCGGATCGAGTGGCTGCCCGAACCACCGCGGGACGTCACGGGGCTGCTGTTCGCCAACGAGTGGCTGGACAACGTGCCCGTGGAGGTGGCCGAAGTGGACTCCGCGGGCGTACCCCGGCGGGTGCTGGTCCGCGGTGACGGGGCCGAGCGGCTCGGGGAACCGGTGGGCGGCGCGGAGGCGGAGTGGCTGGCGCGGTGGTGGCCGCTGCCGCCCGAGGAGGGGCTGCGTGCCGAGATCGGCCTGCCCCGGGACGAGGCCTGGGCGTCCGCCGTGTCGACGCTGCGCAGCGGGCTCGCCGTGGCCGTCGACTACGCGCACACGGTGGACGCACGGCCGCCGTTCGGGACCCTCACCGGCTTCCGGGGCGGGCGTGAGACGGCGCCCGTGCCGGACGGGTCGTGCGACATCACCGCCCACGTGGCACTGGACGCGTGCGCCACGGCGTGCGCGCTCCCCGGCGCGCGTCTGCTCCCCCAGCGCGACGCCCTGCGCGCCCTCGGCCTCACAGGCGCACGCCCCCCGCTCGCGCTCGCGTCGACCGACCCCGCGGCGTACGTCCGTGCCCTCGCGAGCGCCTCGGAGGCCGCCGAGCTGATCGCGCCGGGCGGTCTCGGCGACTTCGTGTGGCTGACGCAGCCGGTCGGCGTCCCCGACCCGCTCGCCCTACTTGTCGATGTCCCCGACCACGAAGAACAGTGACCCGAGGATCGCCACCATGTCCGCGACCAGCGTCCCCGGCAGCAGCTCGGTGAGCGCCTGGATGTTGTTGTACGAGGCCGAGCGCAGCTTCAGCCGGTACGGGGTCTTCTCCCCCTTGCTGACCAGGTAGTAGCCGTTGATGCCGAGGGGGTTCTCGGTCCACGCGTAGGTGTGGCCCTCGGGCGCCTTGAGGACCTTGGGGAGCCGCTGGTTGACCGGTCCGGGCGGCAGCTCGGCCAGGCGGTCCAGGCAGGCGTCGGCGAGGTCGAGGGCGTTGTGCGTCTGCTCCAGCAGGCACTCGAAGCGGGCGAGGCAGTCGCCCTCGGTCCGGGTGACGACCTTCAGGGTGTCCTGGAGTTCGCCGTAGGCGAGGTAGGGCTCGTCGCGGCGCAGGTCGAAGTCGACGCCCGAGGCACGGGCGATCGGTCCGCTCACGCCGTAGGCGTGCACGGCCTGGGGCGTCAGGGCGCCCACGCCGCGCGTGCGCCCCCGGAAGATCTCGTTGCCGAGCACCAGGTCGTCGAAGACGCCCATGCGCGAGCGCACGGCCGAGACGGCGGCACGCGCGCGTGCGGTCCAGCCGGCCGGCAGGTCCTCCTTGAGGCCGCCGACGCGGTTGAACATGTAGTGCATGCGCCCGCCGGAGACCTCCTCCATGACGTTCTGGAGCACCTCCCGCTCCCGGAAGGCGTAGAAGACCGGGGTGATGCCGCCCAGCTCCAGGGGGTACGAACCCAGGAACATCAGGTGGTTGAGGACCCGGTTCAGCTCCGCGAGCAGCGTCCGCGTCCACACCGCGCGCGTGGGGACCTCCATGCCGAGCATGCGCTCCACGGCGAGGACCACGCCCAGCTCGTTGGAGAAGGCCGACAGCCAGTCGTGGCGGTTGGCGAGCACGATGATCTGCCGGTAGTCGCGTGCCTCGAACAGCTTCTCCGCGCCGCGGTGCATGTAGCCGATCACGGGCTCCGCGCGCGTGATGCGTTCACCGTCCAGGACCAGCCGCAGCCGCAGCACGCCGTGCGTGGACGGGTGCTGGGGCCCGATGTTGAGCACCATGTCGGTGCTCTCCGCGGCGCCGCCGATGCCGACCATGGTCTCCGTCGTAGGAGTCATGCACACAGTCTCTCCTACGTACGCTGGGCTCATGGAGACGGGGAGCCCGGGCGACACGGGCGCGGCGGGGGCGACAGAGGCGGCGCGGGACGAGCCGGTGTGGACCGGGTTGCCACCGGGGCTGCTGCGGATGCGTCGGCTGTTGCTGGTGGTGTGGCTGGGGCTGCTGGCCCTGGCCGCCGGACTGCTGCCCGGGCTGTTCCTGGGGCCCGTCTGGGCGGTCTTCGCGCTGGTGCCGCTGGCCCTGATGGTCTGGGGCTGGGTGATGCTGGGGCGCAACTGGCGCTCCTGGCGGTACGCCGAGCGCGCCGACGACCTGCTGATCAGCCGGGGCGTGCTGTGGCAGGAGGAGACCGTCGTGCCGTACGGGCGGATGCAGCTGGTCGAGGTCACCTCCGGGCCGGTCGAGCGGCACTTCGGCCTGGCCAGCGTGCAGTTGCACACGGCCGCCGCCGCGACCGACGCGACCATCCCGGGCCTCGACCCGGCCGAGGCGGAACGGCTGCGCGACCGGCTCACCGAGCTGGGCGAGGCCCGATCGGCGGGGCTGTGAGCACGACGGAGCGCCGCGAGGAGGTGACCGAGCGGCGGCTGCACCCCGTCACCCCGCTGCGGCGGGCGTGGGCGCCGGTCGCGGTGCTGGTCGGCTGGGCCGTGCACGACCCGGACCAGGCGCAGCGCCAGCTGACGCGGCTGACCACGACCACGCTTTTGATCGGCCTCGCCGTACTGATCCCCGCCGCCGCCCTGTACGGCTTCCTGACCTGGTGGTTCACCCACTTCGCGGTGACGGACACCGAGCTGCGCATCCGTACCGGCCTGCTGTTCCGGCGCACCGCGCACATCCGGCTCGAACGCATCCAGGCCATCGACGTCACCCAGCCGCTGCTCGCCCGGGTCGCGGGGGTCGCCAAGCTCAAACTCGACGTCATAGGCACCGACAGGAAGGACGAACTGGCCTTCCTGGGTGCCGACGAGGCGCGTGCCCTGCGCGCCGAACTGCTCGCGCGGGCGGCCGGCTTCGCGCCCGAGACCGCGCACGAGGTCGGCGAGGCACCCGCCCGGCAGCTGCTGCGCGTGCCGCCCGGCGTCCTCGCCGTCTCGCTGCTGCTGACCGGCGCCACCTGGGGCACTCTGATCGCCGCCGTGGTCGTACCGACGCTGTTGTGGCTCGCCACCCACAACCTGTGGACAGTTCTGGCGACCGCCCTGCCGCTGCTGGGCGCGGCGGGCGCGAGCAGTGTGGGGCGGTTCGTCGGGGAGTACGACTGGACGGTGGCCGAGTCGCCCGACGGGCTCCGCATCGACCACGGGCTGCTCGACCGCGCCCACGAGACCGTGCCGCCGGGGCGCGTGCAGACCGTGCGGATCGTGGAGCCGCTGCTGTGGCGGCGGCGGGGCTGGGTGCGCGTGGAGCTGGACGTGGCCGGGTCGTCGAACTCCGTGCTGCTGCCGGTCGCCCCGCGCGAGATCGCCGAGTCCGTCGTCGCACGCGTGCTGCCGGGAGTGACCGTACCGGCCCGCTCGGCGCTGTCCCGTCCGCCGCGGCGGTCCCGGCGGTGCGTGCCGTTGTGGTGGCGCGGCTACGGGCTCGCCGTCACCGACGCGGTGTTCGCCGCCCGCCACGGGCTGCTGCGGCGCAGCCTGGCGCTGGTGCCGCACGCCAAGGTGCAGAGCGTGCGCCTGACGCAGGGGCCGTGGCAGCGGCTGTGGCGGGTCGCCCACGTCCGCGTGGACACGGGGGCGAACAAGACCGTGACCGCGCGGCTGCGGGACGCCGGTGAGGCGGCGGAGCTGCTGCGCGACCAGGCGGAACGGTCGCGGACGGGCCGACGGGACGCCCTCCCGGACCGGTGGATGGCCTGAAGCCCGCCCTGCCGGGCGTGGTCAGGACACCGCGCTGCGCAGCCCCTGCATGTCGATCTGTTCCGTCTCGTCGTGGGCCGTCAGGTCGATCACCTGACCCACGGCCCGGGACTCCTCGTCGGCGGGCTTGAAGGCGGCCTCCGCCTCGGCCTTGTGCAGGGCGAGGGCCTCCTGGCCGACCACGTCGGCGAGGTCCTCGTTCTGGACGGCCTCCAGGGCGTCGGGCGACGACGTGCCGTCGGCGTTCTTCGTGCCGAAGAAGTCGAAACCGCCCTGGACCATCGGGCGCCGCGCGGGAGCGGTCGGCACGACGGCCACCGCGGGCGGCACCGTGAAGTGCCCGGAGGACTGCTGGGCGGGCTGTTCGGACCGGTCGCCGGACTGAGCCGTCGTGGTGGCGGCGGCCGCGCGCTCGTGCCCGTCGGCCGCCTCGGGCTGCCCCTGCGCCTCGTCCTCCCGCGCGGGTTCGGCAGCCGGAGCCGCGGCGGCCCGGCCACCGCCGTCGCCACCGCCGTCACCGTCCGTCCCGGCATCCGTCCCGGCATCCGTCTCACGGTCGAAGCGCGAGAGCGCGGCCCGCGCCCGCAGGAACAGCCGGGAGCCCTCCGGCGAGAACACGGCGGGCGTCTCCGGGGTCTCCTCGCCGGCCTCGGAACCCTCGGCCGTCACCTCGGCCTCCTGGGCCGCTGTCTCCTGCGCCGGCCGTGCCGGCGGCAGCGCGGGCGTCGGGGACGCGGCCTCTATCTCCAGCAGGCGGCGGCCCTCCAGCGCGGTGGCGCGCTCGGTCTCCGCCGTCGCGTACCGCCGCAGCAGGGAGGCGTGCTCGTTGCGCAGCCCCGCCAGCTCCGCGCGCTTCGCCCGGAGCCGCTGCTCCAGCTTCACGCGCAGCTCGCGCGACTCCTCCAGGTCGGACTCCAGTTCGGCGACCCGTTCCTCGTGACGCCACTCGTCGCTCGCACGCGCGCGCGTGAGGTCGGCGACGCGCTTGCCCGCCTGCGCGTCCCAGCGACGCATGACGAACGCACCGGCGACCGCCGTCACCGCGGCGGCCGCGGCCAGCGAACGCAGGAGCATCATTTCGCTGAACACCCAGGGGCCGAGGGCGCAGACGACGGAGACGCCTGCGATCGCCGACGGGGGAAGCAGCCTGTGCAGGGGCGGGGAATGGCGGTGACGTCCACGTGGCATGGCCAGAAACTTACCGCGCGTAGGCGAATCTTGGCGCCCCGCCCCGTAAAAACACAGCCATCTCCGAAGCGTTCACACAGCATCAGGAATCCACTTGCGCACCGGAAGACGAATTACCTCAAGATCGTTTTCAGGCGGGGTTCATCAGGGCACCCGTCGGCGGCGCCGGCCGACGGCCTCGTCACCGGCCGCTCAGGCGCCCGCCGAGCCACTGCAGTGTCGCGGGAATCTCGCGCCGCCACGTATTGAAGTTGTGTCCGCCGCTTTCGAGGATGATCGACGAGATCCGCGTCCGCTTCTTGGCCTTCACCCGCTCAATGAACTCCAGCGTGTCCTTGTAGTTCGACTCGCCGGCCTTGCTGCTGGTGACGAGCAGTGAAGTGTCCGGCGCCGGCATGTGTTTGAGATACCACCACAGGTCGGCCCGATTCCTCAGTTCCTCGTCCCCGTGGAAGAGATCACCCGTGGTCGGGTCGCTCGGCGCGTCGTAGTACGCGGACAGACCGGCACCGGCCGCGTACACCCCGGGGTGGTGCATGGCGAGCTTCAGCGAGCAGTAACCACCGGTCGAGTCGCCGACGACGCCCCAGCTGCCCGGCTTCCGGCCCACCCGGTAGTGGCTGAGCACGGCCTCGGGGAGGTCCTCGGCGAAGAACGTCTCCGTCTGCGGGCCGCCCGGGACGTCCACGCACTCCGTGTCCCGCGGCGGCGCCACCGTGGGACGCAGCATCACCAGGATCATCGGCTGCATGCGGCCGTCCCTGGCCAGGTCCAGGGCCGTGCGCGGATAGTGCAGCTTGTCCACCAGCGCCTCGGCCGTGCCCGGGTAGCCGGTCAGCACGACGGCCGCGGGAAACGTACGGGCGCGGTGGCGGGGCTGGAAGTACTCCGGCGGCAGGTACACGTAGGCGGGCGTCGCGATGTGCGTCGTACGGCCGACGACCTCGATCCTCTGGACCTGGCCCGCGACCTCCGGCCGGGCCGCGCCGGCCGCCTGCACCCTCCGGGTGCCGACCACTTCCAGCAGGCCGCCCGACTCGCCGGCCGTGTGGTCGACGACCACACCCTGGCCGGTCTCCCGCCCGAACAGGTCCGCCCAGCTCGCGTAGAACCCGAACGCCTGGTTGGCGGCGAGGCCGACCGCGGCGAACAGGGCCAGCTGCGTGGCGAGCAGCAGGCCGACCCGCCCGCAGACGGCCCGCGGGCTCCGCCGGGCCAGCCAAGGCCACAGCCACACCGTGCCGACGAAGAGCACCACGCCGGACAGCACCGCCAGCGCGAGCACCGTGTCACTCGTGAGACCCATGTGTCGTTGCCTGCCTGCGCTTTCCGTGTGAATCCGGCCGGGCTTTTCCGTGTGAAGGAGAGTGAACCTCTCCCTCCGAGACACCGTCCTAGAGGGCGCAATGTCGCCGGATGCCCGAATCGGGCCCGGATCCACGATCTTTCGCAGAACCACGGGATGCGATGTCTGCCAGGACAGATGAGGAAATGTCGGATGGGGTTCCCCCCTCCACGACCGCGCGCCGCATGCTGCGCGGCCCGCGCCCTCAGGCCGTGCCCCTCATCGTCGGCAGAGCCTGCACCCTCGTCGGCCTGCTGGACATCGCCGCGGGCGTGTTCCCGCGGTTCCGGCACAGCCGTATGCACACTCTCGCCGAGGTGCTGCCCGGCGCGTTCGGCCCGTTCGCCGCGGCGCTGTCGCTCAGCGCCGGGGTGCTGTTGCTGCTTCTCGCCCACGGGCTGCGGCGCCGCAAGCGCCGGGCGTGGCGGGCCGCCGTGGCGCTGCTGCCGTTCGGCGCCGCCGCGCAGTTCACCTACCGTCACTCCCTCGCCGGGGTACTGATCTCGCTCGCGCTGCTCGCCGCCCTGCTGCGACACCGGGACCAGTTCGCCGCGCTGCCCGACCCGCGCAGCCGGTGGCGGGCGCTGGCCAACTTCGTACTCATGGGCGCCGGTTCGCTCGCCCTCGGGCTGGTCGTCGTCAGCGCCCACCCGCACCGCATGGTCGGCGATCCGAGCCTGGCCGACCGCATCACGCACGTGTTGTACGGCCTGTTCGGCGTCGAGGGGCCGGTCGGCTACCGGGGCAGCACCTCCTGGACGGTCGCCTTCTCCCTCGGCGCGCTCGGGCTGCTCACCGCCGTCACCACCGTCTATCTGGCCTTCCGCCCCGAACACCCCGCCGCCCGCCTGACGAAGGAGGACGAGGCACGCCTGCGCGCCCTGCTCGCCAAGCACGGTGGCCGGGACTCGCTCGGCCACTTCGCGCTGCGGCGCGACAAGGCGGTCGTCTTCTCCCCCAGCGGCAAGGCGGCCGTGACCTACCGCGTCGTCTCCGGAGTGATGCTCGCCAGCGGCGACCCGATCGGCGACGTCGAGGCGTGGCCGGGCGCCATCGAACGCTTCATGGACGAGGCGCGCGCCCACTCCTGGACCCCCGCCGTCATGGGCTGCTCCGAGACCGGCGGCGAGGTGTGGACCCGCGAAACCGGGCTCGACGCCCTCGAACTGGGCGACGAGGCGGTGGTGGACGTCGCGGATTTCTCGCTCGCCGGCCGCGCGATGCGCAACGTGCGCCAGATGGTCAAGCGCATCGAGCGAGCCGGTTACGAGACCCGGGTACGGCGCGTGGCTGATCTCGGCGACGCCGAACTGGACCGCATCCGCCGCGCCGCGGCCGACTGGCGCGGCACCGACACCGAGCGCGGCTTCTCCATGGCGCTGGGCCGCATCGGCGACCCCTCCGACGGCGACTGCCTGATCGCCACCGCGCACAGGCCCGACGCCGAGCCCGGCGAGTACGGCGATCTGAGGGCGATCCTGCACTTCGTGCCCTGGGGCGCCGACGGCGCCTCCCTGGACCTGATGCGCCGCGACCGCTCGGCCGACCCCGGCATGAACGAGCTGCTGATCGTGGCCGCCCTCCAGGCCGCCCCGCGGTTCGGCATCACGCGGGTCTCGCTGAACTTCGCGATGTTCCGCTCGGCGCTCGCCCGCGGCGAGAAGATCGGCGCGGGCCCGGTGCTGCGCGCCTGGCGCGGGCTGCTGGTGTTCCTCTCCCGGTGGTTCCAGATCGAGTCCCTGTACAGGTTCAACGCCAAGTTCCGGCCCCGGTGGGAGCCCCGCTTCGTCGTCTACCGCTCCTCAGCCGACCTGCCGCGCATCGGCTTCGCCGCCATGCAGGCGGAGGGCTTCGTCGACCTCGCCCTGCCCCTCCCGCGTTCCCTGCGCCGCCGCACCGGCGCCCGGCGGCCGTGCGCCCACCGCGTCGCCGAGCACGACGTACGGGCGGCGTGACCTCCTCGTGGACCCCGCGGGGACGCCCGCCCGGCGCCCGACCGGGCCGCGCGGGAGGGCGACCCGCCCCTGGGCCTAGGCTGAACACATGAGCAAGCAGACCGGCCGCCGCCACCTGACGGGACTGACCGCATGGGACCGCTGCGCGGTCATGGGGGTCGTGAACGTGACCCCGGACTCCTTCTCCGACGGTGGCCGCTGGTTCGACACGACGGCCGCCATCAAGCACGGCCTCGACCTGGTCGCCCAGGGCGCGGACCTGGTCGACGTCGGCGGCGAGTCCACCCGCCCCGGCGCCACCCGCGTCGACGAGGACGAGGAGCTCAGGCGGGTCGTCCCGGTGGTGCGCGGCCTGGCCTCCGAGGGCGTCACGATCTCCGTCGACACCATGCGCGCCTCCGTCGCCGAGCAGGCCCTCGCGGCCGGCGCCGCCCTCGTCAACGACGTCTCCGGCGGCCTCGCCGACCCCCGCATGATCCCGGTCGTCGCGGACGCCGGCGCCCCCTTCGTCGTCATGCACTGGCGCGGCCTGCTGGAGGGCGGCAACGTCCGGGGCACGTACGACGACGTGGTCACCGAGGTCGTCGACGAGCTGCACGCGCGCGTGGAGGCCGTTCTGGAGGGCGGCATCGCCCCCGACCGCGTCGTCGTCGACCCCGGCCTCGGCTTCTCCAAGGACGCCGAGCACGACCTCGTCCTGCTGGCCCACCTGGACCGTCTGCTGGGCCTCGGCCATCCACTGCTCGTAGCGGCCTCCCGCAAGCGGTTCCTCGGCCGGGTCCTCGCCGGGCCGGAGGGCGCTCCGCCGCCGGCCCGCGAGCGGGACGCCGCCACCGCCGCCGTCTCGGCGCTCGCCGCGCACGTCGGCGCGTGGGCGGTCCGCGTGCACGAGGTACGGGCGACGGCGGACGCAGTCCGTGTCGCGCGTGCCATCGAGGGGGCGCGCACGGCGGGCGAGGGCACAGAAGGAGCCCGGTGAACGCCCCCCACATCGACGTCGAAGAGGTCGAGGCCGCCAACACCGCCTTCTACGAGGCGCTTGAGCAAGGCGATTTCGAAAAGGTCTCCGAGTTCTGGCTCACCCCCTCCGACCTGGGCATCGACGAGACGTACCACGACCCGGCGGACGCCGGTGTGGTCTCGTGCGTGCACCCCGGGTGGCCGGTGCTGACCGGGCGCGGCGAGGTCCTCAGGTCGTACGCGCTGATCATGGCGAACACCGACTACATCCAGTTCTTCCTCACCGACGTGCACGTCTCCGTCACCGGTGACACCGCCCTGGTGACCTGCACGGAGAACATCCTCAGCGGCGGCCCGGCCCCCGGCGAGGGCGACGAGCTCGGACCGCTCGTCGGCCAGCTCGTGGTCGCCACCAACGCGTTCCGGCGCACGCCCTCCGGCTGGAAACTGTGGTCGCACCACGCCTCGCCCGTGCTGGCGGAAACCGAGGAGGAGGACGGCGAGGAGACACCCCCCTGAGTGGGTAGTCGACCCCCGGAGGGCCCGTGGGAAACAAGAAGTGTCCGGAATCACGGACCGGCGGGCAGGGGCGCCCACCAACCCGTGAGCCACCGGGCCCGCCAGGGCAAACGCACGGTGAAACCTGTCGGTCCCCGCCCCGTCCGACGCCCCCGCGGCCCGGCACTGTCGGTGCCCGCGGGTAGATTCGACTTCAGGCCGGCGTGCCGCCCGCACGCGGTGAGGACCGGCCGAGACCGACGACTGCAGGAGTGATTCGCGTGGATCGTGTCGCGCTGCGCGGCCTGAAGGCCCGCGGGCACCACGGTGTGTTCCCCAAGGAGCGCGAGGAGGGCCAGACCTTCCTCGTGGACCTCGTCCTTGGCCTGGACACCCGGCCGGCCGCGGCCGACGACGACCTGGCGAAGACCGTGCACTACGGCATCGTGGCCGAGGAGGTCGTGGCCGTCGTCGAGGGCGAGCCCGTCAACCTCGTCGAGACGCTCGCCGAGCGCATCGCCCAGGTCTGTCTGAAGCACGAAGGGGTCGAGGAGGTCGAGGTCTGTGTCCACAAGCCGGACGCGCCGATCACCGTCCCGTTCGACGACGTGACCGTCACCATCACCCGGAGCCGTGTATGAGCGTCCCGTTCACCCCGGGTCCCAGCGACCCGACCGTCCAGCCGGTGCCCGCCTCCGTCGTGGAGAAGGTGGACGCCGCCGACTCGACGCTGTCCAACCCCAAGCGCGCCGTGATCGCCCTCGGCTCCAACCTCGGCAACCGCCTGGAGAACCTCCAGGGCGCCATCGACGCGCTGGAGGACACCCCCGGCGTGCGCGTCAAAGGGGTCTCGCCGGTGTACGAGACGCAGCCGTGGGGCGTCGAGCCCGGCACCCAGCCGTCGTACTTCAACGCGGTCGTGGTCCTGAAGACCACGCTCGACCCGTCCTCCCTCCTGGAGCGGGCGCACGCCGTCGAGGAGGCCTTCCACCGCGTACGCGACGAGCGCTGGGGCCCGCGCACCCTCGACGTCGACATCGTCTCCTACGCCGACGTCGTCTCCGACGACCCGCGGCTCACCCTCCCCCACCCCCGCGCCCACGAGCGCGCCTTCGTCCTCGCCCCCTGGCACGATCTCGACCCCGAGGCCCAGTTGCCGGGCCGGGGCTCGGTCGCGGACCTCCTGGACGCCGTCACGCGGGCCGGTGTCGCGCCCCGCGCCGACCTGGAACTCCGGCTGCCCGAGTAGTCGTTAAGGTCGAGACGGCCGAAGTGGCGGAACCGGGCATCCGGGGGACCGAAGGGACACCGTGAAAGAGTTGCGCATCAGGGTGCTGGCCGGCGTCTTCGTCGTGGCCGGCATCCTGTCCTGGGCCGGCGCCCGCCTGTGGAACTCGATCGGGACCCTCCCGAGCGTCCCCCTGGCCGCCCCCGTCGTCCTCGCCCTGATCGCCGTGGTCCTGCTGGCCACGGCGCTCTCGCTGCGCGCCCGCCTGAAGGCCCAGCGCGACCGTGTCCCCGGCGCCAAGGGCGTCGACCCGCTGATGGCGGCCCGCGCGGTCGTCTTCGGGCAGGCCAGCGCCCTGGTGGCCGCCCTGGTCGCCGGTATGTACGGCGGCACGGGCGTCTTCCTCCTGGAGTCCCTCGACATCCCCGCCCGCCGCGACCAGGCCATCTACTCCGGCTTCTCGGTGCTCGCGGGCATCGGCGTCATAGCGGCCGCCATCTTCCTGGAGCGCGTCTGCAGGCTCCCGGAGGACGACGACAACGACCACGCGGGCGCGGCTCCGGCGGCCTGACGCCGCCGCGGCGTCACTGGGCCATGATCAGGCTCATCGCCTCGTTGCGCGTCGCCGCGTCCCGCAGCTGACCGCGCACCGCCGACGTGATGGTCTTCGCACCGGGCTTGCGGATACCGCGCATCGACATGCACATGTGCTCGCACTCCACCACGACGATCACTCCGCGCGGCTCCAGGATCTCCATCAGGGAGTCCGCGACCTGCGTGGTGAGTCGTTCCTGCACCTGCGGACGGCGCGCGAAGACGTCCACGAGGCGGGCGAGCTTGGACAGACCGGTGATCTTGCCGCTGGTGGACGGGATGTAGCCGACGTGAGCGACGCCGCGGAACGGCACCAGGTGGTGCTCACAGGTGGAGAACACCTCGATGTCCTTCACCAGGACCATCTCGTCGTGCCCGAGGTCGAACGTCGTCGTGAGCACGTCCCCGGGCTGCTGCCACAGTCCCGCGAATATCTCCTTGTACGCCCGCGCCACCCGTGCCGGCGTCTCCCGGAGGCCCTCGCGGTCGGGGTCCTCACCGACCGCGATCAGCAGTTCACGCACGGCGTTCTCGGCCCGCTTCTCGTCGAACTCGCCGATCTGGCCCTCGCCGTCCAGCGTCACCGGGTCGGTCATGTGGTGCCTCGTTCCTGTCTGTCTTGCCTGCCGGGCATACGGGAATGCCGCGCCCCCCAAGGCTAGAACCTGGGGGGCACGGCATACATTCCGGGCCCGATGGGGCCGTCGGGGAGAGCGGTCAGCCCTCGGGACGCTCCTCCGGAGCGTGCTCCGGAGCCGCGGCGGACTCCGCCGTGGTGCTCTTGGCGGTGGAGATCGCCGCCGTCGCGCCGTTCGCACCGTTCGTCAGGGCCAGCTCCTTGGGGGAGAGCACCGGCGGACGGGTCGAGGGGGTGCGACGGGAGGAGCCGGTCCAGGCGGGCCGGGGCGGACGCTTGACGATCGGGGCGAAGATCTCGGCGATCTCCTCCTTGCCCAGCGTCTCCTTCTCCAGCAGCGCGAGGACCAGGTTGTCGAGGACGTCACGGTTCTCGACGAGGATTTCCCAGGCCTCGTTGTGCGCGGTCTCGATGAGCTTCTTGACCTCTTCGTCGACGAGCGCGGCGACCTCTTCCGAGTAGTCGCGCTGGTGAGCCATCTCACGGCCGAGGAACGGCTCGGTGTTGTCGCCGCCGAACTTGATCGCGCCGAGGCGCTCGGTCATGCCGTACTGCGTGACCATCGCGCGGGCCAGACCGGTGGCCTTCTCGATGTCGTTGGCGGCGCCCGTCGTCGGGTCGTGGAAGACCAGTTCCTCGGCCGCGCGGCCGCCCAGCATGTAGGCGAGCTGGTCGAGCATCTCGTTGCGCGTGGTCGAGTACTTGTCCTCGTCCGGGAGCACCATCGTGTAGCCGAGGGCCCGGCCGCGGGACAGGATCGTGATCTTGTGGACGGGGTCGGAGTTCGGTGAGGCCGCCGCGACCAGGGCGTGACCGCCCTCGTGGTACGCGGTGATCTTCTTCTCCTTGTCCGACATGATCCGGGTCCGCTTCTGCGGGCCGGCGACCACGCGGTCGATCGCCTCGTCCAGCATGTGGTTGTCGATCAGCTTCTGGTCGCTGCGGGCCGTCAGCAGAGCGGCCTCGTTCAGCACGTTGGCCAGATCGGCACCGGTCATGCCGGGCGTACGGCGGGCGACGGCCGACAGGTCGACGTCGGGGGCGACCGGCTTGCCCTTCTGGTGGACCTTGAGGATCTCCAGACGGCCCTGCATGTCCGGGCGGTCGACGGCGATCTGCCGGTCGAAACGGCCGGGGCGCAGCAGCGCCGGGTCGAGGATGTCGGGCCGGTTGGTGGCGGCGATGAGGATCACGCCGCCCTTCACGTCGAAGCCGTCCATCTCTACGAGCAGCTGGTTCAGCGTCTGCTCGCGCTCGTCGTGACCACCGCCGAGGCCGGCGCCGCGGTGGCGGCCGACCGCGTCGATCTCGTCGACGAACACGATGGCGGGCGCGTTGGCCTTGGCCTGCTCGAACAGGTCACGGACCCGGGAGGCACCGACACCGACGAACATCTCGACGAAGTCGG
The DNA here is from genome assembly GCF_014650995.1 of Streptomyces viridiviolaceus. GTDB lineage: Bacteria > Actinomycetota > Actinomycetes > Streptomycetales > Streptomycetaceae > Streptomyces > Streptomyces viridiviolaceus. The sequence goes on from NZ_BMWA01000015.1 coordinate 66,021, forward strand.
AACCGGAGATCGAGTAGAACGGCACACCGGCCTCGCCCGCGACGGCGCGCGCCAGCAGGGTCTTGCCGGTGCCGGGCGGGCCGTACAGCAGCACGCCCTTGGGGATCTTGGCGCCGACGGCCTGGAACTTGGCCGGCTCCTGGAGGAACTCCTTGATCTCGTGGAGTTCCTCGACGGCCTCGTCCGACCCGGCGACATCGGCGAACGTCGTCTTCGGGGTGTCCTTGGTGATGAGCTTGGCCTTGGACTTGCCGAAGTTCATGACCCGGGAGCCGCCGCCCTGCATCTGATTCATCAGGAACAGGAAGACGACCACGATCAGGACGAACGGCAGCAGGGAGAGCAGGATCCCGACGAACGGGTTCTGCTTGGACGGCGAAACCGTGTAGCCGTCCGAGATCTGCTTGTCCTGGAACTTGTTCTGCAGCGTGTTGGCGATGTCCACGCCCTGATCGCCGATGTAGCTCGCCTGGATCTTCGAGCTGCCCTCGACCTTTTCGCCGTCCTTGAGCTGGACCTTGATGGTCTGCTCGTCACCGGTGGTCAGCTTGGCCGACTCGACCTTGTTCTGGTTGATCGCCTGGACGACCTGGCCCGTGTCCACCGTCTTGTAGCCGCCGGACGAGCCGACGACCTGCATCAACACGACCACGGCAAGGACGGCCAGCACGATCCACATGACCGGCCCACGGAAGTATCGCTTCACGTCCATCCACACGGAGCGGTGCCGCCCCGTCCCTCCTGCCATAGTGAGTTTGATAAGACAGTTCTTCTGACGGTACCCCAGCCCGGTGGGCCGAAGCCGCACAGGACGGCTGGCATTCCCGTCTGCATGCTCCAACGGCGCGAGGGCCGCCGGGGTTCCCGGTCGCCCCGCGAAACCGTCGCGGGGCCTCGTCAGCCGCCGTACACGTGGGGCGCGAGCGTACCGACGAACGGGAGGTTGCGGTACTTCTCGGCGTAGTCGAGGCCGTAGCCGACGACGAACTCGTTGGGGATGTCGAAACCGACCCACTCTACGTCGATGGCGACCTTGGCGGCGTCGGGCTTGCGCAGCAGGGTGCACACCTTGAGGGAGGCGGGCTCGCGCGAGCCGAGGTTGGAGATCAGCCAGGACAGCGTCAGACCGGAGTCGATGATGTCCTCGACGATCAGGACGTGCTTGCCCTTGATGTCGGTGTCGAGGTCCTTGAGGATCCGCACCACGCCGGAGGACTGGGTGCCCGCGCCGTACGACGACACGGCCATCCAGTCCATGGTGACGGGGGTGGACAGCGTCCGGGCGAGGTCGGCCATGACCATCACCGCGCCCTTGAGGACTCCGACGATGAGCAGGTCCTTGCCCGCGTACTCCGCGTCGATCTTCGCGGCCAGCTCGGCCAGCTTCGCGTCGATCTCTTCCTTGGTGATGAGTACCTGCTGAAGGTCGGCACCCATGTCTTTCGCGTCCACCCGCATCACTTTCGGTCGTGCCCCGTTGACGGCTCGTTCGCGCGCGGCCGCCGGACCGCCCACGGTTCCGCGTACGCGGCCCTGCCCGGGGATCCGGATTCAGCCTTGCCGAATCACCAGTCTGCCACCCTGCCGCCGGGCGACGACTTTGCCGGGGAGGTTGATGGCCCCCTGGCCGCGCCAGCCGGTGATCAGCCGGTCGACTTCCTCGATGTGGCGGGCGAACAGCGCACCGGCCGGTGCACCGGCGTCGATGGCGGCGCGGCGCAGGATCCGGCGGCGCACGGCGGGCGGCAGGGCGTAGAGCTTGGCGCACTCCAGCTGCCCCGTGGCGTCGCGGACGCCGGCCTCGGCCTGCCGGGCCCAGGCGTCGAGGGCGTCGGCGTCGTCCCGGGAGAGCTGGGCCGTGCGGGCCAGGGCCTCGACGACGCCCTTGCCGAGCGCCTTCTCCAGGGCGGGCAGGCCCTCGTGGCGCAGCCGGGAACGCGTGTACGCCGGGTCGACGTTGTGCGGGTCGTCCCAGACGGGGAGGGCCTGGACCATGCAGGCCTTGCGGGCGGTCTGCCGGTCGACCTCGAGGAAGGGGCGTCGGTAACGGCCGCCGGCCCCCGAGACCGCGGCCATGCCCGACAGGGAGCGGATGCCGGAGCCCCGGGCGAGGCCCAGCAGGACGGTCTCGGCCTGGTCGTCGCGGGTGTGGCCGAGCAGGACGGCGGCGGCGCCGTGGCGCAGGGCGGCGGCGTCGAGGGCGGCGTAGCGGGCGTCGCGGGCGGCGGCCTCGGGCCCGCCCGTGCGGCCGACGGTCACGGCGGCGGACTCGACGGGGTCGAGGCCGAGCTCGCGCAGGCGCAGGACGACTTCCTCGGCACGCAGGTCGGACCCGGCCTGAAGCCCGTGGTCGACGGTGACTCCGCCGGCGCGGACGCCGAGTCTGGGGGCCTCGAAGGCGAGGGCGGAGGCGAGTGCCATGGAGTCGGCACCGCCGGAGCACGCCACGAGCACGAGCGGCGGCTGCGGGCGCTCGCGAGCGCTGTCGGCGGCCGGGACACCCGCGGCGGCACGCTCGGGGATGCCGCTGGTGGTGACGCAGTTCAGTTCGGTGAGGATGTCGTGGAGGACGCGGCGGACCGCCAGGCGTATCGCCGCGACCGCAGGATGGGGACCCATGTCCGGTGCCCTTCATGAAGTTTTCGGGGGTGAGCCCGAGTTCCGGTCACGCAGAGTGTGTAGATGGTGACAGAAACGGGGCGTTCTCCGAGCATCGCACGCCTGCCGGGGGCTCACGGTCCCTCGGACGGGTGATTGGAGGGGCGTTCGCCTGCCGCCGGTCGGCTGCGTTTCACGACTCCTCCGCCGGTTCACGACCCCTCCGCCGGTTCACGACTCCGGCTTGCGGTGCACCCGCGCGATCCAGTCCGCCGGTTTGGCGATCTCCGACTTGGTGGGGAGCGTGTTCGGGGAGGTCCAGACGCGGTTGAACCCGTCCATGCCGACCTCGTCGACGACGGCCCGGACGAAGCGCTCTCCGTCCCGGTACTGCCGCAGCTTGGCGTCCAGGCCCAGCAGCTTGCGCAGGGCCAGGTCGAGCCGGGAGGCGCCCTTGGCACGGCGCTGCTGGAACTTCTCGCGGATCTCGCCCACGGTCGGCACGACGTCCGGGCCGACGCCGTCCATCACGAAGTCGGCGTGGCCCTCCAGCAGGGACATCACGGCGGTGAGGCGCCCGAGCACCTCGCGCTGGGCGGGGGTCTGCACCAGTTCGACCAGGGACCGGCCGCCGTCGTCCTCCTCGCCCTCGGGCCGGCCTCCGGCGAGCGACTGGGCGGCGTCCCGGATGCGCTCCAGCACCGTCATGGGGTCGACGTCGGTCTCCGCGAGGAAGGACTGGATCTCGCCCTCGAGGTGGTCGCGCAGCCAGGGCACCGCCGTGAACTGCGTGCGGTGCGTCTCCTCGTGCAGGCACACCCACAGGCGGAAGTCGTGGGGCTCGACGTCGAGTTCCCGCTCGACGTGCACGATGTTCGGGGCGACGAGCAGCAGCCGGCCGCCGCCGTTCGACCCGGCGGGCAGTTCGCGGGTGGCCGGGGCGAAGGTCTCGTACTGGCCGAGGACGCGGGAGGCCAGGAACGACAGCAGCATGCCCAGTTCGACGCCGGTGACCTTGCCGCCGACGGCGCCGAGGACCGCGCCGCCGGGGCCGTTGCCGCGCCGCTCCTCCATCTTGTCGAGCAGCGGTTTGAGGAGTTCCCGGAAGCCGGCGACGTTCGCCCGGACCCAGCCGGGGCGGTCGACGACGAGGACGGGGGTGTCGTGGCCCTCCTCGGTGGCCAGACGGGTGAAGCCCCGGACGTGTCGCTCCGAGGACTTGGCGTGCCGGCGCAGCTCCGCGACGACGGCCCGGGCCTCGTCGCGGCTCACCTCGGGTCCCGGCCGTACGAGCCGGGTCGCGGTCGCCACCGCGAGATTCCAGTCGACCATGCCGGAAGATGCGCCGATGCTCGTCATGCGTCAACGGTACGTGAGCGCTGCCGCTGGGGGCAGGCTGTGCGGGCGGGGAGGGTCGGGTGCGCCACGAGGTACAGGTGTCGTCGACGGGGTGCCGGCGCCGGGCCGGACGGGTCCCGGGCGGGACCGCGGGCGACGCCCGGGGCGCTCATCTGCAGCCGCAGCTCGCCAGTGACGTCGCCGCCCGGTCCAGGACGGACTGGGCCGCGTGGGGGTCGGCCGTGTCCGAGGCCAGGAAGGCGAAGGCGAGGATGCGGCCGTTCCGGTCGACGACCGTGCCCGCGAGGGAGTTCACGCCCGTCAGCGTGCCCGTCTTCGCGCGTACGAGGCCGGCCGCGCCGTCCGTGTAGCGGCTGGTGAGCGTGCCCGTGAACCCGGCGACGGGGAGGCCGGTGAGGACCGGCCGCAGTTCGGGCCGGTCCGGGTCGGCCGCCGTGGCGAGCAGGTCCGTCAGCAGATCGGCGGTGAGCCGGTCGGCGCGGTCCAGGCCGCTGCCGTCGTGGAACTCCACGCCCTGGAGGTGCAGGCCGAGCTGTTTCAGCCGGGCGGCGACGGCGGCCGAGGCGCCGTCGAAGTCGGCCGGCTTCCCGGTCGCCACGGCCGTGTGGCGGGCGAGGGCCTCGGCGAGGTCGTTGTCGCTGTCGGTCAGCATCCGCTCGACCAGGGCCGACAGCGGGGGCGAGGAGACGGCGGCGAGGGTGTCGGCGCGCTTCGTCGCCTTCGAGGGGCCGGGGGGCGACGTCGTCTCGACGCCGTTCTCGCGCAGGAAGGCGGCGAAGGTGCGGGCCGCCTCCCCCGCCGGGTCCGCCGCCCGGGGGGCCGGGCCGCTGCGGGAGTCGTCCGTGCGGGCCTCGTCGGCCATCAGGGCGGTGACGGCGGCGAGGTTGTCGTTGACCCCGATCGGGTGCATCTCGGAGCCGGCGTACAGCGTCGTGTCGTACGACAGCGTGACCCTGTGCGTGCCCCGCTTCCTCAGTGCCTCGGCGGTCCCGTGGGCGAGGGTGCGCAGGCTCGCGAGTCCGCCGGCGTCCTTGCGGGCGGTCAGGGTGGGGTCGCCGCCGCCGACCAGGACGAGCCGGCCGGTTCCGGGTTCCAGGACGGTGCGGGTGGTGAGGCGGTGGTCGGGGCCCAGCGCGGTGAGGGCGGCGACGGCGGTGGCGATCTTGGTGGTGGAGGCGGGGACGAGGGGCACGCCGACACCGGTGCCGTACAGGCGCTTGCCGGTGGCGAGGTCGACGACGGACGCCGCGTGCCGGGAGCCGAGCGCCGGGTCCTTCAGCAGGGGGTCCAGGACGTCGGCGGCCTTCCTGCCGCTCGGGGCCGCCTTCACGGCGCCGGAGGCACCGCCGAGGCCGGTCAGCACGGACCCGGCGCTGGGCGCGGGCAGGGGCGCCCCGGGCGCCGTACCGGAGTCGGCGGATCCGCGGCCGTGATCTGCGCCACCCGTGTGCTCCTGGGCGACGGCCCGGTCACGCTCGGCCGTACGCTGACCCGTGGAGTCCCAGGGCCCCGCGGCGGTCACCACACCGGCGGCGAGTGCCAGCCCGGCGGTCGCGGCACCCGCGGTGTACTGCCAGGTCTTCGGCCTCGTGATCCGGAAGAGCCGCGCGACCCGCGGCTCGACGGCCCGCGCGGCGCGCGCGAGACGCGGACGTACGGCGTCCGCGGCCCGCCAAGGCCTCAGCTCTGGCACGACCACCAGCCCCTTTCGCGATCACACACCTGCGTGAGGGACACTTAACCACCAGAACTATGTGTTGATCATGGAGGAGCCACCGGTGGAGTTCGACGTCACGATCGAGATCCCGAAGGGTTCGCGGAACAAGTACGAGGTGGACCACGAGACGGGTCGGATCCGCCTGGACCGTCGACTCTTCACCTCGACCGCCTACCCGACCGACTACGGCTTCGTCGAGAACACCCTCGGCGAGGACGGCGACCCGCTGGACGCGCTGGTCATCCTGGACGAGCCCACGTTCCCGGGCTGCCTCATCCGCTGCCGCGCGATCGGCATGTTCCGCATGACGGACGAGGCCGGCGGCGACGACAAGCTGCTGTGCGTGCCGTCCACGGACCCGCGCGTGGAGCACCTGCGGGACATCCACCACGTGTCCGAGTTCGACCGCCTGGAGATCCAGCACTTCTTCGAGGTCTACAAGGACCTGGAGCCGGGCAAGTCGGTCGAGGGCGCCAACTGGGTCGGCCGTACGGACGCCGAGGCGGAGATCGAGCGGTCCTACAAGCGTTTCAAGGAGCAGGGCGGCCACTGAGAGCCTCGCCACTCCCGTAACGGGTCGCACGCCAGGCGTGCGGCCCGTTCGCGTTTGGGTGCGCATACTGAGGGCTACAGGAGGGTGTGTTCGTACCAGGGAGCGCTACGCAAGTGACGGACGCGGAGGACCGCAAGCCGCAGTCGGACGAGGCCAGGAGTGCCTTCCGGCACCCCTCCGGGGTCGCGTCGCCGGTCGACGGCGAGTCGTCGACGACGTCCGAGTTCGCGATTCCCGACGGGCTGGCCGTACCCAGATCCGGCACGGAGTCCGAGACCACCTCGGAGTTCGCCGTGCCCGAGGGACTGGACGTGCCGTCGGCCCCGCCTGCCGAGGCGGAGGGGTCGGCGTTCAGCACGCCGAGCACCTACAGCGCCTGGAACGCCCCGGCCGCGTTCACGCCGGCGAGCGGCATACCGGCGGTGAACCTGACCAAGGACGTGCCCTGGCAGGACCGGATGCGGGCGATGCTGCGCATGCCGGTGGCCGAGCGGCCCGCGCCGGAGAAGGAGCAGCGGCACGACGACGAGACGGGTCCCGCGGTACCGCGGGTGCTCGACCTGACCCTGCGTATCGGCGAGCTGCTGCTGGCGGGCGGCGAGGGCGCCGAGGACGTGGAGGCGGCGATGTTCGCCGTCTGCCGTTCCTACGGCCTGGACCGCTGCGAGCCGAACGTCACCTTCACCCTGCTGTCGATCTCCCACCAGCCGTCCCTGGTGGAGGACCCGGTGACGGCCTCCCGGACGGTGCGCCGCCGGGGCACCGACTACACGCGTCTGGCGGCCGTGTTCCAGCTGGTGGACGACCTCAGCGACCCGGAGACGCACGTCTCCCTGGAGGAGGCGTACCGGCGGCTGGCGGAGATCCGCAGGAACCGGCACCCGTACCCGACCTGGGTGCTGACCCTGGCGAGCGGGCTGCTCGCGGGCGCGGCCTCGCTGCTCGTCGGCGGTGACCTGATCGTCTTCGTCGCGGCGATGGTCGGCGCGATGCTCGGCGACCGGCTGGCGTGGCTGTGCGCGGGGCGCGGGCTGCCGGAGTTCTACCAGTTCGCGGTCGCCGCGATGCCGCCGGCCGCGATGGGCATCGCGCTGACCCTGGCGCACGTGGACGTGATCGCGTCCGCGGTCATCACCGGTGGTCTCTTCGCGCTGCTGCCGGGGCGGGCCCTGGTCGCGGGCGTGCAGGACGGTCTGACCGGCTTCTACATCACCGCCTCCGCGCGTCTGCTGGAGGTCATGTACTTCTTCGTCGGCATCGTCGTCGGGGTGCTGGTGGTGCTGTACTTCGGCGTCCAGCTGGGTGCCAAGCTGAACCCGGACGCCGCGCTGGCGGGCACCGAGCGGCCGGTGCTGCAGATCATCGCGTCGATGCTGCTGTCGCTGACCTTCGCGATCCTGCTCCAGCAGGAACGGTCCACCGTGCTGGCGGTCACGCTCAACGGTGGCGTGGCCTGGTCCGTGTACGGGGCGATGCACTACGCGGGCGACATCTCGCCGGTGGCCTCCACGGCCGTCGCGGCGGGGCTGGTGGGCCTGTTCGGGCAGCTGATGTCCCGGTACCGGTTCGCTTCGGCGCTGCCCTACACGACCGCGGCGATCGGTCCCCTGCTGCCGGGTTCGGCGACGTACTTCGGGCTGCTGGCGATCGCGCAGAACGAGGTCGACAAGGGCCTGGTGTCGCTGTCGAAGGCGGTGGCGCTCGCCATGGCCATCGCCATCGGGGTGCACCTCGGGTCGGAGATCTCCCGGCTGTTCCTGAAGGTGCCGGGGGCCGCGAGCGCCGCGGGGCGGCGGGCCGCGAAGCGGACGAGGGGTTTCTGACGCGGGGCGCCTGCTGACCGGGCCCGTACCGCCGCAGGGCGGGTACGGGCCCGTCGTGTCCGGTCGCGCGGTTCCCCGCGCCCCTTCGGGACGCTGGTCAGTAGCCCTGGTTGTAAGGGTTCTGGTTGCCCTGCTGGCCGTAGTCCTGCGGGTACGGCTGGGCGTACGGCTGCTGCTGGGGGTGGCCGTAGTTCTGGTCGCCGTAGCCGGGGTTCTGGGGCTGCTGCCGGTACGGCTGCGGCTGCGGCTGCGAGTACGGCTGCGGCTGCTGCTGGTACGGCTGGTGCTGCGGGTCGATGCGGCGCAGCTGGGTGGTGGCGTCGTCCATGACGGGCGGGTGCGCCTGGTGGCCGGTCTCGGGGCGAGGGGCCGTCTGCGGCGGGTTCTTCTTGTTCTTGGAGCGGGCGCGCAGGAACTCGATGACGATCGGGACCACGGAGATCAGGACGATCAGGATGAGGATCGCCTCGATGTTCTCCTTCACGAAGTCGATGCCCCCGAGCCAGGAACCCAGCAGGGTCACCCCCGCGCCCCACAGGATGCCGCCGAGCACGTTGAAGGTCAGGAACGAGCGGTACCGCATGCCGCTGACGCCGGCGATGATCGGCGTGAAGGTGCGCACGATGGGCACGAAGCGGGCCAGGACCAGGGACTTCGGGCCGTACTTCTCGAAGAACTCGTGCGCCTTGGTGACGTTCTCCTGCTTGAACAGGCGCGAGTCCGGCCGGGTGAACAGGGCCGGGCCGACCTTCTTGCCGAACATGTAGCCGGCCTGGTCGCCGAGGATCGCGGCGAGGCAGATCAGCACGATCGCCGCCCACAGGGGGAAGTCGAGCTGGCCGGAGGTGATCAGCAGACCCGCGGTGAACAGCAGCGAGTCGCCGGGCAGGAAGAAGCCGATGAGCAGGCCGGACTCCGCGAAGACGATGAGGAGCAGGCCCCAGATGCCGAACGAGTCGAGGAGGTAGTTCGGATCCAGCCAGCTCGGGCCGAGGGCAAGCGTCGTCACGGTTCCGGGCTCCTGTGGGATGAAGGGGTACGGCGATCGGATACGGCCGAACAAAACTATCAACGCCTTGTGCCCACCCCAGGTTCCACGGGTGCCGTCAGGATGAACTGTGACCGCCCCCGGCACGAGCTGTGGACCGCCGGAATCACCCCGAGTGCCGGTCCGCGTTCGCGGCGATCGCGTCCCGCAGATAGACCGCGAGGCCGGGGCGGATCTTGTCGTACGTCGCGGTGAAGCGCGGGTCGGCGACGTACATCTCGCCGAGGCAGGTGTGCATCTCGTGGCCGCAGTCGTAGTACGAGCCGGAGATGAACCGGCGGTGCTCCTCCGCCGTGTCCATGGCCTCCTCGGAGTCGGCCGGGATGCCGTCGGCCATCAGGTCGGCCATGCGCCGGTGGATGGCGTCGAACTCGGCGGTGAGACGCTTGAAGTCGTCCTTGGTGCAGGCGGCGGTGCGCTGCCGGGACAGACGGTAGGCGTCCGTGTTCCCCCAGCGTTCGCGCACCTCGTCCTCGTACTGGTCCGGGTCGTGGTCCCCGAAGACCTCGAACTTCTCCTCGGGCGTGAGGTTGATGCCCATGCTGCGTGCCTCCATGGCGTGCTCCACGGCCGCCGCCATCTTGCGCAGCTTCTCGATCCGGGCGGTCAGCAGCTCGTGCTGGCGGCGCAGGTGCGCGCGCGGGTCCGCGTCCGGGTCGTCGAGCAGGACGGCGACCTCGTCGAGCGGGAAGCCGAGCTCCCGGTAGAACAGGATCTGCTGCAGCCGGTCGAGGTCGGCGTCGCTGTAGCGCCGGTGACCCACGTGGCTGCGCTCGCTCGGGGTGAGCAGGCCGACGTCGTCGTAGTGGTGCAGGGTGCGCACCGTCACTCCGGCGAAACCGGCGACCTGTCCCACGGAATAGCTCACTTCCGCTCCCTTCGTCTGACGCCCTCCACGCTGCCGCCTCACGTGGCGTGAGGTGCAAGCCCGGATGCAGGGCCGGACGCCCGGACCTACCGTCGGATCCATGCCACTGCACCACGGGCACCACCCGCCACGGGACGACGACGGCGACCGGCGCCGGCTCGCCGTGAACCCCTTCTACGGCGAGACGGACCCCGTCGGCGGCATGACCGAGGCCCCGCCCACGCACCGGCTCCCGGACACACCCCTGCCGCCCTCCACGGCGTACCGGCTGGTCCACGACGAACTGATGCTGGACGGCAACGCGCGGCTGAACCTGGCCACCTTCGTCACCACCTGGATGGAGCCGCAGGCCGGGGTGCTGATGAGCGAGTGCCGGGACAAGAACATGATCGACAAGGACGAGTATCCGCGCACCGCCGAGCTGGAGCGGCGCTGCGTGGCGATGCTCGCCCACCTGTGGCACGCGCCCGACCCGGCGGAGGCCGTGGGCTGCTCGACGACCGGGTCGAGCGAGGCGTGCATGCTGGCCGGGATGGCGCTGAAGCGGCGCTGGGCGCGCCGCAACGCCGACCGGTATCCGGGCACGGCCCGGCCCAATCTCGTCATGGGCGTGAACGTGCAGGTCTGCTGGGAGAAGTTCTGCAACTTCTGGGAGGTCGAGGCCCGGCAGGTGCCCATGGAGGGCGAGCGGTTCCATCTCGATCCGCAGGCGGCGGCCGAGCTGTGCGACGAGAACACCATCGGTGTCGTCGGCATCCTCGGTTCCACCTTCGACGGGTCCTACGAGCCGATCGCCGAGCTGTGCGCGGCCCTGGACGCCCTCCAGGAGCGGACGGGCCTGGACGTCCCGGTGCACGTCGACGGGGCGTCCGGCGGGATGGTCGCGCCCTTCCTGGACGAGGACCTGGTGTGGGACTTCCGGCTGCCCCGGGTGGCCTCGATCAACACCTCCGGGCACAAGTACGGCCTCGTCTACCCGGGCGTCGGCTGGGCGCTGTGGCGGGACACGGCGGCGCTGCCCGAGGAGCTGGTCTTCCGCGTCAACTACCTGGGCGGCGACATGCCGACCTTCGCGCTGAACTTCTCCCGGCCGGGCGCGCAGGTGGCCGCGCAGTACTACACCTTCCTGCGGCTGGGCCGCGAGGGCTACCGGGCGGTGCAGCAGGCCTCGCGCGACATCGCGCGCGGGATCGCCCTGCGGGTCGAGGCGCTCGGCGACTTCCGCCTGCTGACCCGGGGCGACCAGCTGCCCGTGTTCGCGTTCACGACGGCCGACGACGTGACGGCGTACGACGTCTTCGACGTCTCCCGGCGGCTGCGGGAGAGCGGCTGGCTGGTGCCGGCGTACACCTTCCCGCCGCACCGCGAGGACCTGACCGTGCTGCGGGTGGTGTGCCGCAACGGCTTCTCGGCCGATCTGGCCGATCTGCTCGTGGCGGACCTGGAGCGGCTGCTGCCGTCCTTGCGCCGGCAGCCGCACCCGCTCACGCACGACAGGGGCGCGGCGACCGGGTTCCACCACTGATCAGCCGGCGTCTCCCCGGTGGGGGCGCCCGGTCGCGTACGGGTTCTCCTGGCCCTCGGCCAGCACGCCGACGAACGGTTCGCCCTCACCGGCGAAGGTGTAGGCGCCGCCCCGGATGCGTTCGATGAGACCGCGGGTCCACTCGGCGCCGGTGTCGGCGGAGTGGACCCAGAAGTTCATGATCTCGCCGATGTGCCCCAGCCGGGCGGGACCCTCCTCGGGCGTGTAGTGCTCGGTGACGGAACCGCGCCACTCCTCGATCCTGCGCACCCGCTCCTGCAAGAGCGCCAGGGCCTCCTCGCGCGGGAGGTCGACCATGAAGCCGAGCGCCGCGGTGAGCACGTCGGGCCGCTGGTCGTAGGCGGTGAGGGACTCGCGGAGCAGCGTGAGGTACTCCTCGGTGCCCTGCTCGGTGACCTCGTACTCCACGCGCGGCGGTCCGCCCGCCGTGGACGGCGCGATCTCGTGCGCGATCAGCAGTCCCTGCTTGGCCATGTGCTTCAGGGCGTGGTAGATCGAGCCGGGCTTGGCGTTGGACCACTCGTGCGCGCCCCAGTACTCCAGGTCGTTGCGCACCTGGTAGCCGTGGGCCCGCCCGTGCTGACGGACGGCGCCGAGCACCAGGAGACGGATCGCCGACATGGGGTCCAGACTAGGCGGGGCCGCCCTGCTCCTGGGCCACCAGGTCCCACGCGGAGGCCCCGTCCAGCGACTCCCGGATGATGTCGGCGTGCCCGGCGTGCCGGGCGGTCTCGCGGATCAGGTGCAGGCACAGCCAGCGCATCGAGACCCGCTCGCCCGGCGGGAACCAGGGCTCGTCCGGCAGCGGGAAGGTGTCGTCGAGGCTGGGCACCGAGCGGATGAACGCCTCCGTCTCGGCGGCCACCTTCTCCCAGTACGCGAGCTGCGACTCGACCGTCTCGTCGCCGACCAGGACGAAGCACTCGTGCCAGTTCGACTCGTCCCGGCGGACGGCCGGCGGCTCCTGCCTGGCGCGGGCGATCCAGCCCTGCTCGACCTCCGCGACGTGCTTGAGAAGCCCGCTCAGGGACAGTTCGCCGGCGCTCGGCCTGCTCGCGGCCTGTTCCTCGGTCAGGCCGAGCAGCGCCCGGCGGATCCCGCCGCGCTGCTCGGCCAGGAAGGACAGCAGCGCCCCGCGCTCGTCGCCGGGTGCCTCGGCTCGCACGTGAGTGACCATGACCGGCCGCCTTTCGTCGGGATCGGGGGCTTTCCCCTGACACCGACGACGCTACGGGCCCTTGCGGTCAGCTTCTGTCCGCAAGGGCCCGACACGAGCGAGGAGCACTAGAACGGGAAGCCGCTCCTGCCGTGCTGCACGGAGATCCACTTCTGCGTGGTGAAGGCGTCCAGCATCGTCTCGCCGTTGAGGCGGCCGATGCCGGAGTGCTTCTCGCCGCCGAAGGGCACGATCGGCTCGTCGTGCACGGTGCCGTCGTTCACGTGGAACATGCCGGTGTCGATCCGCTTGGCGAACGCGACGCCCCGCTCCACGTCGGCCGTGTGCACGGCGCCGCTCAGGCCGTACGGGGTGTCGTTGACCAGGCGTACGGCCTCCTCCTCACCGTCGAACGGCACGAGGAAGGCGACCGGGCCGAAGACCTCCTGCCGCAGCAGAGCCGAGTCGGCGGGGAGGCCGGTCAGGACCGACGGCTCGACGAGGTTGTCGGTGGTCGTGCCGCGCACCAGGGCCGTCGCGCCCTCGGCGAGCGCCTGCTCGACGACGCCCGAGACGGCGTCCGCCTGCGAGGAGTTGATCACCGGGCCGATGACCGTCGACGGGTCGCGCGGGTCGCCGGCCTTGAGGGTCCTCACCTTGGCGACGAACTTCTCGGTGAACTCCTCGGCGATCGAACGGTCGACCAGGACCCGGTTGGCCGCCATGCAGACCTGGCCCTGGTGGACGTAGCGGCTGAAGACCGCGGCGTCGACCGCGTAGTCGACGTCGGCGTCGTCGAGGACCACCAGGGCGCTGTTGCCCCCGAGTTCGAGGACCGAGCGCTTGAAGTTCGCGGCGCACACGGTGGCGACGTGGCGGCCCACCTTGTCGGAGCCGGTGAAGGAGATCACCTTCGGGACCGGGTGCTCCAGGAAGGCGTCGCCGATCTCCGCTATGTCGGTCACCACGACGTTCAGCAGACCGCCCGGCAGGCCGGCGTCCTCGAAGATCTTCGCCACCAGGGTGCCGCCGACGACCGGCGTGTTCTGGTGGGGCTTGAGGACGACGCCGTTGCCGAGCGCGAGCGCCGGGGCGACCGACTTCAGGGAGAGGAGGAAGGGGAAGTTGAAGGGGCTGATGACGCCCACGACGCCGACCGGGACGCGGTAGACGCGGTTCTCCTTGCCGTCGACCGGGGACGGGATGATCCGGCCCTCGGGGCGCAGCGCCAGGTGGACCGACTCGCGCAGGAACTCCTTGGCGAGGTGCAGTTCGAAGGCGGCCTTCAGGTGGGTGCCGCCCAGCTCGGCGATGATCGCCTCGGTGATCTCCGCCTCGCGCTCCTCCACGAGCCGCAGGGCCTTCTCGAACACCGCGCGGCGGGCGTAGGGGTTGGTCGCCGCCCACTCCCTCTGGGCCCGCGCCGCGGCCTTGTACGCCGCGTCGACCTCGTCGACCGTGGCTATCGTGATCGAGGCCAGCTTCTCGTTGTCGTACGGGTTGAAGTCGATGATGTCCCAGGAACCGGTGCCCGGGCGCCACTCGCCGTCGATGTACTGCTGGGCGAGGTCGGTGAAGTACGACGACATGTGATCCCTCAATCCCCTAGCTGCCGTAGCAAGCCGCCTGATCGAGCGTCATCGTACTTGTGTTTCAGATGAGTTGGAGAAGTCCGCGCAGAAGGTCCCGGCTCTCGTCCGGCCCCGGACTGTCGTGCTGGAGCTCCTTCAGCGCCGTCTCGTACTGGGCGACGTCCTCGCGCTTGTCGAGGTACAGCGCGCTGGTGAGCTGCTCCAGGTACACGACGTCCGACAGGTCGGACTCCGGGAAGCTGAGGATCGTGAACGCGCCACTCTCGCCGGAGTGTCCGCCGAAGCTGAACGGCATGATCTGCAACCGCACATTGGGGTGCTCGGACATCTCGATCAGGTGCTGCAGCTGGCCGCGCATCACCTCCCGGTCCCCGTACGGGCGGCGCAGCGCGGCCTCGTCCAGGACGATGTGGAACTCCGGGGCGTTCTCGGCGACGAGGTACTTCTGCCGCTCCAGGCGCAGCGCCACCCGCCGCTCGACGTCCGCCTCGCTCGCGCCCTTCATGCCGCGCCGGACGACCGCGCGGGCGTAGTCCTCGGTCTGCAGCAGGCCGTGCACGAACTGCACCTCGTACACCCGGATCAGCGAGGCCGCGCCCTCCAGGCCCACATACGTGGGGAACCAGCTGGGCAGGACGTCGGAGTAACTGTGCCACCACCCCGCGACGTTGGCCTCCTTGGCGAGGGAGAGCAGGGAGACGCGCTCCTGCTCGTCCGTGATGCCGTACAGCGTCAGCAGGTCCTCGACGTCCCGTGTCTTGAAGCTCACCCGGCCCAGTTCCATCCGGCTGATCTTCGACTCCGAGGCGCGGATCGAGTACCCCGCCGCCTCGCGCGTGATCCCCCGCGCCTCACGCAGTCGCCTGAGTTGTGATCCGAGCAGCATGCGCCGCACCACCGATCCGGGCTCTCCCGCGCTCACGTTCGCCAGCCTCCCCAACCGTCTTCAGGAGCCGAAGTCTGCCACTAAAACACTCCGAGCTGTACTCGTCCGGTTACGGAAACGGAATCGGGCCAAGGGAAACGCGCAGGATCAGGCAGGCGCGGACCGCGCGCGGCCGCAGAGGAAGGAAGAAGAACACGCGAAGTTGGCGGAAAAATTGACCAACAAGCGGTACGGGCAGGTCCATTTCGGTCACGTGCACGTGCATCTGCCCTTGCATCTGCCGAACGCATCCGAAACCATGGTCCCGCACCACCGCGCCGCATCGCTACGACCGCGAACTCCCGGGAGTGCCTCGCATGGGGACGAATGGATCGACCATGCTCGAGCCGTTACGGCAGGGCCTTCCGCCACTCGACCCCGCGGCCGTGTCGAACGCCGCCTCCTGCGCCCTGCCGCCCCGGTACGAAGCGGTGCGCGAGGCCCGGCACTTCACCAGGAGAACCCTCGACGGCTGGGACCTGGGCGACCGCTTCGACGACGTGTGCCTGGTGGTCTCCGAACTCGTCACCAACGCCCTGCGTCACGCGCTGCCGGCGGACACCCCGCGGACCGACGAGCAGCACGGGCCGGTACGGCTGCACCTGATGCGCTGGACCGAGCGGCTGGTGTGCGCGGTGCGCGACCCCAGTCACGACAGCCCGGTGGCCCGCGAGACGGACGACTTCTCGGCGGAGTCCGGCCGGGGGCTGTTCCTCGTCGACTCCTTCAGCGACAGCTGGGGCTGGCAACCGCTCGCCGGCACGCTGGGCGGCAAGGTGGTCTGGGCCCTGTTCCGGCTCCGGCCGCCCGCCGAATGACGAACCGCGGCGCTTTCCCACGCCGCGGTTCTACGCGTGTCACGGACCCGCCCGTTCTGGACGCGGCGGCACGCCGACCGCCGATGGGGGCGGTCAGCTCGCTATCAGGTGGTCGAACTCGCCGTCCTTGACCCCCAGCAGCATCGCCTCGATCTCGGCGCGCGTGTAGACGAGCGCGGGGCCGTCGGGGAAGCGCGAGTTGCGCACCGCCACGTCTCCGCCGGGGAGCCGGGCGAACTCCACGCAGGACCCCTGCGAGTTGCTGTGCCGGCTCTTCTGCCAGGCCACGTCGTGCAGCTGCGTGGCGGCGATGCCGTTGTACACGCCGGACGCGTCGTCAACGTCGTACACGTCGTGGTCCACAGGTCGCTCCCCGGTGGTGCACTGGCTGGTGTGGCCATTGATGCAGCGGTCAACTGATCCGGATCATAACCCTGTTCACGTGCAGATGCATGAGCAAATGCACGTGCACGCGCGGTGGTCCTGCGGTTACAGCTTTGACGCCCGCTTACCGAAGCGCTTGCCCTCTTTGACGCCCGTTCGAAAGAAGTCGTTCCCGCATGTGCCCTGGGAACCTGTGAACATGCAACAACGAACATGCAACAACACCGGGGGCCCGCTCGAAGAAGCGGGCCCCCGGTGCCGGTGGTGCGAACGTGCCGTCGTGCGACGGGCGGGTCAGCGGCTGGAGTACGGCAGCAGCGCCATCTCCCGGGCGTTCTTGATCGCCACGGCCAGTTGCCGCTGCTGCTGGGAGGTCACCCGGGTGACGCGACGGCTGCGGATCTTGCCGCGGTCGGAGAGGAACTTCCGCAGCAGGTCGGTGTCCTTGTAGTCGATGTACGTCACTCCCGCCTGGTCCAGCGGATTGGGCCGGTGCTTGGCGGGCCCCCGGTCGCTCTTGCGGGGCATGTCGGTCAGACCTCCAGGAGGGTGTCGAAGGCGGGCGGCAACTGCTGCCAGGCGTCGCGCCCGGCGGCGTACTCGGCATCGGTGAGCAGGCAGGACTCCAGGAGCCGCTGGATCCCGTCGCGGTCGAGGCCGGGCGAGGTGAAGACGAGGTGCTGGCAGCGGTCTCCGTGCTCGGGATGCCAGTCCAGCGCGGCGGCGGCGCGGCGCACCGGCGGCACCATCTCCCAGGCCGCGTCCGGGAGCGAGGCGAGCCACGGCCCCGTGCTCTCCACGCACAGGGCCCCGCCCGCGGCGTCCCAGTGCAGCAGCGTGTCCGGGCGGTCGGCGAGCCAGAACCGGCCCCGGCTGCGGGCGGCGGCGCAGGTCAGGTCCTCCAGGGCCTCGTACAGCCGCTCCGGGTGGAAGGGACGGCGTCGGCGCCAGACGAAGGTGGCGACACCGTGCGCGTCGGCCTCCGCGGGCAGCAGGGCGCAGGCCGGGTGCTGGGCCGCCGCCGCGGCCTCCACGTCGAAACCGGCGAGGGCGGTCCGCGCGAGGCCCGTTCCCGCGCCCGCCGGGTCGCCGTGGCCGATCGGGACCCGGCGGGCCGTCGGATGCAGCTGGGCCAGCAGCTCGCGGTCCTCGTCGTCGGCCTCCGGGGAGTCGGCGACGGCGAGGACGGGGGCGTACTCCAGCTGCCGCGCGAAGGTGTCGGCGACGGTGCGCCGGTCGGTGGCCGCGGCGGCCAGGCCGCCCTCGGCGAGGTCGTCGCCGTTGCCGAGGTAGGGCAGGACCAGTGCCGGGTCGACGGCGGTGATCACGCCGGTGACGGTGAAGCCGCCGGCCGCGACGACCTCTGCCATCGCCTTGGGCTCGACGGAGTCCCACAGTTCGACGACCGCCAGCGGGGTGTCCCCGGCCCGCGCGAGCCGTTCCAGTTCGGGGACGAGGTCCTCGCGCAGGGCGCAGCACGCGCAGTCGTTGACCAGCGGCGCCTCGCCGGCGGAGCGGATGCCGGTGGCGTCCCGGACGGTCCGCACGACCGTGCCCGCGGCCGCCGTCGCCAGGTCGTGGTGGAGGACGACGCCGCCGGGCACCTCGGCCAGCAGCCGCGCCACGGCGGCCCTGCGGGCGTCGGCGTGCAGGCCCCCGACGATCACCACCGGCAGCGTCATGCCCGGCCCCGCTTCCCGTACCGGCGCTCGAAGCGCTCCACGCGGCCGGCGGTGTCCAGGACGCGGGCCGTACCGGTGTAGAAGGGGTGGCTGACGTTCGAGATCTCGACGTCGACGACCGGGTAGGTGTTGCCGTCCTCCCACTCGACGGTCCGCTCGCCGGTCATGGTCGAGCGGGTGAGGAAGGCGTGGTTCGCGGCGCGGTCACGGAAGACGACCGGGCCGTACTCCGGGTGGATTCCCTTGCGCATGGCGGTGGTTCAGCGCTCCTCTCGGAAGTCGACGTGACGGCCGACGACCGGGTCGTACTTGCGCAGGGTCAGTCGGTCCGGGTCGTTGCGGCGGTTCTTGCGGGTCACGTAGGTGAAGCCGGTCCCGGCGGTGGACCGGAGCTTGATGACCGGACGGAGTTCGTTGCGTGCCATGCTGCTATCTTACTGAAAATGAATTCCATTTACAGTCCAGGTTCGAGGAGAGGTACGTCACCGTGTCCGCCCACTGCATGCTGACCGGCGCCCGGCCCGGCTTCGGCAACCGCATCTCCCACTCCCACCGGCGGACCTCCCGCCGCTTCGACCCCAACATCCAGACCAAGCGCTACTGGCTGCCGAGCGAGGGCAGGCACGTGCGGCTGCGGCTGAGCGCCAAGGGGATCAGGACCGTCGACACGATCGGCGTCGAGGCGGCCGTGGCGCGCATCCGCGCCCGAGGGGTGAAGGTCTGATGGCGAAGAAGAGCAAGATCGCGAAGTACGAGCAGCGGCAGGAGACCGTCGCGCGGTACGCCGCACGGCGGGCCGAACTGAAGGAGGTCATCCGCCGGCCGTCCTCGACGGAGGCCGAACGGCTCGCCGCCCAGCGCGAGCTGCGCCGGCAGCCCCGGGACGCGAGCGCCACGCGCGTGCGCAACCGCGACCAGGTCGACGGGCGTCCGCGCGGCTACTACCGCGCCTTCGGGCTGTCGCGCGTGAGCCTGCGCGAACAGGCACACGCCGGGCATCTGCCGGGAGTCCGCAAGGCGTCCTGGTAGCTTGCGGCTGTCTCGGCCGACCCCGGCCGTCCGGCTACAGCTTGGGAGCTTCCGGTGACGTTGGTGACTGCGGAGAGTACGGCGAGTGCGGTTCGCACGGAGCGTGCCGGGAGCACGGCGGCCCCCTCGGGTGACCGGCGGGGTCCGCGCGGACGCTCGCGCCGCCGGGTCCGGGCCGTCGCGCTGGCCGTGGGGCTGGCGGGGGCGCTGACGCTGACCGCGTGCACCGACGGCGGTGACTCCGACGGTGGCGACTCCGGCAACGGCGACAAGTCCCCGGCGGCTCCCAGCGCCTCCGCGAGCGCGGAGACGGGCGGCGGCACCGGCGGATCGCCGACCGCCTCCCCCGGCGGCCTGGAGGGCAGCTGGCTGGCCACCACCGACGGCCGTGCCGTGGCGCTGGTGATCACCGGTGAGCAGGCCGCCCTCTTCGCCACGGGCGGGACCGTGTGCAGCGGCACCACGGACGGTGCCCGGGCGATCCGCCTCAAGTGCACCGACGGCAGCGACGACCGGGCGGCAGGGACCGTCGAGTCGGTCGGCAGGACGTCGCTGAAGGTGAACTGGAAGGGCGGCCTCGGCGAGGAGACCTACGCCAGGTCCGAGGGCGGGAAGCTGCCGTCCGGCCTGCCGACGGCCATGCTCTATTCCTGAGCCGCCCCGCCCCCTCTTCCCCAGGAACTCCCGCCATGCGCATCCTTCGGCCGATCGCCGTCACCGCCGCGGTCGCCGCGGCCCTCGCCCTGACCGCCTGCGACGACGGGGGCGGTGACGCCACCGACGACCGCCGGGGCGGCGCCTGCCGGATCGGCGCGGTGGACGTGCGGACCGCGGCGAGCCCGGCCCCGGCCGCCGGGGACACGGGCACCGTCGCCGTGACCGTCACCAACACCGGCTCGGCCTGCACGCTCGACGGCTTCCCCGCCGTCACCCTCACCGGCGGCGGCACCTCGGCGAGGGTCCTCCCGGACGAAGCCGCCACGGCGCAGCGGCTGACGCTGGACCGGGGCACGGCCGCCTCCTTCACCCTCACCTACGTGCGCGGCGAGACCGGCGACGCGGCGAGCCTCGCCGTGCGGTCGGCCGAGTTCGCCCTGCCCGGCGCCACCGCCACGCACCGCTTCACGTGGCCGTACGGCGATGTGGCGT
Organism: Streptomyces viridiviolaceus; assembly: GCF_014650995.1. Taxonomy (GTDB): domain Bacteria; phylum Actinomycetota; class Actinomycetes; order Streptomycetales; family Streptomycetaceae; genus Streptomyces; species Streptomyces viridiviolaceus. The sequence goes on from NZ_BMWA01000015.1 coordinate 86,268, forward strand.
CGAAGGACGGCGGGAGCGGGCCGGACGCCACGGTCGGCGCGTTCCAGCGGGCCGGCGACTGAGCCCACGGCGACGAGGAGCGGCGCTCGCCCGGGCCATCGTGCCCCTACGGCAGCGGGCGTCGGCGTCCGACCTGGGCGCGGTCGGCCGCGCGGGTGCCCTCCGTCCAGCCCGCCGCGTCGTCGACGCCGCGCAGGCGGGTCGTGGTCGTCTCCGGGAACATCCGCTCCAGGCGGTCGGTGACCGCGACGTCGCGGGAGGCGAGGACCGGGAGCAGGTCCGCGTCCGCGGCCCCGGTCTCGGCGGCGGTCCGCTCCGCGACGGCCCGCAGGCGGGTGCCGGCGCGGTGGGCGTACGCCGCCAGGAACGACTGGCGGAAGGTCTTGGTCCGCCTGCGCCCGCCGGCGCGCTGGGCGGCCTCCGCCTTCGTCATCGCGGTCTCGGCCTGCACCAGCAGCGAGGTGTAGAGCAGTTCGACCGCTTCCAGATCGGCCTCGAAGCCGACGACGGTGGAGAAGCCGAGGGCTTCGTTCCACACGGCCCGGCAGTGGTTGGCGTCGGCCACCGCGTCCAGCAGCACCGCCTTGGCCTGCTCGTAGGGCGGTTCCACGCCGATCCGGCAGGCGCCCGGGGCGTCGGGCGAGGGTGCGTGGGCCGACAGCAGCGCCTCGTCGATGCTGTGCCGGGCCATCAGCTCCTGCGCCTTGGCGCTGAGCGCCTCCGCCTCCTCCGGGTACCCGGTCGCCTCCGCCTTGGCGAGCAGGGCGCGGATGCGGGCGAGGGTGCGGGACTCTTGCCGGTGTTCCCGCCGGGGCTCGTCCAGCGGCTCCAGCGCGGGCAGGCGAAGCAGCAGGCGGTACAGCTGAAGCACGGCGGTGGCGTGCGAGAAGCGGTCGGTGCGCGGCGACGGTCCGTCCGGCAGGTCGTCGAGCTGCGCGGCCCAGCGGGGGCCGCGCGGACGGTCCTGCGCCGACTGGGCGCGGATCAGTTCCGCCGCCAGACGCAGGTGCACGTCGTCCAGCTCGCGCCGCACGATCCGTACGACGTCGGCGGGCTGCCAGCCGCGCCGCCAGGCCGTGGCCACGAACTCCTCCCCGCGCCGGGTCAGTTCGGCGTCCGCCGCCGGGTCGGCCGCGAGCAGGGACGCTCCCGTGTCGAGGCTCGCGTCGGTGGTGTCGTACAGGGCGGCCTCGAAGGCGCGGTCGACGGTGCTGGGCGTGCTCACCCGGCGATGGTGCCACGGTTCACCGGACCGTCTCACTTCCCGGAAATTCGGTCGATGCGGCGGGCCGCCGCCCCGGAGCATGGCGCCCATGGTGGACATGACTCTCTACACGGCGTTTCTCGTCGCAGCCTTCGCGCTGTGCATCACTCCGGGCCCCGACATGATGTTCATCGTCGCGGTGGGCGGACGGGGCGGACCGAGGGCGGGTGTGATGGCCGCGTTCGGGGTGGCCTGCGCGATGCTCGTGCACGCGGTCGCCGCCGCCCTCGGCCTGTCGGCGCTCTTCACGACGCTGCCCACGCTGTACCACGTGCTGCGCTGGGCGGGCGCGGCCTATCTGCTGTACCTGGCGGTGAAGGCGTTCCGGGACCGTTCGGTGCCAGGGGAGGAGAGCGCGGCGCCCGCCGGTGCGGGGATGCGGCGCGCCTTCTGGCAGGGCGCGATCACCAACCTGCTCAATCCCAAGGTGATCCTCTTCAACGTGGCGTTCCTGCCCCAGTTCGTCGACCCCTCCCTCGGTCACGTTCCCGGCCAGCTGATGCTGCTCGGCGGCACGCTCGTGGTGATGGGCTTCCTGTGGGACGGCTGCGTCGGGCTGCTGTCCGGGCGTCTGGCGAACCTGCTCAGGCGCAGCGCCCGGGTGAACCGCTGGCTGAACATCGTCTCGGGGACGGTCTTCACGGGCCTGGCGGTGCGGCTGGTGGTGGCTTCGCCGAAGTGACCCGCCCGCCTGGAATCCGACTGTCAACCAACGGTTGACGACAGGCGGGGCGCAACCTACGGTTGACACATGACGACGAATCCCGGCATCACGTCATCCGTACGCCTCGACGAACTCATCAACGCCATCAAGAAGGTGCACGTGGAGCCCCTCGAGCAGCTCCAGGACGCCGTCATCGCCGGCGAGCACCTCGGCGAAGTGGCCGACCACCTCATCGGCCACTTCGTCGACCAGGCCCGGCGCTCCGGCGCCTCCTGGACGGACATCGGCAAGAGCATGGGGGTCACCCGGCAGGCCGCGCAGAAGCGCTTCGTGCCGAAGGAGTCCGCCGCGCTCGACCCGAACGAGGGCTTCAACCGCTACACGCCGCGCGCCCGCAACGTGGTGATGGCCGCGCACAACGAGGCCAGGGCCGCACGCCACGCCGAAGGGCTGCCCGAACACCTCGTCCTCGGTCTGCTCGCCGAGCCCGACGGCCTCGCCGCCAAGGCGATCACCGACCAGGGCGTCACCCTCGACGCGGTCCGCGAGGCGGTGACCGCCGTGCTCCCGCCTGCCGCCGAGGAGGCCCCGGAGCTGGTGCCGTACGGCCCGGCGGCCAAGAAGGTCCTGGAGCTCACCTTCCGCGAGGCCCTTCGCCTCGGTCACAGCTACGTCGGCACCGAGCACATCCTGCTCGCCCTGCTGGAGCACGAGAACGGCGAGGGCGTCCTCAACGGCCTCGGCATCACCAAGGCGAGGACCGAGGAGTGGGTCGCCGAGGTGCTCTCACAGATCCGGCTCCAGCACCCGGGCGCAGAGCAGGAGGAGGACTGAGCCCATGTGACCGGGGCCGTTGTCAGACCCCCCTGTCACACTCGCAGCATGGCCGACCGGTGGGCGCTCGCCCTGGCCGAGGACGGTGGTGTGGACGTCGCCCCCCTCGGCCCCGACGGGCTGCCCGCCGGGCCGGTGCGCCGGGAGCCGGGCCTCGCCGAGGCCGTGCGCGGCCGGCCGGACGTCGCACGATGGGTGTGGCGCAACACCGCCGAGGTCTACCCGCGCCTGCTCGCCGCGGGGGTGCGAGTGGAGCGGTGCTACGACGTGGAGGACGCCGAGACCCTCCTGCTCGGCCACGAGGGCCGCTCGGGCGAACCCCGCTCGGCCGCCGCCGCCCTGGCCCGGCTGCGCGGTGGCCCCGTGCCGCCCGATCCGCCCCAGCGGTCCGCCGAGCCGGGCGCGCAGTCCCCGCTGTTCGAGCCGCAGGGCGTCCACGTGCCCCTGGAGGACCTCCTCGCCGTCTACGCCGAACAGCAGCGCCGGCACGACCGGTCCGCCCATCCCGACCGGATGCGGCTGCTGACGGCGGCCGAGTCGGCGGGGATGCTGGTGGCCGCCGAGATGAACCGCGCGGGGCTGCCCTGGCGCGCCGACGTGCACCGCGAGGTACTGCACGACCTGCTCGGCGAGCGGTACGCGGGCGGGGGCGAGCCGCGCCGCCTGGCGGAGCTGGCGGACGAGGTGTCCGCCGCGTTCGGGCGCCGGGTCCGGCCCGATCTGCCCGCGGACGTCGTCAAGGCGTTCGCGCAGGCCGGGATCAAGATCACCTCCACCCGCCGCTGGGAGATCGAGTCCGTCGACCATCCGGCCGTCAAGCCCCTCGTCGAGTACAAGAAGCTGTACCGGATCTGGGTCGCCCACGGCTGGTCCTGGCTGCAGGACTGGGTGCGCGACGGCCGCTTCCGCCCCGAGTTCCTGGCCGGCGGCACCGTCACCGGCCGGTGGGTGACCAATGGCGGGGGCGGACTGCAGATCCCCAAGGTGATCCGGCGGGCCGTCGTCGCCGACCCGGGCTGGCGGCTGGTCGTCGCCGACGCCGACCAGATGGAGCCGCGGGTGCTGGCGGCGATCTCCCGCGACCCCGGGCTGATGGAGGTGGCCGGCCGGGAGTCCGACCTGTACCAGTCGGTGTCCGACCGGGCCTTCTCCGGTGACCGCGCGCAGGCCAAGCTCGCCGTGCTGGGCGCGGTCTACGGCCAGACGTCGGGCGACGGCCTGAAGAACCTCGCCGCACTCCGGCGCCGCTTTCCCCGGGCGGTGGCCTACGTCGACGACGCGGCCCGCGCGGGCGAGGAGGGCCGGCTGGTGCGGACCTGGCTGGGGCGCACCTGCCCGCCGGCGGCCGGGTCGCGGGACGACGCGGGCGAAGAGGCCGGGATCCCGCAGGACGAGTCGCCGCAAGCCTCCGGGCCGCAGGAGTGGGTGCCCGGGTACGCGTCCACCGACGCCCGCGCCCGCGGCCGCTTCGCCCGCAACTTCGTCGTCCAGGGCAGCGCCGCCGACTGGGCCCTGCTGCTGCTCGCCGCGCTGCGCCGGTCCTGTGCGGGCATGGCGGCCGAGCTGGTCTTCTTCCAGCACGACGAGGTGATCGTGCACTGTCCGCAGGAGGAGGCCGAGGCGGTCGTCGCGGCCATCCGGGACGCGGCGGACCTGGCGGGACGGCTGACCTTCGGCCCGACGCCGGTGCGCTTTCCGTTCACGACGGCGGTGGTGGAGTGCTACGCGGACGCCAAGTGACCGGCGTCAGCCGGCACCGGCGGCCAGCAGCTCCCGCAACTCCGCCACCACCGCCTTCGCGTCCGTGCCGTCCAGCGCGTCGAGGGCCGCCCGCCACTGCTCGTACGCCTCCCGGTCGCGTCCGCGCTCCCGCAGCAGGAGCCCGTGCTGGTGGCGGGCGAGACCCCCGGTGTAGCGGTCGGCACGCGCGTCGGCGCGGCTCAGCAGCTCCGCGCACTCGCGGCCGGCGTGTTCGGTGCGGCCGAGCAGACGCAGGGCCCGGACCAGACCGAGCCGCGTCTGCGATTCGCCGTGCCAGTCGCCGTGGCCGCCCAGGATGCGCAGGCTCTTCTCGAAGTGCTCCGCGGCGGCGGCCGGTTCACCGAGGGACAGGTGGGCGTAGCCGATGTTGCAGTGGGCGGAGTGCTGCACGATCACGTTGCCGATCTCGTCGCCGATGGCGAGCGAACGCCGGTGCTGCTCGATGGCGGCCCGTGGATCGGAGTGCTCGTAGAGGTTGCCGAGGTGGCTGTAGGTGATCGCCTCGCCGTAGGGGTCGTCGAGCTGCCGCGAGTACTGGAGGCTCTGGCGCAGCGCGGCGCCCGACTCCTCGTGGCGGCCCAGCACTTCGAGGAGCAGGCCGCGGTTGTTGAGGCAGCGCCGGATCCGGGAGACGGTGCCGAGCCGCCGCCAGATCTCCAGCGAACGGTCGTTGAGGGCCAGCGCGTCGCTGTGCCGGCCGGTCAGGAAGTGCAGTCCGGCGAGGTCGCCCAGGGCGTACGCCTCGGCGGCCTCGTCGCCGAGCCGCCGCGCGAGGTCGAGCGCGACCCGGCCGAGCACCTCCATCTCGGCGACCCGGCCGCTGCGCTGCACGTACGGGAAGAGGATGCGGACGAGGACCGCGAGATGGCGCGTCCCCCGGTCGTCGGTCCCGGATCCGTACCGCTCCACGAGCGCGACGACGTTCCCCAGCTCCAGGTCGCCCCAGGCGAAGGCGTCCTCGGGGCGGGAGAAGGCCGGGACGGAGGCGACCTCCGCCGTGTGCTCGGCCGGCTGCGCGGCGGTGGGGCGGCGGCGGTCGTCCTGGTCGATGCCGGGTTCGACGATCGCGGTCAGGACGCGTTCGGCGACGGCGGCGTACCAGCGCAGGGCGGTTCCGACGGCGGCGGTGCCGTCCTCGCGCCGCGCGGCCTCGCGGGCGAACTCGCGCACCAGGTCGTGGGGTGCGTAGCGGCCGTAGGCGGTCTCCTCCAGCAGCGCCACGTCGACGAGGCGGTCGAGCGCGGCCTCGGCGCGGCGCTCGTCGGTGCCGAGGAGGCGGGCCAGCAGAGGAGCGCCGTACACGGGCAGGTCCAGGGCGCCGATACGGCGCAGCGCGAGGGCCGCGTCCCGGTCGGCCTCGCGGTCGGAGACGGAGAGCGCGTCGTGCGCCACGGCCAGGGAGCGGCGCACGCTCAGGTCGTCGTACTCCAGGTGGTTCAGCCTCCCCTCGGTGGCGGCCAGTTGGCCGGCGAGCACGTCCGGGGTGAGGGCGCCGCGGGCGGCGAGCCGGGCGGCCACGATGCGCAGGGCGAGCGGAAGGCGGCCGGTGAGTTCGACGAGGGGGTGGCCGGCGTCCAGCCCTTCGAGGCCGTCACGGCCCTCGCGGCCGTCGCGCCCGGAGACCGCGCGCAGCAGGGCCGCGCTCTCCTCTCCGGACAGGGGCGCGAGCGGGAAGCGGCCGGCTCCGTCGAGCGCGGTGAGCGGAGAACGGCTGGTGACGATCACCGCGCAGCCGGGGCCGGCCGGCAGCAGGGGACGTACCTGCGCGGCGCTCTCGGCGTCGTCCAGCACCAGGAGCGTGCGCGCCGGCGCGAGCAGCGAACGCAGCAACGCCGCGGCGGCGTCTGGGTGTTCGGGGATTCTCCGGGGATCGACGCCGAGGTCGCGGAGCAGGGCGGCCAGTGCCTGGGCGGGGGTCAGCGGGGCCATGCCCGGGGTGGCGCCGTGCAGGTTGACGTACAACTGCCCATCAGGGAAACGTTCCTTCAGCCCATGGGCCACGTGCAATGCGAGAGCGCTCTTGCCGACCCCGGCCATGCCGCTGATGACCGCGACGCGGGGGCACGACCCGCAGGTGAGGGTGCGGAACAGGTCCTCGCGCAGGGTCGCGCGGCCCGTGAAGTACGCCGGTGGAGGCGGCAGTTGGGCCGGACGTGGTGCCGCGGCGCCCTGCTCCCCGGGCGGGGCGGCCGGGGAAGGGGGCTGGGCGGGGGCCGGGTGAGCCGTCGGCAGGGCACCGGGAGGGTCGGCGTGGTGCGGGGCGGGACCGGCCGAGGCGGGGCCGTTGGAGGGGGAGCCGTGCGCGGTGGGGTCGCCGGAGGCGGAATGAGGCGCGCCGGGACCGCCCGAGGCGGGGTGATGCGCGGCAGAACCGCCCGAGGCGGAATGAGGCGCGCCGGGACCGCCCGAGGCAGAGTGATGCACGGCAGAACCGCCCGAGCCGGAGTCTCCCAAGGACGAGCCGCCCGGGGCGGAGTCATCCCGGGAGAGGCCGACCGCATCCGCGCCGGACGCGGCGGAACCACCCGTGCCGGCGCCGGACACGGCGGGCCCCCGTGCGGTCGCCGCCTCGCGCAGCACCTCCACGTGTGCTTCGCGCACCGCGGGGCCCGGTTCGATGCCGAGGTCCTCGACGAGGCGGGCGCGCAGGTCGCGGTGGACGGCCAGCGCCTCGGCCCGGCGGCCGGTGCGGTGCAGGGCCAGCATCAGCTGACGGTGATACGCCTCCCGCAGCGGATGGTCGGCGGCCAGCGCCGCCAACTCCGGTACGAGACCCTCCAGTCGCGCGCCGCCGAGGTCCAGCTCGGCGTCGTACCGCCACTCCAGGAGCAGCAGCCGCGTCTCCCGCAGTCGCTGCGCGAACGCGTACCCGCCCACGTCGGCCGGCAGCCCGGCGAGCGGCGCGCCACGCCACAGCGCCAGCGCCGCCGTGACCGCGCTGACGACCCGCGCCCGGTCCCCGCGCGCCTGCGCGGCACGCGCCTCGGCGGCGTGGGCCTCGAAGACGTGCACGTCCAACTCGCCCTCCTCGACCCGCAGGAGGTACCCGGACGGCACGGTCCGCAGCCGGTCGGGCTCGTCGAGCAGCCGCCGCAGCCGGGTGACATGGTTGTGCAGTGACGCGTGCGCGGACAGGGGCGGAGCGCCGCCCCACAGCGCCTCCTTGAGCGACTCGACGGACACCACCCGCCCCGCTTCCAGCAGCAGCGCGCCCAGCAGGGCCCGCGTCTTGGGGCCGGCGACGGCACGGGCGGCGGGTCCTACGGCTCCGTCACCGGAACCGGACAGGTCGTGGGCGTGGGAACCGGCGTCGCTCGGGGCGTCGTACAGGACCGGCGGCCCCAGCAGTCCGAAGCGCAGCCGGTACCGCATCACGCCGCTCCACAGCCTTCCTCACGGCGGTTCTCCACCACCTTCGCCACGACGACCCCCTAGGCCGAGAACCGTTGGCCATATGTTAGCGATTCGTTGGCAAGACCTGATGTGATCACAACATCGGATCTGGCCCGGGGGTGCGCGCGTAGAACGCGTTGCTCGGGGGAGTGTCGCCGCCGCGGCCGGATCCGGGGACGCACGAGGGCCCCGGTCGGCGGAGGTGAACGACCGGGGCCCTCGTCGGTCCCGCTCCCGGCCGCCGCTCGTCAGATGACGGGTGGCCGCCCCAGCCGCGTGAGCCGCCACACCGTGCGCCAGCGCATCGGCCGCCGCTCCCCCGCCGACTCCCACACCCCCTCCGCGAAGCCGCCGAACCAGGCCCGCAGCCCGCCGAACGACCGGTTCCGCGCCAGCGTGAGCAGCACCCACACGCCGAGGTGGACGGGGATGAGCGGCAACGGCAGCCGGCGACGGGCGAGCCACACCCGGTTGCGGGCGTTGACCCGGTAGTAGATGGCGTGCCGGGCGGGCGAGGTCTTCGGGTGCTGGAGCAGCAGTTCGGGCGCGTACAGGATCCGCCAGCCCGCGTCGGCCGCGCGCCAGGCCAGGTCGGTCTCCTCGTGCGCGAAGAAGAACTCGGCCGGCCAGTCGCCGATCTCGTCGAGCATCGCCGACCGGAGGGCGTGGCCACCGCCGAGGAACCCGGTGACGTACCCGCCCCGCATGGGGTCCGCGGAGCCGACCCGGGGCACGTGCCGCGGTTGGGTCTCGCCCCTCTCGTCGGCGATCCGGAAGCCGACGACGCCGAGCCGGTCGTCGGCGGCGAACAGGTCCCGGACCCGGCGCAGCACGTCGGCGTCGACGAGCAGCCCGTCGTCGTCCAGTTCCACGACGACGTCCACGTCGCCGAACTCCCGCAGCCGCGCGAGGGCCGCGTTCCGCCCGCCGGGGCAGCCGAGGTTCTCGTCGAGCTCGATCGGCGTGACCTCGCCGGGCAGTGAGAGCCGCGCGGCGAACTCCGGCAGCGGGCAGCCGTTGCCCACGATCACGATCCGTGCGGGCGGCACGTCCTGCTTGGCCACGGACTCCAGCAGGGCGTCGACCGCGGCGGGCCGGTTTCCCATGGTCACCACGGCCACGGCGATCCTCGGACCCTCGGCGGCCTCGACCATGCCCTCACCCTCTTCGCAACCGACGACAGCTGTGACGTTCGCGCGATGCTAGCCGTTCACGGCACGGCCGCGTGGTGTACGCCTCGCGGTCGAGGGGTGGAGTACTGGTTGACGTCGTGGCCGGACGACGGGACGGCCCCCGGCGGACGCGGAGCGGAACCAGTCACTCCGTCGCTTGCGGGCTCGGACACCCAGCCACCGACAGCCGAGATCGCTCACGCGGACCAGCGCACGGCACACCGGCCGCGCATCCCGCCGCGCTCGGGCAACAGAAAACCCCAGGTCATCGACTACCCGACCTGGGGTTTCCCGCTGAGCCGCCTTCGGGATTCGAACCCGAGACCTACGCATTACGAGTGCGTTGCTCTGGCCATCTGAGCTAAGGCGGCGCGCCGTCCGCACTATGGTGCGATCGGCAACGTCCGTAAGTCTACACAGTTTCCAGGGGTGCTTCGTACACGCCCCGGAGGCCGGGCCTCCGGGGCGGCGCCACGGCTACGAGCAGCGCTTTCCGGCCCCCGGCGCGGTGCCGCGCAGGAGGTAGGCGTTGATCGCGGAGTCGATGCAGCTGCTGCCGCGGTTGTAGGCGGTGTGGCCGTCGCCGTCGTAGGTCAGCAGGCGGCCGGAGGAGAGCTGACCGGCCAGCGACTCGGCCCAGCGGTACGGGGTGGCCGGGTCACGGGTGGTGCCGACCACGACGATCGGGGCCGCGCCGGCGGCAACGGTGCGGTGTGGCTCGCCCGTGGCCTGCACCGGCCAGTACGCGCAGTTCAGGGAGGACCAGGCGAGGCCCTCGCCGAAGACGGGGGACGCCTTGTGGAAGTCGGGGAGCGCCGCCCGCACGTCGTCCGGGGAGGAGAAGGCCGCGGGGAGGTCGAGGCAGTTCACGGCCGCGTTGGCGAACATCAGGTTGCTGTAGTCGCCGTCGGCCTCGCGCTCGTAGTAGTCGTCGGACAGGAACAGCAGTCCGGCGCCGTCGTTCTCCTTCATCGCCGAGGTCAGCGCCTCACGCAGCTGCGGCCAGCCGGCCTCGTCGTACATCGCCCTGATCACGCCGATGGTGGCCAGGGACTCGGTGAGCCGGCGGCCGTCCGCGTCGCCGGTGGGGATCGGCCGGGCGTCCAGCTTCTCGAAGAACGCCTTCAGGTTCTTGCCGACCTGGTCGGGTGACGTCCCCGGACCGCCGAGCGGACAGTCGGACTGCCGTACGCAGTCCTTGGCGAACGACTGGAACGCCGTCTCGAAGCCCGCCGTCTGCTCCAGGTTCAGCCGCCTGGCCGACAGCGCCGGGTCCATCGCGCCGTCCAGCACCAGCCGGCCCGCCCGGTGCGGGAACAGCCCGGCGTAGGTCGCGCCGAGGAACGTCCCGTAGGACGCCCCCACGTAGTTCAGCTTCTCGTCCCCCAGCACCTCCCGCAGGATGTCCATGTCCCTGGCCGCCTCGACGGTCGACACATGGCGCAGCAGCTTCGGCGCGTCCGCGCCGCAGCCCTCGGCGAACGCCTTGAAGGCGTCGACGAGCCCGTCCCTCTCCCGCTCGTCGTCCGGGGTGACGTCCGTCTCCGTGTACTCGTCCATCTCCCGCCCGTCGAGGCACTCCACCGGCTCGCTGCGGGCCACACCGCGCGGGTCGACCGCCACCATGTCGTAGCGGGCACGGACCTCCGCCGGATAGCCGACGCCCGCGAAGCTCTGGAGGTAGCCGATCGCCGAGCCGCCCGGTCCGCCCGGGTTCACCAGCAGCGAGCCCAGCCGCTCGCCCGGGCCGGTGGCCTTCTTTCGGGCCACGGCGAGCCGAACGTCCCCGCTGGCCGGCTTCGCGTAGTCGAGCGGCGCCCTCATCGTGGCGCACTGGAAACCGGGGACTCCGCAGTCTCGCCAGCTCAGCTTCTGTCCGTAGTACGGCGCCAGCGCGGCCGGGGTCTGCCGCGGCAGCGCGGCCAGGGATGTCGGCGACGACTCCGTGGGACCACCGCCCTCCACCGCCGAACGGGCGGACGTCGATGCGCCCCCGGACGAGCAGGCGGCGGCGAGCAGCGCGGCGGCGAGGAGAGTGGCTGCGGTACGGGTCCTGCGGTGAGTGCGCCTTGTGTGCATTCAGCGAGCGTAACTCTCCGCAATGACCCGCACGCTCTGCGTGGTCTGCGTGCCTCGTACGAGTTACGCCGTCAATCGCGTCCCGTGTCCGCCGTTCAGCCCGCTCTCAGCGCCATCGTCATGGCCTCCACCGCGAGCAGCGGCGCCACGTTGCGGTCGAGGGCGTCGCGGCAGGCGGCAATGGCCTCGATGCGGCGGAGGGTGGACTCCGGGGTGCTGCCGCGGGCGAGGCGCTCCAGGGTGTCCTCGGCGTCGGCGTTGGCGATCGCCACGCGGGAGCCGAGCTGGAGGGCGAGGACATCGCGGTAGAAGGCGGTGAGGTCGGTCAGGGCGAGATCCAGGCTGTCGCGCTGTGTGCGCGTCCTGCGGCGCTTCTGCATCTTCTCCAGGTCGTTCATCACGCCTGCCGTGCCGCGCGGCAGGCGACCGCCCTGGGCCGCGCCCAGCGCCGCCTTCAGCTCCTCGGTCTCCTTGGCGTCCATCTCCTCGGCGAGCTGCTTGGCGTCCCCCGACGCCGCGTCGACCAGTTCCTGGGCCGCCTTGAGCGCGCCGCCGACCTCCTCGACCCGCAGCGGCAGCTTGAGCACGGCGGCCCTGCGGTTGCGGGCGGCCGGGTCGGTGGCCAGCCGGCGGGCCCGGTCGACGTGGCCCTGGGTGGCGCGGGCCGCCGCGGCGGCGACGTCCGGCTCGATGCCCTCGCGGCGTACGAGCATGTCGGCGACGGCGTCGACCGAGGGCGTGCGCAGGTTCAGGTGGCGGCAGCGGGAGCGGATCGTGGGCAGCACGTCCTCGACGGAGGGGGCGCACAGCAGCCAGACCGTGCGGGGCGCGGGCTCCTCGACGGCCTTGAGGACGGCGTTGGCGGACCTCTCGTTCAGCCGCTCGGCGTCCTCGACGAGGATGACCTGCCAGCGGCCGTTCGCGGGTGAGGTGAACGACTTGCGGACGGTGTCGCGCATGTCCTCCGCGAGGATCTGCGTGCCGACGGCGGCGACCGTGCTGACGTCCGCGTGGGTGCCGACGAGCGCCGTGTGACAGCCGTCGCAGAAGCCGCAGCCGGGGGCGGCTCCGAGGGCGCGGTCGGGGCTCACGCACTGCAGCGCGGCGGCGAAGGCCCGCGCCGTCTGCGTCACGCCCGCGCCGGGTGGTCCGGTGAACAGCCAGGCGTGCGTCATCTTCGACGCCTCCGGCAGGGGGCCGTCGGCCGCGGCGGCGGTGACGAAGGCGTCGGCGTCCCGGGCGGCGGCGGCGAGCTGCTCGCTCACCTTCTCCTGCCCGACGAGGTCGTCCCACACGGTCATGGGTCACGCCGTCCTTCCGTCACGTTCCGCCTTGCGTCATCCGTCGCCCTCCATTGTGCGGGGGCCCACTGACAACCCGGCCCCGGTGGGGACGCGGGGCGGCGGCACCGGTGCCGGGGGGCGGGGGTTGTCCCCGGTTCCGCACACCGTTCGGGCCGGGACACCCGGGTCCCACGAGAGCGCACATCACCGGCACCAAGGCCGGACGACGCGAAGGCGCAGGAGGACCGGCGGGACGCCGGATGACCGCATGGAAGCCCGGGCCGCCACCAGGGGCAATGTGTCCGACACCCTCGGCGGGCGGTCACCCGCCCCGCCGGTCCGCCGCCAGATGCCCGGGGCGCCACCAGAAGCCGGCGTCCGGCCGGCCGAGGCCGTCCGCCCGTCCAGCCCGCCGCCGGACCGCCCGTCGAGCCGGCCGAGCCGGTCAGCGGCCCCGGCCCCTCCTGCGGCGGTCTCCGTCGTCGTCCTGACCGTCCTCGCGCGGGCCGAGCAGTTCGTCCGCGAGCGTCGGCAGGTCGTCCAGCGGTGTCTCCTCGGCCCAGTCCGACCGCCGGCGCCGGGGTGCCTGCTCGGGGTCGACCTGGGGCAGCTCACGCGTGCGGTCGTCGGACGCGTCGGACCGGGCCGCCGGGTCCTCGTCCCGGAAGAAGCCCGGCGGCACCCGGTCGGCGGGGTCGTCCCCGCGCACGGGCGGCAGCACGGCGGTCTCGTCGGCGGCACCCGGCGCCACCGGAGGCAGCACCGCCGTCTCGTCCACCGCACCCGGCGCCACTGGAGGCAGCACCGCCGTCTCGTCCACCGCACCCGGCGGCAGCGGCAGCTCGGCCGTCACCTCGGACTCGGACGCCCCGGAGGCCCCGGAACCGCGCTCGTCGCCGCGCGCACCCCGAACGTCGTCGCCCCGATCGTCCCGTACCGGCCGCAGTACCGCCGTGTCCTCCACCGGCCCGCCGGAGGCGTTCGTCGGCGTCACGACGGGCGTCTCCACGGTCGCCGCGTCCGGGGCCGACCTCTCCCGGGGGGCGTCGGCCGCGGGAGGAGCCGTCGGCTTCGGGCCCGCCGCGGCCGCTGCCGCCGCCTGTTCCGCCGCCCGGCGTGCCTCCTCGGCGCGCAGCAGGGCCTCCTCGGCCTTGCGCTGCTTCTCCAGGCGCCGCGCCTCCGCCTCGGCCCGCAGCCGGGCCTCCTCCTCGGCCTGCTTGCGCAGCCGCTCCTGCTCGGCCCGGCGACGTGCCTCCTCCTCGGCCCGCGCCTTCTCCTCCGCGAGGAGCCGTGCCCGCTCCTCCTCGGCGCGCCGGCGTGCTTCCTCCGCGCGCTGCCGTGCCTCCTCGGCCTGCCGCTCGGCCTCGCGCCGCTGGGCCTCCTCCAGCTCGCGCCGCTTGCGCTCCTCCTCCTCGGCGCGCAGCCGCTCCAGCTGCTCCTGGCGCTCGCGCTCCAGGCGCTCCTCCTCGGCCTTGCGGGCGGCCTCTTCCTCCGCCTTGCGCCGCGCCTCCTCCTCGGCCTTGCGGCGTGCCTCCTCCCGGGCCTCGATCTCGGCCTGGGACAGCGGCAGCACCTGGTCGAGCCGGGCCCGGACGACGGTCGTGACGGCCTCGGGCTCCTGGCCGGCGTCCACGACGAGGTAGCGCCCGGGGTCGGCGGCGGCCAGCGTCAGGAAACCGGACCGCACGCGCGCGTGGAACTCGGCGGGCTCCGACTCCAGCCGGTCCGGCGCCTCCGTGAACCGCTCGCGCGCGGCCTCCGGCGAGACGTCCAGCAGGACGGTCAGGTGCGGGACCAGACCGTTGGTCGCCCACCGGTTGATCCGGGCGATCTCGGTCGGCGACAGATCGCGTCCGGCGCCCTGGTAGGCCACCGAGGAGTCGATGTACCGGTCGGAGATCACCACCGCTCCGCGCTCCAGCGCGGGCCGGACGACCGTGTCCACGTGCTCCGCGCGGTCGGCGGCGTACAGCAGCGCCTCCGCGCGGTGCGACAGTCCGGCGCTGGAGACGTCCAGCAGGATCGACCGCAGGCGCTTGCCCACCGGCGTCGCACCCGGCTCGCGGGTGAGCACGACCTCGTGGCCCTTGACCCGGATCCACTCGGCGAGCGCCTCGGCCTGGGTGGACTTGCCGGCGCCGTCGCCGCCCTCCAGGGCGATGAAGAAACCGTTCGTCGCGGGCGCCGGCACCGGGTCGTCGCCGCCGAGCAGGGCGTCGCGCAGGTCCTGACGGAGCGGGACGCCGGACCGGTCGTCGACCTTGGCCAGCACCAGCGCGGCCACCGGCAGCAGCAGCGCGCCGACCAGCATCAGGACGAACGCGGCACCGCCGTGCGCGAAGACGAACTTGCCGTTCTCCAGGCGGTGCGGCCCGATCGCGGCAGCCAGCACGGGCGCGATCACCACGCCGAGCGCCACACAGACCCGTACGACCGCGTGCAGGTGCTCGGTGATCCGCGTCCGGCGGTGGTCCTCGCTCTCCTGGTCGAGCAGTGTGTGCCCGGTGTTGGCGGCCACGCCCGCGCCGACGCCCGCCAGCACGAGGAGCAGCAGCACGGTGGTGTCGTCCGGGACGAGCCCGGCGGCCAGCAGGGCGATGCCGGCGAAGGCGATCGCCAGGGACAGCAGCCGTCGGCGCGACAGGGAGGGCAGCAGGGCGGGGGCCGTACGGATGCCGACGACGACCCCGCCGGTCAGCGCGCCCACCATCAGTCCGTACAGCACCGGACCGCCACCCAGGTCCTTGGCGTGCAGCACGGCCACGGCGACCGCGGCGGACACCGCCATGGCGACCGCCGCGCAGGCGAGCACCAGCAGCGGGAGGGCGCCGGTGCGGCCCTTGTCCGGGCCCGTGCCGCTCTTGGGGCGGCGCAGGCCCTCCAGCGGCGACCGGGCGCGCGGGGTACGGACGCCGGGCAGCTCCAGGAAGGTCAGCACGGACAGGGACGCGGCGAACAGCCCGGCCGCGACGTACGAGCAGAGTGCCGCCTGGTGCTCCGCGAACCAGGCGATGCCGGCCCCCAGCAGGTTGTTCACCAGCCCCGCGACGACGAGTGCCGCCGCGGCGAGCGGGACCGCCACGAAGCCCGTGCGCAGCGACAGGCGGCGCAGCGCGTCCATGTGGTCCGGCAGCGGGCGCACCGTCGCGCCCTCCAGGGGCGGTGTGGGCAGCAGCGCGGGGGCCGCGCTCTCGCGGCACACCGTCCAGAAGCGCTCGGCGACGCCGGTGACGAAGACGGTCACCAGAAGGACGGCGAGCGCGTCGTCCGGCGTCCAGTCGATCCACAGCGGCGCGACGATCAGCGAAACGGCCCTCAGCCCGTCCGCGCCGACCATGGTCCATCGGCGGTCGAGCGGGCCGTCCTGCGAGGTGAGGGAGGTCAGCGGGCCCAGCAGTATCGCGCCGAAGAGCAGCGTGGCCAGGATGCGCACGCCGAAAACGATCGCCACTGCGAACGCCACGCCCCGGTAGCCCCCGCCGAAGGAGCCCGCGC
Organism: Streptomyces viridiviolaceus; assembly: GCF_014650995.1. Taxonomy (GTDB): domain Bacteria; phylum Actinomycetota; class Actinomycetes; order Streptomycetales; family Streptomycetaceae; genus Streptomyces; species Streptomyces viridiviolaceus. The sequence continues at coordinate 102,213 of NZ_BMWA01000015.1, forward strand.
CGATCGCGGCCTGGACGGCGAGAACGACCAGCACGAGGAGGGCGAGCACGTCGCCGACGCCTCCCACGAGCTGTGCGCTCCACAACCGCCTCAACTGCGGCTGGCGCAGCAGGGCGCGGACGGCGCGCTCGCGGGAGTCCGCGACCAGGGCGTCGTCCGGGGCTGGGTGAGGGGCCGTTGGCTGCTCGGCTCGCGTCATGCGTTCAGCCTATCGGGAGCCACGGACAGGCCCGAGTGCCCGGCCGGATGTACGCGCGCCCCGACACCGAATCGATGCCGGGGCGTTCGCTCAGCGAACGAGGGTGTGTCCCGCGCGCCCTGGTTCCGGGTCGGCTCAGTCCTCCGACGCCTTGGTGGCGGTCGCCTTCTTGGCGGCCGTCTTCGTGGCCGTCGTCTTCTTGGCCGCCGTCGTCTTCTTGGCGGCCGTCTTCTTCGCCGTCGCCTTCTTCGCCGGGGCCTTCTTGGCGGCGGTCTTCTTCGCCGTCTTCTTGGCGGGCCCCTTGGCGCGCTTCTCGGCGAGCAGCTCGAAGCCGCGCTCCGGGGTGATCGACTCGACGCTGTCGCCGGAGCGCAGGGTGGCGTTGGTCTCGCCGTCGGTGACGTACGGACCGAAGCGACCGTCCTTGACCACGACGGGCTTCTCGCTGACCGGGTCGGTACCCAGCTCCTTCAGCGGCGGCTTTGCCGCGGCCCGGCCGCGCTGCTTGGGCTGGGCGTAGATCGCCTGCGCCTCCTCCAGCGTGATCGTGAAGAGCTGCTCCTCGGACTGCAGGGACCGCGAGTCCGTGCCCTTCTTCAGGTACGGGCCGTAGCGGCCGTTCTGCGCGGTGATCTCGACGCCGTCGGCGTCGGTGCCGACGGTGCGCGGCAGCGACATCAGCTTCAGGGCGTCGTCGAGCGTCACCGTGTCCAGCGACATCGACTTGAACAGCGAGGCCGTCCGCGGCTTCACGGCGTTCTTGCCGGTCTTCGGGGTGCCCTCGGGGAGCACCTCGGTGACGTACGGGCCGTAGCGGCCGTCCTTGGCGACGATGGTGTGCCCGGTGGCCGGGTCGGTGCCCAGCTCGAAGTCGCCGCTCGGCTTGGCGAGCAGTTCCTCGGCCAGCTCGACGGACAGCTCGTCCGGCGCCAGGTCCGCCGGGATGTCGGCACGCTGGTGCTGCTCGGAGTCCTTCTCGCCGCGCTCGATGTACGGGCCGTAGCGCCCGACCCGCAGCACGATGTCGTTGCCGACCGGGAAGGACGACACCTCGCGCGCGTCGATCGCGCCCAGGTCGGTCACCAGCTCCTTGAGGCCGCCGAGGTGGTCCCCGTCGCCGTTGCCGGCCTCGGCCGCGCCGCCGTTGCCGGTGCCCTCGCCGAAGTAGAACCGCTTCAGCCACGGCACGGCCTGCGCCTCGCCGCGGGCGATGGCGTCGAGGTCGTCCTCCATCTTGGCGGTGAAGTCGTAGTCGACGAGCCGCCCGAAGTGCTTCTCCAGGAGGTTGACCACGGCGAAGGACAGGAAGGACGGGACGAGCGCCGTGCCCTTCTTGAACACGTAGCCGCGGTCCAGGATCGTGCCGATGATCGACGCGTACGTCGACGGGCGGCCGATCTCGCGCTCCTCCAGCTCCTTGACCAGCGACGCCTCGGTGTAGCGGGCCGGGGGCTTGGTGGCGTGACCGTCGACCGTGATCTCCTCGGCCGACAGGGCGTCGCCCTCGGCGACCTGCGGCAGCCGGCGCTCGCGGTCGTCCAGCTCGGCGTTCGGGTCGTCGGCGCCCTCGACGTAGGCCTTCAGGAAGCCGTGGAAGGTGATCGTCTTGCCGGACGCGCTGAACTCGACGTCCCGGCCGTCGGCCGCCGTGCCGCCGATCTTCACGGTGACGCTGTTGCCGGTCGCGTCCTTCATCTGGGAGGCGACGGTCCGCTTCCAGATCAGCTCGTACAGCTTGAACTGGTCGCCGGTCAGCCCGGTCTCGGCGGGCGTACGGAAACGATCACCCGAGGGGCGGATCGCCTCGTGCGCCTCCTGCGCGTTCTTGACCTTGCCGGCGTACGTCCTCGGCTGCGCCGGCAGGTAGTCGGCGCCGTACAGCTGCGTGACCTGGGCGCGCGCGGCGGCGACCGCCGTGTCGCTCAGGGTCGTCGAGTCCGTACGCATGTAGGTGATGTAGCCGTTCTCATACAGCTTCTGCGCGATCTGCATCGTCGCCTTCGCGCCGAAGCCGAGCTTGCGCGAGGCCTCCTGCTGCAGCGTCGTCGTACGGAACGGGGCGTACGGCGAGCGGCGGTACGGCTTGGACTCGACGGAGCGGACGGCGAACCGCGTGTTCTCCAGGGCGGCGGCGAGCGCGCGGGCGTTCGCCTCGTCGAGGTGGAGGGTGTTCGCGCTCTTCAGCTGCCCCAGCGAGTCGAAGTCGCGGCCCTGCGCGACGCGCCTGCCGTCGACGGTCTGCAGGCGTGCGACCAGCGACGACGGGTCGGAGGCGTCGCCCGCGCGACCGGTCGCGAAGGTGCCCGTCAGGTCCCAGTACTCGGCGGAGCGGAACGCCATGCGCTCGCGTTCCCGCTCGACCACCAGCCGGGTCGCGACGGACTGGACACGGCCCGCCGACAGGCGCGGCATGACCTTCTTCCACAGGACCGGCGAGACCTCGTAGCCGTAGAGGCGGTCGAGGATGCGGCGGGTCTCCTGGGCGTCGACGAGCTTCTGGTTGAGCTGGCGCGGGTTGGCCACGGCCGCCCGGATCGCCTCCTTGGTGATCTCGTGGAACACCATGCGCTTGACCGGGATCTTCGGCTTGAGCACTTCCTGGAGGTGCCAGGCGATGGCCTCGCCCTCCCGGTCCTCGTCGGTGGCGAGGAAGAGCTCGTCGGAGTCCTTCAGCAGATCCTTGAGCTTCTTGACCTGCGCCTTCTTGTCGGCGTTGACCACATAGATCGGCTGGAAGTCGTGTTCGACGTCCACACCGAGTCGGCGGACCTCGCCGGTGTACTTCTCCGGCACCTCCGCGGCGCCGTTGGGAAGATCGCGAATGTGCCCGACGCTCGCCTCGACGACGTAACCGGGCCCGAGGTAGCCCTTGATCGTCTTCGCCTTGGCAGGCGACTCGACGATGACGAGTCGGCGGCCGCCCTTCGCGGTCTCGCTGGTCGGGGACAACTTCGCTCTTCTCTCCGGTCGACGCTGGGCCTCCCCAGGCCGTGGTCCCGGGGTCGGGTCGTGCTGTGTTTCGGTCGTGACGCTGCGGAGTGTGACGGTACCTCCCGCCCCCGTGTCAAACGGGAAAAGCCCACAACGGCCACTCGAACGGTAACCCGACGAACCCTGTTTCTGCCGCCCGGACTGCTCAGGGGCCCTCACCTGCGTATCCGGAGCGCGATCTCCCGATTACCGGGGAGGGGGTGCGGCGTTCCTCCGGAACGGGGCGCTCACACGCGCGTCAGGCACCATGCCCCGAGGGCCAGCGAGACCACGGCGGCGACGGTCGCGAGGGTCGCCGATGCGACGGGGTTCACACCCTCGGCGACGGGCCGGCCGTGCCGCACCCGGCTCGCGGTCCACACCAGCAGTCCTCCCCCGAACAGGGCGAACACCATTCCCGCGAAGATCGCCGGCCCGCTCTCCATGATCTTCGTGCCTCTCTTCCGCAGCCCGCGAGTGCCCAGCCCCCGGGAGACTGACACGCACGGGCGGCGGGCAGGCGAACCCCGGGTGAACGGGCGGCCGACGGCACTTCGCCGCGGCCCGTTTCCCAGTGATGCCTACGTCACCCGCGGAATCCGGCGCGGCCGCCACGCCGGATCCGCCGGCACGTCCCTACGCCGGTTCGAGGAAACCCTGCTCCACCAGCAGCCGGATCTGGGCGGGCGTGCGGTCGCGCAGCGCCACCGGGTCCTCGCCCACCAGCTGGGCGATGGCGTCCAGGATGCGGCCGGCGCTCATGGTGCCGTCGCAGACGCCCGCGAACCCGGCGCCCACCGTGTCGACCCGGGTGGCCCGGCGCATACCGCGGTTCTGCCGCAGGACGACGTGCTCGGGGTCCTCGGCGCCGGGCAGCCCGACCTGTTCCTGGACGACCTCGCCGGCCAGCGTGAAGCTCGCTTCGAGCAGGGCGGCGTCGTCGTGCGTCCGCAGGTAGTCGACGCGGTCGAAGTGCGCCCGCACCGTCTCGCCGAGCGGCTGCTCGATCGGGTGCGGCCACTCCTCGGCGGTGATCGAGGGCTCGGCGGACCCGGTCTTCCGCAGCGTGATCCAGCCGAAGCCGACGGCCCTGACCTTGCGCGCCTCGAACTCGTCCAGCCACGCGTCGTACCGCGCCTGGTACTCGGCGACGTCGCCGCGGTGGTCCCCGGCGTCCCTGAGCCACAGCTCGGCGTACTGCGTGACGTCCTGCACCTCGCGCTGCACGATCCAGGCGTCGCAGCCCCGCGGCACCCAGGAGCGCAGCCGGTCCGTCCAGTCCTCGCCCTCCACGTGCTGCCAGTTCGCGAGGAAGTGCGCGAAGCCCCCCTCGTTCAGGCGCTCCCCCGCCTGCCCGACGAGCGTGCGGCACAGGTCGTCCCCGCCCATCCCGCCGTCGCGGTAGGTGAGCCGGGCGCCCGGGGAGATCACGAACGGCGGATTCGAGACGATCAGGTCGTACGTCTCGTCGTTCCGCAGCGGCTCGAAGAGCGAGCCCTCGCGCAGATCGGCGGCCGGGACACCGGACAGCGCCAGCGTGAGCGCGGTGATGTCCAGCGCGCGGGGGTTGACGTCGGTCGCCGTCACGCGTGTGGCGTGCCGGGCGGCGTGCAGCGCCTGGATGCCGGAGCCGGTGCCGAGGTCGAGGGCGGCGGCGACGGGCGTGCGGACGGTGATGCCGGCCAGCGTCGTGGACGCGCCGCCGACCCCGAGGACGACGCCCTCCGCGCGGCTGCCGATGCCACCGGCGCCGCCGACCGCGCAGCCGAGGTCGGAGACGATGAACCAGTCCTCGCCGCCGGGCCCGCCGTAGGGCCGTACGTCCACCGTGGCGGCCACCTCGTCGCCGCCCGTGCGGACGAGCCATCCGCTCTCCAGGCACCCGTCGACGGGCAGGACGTCCGCCACGCGCGCGTGGGACACCGGTTGCTGGAGCAGGAACAGCCGCACGAGCAGTTCCAGCGGCGTGTCGCCGCGGGTGGCCCGGAGCGCGGGCACGGTCTCGCTGCGCGACAGCGCCGCGTAGGCGGGGGCGCCGAGCAGCTCCAGCAGTCCGTCGGCGGTGAAGGAGGCCCCGAGCAGGGCGTCCCGCAACCGCGCGGTGACATCGGGGTGGTCGGCGGAGGGCAGGGGGGAGAGGCTGGCGTTACTCACGCCCCCCATTGTGAACCCGCGCCCTCCCCCGGGCCGCTGGAGCGGCCGTCAGCTCGCCGTCGCGGACGCGGAGGCCGACTTGCAGCTCGGCTGCTTGGCCATCGCCTTGCCGACCTCGCCCTCCTCCAGGGTCTTCAGCGCGTCGCTGCCGCTCTTGCTGAGCTTGTTCAGCTCGGTGGCGATGTCCTTGAGACCGTCGGCGAACTTCGCCTGGTCGTCGGTGTCGAGGGCCTCCACCTGCTTCCTCAGCGAGGCGTACGACGCGGAGAGGCCGTTGAGTTCGGTGACGGCGTCCTTCTGCTTCTTCTCGCCGTCCTCGACGTCCGGCGCCCCGGCCTTCTGGACGGTGCCGCCCATCGCCTTGTAGGCGTCGGACATGTCCTGGAACGCCTTCGCGTCGGTCTCCTGGACTTCTTCCGGCGTGCTGTTGTCCGAGGTCTGCTTCTGGATCGACGCGTTGGCGGCCTCGATCTTCTTCGCCTGCGGCTGTACGCCGTCGCAGACCTGCTTGGCCCAGGAGTCCAGCTTGTCGTCGCCGTCGTCGCTGCTGCATCCCGACAGCGCCAGTACCAGTACCGCACCGCCGGACAGTGCGGCCGCGAGCTTCTTGTTCACCGGATTGGTCCCTTCCATGGCTCTCGGCCCCGGAACATACACGCCGGATGGGGGACCCCTGCAGGACGAACATCCGTTAAGACCGTTATTGCAGCCATTTGCACCAAGCGAGAGAAGGCTCACGAAGAACGGCGCGCACACGCACGACACGGGCGGACGACGCGTCAACGCGCGCCGCCCGCCCGTGCTTTGAGCCGGACCTCGTACGACGGTCCGCCGAGGCGTGTGCGGGTGCCCGGGAACCGTCTACGAAACCACCGCCGTATCGGCCGACTTGGGCTCCCGGTCGGTGTTGTCCTCGTCACCCACGGCGATTCCGCGCCGCTTGGAGACGTACACCGCCGCGACGATGACGCCCAGCGCCACCAGCGCGACCAGCACCCGTACACCGATGCTCTTGTCGGCGCCGTAGGAGAACTTGATGACCGCCGGTGCGATGAGCAGCGCCACCAGGTTCATGACCTTCAGCAACGGGTTGATCGCCGGGCCCGCGGTGTCCTTGAACGGGTCTCCGACCGTGTCGCCGATGACGGTGGCCGCGTGCGCCTCGCTGCCCTTGCCGCCGTGGTGGCCGTCCTCGACGAGCTTCTTGGCGTTGTCCCAGGCTCCACCGGAGTTGGCGAGGAACACCGCCATCAGCGTGCCCGCGCCGATCGCGCCCGCGAGGAACGCCCCGAGGGCCCCCACGCCGAGCGTGAACCCGATGAAGATGGGCGCCATCACGGCGAGCAGCCCGGGCGTGGCGAGTTCGCGCAGGGCGTCCCTGGTGCAGATGTCGACGACCTTGCCGTACTCCGGTTTCTCGCTGTAGTCCATGATCCCGGGCTTCTCACGGAACTGCCGTCGCACCTCGAAGACCACCGAACCCGCCGACCGCGACACCGCGTTGATCGCCAACCCCGAGAAGAGGAAGACGACCGCGGCGCCCGCGATCAGCCCGACGAGGTTGTTGGGCTGCGAGATGTCCATCATCAGGCTCATGGGAGCGCCGTCGCCGCTGAGTTTCTCGCCCACCTCTCTGGCACCGGTGGTGATGGCGTCGCGGTACGAGCCGAACAGCGCCGCCGCCGCGAGCACGGCGGTGGCGATCGCGATGCCCTTGGTGATCGCCTTGGTGGTGTTGCCGACCGCGTCCAGGTTGGTCAGCACCTGTGCGCCCGCGCCCTCGACGTCGCCGGACATCTCGGCGATGCCCTGCGCGTTGTCGGAGACCGGCCCGAAGGTGTCCATGGCGACGATCACGCCGACCGTGGTGAGCAGGCCGGTGCCGGCCAGCGCCACCGCGAACAGCGCCAGCATGATCGACGTGCCGCCGAGCAGGAACGCCCCGTAGACACCCAGGCCGATCAACAGGGCGGTGTAGACGGCGGATTCGAGACCGATGGAGATACCGGCGAGGACGACGGTGGCGGGACCGGTGAGCGAGGTCTTGCCGATGTCCCTGACGGGCCGCCGGGTGGTCTCGGTGAAGTAGCCCGTCAGTTGCTGGATCAGGGCGGCGAGCACGATGCCGATCGCCACCGCGACGAGCGCGAGGATCCGCGGGTCGCCGTCCTTGCCCGCGATCGCGGTGTCGGTGACGCCGTCGAGGTCGGAGTACTTGCCGGGGAGGTAGACGAAGACGGCCGCCGCCACGAGCACCAGCGAGATCGCCGCGGAGATGAAGAAACCCCTGTTGATCGCGCTCATGCCGCTGCGGTCGGCCCGCCTGGGCGCCACCGCGAAGATGCCGATCATGGCCGTGACCACGCCGATCGCCGGCACCAGCAGCGGGAACGCCAGCCCGGAGTCGCCGAAGGCCACCTTGCCGAGGATCAGCGCCGCCACCAGGGTCACGGCGTAGGACTCGAAGAGGTCGGCCGCCATGCCCGCGCAGTCGCCGACGTTGTCGCCCACGTTGTCGGCGATGGTCGCGGCATTGCGCGGATCGTCCTCCGGAATGCCCTGCTCGACCTTGCCGACCAGGTCGGCGCCGACGTCGGCGGCCTTGGTGAAGATGCCGCCACCGACGCGCATGAACATCGCGATCAGTGCGGCACCCAGGCCGAAGCCCTCCAGGACCTTCGGCGCGTCGGCCGCGTACACCAGCACCACGCAGCAGGCGCCCAGCAGGCCGAGTCCCACCGTGAACATGCCGACCACGCCGCCCGTGCGAAAAGCGATCTTCGTCGCCTTGTGCGAGACGAGGGTGAGATCCTTTTCCGGTTCGCCCGGGGCCGGTGTCGCTTCCCGTGCCGCCGCGGCGACACGCACATTGCTGCGCACGGCGAGCCACATGCCGATATAGCCGGTGGCTGCCGAGAACGCCGCGCCGATCAGGAAGAACACCGATCGTCCGGCACGCTGATTCCAGTCGTCCGCGGGCAGCAGCATGAGCAGGAAGAACACGACGACGGCGAATACGCCGAGCGTGCGCAACTGCCGGGCCAGATAGGCGTTCGCGCCTTCCTGGACGGCCGCTGCGATCTTCTTCATGCTGTCGGTTCCCTCGCCCGCCGCGAGCACCTGGCGCACCAGGACGCCCGCGAGCACCAGCGCGGCCAACGCGACGACCGCGATGACCGCGACCAGCACGCGGTTCCCGTCGGTCAGCACCGCGGCCGCGAAGGTCGAGGGATCACCCAGCTGATGAGGGGTAGAAAGCTCCGCCATTCGTCCTCCTTGACGCTTGGGCTGAGCTCAAGATGTGGACGGATTGTAGGTACCGGAACCCGATCAAAACAGTGCACGACAAATAGAATTGGCCTGTCAACCGGAAAGCGTAATGCGCCAAAAGCATTGAGTTCGGGAACGCGGCCGTGATCCGTTTACCCGTGCGGTTGATCGTGAATGAATTCACTTAACTCCCGCACGGAACCACTGTATGCGCGGGCCTTGTCCTCCGCACATGGCAAAGGGCCCCACGTGAGGGCCCTTCGGGTGAACTTCGCGGGAGAGCGGCGGTGTCAGGCCAGCGGAACGATCCGGGGCGTGGTCGGCCAGGTCATGCGGATCAGTCCGCCGTCCTCGCCCGCCGTGACCTCCACGTCGTCGACGAGGCCGCTGATGACCGCGAGGCCCATCTCGTCCTCCTCGGCCTCCACGTCGTCGCTCCCGGCTCCGGGAGCCCCGGACACGAAGGACGCGTGCGGCGCCTCGTCGCCGACCTCGATGGAGAACTGCTTCTCGTCCTCGATCAGCGCCACCTTCACCGGCGCCGTGATGCCACCGTTCCGATGCAGCCCGACGGCCCGGCTGCAGGCCTCGCCGACGGCGAGCCTGACCTCGTCGAGGACGGCCTCGTCCACCCCGGCCCTGCGTGCCACCGCGGCCGCCACCAGACGGGCGGTCCGGACGTGCTCGGGCAGCGCGCTGAAGCGGAGTTCAACGGTGGCCATGCATCCCCCTCAGAACTACGGGCGTGCTCTCGGGGGACCGGGCCGCGCACGGCCCGGGCCCCCGGTTCCACTCTGTGTCCCGGGCCCTGGGCCCGGGAGCGGTCGTCAGTCGGTGGCCGCCACCGCTTCCTCGACCGAGGTGTGGATCGGGAACACCTTGGTGAGGCCGGTGATACGGAAGATCTTGAGAATGCGCTCCTGGTTGCAGACCAGGCGCAGCGAGCCCTCATGGGCACGCACCCGCTTCAGGCCGCCGACCAGCACGCCGAGCCCGGTGGAGTCGAGGAAGTCCACGCCCTCCATGTCGACGACGAGGTGGAAACTCCCGTCGTTCACCAGCTCGACCAGCTGCTCGCGCAGCTTGGGCGCGGTGTATACGTCAATTTCGCCACCGACCTCGACGACCGTACGATCGCCGACGGTACGGGTCGACAGGGACAGGTCCACGGATCCTCCAGCACCTTGCTATCGAGCGGTCGTCCCTCGGGACACCTCGGCTTGAAGCCCCCAGGACGGTTCGCCAGCCGCGATGGCATTCAATCACTTACCGGCAGGCGTGCACGACGCCTTGGTCCCATTGTCCGTCACGCCGGTGACACACTCGGTGCCGATGGCCAAGAATCACCGAACCGATCGATCCCCGGCGGAGCCCGTCTCCCGGCCGGAACCGGGCACGGTCCTGGGCCGGCTCGCCTCGGGGCCGAGCCGGGCTGCGCGCATCACTCATACGGAGCACTTGCCCCCACGGGCGGGTCGGCATGCCGTCTGGCCGGACCGGATTCGCCCGGAGGTGATCGCGGCGGTGCGCACCGCGGGGATCGAACACCCGTGGGCCCACCAGGCACAAGCGGCCGAGCACGCCCTGGACGGCGACTCGGTCGTCGTCGCCACCGGAACCGCCTCCGGCAAGTCCCTGGCCTACCTCGTGCCGGTCCTGTCCACCCTCCTGGACGGCTCCGAGGCCCCCAACGGCCGCGGCGGGACCGCCCTCTACCTCGCCCCGACCAAGGCCCTCGCGGCCGACCAGTGCCGATCGGTGAAGGAACTTTCACAGCCGCTCGGCGCGTCGGTGCGCGCCGCCGTGTACGACGGCGACACCCCGTACGAGGAACGGGAGTGGATCCGCCAGTACGCCACCTACGTCCTGACCAACCCGGACATGCTCCACAGGGGCATCCTGCCGTCCCACCCCCGCTGGTCCTCCTTCCTGAAGGCGCTGAAGTACGTCGTCATCGACGAGTGCCACACCTACCGGGGCGTCTTCGGCTCCCACGTCGCCCAGGTGCTGCGCAGGCTGCGCCGGCTGTGCGCCCGCTACGGCGCGTCGCCGGTGTTCCTGCTCGCCTCCGCCACCGCCGCCGAGCCCTCGGTGGCGGCCCGCCGGCTCACCGGCCTGCCGGTGGTGGAGGTCGCCGACGACGCCTCCCCGCGAGGTGAACTGGTGTTCGCCCTCTGGGAGCCGCCGCTGACCGAACTGGAGGGCGAGAAGGGCGCACCGGTTCGCCGCACGGCCACCGCCGAGGCCGCCGACCTGCTCACCGACCTCACCGTGCAGGGCATGCGCTCGATCGCCTTCGTGCGTTCCCGGCGCGGCGCCGAGCTGATCTCGGTGATCGCCCAGGAGCGGCTGGCCGAGGTCGACCGGTCGCTGGCCCGGCGCGTCGCGGCATACCGCGGCGGCTACCTCCCCGAGGAGCGACGCGCCCTCGAACGCGCCCTCCACTCCGGCGAGCTCCTCGGCCTCGCGGCGACCAACGCCCTCGAACTCGGCGTCGACATCTCCGGTCTGGACGCCGTGGTGATCGCCGGATACCCCGGCACACGGGCGTCGCTGTGGCAGCAGGCCGGCCGGGCGGGGCGGTCCGGGCAGGGGGCACTGGCGGTGCTGGTCGCCCGGGACGACCCGCTGGACACCTTCCTCGTCCACCATCCGGAGGCCCTGTTCGACCAGCCGGTGGAGTCCACCGTCCTCGATCCGGACAACCCCTACGTCCTCGCCCCCCACCTGTGCGCGGCGGCGGCCGAGCTGCCGCTGACGGACCAGGACCTGAAGCTGTTCGGCCCCGCGTGCGAGGAGCTGCTCCCCCAGCTGGAGGCCGCGAAGCTGCTGCGCCGCCGGACCAGGGCCTGGCACTGGACCCGCCGCGAACGGGCCGCCGACCTGACCGACATCCGCGGCGCGGGCGGACCGCCGGTCCAGGTCGTCGAGGCCGGGACGGGCCGGCTGCTGGGCACGGTCGACGCCGAGGCCGCCCACACGGCGGTCCACGAGGGCGCCGTGCACCTGCACCAGGGCCGCACGTATCTCGTGCGCTCCCTGGACCTGGAGAACTCCGTCGCGCTGGTGGAGCAGGCCTCCCCGCCGTACTCGACGGTCGCCCGCGACACGACGACGATCTCCGTCCTGGAGACGGACGTCGAGGTCCCGTGGGGCGACGGCCGCCTGTGCTACGGCTCGGTCGAGGTCACCAACCAGGTCGTCTCCTTCCTCCGCCGGCGCCTGATCACCGGCGAGGTCCTGGGCGAGTCGAAGCTCGACCTCCCTCCTCGGACGCTGCGCACGCGCGCGGTGTGGTGGACGGTCACCGAAGACCAGCTGGACGCGGCCCGGGTGAACCCGGAGATCCTCGGCGGGGCCCTGCACGCCGCCGAGCACGCGTCGATCGGCATGCTGCCGCTGTTCGCGACCTGCGACCGCTGGGACATCGGCGGCGTGTCGGTGCCGCTCCACCCGGACACGCTGCTGCCGACGGTCTTCGTGTACGACGGCCACCCCGGCGGCGCGGGCTTCGCCGAGCGCGCCTTCCACACGGCCTCCGCGTGGCTCGCGGCCACCCGCGAGGCCATCGCATCCTGCGAGTGCGACGCGGGCTGCCCGTCCTGCATCCAGTCCCCCAAGTGCGGCAACGGCAACGAGCCACTGCACAAGAGGGGAGCCGTGCGTCTCCTCACGGAGCTGCTGCGGGGGGCGGAGGCGGGGGAACGCCTGCAGACGGACGGTCAGTAGCCCGAAGGCCGTCGACCGGTGGCCCCGCAGGCAGAGGACCGGCAGGCAGAGAGCCGGCGGGGAGAGAGCCAGCAGGCCGAAGGCCGGCGGCGGGCGGGGGGCCGGCAGGTGCGGGCGGCCCCGCTCTCGCCCGGACCTCCGCCGCGAAGGGCCCCCGTCCCGACGCCGCCGTCACGTCCGAGATCCGGTCGGTCAGGACGCACCGCACGAGCCGCGTCCCCTGGGCCCGCGCGATGCCGTCCGCCCGGGCACACGCGGCCTCACCGCCCCGGGCCCAGTGGTCCGCCGCCGCGAGCGCCGCGAGATCGGCGCCGCCGGCCGCGCGATGCCGTGCCACGACGGCCTGCCCCAGGGCCAGCACCACACCGAACACCAGGCAGAGCACGGCGACTGCCCCCATGCTCCACACGGTCGCGGACCCGCGATCCGACCCCCGTCCGATCGCCGGACGGCACGAGTGTCCGCCCATCAGCTCGTCTCCCCCCGCATCACGTCGCCGCCCCCGCCGTGCCCTCCACGGCCGCCACGGCCTCCTCCCGCACCTCGAACGGCAGGCCCTGCAGCAGCGGCGGCGCGGCCACGACGACCACGCGGACCCGGTCCGCCTCCCTTTCGACCGTGACCTGCGCTCCGCGCGGTGCCGCCTCCCGGGCGGCCTCGACGACCGCGTCGGCCGGGTCCTGCCGGGCCGCCGCACGGGCGCCCGTCCTGGCCGCGTCCACGCACTGGATCTGGGCGGCCACGACCAGCAGCGCCCACACCAGCCCCATCGCGAACACCGCTAGTACCGGCAGCACCACAGCCGTCTCCGCGGTCACGAAACCCCGGTCGGCTCCTCTGCGCCACTTCCGCTCACATCCGCGCATCGAGCGCCTGCTTCACGATGGCCTGCAGTTCCGCGCTGACCGCCCCGCTCGTCAGCACCTTGTAGAGGACCACCGCGAACGCCACCGCCGCGACGATGCCCATCGCGTACTCGGACGTCACCATTCCCGCGTCCCTCCGCGCGGCCCGTCGCCGCGCCGCCCGTGCCCCGCACACCAGGGCACGCAGCCGTGCCCGTACCGCCTGATACATCACAACCCCCGTAGGAATCCGGTCCTGTCACTCACTCGCTCGTCCGTCGGTCGCTCACCTGCCGGCACCCCGTCATCCACCACCTCCTCCCCCTCCCAGCACTCCGCCCGCGAGCCCGATCACCACCGGCAGCACACCCACGGCGATGAACGCGGGCAGGAAGCACAGCCCCACCGGTGCGGTGATCAGCACGGCCGCCCGGCGGGCCCGGGCCGTCGTGGCGCGCGCCCAGTCGGCGCGGGCCTGTGCGGCGATCCGGGCAACCGGTCCGGCCGCGGGCAGGCCGGACACGGCGGCCCGTTCCAGCAGCCGCGCCAGGGGCCCGGCGCCGGGAATCGCGGCCAGCCCGCGCCAGGCGCCCCCCGGTTCCCCGCCAAGGCGTACTTCCGCCGCACCGTGCGCCAGCGCCTCCCCGACGGGACCGCCGAGGGCGTCGCCCACGGCCCGCGCCGCGAGTACCGGACCGGCGCCCGCCGCGATGCAGGCCGCCAGCAGGTCGGCCGCAAGCGGCAGCCGGCGGGCCGCCTCCGCGGCCACGGTCTCCGCAGCGGTCCTGTCGGCCACCGACCGCCGCCTGTGCCATCGCCACAGCCCGGCCGCGGCCGCCAGCCCCACCAGGACACCGGCGACACCACCGACGAGCACCCAGCCGGCGCACACCGTGCCCACCAGGGGCAGCCCGTCGCGTGCGACGCCGAGCACCTCCAAGCGCGGGGCCGTGCGCGCCGGCTCCGGGGCCAGCAGGCCGGTGAGCCTCCTGCGCACCCTCCGTTCCCGCCGGACGGCTCCGATCCGGCGCACCAGCCAGCCGACGGCCAGCACCGTCCCCACCACTGCCCCCAGCCTGTGGACAACGTCCCCGTTCACGCCGCCGCCTCCGCTCGCCGCACGATCCGCACGACCCACCACGCCCCCAGGCCCTCCAGCACCGCGCCGGCCAGGAGGCAGCCCAGCCCCGCTCCGGTGTGCAGCAGCACGTGCAGCGGGTCGGCGCCGAGCGCGACGCCGAGGAGGAGCCCCAGGACCGGCAGGCCGGCGAGCATCACCGCCGTGGCACGCGCGCCCGCCAACTGGGCCCGCAGGTCGGCACGCTGATCCCGTTCGGCGCGCAGTGCCCCCTCCAGCCGGTCGAGCCCGGCCGCGAGGCCGGCGCCCTGGTCGACGGCCACCTGCCAGCACGCCGCGAGGCCCCGAAGCCCGTCGGCGCCCGGCTGCCCCGCCGCCGCCGCGAGGGCACCCGGGACGTCCCCGCCGAACCGGGCGGCCGCCAGCACCGCCGCCTGCGCGTCGCCGAGCCCTCCGGAGTCGTGTGCGGCGGACAGCAGCGCCTCGCCCGGCTGCCGCCCCGCCCGCACTTCGCCGGCGAGCGCACCGCACAGCGCGATCACCGCGTCCTGCCGGATCTCGCGGGCCCGCCGGGCCTGCCCCGCCAGCCGCATCCGCCGCAGCACCGGCACCCCGGCCGCCCCCGCGACGACCGGAACCACCGAATTGCCCAGCACGGCCAGCACCAGCCCGGCCGCGAGCGACCACCACTCGGCCCGCAGCCGCCCCCGGACACGCCGCAGCCGGTCCGACACCTGGCGCGTCACAGGCGGCCCGGTCCCGAACGTCCCGCCGCCCGCCAGCATCAGCCGCGCGCGCCGCGCCTGTGGATGCCGTCCGTCGGTCAGCCACGCCGCGGCCCCCAGGCACACCAGGGCCGCCCCCGTCGCCCACTGCCCCGTACCCGTCACCTGCACATCTCCCTTCGTAGGGCTCGGGCGTCGAGGCCCGTCCCGCGCAACAGCTCCCGCAGCCGCTCCCACCCGCGTTCACGGGCGAACGCCTCCGCCTCCCAGCGCAGCGCCGGCACCGTCCGCACCAGCCCCGACAGGTCCCGTTCCAAGACGTGCACCTCGGCGATCCGCCGGCGCCCCGCGCGGTCGCGGACCAGATGCAGGACCACGGACAGGGCCGCCGCCAGCTGGCTGTGCAGCGCGGCCCGGTCCAGTCCGGCGGCCGTACCGAGCGCTTCCAGTCGTGCCGGTACGTCCGCTGCGGCGTTGGCGTGCACCGTGCCGCAGCCGCCCTCGTGACCGGTGTTCAACGCGGCGAGCAGATGGACCACCTCGGGGCCGCGCACCTCGCCGACGACGAGACGGTCCGGCCGCATCCGCAGCGCCTGACGCACGAGGTCCTCCAGGGTGACCAGGCCCGCGCCCTCCTGATTGGCGGGTCTGGTCTCCAGCCGGACGACGTGCGGATGGTCCGGCCGCAGCTCCGCCGAGTCCTCGGCGAGCACGATCCGCTCTCCCGGCCCGACGAGCCCGAGCAGCGCGCTCAGCAGCGTCGTCTTGCCGCTGCCGGTACCGCCGCTGACGAGGAACGACAGCCGCGCGCCCAGCAGCGCGCGCAGCACGCGGTCCCCGCCCGGCGGCACGGTGCCCGCCGCCACCAGTTCGTCGAGCGTGAACGCGCGTGGCCGTACCACCCGCAGCGCCAGGCACGTGCAGCCGACGGCGACCGGCGGCAGCACCGCGTGCAGCCGGGTGCCGTCGGGCAGCCTGGCGTCCACCCAGGGCCGGGCGTCGTCGAGCCGGCGTCCGGCCACCGCGGCGAGACGCTGCGCGAGCCGCCGCACCGCCCCGGCGTCCGCGAAGGAGACTGGCGTCAGCTCCAGGCCGCCGCCCCGGTCCACCCAGACCCGGTCCGGGGCGGACACCAGCACGTCGGTCACCGACGGATCGGCGAGCAGTGGCTCCAAGGGCCCGCTGCCGACGAGCTCGGACCGCAACTGCTCGGCGGCACCGAGGATCTCCGCGTCCCCGAGCACCCGCCCCTGTTCCCTCAGCGCCTGCGCCACGCGCGCGGGCGTCGGTTCCGCCCCGCGCTCGGCGAGCCACCTCCGCACACCGTCGAGCAGCCCGGAGCCGGCCTCTGGGGACGTCTCGGCACCCGCCCCGGCAAAGCCTCCCACTGCCCCGCTTCCCTCCCGCGCGACAACCACCGACGCCCTCATCCGGCCCCACCCGCCTCCACCAGCGCCCGCTCCCAGAACTGGCGGCAGAAGCGCGCCAGCGGCCCCCGCCGGGCCGCGCCCGGCGGCTCACCGCCCCCGGCCGCGCGCAGCAGCCCGGGTTCCGCAGGGACCTCACCGGCGAGCGGGAGTCCGAGCAGCCTCGCCACCTCGCGGTCGTCGAGCCCGGGCGCGTACGGCCCGCGTACCGCGATCCTCAGGTCTCGCAGCACCA
The DNA here is from genome assembly GCF_014650995.1 of Streptomyces viridiviolaceus. GTDB lineage: Bacteria > Actinomycetota > Actinomycetes > Streptomycetales > Streptomycetaceae > Streptomyces > Streptomyces viridiviolaceus. Next base: position 118,845 of record NZ_BMWA01000015.1, read on the forward strand.
TGCCGACCGCGGAGGCCACCCGCCCGGCGGCCGCGACGGCGCGCAGTTCGGCCGGGACGACCAGGAGCCCGACGTCGAGCTGGGCGAGCACCTCGGCGACCCCGTCGTCGATCCGGCGCGGAAGGTCGACCACGACCGTGCCGCCCCTGCGCCGGGCCGCGGCGAGGACCGCCCGCACGGCCTGCGGCGGCACCGCGACGCAGTCCCCCCGGTCCCAGCTCAGCACCCGCAACGAGTGCAGCTCGGGCAGTGACTCCTCCAGGGCGCCGCCGCCGACCCGGCCCCGCGAGGCGGCGAACGCGGGCCACCTCAGCCCCTCGGCCGTCTCTCCGCCGAGGAGCACGTCGAGTCCGCCGCCCAGCGGATCGGCGTCCACCAGCAGGCTGCGCAGACCCTCCCGCGCGGAGGTGACGGCGAGCGCGCACGCCAGCGTGGACGCCCCGGCACCGCCCCGGCCGCCGATGACGCCGACGGTGAGGGCGGGCCGGCCGACTCCCTCGGCGACGTCGGCGATGCGGTCGACCAGCCACTGCTCTCCGTCGGGCAGCATCAGGACGTGGTCCGCGCCGATCTCGACGGCCCGCCGCCAGACCCCCGGGTCGTCCTGGTCGCGGCCGACGAGGACCACGCCGCGTCTGCGCGCGGCCCCGCGTACCCGCCGTGCGGCGTCGTCGCCGACCAGGACGAGCGGCGCGCCCTCCCAGCCGCCCCGGCCGTCGGCCGCCGAGGGCATCGAGTGGTGCACCTCCGGGGTGGCTCCCGCAGCGGCGCACAGGCGCAGTAGGTCGTCCAGGAGTTCGGTGTCCTCGGTGACGATCAGCGGTCCGCTCTGCCGCCCTCCGGCGGCGGGCGGTGGATCGTGTGTCACGTTTCCAGCCATGTCCTGCGTCCCCCTTCGCTGCCTCTCGCGCGGCCCCTGCGGCCCCGCGGTTCCCCGACGTGTGAAGCCCCGGTGACGGTCTCCATATGAACGGCCGACCAAATCCGGCCATAGGCGTCCGACAAACGGAACCGGTCGTGAAGTCGGCACGGCCGGACGCGTGGGAATCACGGTGCAGCGATCCGGGAAATCGTGTGGATCTTGGTCGATAACTGTGGACAACTCGACAGTTGTGAATATCGCCATCACCCATACCGGTGAGCCCACGCAAGCCCGCCACGCCCCGCGCACACCATCCGCAGAGCAGCCCTGTGACTACACAGAGTGAACGATCAGGAGCATGGCAAAGCCGCGACCCATGGGCGCCGAGCACGACACCTGAACCACGCGGACAAGAGGAAAACCCACCCGGACATGCGACGACCCCCGCCGGGGGGGAGAGCGGGGGTCGTCTCCACGGCCGACTCGGGGGGGGAGGAGTCGGACCGGGTTAGCACGGTCGCGAACGATCCGTGACTTCCATGGTGTACCCGAGAGCCCTCTCAGGCAAACCCACGCGCCCCACCTTACGCCGAATGGGCTGCACCTATGCTCTGGGGCGTGGAAAACCACTCCTTGCCCCGCACAGCGGCCTTCTTTGACCTGGACAAGACGGTCATTGCGAAGTCGAGCACGCTCACCTTCAGCAAGTCGTTCTACCAAGGCGGGCTGATCAACCGCAGGGCCGTCCTGCGCACCGCGTACGCCCAGTTCGTCTTCCTCGCCGGGGGCGCCGACCACGACCAGATGGAGCGGATGCGCCAGTACCTGTCCGCGCTCTGCCGTGGCTGGAACGTCCAGCAGGTCAAGGAGCTCGTCGCCGAGACGCTGCACGACCTGATCGACCCGATCATCTACGACGAGGCCGCCTCCCTGATCGAGGAGCACCACACAGCCGGCCGCGACGTCGTGATCGTCTCCACGTCGGGCGCCGAGGTCGTCGAACCGATCGGGGAGCTGCTCGGCGCGGACCGGGTGGTGGCCACCCGCATGGTGGTGGGCGACGACGGCTGCTTCACCGGGGAGGTGGAGTACTACGCGTACGGCCCGACCAAGGCCGAGGCGATCAGGGAGCTGGCCGCGTCCGAGGGGTACGACCTCGCCCGCTGCTACGCCTACAGCGACTCGGCGACGGACCTGCCGATGCTCGAGGCCGTCGGCCATCCGCACGCCGTGAACCCGGATCGCGCGCTGCGCCGCGAGGCCCTCGCGCGCGAGTGGCCGATTCTCGACTTCCACCGGCCCGTCCGGCTCAAGCAGCGGATCCCCGCCCTCTCCGTACCGCCGCGTCCGGCACTGGTCGCCGTCGCCGCGATAGGCGCCGCGGCGGCCACCGCGGGCCTCGTCTGGTACGCGAGCCGGCGCCGGACGCCCGTGGCCTGACCGCCGCTCCACCGGCGGCCGCCCGTCCCGTCGGGGGCGACGCCCGTTCCGAGCATGTTTGAACCCAAAAGTAAAAAGTGCGGTGAGGACTTCCGCTTGCTCCTGACGGGGAGTACAAAGGACTTAACGGCCCGCGAGACCAAGGACATCCGAAAGGATCACCTTAAGAACGCAATTGGCCCCACGGACCGAGCATGAAAACCGGGCACCCACGCGACGTCGACCCGTCGATTACGGGCCAGCCGCACCAGGTGACGGGCGAAGTTCCCGACCTGATGGGCAACATATCGAGGACGCTTGGTAACTCGGTGGCCATGCCAGCGGCGGTACGAGCCCTCGTACCGCCGCATTTCTTGCGCCGCGCCCCGCTGCGGCTACGCCGCTCCGCGCTGCAGCGCCTCGCACACCGCCGTCGACTCGCGTGCGCCGAGTTCCACCGCCCTGCCGCAGTGGGCGATCCAGGCGGCCATGCCCTCCGGCGTGCCGGAGACGTAGCCGTCCAGCGCCGTCAGATAGGCCGCCCGGCCGAGTTCGGCGTGGCCGACCTCCGCGGGGCACACCGACTTCGGGTCCAGACCGCTGCCGATCAGGACGATGCGCTCGGCCGCGCGCGCGACGAGCCCGTTGTGCGAGGCGAAGGGACGCAACGCGAGCAGCTCGCCGTGCACGACGGCGGCCGTCACCAGCGCCGGAGCCGAACCGCCCGCGATGATCAGCTCCGCCAGGCCCTCCAGGCGGCCGTGCGCCTCGGCGGCGCCCGGCAGCGGCAGCTCGATCAGGGGCTCGTCGACCGGTTCGCCCTCCTGGCGCGGCCGACCCACCTGGTCGGCCTTGTCCGCCGCAGCCACCAGGTGCAGCCGCGCCAGCACCCGCAGGGGCGACTGCCGCCAGATGGACAGCAGCTGGCCGGCCTCGGCGGTCAGGCGCAGCGCCGCACCCACCGTGCGCGCCTCGTCGTCACCGCTGAAGTCGGTGCGCCGGCGCACCTCCTCCAGGGCCCAGTCGGCACCGGACAGCGCCCCCGAGCCCCGCGCGCCGCGCAGCGCCGCCTCGGAGGTGATCTCGTTGCTGCGCCGCCGCATGATCCGGTGACCGTAGACCCGGTCCACGGCCTTGCGTACGGACTCCACGGACTCGGCCACGCCGGGCAGTGCGCCCAGGGCCGCGAGCGGGTCGGCGGTCGCGCCTGTCGTACTCATGGGTACGACCCTACGCACCCCGGCCACCCACCCCACGAAGGAGTGGTCTTCTTCACTTCCTCATGCGACGTACAGCTATCGCACCACTACGCTTGGTGAACATGAAAATTGCTTTCGTCGGGAAGGGCGGCAGCGGCAAGACCACCCTGTCCTCCCTCTTCATCCGCCACCTGGCCGCCACCGGCGCGCCCGTCGTCGCGATCGACGCCGACATCAACCAGCACCTGGGGGCCGCGCTGGGCCTCGACGAGGCGGAGGCGGCCGGGCTGCCCGCGATGGGTGAGCACCTTCCGCTGATCAAGGACCATCTGCGCGGGACCAACCCGCGCATCGCCCACGCCGACAAGATGATCAAGACGACGCCGCCCGGCGAGGGCTCGCGCCTGCTGCGGGTGCGCGAGGACAACCCGGTCTACGACGCCTGCGCGCGACCGGTGGAACTCGACGGCGGGGCCGTCCGTTTGATGGTCACCGGGCCCTTCACGGACGCCGATCTCGGAGTCGCCTGCTACCACTCCAAGACGGGAGCGGTGGAGCTGTGCCTGAACCACCTGGTCGACGGCCGCGACGAGTACGTCGTGGTCGACATGACGGCCGGCTCGGACTCGTTCGCCTCCGGCATGTTCACCCGCTTCGACATGACGTTCCTCGTCGCCGAGCCGACCCGGAAGGGAGTCTCCGTCTACCGCCAGTATAAGGAGTACGCCCGCGACTTCGGCGTCACCCTCAAGGTCGTCGGCAACAAGGTGCAGGGTGAGGACGACCTCGACTTCCTCCGCGCGGAGGCCGGGGACGACCTGCTGGTGACCGTCGGGCACTCGGACTGGGTGCGCGCCATGGAGAAGGGCCGGCCGCCCCGGTTCGAACTCCTGGAGGACGCCAACCGCCGTGCGCTCAGCGCCCTGCACACGGCCGTCGACGCGACGTACGAGCTGCGGGACTGGGAGCGCTACACACGGCAGATGGTGCACTTCCACCTCAAGAACGCCCGCAGTTGGGGCAACGAGCGCACGGGGGCCGACCTGGCCGCGCAGGTCGACCCCGGTTTCGTTCTCGGCGAGGAGGTCGTAGCCCCGGCCTGACCGGTGGCTACGGCCTGCCCGCCGGCGCCCCCGGCACGCCCTTGGGGGCCGGTGCCGGGGGCGCCGACAGGAAGGACGCCCAGCCGCTCTTCGGCGCCTGCCCGACGCCCAGGGTGCGCAGCTTCTTGAGGGTCTTCGGGTCCTGGGCGTCCAGCCAGTCGACGAGCTGCCGGAAGGAGACGCAGCGGACCTCGTCCTTGGTGCACACCCGCTCGATGACCTCTTCGACGGCGCGCATGTAGGCGCCGCCGTTCCAGGACTCGAAGTGGTTGCCGATGATCAGCGGCGCGCGGTTGCCGTCGTAGGCACGCTGGAAGCCCTGGAGCAGGCCGTCGCGCATCTGGGCACCCCAGTAGTCGTGCTTGGCGGGGTCGCCCTGGGTCTCGGTGCCGGACTGGTTGACCATGAAGTTGTAGTCCATGGAGAGCTGCTCGAAGGTGTGCCCGGGGAACGGCACCAGCTGCAGTGACAGGTCCCACAGTCCCTGCTTCTTCTTCGGCCAGACCTGGTTGTTGACGCCGCTGCTGTCGTAGCGGAAGCCCATCTCACCGGCGGCCCTCATGAAGTTCTCCTGGCCCTCCAGGCAGGGGGTGCGGGCGCCGATCAGCTCCTTGTCGTAGTCGAAGGGCAGCGGCGCGGCGTTCCTCAGCCCGGTGTTGGTCTTCCAGGTCTTCACGAACTGCTTGGCCTGGTCGATCTCGTCCTTCCACTCCTGGACGGTCCACTCGCCGACCCCGCCGCCGCTGCCGCAGAAGTGGCCGTTGAAGTGGGTGCCGATCTCGTTGCCCTCCAGCCACGCCTGGCGCAACTGCCTGACGGTGTCGGTGATGCCCTGCTCGTCGTTGAAGCCGATGTCGGAGCGGCCCGGCGAGTGCTGCGGCGGCCGGTAGAGGCCCCGCTTCTCCTCCGGCAGCAGGTACACGCCGCTCAGGAAGTACGTCATCGTCGCGTTGTTGTCCCTGGCCACCTTGCGGAAGTGCGAGAACAGCTTCTGGCTGTCCTCGCCGGCACCGTCCCAGGAGAACACCACGAACTGCGGAGGCTTCTGGCCGGGCTTGAGCCGTTCGGGCCGGGGCAGGTGGGGCTGCGCTCCGGTGAACGCGGTGGAGCCGTCGCCGATCAGCCGGAGCACCTTCCGGGGCGGCGCCGCATTCCCCTTCTGTGGGCCGTACGCCCCTTCGCCGGGATCGGAACCGCTGGTGCCGGTTGCGCAACCGGCGAGCGACGCGGCGCAGACCGCGGCGATCGCGGCGCCCGCGGCGCCCGCGGCGAGCCTGTGGGTGGCGACCATGTTCCGCCCACCTTCTTCCTTCTCTCGGGCCAACGCCGATGAGGGCGATGTCGGGTGCTGAGCCGGGACGTGCCGTCAGCGCCGCCAAGGTCGCACGCGAGCGAGAAGGAATTAGTACGACAAGCCGATAAAAATGCGGCTTCACTCTCTTGAGCAGACAGGTACTCCATTTGCGCTAAAAATCTATTCCTGCTCTTTACTCCGAATTACGATCTATTTACTGAGCGCAACCTCACGCGCCGATCCCGCCGCTGTACGCCGTGACCCACGGCCGCGACCCCGCCCCCCACCGAGGGGCGGACCCCCCATGACCGCGACCGCGCAGCCCCGGAGGAGACGGGAAAACATGTCCGCCTGCGTCCCCACCCACGCCGACTCGACCGCGACCAAGCACGTCCACCCACCGCACAGCCCGCCGCACCACGGGCCTCGGCGCTTCCGCGTCGCGGGCGCCGATGTGTCCGCCTCGATCGCGGTCTTCCTGATCGCGCTCCCCCTGTCCCTGGGCATCGCCCTCGCCACCGGCGCCCCGCTCCAGGCCGGCCTCGTCGCCGCCGCGGTGGGCGGAATCGTCGCCGGCTGGCTCGGCGGCAGTCCGCTCCAGGTCAGCGGCCCCGCCGCCGGTCTCACGGTGGTCACCGCCGACCTCATCCAGCGCTACGGCTGGCGTACGACCTGCGCCATCACCGTGCTCGCCGGGATCGCCCAGCTCGGCCTGGGCTGCCTGCGCGTGGCACGCTCCGCGCTCGCCGTCAGCCCCGCCATCGTCCACGGCATGCTCGCCGGCATCGGCGTCACCATCGCCGTCGCCCAGTTGCACATCGTCCTCGGCGGCACACCGCAGAGCTCCGTCCCCGACAACCTGCTCGCGCTGCCCGCCCAGTTGGCCGACCTGCATCCGGCCGACGTGTCGATGAGCGTGCTGACCCTGACCCTGCTGCTGTTCTGGCCGAAGATCCCCGGCCGGGCCGGACAGGTCCTGGGCAAGGTCCCGGCCGCCCTGATCGCCGTCGCCGGCGCCACCGCGGTCGCCGCCCTGGCCGGGCTGCGGCTACCCAAGGTCGACCTGCCGTCCTGGAGCAGCCACGCCCTGGCCACGCTGCCCGACGGGCCGGTGCTCGGCCTCCTCGCCGCCGTGCTCACCACCACGCTCGTGTGCAGTGTGCAGTCCCTTCTCGGTGCGGTCGCCGTGGACAAGCTGGCCGCCGCCCGGCCGGGTCCGACCCGGCACGTCGGCCGCTCCGACCTCGACCGCGAACTGCTCGGACAGGGCGCCGCGAACATCGTCTCCGGGTCCCTCGGCGGACTGCCCATCGCAGGTGTGGCCGTGCGCAGCACCGCGAATGTGCACGCGGGCGCCGTCAGCCGGAACTCCACGATGCTGCACGGCGTTCTCGTAGTGATCGCCACCTTGCTGATGGTCCCGGCCCTGGAGCTCATCCCGCTCGCCTCGCTCGCCGCCCTGGTCATGGCCGTCGGCCTGAAGATGGTGTCGCTGAACCACATCCGCACGGTGACCCGCCACCGTGAGGTGCTGGTCTACGCGGTCACCACCGGCGGTGTGGTGTTCCTCGGCGTCCTGGAGGGCGTCGCGCTCGGCATCGCCGTGGCGGTCGCCGTTGCCCTGCACCGCCTGACCCGCACCCGGATCACGTACGAGGAGAGGGAAGGAGTCCATCACGTCCATGTCCGAGGCCAGTTGACGTTCCTCGCGGTGCCACGGCTCAGCCGGGTCCTGCATCTCGTTCCCCACGGCGCCGACGCGGTCGTGGAGTTGGACGGGTCGTTCATGGACCACGCGGCGTACGAGACGCTCCAGGACTGGCAGAAGACCCACACCTCGCAGGGCGGCTCCGTCGACGTCACCGGCCGCCGCCCCGGCACGCGCATCTCGGAGCCGGGAGACCTGGCCGGCTGCCGCTGCCGTCCCTGGACGCCCTGGCGCAACCACCAGTGCGACCGCCCGCAGTCCCCGCTCCCGTCCGACGACCGGCAGGACGTGGACGGTGAGCCGGCCGGTCAGGGCGGTCCGAGCGGGCGCAGCGGCCCGAGCGGGCAGGAACTGGCGCGCGGCATCAGCGCGTTCCAGCGCAACACCGCTCCGCTGGTGCGCGGCGAGCTGGCCCGTCTGGCGCGCGAGGGACAACAGCCCTCCCAGTTGTTCCTGACCTGCGCCGACTCGCGGCTGGTCACGTCGATGATCACCTCCAGTGGTCCCGGCGACCTCTTCGTCGTGCGCAACGTGGGCAATCTCGTGCCGCTGCCCGGCGAGGAGAGCGGCGACGACTCGGTGGCCGCCGCGATCGAGTACGCGGTGGACGTGCTGAAGGTCCGGTCCATCACGGTGTGCGGGCACTCCGGATGCGGCGCCATGCAGGCGCTGCTCAGTTCCGAGCCGGAGGACGCGCGGACCCCGCTCAGGCGCTGGCTGCGGCACGGGCTGCCCAGCCTGGAGCGGATGACCGACGACGACGGCTCCTGGGCTCCGCTGGCCGGGCGCCGGCCCGCCGACGCGGTCGAGCAGCTCTGCCTGACCAACGTGGTCCAGCAGTTGGAGCACCTGCGCGCCCACGAATCGGTGTCCCGGGCCCTGGCCGCGGGAGAGCTGGAGCTGCACGGCATGTACTTCCACGTGGGCGAGGCCCAGGCGTACCTGCTCACCGAGGACGCCGGGGACGGCCTGTTCGACCTGGTGCGGGAAACGGATCCCGCCTGAGCCGCTGCGTACGGGAAAGCCGGCGGCTCCGGAGTGTGAGAGGCGTTACAGACGCTGAACCCGGGGCCGCCGGCTTCCGTGGGTACGGATGACCACCGGCCACGGAAGCGGCCAGTGCGGATAGGTCTAAACCAGTTGGCCGTCGACCCTTGTCATCGGCCCCTCGGGTCTGATGAGCTGTGGCCTGGGACACAACGGACAACCCTGAGAAAGGGAGATGTCGTGAGCAATGAATCCTTGGCCAACCTGCTCAAGGAGGAGCGCAGGTTCGCACCCCCCGCCGACCTGGCCGCGAACGCCAACGTCACGGCGGAGGCGTACGAACAGGCCAAGGCTGACAGGCTCGGCTTCTGGGCCGAGCAGGCCCGCCGGCTGACCTGGGCCCAGGAGCCCACCGAGACCCTCGACTGGTCGAACCCGCCGTTCGCCAAGTGGTTCCAGGACGGCGAGCTCAACGTCGCGTACAACTGCGTGGACCGGCACGTGGAGGCCGGGAACGGCGACCGCGTCGCCATCCACTTCGAGGGTGAGCCCGGCGACAGCCGCGCCATCACGTACGCCGAGCTCAAGGACGAGGTCTCCAGGGCCGCCAACGCCCTGCTGGAGCTGGGTGTGCGCAAGGGCGACCGGGTCGCCGTCTACATGCCGATGATCCCGGAGACGGCGATCGCGATGCTGGCCTGCGCCCGGATCGGCGCCGCCCACTCGGTCGTGTTCGGCGGTTTCTCCTCGGACGCCCTGGCGACCCGCATCCAGGACGCCGACGCCCGCGTCGTCATCACCGCCGACGGCGGCTACCGGCGCGGCAAGCCGTCCGCCCTCAAGCCGGCCGTCGACGAGGCCGTCGAGCGCGCGGGCAACGTCGAGCACGTGCTCGTGGTCCGCCGCACCGGCCAGGACGTCGCCTGGAACGACAGCCGGGACAAGTGGTGGCACGAGACCGTCGACCGGCAGTCCGCGGAACACACGCCGGAGGCGTTCGAGGCCGAGCACCCGCTCTTCATCCTCTACACCTCGGGGACGACGGGTAAGCCGAAGGGCATCCTGCACACCTCCGGCGGCTATCTCACGCAGACGGCCTACACCCACTGGGCGGTCTTCGACCTCAAGCCGGAGACCGACGTCTACTGGTGCACCGCCGACGTCGGCTGGGTCACCGGCCACTCGTACATCGTCTACGGCCCGCTCGCGAACGGCGCGACGCAGGTCATGTACGAGGGCACACCGGACACCCCGCACCAGGGCCGTTTCTGGGAGATCGTGCAGAAGTACGGCGTGACGATCCTCTACACCGCGCCCACCGCGATCCGGACGTTCATGAAGTGGGGCGACGACATCCCCGCGAAGTTCGACCTGTCGTCGCTGCGGGTCCTCGGGTCGGTCGGCGAGCCGATCAACCCCGAGGCCTGGGTCTGGTACCGCAAGAACATCGGCGCGGACGCCACCCCGGTCGTCGACACGTGGTGGCAGACCGAGACCGGCGCGATGATGATCTCGCCGCTGCCGGGCGTGACCGAGGCCAAGCCGGGCTCCGCCCAGCGCCCGCTGCCCGGCATCTCCGCCACCGTCGTCGACGACGAGGCGAACGAGGTGCCGAACGGCGGCGGTGGCTACCTGGTCCTCACCGAGCCGTGGCCGTCGATGCTGCGCACCATCTGGGGCGACGACCAGCGGTTCATCGACACGTACTGGTCGCGTTTCGAGGGCAAGTACTTCGCCGGTGACGGCGCCAAGAAGGACGACGACGGCGACATCTGGCTGCTCGGCCGCGTCGACGACGTGATGCTCGTCTCCGGGCACAACATCTCCACCACCGAGGTCGAGTCGGCGCTGGTCTCCCACCCGTCGGTCGCCGAGGCGGCCGTGGTCGGCGCGGCGGACGAGACGACCGGCCAGGCCATCGTGGCGTTCGTGATCCTGCGCGGTACGGCGGCGGAGACCGAGGACCTGGTCGCCGAGCTCCGCAACCACGTGGGCGCCACGCTCGGTCCGATCGCCAAGCCCAAGCGGATCCTGCCGGTGGCGGAGCTGCCGAAGACCCGCTCCGGCAAGATCATGCGGCGCCTGCTGCGGGACGTGGCGGAGAACCGGCAGCTCGGAGACGTCACGACGCTGACGGACTCGACGGTCATGGACCTCATCCAGTCCAAGCTCCCGGCGGCGCCGAGCGAGGACTGAACCTCCGGTTCCGAGGGCACCCGGCGAGCGACATGCCGGGTGCCCTTCGCGTGGGGGCACCCGGGGGCGCGAGCCCAGCCAGCCCGCTCGCGCCACGTTAGGTAAGCTAAGGAACGCGTAAAAGACACAACAAGATCCTCATGGTGCGCCGGGAAGTCTGGTCGGCACGTGTTCCGTGCTGCCCATCGACCGGAGGTCTTCCTCGTGACCGCGCCCCGCACCGCCCGTCAGCTCTTCGCCCGTCTCTCCCTGCCGGAGCGGACCTACGTCGCGGACGCGCTGCGCACCGAGACCGTCGGCGGCGTCCTGCTGCTGCTCGCCGCGATCGCCTCACTGGTCTGGGCGAACGTACCGGCACTCCACGACAGCTACGAGACCGTCAGCCACTTCCACTTCGGCCCCGCGGCCCTCGGCCTGAACCTGTCGGTCGCGCACTGGGCCGCCGACGGGCTGCTGGCGATCTTCTTCTTCGTCGCCGGTATCGAGCTCAAGCGCGAGCTGGTCGCCGGCGATCTCAAGGACCCGAAGGCCGCCGCGCTGCCGGTGGTGGCGGCCCTGTGCGGCATGGCCGCCCCCGCGCTCGTCTACACCCTGACCAACACCGCCGGCGGCGGCTCCCTGGCCGGCTGGGCCGTGCCCACGGCCACCGACATCGCCTTCGCCCTCGCCGTGCTCGCGGTCATCGGCACCTCCCTGCCGAGCGCCCTGCGCGCCTTCCTGCTGACGCTCGCGGTCGTCGACGACCTGTTCGCGATCCTGATCATCGCGATCTTCTTCACCGAGACGATCGACTTCGCGGCGCTCGGCGGCGCCGCCGCCGGCCTCGTCGTCTTCTGGCTGCTGCTGCGCAAGGGCGTACGCGGCTGGTACCTGTACGTCCCGCTCGGCATCGTCATCTGGGCGCTGATGTACAACAGCGGCGTCCACGCCACCATCGCCGGTGTCGCGATGGGCCTGATGCTGCGCTGCCACCGGCGCGAGGGTGAGCGCCACGCCCCCGGCGAGCACATCGAGCACCTGGTGCGCCCGCTGTCGGCGGGACTGGCCGTGCCGCTGTTCGCACTGTTCAGCGCGGGCGTGTCCGTCTCGGGCGGCGCGCTCGTCGACGTGTTCACCAGGCCGGAGACCCTCGGCGTCGTCCTCGGACTCGTCGTGGGCAAGACGCTCGGCATCTTCGGCGGCACCTGGCTGACGGCACGCTTCACCAGGGCCTCGCTCAGCGACGACCTCGCCTGGGCGGACGTGTTCGCGGTGGCGACCCTGGCCGGCATCGGGTTCACCGTCTCGCTGCTCATCGGCGAGCTGGCCTTCGAGGGCGACACGGCGATGACCGAGGAGGTCAAGGCCGCCGTCCTGTGCGGCTCCCTCATCGCGGCGGCCCTGGCGACGGTGCTGCTGAAGCTACGGAACGTCAAGTACCGCAGGCTGACCGAGGCCGAGGAGCGCGACGAGGACCTCAGCGGCGTCCCGGACATCTACGAGGAGGACGACCCGGCGTACCACCTGCGCATGGCCGCCATCTACGAGAAGAAGGCCGCCGAACACCGCCGGATCGCCGAGGAGAAGGAGTCGCTGCGGCTTGCCGAGGTGGCGGGCGGGGAAGGCGACGAGGGCGACGGTCCGGCATGATCTGACGAGACGGTACAAAAGACGGGACCGTACGCAGTCGGGCAGACGACGACCGCCACGGAACCGTAGGCAGATCAGCAGAAGAGGGAGACCGCGATGAGCGCACCCGACGGCAGCCCGGTCGGCACCGAACGCAGCATCGGCCAGCTGTTCGCCTCGGCGACCACCGAATTGTCGGCGCTGGTGCACGACGAGATCGCGCTGGCCAAGGCGCAGCTCAAACAGGACGTCAAGCGCGGGGCGACCAGCGGGGGCGCGTTCTCGCTGGCGGGCGCTGTCCTGGTGTTCTCGCTGCCGATGCTGAACTTCGCGCTGGCCTACGGCATCCGGACCTGGAGCGGGTGGAACCTCGCGGTCTGCTTCCTGCTCTCCTTCGCGGCGAACGTCCTGGTCGCGGGCGGCCTCGCGCTGATCGGCATCGTCTTCGCGAAGAAGGCCAAGAAGGGCCGGGGCCCGCAGAAGGTGGCCGCCTCCATGAAGCAGTCGGCGGGCGTGCTGCAGAACGCCAAGCCGCACCCGCGTGCGGAGCTGCCCGCGGACCGGGCCCCGGAGGCCATCGAGGCTGTGGCACGCTCGTCCTCATGACGGACCCCGCCACCCCTTCGCCGCAACCCGCTTCGGTCGTGCGACTCGACGTCCCCGGCGGACGCGAGGTGATCCACCGGGACGTCGCCGCCAACGGCGCCCGCTTCCACATCGCGGAGCTGGGCGACGGGCCGCTGGTGCTGCTGCTGCACGGCTTCCCGCAGTTCTGGTGGACCTGGCGGCACCAGCTGGTGGCGCTCGCCGACGCGGGCTTCCGCGCGGTCGCCATGGACCTGCGCGGCGTCGGCGGCAGTGACCGCACCCCGCGCGGCTACGACCCCGCGGGCCTCGCCCTCGACATCACCGGCGTGGTCCGCTCGCTCGGCGAGCCGGACGCCGCGCTGGTCGGCCACGACCTGGGCGGCTACCTGGCCTGGACGGCCGCCGCGATGCGCCCCAAGCTGGTCCGGCGGCTCGCGGTGGCGTCGATGCCGCATCCGCGGCGCTGGCGCTCGGCCATGCTCGGGGACGTCCGCCAGACGCGCGCGGGCTCCTACATCTGGGGGTTCCAGCGGCCCTGGATCCCGGAACGGCAGCTGACCGCGGACGACGGCGAGCTCGTGGGCCGGCTGATCCGCGACTGGTCCGGGCCGCGCCTGCCCGACGAGGAGGCCGTGGAGGTCTACCGCCGCGCCATGTGCATCCCCTCCACGGCGCACTGCTCGATCGAGCCGTACCGCTGGATGGTGCGGTCCCTGGCCCGGCCCGACGGCATCCAGTTCTACCGCCGCATGAAGCCGCCCGTGCGGGTACCGACCCTGCATCTGCACGGCTCGCTGGACCCCGTGATGCGGACGCGGAGCGCGGCCGGGTCCGGACAGTACGTCGAAGCGCCGTACCGCTGGCGCCTGTTCGACGGACTCGGACACTTCCCGCACGAGGAGGACCCGGCGGCGTTCTCGACCGAGCTCATCAACTGGCTGCAGGACCCCGAACCCGACCGCTGACGCAGAGGTGCGCCGAGTCGGCCGGGGTCCGGGGCGGTCGCCTTTTCCACCGAACCGGTCAATTGCCGGAAGCATCCCGAGCCCGATCGGTGACCGAGCGATCGCGCCCGGTATCCGGACCGGAACGCTTGTCCTACGAACAGCCAAATGCCCGGCGCATAGGCCAATTGGGGGCGCCGAGAGCGGTTATCGACCTTGGGGCAGGGGCACACGTCGAGGTATGGGCTGGACGCACGACTACAGTGACGTAGCACGCGACGGCCGCTCCACGAGCGGCGTGAGCACGCACCGACGAGGCGGCACCTCGCAACTGCCGGGCTCGGACCCCCGGGTAGGCATCCCGCGCATCCTGCGCCGCCGTGCCCGCTGGGTCTCCGTACGCCTGCGCCACCCGCGCGGCTGAACCCCGGCCGCCCGGCCCGGATCACAGCGCACAGCTGTCGCTGTCCACCTCCTGGTTCGCGCTGCGGCCCTGGGCGATGTCCTCACGGATCTCGTCCACGGTCAGCGCGTAGCCGGTCTCGGCGTCGTCGAGGGACTTGGCGAAGACCACGCCGTAGACCTCGCCCTCGGGCGTGAGCAGCGGACCGCCGGAGTTGCCCTGGCGGACGGTCGCGTACAGGGAGTAGACGTCGCGGCGGACGGTGTCGCGGTGGTAGATGTCCGGGCCGTTGGCCGTGATGCGCCCGCGCACCCGCGCCGCGCGCACGTCGTACGCCCCGTTCTCCGGGAAGCCGGCCACGATCGCGCCGTCGCCGCTGTCCGCGTCCTCGGCCGTGAACCGCAGCGCGGGTGCCTTCAGGTCGGGGACGTCGAGCACGGCGATGTCGCGCCGCCAGTCGTAGAGGACGACCGTCGCGTCGTACTTGCGGCCCTCGCCGCCTATCTGCACGGTGGGTTCGTCGACGCCACCCACGACATGCGCGTTGGTCATCACGCGGCGCTCGGCGAAGACGAAGCCGGTGCCCTCCAGCACCTTGCCGCAGCCGGCGGCGGTGCCGGTGACCTTGACGATGGAGCGCTGGGCGCGGGTCGCCACGGCGCTGCCCGCCAGGGCCGGGTCGGGGGGCTGGACGTCGGTGATCGGCTCGTTGGAGAACGGGCTGAAGACCTGCGGGAAGCCGTTCTGCGCGAGGACGGAGGAGAAGTCCGCGAACCAGGTGTCGGCCTGCTCGGGCAGCGCCCGGGAGACCCCCTGCAGCACCGTGGAGCTGCGGACCTCCTTGCCGAGCGTGGGCAGCGTGGTCCCCGCGAGGGCGGAGCCGATCAGCCAGGCCACCAGGAGCATGGCGACGACGTTGACCAGGGCGCCGCCGGTGGCGTCCAGGGCGCGGGCCGGGGACCAGGTGATGTACCGGCGCAGCTTGTTGCCGAGGTGGGTGGTCAGGGCCTGGCCGACGGAGGCGCAGACGATGACGACGACGACCGCAACGACCGCGGCGGTCGTGCTCACCTCCGCGTTGTCCGTCAGGGCGTCCCAGATCACCGGCAGCACGTAGACCGCGACGAGCCCGCCCCCCAGGAAGCCGATCACCGACAGGATGCCGACGACGAAGCCCTGGCGGTAGCCGACGACCGCGAACCAGACGGCGGCGAGCAGCAGCAGGATGTCCAGCACGTTCACCGATTCAGGCCCTCGCCTCGTCGTCTTCCGCTCACACCGGCCCTGCCGGGGGTCCGGCGCACCCCGCGGCGGCCGTCGGACACGGCCTCCCCCGGAAGAGCACCGTACGGCGCCCACCCTGTCATGATCGCCAGTCCAGCGGGACCTGCCTGTCCCTGTCCCAGGGCCGCTCCCAGCCCGCGAAGTGCAGCAACCGGTCGATGACCCCGGCGGTGAAGCCCCACACCAGCGCCGATTCGACCAGGAATGCCGGGCCGCGGTGACCGCTGGGGTGGACCGTGGTGGCTCGGTTGGCGGGGTCCGTGAGATCCGCCACGGGGACCGTGAAGACCCGGGCCGTCTCGTTCGGGTCGACGACGCCGACCGGGCTGGGCTCGCGCCACCAGGCCAGCACCGGTGTGACGACGAAGCCGCTGACCGGGATGTAGAGCTTGGGCAGGATGCCGAAGGGCTGCACGCCGGCCGGGTCGAGCCCGGTCTCCTCCTCGGCCTCCCGCAGGGCGGCCCGCAGCGGGCCGTCCCCTTGCGGGTCACCGTCCTCGGGGTCGAGGGCGCCTCCGGGGAAGGACGGCTGGCCCGCGTGGGACCGCAGGGAGCTGGCCCGCTCCATGAGCAGCAGCTCGGGACCCCGCTCACCGTCGCCGAAGAGGATCAGCACGGCGGACTGCCGTCCGGCGCCGTCGGCCGGCGGCAGGAAGCGGCTCAGCTGGCGGGGCTGCACCGTCTCCACGGCCCGCGCCACCGGCTCCAGCCACCCCGGCAGACCGTCCTTGCTCAGCGCCACGCCCTGTGTGTTGCTCGCGTGCGTCATCGCCACCCCCGTTCTGCCATGTCCAACGCCCGACGTGCCCGAGATCGTTCCGTCATCCGGCCCCCAGCGGCGGCGCCGGGGTGCCGCCCGCGTCCAGGTATGCCTGTGGGGGCTTCAGACGCTGGCCGGGGAAGCCGCCCTTCTCGTACTTCAGCAGCTTCTTCGCCTTCTCCGGGTCCGTCTCGCCCTCGCCGTACGCCGGGCACAGCGGGGCGATGGGGCAGGCGCCGCAGGCCGGCTTGCGGGCGTGGCAGATGCGGCGGCCGTGCCAGATCACGTGGTGCGAGAGGTCCGTCCAGTCGCTCTTGGGGAACAGCGCGCCGACGGCGGCCTCGATCTTGTCGGGGTCGGTCTCCTCCGTCCACTGCCAGCGGCGCACCAGACGCTGGAAGTGCGTGTCCACGGTGATGCCGGGGCGGCCGAAGGCGTTGCCGAGCACGACGAAGGCGGTCTTGCGACCGACCCCGGGGAGCTTGACGAGGTCTTCGAGCCGGCCGGGGACCTCGCCGCCGAAGTCCTCCGTGAGGGCCTTGGACAGCCCTATGACCGACTTGGTCTTGGCCCGGAAGAACCCGCAGGGGCGGAGGATCTCCTCGACCTCCTCGGGGTTGGCGGCGGCCAGGTCCTCGGGGGTGGGGTACTTGGCGAAGAGGGCGGGCGTGGTCTGGTTGACGCGCAGGTCGGTGGTCTGGGCGGACAGCACCGTGGCCACCAGCAGCTGGAAGGGGTTCTCGAAGTCCAGCTCCGGGTGGGCGTACGGATAGACCTCCGCGAGTTCGCGGTTGATGCGACGGGCGCGGCGGACCAGGGCCGTGCGCGACTCGTCGCGCGGCGACCTGGCGGCCACGGTCTTCGCCGGGGCGACGCCCTTGACGGCGGCGGTGGCCTTCTTGGGTGCGACGGTGACCTTCTTCGGCGGCGCGGACTTCTTGGCGAGCGGCGCCTTCCTGGCGGACGCCGCGGATGCCGGCTTCTCGGCGGCGCCCGTCTTTTCCACGTCGGCCGTCTTCTTCGCGACGCCGGTCTTCTTCGCGACGCCGGTCCTCTTCGCGGCGCCCGTCTTCTTCGCGGCGCTCTCGCTCACGGCACCCTTCTCCGCGGTCGCCTTCTTGACAGGCGCCGCCCTTTTTGTCGCTTTCGCCGTTTTCTTGCCGCCATCGGGACCCTGTTCGCCCACGGCGGAATTGCGACGTACAACCACCCGCGCAGCCCCCTAGGCCTGTGCTCTCACCGGCGATTTGGACACTCGGCCAAGCCTACGGCCCGGCACCGACATCCGCCCCGGACCCTGAAGATCAGCGTCCAATTGGACCCCTGCCGCGTACCCCGGGACACCTGTGCGGCATCCTTGTGACAGATCACACTGTTTGGACTGTCCGGCAAAATGGGCACCACGGTCCCCTGGTAGACGGGGGAGCAAGATCCCCTGAGCAGGTCGACAAGGAGAGAACTCGTGGACGACGTTCTGCGGCGCAACCCGCTCTTCGCGGCGCTCGACGACGAGCAATCCGCGGAGCTCCGCGCCTCCATGAGTGAGGTGACCCTCGCCCGTGGCGACTCACTGTTCCACGAGGGCGACCCCGGTGACCGCCTGTACGTGGTCACGGAAGGCAAGGTCAAGCTCCACCGCACGTCCCCCGACGGCCGCGAGAACATGCTGGCCGTCGTCGGCCCCGGCGAGCTGATCGGCGAACTGTCCCTCTTCGACCCGGGCCCGCGCACCGCGACCGCGACCGCGCTGACCGAGGTCAAGCTCCTCGGCCTCGGCCACGGAGACCTCCAGCCCTGGCTGAACGTCCGCCCCGAGGTGGCCACCGCGCTGCTGCGCGCCGTCGCCCGCCGGCTGCGCAAGACCAACGACGCCATGTCCGACCTGGTCTTCTCCGACGTCCCCGGCCGTGTCGCCCGCGCCCTGCTGGACCTCTCCCGCCGCTTCGGCGTGCAGTCCGAGGAGGGCATCCACGTCGTGCACGACCTGACGCAGGAGGAGCTGGCCCAGCTGGTCGGCGCGTCCCGCGAGACGGTCAACAAGGCGCTGGCGGACTTCGCCCAGCGCGGCTGGCTCCGCCTGGAGGCCCGTGCCGTGATCCTGCTGGACGTGGAGCGGCTGGCCAAGCGCTCCCGGTGACCCGGGCCCCGGGTGATCCGTCGCCCGCTAGATGAGCCCGTGCTCGCTCAGGTACTCCAACTGCGCCCGCACCGACAGATCCGCCGCCGGCCACAGTGAACGGTCGACGTCCGCGTACACGTGGGCGACGACCTCGGCCGGGGTCCGGTAGCCGTCCTCGACGGCCGTCTCCACCTGGGCGAGGCGGTGGGCGCGGTGGGCGAGGTAGTACTCCACGGCGCCCTGGGCGTCGTCCAGGACGGGACCGTGGCCCGGGAGCACGGTGTGCACGCCGTCGTCGACGGTGAGCGACCTCAGCCGCCGCAGGGAGTCCAGATAGTCGCCGAGGCGGCCGTCCGGGTGCGCCACGACCGTCGTGCCGCGCCCCAGGATCGTGTCTCCCGTCAGGACCGCGCGGTCGGCCGGGAGATGGAAGCACAGCGAGTCCGCCGTGTGCCCGGGGGTCGGTACGACCCTCAGCTCCAGGCCGCCTACCCGGACCACGTCTCCGGCGGCCAGCCCCTCGTCGCCCAGCCGCAGCGCCGGGTCCAGCGCCCGGACCTTCGTACGCGTCAGCTCGGCGAAGCGCGCGGCGCCCTCCGCGTGGTCGGGGTGACCGTGCGTCAGGAGGGTCAGGGCGACCCGCCTGCCCGCCCGCTCGGCGGTGTCGACGACGTGCCGCAGGTGGGCGTCGTCCAGCGGACCCGGGTCGACCACGACGGCCAGGTCCGAGTCCGGCTCGGCGAGGATCCAGGTGTTCGTCCCGTCCAGCGTCATCGCCGAGGCGTTCGGCGCGAGGACGTTCACGGCCCGTGCGGTGGCGGGTCCGGAAAGGACCCCGCCCCGCGGCTGGCCGGGCAGTGCGCTTGCGTCCGTCATGCGGAGGATCCCCCGGTCGGGTCGGTTGCGGTCGCGGTGACCGGGACGTGCTTGGTGAACTCGTCGTGCCCCGGCCACGAGAGCACGATCTCGTCGTCGTCCAGGCGGGCGCGGGCCAGCACGGGGGCCAGGTCCCGGCCCGGTGCCGCCGCGAGCGCCTCGGCCGCCGTGCCGTACGCCGTCAGCGCGCGCAGGGTCGCGACGGTCGGCGGCATCATCAGCAGCTCGCCCTTGTCGTAGCCGGCCGCCGCCTCGGACGGGGAGATCCACACGGTGCGGTCGGCCTCCGTGGAGGCGTTGCGCGTGCGCTGGCCCTCGGGGAGGGCTGCCACGAAGAACCAGGTGTCGTAGCGGCGGTCCTCGAACTCGGGGGTGATCCAGCGGGCCCAGGCGCCCAGCAGGTCGGAGCGCAGGACCAGCCCCCGGCGGTCCAGGAACTCCGCGAAGGACAGCTCGCGGGCGACCAGGGCCGCGCGGTCCGCCTCCCAGTCCGCGCCCGTGGTGTCGCCGACAACCGAGCCGGGGGTCGGACCGGCGAGCAGGACACCCGCCTCCTCGTACGTCTCCCGTACGGCCGCACAGACGATCGCCTGGGCGCCCGTCTCGTCGACGCCGAGCCGCCGCGCCCACCACGCGCGCGTGGGACCCGCCCAGCCGATGTCACGGTCGTCGTCGCGCGGGTCGACCCCGCCGCCCGGGTAGGCGTACGCGCCCCCCGCGAACGCCATGGAGGCGCGCCGGCGCAGCATGTGGACGACGGGGCCGGTGCCGGTGTCCTTCAGGAGCATCACGGTCGCCGCGCGCTTGGGGGTGACCGGGGTGAGGGTGCCGGCCGCCAGCGCGCGGATGCGCTCCGGCCACTCCGCGGGATACCACTGCCCATTCGCCATGGCCGGAGGCTATCCGGTGACGGGCGGATGTTCGAGTGGCCCCTGTTCCCGGCCGGGTCCCGTCACGCCGGAAGGGCGGCCAGCCAGTCGGTCAGCAGCCGGTTCGTCTCCTCGGGGCGCTCCTGCTGGATCCAGTGGCCGCAGCCGTCGAGGAGGTGCGAGGCGGTCAGGCCCGGCAGGGTGGTGGGGTACGCCGCGATCGCGTCGGCCAGCCACGTGGTGGAGGCGTCCAGGGCGCCGCCGAGGAACAGGGACGGCTGGGTGAGGGGTGCGCCGTGGTGGCCGGCGAGGTCGGCCCAGTCCCGGTCCATGTTCCGGTAGCGGTTGAGGGCGCCGGTCAGGCCGGTGCGTTCGAACTCCCCGGCGTAGACGTCCAGGTCCCGCTCGGTGAGCCAGGACGGGAGCCGGCCGGCGGGGAACCGGTCCCGCAGCGTGCCGCCGCGGGAGACGAAGTGCGGGTCGGGAGCGCCGGGCGGGGGCATGGTGTCGGCGGACAGGGCGGCGTAGAAGCCGGCCAGCCAGCCGCGCACGTCGGGCTCGATCTCGGCCTCGGCCCGGCCGGGCTCCTGGAAGTAGGAGATGTAGAACTCCTGTTCGGCGGACGCGCCGCCCATGCCCGCGAAGACCTCGCTGGGCCTCGGGCCGCCGGGTGGGGTGTAGGGCACGCTCAGCAGTCCGACCGCGCGGAACACGTCGGGCCGCAGCAGCGCGGAGGTCGCGGCGACGGTCGCGCCCCAGTCGTGGCCGACGACCACCGCGGACCGCTCGCCCAGCGCCTCCACCACGGCGACGTTGTCCGCCACGAGGTCCTGCATCCGGTACGCGTCCACCGCGTCGGGCCGGGAGGAGCGCCCGTAGCCGCGCACGTCGATCGCGACGGCGCGGAAACCGGCGGCGGCCAGCGCGGGCAGCTGGCGGCGCCAGGAGTACCAGGACTCGGGGAAGCCGTGGACGAGCAGGACCAGGGGTCCCGTGCCCTGTTCCACCAGGTGGGTCCGGCCCGCCGGTGAGGGCACCAGACGGTGGACGGCGTGGTCGGTCGCGGGCGGCTGCGGCATGGCTCCTCCGGGCATGTGCGGTCGGTCCGGTGCCGGGACGGCGGGGCCGGCAGCTGCCGGCTCCGCGCGGGGCACCGGCAGCGATCCTGCGACGGCCGCCCCGCCGGGGCGAGGTTTGTTGCCGGCCCGGCAACAGGCTCCCGCCCGTCCGGACCGGCGGCCGGCGCACGGGCTCCCGCCCCGGAGACGGGCCTTCCGCGCGCGGAGCCACGGTCCTACGCCTGGGTGAGCTCCACCTGGATCTCGACCTCGACCGGCGCGTCCAGCGGCAGCACGGCCACACCGACGGCGCTGCGGGCGTGCACGCCCTTGTCGCCCAGGACCTCGCCGAGGAGTTCGCTGGCACCGTTGATCACCGCGGGCTGCCCGGTGAAATCGGCCGCGGAGGCGACGAAACCGACGACCTTCACCACGCGCGCGACGCGGTCGAGGTCACCGGCGACGGACTTCACGGCGGCCAGCGCGTTCAGCGCGCAGGTACGGGCCAGTTCCTTGGCCTCCTCCGGCGTGACCTCGCCGCCCACCTTGCCGGTGACGGGGAGCTTGCCCTCGACCATCGGGAGCTGGCCGGAGGTGTACACGTACGGGCCGGACTGCACGGCCGGCTGGTACGCGGCCAGCGGCGGGACGACCTCCGGCAGGCTCAGGCCGAGTTCGGCCAGCTTCGCCTCGACGGCGCTCATGCCTGCTTCTCCCGCTTCAGGTAGGCCACGAGCTGCTCGGGGTTGTTCGGCCCGGGCACGACCTGGACGAGCTCCCAGCCGTCCTCGCCCCAGGTGTCCAGAATCTGCTTCGTGGCGTGGACGAGCAGCGGCACGGTTGCGTATTCCCACTTGGTCATGCGGCCGACTCTAGCCGCTGCCCGAGGGCCGTCGGACGGCCGACCGCAGCCGCGTTGTCCACAGCCTCTCGTGTGGCCCGCACCCGGACTGGTTACGCTCGAAGACGTGAGCAGGCTCCAGGTCGTCAGCGGCAAGGGCGGAACCGGCAAGACCACGGTGTCCGCGGCCCTCGCGCTGGCCCTTGCCACCGAAGGGAAGCGCACGCTTCTCGTCGAGGTCGAGGGCCGCCAGGGCATCGCGCAGCTCTTCGAAACGGAGGCGCTGCCTTATGAGGAGCGGAAGATCGCCGTCGCTCCAGGGGGCGGGGAGGTGTACGCCCTCGCCATCGACCCCGAACTGGCCCTTCTGGACTACCTCCAGATGTTCTACAAGCTGGGCAGCGCCGGACGGGCCCTGAAGAAACTCGGCGCCATCGACTTCGCGACCACCATCGCGCCCGGTCTCAGAGACGTCCTGCTGACCGGCAAGGCGTGCGAGGCGGTGCGGCGCAAGGACCGGCACGGACGGTTCGCGTACGACTACGTCGTGATGGACGCTCCCCCGACCGGACGCATCACCCGGTTCCTCAACGTCAACGACGAGGTGGCCGGGCTCGCGAAGGTCGGCCCGATACACAATCAGGCCCAGGCGGTGATGCGGGTGCTGAAGTCGCCGGAGACGTCCGTGCACCTGGTGACGCTGCTGGAGGAGATGCCCGTCCAGGAGACCGCCGACGGCATCGCCGAGCTGCGCGGGGCGCGGCTGCCCGTGGGGCGGATCATCGTGAACATGGTCCGGCCCGAGGTGTTGGACGCCGACGAACTGGCACTCGTACGGAGCACACCGCGCACGGCACTCGCGCGGTCCCTGTCCGGGGCCGGGCTCGGCGGGGCGCGGCGCGGCGGGCACGCCGAGCGGCTGGTGGACCCGCTGCTGGAGCAGGCCGAGGAGTACGCCGCGCGGTACGAGCTGGAGCAGGAGCAGCGGGCCGTGCTGGGCGAGCTGGGCCTGCCGTTGCACGAACTGCCGTTGCTCGCCGAGGGCATGGACCTGGCGGGCCTGTACGAACTGGCCACCGAGCTGCGGAAGCAGGGGATCGCATGAGTCCGGACGGGACCCAGGCCCAGAACCGGCCGCAGGCCGGCCCCCGGAGCAAGGCACGGGCCCACGCCCAGGAGGGGGCCCGCCCCCTCTCGCCCGCGCGCGTGCTCGACATCGATCCGCTGCTGAAGGACCCGGAGACCCGCATCGTGGTGTGCTGCGGCTCGGGCGGGGTCGGCAAGACGACCACCGCGGCGGCCCTGGGGCTGCGCGCGGCCGAGATGGGCCGCAAGGTGGTCGTCCTCACCATCGACCCGGCGCGGCGGCTCGCGCAGTCCATGGGCATCGACTCCCTGGACAACACCCCGCGGCGGGTGAAGGGCATCGACGACTCGGCGGGCGGCGAGCTGCACGCCATGATGCTCGACATGAAGCGCACCTTCGACGAGATCGTCGAGGTGCACGTGGATCCGGATCGGGCGGCCGCGATCCTGGGAAACCCCTTCTACCAGTCGCTCTCGGCGGGCTTCGCGGGCACGCAGGAGTACATGGCGATGGAGAAGCTGGGGCAGCTGCGGGCGAGGGACGAGTGGGACCTCATCGTCGTCGACACGCCGCCGTCCCGCTCGGCGCTGGACTTCCTGGACGCCCCCAAGCGTCTCGGGTCCTTCCTGGACGGCAGGCTGATCCGGCTGCTGACCGCCCCGGCGAAGCTGGGCGGTCGCGCCGGGATGAAGTTCCTGAACGTCGGCATGTCGATGATGACCGGCACCCTCGGCAAGCTGCTCGGCGGACAGCTGCTGAAGGACGTCCAGACGTTCGTGGCCGCGATGGACACGACGTTCGGCGGGTTCCGTACGCGCGCGGACGCCACGTACAAGCTGCTCCAAGCCCCCGGCACGGCGTTCCTGGTGGTCGCGGCCCCGGAGCGGGACGCGCTGCGCGAGGCCGCGTACTTCGTGGAGCGGCTGGCGGCCGAGAGCATGCCGCTCGCCGGTCTGGTGCTCAACCGGGTCCACGGCAGCGGCGCCGACCGGCTGTCGGCCGAGCGGGCACTCGCCGCCGCGGAAAATCTTGAGGATCCCCGCATTGTGGATCAGGACGGCGGGAAAGCTGGTGTTCGTAACTCTCCCGACACGTACGGCAGTTCAGACTCTCCCGATTCCGACCCACCGGCTGACGCGACGTCCGCGGCCCCGGCCGGTACGGCTTCCGTGGACACCCCCGACGCTCCCGAGACCCCGGACACGCCGGAGCGATCCGTCGACCAGCTCGCGGCGGGCCTGCTGAGGCTGCACGCGGACCGGATGCACCTGCTCTCCCGCGAGCAGCGCACGCGCGATCGCTTCACCGCACGTCACCCCGAGGTGGCGGTGACCGAAGTGGCCGCGCTGCCCGGCGACGTGCACGACCTCGCGGGGCTGCGGGACATCGGGGACCGCCTCGCGACGGACCGCCCGGAGCTGCCCGACGCGCGCGTCTGAGGAGGCCGCCCGGCCTCAGCTCACGGCCGCGTAGTTCTCGTACACCTCGTCGTCGTCGAGGGGCACGATGCCGGCCCCTCGCTCGTACTCCGTCCGCGCCGTCTCCAGCAGTCGGCGCCAGGAGGTCACGGTGGGGCGCCGGCGCAGCAGTGCGCGGCGTTCCCGCTCCGTCATGCCTCCCCACACGCCGAACTCGACGCGGTTGTCGAGCGCGTCGGCCAGGCACTCGGTCCGCACCGGGCATCCGGTGCACACCGCCTTGGCCCTGTTCTGCGCTGCTCCCTGAACGAACAGTTCGTCCGGATCGGTAGTGCGGCAGGCAGCCTGCGCACTCCAGTCGGTTACCCAGCCCATACCGGCGCCGTCCTCTCCCGAATCGAGGCTCCCCCACGGCGGCAGCGGCATATTCACCGCCGCCAGTTGAGGACGTTACGGAAGGTGGGCACAGCGCAACACCCCCTTCGGGCCCAATCTTGAATGGCCCGAACGGACTATGGGTAAGCGGCAGATCACCCGGGGGAGTGAGCTGACGACATACGCGACTATCCCGGCATTCGGTTCAACCCTGTTGCGCCACAACGGACACCAAATGACACACAAGGCGGATTCGGGCACGCATCCCACACTCCGTGACGCACGCCCGTACACACCAACGCGCCCCCTCGGAGGAGCACGGCAGGAGCCCGACAGCATCACGACAGAAAAAAGTCGAGCAGATCCGGAACGATTCGGGGTCGCCGGACGTATTGATACGTGGCCTCACTGCTGTGACAGTTGAGAGCAGCTTAGGCCAAGGCCTATACGCGTGTCCGGCGAATGAGAACGTAGGCTGCCTCCATGCCAAAGAAGCGCTCGGGCGGTGGTCTGTCGCCAACGCAACAGGCCGCCAAGTTCCTCGGTGTCAGTGTGCTCGCTGGAGCCGTCCTGGCCGGCATCGCGTTGCCCGCCGTGGGCGCGCTGGGGCTGGCCGCCAAGGGCTCGGTCGAGAGTTTCGACGAACTCCCGGTCAGCCTGAAGACTCCCCCGCTGAGCCAGCGCACCACCATCCTCGACGCCGAGGGCGGCACCATCGCCACGGTCTACTCGCGCGACCGCACGGTGGTGGGCCTGAAGGACATCTCGCCCTACATGCAGAAGGCGATCGTCGCCATCGAGGACTCGCGCTTCTACCAGCACGGCGCGGTCGACCTGAAGGGCGTACTGCGCGCGCTCAACAAGAACGCGCGCAGCGGCGGGGTCTCCGAGGGCGCGTCCACCCTCACGCAGCAGTACGTGAAGAACGTCTTCGTCGAGGAGGCCGGCGACGACCCGACGAAGGTCGCGCAGGCCACCCAGCAGACCATCGGCCGCAAGATCCGCGAGCTGAAGCTCGCGATCCAGGTCGAGGAGGAGCTGGGCAAGAAGAAGATCCTCGAGAACTACCTGAACATCACCTTCTTCGGCCAGCAGGCGTACGGCGTCGAGGCCGCCTCCCAGCGCTACTTCTCCAAGCACGCCAAGGACCTCAACCTCCAGGAGTCCGCCCTCCTGGCCGGCCTCGTCCAGTCGCCCAGCCGCTACGACCCGGTCAACGACGAGGCGGAGGCCACCAAGCGGCGCAACATCGTGCTGCAGCGCATGGCCGACGTGGGCGACGTCTCCCAGGCGGACGCCGACGAGGCCAAGGAGGAACCGCTCGGCCTGAAGGTCAGCCGGCCCAAGAACGGCTGCATCACCGCGGTCGAGGGCGCCAGCTTCTTCTGCAAGTACGTGGAGAAGGTGTTCCTGCGCGACCCGGTCTTCGGCAAGACCAAGGAGGAGCGCGCGAAGGTCTGGAACCAGGGCGGCCTGACCATCCGCACGACGCTGGACCCGAAGGCCCAGAAGTCGGTGCAGGCCTCGCTCAAGGACCACGTCAACAAGTCGGACTCGGTGGCCGCCGCGACCACGCTGGTCGAGCCGGGCACCGGCAGGATCGTCGCCATGGGCCAGTCGAAGCCGTACGGCTACGGCAAGAACGAGACCGAGTACAACTACTCGGTCGACGCGGCCTACGGCGGCTCCAACTACGGCTTCCCGACCGGTTCGACGTTCAAGCCGTTCGTGGCGGCGGCCGCGCTGGAGCAGGGCGTGCCGGCGACGAAGGAGTACTCGTCGCCGTACGACATGGCGTACCCGAGCCCGGTGCAGACGTGTGACAGCAGTCCGTGGGTCAACACGAGCGGCGAGAAGGTCGAGAACGAGAACGAGTCGGAGGTCGGCCCGTACCGCATGAAGGAGGCGATGGAGAAGTCGGTCAACACCTACTTCGTCCAGATGATCTCCGACATCGGCCTGTGCCCCGTGGCCGGCATGACCGACAAGCTGCACGTCCGGCAGGGCAACGGCGACAAGCTGCCGCAGACCCCGTCCATCGCGCTCGGCTCGATCGGCATCTCCCCGCTGACCATGGCGAGCGCCTACGCGACCTTCGCCTCCCGCGGCATGTACTGCTCGCCGGTCGCCATCGAGTCGATCACCCAGAAGGTCGGCAGCAAGCAGAAGTCGCTGGAGGTCCCGAAGTCGACGTGCTCGCGGGCCATGTCCGAGAAGACCGCCGACAGCATCAACACGCTGCTGCAGGGTGTGGTCGACTCCGGCACGGGCCAGCAGGCCGGCCTCAGCGACCGCGACAACGCCGGTAAGACGGGTACGACGGACGAGCGCAAGAACGCCTGGTTCGTCGGCTACACGCCGAACATGTCGGGTGCCGTCTGGGTCGGCAGCGCCACGCAGCAGGTCAAGATGAAGAACATCACGATCGGCGGCCGGTACCACTCCCTCGTCTTCGGCGGCGCGGTCCCGGGCCCCATCTGGAAGGACGCCATGTCCGGCGCCCTGGCTGGCAAGGACGCCCCGTCCTTCAACCTCGTCGACATCCCTGACGGCGACAAGGACAAGGACAAGGACCGGGACAAGGGCCGGGGCGACGAGGACGACGACAGCAACGGCGACGGCGACGGCGGGCTCATCGGCGGCCTGATCGACGGCGGCACCGGCAACGGCGGCGCGTTCGGCGACCTCTTCCAGGGCCAGGGCAACGGCGGCAACGGCAACGGGGGGCGGCGCGGCTGAGGCCGCCGGTCCACCGGGGCCGACGACGACTGGCGGCCCCCCTTCCGGTGCGGAAGGGGGGCCGCCAGTCGTCGTGGACGTCCGCGCGGCTGCGGGTCAGCCCGCGAGCAGCTTCTTCACCGCGGCGGCGACCCGGCCGCCCTCGGCCTGGCCGGCCACCTTCGGGTTCACGATCTTCATGACGGCGCCCATGGCCCGCGGGCCCTCGGCACCGGCGGCCTTCGCCTCCTCGACGGCTCCGGCGACGATCGCGTCCAGCTCCTCGTCGGACAGCTGCTTGGGCAGGTACGCGGCGAGCAGCTCGCCCTCCGCCTTCTCCCGCTCGGCCTGCTCGGCACGGCCGCCCTGTGCGAAGGCCTCGGCCGCCTCACGGCGCTTCTTCGCCTCGCGGGTGATCACCTTCTGCACCTCGTCGTCGGAGAGCTCCCGCTTCTCCTTCCCCGAGACCTCTTCCTTGGTGATCGCGGTGAGCGTCAGCCGGAGCGTCGAGGAGCGGAGCTCATCGCGCTCCTTGATCGCGGCGTTGAGGTCATCCTGCAGCTTCGACTTGAGCGTGGTCATGGGTCCGATTGTCGCAGGTGCGGGAGGGACGGCGCCCGTCCATTTACGGGGCGCGGCGGCGCAGTTCCCCGCGGTGCCCCGGCCCCGGACCGCGGGCGACCGGACACGGGCGTGCTGTCGGCGCTCTCCCCGGCTTCTGACACGATGGACGTATGCGCGCGCGATATGGAGTTCCCCTGGGAGTCGCGGCGGTTGGCGCCGCCGGTCTGGTCTACGCGGCGGGCTTCGAGGCCCGCTCCTTCCGCCTCCGGCGGGTGACGATCCCCGTCCTGCCCTCCGGGATGCGCCCCCTGCGCGTTCTGCAGGTCTCCGACATCCACATGGTCGGGGGCCAGCGCAAGAAGCAGCGCTGGCTGCGTTCGCTGGCCGGCCTGCGCCCCGACTTCGTGATCAACACCGGCGACAACCTGTCCGACCCGGAGGCCGTCCCGGAGGCCCTGGACGCCCTCGGCCCCCTGATGGACTTCCCCGGCGCCTACGTCTTCGGCTCCAACGACTACTACGGCCCCAGGCTCCGCAATCCCGCCCGCTACCTGATCGAGAAGGCCCAGGGCCGCCACGGCCTGAACGGCAACGCGCCCGCCGTGGGGGTCGTCCACAACCCGTGGGAGGACCTGCGCGACGGTTTCGACGCCGCGGGCTGGCTCAACCTGACCAACACGCGCGGCACGCTGAAGGTCGAGGGCGTGTCGGTGGAGCTGACCGGCCTGGACGACCCGCACATCAAGCGGGACCGGTACGCGGAGGTGGCGGGCGGCCCGTCGTCCTCGGCGGACTTCTCGATGGGCGTGGTGCACGCGCCCTACCTGCGGGTCCTCGACGCGTACGCGTCGGACGGCTACCCCCTGATCCTCGCCGGCCACACCCACGGCGGGCAGCTCTGCATCCCCTTCTACGGCGCGCTGGTCACCAACTGCGACCTGGACACGGACCGCGTGAAGGGCCTGTCCACGCACACGGCCCAGGACCGTACGGCCTACCTCCACGTCTCGGCGGGCTGCGGCACGAACCGCTACACGCCGGTACGTTTCGCCTGCCCGCCGGAGGCGACGTTGCTGACGCTGGTGGGGCGGGAGCAGCGCTGACATCGGCGGGGGCGAGCCGCGCTGATCTTGGCGGGGCGGGCGCAGGCGGACGTGGTGGGGCGGAGACAGCAGGCGGGGCACTGGGCCGCCGAGGGCCGGCGGTTGCGGACCGAAGGCCCGCGGTTGCGGCCCGAGAGCCCGCGGTTGCGGCCCGAGAGCCCGCGGTTGTGGACCGAGGGCCGACGGTTGTGGACCGGGGACCGGCGGGGCGGATAACCCGCACGGCCCACCCGTATGGCCCGTTTTGTCCGGTCTGCCTAGCGTGAGGCCATGACAGCCCCGCTACCGAGGGACATCCCGGACCTGCCCGCAGTCGCGAAGGCGCCCACGCTGCTGCCCTCCCCCGTCCCGGCCACGGCCGTCGTCACACCCGCACGCCGCCCCCTGGCCGCCGCCTTCCGTCTGCTGACCGCCCTGCTGGCCACGGCGGGCGTGAGCATCCAACTGGCCCTCGCCGACACACCCACCCGAGCCCTGAGCCACTTCACCGTCCAGAGCAACATCCTGCTGGCGCTGGTCCTCGCCCTGTCGGCCCGCCGCGCCTGGACCGCCCGCCGACCCCTGCCGGGCGCCCTGACGGGCGCGGCACTGCTCTACGTGCTCATCGCCGGCCTGGTCCACCACCTGCTCCTGTCCGACACGGCGGGCCCCCTCACCACGCCCGGCGGCACCGCCGCCCCGTCGGCCGGGCAGACGGCCGCGAGCCACATCCTGCACACAGTGACCCCGGTCGCCGCCGCCCTGGACTGGCTCCTCCTGACCACGCCGGGCCGGCTGCACCTCCGCCAGGCCGCCGCGTGGATGCTCTGTCCCCTGGCCTACCTGGCCTTCTCCCTGGCCCGCGGCGAACTGCTCCTCCCCGGCACGGCCGACCGCTACCTCTACCCCTTCCTCGACGTCGACCAGCACGGCTACAAGGTCGTCCTCGGCAACGCCCTCCTCCTGGGCCTCGCCTGCTACGCCCTGGCCGTCCTCGTCGTCGCCCTGGACCACGCCCGCCCGAGGCCCCTCCTCCGCCGCCGATAAACCGGATTTCGTCTCCGGCCCCCGGTGGGCTAAAGTAAACGACGTCGCCGCGACGAGCAGCGACGATCGGGGTGTGGCGCAGCTTGGCAGCGCGCTTCGTTCGGGACGAAGAGGTCGTGGGTTCAAATCCCGCCACCCCGACAGCCGAAACAGCAGGTGAGGCACCTAGGAACGTTCCTAGGTGCCTCACCTGTTTTCGTGTGCGTGTCTATCTGCGTGACTACCGCTCCGGACCCCGCTTGAAGATGCCGTCCATGACCACCGCGCCGGTCTGGATCACGGGCCGGATCTGCTTCCGATAGACCTCCTCAGTCACGGCCGTTCCAGAGTGGCCAACGAGCCTAGAGATCTCCTCCAGCGGGACGCCACGGTCGGAGAGCAGGGACACGAAGCTGTGCCGGAGCTCCCGGGGGGTCCACTCGTCGGCGTTGATGCCCTCAGCGTCCTTGAGCGCCTGGCGGAAAGCGCGCCGGACGTTCGTGGCGTCGAGCGGCTTGCCCACAGCCGACGAGAAGACGAGCCCGTGTTCCTCCCACTTGTCACCGGCGGCCAGCCGTTCCCAGCCCTGGTCCTCGAAGTGCTGCCAGAGGACTTCCACGCAGCGCGCCGGCAGGGCGAGGGTTCGCCGAGACTTCCGGGTCTTCGTGTCTCCACCGCGCCGAACCGAGCGCCAGACGGCGATGTGCGGAGGCTGCGGCGGGTCGGCGTCCGGCTTCCCCTTCAGGAAGACGTGGTCCCAGCTGAGCGCCCGCAGCTCCTCGGTACGCGCACCAGTCAGCAGGGCAACGACGATGTAGGCATGCATCGAGGTGCCCTCGGCAGCCTTCAGCACAGCCTCGGCCTGGGCGAAGGTCAGCGCCTTCGACGGCCGCCCCGGTTTGCCCTGGGGCACGGAGCACAGCTCCACCACGTTGCGCTTCACCTTGTCCCGCGCCATGGCCCGCTTGACCGCCCGGTTCAGGCACGAGTGGACCGCCTGAAGGCTGCGCGTGCTCAGCGCCTGAGCCTTGGCGGCCAGCCAACGGTCGACGTCCTCTGCGCTGAGGTCACGCAGCTTCCGGGCACCGAGAGCCGGTATGACGTGCTTCTGGCTCAGGTAGGTGCAGTTCTCGACGGTGCGCTGATCACGACCCGCGAGACCGTACGCAAGCCAGTCGTTCACGGCGTCGGCGACGGTGTAGCCCGTGGGTGCGATCGCAAGACCGTCTTCATGGTCGCGCAGCACCTCTTTGAGCTTGTTCTTGGCCTCCGTCTTGGTCTTGCCACTCCCCCGCTTGACGATCCGCTTGCCGCTCGGATCGAAGCCCAGATTCGCCGTGGCGATCCATCGCTGTCTCTTCTCGTCCCAGTGGAGGCCACCGTCACCGCGACTACGACGCTTGGTCATCAGGCGGCCGCTCCCAACTGGCCCTGAATGAAGTCACGTACGGCGTCGGCGGGCACTCGACGCGCTCCGTCGATCTTGATGGAGGCAAGCCGACGGGTGCGGATGAGGTCGTAGACCTTGCTGCGCCCGACCTTCAGCCGCGCCATGACTTCCGGCACGGTCAGCAGCTCTGGAGTAACGGTGGTCATGCAGCGGTTCCTTCCTGGTCGAGTTGGTCGCGTAGGGCTTCACGAGCTGTCTCGCGGTTGAGTTGGAGGCCGCGGGCGATCGTGGCGGCGAGGACGGATTCGCCGGGGGTGTGGCCGTGGCCGGCGTACTGCCAGTCGGCGAGGACGAGCACGGTGTCCGGCTCGACGTCGTCCAGACCGAGGGCGGCGCGTTCCTGGGCAGCGCGGTAGTCGGCGCGGGCCTGGCGCAGGGCGCCGAGGCTGGTGGAGTAGCGGCGGGACTTGGAGGAGAAGTGGCCGCGGAAGCCGAGCATGTGCGCCCAGGCCCACAGCCGCCGGTCGGGATACAGCGGGTCGAGCCGCTTGCAGGCTTCGATGAGGCGGCGGGCGTGGTCGGGGACGCCGTGGCGGTCGAGTTCGGACAGCTCGCCGATGCGGCGGTCAAGGGTGCCGGTGTTCTCGGCGGCTTTGGTGGCGTACTTGGCCACGTAGGAGGCGACGGCCTGTTCGGTGATGTCGGAGCCGTCCCTGAACGCCTTGATGGGGCGGACGTCGAGCTGGGTGCCCCAGCGGAAGGTGCGGGCTGGTTGGTCTTCGGCGGCCGGGACGGACACCGAGGTGTAGGAGTGGCCGGCGGCGGCGCGGATCGCATCGGCGAGGAGGCCGACGGTGGCCCAGGACGGCGGCGGGGTGTCGGGCCCGTCGGGGCCGTCGAGGCGGATCACGGCGTGGAAGTGCACGGCGCCGCGCTTTTGGAACTCGGCGACCTTGCCGTACGACAGCCGGGCGCACTCCTTGAGTTCTCGTTGGGCGAGGCCAGCGCGGGCGGCGATCTCGCGGCACAGCCGGTTGGTGAAACGCTGCCAGAGCTGCCCGGCATGGTTGTTGAACAGCACCGCGCCCGCGTAGTCGTACGTGTCCGGGTGGAGGGCGGTGCCAAGCTCCGGAGCGTCCGGGGCGTGGCGAGCACCGCAGCGGCAGGTGCCGCGGTCGGGCCGGTTGTGGACCGGGCCGAAGGACGGGGCGGTGAGGGTGGCGAAGACCCGCGGATGATCCCGGACCGTGGCGGGGATGTCGCGGCGGTCGTCACCGGCCAGCCCCGCTCGGATCAGGTGGTAGGTGTCGCCGGCGTAGGTCCAGGCGCAAGCGGGGCAGCGCGAGGCGCGGCGATTGCCGCAGGCCACACGGAGCCGTCCGCCCGGCTCCTTCTCGGTCGAGTAGTGGTGCAGGGTCTGGCCGGTGGTCTTGTCCTTGTGGATCGTCCAACCGGTCAGGTGGATCGGGTCGGAGCAGCCGCCGGTGCGGCGGATCTGCTCTTCCCAGCGGTGGTAGTCGGAGGCCGAAGCCACCCTCAGCAGGTCCCCGAGGGTGGCACGGTCGAGCAGTGCGTCAGGCACGGGCACCCTCCCGGGCGCGGCGGGCGAGGGCGGTACCGGTGCCGTGGCAGGCCGGGCAGTGGACGGTGATGGTGCGCAGGTGACCGTGCCGGTCGCGGCCGCCGAGGGTGACGGCGACGGTGGCGAAGCCGTCGCAGGCCGGGCAGATTCGCGGCGCGGGCGGGGTGTGCTGGGCCATGATGGTGGTTCCTTTCGATTGCGGTTGGAAGGAACGGCCCCGGGTGGCGGCGTGCTTGGCGGCTTGTGCGCCACCCGGCGGCCGGTCAGCGAGACAGGCGCGAGCCCCGGCGACCACGGCCCTTGGCCGCGTACATGGCCGCATCGGCGGCAGCGAGCGCATCGGTCAGCAGCGGCACCGGCAGCTCGGCGAGACGGCAGACCCCGACCGACGCAGCCATCGGCAGCGACCTCCCGGCATAGTGCAGCGGCCGGTGCAGCGCGGCGATCAGCGCATCCAGATCGGCGGCGGCCAGGTCCTGGACGACGGCCACGAACTCTTCCCCGCCCAGACGGCCGGCGGCGCCCTTGCGTCCGCACCAGGTGCGCAGCCGGTCGGCGGTGGCGACGAGGGCTGCGTCTCCGGTGGCGTGGCCGTGGGTGTCGTTGAGGTTCTTGAAGTGGTCGAGGTCGACCAGGAGGACGGCCGCGGTCGGGTGCCGGCGGACGAGGTGTTCGGCGCGGGCGGTCCATCCGGCGCGGGTGTGCAGACCGGTCAGCGGGTCACGGCGAGCGGAGGCGAGCCGGTGGGCGAGGACGCTTCCGTGCACGGCCCAGCCCAGTAACGGCACCAGAGCGGCGGCTATCTGCAGATCCATGACATTCCCCTTTGGCGATGGCGGTTGGCGGAGTGCGGTCCCAGAGACGGCGGCGTGCTGGCGGCTTGTGCGTCGCCCCCGGGACCGGTCAGCGACGCTTAGCGTCGGAGGCGAGCAGCGAGCGCAGGACGACGGCGCAGACGGCGACCGAGGCGGCGGTGATGGCGACCGCCAGGAGCATGGAGACCAGGACGGCGCCGACGACCAGGACGACGGCGGTGCCGCCGCCGACGAGGGCGAGCGCGGTACCCGGGGTGAGCTGCACCATGGGCCGGGCCGACACCGGGGCCGGGGCGATGGGGGCCGGCGGCGGGGCCGGGGTGCCCGGGGTGATGGTGGTCGGCTCGATGACAGCGGGCTGGGTGACGATGCCAGTGGGCTGGGGCATGGTCGGGAGCTTGGGCCGGAACATGGGCGGATCTCCTTACTTGACGGCGGTGTCGATGACCGGGGCGAGGAGGCTGTCGGCGAGGAGGTAGCCGCCGAGCAGGAGTACGACGATGAGCCACCAGGGCGGGCGGATGAGCTTGACGCCGAGGACTCCGACGCACAGCAGGGCGAACCAGAGCGGGACGTCCACGGAGGGCCTCCTAGCGGACCTTGCAGCGGTGGGTGCGGGCGGCGAGCTGGGCGGCGGACTGGCTGGTGTAGTCGGCGGACCAGCCGCAGCCGTCGTTGCTGCACACGGCGGCGTGCTTGGTGGTGCCGTGGCGGTCGCGGTGGGTGCCGATCTGCACCGGGCCGATCCGCATCACGGAGTGGAAGAAGTCACGGGCAGGCATGACGAGGGTTCTCCTTCGGGGTTAGGCGAGCTGGGCGGCGATGGCGTCGGCCAGGTGCGGCGGGACGCCGAGGCGGGCGCGGAGGGTGTCGGTGTCGATCCGGGTGCCGGTGCGGTGTTCGTGGTCGGCGGCGACCTTGCGGGCGTGGTCGACCAGCGCGGCCGGGACCGGAACCGCCGGCGGCGAGGCCGGAACCGGGGCCGGTTCGGCGACCGGCAGAGCCGGGGTTTCCTGGGGTGCCGGGACGGCCGCAGGTTCCGGCTCCGATTCGGGCACGGACTCCGGTTCGCGCTCGACTTCGGTCGCCGGATCCGGGTCCGGGGTAGCCGATGCCGGGGTGTGGCCGGTGGGTGAGTGGGCGAGAAGGGTGCCGCCGAGGAAGGCGAGGGCGGGCCATCCGGCGACGAGGATGCACAGCCAGGCCGGGACGTCGCTCAGGTCGAGGAGTCCAGCGGTGGCGATGTTGGCGCCGAGCGAGGCGGCCAGGGCGATCAGGAACCAGCACCAGGCCAGCCGGGACGGCCCGTCGGTGCGCAGTCGGCGCCAGGCGGCGACGAAGAGCAGGTCCACCGAGATCGGATAGGCCCAGGCTTTCCAGCCGTCCTGTCCCGCGGCGGCGGCGAGGTCGTGCAGGTGGGCGAAGGACAGGGCACCGGCGATCACAGCCTGTACGAGCACGGCGTCCGGGCGAAGGGCGGTGCGCATCGCGGTGTCCTCCTTTCCGGAGTCAGGCGGCGGCCGGGGTCGACTCGACAGCCGGGGCCGGAACCGGGGCGAGGGTGCCGAGGGCGGGCCGGAACGGGGCCAGGGCGGGCAGATCCGGGGTCAGGTCGGCGTGCCGGTTGCAGACGTTCACGGCGTGCCGCAGCGAGGTGTGCGGGGTCCGGACGCGGGCCCAGCCGCCGGCGGAGTCGGCGGCGATGGCGACGCCGGGGGTGTCGGTGGGGATCGAGATCGCGGCGAGGACAGCGTCCGGGGCGATGTCCCCGAAGGCCATGTTCGCCGAGGCTTCGTCATTGACCCGGTGCGCGGTGCGACCGGTGAGCTGGGCACGGAGCATCGTGATGCCCTTGCCGAGTTCCGAGCCGAAGCGCTGCCCACAGACCTCCAGATAGATCCCCGCGGCACGGCCAAGCTGGGCGAGGCGGGCCAGGGCGGTGATGATCCGGTCCCGGCGCTTCTCCTCATCCTTGGTGGCGAAGAGGGCGAGTTCGGCAACCTCGTCGACCAAGACCACGATCGGCACCGGGCGCAGGTCCTCGGGCAGGTCCCAGATGTCGGCGGCGATCTCCGCATCCGGCACATCCGCGGTGATCCGCTGCTCAGCCCGGATGAGCTGGTAGACGTCCTGCATGTGGGACACGAGGGCGTCGAGGAGTTCGGCAGCGGTGTCGGGGTTGTCGGCCAGCGCAGAGAACCGACGGGCCAGCGGGAACAGCTCCACCCCCTGCTTGCAGTCGATCCCCACCAGGGCAACCCGCTGCGGCGCGAGCGCGGCCACCAGGTTGCGCTGATACACCGACTTGCCGGACTCCGTGGCACCGATGACCAGCCCGTGCGGCACGGCACGGTAGTCGCGGTAGTGCACGGCACCGTCCTCGCGCAGAGCCACCGGCACCCGCATCGGCCGAGAGTCCACGTGCGCCGGCATCTGCACCCGCTTGAGCACGTCATAGCCGGTCATCCGCAGCTCCACCACACCCGAGCGCAGCTCACGCGAGGTGACGCCGTACATCGCGAACGAGTGCCGCAGCCGGTCACACGAGGCCGCCACGTCGAAGGCGTCCTGACCGGGCCGGAGCTTCAGCCGTAACACCAGACCGGTGCGGGTGACCCGCAGCCGCAGGATGCGCGGGGCCCGCGGGCCAGGCACCGGCCGATTGGTCATCCGGGCCACGGTCAAGCGCCAGCGCGGCGCCGGGACCGTCAGGCCGCAGGCGTCCATGACCGAGCCGTAGCGGACCAGGACCCGCACCGCGGCGAGGGTGACCCCGAAGGTCAGCCAGTACCAGGCGGGACGCCGCCACAGCAGGAGACCCGCAGCGGCGACGACCAGCACCAGAGCGACGATCAGCCACGCCATGGCTCAGACCGCCTTCGAGGCCGAGCCCGCAGCGGCCAGCGAGGTCACCGCGACCGCGCGGAAGGCGATCCCGTGCCGCTTCTGGCCGTTGAACTCGTTCTCCCACGGCGAGGCGACCAGACCGGTCAGGACCACCGGGGTGCCCATGGCCAGGTCCTCGGAGACGCCGGACTGCGGAACGGTGAGCTTGAGGATCTCCACCTCGTCGGGCGTGGAGAACATGACCTCCACGACCATCAGGGTGGCGCCGTCCTTGTCGAGGGCGATCTCACCGGTCCGGCGGTCCTTCACCTTGGGCTGCGGTGCCTTGGCGACCATCACGGTGGCGTTTGCGGTGTCCACGGGGATCTGACGCATCGTCTTGTCTCCTGCTGAGGTGAGGTGTTGACCGACATCCCGTCGGTGAGATCAGGAGACCGTGAGGGAGGGTGGACGCATCACCGTCCGTATGGACGTTTAGGGACGTCTGAGCTACCGTCAAAACGTCCCTAGCGGTCCCAGTGAAGGGCACGTCATGGCGAACGAGCGTCTGCGCGCGGCGATTTCAGCGAGGGGCGAGACGATCCAGTCCGTTGCCGAGCACGTCGGGGTGGACCCCAAGAGCGTCGAGCGGTGGATCACCACCGGCCGCACTCCGCACCGCGGGCACCGTTGGAAGGCGGCGAGCCTCCTCGGAGTCGACGAGGTCTACCTCTGGCCGGCCGTGGAGAAGCAGGCGGAGAAGGCCAGCACGTCCGAGTTGATCACGTACTACCCGCACCGTGGCGCGGTGCCCGCCCCGCTCTGGTCATCCCTGATCGAGAAGGCGACGGACCAGGTCGACATCCTCGTGTACGCCGGACTGTTCCTCTTCGACAGCAATCCGGACCTGCCCGACCATCTAGCCGAGAAGGCGAAGGCCGGCGCCCAGGTCCGCATCCTGCTCGGCGATCCCGACTCCGAAGCGGTCCGTCAGCGTGGCGAAGAGGAGGGCATCGGCGGCGACCTGGCCGCACGTGCCCGGATCACCCGGCGCTACCTCGAGCCCGCCATGTCGACGCCCGGTGTCGAAGTCCGGTTGCACGACACGATCCTCTACAACTCGATCTACCGGTTCGACGAGGACGTTCTCGTGAACCCGCACGTCCTCGGAGCTCCCGCCGGCCAGAACCCGGTGATGCACTTCCGCTACCTCCCCGGAGCGCGGACCTTCCGGCACTACATGCGGAGCTTCGACTACGCATGGGAGCGGGGCCGGACGGCATAGCAAGCCCTGGACGTGCAACGCTGAACACATGGCCCGTGTTGACTACTTCAACGATCCCAACGCTCCGAAGGCGAACAGCCTCGTCCCCTCCGTGACCGCCGTGGCCCGCAACGAGGCCGGGGAAGTCCTACTGATCCACAAGACCGACAACGGCCTCTGGGCCCTGCCCGGAGGCGGCATCGACCTGGGCGAGTCAGCGCCCGACGCAGCCGTACGGGAGACGAAGGAAGAGACCGGCTTCGACGTGGAGGTGACCGGCCTCGTCGGCATCTACACCAACCCCGGGCACGTCATGGCGTACGACGACGGCGAGGTCCGTCAGCAGTTCTCCATCTGCTTCCACGCCCGCATCACCGGCGGCGAGCTGCGGACGAGCAGCGAGAGCAAGGAAGTGGCCTTCGTCAACCCGAGCAAACTGGACGAGCTGAACATCCACCCGTCGATGCGCATGCGGATCGAGCACGGCTTGGCCGACCGGGCAGAGCCCTACATCGGCTGATGCGCCATGCGGTCGCGGGTCCGCTCGACAGCGCCCCGGAGGTACGGCCGCGCCTTGCTGATCGCGTTGTGCACCTCGCTGCCCGGCTCGTAGCGAACAAGGATCTCGTCGATCCGGGTGTCGAAGTCGAAGGACTGCCCGGCAGGGCCGGTCGTCATGTCAGCGAAGATCAGGGCGTCCAGCACCGGCGAGTCTTCCCGCTCATAGACGGCCAGCTCTGCTGAGAGTCCACGCTGCTCCGCCTCGTACACGGCTCCGGAGTGATGAGCGACCAGCTGCACCAGGCGCGCCGGCGCACCCAGCGATTCGAGGTGCCGGGCACCATCGAGGGGGTGGAACCCGGTGTCACGCAGCTCGGGTGCGTAACCGATGTCATGCAGCCAGGCGGCAGCGACGAGGAGATCCCGGTCCGCCTCGGACACAGCCGTGGAAGCCTCGCGAGCCCGAGCGGCCACGGCCTGGGTGTGCAGCCAGCGGTTCCCGAGCGGAGGAAGCAGGGACTCGGCGAGTTCGGCCGCTCCCTGGGGCGTGTCCAGTGCAGAAGGCATGGATGGAACGGTAGCCGAGCCGAGCAGTGAGCCGACAGGCCACGATCGAGCGGTCGCCGGCCAGAGCGCGGTAAGACTTTCCCTACTTCATCAAGGCCCGCGCACGGCGCGGGCGCGCGCCGCCTCTGCGGCGCGGCCTGCCTCCTGTCTTCGCCCCGGCTGGCCGCGCCCGGCGGCGCGCTGCGTGCATGCGGGCTGAGGTAGGAAACCCTCTGTGGCTGGGGCGGTCGGCTCCACGGCTTTAGGCAGCCACTTTGGGGCGAGCCTCTAAGATCTTGGCCCCAACGTCGTGCTTTAACGGGCAGGTCCACAGACTGCCCGACTCGCCATCAGCTTACGGGGCCAAGATCACTCGCCCCAAAGCAGCTCCAGCCCAAAGCCGCTCCGCCGACCTAACAAGGTCACGCCAGCAATTGAGAGACGGCACCAATGGCATCCGGGAGCTTGGCAACCACAGGACATTCCGTTTCTCTTTCTCCCCACGCCCTTTGCAGGTAGTTCGTCGCCGCTCTTTCCGCCACAACAACGTCTGCGTACGCGGCAGCACATCCCAGGAACAATATATCTACCAGGTCATTCGCCTCCCACCTTGCACGATTCGCCAGGCGGTGGCCAATCACGTCCCCATACAACCGCATGAACGGCATGGAATCGATCTCTTCATAGAGTGCAACTGAGACATATTCCGGGGCAGGTATTCCGAGGCGCTGGGAAACTGAGAGAGCTTCAGGCGCTACATCTACGATCGCCATGGCACGCCCATCAATTATTTTTTGCCTAGCCTTCCGAGCCTGAAACTCCGGATCTTGAGACACCTTGTTAAAGTGCTCATGCCAACCGGGCTTAGGGGACGGAACTTTCTCTGGATTCATTAGCACGTCATAGATCGCAGAAAATGACGTCATCCTGTCGACGAGTGCAGCTATACCGGGCGCAAGGCCGGAGGTATCGTAAGCACGCCTGTCTGTCTCCATGGCGCCCGCGGCCAAGCTGAAGACATCCAGTTCGGGCGGAGTTACCGAAATGCCGTATCGGCGCGAAAGCACAGTGGCCATCTCGTTCATTCTGACTGTGACCGGACTCCGCATCTGCCATCCACGAGAAAGCTTGAGAATGGTGGCAGCAAGATTCTGGCGCTTGGCGTCAAAAAGCGCCGAAGTTTCAAGCGCATGCGCCGACGAGACTGGAATTATTATTCTCCCACTCTCGGCCAGTTCGACCAATTGCACTGCGGCATCATAGTCCCGCCCATTCACCCGCGCGCGATCAAAGATCGAGTTAGATACAGTGCTCCAGTGGCATTGATCCAGGTAAACGACAGGTCGGTGATCCGGGATCGAACTCTTTAGCTC
The DNA here is from genome assembly GCF_014650995.1 of Streptomyces viridiviolaceus. Taxonomy (GTDB): domain Bacteria; phylum Actinomycetota; class Actinomycetes; order Streptomycetales; family Streptomycetaceae; genus Streptomyces; species Streptomyces viridiviolaceus. The sequence continues at coordinate 159,530 of NZ_BMWA01000015.1, forward strand.
TGCTTCCACCTCGAATCGATCACCCCTTAACGATTCAAGTCGGATCACTCCGCTAGTGAAGCTAAACGCAACCTCTCTAAGCATGCTTTCCCGATCGCCATCACTTAAACGAGCCTCTACCACTCGCCCGTTCCGGTATTTGATCCGCACTTCCCCGGTGATCGGGTTTTGCGCCATCTCTTCGAATACAAGAGCCAGCTCGCCAATATCAGGATTTGACCCCACGTCCGCTCCCCTTTGCCGTTCTCTGCGACACAACGCCCCAGGCATAAACTGCCCAACAACGGATAGCGTCAGCTCTTTTGGCGCATCATTTGGTCCCTACTAGGAGGGTAGTTGAGCAACGCCCTTCGCATCTTCCCGAGCGGAGATTCAAAGAAGGGGGAATCGCCCATAACGAAGAACCGATGCGGCGGAATGACGCCTCCCTTCTTTAGGAAGTTATCGAACTCCACCACTTTGCCATCGCGGTGCCGCAGCGGATTGGGCACCAACTGGATAAGGCCGAATTTCGCCAACATCAAGTGGGCCTCATAAACGTCACGCGAGATGCCATAGAGCCATTCCCGGTCCCTCTCCGATAAGTAGACGCCACGGAGAGCATGAGAGTCGGGAAATCTAGCAGCTAGGTGCTTCAAGATCATATACATCCGGATCTCGGAATCCGTTAGGGCGTAGACCCAGCCGTTGGTGAAGAACTGCACCGGAAGAGTTACTACAGTTCGCGCCCCTTCGTAATACTCGGGGATGAGGTATCCGCGCTTCTCTGATTCGGCCGACCCGGATTCATGCAGCAACATGAGGGAGAATGTATTACCCGGCTCCCCGACATTCCTCAAAATTAGATTTTCATCAGCGAGCCTCTTGATGGCTGACTTTACTTGGCGAACTCGGTTTTGGGTTGCAGTGACCGGCACCTTGGCCTGCGTGTTTTGCTTGGCCTCTGAGACAATCAGATCCGTCCAGGATATCTCACCTCCTGAAACCGGAATCGGGCATGGTCCTGCCACTCCACTCCGTTTTCTGCTCTGCGCTTCAAATACTGCCAAGAGGTACACCTGGAGATTCACCCCGCGCGGCGCGGAGATGCGAGCGATTGGCGGCGGAGCGAACGGGGGGCCAGTGAAGAGTGGAGCTCGAACCCGAACTTGTGCCGGCCAAGGCCCACCGCGCCCATGTAGATCGCGAACAGTGCGCGAGGTCTGCTCGATCCGCTCCGATAAAGCGTCCAGGACCTGCACACGGCGGGCGCGGCGCTCTGCGTTCCTGGGCACGTCATCTCCTCCCCGACCCTTTGGCCCGCAAAGCATCTGCCACTCGGCCTGCGGAAACCTCGTACGCCGCTACAAGCTACATGCGGGCCAAAGGGTTCGGATCTTGGAGTCAGTGTCATCTGACCCTCTGGCCCGCAAAGGGCCCAGCCCCTCATCTGCGAAAGCCTCGTACGCCGCTACAAGCTACATGCGGGCCAAAGGGTTTGATGGACGAACCCTCAAATCTGCGGCAGATACAGCAAAGTGGCAGCACCGAACGGCGAGCGGCCCCCCGGGGCAACGAGGGGCCGCTCTCACACCCAAGTTCGTCAACGCATCTCACGAAGAAGGTGTCTCCATGAATGTACGCCTCGGGGGTAGGACATCCCAGGCCGCTAGCCGCCCGCCCTGGGCCCTCCTCGCGGGCCTCGCGCTCGGTGTCGTACTAGGTGTGTGGGTGGTCCCCGACCTCGCGGCTCCCCTCAGTACAGCTGCGGCCGTGCTCGGAGGCTTCGTAACCGTGTGCGCGGCGGGACGAGGCAAGGAACAGCGGAGTAGCCGATCGAACGCAGTGAATGAGCCGGACTGTCATCTCAGAGTCATCGAGGCGGACCCTCCCGGGCTCGACTCGAACAGCAACCGATGAGTGTCTAACTGCGTGACAACGCCGACGGACAGCGGCGGACGAGCGCGGACGGCTGCGGACTGTCGCCGCAGGTGAGAGGCACGTTGGCCCAAGGTCGAGCGCCCACCCAAGTTGCTTCGGGACGAAGAGGTCGTGGGTTCAAATCCCGCCACCCCGACAGAGAAACACCACGCGATGGGCCTGATCCTCAGTGAGGATCAGGCCCATCGCGCGTTTCAGGTGATCGTTTGGGGGGTCTTCACTCGCGATCGGGCCGTTCGATCCGCCGGCCGAACCGCTCGCGGGCACGGTCACCGGGCCCGAACAGGACGGGACCCGTAGATGTGACGTAATGCTTACGTCGACGTCTGTGGACTGACGTGGGGGCGTTCGGCGGTGTGGACTCATGGGCGTCCGAATTATCGATCTCGCGACGGAGTCGACATGACACGGATTCGTTCCATGGGCGCCACGGCCGTGGGCCTGGCCGCCGCCCTCCTCAGCGTCCCGACGCCCGCGTGGGCCGCGACCCCCGACGTCCCCGAGACGCTGCGGATCTCGGACGGGCCGATGGCGGGCTTCCAGTTCTGCGGTGCCGCGACCCCGCCGACGTTCAGCACCGCCAACGAATTCGGGCCGCTGTTCGCCGCCTCGGTGAAGGGGATCGACCCTCAGCCCGATCTGGACGGAACGATAGAGCTCGCCCGCGCGAACGAGCAGCCGTTCCGCTCCTACTCGGTCAACACGGGGCCGGTCGGCCACGAGTGGGGCATCCAGATCCCCACCAGCACGTTCAGCGTGGGCGACTACCAGTGGCGTATCCGCGCCGAGGGTCCCGACGGCCCGTCCGCGTGGTCCGCGTGGTGCACGTTCACGGTGACCGGCTCGGCGTCCACGCCCACGGAGTTCACCTACAGCCCCGACGGGGGCAGGCACTGCCTGGATGTGGGCGGTGCCAGCAAGGAGAATGCCGCGCCGGTGCAGCTGTGGGACTGCAACGGCTCCTTGGGCCAGACCTGGAAGGCCACCCCCGAGGGCACCCTGGTGAACCCCAACTCGGGCAAGTGCCTGGACGTGGCCGACGGCGGAACCGCCAACGGAACCAAGGTGCAGATCTACAGCTGCAACGGCACCGGCGCCCAGCAATGGCGCTACGACCAGCCGACCCCGGCCGCCTTCACCAACCCCCGGTCCGGGAAATGCCTGGATGTGCCCAACGGCGACTTCACCAACGGGGTCCGGGTCCAGATCCACGAGTGCAACGGCACGGGCGCCCAGGTCTGGAAGCAGTTCACCCCCGCCTGACCGGGCACCGAGGTGGACTCCCGTCATCCAGGCGCTGAGCGGCGCCGCCCGGAGTGCCGTCGTCGGTGTCGCGGGCTAACCTCCGCACAATCGACCTTCATCCCGTTCCGGGAGGACTCCATGGCATCACGACTCAATCCGTACATCAGCTTCGGCGGTGACGCCCGGCAGGCGATGGAGTTCTACAAGGAGGTCTTCGGCGGCACGCTGAACCTCAACACCTACGGTGACTTCGGCCGACCGGATGCGCCCGAGGCCGACAAGATCATGCACGGCATGCTCGAGACTCCGAGCGGCTTCACCCTGATGGGCTCCGACTCACCGCCCGGCATGGAGCACACCACCGGCAACAACTTCTCCGTGAGCCTGAGCGGCGACGACGATGCCGAGCTGCGCGGCTACTGGGAGAAGCTGTCCGCCGGCGGCTCGGTGTCCGTCCCGCTGGAGAAGCAGATGTGGGGCGACGTGTTCGGCATGTGCACGGACCGGTTCGGCATCCCCTGGATGGTCAACATCATCGAGCCGCAGGGCTGAAGCGGGTCCTGGGCGGCGTTCACAGGTCGGCTGGAGGGGCTGCCGGGGAATTCCCGCAAGAGCCTCACACGTGCTGCACACAGTCTTTCGAAAGCCTCGTTAGCGTTGCTGGCCGCTCGATTCCGTGTGCGAACGTGACCGGGCCGTGGGTCCGGTGGGGCCGCGGTGTGTCGACTCAGGAAGACCGGACATGGACTACTGCTCGTCGTGCCGTCGGCATCTCAACGGCGCCCTGGTGTGCCCCGGGTGCGGCGCCTACGCCCCCGACATCGACCCGGCCGCCGCCGGTGGGAGCGTGGGCCCGGCCTCGGGTGCCACGCCGGTGGGCGCGGTCACCGCGGCGGAGTCGGCGATCCCGGCCGCTTGGCACGAGAACGGTGATCCCGGGGAGGTGCCGCCGGCACCGCAGGGGCGGGCGGCACGACGGCGTCAGCGCGCTCGCTGGAAGAAGAACCAGCGTCGGGCCGTGGTCGCGACCGCGGTCGCGCTCGTCGCGGGCGGTCTGACCCTGTCCGCCGTGGACCGGCAGTCCGGGGACCGGGCCCAGGCGGCCACGGCCCCGCAGGACCCGGGCGCGAACGCCGTCGCGGAAGCCGAGGACGGGGCCGCGCAGGACGTACGCCCTCCGGGTCCGGTGCGGACCGACGCGCACCGCTCGCCGTCCACGCCGCCCGCCCGGACGCCCGCGCCCGGCCTCCCGCACCGGCAGCCCGCCGCGGAGTCGCAGCGCGCCACGCCGCCGCCCGCCCGGCAGGAGGCCGCCGCCGCACCCCGTGCGACGGTGACGTCGGCCCCGCCGCGGCAGAGCACCGCGCCGGCCGCCCGCCAGACGGCGCCCGACCGCACCACCGACACGGCGGACACGGCGGGCACGACGGACACGACGGACACGCAGGCGTCCACGCCCGCCCCGGCCGGCGACACCAGTCCCACCGGCGGCACCAGCGGTACGGAGCCGTCGCGGGCGGACACCTCGCCGACGCAGGTCTGCCTGCTCGTCCTGTGCCTCGGCTGACCCGGCCGAGCCGCTGACGCGAGACAGTGGCGTCCGTGCCGCCCCTTCGGCGGCTCGGGCGCCACTGCCACGTGGGACACCCGAGCCGCGACAGGCTCCCGCGTGCCTCCCCGAGAGAGCGGGCGCCCCGACCCGCTTGTCGGGTCACCACTTCCAGCGCACCGCGTGCCATGAGTGTCACCTGAGCGACCGATCGGCTCAACGCTTGCCACACCTATCGAGTTTCGATAGATTTCCATCGTCGCTCGATTGGAGGAGGGGTGATGGGCAAGCTGACCGTGGTGGCATTGCGCATCGTGCTCGGGGTGCTGCTCGCCGGCTCCCTGTTCGTGCAGGCGGTGATGGTGCCGCTGCTGGGCTCGGATCTGGAGGGGATCGACGCGGACCTCGCGTACCCGGTCGCCGCGTTCCTCGTGGTCGTGATCCTGGGCGTCGTGACGGCCCAGGTCGTTCTCGTCTGCGTATGGCGGCTGTTGACGATGGTGCGACGCGGGACCGTGTTCTCCCACGGCGCCTTCCGGTACGTGCACATCATGATCGGTGCCTTCGTGGCGGCCGCGCTCCTGGTGTTCGCCCTCGGGGTCATGCTGGCCCCGGGCGAGGCCGTCGCCCCGGGGGTGGTCCTGCTGGTCGGCGGCGTCGTCGTGGCGGTCCTCGGGGTCGCGCTCGTCGTCCTCGTCCTGCGGATGCTGCTCGCCCAGGCCGTCGCCCGCGACGTCGAGGCGGCGCGGATGCAGGCCGAGCTGGCCGAGGTGATCTGATGCCGATCGCCGTCGACATCGACGTGATGCTGGCCAAGCGGAAGATGTCCGTGGGCGAGCTCGCGGAGCGCGTCGGCATCACGCCCGCCAACCTGGCCGTGCTCAAGAACGGCCGCGCCAAGGCGGTGCGTTTCTCGACGCTCGCCGCGCTCTGCGAAGTACTGGAGTGCCAGCCGGGGGATCTGCTGCGCTGGGAGGCCGGTCAGGACGGGGAGGCCGCCGGCGGGTGACGCCGGCGGCCTGGCACGGGACCCGCTGCGGCCCCGCCCCGTCCCGGACGGCCGTCAGGCCCCGTCGGTCACCGTCACGCTGCCGGTCAGGGTGAGGGCGGGGCCCGTGCCGTCCTCCGGAGCGGCCGTCAGGTGCCAGGTGTAGGTGCCGGGGGCGGCGGGGGTGCCGTCGGTGAGGGTGCCGTCCCAGTGTGCCGAGAGGGTGGCGCCGAGGGACGTGGCGTCGAGGGTGCGGACGGTCTTCTTCTTGCTGCTGATGACGAGTCGGGCCCCGCCGGCGGCCGGCTTGGACAGCTGCCAGACCGGGTTCCAGGTGGTGCCGGGCGTGCGGGTCCAGGCCGTGTCGGCGGAGGTGGCGGTCGCCGTGAGCGGCTGGGCGGGGACGCCGCTCGGGACGACGTGGGCCGACCCGGCGGCGTCCAGCCAGGCGACGCCGCCGCCGAACTTGTCCACGTCGTAGTTCTTCCACAAGGACACGGCGGGCAGGTCGGTGAGCGCCCGGGAAGCGGTCGCGGTGCCGGTGTGGAAGTCGGTGAGGAGCAGCTTGCCCGCGCTCGTGTCGTGGTTGACGACGAAGCCGTCGCCGAGCTTTCCGCGTGCCGGCAGGTCGATGTTCGTCCCGGTCTCCAGGTCGTGGACGCCGAACGGGGTGGCCGGGTCGCCGCCGACGATGTCCTGGCCCAGGCAGTCCCAGTACACCCAGCGCCCGACGGTCTGCAGGTCCCGGATCACGCAGGAGGCGCCCACCGAGTACGACGTGACCGTGCCGGTCGCCAGGTCGCGGGCCTCGATCCGGCCGCCGGTGCCGTCCGTGGTCCACAGGGTGGAGCCCGACAGCGCGGCGGCCGGGGTGTTCAGCCGGCTCACGACCGCTCCGCCACCGGGGGCATCGAAGTCGACGACCACCCGCTCGTCACCGCCGCCGTACACCGCGTACCGGCCGGCGGCGTCGCGCAGCCCGCGGCCGGAGCTCGACGGGGCGGCGCGGTCGAACGGCACGACCTCGGTGCGGGCGCCGGTCGCCGTGGCGCGTACGAGGACGTCCCGCTGGGTGGCCTCGTCGTACCGGACGTGCACGACGGAGCCGTCCCCGGCGCCCAGCGGCTGGCCGTAGGCGGTGCCGAGGGGCGCGGTGGTGACCTCGGTGCGCTCCCCCGCCGACGGAGCGCCGGTGAGCGTCACCTTCCGCGTCTGGTAGGCGGGGCGCGGTGCGCTGTCCTCCTCCTTGGTGACCAACTGGCCGCCGGCCAGCGCGATGCCGCGCAGCTGGGCGGGTCGCGCGGGCACCTCGGCGAGGGTGCGCAGCACCGGGCGGCCGTCCGCCCCGAGCTCGATCCGGCGCACCGCCCAGTCACCGGCGTCCGCGCCGCCGACGGTGATGGCGCCGCCGCCGGGGATCTGGGACAGGTCGGACTGGGCGGCGTTCAGCAGCGTGACCGGTGAGCCGCCGCCGATCGGGGTGGCCCGCAGCGGGCCGCCACGGCGCAGCGGCGGGTTCTGCTCGGTGGGGGCGGTGGGCCGGTGGGTGGTGAGCAGCCAGTCGCCGGCCAGGCCGATGACGGGCGTGCCCTCGGCGGACGTCGGCACGGGGACGGAGACGGCCGTGCCCGCGAGGTCGTCGCGGCGGAGCACCCGGGCCTGGCTCATGCCCTCCTGGTACCAGGCGACGTGGGTGGGCGAGACGGCGGCCTGGAGGTGCGCCGGATCGTCGACCGACACACCGGTGCCGACGGGCGTGAGCACACCGGTGGTCAGGTCGACGACGCCGAGGGTGTGCCCGCGGGTGAACTTCACGACGGCCAGCCGCCCGTCCCCGGCCGCGACCGGGTACCGCTCGAACCGCAGCCCCTCCGGCGGGGCGACCGGGGTGTCCGTGGTCGTCCCGTCCTGGACGCGGAGGATGTGCAGCCGGTCCACCTGCCAGACGTCGTTGTAGGAGACCGTCAGCACCGTCCGCCCGAACGACGCGACGGTGTACTGTCCCTCCGGCACGGTCAGCGAAGTCGACTCCCCGGTGGCCGGGTCGCGCAGCTGCACGACCCCGCTCGCGTCGACCGGCACCGGCAGGATGTCCGTACCGGCGGCGTAGTGACCCTGCTGTCCCGGCAGCCGGCCGGTGAAGCCCTCGACGGTGCGTTCGATGCCGTCGTAACCCCGCCACTGGTACGGCGCGGTGGAACCGTCGCTCGTGTCCCTGCGGTGCAGGTAGCCGGTGTCACCGGCCGCGTAGAGCACGTCCTGCACCGGCGTGTAGCGGTCCGGGGCGGACAGCACGAGGCCCGCGGGGTCCACCGTCTCCTCGGCGTGGGCGGCCGGGGGCAGGGCGGCGACGGGGACGGCGGCGACGGCGAGAACAAGGGCGAGACGACGGGCCATATCGGGCACCAGTTCGATTTTCAGGTCCATGCAAGCCCCAGCGCACCGCCAGCCGGAAACGTCACAGGTGACACACAGGGCCCGCCCGACCCGGCAGTCCGCAGGTTCCGCATTGCCGGTTTCCGGCAGCCCTGACTACCCTCCCGTTGCCGGAGGCCGCGCACCGGGCGGGACCGGCAGGGGAGGCGCGGGGTGACACAGCGGCACGAGACGTATCTGACGGGGTACGCCGAGATCCTCGCGGAGGTCGCCGGCACGGGGCGGCGGCTGAACCGCGACGAACTGGAGGAACGGCGGCTGCTCGGCGAGCAGGCCGCGGAGGCGGGCCACACTCTGCGCGGCCTCGTCCGCGGGCATCTGGACGCCACGCGCGCCCACTGGCCCGGCGGTGCACACGGCCCAGGCACCACGGAGAGCGTGCTCGCCGCCGTCGCCCAGGCCGTCGACGCCTTCGCCGAGGGCTACGAACGGGCGCAGCAGCTCGCCGTACGTCAGGAGGAGGCCGCGCGCCGGGAGTTCATCGACGACCTGCTGTACGGCCGCAGCGACCTCGGGCGGCTCGCCGAACGGGCCGAGCGGTTCGGACTCGTGCTGTCCCGCGCCCACGCCGTCGCCGTCGCGCAGGGACCCGAGGCGTACGACGACACCGCCCCGGTCACCCGGCTGGTGGAGGCCGCGCTGATCTCCCGCTTCGGTGACCGGCGCATCCTGATCACCACCAAGAACGGGCAGCTGATCTGCATCGCGCCCGGCGACGAGGACGACGTCCTCACCCACTTCGCCAAGCAGGCCTACGCGGCCACCGACGGCAGCCGGGTGGCCGTCGGGCGACCCCAGCCCGGCCCGGGCGGCGTGGTGCACAGTTACGAGGAGGCGCTGAGCGCCCTCGAACTCGCCGAGCGGCTGGAGCTCGACGAGCCCGTGGTCCGCGCCGCCGACCTGCTCGTCTACCCCGTGCTCACCCGCGACCGGCAGGCCATGGCCGACCTCGTGCTGAGCGTGCTGGGTCCGCTGCGCGGCGCCCGGGGCGGCGCCGAGCCCCTGCTGCGGACGCTGGAGGCGTACTTCGACGCCGGCTGCACCGCCGCCGAGGCCGCCCGGCGGCTGTCGCTCAGCGTGCGGGCGCTCACCTACCGGCTGGAGCGCATCCACCAGCTGACCGGCGCCGACCCGGCCGACCCGGTGCACCGTTACACCCTGCAGACCGCCGTGATCGGTGCCCGGCTGCTGGGCTGGCCCGGTCAGGAGATCTGAGCGGCCCGCTCGTACGGGTCAACCCGTGATCTCGACCTTGCCGCCCGGCTGGTCCGCGGTCTTCGTCTCCCGGTGCTGTCCGGCGACGTTCTTCAGCAGGGCCGCCAGGTCGACGCCCGTGGTGGAGCCCAGCAGCTCCATACCCTGGGCCACGTTGTCGGCGACCGTGCGCGACAGCCGGCTCGCCCCGTCGGTGGAGATGACCGTCATCTTGTCCACGGCCGCGAGCGGCTCGGACGCCTTGGCCACCACCTGCGGCAGCACCTCGACCAGCATCTGCAGCACGGCCGCCTCGCCGTACTGACCGAAGGCGTCGGCCTTCTGCCGCATCGCCTCGGCCTCCGCCGCGCCCTTGGCACCGATCGCCGCGGCCTCCGCCTCTCCCTCCAGCCGCACGGCCTCGGCGATCGCCGCACGCCGGGACCGCTCCGCCTCACCCTGCTTCAGGCCCTCCACGGCCTCCGCCTCGGCCAGCGCGCCACGCCGCTGCTTCTCGCCCTCACCCGTGAGCCGGGACCGCTCGGCCTCCGCCTGGGCGGCGGCGATCGCGGCCGACCGCTCGGCCTCCGCCTGCTTCACCCGCGCCACCCGGCGCGCCTCGGCCTCCTGCTCGGCCGCGTACCGCTGCGCGTCGGCGGGCTTGCGCACCTCGGTGTCGAGCTGACGGTCCTTCAGCGCGGCCTGCCGCTCGGCGACCTTCTCCTGCTCGGCGAGGATGTCCTGCTGCCGCGCCGCCTCCGCGAGGGGACCGGCGGCGTTGGCGCGGGCCGCGGCCTGGTCGGTCTCGGCCTTGATCTCGGCCTGCCTCAGGTAGAGGGTGCGCTGCGCGACGGCGATCTCCTCCTCGGCCTTCAGCCGGGCCTGTTCGGCCGCCCGCCGCGCCTCGGCCTCCGCGATGTCGGCCTCCTGCCTGGCCCGGGCCGCCTCGGGACGGCCGAGGTCCTCCAGGTAGGAGCCCTCGGTGGTGATGTCCTGGATCTGGAAGGCGTCCAGCACCAGGCCCTGTCCGGACAGACTCGCCTCCGCCTCCTCGGCGACCTGCCCGGCGAACGCCGCCCGGTCGCGGATGACGTCCTCCACGGACATCCGGCCGACGATCGCGCGCAGCGCGCCGGACAGCACCTCCTGGGTGAAGCCGACGATCCCGTCCTGCTGCATCAGGAACCGCTGCGCCGCCGCCCGGATCGCGTCCTCCGTGCCGCCGACCTTGACGATCGCGACACCGTCCAGGTTCGCCTTCACCCCGCGCAGCGTCACCGCCCCGCGCACGGCCACCGGAATGTGCCGCGAGGACAGGTCGAGCGTGAACCGCTGCTGCACGAACGGCACGACGAACACACCGCCGCCGACCACGACCTTCTGGCCGCTGTTGTCGGTGAACACCCGGCCGGTCTCCGGATCGGTGGACTTCTTCCCGCGCCGCCCGGTGACGATGAACGCCTCGCTCGGACCGGCCACCTTGTAGCGGCTGACGACCACCAGCGCGAGCAGCACCAGGAGTACGACGACCCCCACCACCGCGATCACGACAGGACTCATGACAACGCCCCCGAATCACACAGAAAGGACAAAGAACAGGAGAAGGAGAGGCGGGCTCAGCGGTCCACCGGGCGCACCACGACCGACGTCGAGGTCGGGGCCGCCTCGACCCACACCTCGGTACCCCGAGCCACCGGCCGGGCACTGCGCGCCGCGCACTTCAGCGGCTGGCCGCCGAGGTGGAGCAGCACCTCGCCGAAACCGTCGGCGGGGATGGCGGTGACCACCTTGCCGGAGGTGCCGAGGAGATGGTCCCTGGTGGGCGTGACGGCGGTCTGGTCACGCATCAGCGCACGGCTGAGGCGGTACGTCAGCCAGCCCGCCCCCAGCCCGGCGAGCGCGCCGGCACCGGCCGCCCCCGCGGGGCCGGCCCAGCCGCTGCCCAGGACGACGGCGCCGCCGAAGCCGGTCATCGCGACGAACCCGGCGACGACCGGCAGCGACAGCCGCCCCTCCAGGGCGCCGTCCAACGCGCCGTCGAGCGCGCCTTCCAGCAGCCCGTCGAAGACCAGCGACAGGGCGAGCAGCACCACCCCCGTGATGCCCAGTCCCAGAAACCAGGCCATGTGTGCCGTCCCCCTCCCGCCCGTCGCTGAGCTTCGGTGAGACGGATCGTCACATGCGGGGGACGGGACCGTCATTGCCGGTTTCCGGCAATCTTTACGCGTTTTTAATGCCGCCCTCGGCCGTTCGGCGACCACGGGAACCACTCGTCCCGCCCCGGCAGTCCTTCCCCTTGTGGGGAGCGTTCCGAATCAAGGTCCGCCGAGCGACGCCTCGGCGCACATGGTGGTGTGCGGCGACGACGGACTGGCGCACCGGCTGGCCGCCGAACTGCGCGGCGTCTACCGCGAGCAGGTCACGCTCGTCGTGCCGCCCTCCGGCCGCCGGGTGCCCCAGCCGGTCGTCGGCCGGGCCCGCGCGGCCTCGGCGGCACTGCTGGACCGGGTGAGCGCGGCCGTCAACCGGACGGGCAACGGCGAACCCGACGGCACCGGCCGGGAATTGGCGGCCGCCGAGCCGACCGAGGACGTGCTCGCGGAGGCCGGCGTCGACCGGGCCGCCGCGCTGGCCCTCGTGTACGACGACGACGAGACCAACATCCGCGCCGCCCTGACCGCACGCAGGCTCAACCCCCGGCTGCGGCTCGTCCTGCGCCTGTACAACCGGCGGCTCGGCCAGCACATCGAGGAACTCCTCGACCAGGCCGCCGCGCTGGCGGCCGGCGGCGCGCGGGGCCGGGGGTTCGACGCCACCGAGGCCTCGACGACCGTGCTCTCCGACGCCGACACGGCCGCACCCGCGCTGGCGGCGACCGCGCTCGTCGGCACCAGCAAGGTCGTCGAGACGGACGGTCTGCTGCTGCGCGCGGTGGAACGCCGCCCGCCGCGCCCCGGCGAGGTGGCCGATCCGGGCCTGTGCACCCTGGCGCTGCTGTCCGCGACGAGCAACGACCCGGCAGGCGCGGACGGCTCCGAGGGCAGCGGGGAGCAGGCGCCGCAGCTGCTGCCCGACGCGGCGGCGGTGGCGGCGGCCACCGGACGCGGAACCGTCGTCCTGGAGCAGGTGTCGTACTCCGGTCCGTCCCTGCCCACCGCCCGCACCGGCGTGCCGCCCTTCGCGTCGCTGTTCTCGCGGCGGCTGCGCTGGTCGCTGGCGGGGCTGGGGATCTGCGTGGTCGCGCTCGCCGTGGCGCTGATGGTGGTCGCCGACGACCACCCGCTGCACGCGACGTACGTGACGCTGCTCGACCTGTTCGCCATCAACGAGCCCGCGCACAACGAGTCCTCCGGCCGCCAGATCCTGCAGCTCCTGGCCGGTTTCGTCGGGTTGCTGCTGCTGCCCGTGCTGCTGGCCGCCGTACTGGAGGCCCTGGGGACGTTCCGGAGCGCCTCGGCGCTGCGCAAGCCGCCGCGGGGGCTCGGCGGACACGTCGTCCTGCTCGGACTGGGCAAGATCGGCACGCGGGTGCTGACACGGCTGCGGGAGATGGACATCCCCGTGGTGTGCGTCGAGGCCGATCCCGAGGCCCGGGGCATGGCGACCGCCCGGCGGCTGCGGGTGCCGGTCGTGCTCGGCGACGTCACCCAGGAAGGCGTCCTGGAGGCCGCGAAGATCCACCGCGCGCACTCCCTGCTCGCCCTGACCAGCGAGGACACCACCAACCTGGAGGCCGTGCTGTACGCCCGGTCCGTACGGTCCGACCTCCGGGTGGTGCTGCGCCTGTACGACGACGACTTCGCGACCGCCGTGTACCGCACCCTGCGCGCCGCGCACCCGGGCGCGCTCACCCGCAGCCGCAGCGTGACCCACCTGTCCGCGCCCGCCTTCGCCGGGGCGATGATGGGCCGCCAGATCCTGGGCGCGATCCCGGTCGAACGGCGGGTGCTGCTGTTCGCGGCCGTGGACGTGGCCGGGCATCCTCAGCTGGAGGGGAAGACCGTCGGGGAAGCCTTCCGGGCGGGGGCGTGGCGGGTGCTGGCGCTGGAGGTCTCCGACGGGCACCGGGCGGGGGACGCGGGCGCCGACGGTGTGCGGGAGTCCGGGCTGGTGTGGGACCTGCCCGACACGTACGTCCTGCGGGGCGAGGACCGGGTGGTGCTGGCGGCCACGCGGCGGGGGCTGGCGGAGCTGCTGGGGCGGCGGGCGCGGCAGCCGACGGCTCCCTAGCGAGTGACCGGCGCCGCGGCTGGGGTGGGCGGGTTCCACTCGCCCGCCCCAGCCGCACGACTGCCCGCGGCTACGGCAGGTGCCTCGCCGCGAAGTCCAGCTCCAGCTGGACCTGCTTGATGCGCTCGTCGACCACCAGTGAGCCGTGCCCCGCGTCGTACCGGTACACCTCGTGGACCGCGCCCCTCGCCTCCAGGCGCTCCACGTAGTTCTCGATCTGGCGGATCGGGCACCGTGGGTCGTTGACGCCGGCCGAGATGTACACCGGGGCCTTGACCCGGTCGACGTAGGTGATCGGCGAGGACGCCTCGAAGCGGTCCGGGACCTCCTCGGGGGTGCCGCCGAGCAGCGTGCGGTCCAGGGCCTTCAGGCCCTCCATCTCGTCGTGGTAAGCGGTGACGTAGTCGGCGACCGGGACCGCGGCGATGCCCAGGGTCCAGGCGTCCGGCTGGGTGCCGATGCCGAGCAGCGTGAGGTAGCCGCCCCACGAGCCGCCGGTGAGGATCAGCCGGCCGGGGTCGGCGAGGCCGGAGGTGACCGCCCACTCGCGCACCGCCGCGATGTCCTCCAGCTCGATCAGGCCGACCCGGTGCTTCAGGGCGTCGGTCCAGGCCCGGCCGTACCCGGTGGAGCCGCGGTAGTTGACGCGGACCACCGCGTACCCGTGGTCGACCCAGGCCGCCGGGCCGGCGGCGAAGGAGTCGCTGTCGTGCCAGGTCGGGCCGCCGTGGATGTCGAACACCGTCGGCAGCGGGCCCGTCGCGCCCGCCGGCTTCTGGACCAGGGCGTGGATACGGCCGCCCGGGCCCTCCACCCACACGTCCTCCACCGGCACCGAGCCCGGCGACTTCATGCCGGGCGGGTCCAGGACGACCCGGCCCGTGGTGGACCGCACCGCCGAGGGCTCGGCGGCCGAGGACCACAGGTACTCCACGCTGCCGTCGGGGCGGGCCGACGCCCCGGAGACCGTGCCGGCCGGGGTCGGGATCTCCACCAGCTCGCGGGCGGCCAGGTCGTAGCGGAACAGCTCGCTGCGGGCCTCGAAGCCGTGCACGATCAGCAGACCGCCGCCGTCGGGGTACCACTCGGCGCTCACGTCGCCGGGCAGCTCCAGCGCGAGGTCCGTCTGCTCGCCCGTCGCCACGTCCCACACCAGGGGCTCCCAGCGGCCCCGGCGCTGGTGCCCGACGAGCAGACGGGTGTCACCGTCGACCGGTGCGAAGCCCAGCACCTCCAGTCCCAGCTCCTCGGTGCCGCCCTCGGTGTCGTCCAGCTCGGCGACCACCGACCCGTCGGGGCGCAGGACCCGCAGCGCGGAGTGCATGGCGTCGCCGTGCTCCGTGTGCTCGATCGCGATCAGCGTGCCGTCGTGGGAGAGGTCACCGACGCCCGCCGACTCACGATGCCGGTAGATCTCCGCGGGGGCCTCCCCCAGGCGCACGAAGTGGATCGTCGTGCCGTCCTCGTCGGTGGAGCGGCCGATCACCGCCGTGCGGCCGTCCCGGCCGAGGGCGAGGCCCGCCGGGTAGGAGGGGTCGAGGCCCGGCACCGCCAGCTCGTCCTCGCCGCCCGCGAAGGGCTGGCGGCGCCAGACGCCGAACTCGTCGCCGTCCTTGTCGTCGAACCACCAGATCCACGTGCCGTCCGGCGAGAGCACGCCGTCCGTCGTGCCGTTGGGCCGGTTCGTCGCCTGCCGCTGCTCGCCGGTCGAGCGGTCCCAGGCGTACAGCTCGTACGTCCCCGTCGCGTTCGACACGAACAGGGAGCGGTCCGGCGCGTCCTGGGCCCACTCGGGCAGCGACACCCGCGGCGCCCTGAAGCGCTTCTCCCAGTCCGGCATCTCCTCGCCCTGTTCCCGCCGCTGCTGCCGCTGCTCGTGCGGGACGGACACGTTGCTCTCAGTCATGGCCCCCATACTGCCGCGCCCGGCCGGCAATGCGCGGATCAGCTCGGCCCGTGGACGACGCCGCCCGTCCCGGCCGCGTCGCGCGACCCCGCGGCGAGGCCACGCGGCCGTGCCCCGTACCGTGGAGGGCGTGTACCGGTTTCTGCTGACACCCCGATGGTGGGGGATCAACGTCTTCGTCGTGCTCGCCATCCCCTTCTGCATCTTCATGGGGTCGTGGCAGCTGGGCCGGTTCGAGGACCGGGTGCAGGACCACCACGGCGCGACCACCCAGGCCGAGTCGAACCGCGACGCATCGGCCCGCCCGCTGGCCGAGCTGCTGCCCGTGGACAAGGCGACGGTCGGCAAGCAGGTCACGGCGAGCGGCCGGTACGGCAAGCAGCTGCTCGTCCCGGACCGTGAGCTGGACGGCAAGCGCGGCTACTACGTCCTGACACTGCTGCGCACCGACTCCGGACAGGCCCTGCCCGTCGTACGGGGCTGGCTGCCCGGCGACGCCGACCCGGCGAAGGCCCCGGCCCCGCCCGCCGGCGAGGTCACGGTCACCGGTGCCCTCCAGGCGACCGAGACCCCCGGCGACAACGGCGTCAGCGCCCGCGGCGGCCTGCCGGCGGGCCAGACCGCGGCGATCAGCACGGCGTCCCTGGTGAACCTCGTGCCGGACGACGTCTACGACGCCTGGGTCACGCTCAACAAGGGCGACTCCGGGATGCGGGCCGTACCCGTCAGCGCCCCGCAGAACACGGGGCTGGACCTGAAGGCGTTCCAGAACCTCGGCTACACCGCGGAGTGGTTCGCCTTCGTGGGCTTCGTGGTCTTCATGTGGTTCCGGCTGCTGCGCCGCGAGGTGGAACTCGCCCGCGACGCCGAGCTGGGCCTCGTCCCCGACGACACGGACGGCAACCAGGGCGGGGGCGACACCGAGCGGGAGCCGGAGCCCCGTCCCAGCCCCTCCGGCGTCTGAGACCGCCCGAGGTCCCCGAGGGCGGGCGGCAGACCGGCCCTACTCCGCCGCCAGCACGCCCGTCCAGTACACGGTCCCCGCGCAGGCGTCGGACACCGTGGCCGTCGCCGAGGCCGAACCCGGCTCCGGGGTGTACGTCACCGCCACGCTCCCGTCGGCCGGGGCGTCCTCACCGACCAGCTGCGTCGTGGTGCCGGTCTCGCCTCCCGTGACCGTTCCACTGTCGGCGGTGGCGTCCGCGGTGGGCGACGGCTCGGGCGAGGGGCCGCCCGTGCTGCCCCCGTCCGTGGTGCCGCCCGTGGTGGGACAGGTCTCCGAAGGCACCCACGCGAACTGCACCTCGTACGCGGCGCCCGACGCCAGTGTCAGCGAGCCGGACTCCAGGGACGGGTCGGGCAGCCCGGCCGCGGCGTCCCCGGCGGCATGCCGTGCCGTCCCGATCCTGGTCGCGTCCGCGGCGCCCTGCGGGGCGACGGTCACGGCACCGGGGCCGGTGACGGTGCAGCCGTCGGAGGAGACGTTCGTGACACGGAAGGAGCCGTAGACCGCGCCCGTGGAGTCGGGGGCCGCGCTGCTCGCGACGGCCGGGCCGAGCTGCTGCGCCGTGCACGGCGGCACGTCGGCCGCGGCGCTCGACGAGGGGTCGGCGCCAGCGGTCGCCCCCGTGGCGGCACCGGTCTCCTTCTCCTTGGGCTTCTCCTTCGGGTCCGCCTTGTCCGTGCCCTCGGCCGTCCCGGAGGAACCCGCGATGCCGCTCTGGCCGCCGGCCGGGTCCTTGCCCTGACCGGAGCCGCCCTGCGCCTGGGAGGCGTTGCCCGCCACCGAGGGGTTGGCACCCGGGCCACTGGAGTTGGAGACGTGCACGAGGGCCGGGACCGCGGTGCCGATGAAGAGGGCGGCGGCCGCCATGCCGACCGCGGCCTGACGCTTGCGGGCCCGCCGGGCGGGCACCGCCCGCCGCAGGTGCTCGAGCGTGCCGTCGCCCGGCTCCAGGTCCTGCACCGCCTGGTGCAGCATCCTGCGCAGTGCCAGCTCGTCCGAGGCGAGCCCGTCGGGGCCCTGAGTGTCGGGCCCCCGGGTTTCGGGGCCCTGTTCGGCGGGGCCGTGGTTCACAGTTCCGTTCCCAGCGTGCGTGTGCTTCGGCTCTTGCCCATCCTGCCCGGTCGGCTCGGCAGGCCCGTTCCCCTCGCCGCGCGCCTGCCCGTCCGGGCCGTCGCGCCGCGCTTCGTGGCCGTCGCTCATGCCGGCTCCCCCATGGCCAGCCTGAGCGCCGCGATCCCGCGCGAACCGTACGCCTTGACCGAGCCCAGCGATATGCCGAGCGTCTCGGCGACCTGTGCCTCGGTCATGTCGGCGAAGTAGCGCAGGACCAGTACCTCGCGCTGCCGGCGCTGGAGTCCCTTCATCGCCTTGATCAGGGAGTCGCGCTCCAACTGGTCGTAGGCGCCCTCCTCCGCGCTCGCCATGTCCGGCATCGGCTTCGACAGCAGTTTGAGGCCGAGGATGCGGCGGCGCAGCGCCGAACGCGACAGGTTGACGACCGTCTGACGCAGGTACGCCAGCGTCTTCTCGGGGTCGCGGACGCGTTTGCGTGCCGAGTGGACGCGGATGAACGCCTCCTGGACGACGTCCTCGCAGGAGGCGGTGTCGTCGAGGAGAAGCGCCGCGAGGCCGAGCAGTGACCGGTAGTGGGCACGGTAGGTCTCGGTGAGGTGGTCGACGGTGGTACCCGCCGCCACGACGTCCTCGGCGCTGTCGCGCTGGTTCGATATGCGGGCCGGCCGCGCTGCGGGCATGGGCGCGATCACCGGCATGCCACCGGCCGCACCGGCCACGCGGGGACGGACGGGCCGACCGGGTGCCCGCAACGAGGGGCCCCGCGTCGAAGCGGTGAATTCGAGTACCTCTGCCACGCCAGTTGGACACGCGCACCCCCGCGAGGGTTGTACGCGCCGCGCGTCACGTTCCGGTCGGTGTCCGTGCCGGCCGACGCCACCGGCCACGTTCTCGCGTCAGGCAGCACGACTGACGGTGCATCATTGGCCCTCATGCGTCCCGCTCTTCCCCTATGTTCCGTATGACCGGGCGTCCCCACGCCCGGCCCTCGGCGTCCCCACGCCGAGGCACGCGTCCGGCGTGCCCTGGAGGGGCGACCGCAAAGACGCTCCCCGCCCTCCGCGTGGTTGCGGAGGGCGGGGAGGAAATCCTCTGATGCCGCAGGGGGCCGGTACAAGTGGTCCGGATCATCTTCCGGATCACATCTGCTTCACGGATCCTACAAACGAACCCCGCATCAGCCAGCGGTTTTCCCGCTCAGCCGAGCTCTGCCGCCACCAGCTCGGCGATCTGCGCGGTGTTCAGCGCGGCTCCCTTGCGCAGATTGTCGCCGCACACGAAGAGTTCGAGCGCCGTGGGGTCGTCCAGCGCCCGCCGCACCCTGCCGACCCACGTCGGATCGGTGCCCACCGCGTCGGCGGGGGTGGGGAACTCCCCCGCGGCCGGATTGTCGAAGAGCACGACACCGGGCGCGGTGGCCAGGATCTCCCGGGCCCGGTCGACGGTGACCTCGCTCTCGAAGCGCGCGTGCACGGTCAGGGAGTGCGTGGTGATCACCGGCACCCGTACGCACGTCACGGCGACGGGAAGCTGCGGCAGCCCGAGGATCTTGCGGGACTCGTCCCGCACCTTCATCTCCTCCGACGACCAGCCGTCCTCGCGGAGCGACCCGGCCCACGGCACGACGTTCAGCGCGACCGGCTCCGGGAACGGCCCGGTGTCGTCGCCGACCGCCCGCCGCACGTCACCGGGGCTGGTCCCCAGCTCCGTACCGGCCACCAGGGACAGCTGCCGGCGCAGCGTCTCGACGCCTTCCCGCCCGGCCCCGCTCACCGCCTGGTACGAGGAGACGACCAGCTCGCGCAGCCCGAACTCGGCGTGCAGCGCGCCCAGCGCCACGATCATGGACAGCGTCGTGCAGTTGGGGTTGGCGACGATCCCGCGCGGGCGCATCCGCACGGCGTGCGGATTGACCTCGGGTACGACGAGCGGCACGTCCGGGTCCATCCGGAACGCGCCGGAGTTGTCGACCACCACCACGCCCTTGGCGGCGGCGACCGGCGCCCACTGGGCCGCGACCTCGTCGGGTACGTCGAACATGGCGACGTCGACGCCGTCGAAGGCCTCCTCGGTGAGCGCCGCCACCTCGACCTCCTCACCGCGCACGGCCAGCTTGCGGCCGGCCGAGCGCGGCGAGGCGATCAGACGGATGTCGCCCCAGATGTCCGCGTGCTGGGACAGGATCTGGAGCATGACCGAACCGACCGCTCCGGTCGCTCCCACGACCGCGAGCGTCGGTCGTCCGGCCCGCCCCGGCCGTTCGGTCTCGGCCATCAGCGGCCGGTGCCTCCGTAGACGACGGCCTCGTCGCTGTCGGAGTCCAGCCCGAAGGCGGTGTGCACGGCCCGGACCGCCTCGGGGACGTCGTCCTTGCGGGTGACGACCGAGATGCGGATCTCGGAGGTCGAGATCAGCTCGATGTTCACGCCGGCGTCGGACAGGGCGGTGAAGAAGTCGGCGGTGACACCGGGGTTGGTCTTCATCCCGGCGCCCACCAGCGAGATCTTCCCGATCTGGTCGTCGTAGCGCAGCGAGTCGAAGCCGATGCCGGACCGGTTCTTCTCCAGGGCGTCGATGGCCTTGCGGCCCTCGGTCTTCGGCAGCGTGAAGGAGATGTCCGTCAGGCCCGTCGAGGCGGCGGACACGTTCTGCACGACCATGTCGATGTTGATCTCGGCGTCCGCGATCGTCCGGAAGATCGCGGCGGCCTCGCCCGGCTTGTCCGGCACACCGACGACCGTGATCTTGGCCTCGGAGGTGTCGTGCGCGACACCGGAGATGAGCGCCTGCTCCACCTGCTTGTCCCCTTGGTTGATCGGCTCGCTGCTGACCCACGTCCCCTGCAGCCCGCTGAAGGAGGAGCGCACGTGAATCGGGATGTTGTACCGGCGGGCGTACTCCACACAGCGGTGGAGCAGCACCTTCGACCCGGAGGCGGCCAGTTCGAGCATGTCCTCGAACGAGATCCAGTCGATCTTCCGGGCCTTCTTCACCACGCGCGGGTCGGCGGTGAACACGCCGTCGACGTCGGTGTAGATCTCACACACGTCCGCGTCGAGCGCGGCGGCGAGCGCGACGGCGGTGGTGTCGGAGCCGCCCCGCCCCAGCGTGGTGATGTCCTTGCTGTCCTGGCTCACGCCCTGGAAGCCGGCCACGATGGCGATGTTGCCCTCGTCCACGGAGGTGCGGATACGGCCCGGCGTGACGTCGATGATCCGGGCTTTGTTGTGGACCGAGTCGGTGATGACACCTGCCTGGCTGCCGGTGAAGGACTGGGCCTCGTGGCCCAGGTTTTTGATCGCCATGGCCAGCAGGGCCATGGAGATCCGCTCTCCGGCGGTCAGCAGCATGTCGAGCTCGCGCCCGGCAGGCATCGGGGAAACCTGCTCGGCGAGATCGATCAGCTCGTCCGTCGTGTCGCCCATCGCGGAAACGACCGCAACCACCTGGTTGCCGTTCTGCTTCGCTTCCACGATCCGCTTGGCGACGCGCTTGATGCCCTCGGCATCGGCTACGGAGGAGCCTCCGTACTTCTGCACGACAAGGCCCACGTGCGCTCCTCGCTCATTCCGTCTCTTTCCGCACGTACGTATATGTACTGCGGTCGGCTCAGTCTATCGAGCGTCCGAAATTCCCCCCTGCGATACCGCATGGTGAGACTCCCGGTCCCTCGTTCGTCCAGGCAGGCTCATGCCCAGGCAGATGCCGGTCACTCGGGAAAGTGCGGTGTGTCACAGGTTCACAAGCGGGAGCCGCTCAGGCCGCGAGTTCTTTGAGGGGCTCGGTGTCCAGGGTGATGCCGACGGGGTCGGGGAGCTTCACGGATGCGCCGAAGGGCAGCTTTTCCGTGTGGCGGTAGCGACCGTCCTCGGGTTGGTTGAACACGACGACGGAGCAGTCGTCGCGGTCGATGAGGAGGTAGACAGGGATGCCTGCAGAGGCGTAGACATCGGGTTTCTCGACCCGGTCGCGCTGATGTGTGTCGGAGTCGTACGACGTGACCTCCACCGCCATGAGCACGCCTTCCGCATCAGACCAGTCCCCGTGCCCCCTGATGAATCCGAACGGTGCGAGAACGCCGTCCGGGCGCGCCCGCCCCCTGCGGTACTTCTCGACTTGCATGCCACGGTCGGCGTAGAGCCACAGCTCCGGCCGGTGCTGCATGCACAGCCGTTGCAACCAGGCGATGATCTGGTCGTGGTTGCCGTCCGTCACTGCCTTGACCTGGACCTTCCCGTGGATGAACTCCAGCCGCACGGTCTCCGGGGCATGGCGTTCCAGTTGCTCGAACTCCTCGACGGACATCTGCGGCTGGTGCTCGGTCCTGGCGGTCATGGCGTCGCCTCCTCGACACCATGGTGCCCCGACCGGCGCCTCCTGCACGCTCACAGCGCCTCCTAGTTCCAGCGCCTCGGCGGGAGGCCGTTGGCGATCCGGTCGCGGTTGTCGCGGTAGTGGTAGAAGACGCGGTCCTCGATGGGGACCGAACGGAACGTGTCGGGAACGGGGCCTCCCGTGGCGCGCTCCAGCTTCTTCTTGAGGAAGTACGCCGAGGTGACGCCCAGGTGGGCGATCTCCTCGATCTCCCTGACCATGGACTCGTCGGTCAACGGCTCGTCCGCCAGCTCCTCGCGGCAGTTCTCGCAGATGCCGCGGTCGATCTTCACCGTGCGTTCGTCCTGGTCGCAGGTGGCGCAGGCCATGATCACGCGGGTCACCTTGGCACGGGGTTCCGTCTTCTGTGGAGGCATCTTCGACTCCAGTCGTCGGCGGGCGAGTCCGCCCGGGTTGCTGACGGTGGGCGGGAGCCCTTCGGTCAGGGCTCGGGTGATGTCGTTCGGCGTCGCTCCACGGGACAGCCACTGCTCGGCGAGGGGCGCGAGGGAGCGGCAGTCGCCTTCGGTGAGCGGCATACGGGCGTCGGCGGCGCGGAGTGCGGTGAGGGCGCGGTACGCGGCACCGACCGACTCGGGACGGGGTTCGGGCTGGATCTTGGGCCGGGGCTCCGGCTCGGGGGCGGCCGGTACCGGCACGGCGGCGGCCACCATCTCCTCGATCCGGGCCAGGCCCGGCTGGTGGTCCCTGGTCACGTCCTTGCCGTGCCGCTCCCGCGCGAACTGCGCCCACCACTCCCGTGACCTGCGCGTACGCGACCAGTACGTCCGCGTGACCCACCGCATGGTGCCGTCCTCGACGGTGATGTGCTCCTTGATCCAGCGCAGATGGCCGGCCTCGGTGATGCGGGACAGCGACGTACGCATCGCCTGCTGGCCGTAGCGGGGGTGCTCCGCCGCCAGCACCTTGTGGCCCATCGCGTGACCGGTGTCGAGATGGTCGATGAAGACGGCGACCTCGGCGTCCCGCGGGAGCAGATGTGCGAAGTCCGGGTCCGCGTGCGGGTCTTCGTCACCTGCGGGACGTTTGCCGTAACCCGTTTTGGCCACGGGGTGGGACGGGGACGGCAGGGCAGGACTAGGGTGGGCGTAAGCCACGGTCGAAGTCTCCGTTCGATCCGTAGGTCAGGCCCCGGATTGGTGTTGGCGCACCGCCGGGGCCGACTCATTTGCTGGTTTGCCGCGAACCTAGAGCCGCTTTACGTTCCGGCGCAAGCCGATCACGGAACGTCACTCTTTCGAGGTAGGACGCCTCAACTCACGTACAGACTTGGTTGGTTGGGAATTTCAACCAGACCAGAAAACCCAGGTGAAGGGCTCGAAGCCCAGGGCTCAAGCCTCGGGCTGAACTGCGGCGATGAACGCCGTCCAGGCGGAGGCCCCGATGCGGAGTTCGGGGCCGGAGGGAGCGGTCTTGGAGTCACGGACGTGGATGGCGGCGGAGCGCGCGACCTCGACGCAAGCGCCGCCCTCGTTGTCGCTGTAGCTCGACTTGCACCACTTCATCTGGTCGCTCATGTCTGAGTCACCATCCGCTCGATGAGTCGGGCCGACTCGTGGGGGTCGAGAGCCCGCGTGCGGATCATGCTAAGCCGCTCGGTCACGCGGCTGACAATCCCTGGATCGGCCGAAAGTTCGCTCGCGAACGCGCCCTCCATGAAGGCGAATCGCTCGTGGTCGTGCCCCTCCCCCAGCACCATCGGGCCCATCAGTGCGTCGCTGAAAGCCTGCTCGAAGGGCAGCACCTGCAACACGACATTGCGCAGCCGGGAGACCTCCAGCAGCCGCTGAAGCTGCTCCTCGTCCACCAACGGACTGCGCAGCACAGCCTCGTAGAGTACGAAGCTCAGTCCTACCGGCGGCTTGCGTGAGGTGAGGATGGCTTGCCGCTCCATCCGGGCCGCCACCCGCTCCTCCACCGTCTCCTCATCCAGCGGCGGGATGCGGTTGTCGATCAGCGCCCGTGCATACGCCTGCGTCTGCAACAGTCCGGGAATCAGAGCGACTTCGTACCACCAGAGACTGGTCGCCTCCCGCTCCCGCTCGATGAAGTCCACCGCCCGCGCGGAGTACCGCTCCCTTCGCACGTACTCCTTCGCCGCGCTCAACATCCCCTGCGCGCCGCACAGTTCGTCCGCCACGTCCAGCACCCTGGGCGTTGGCATGCGTACGCCGCGCTCCATCGACGCGATGGTCTCGGGGGCGTAGTTGGCGGCGGCGGCCAGGGCCTCGCGGCTGACGTTGGCCAGGGTGCGCCAGCGTTTGAGCTGGTTGCCGCTGTAGCACCAGGCCGCGGGGGGCTGGGAGTTGTTGTTCGGGACCGGCACAGCGCGCACCTCCGACTACCTCGGTTCACTACCGAGCGTAGCCTCGATGACACCTCCGCGTGACCATGTCGGCACGAACAGCGACTACTTGACCGGGCGCAGCCCCAGCGGCCCCGCGATCTCCCGTGCCATCACGCGGCCGGCCTCCGCTTCCAGCACCTCGTCACCGAGATCCTGGTCGGTGTCGAGGCCGTCCAGTTCCTCCAGGGGCTGGTTCAGGCGGACGTGTGCGACGACCGACTGGAGCGCGCGGAGCGTCGCCGAGGCCGTGGAGCCCCAGTTGGAGAAGTAGGAGAACTGCCACCACCACAGGGCCTCCGTGGTGCGGCCCGCGCGGTAGTGGACCATGCCGTGGCGCAGGTCGGTGATGACGTCGGTGAGGTCGTCGGAGATACGGGCCGGGACAGGGGCTTTCCGGGGCTCGTAGGGGTCGAAGACCTCCGAGTAGACGTCGATCGGGTCGAGGAGGCGGGCGAGGTTCTCGCGGAGCTGGTCCACGTCCTGCTCCGGGCCCGGGTCGGGCTCGTAGCGCTCGTCCGGGACGATGTCCTCGTGGGCCCCGAGGCGTCCGCCGGCCAGGAGCAGCTGGGAGACCTCCAGGAGGAGGAAGGGGACCGCCGAGTCCGGCTCGTCGCCCTTCGCGACCTCCGTGACGGCGACCAGGAAGCTCTCGATCTGGTCCGCGATCTGGACCGCGAAGTCGTCGGGGTTCTGGTGGGTCGCGTGCAGCGTGGCGTCAGACATCTAGGAGTCGTCTCCCCTCGAAGGCACGGCCGAGGGTCACCTCGTCCGCGTACTCCAGGTCGCCGCCCACTGGGAGGCCGCTGGCCAGGCGGGTGACCTTGAGGCCCATGGGCTTGATCATGCGGGCGAGGTACGTGGCCGTGGCCTCGCCCTCCAGATTCGGGTCCGTGGCCAGGATCAGCTCCGTGACCGTGCCGTCCGCCAGGCGGGCGAGCAGTTCACGGATGCGGAGGTCGTCGGGGCCGACTCCGTCGATCGGGCTGATCGCGCCGCCGAGCACGTGGTACCGGCCGCGGAACTCACGGGTGCGCTCGATGGCGACGACGTCCTTCGGTTCCTCCACGACGCAGACGACCGACGGGTCGCGGCGCGTGTCGCGGCAGATGTTGCACTGCTCCTCCTGCGCGACGTTGCCACAGGTCACGCAGAAGCGGACCTTGGCCTTCACTTCCATGAGGGCCTGGGCGAGGCGCCGCACGTCGGTCGGTTCCGCCTGGAGGATGTGGAAGGCGATCCGCTGCGCGCTCTTGGGACCGACGCCGGGCAGTCGCCCGAGTTCGTCGATGAGGTCCTGGACCACGCCTTCGTACAACGGACTGCCGTCCTTCCTGAGGTTCCTGTGCTACGTACGGTAGAGGGCTTCGGCCCGTCTTAGAAAGGCAGACCGGGGATGCCGCTGCCGCCGCCCAGACCCTGGGCGAGCGGACCGAGCTTCTGCTGCTGGAGCGTCTGCGCGTTCTCGTTGGCGGCCTGTACGGCCGCGACGATCAGGTCGGCGAGGGTCTCGGTGTCCTCCGGGTCCACCGCCTTCGGGTCGATCACGAGACCGCGCAGCTCGCCGGAGCCGGTGACGGTGGCCTTCACCAGGCCGCCGCCCGCCTGCCCGTCGACCTCGGTCTGCGCCAGTTCCTCCTGGGCGCGCTGGAGGTCCTGCTGCATCTTCTGGGCCTGCTGGAGCAGCTGCTGCATGTTGGGCTGGCCACCACCGGGGATCACGTTCAGCTCCTATCGCTGCGGGTTTTTCCCGTTCGGCACGAGCCTACGTGGTCCGAGCGGCCCTCGCTCCAGCACTCTTTCGAGTGACTCACTGGTGAGTCGTATACCTGACCAAGGCCCCCTTCCGGGCGGAAAAGAGGCCAAACCCGGGGCTTGGCCACCCATTGGGAGGTAGGAAGGGGCGACACGTCCGCCTCAGGTGTCATCAGCTGTCATCAGGGGCCACTTGTACGCTACGAGATCGTCACGCACCGTGTTCATCCGCGAGCAGTCGTGATCAGTAGGGAGTGCCGGGTGGGTCAGCCGGAGATGCAGCCCGAGGGACCGCCGCAGGACGGGCGGGGCGGCGAGGGGGCGGCCGGACGGCGGCCGGGCGACCTGACCGGGCGGGCGTTTCCGCTCGGCGACTGGGGGATGCCCGCCGAGCGCCTGGACGAGCTGTACCGGTGGGTGGAGCGGGGGGCGCTGGACACGGCGGCCTGGTATCTCGCGGACCGGGCGGGCAAGCGGCGGGGGGCGCGGTTGCTGCGCGGCGGGGCCGCGACGGGGGCGGTCGCCGGGGCCGCGCTGCCGCTGCTGGACATGACGGGGGCCGTGGGCGGCGCGGCGCCCTGGGGGTATCTGGCGCTGCTGCTCGGGGTGGCGTGCGTGGCCGCGGACCGGTACTTCGGGGTCACGTCCGGCTGGATAAGGGACGTGGCCACCGCGCAGGCGGTGCAGCGGCGGCTCCAGGCCCTGCAGTTCGACTGGGCGGCGGAGAGCGCGCGGGAGGTGCTGGGGCCGGCGGAGGGGACGGCTGCCGAGGCGGCCGAGCGGTGTCTGCTGGTGCTGCGGCGGTTCTCGGAGGACGTGACGGAGCTGGTGCGGGCGGAGACGGCGGACTGGATGGTGGGGTTCCGCAGCGGGCCCGCTCCGCTGGGGATGCAGTCGGTGGTGGGCGGTGGGGCGCGGGCGTCGGAGGTGGGGGTGGCGCAGGGGCGGTTCGCGGTGCCGCCGGGGGGTGCGCGGCCGAACATGCCTCGGCAGCGGCCGCCGGAGCCGCGGTGACCTCCGGCGGTGCGGTGGCTTCCGGCGGTGCGGTGGCTTCCTGCGGTGCGGTGAGGGGTGGGTGCGCTGGGCCGGCGTGCTGCTGGTGAACCGGCGTGAGTGCGGCACCGGCCGTCCGGCGTTTGCCGGGTGCCCGGCGTGGGGGCGGGCCGGGGGTGGGTCGCGCGGCCCGGCGCTGACGGGGTGCCGCTGCGCCCACCCGTGCCGCCCCAGCGGCACGACTGCCCGCAGCTACGACGGTGCGGTGGCGCGACTGCCCGCAGCCACGGCGGGTGCGGCGGCGCGGGCGACCGCAGGTACGGCGGCACGACTGCCCGCAGCTACGACGGTGCGGCGGCGCGACTGCCCGCAGCCACGGCGGGTGCGGCGGCGCGGGCGACCGCAGGTACGGCGGGTGCGGTGGGTGCGGTGGGTGCGGTTACTCCCGGGTGTACGTCAGGCTTTCGCCGTTGGTGGTGTTCACGCGTTCCAGGGTGCCGTTCGGCAGGAGGGTGACCCGGGTGGGTTCGCCGGGGGTGCAGGAGGAGGCCGGGCCCACGGTCACGGTCGAGGGGCCGATGCTCAGCGGGCCGTCGGTGCCCGGGTCGGCGGTCAGGTCGGCCTCGAACACGCAGTGGTAGGTGCCGTTGCCCGCGGGGCCGTCGGCCACGAGGGACAGGACCGTGTCGCCGACCTCGCCCTGCTGGATGGTCAGCCGCCGGCTGTGCACGCCGGAGGCGTTGTCGATGGTCGTGGTCCAGGTGCCCAGGAAGCCGGTCGGGATCGTACCGGCGTCCGGCGTCGGGGTGGTCGGCTCCTGCGACGTCGACGGCGTGGTCGGATCGGGCGAGTCGGAGCCGGGCGTCGAGGACGCGACCGTCGTGGTCGGGGTGCCGGTGGGGCCGCCGTCGGCCCCGTCGTCCTTGCCCCCGCTCATCAGCGCGTAGACCGAGCCGCCGGCGGCGAGCGCGACGACCAGGGCGACCAGGACCAGCAGCGCGGTCGAGCGCCCTCTTCGCTGTGGTTCCGCCGGGGGCCCGTAGGGCGGGGTCGGGCCGAGGCCGCCGTACGGGTGGTACGGCGGGGTGCTGCCCGGCGCTCCCGGTGCCGGTCCCCAGGCTCCGGCACCGGGGTGCTGCGGGTGGCCGTGGGCGGCGGGCCGGGGGTGCGGCTGCGGATGGCCGTACGCGGGGTGCGTGGGCGGGGGCGTCGGGGGGCCCTGGCCGGCGACCAGCGTGGGGAGGTGGTTGAGCGGGGCACCGGCGCCCGGCTGTCCCGGTGGCGGTGGGCCCGCCGTCGCGCCCGGTTCCCGGCCGTCCGGTGCCGGGTCCTGGCCCGGGTCGGCGTTCGGCGGCGGCGCGGAGTCGTCGGCCGCGGGTGCGTGCTCCGGCGGGGCGGCGGGGGCCTGTCCCACCGGATTCTGCGGGTTCTCCGTGTCCAGCAGTCGCACCGCGTGCCGGCCGAGCTGGGCGACCAGGGCGCCCGGCAGCCAGGGGTCCATGGACCGGCCGTCGGCGACGGTGTCCTGGGCCCCGGTGCGCTGCAGGACGGCGTCGAGGGTGGGGCGCGCGGCGGGGTCCTTCTTCAGGCAGTCGCGCACGAGGTCGGAGATGCCCTCGGGCACCCCGTCCAGGTCCGGTTCCTCCTGGGCGATGCGGAACATCAGGGCGTGCACGCCGCTGTTGGCGGTGCCGAAGGGGAGGTTGCCGGTGGCCGCGTAGGCGAGGACGGAGCCGAGGCAGAAGACGTCGCAGGCGGGCGTGATGCGGTCGCCGCGCACCTGCTCGGGCGCCATGAAGCCGGGCGACCCGACCAGCGCGCCGGTCCGGGTGAGCCCGCCGTCGGTCACGGTCTCCAGCGCCCGGGCGATGCCGAAGTCGATGACGCGGGGGCCGTCGATGGTGACGAGCACGTTGGAGGGCTTGAGGTCGCGGTGCACGATCCCGGCGGCGTGGATGTCCTTGAGCGCGTGGGCGAGCCCGGCCGCCAGGATGCGCACGGACCGCTCGGGCAGGGCACCGTGGTCGTGCCCGACGACCTGCTGGAGGCTGGGCCCGGCCACGTACCCGGTGGCGACCCACGGCACGGCGGCCTCGGTGTCGGCGTCCAGCACGGGCGCCGTCCAGTGGCCGCCGACCCTGCGGGCGGCCTCGACCTCCTGCCGGAACCGCTCCCGGAACTCCTCCTGCTGGGCCAGTTCCTCGCGCACCAGCTTGACGGCGACGGTGCGTCCCCGGTCCGACCGGGCCAGATAGACGTGCCCCATGCCGCCCGCGCCGAGCCGCGCCAGCAGCCGGTAGGCCCCGATCTGCTGCGGATCTCCGCCCCCGAGTTTCTCCATGTTGCGCCGCCTTCCCCCCGCACGTGAGCAACAGATCGAGAATAGTGCGGGGTCGGGGCCGGGGGTGCCGGGCGTTGTCTACGGTTCCGTAACAGGCGGGCCGGCATCCGGCGGTCCGAGCCGGTCCAGCACCTCCGACAGCCGTTCGAGGACGCGGACGGCCTCGGCC
The DNA here is from genome assembly GCF_014650995.1 of Streptomyces viridiviolaceus. Taxonomy (GTDB): domain Bacteria; phylum Actinomycetota; class Actinomycetes; order Streptomycetales; family Streptomycetaceae; genus Streptomyces; species Streptomyces viridiviolaceus. Next base: position 189,075 of record NZ_BMWA01000015.1, read on the forward strand.
AGCTCCGCGTCCGACCCGTACGCCCGCGCCAGCCGGTCGGCGAGGGCGGCGTGAGCCGGATCGATCCGGGAGACGGCCGCGCGTCCCGCCTCGGTGGGGGCGAGGAGCTTGGCGCGGCGGTGGGCGGGGTTGGGCCGGTACTCGGCGAGGCCGCGGTCGACGAGCAGGTCGGCGATCCGCTGCACGCTCTGCCGCGTGATGCCCATGGCGCGGGCGATGCCGGAGACGGGCAGCGGCTCGCGCAGCACCGCGCCCAGCACCTGCCACCAGGCGGCGGTGAGGCCGGCCGGGCGGGCCAGTTCCTCGGCGATCGCGAGGAACTGGCCGTTGAGACGGAAGACGCCGAGCGCGCCGCGGCTGAGCAGGTCCTGTCGCTTGCCGGTCACTGCGCTCCGGCCTTCTCCAGGACGGCGTACGCCTCCGGGTCCGAGTCGTGGAACAGCCGGTACCAGGCGTCCAGCACCTCGCCCTCGTACACCCCGAGCAGGCCGAGGATCTCGCGGGCGAAGGCGACCGGCTCGGTGGGACCGGCGGTGATCAGGAGGCCGTCGGTGACCGCGTCCGCCTCGACGTACCGCTCGCCGCCCGCGTAGCCGGTCGCCGCCAGGTAGAAGGAGACGGCGCCGGTGTGGGCGCGGTCGTCGAGCAGGCCCTCGCGCGCGAGGCCGGCGGTGGCGCCGCAGATGGCGGCGACGGGCACGCCGGCGTCCAGGAAGGCGCGGGCGGTGCGGGCGAAGGGGGCGAGGTCGTCGCCCGTGTCCCAGAGGTCGCCGCCCGGGAGGATCAGCAGGGAGCTGTCCTCGGGCCGTACGTCGGCCAGGGCGTCGTCGGGCTGGATACGCAGGCCGCCGATGCTCCGGACGGGAGCGGTGGACGGGCCGACGGTGCGGATCTCGTACCCGGCGCGGGCCAGGTGGGCCGTGGCGTGGCCGGTCTCCCAGTCCGCCATGGCGTCGTGGACGGCGAGGTGGACGGGCTTGCGGGTGCTGCCGTTCATGGCTCCTCCTGGACCCGAAAGATGATGACAGCATGCTGACAGTCAGACAGCATACTGTCAATGCTCGATGGGCCCCGGTCCGTCGACAACCTGTCGCGGAAAGCCCCCGTCCACAGACAGGACGCCGATTCCGTTTCCGCATCGCGGACATCTACGCTCGGGCGCATGACCCCTCAGCCCAACCCCAAGGCCGGCGCCGCCGTGAAGGCCGCGGACCGTGCGCACGTCTTCCACTCCTGGTCCGCACAGGAGCTCATCGACCCGCTCGCCGTCGCCGGCGCCGAAGGGTCGTACTTCTGGGACTACGACGGCAAGCGCTACCTCGACCTCACCAGCGGGCTCGTCTACACGAACATCGGCTACCAGCACCCCAAGGTCGTCGCCGCGATCCAGGAGCAGGCCGCGCGGATGACGACGTTCGCGCCCGCGTTCGCCGTCGAGGCGCGCTCGGAGGCGGCGCGGCTCATCGCCGAGCGGACCCCCGGCGACCTGGACAAGATCTTCTTCACCAACGGCGGCGCGGACGCCGTGGAGCACGCCGTGCGCATGGCGCGGCTGCACACGGGACGTCCGAAGGTGCTGTCGGCGTACCGCTCGTACCACGGCGGCACCCAGCAGGCGATCAACGTCACCGGCGACCCCCGGCGCTGGGCCTCCGACAACGGCTCGGCCGGCGTCGTGCACTTCTGGGCGCCCTTCCTGTACCGCTCCCGCTTCTACGCCGAGACCGAGGAGCAGGAGTGCGCCCGCGCCCTTGAGCACCTGGAGACGACGATCGCCTTCGAGGGGCCGTCGACCGTCGCCGCGATCGTCCTGGAGACGATCCCGGGCACCGCGGGGATCATGGTGCCGCCGGCCGGCTACCTGGCCGGCGTGCGCGAGATCTGCGACAAGTACGGGATCGTCTTCGTGCTGGACGAGGTCATGGCCGGGTTCGGGCGGACCGGCGAGTGGTTCGCGGCCGGCCTGTTCGACGTCGTGCCCGACCTGATGACCTTCGCCAAGGGCGTGAACTCGGGGTACGTGCCACTGGGCGGCGTCGCCATCTCCGGGAGGATCGCCGAGACCTTCGCCGAGCGCGCCTACCCCGGCGGGCTGACCTACTCCGGGCACCCGCTGGCCTGCGCCGCCGCCGTCGCCACGATCAACGTGATGGAGGAGGAGGGCGTCGTCGAGCACGCCGCCCGGATCGGGGCCGACGTCCTCGGACCGGCGCTGCGGGAGCTGGCCGAGCGGCACCCGAGCGTGGGCGACGTGCGCGGAGTGGGCATGTTCTGGGCGCTGGAGCTGGTGAAGGACCGGGAGACCCGGGAACCGCTGGTGCCGTACAACGCGACCGGCCAGGACAACACCCCGATGGCCGCGTTCGCCGCCGCGGCGAAGGCCCACGGCGTGTGGCCGTTCGTGAACATGAACCGGACGCACGTGGTGCCGCCGTGCAACGTGAGCGAGGCCGAGCTGAAGGAGGGCCTGGCGGCCCTCGACGCGGCACTGTCCGTCGCGGACGAATACACCGCGTAGGGCATTGCCCGCGAGGGGCCGGGGAGGGAACCCGAACGCGTAAGGTGGCGTGCTCGTAGACATGTGCGAGGACACACGCCCGCACACGAGTGAGCACTTGTGCGAGCACGCCGCCCGAACGCGACGAGGAGACGCCCGACCATGCCCGGCCCCAGCGCCAACGGTGCCGTCACGCGCAGCACCCTGCGGCAGCAGATCGCCGACGCGCTCCGCGACGAGGTGCTCGCCGGACGGCTCCAGCCGGGTCAGGAGTTCACCGTCAAGGAGATCGCCGAGCAGTACGGGGTGTCCGCGACCCCGGTGCGCGAGGCCCTCGTCGACCTGTCCGCGCAGGGGCTCCTCGACGCCGACCACCATCGCGGCTTCCGGGTGCACGAGTACTCGGTCGGGGACTTCCGCGGCATCGTCGAGGCCCGCAGCCTGGTCACCGACGGGATGTTCCAAGCCCTCGTCGACGGCCGCCAGGACCTGCTGCGGCCCGACGACGCGCGTCTCGCCGCCGCCCTCGCCGGGGTGCGCCGACGCGGCGAGGAGGCGGAGCGCGCCGCCACCTGCGGCGACCTCACCGTGCTCATCGGCTACGACCTGCGCTTCTGGCGTGAGCTGGCCGCCCTGTTCGGCAACGCCTACCTCGCCGACTTCCTGCACCGGCTGCGCGTCCAGAGCTGGGTGTGCACGGTCCAGTACCTGCGCCCGCTGAGCGATCTGCGCGGGGTGCTGTGGTCGGGGCACACCGAGCTGGTCGACACCCTCGCCCGCCGCGACGCCCCCGGCGCCCGCGACCTCGTCGACGCCTACAACGCCCACTCCCTCGCCCTCGTCGAACGGCTCGCCTCGGGCTGAGCGCCGGATCGGTGGCCGCCGCGTGACGTGGTCCGGCCCCACATGGGTATGGGACCTGCACGAGGGGGGACACGAGGGGACTCGCCCCCGCGCCGCACCGACTACGCTGCCCTGACCACCGTGCTGTGTGAGGAGCCCTCCTTTGGCCTGTGACCTGTGGCTGGTACCGCTCGTCGACGTCTTGTGCCACACCCCGGACAACCCGTTCGCCGAGGAACTCGCGCAATACGACAAGGTGCTCGCCGAGGCCGGGCTGCCGCCGGTGCCGGTGTACCAGTACATGCCGGGGCTGTCCGGCGAGGTCGCCCCGGTGGCCGGCTTCGACTACGACGCGCTGCACTTCCTGCGCCGCGCGTACCTGCTCCAGGTGTGCGGCCTGCCGGTGACGCCGGTGGACGAACTGGGCGGCGACTACGAACAGTTGCTGGAGATGTTCGAGGCGACGGCCCAGCAGTCGCACCTGGTGTGGCACTACGACCACGCGGGCGCGTACGTCCCCGTCGACTTCCCGCACCCGCTCTCCGACGACGAACTCCTCGCGGGCGGCGGCCCGTTGGGCTCCTCCCACGGCCTGCTGCGGGAGCTGGAGGCCGTCGCCCCGGCCCTCGGCATCGACCCGGCCAACCCCCCGGCGGCGCCGCAACCGCCGCTCGCGCCGACGGAGTTGGAGGAGCCGGCCGTCCCGGCCCCGTACGACCCGAGCCCCTTCGCCCGGGAACGCCATGTGTGGCTGGGCCTGCACGCGGCGGCCACGCGGAGCCTGGCGCAGGGCTCGATGATCGTCTTCAGCTGAGCGCCCACGGGGCCGGCGCGGCTTCAGCGGATCAGGGAGATCCCCGGCGGCCACAGCACCCCGTCGGCGAGCAGCAGCGCCGGCCCCAGGTGCACGGGGCACACCCGAAGCGGCGGGCGCCGATGCCGGGCGACCTCGAAGCGGACCGGGTCACCGCAGTCCGCGGGGTCGCCCTCGGTGCCGTACGGGCCCTGGCAGGGAGCTGAACGGTCGGGGTCGGCCATACACCCGATCCGACACCGGCCCCGGCGCCGCCGCCCGCCCGAGGGGGCCGAACGGCAGCATCCGGGGCGCCTTCACGGACCTACAGGAACGAGTTGATCTCGATCGTCTCGTCCCGGCCCGGGCCCACGCCGATCGCGGAGATCGGGGCGCCGGACATCTCCTCCAGCGCCTTGACGTACGCCTGGGCGTTCTTCGGCAGGTCGGAGAAGGTCTTGGCCTTGCTGATGTCCTCGCTCCAGCCCGGCAGCATCTCGTAGACGGGCTTCGCGTGGTGGAAGTCCGACTGCGAGTACGGCAGCTCCTCGACCCGCTTGCCGTCGATCTCGTAGGCGACGCAGACCGGGATCTGCTCCCAGCCGGTCAGGACGTCGAGCTTCGTCAGGAAGAAGTCCGTCAGGCCGTTGACCCTCGTCGCGTAGCGGGCGATCACCGCGTCGAACCAGCCGCAGCGGCGGTCGCGGCCGGTGGTCACGCCCCGCTCGCCGCCGATCCGGCGCAGCGCCTCGCCGTCCTCGTCGAAGAGCTCCGTGGGGAACGGGCCCGCGCCGACACGGGTCGTGTAGGCCTTCAGGATGCCGATCACGCGGCTGATCCGGGTCGGACCGACGCCGGCACCGGTGCAGGCGCCGCCCGCGGTCGGGTTCGACGAGGTCACGAACGGATACGTGCCGTGGTCGATGTCCAGGAGCGTGCCCTGGCCGCCCTCGAAGAGGACCACCTTGTCGTCGTCGAGGGCCTGGTTGAGGACCAGGACGGTGTCGGCGACGTACGGAGCGAGCTTGTCCGCGTAGCCCAGCAGCTCCTCGACCACCTGGTCGACGGCGATCGCGCGCCGGTTGTAGAACTTGGTGAGCATCTGGTTCTTGACGTCGAGCGCCGCCTCGACCTTCTGGGTGAGGATCGACTCGTCGTACAGGTCCTGGACGCGGATGCCGACGCGGTTGATCTTGTCGGCGTAGGTCGGGCCGATGCCGCGACCGGTCGTCCCGATCTTGCGCTTGCCGAGGAAGCGTTCCGTCACCTTGTCGACGGTCACGTTGTACGGCGTGATGATGTGCGCGTTTCCGCTGATCAGGAGCTTGGACGTGTCGACGCCGCGCTCGTTCAGCCCGCTCAGCTCGGAGAACAGGACCGACGGGTCGACGACGACGCCGTTACCGATGACCGGCGTGCAGCCGGGAGACAGGATTCCGGAAGGGAGCAGGTGGAGGGCGTACTTCTGGTCACCCACGACTACCGTGTGGCCGGCGTTGTTGCCGCCCTGGTAGCGCACCACATAGTCGACGGATCCACCGAGCAGGTCCGTCGCCTTTCCCTTGCCTTCGTCACCCCACTGAGCACCGAGCAGCACAAGTGCGGGCACGCGCGTACACCCCTTCCGGGCGGGGCATGTCCAGGGTCAGGGACGTACACGGCTGATTTCAGCCGCGTACACCGCGACCGTCGTTGGCCGCCAACCGTCGGACCGGATGCCCCGGAATAGACGAAGCCCCTGGCGCAATAGCGCAAGGGGCTCTTGCACAAAGATGCTACCCGAGGAAGCGAGGCATGGCCGAGGTGGCGACTTCCGCGACTTCCGATCAGCTGCTGGTGGTCATCGACCCGGTCGCCCGTCGGACGGACGGCGAGTCCGTCCGGATCGCGAAAGACGTGCTCAGCGCGGGTGCGGCGAGCACGAAGGTGTGTCTGCCGGACGGTCCGGAGGAGTTCGCCCGGGCGCTCGGGCGGCGGGGCTCGCGACGGCCGGTGGTGATCGGTGACGACCGGGCGCTGGTCCGCGCGGTGGCGCTGCTGCACCGGCAGCGGGAGCTGGCGGCGTGCGCGCTGTCGGTGGTGCCGGTGGGCACGGCGCTCGGTCTCGCCGGGTCGCTGGGGCTGCCGACGGGTGCGGTGGCGGCCGCGCGGGCGGTGCTGGACGGGGCGGAGCGGCGGCTGGATCTGCTCGTCGACGACAGCGACGGAGTGGTGCTGGGGGCGGTCGGGATCCCTTCCGTTCCGGTGCGGGAGGGGCCGGCGGGAGAGGGCGCGGCGGCGCCGGTACGGCCCTGGCTGCGGACCTGCCAGTCCCTCGTCCGGACGCTGGCGGCCTCGCGGCCGGCCCGGACGACGGCCGCCGCGGGGGGCGGGCCGGCCCGGCTGCGGGTGGAGATCGACGGGACGACACTGGTCGACCTGCACCAGCCGGTCGAGGGCGTGTCGGTGACGCCGGGGGCCGGCGGAGTGGCCGAGGTGGTGGTGCGGCCGGTGTCGGTGGGGGCGGCGGCGTCACCGCTGACGGCGACGGGCCGCACCGTGACCGTCTCCGGGGCGCACTTCCGCTACCGGGCCGACGCGGTGGTGTCGGGACCGGTGCGGACGCGGACCTGGGTGGTGCACGAAGGGGCGTGGGGGCTGACGCTGCCGGGGTGACGACCGGCCTGCGTGCGCGGGGGCTGTTCCGGGACCTGGCTCCGGCCTGGACGGCGTGTGGGGCCGGGCGCGTGCAGGGCCGGGCGCGTGCGGGGCCGGGCGCGTGTGGTGCACGAGGGAGCGTCGGGGCTGACGCTGCCGGGGTGACGACCGGCCTGCGTGCGCGGGGGCTGTTCCGGAACCTGGCTCCGGCCGCTGTTCCGGGACCTGGCTCCGGCAGCCCCGGGCGCGTGCGGGGCCGGGCGTGGGTGGTGCGGGGTCTGCCGGCCGGCGCTACGCGCCGAAGGTCTTCTCCCGGTGTGCCCGCCAGCGTTCCATCATGGCCGCGATCTCGCCGTCGACGAACTCGAAGAACGCGAGCGTCTCGGCCATGCGGCGGCCGGCCGGTGTGTCGGCGCCGAGGCTGGTGACGCCATCGCGCAGCGCCGTCTCCCACCGCTTGAGGACGGCCTCGCGGTTGGTCAGCGCCTCGTACCACTGGTTGCTGTGCACCCGGTACCGCTCGCGCCGGGAGCCGGGTTCGCGCTCGCGCGACACCATGTGCTGCTGGGCGAGGTAGCGCACGGCGCCGGAGACGGCGGCCGGGCTGACCCGCAGCTGTTCGCCGAGTTCCGCCGAGGTCAGCGAGCCCGAGTCGGAGGCCAGCAGCGCGGCGAACACCCGGGCCGGCATCCGCTGCATCCCCGCCTCGACGAGTTGTGCCGCGAAGCCTTCCACGAACTTCGACACCGCCTCGGGGTCGCGCCCCACTCCCGCTGGTTCCGCTCGTTCCGTCATTGTTCGATCATCCCTCACATCCTTGGCGGTTTCTTAACTTCACAATTTTCTGAAAGTAGCGTACGTTCCGAAGTATGACGAAGGCAATCAGCGTCTCCGGACTCCACAAGTCGTTCGGCCGCACGCACGCGCTCGACGGCCTCGACCTGGACGTCGAGTCCGGCGAGGTGCACGGATTCCTCGGCCCCAACGGCGCCGGCAAGTCCACCACCATCCGCGTCCTGCTCGGCCTGCTGCGCGCCGACTCGGGAGCCTCCCAGGTGCTCGGCCGGGACCCCTGGTCGGACGCGGTGGAGGTGCACCGCCGGATCGCGTACGTCCCCGGTGACGTGACGCTGTGGCGCAACCTCTCCGGCGGCGAGGTCATCGACCTCTACGGCCGGCTGCGCGGTGGCCTGGACACACGGCGCCGGGCGGAGCTGATCGAGCGGTTCGAGCTGGACCCGACCAAGAAGGGCCGGACCTACTCCAAGGGAAACCGGCAGAAGGTCGCCCTGGTCGCCGCGTTCGCCTCCGACGTCGACCTGCTGATCCTGGACGAGCCGACCTCGGGCCTCGACCCGCTGATGGAAGAGGTCTTCCAGCGGTGCGTCGCCGAGGAACGGGAGCGCGGGCGGACCGTCCTGCTCTCCTCCCACATCCTCAGCGAGGTCGAGGAGCTGTGCGACCGGGTCAGCATCATCCGCAAGGGACGCACGGTCGAGAGCGGCACGCTCGCCGACCTGCGCCATCTGACACGGACCAGCGTGACGGCCGAACTCGCCGGTCCGCCGAACGGGCTGGCCCGGCTGCCCGGCGTGCACGACCTCGACGTCCAGGGCAGGCGGGTCCGGCTCCAGGTCGACACCGACAAGCTGGACGCGGTGCTCAGGTCCCTGAGCGAGGCGGGCGTACGGTCGCTGACCTCGACACCGCCGACGCTGGAGGAGCTGTTCCTGCGGCACTACCAGAACGAGGGCGCCGAGGAGGTGGCGTCACTGTGACCGCCACGTCCTTCGCGGTACGGTCCGGCGGCTCCCGCCAGCTGGCCGGCACCGGCACGCTGCTGCGCTTCGCCCTGCGCCGCGACCGGGTGATGATCCCGGTCTGGGTCGCGGTGAACGCGCTCATGGTGCTCTCCATGCCGAACACCCTCAAGGGCCTGTACGGCACGGCGGCCGAGCGCGCCGGCCTGATGCGGCAGATGGAGACCAACTCCTCGCTGCGGGCCATGGTCGGCCCCGTCTTCGACGACTCCCTCGGCGCGCTCACGGCCTGGCGCGTCGGCGTCTACGCCGCCGCGCTCGCCGCCGTGATGAGCCTGCTGATCGTCGTACGCCACACCCGGGACGAGGAGGAGAGCGGCCGGCAGGAGCTGGTCGCCTCCGGGATGGTCGGCCGCCGGGCCTCGCTGACGGCGGCCCTGCTGACGGCGGCGGTCGCCAACGGGGTCCTGGCGCTGCTGGTGGTGGCCGGGCTCGCCGGGCAGGGGGCCGCCGGCGCGCTGGCCCTCGGGCTCGGCATCGCGGGCGTCGGCATGGTCTTCGCCACGATGGCGGCGATCGTCGCGCAGCTGACGGAGAGCGCGCGGCTGGCGCGGGGGCTGGCGGCGGCCGTGCTGGGAGCGGCCTTCGTGCTGCGGGCGGCGGGCGACTCGGCGACGGTCGACGGCTCGTCCGTGCTGACCTGGGTCTCGCCGCTGGGCTGGCTGGAGAACCTGCGGGCGTTCGCCGGCGAGCGGTGGTGGGTGCTGCTGCTGATCGCCGGTGCGGCGGCGGTGCAGGGCGCCGCGGCGTACGAGCTCGCCGGGCGGCGGGACATCGGCATGAGCTTCCTGCCGACCCGGCCCGGGCCGGCCGCCGGGCGCCTGGCCTCGGCCGGTGCGCTGGCCTGGCGCCTGCAGCGGGGCAGCGTGCTCGGCTGGAGCATCGGCTTCTTCCTCGCCGGGGTCGTCTACGGCGGGATGACCGAGGGCGCGGCGGATCTGGTCGGCGACAACGAGCAGGCCCGCGCGATCATCGAGCGGATGGGCGGACAGGCCGGGCTGACGGACGCGTTCGTGTCCGCGATGGTCGGGATGCTCGGGCTGATCGCCGCGCTGTACGTGGTGGCGTCGGTGCTGCGGCTGAGCGGGGAGGAGACCTCGGGGCGGGCGGAGCCGGTGCTGGCGGCTGCGGTGGGGCGGCTGCGGTGGGCGGCCGGCCATCTGGTGATCGCGTTCGGCGGGGCGGCACTGATCATGCTGCTCGCGGGGGTCGGGTTCGCGGTCGGGTACGGGGAGGACGTCGGGGCGATCCTCGGCGCGTGCCTGGTGCAGTTGCCCGCGGTGTGGGTGATCGGCGGGGCGGCCGTGCTGTTGCACGGGGTGCTGCCGCGGGCCGCGGTGGCGGCGTGGGGGGTGGCCGGGGCGGTACTGCTGCTCGGGTGGGTGGGGCCGGCGCTGGATGTGCCGCAGGCGGTGCTGGACGTTTCGCCGTTCGGGCATCTGCCGAAGCTGCCGGGCGGGGGGATGAGCTGGGCGCCGGTGCTGGTGCTGACGTTGGTCGCCGTGGTGCTGGTGTCTGCGGGGCTGGCGGGACTGCGGCGGCGGGACGTCACGACGTGACCGTCCGCCGTGGCCGGGGCGGCGCGGCCCCCGTCACGACGTGACCGTCCGCCGACGCCGGGGCGGCGCGGGCGGCGCGGCCGGCGCTGACGGGGTGCCGCCGCGCCCACCCGTGCCGCCCCAGGCGGCACGACTGCCCGCGGTCACTGCGGCGCAGGGCCGCGCGGGCGGCCGCGGTCACTGCGGCGCGAGGCCCGGCGGTCGAGGCCGCGCGGCCCAC
>NZ_BMWA01000015.1:199539-233603 GCF_014650995.1 Streptomyces viridiviolaceus
CCGCGGTCACTGCGGCGCGAGGCCCGGCGGTCGAGGCCGCGCGGCCCACGGTCACTGCGGCGCAGGGCCGCGCGGGCGCCGCGGTCACTGCGGCGCGAGGCCCGGCGGTCGAGGCCGCGCGGCCCACGGTCACTGCGGCGCGGGGCCGCGCGGGTGCCTGCGGTGGCGGAAACCGTGGTTCGGTTCGGGGCGTCCTCGTTGGTATGGGGCGGGACCTGGCGACGTGTGGTGGGTGTGTCGTGTCGGCGGCGGGGGCTGTCGGGGCGGTGTTCGTGTGGGGGGCCTCGTCGCGTACCCAGCGGCATCTGGGCAACGGGTTCGAGGGCGAGGGCATGGACCTCGGGGCCGTCTTCGTCGAGCTGCCCCTCGTCTTCCTCGCCGGAGCCTTCCTGCCCGCCCTGGCCTGGGGTCTGGTCGCCGGTCTGCTGGCACGCAGGCGGCGGTCAGACCACCTCCACCGGTAGGCCCGCCAACCCCCGGATCACGAAGTTCGGCTTCCGTTCCGGTTCCGCCGTGGGACGCAGGGTCGGAGCCTTCTCCAGCAGGGACGACATGGACGCCGCCAGTTCGATACGGGCCAGCGGGGCGCCGATGCAGTAGTGGATGCCCGCGCTGAAGGAGATGTGGGGGTTGTCCCGGCGGGTGAGGTCGAGGCGGTCGGGGGCCGCGAAGACCGCCGGGTCGTGATTGGCCGAGCCGAAGAGCAGGGCGAGTTCCGCACCGCGCGGGATCACCGTGCCGTCGATCTCGATCTCGTCCAGCACCCAGCGCTCGAAGAGCTGGAGCGGGGTGTCGTAGCGCATCAGCTCCTCCACGGCCGACGGGACGAGGGAGTGGTCCGCACGGAGGGCGGCCAGCTGGCCGGGGTTGCGGAACAGCGCCCACCAGCCGTTGACCGTGGCATTCACCGTGGCCTCGTGGCCCGCGTTCAGCAGCAGCACGCAGGTGGAGATCATCTCCTGTTCGGTGAGGCGGTCGTCGTCCTCGTCGTGCGCCGCGATCAGGCCCGAGATCAGGTCGTCGCCGGGGGACTTGCGGCGCTGGGCGATCAGCTCGCGCAGGTACTCCGAGAACTCGACCGATGCCCGCACCGCCTTCGCGGCCGTCTCCTGCGACGGGTTCAGCTCGTACATCCCGCAGATGTCCGCCGACCAGGGACGCAGGGGCGCCCGGTCGGACTCCGGCACGCCCAGCATCTCGGCGATCACCGCGACCGGCAGCGGTTCGGCGACGTCGGCGAGCAGATCACCGCCGCCAACCGCCACCAGCCGGTCCACCAGCTCCCCGGCCAGCCTCTCCACGTACGGCTTGAGCCGCTCCACCGTCCGTGGCGTGAACGCCTTCGACACCAGACGCCGGATCCGGGTGTGGTCCGGCGGCTCCAGGTCCAGCATCCCGTGGTCGTTGAGCGTGTGGAACGGCTCGTGCTCCGGCGGGGGCGCCGTCCGCCCGAAGTCCTCGTGCGTGAAGCGGTGCTGGTAGGTCCGGCCCAGACGGCGGTCGCGCAGCAGCGCCGAGACGTCCGCGTGGTGCGGGACGAGCCACTGGTCGCTGGGCTCGTAGTAGTGCACACGGCCCCGGGCCCGCAGCTCGGCGTAGGCGGGGTAGGGGTCGGCGACGAACGCCGGGTCCCACGGGTCGAAGGTGTCGAAGGCTGCCATGGACGGACGCTAGCCCGGCAGGACCCTCGCGGACCAGGGGCTTCGGGGCGCCCATGAGGTGAGAAGGCCGGCACCGGTCAGCCCGGCGTCACCAGCCGCGCCTCGTACGCGAACACCGCGGCCTGCGTGCGGTCCCTGAGCCCCAGCTTCACCAGGATGCGGCTGACGTGGGTCTTGATGGTCGACTCGGCGACCACCAGACGCTCGGCGATCTCCTGGTTCGACAGACCCTGCGCGATCAGCACCAGCACCTCCGTCTCCCGCTCGGTCAGATCGCCGTACGCCGCCTGCGCCGAGGGCAGCAGGCGCGGGGCCTCGGACAGCTTCGAGAACTCCGTGATCAGCCGCCTGGTGACGGAGGGGGCGAGCAGCGCCTCTCCGGAGGCCACCACCCGTACCCCCTCGGCAAGTTGGCGGGCCGACGCGTCCTTGAGGAGGAAGCCGGAGGCGCCCGCGCGCAGCGCCTGGTACACGTACTCGTCGAGGTCGAAGGTGGTGAGCACCAGCACCTTCGCCCCGCCGTCCGCGGCGATGATCTCCCGGGTGGCGTCGATGCCGTTCAGTTCGGGCATGCGGATGTCCATCAGGACGACGTCCGGGGCGAGTTCGCGGACCTTGCCGACCGCCTCCCGGCCGTTGACGGCCTCGCCGACGACCTCGATGTCCGGCATCGCGTTCAGCAGGACCGAGAAGCCCTCGCGCACCATCATCTGGTCGTCGGCGATCAGTACGCGGATCGTGCGCCCGGTCATGCGTCACCTTCGCTCGCGGCCGCCGTGACCGGCAGGAACACCGCCACCTCGAAGCCTTGCTCGTCGGTCGGGCCGGTCGTCATCTCGCCGTTCAGCATGGTCACCCGCTCCCGCATGCCGGTGATGCCGTGCCCGGCGCCGGGGGAGGGCTTGACGAGGGACGGGGCGGGGACCGGGCCGTTGACGACGCGCAGGCCCAGCCCGCCGAGGACGTAGGAGACCTCGACGCGCGCGGTCGCGCCGGGCGCGTGCCGCAGGGTGTTGCTCAGCGCCTCCTGCACGATCCGGTACGCCGACAGCTCCACCCCCGGCGGCAGCTCGCGCACCGCGCCGGTCACGGCCTTGTCGACGGTCAGGCCCGCGTCGCGCACGTTGGCCAGCAGGGCGTCCAGGTCGGCGAGGGTGGGCTGCGGGGCGTCGGGGGCCTCGTAGTCCTCGGCGCGGACCACGCCCAGGACGCGGCGCAGCTCGGTCAGGGCCGCCACCGCGTTCTCCCTGATGGTGACGAAGGCCCGCTCCAGCTCCGCCGGAGGGTTCTCCACCCGGTACGGCGCGGCCTCCGCCTGGATGGCGACCACCGACATGTGGTGCGCGACCACGTCGTGCAGCTCGCGCGCGATGTTCGTGCGCTCCTCCAGCAACGTGCGCCGGGAACGCTCGTGCTCGGTCACCGTCCGCTGGGCCGTCACCTCCTGCCGCGCCTCCCTGCGGACGTGCCACACGGCGACCACCAGCAGGGCGAGGGCGGAGAGGAACAGCATGGGCGCGGAGGTGTTGTACTGCCCGTCGCCGAACGCGCCCGCCCACAGGACGGCATAGGCGGCGGTCAGGACCCACATCCACGCGGCCGCGCGGGGACGGGTGCGTATCGCCACCACCACCAGCACCGTCCAGTGACAGATGAACGCCCCGGGCAGCCACGGCCATTCGCCGAAGCTGCTGTCGAGCACCGCGGTCACCGGGGTCGCCGCCATCGACATCCAGAAGGCGCCGACCGGCCGGACCAGCGTCGCCAGCACGGGCACCGCGCACGCCAGCCCGCTCAACAGGGTCAGCGGGCCGTTCAGGAACCCGCGGGCCATGGAGTCGCCGAGGAACGCGATCACGGCGACGCCCACCACCACCGCGTGCGGCAGGCGTGCGGCGTACGACCGCAGCCGGCCGGGGAGCCGGCGGGTCAGCGGACCGTCCGTCGCCATGGGCGGCAACGGGCGGTAGGCGAAGGCGTCGTGGAACAGGTCCTGGCGCAGCCCGCCGAGGGCGTCCATGGCCAGCCGGTACTCGGGGCTGCGCGGCGCGCTCGCGTCTCCGGGGTGCGGGGTCCGCGTCTGGGTCGTCTCGGTCACGTCCGCAACGGTAGGCGCAGCCGGGGCCCGCGGTCGTCACCAGTGAGAGGGGTCCTTCGGGGTCCGTCTCAGGTACTACACGGGGTACGGGGCCAGGTCAGTATCCGGACGGTCGCACCAGCCCCGACTCGTACGCGAACACCGCCGCCTGCGTCCGGTCCCGCAGACCCAGCTTCACCAGGATCCGCCCCACGTGCGTCTTCACCGTCTGCTCGGCGACGAACAGGCGCTGGGCGATCTCCGCGTTCGACAAACCCTGCGCGATCAGGGCGAGCACCTCGGTCTCCCGCTCGGTCAGACCGCCGACGCGCTCCTTAAGCGGGGCGCGCGGCCGGTCGTCGAGGCGGGAGAACTCGGCGATCAGCCGCCGGGTGATGCCCGGCGCGAGCAGCGCGTCCCCGGCGGCGACCACCCGGACCGCCTCGGCGAGCTGGTCCGCGGAGGCGTCCTTCAGCAGGAACCCGGAGGCACCGGCCCGCAGCGCCTCGTACACGTACTCGTCCAGGTCGAAGGTGGTCAGCACCAGCACTCTGATGTCCGGCATGGCCCCCGTGATGCGGCGGGTGGCCTCGATGCCGCCCAGCTCGGGCATGCGGATGTCCATCAGGACGACGTCCGGGGTGAGCTCGGCGACCCGGGCCACGGCGTCCAGACCGTCCACCGCCTGGCCGATCACCTCGATGTCGGGCTGGGTGTTGAGCAGCACGGTGAAACCCTGCCGGACCATCTGCTGGTCGTCTGCGATCAGTACGCGGATGGGTCCGCTGGTCATGGGGTGTCGTCCTCGTGGGCGTGGTGAGCGGGGTCGTGAGCGGAGTGGGCGGGGCCGTCCGACGGCAGGAACGCGCCCACCTGGAAGCCGCCGTCGGGGAGCGGATGCGCCGTCAGGTGGCCGTCGAGCATGGCCACCCGCTCCCGCATGCCGAGCAGCCCGTGCCCGGCCCCCTGCGACGGCGGCGGGGTGCGCACCGGGCGGGTGTTGAAGACGTCGACGCGCAGTCCGATCGGGAGATACGTGAGGTGGACCCGGGCGCTCGCGCCGGGCGCATGGCGCAGCACGTTGCTCAGTGCCTCCTGCACGATCCGGTACGCCGACAGCTCCACGCCGGGCGGCAGCGGCCTGGGCGTGCCGCTCACCTCGGTGGTCACGGTCAGGCCGGCGGCCCGGGTGTTCTCCACCAGCGCGTCCAGCCGGTCGAGGGTGGGCTGCGGGGCGTGCGGGGCGGTGCCGGTGGTGTCGGCCGTGCCGGGCGCCTCCGGTGCGTCGGGGTGCTCGGAGCGCAGCACGCCCAGCACCCGGCGCAGCTCGGTCAGCGCCTCCAGCGCGTTCTGTCTGATGCCCGCCAGGTTCTCCTTGAGCTCGTCGGGCGGGTTCTCGACGAGGTGCGGGGCGACCTGGGCCTGGATGGAGATCACGGACATGTGGTGGGCGACCACGTCGTGCAGTTCGCGGGCGATGCGGCTGCGCTCCTCCAGCAGGGTGCGTCGCGCGCGTTCCTCGGCGGTCAGCGACGTCTGCTGCGCCAGCTCGGCGCGGGCCTCCCGGCGTCCGCGCAGGGCCATGCCGAGCAGCACGACGACCGCGAACAGCACGACGGCCACCACACCGGTGGGCTGGTACTCCTGCGCGCCCACCAGTCCCTGGACGACGTACGTCGTCAGCACGGTCAGGGACAGGGCCTCGGCGGACACCCGGGTACGGGCCCGCAGGGCCAGCAGCAGCAGGACGAACAGGTGGCCGATGATCCCGGCCGCGGTCCACGGCCAGGTGAACGAGTACCCGTCGACGACCATCACGGCGCGCACCGCCACGGCACCCACCAGCATGGCCGCCATCGACAGCCACCACGCCGGGACGGGCCGCCACAGCGCCAGGACCATCGCACCGCACTGGCCTGCCGAGATCAGGAGGGCGAACCCGAACCCGAGCCCGCCGTTCTCGTGGAGCTGGGGCAGACCGCCGATGAAGACCCCGAACGCGGCCAGGCACACGATGCCGTGCGGCAGCCAGCGCAGCCAGGTGGACGGGGGCAGCGGATCGGGCCGTGCGGTCCACAGGTCCTCGCGCAGCGCCCCCAGCCAGCGCCGGACCAGATTCCCCCCAAGCATCACGCCTCCACCCTAGGACCTGAGACGCGGCGCCCTTGTGGTCGATGCGTCCGCACCACCCGTGAGCGGTGCCGTCCGCCGCCCTGCTCCCAGGAGCGGAACGCGGTCCAGCAGCACGCCAGGACCAGGGCGAACACCGGAAGCCACGCGAGCCGGGCGGCGACCCAGTCCAGTCCGTCGGGGAGCGTGTGCAGGCCGGGCAGGCGGCCCGCGAGGAGTGCGGTGGCGGTGGTCGCCATCAGGGCCGTCTGGTGCCACAGGAAGATCGTCATCGCGGAGAGGTTGACCAGCGCCACCGCCGCCCACGCCACCGGCCGCCGCATCGCGCGGCGCAGCGGCTCCCGAAGCAGCAGGGCGAGGCCGCACTGGGCGAGGCCGAAGGTGACGGCGGCCAGCGTCGGCGGGTTCAGGTTGGAGACCTGCGCGCCGGGGACCCCGACCATCGACGCCGGGTAGCCCGCCCAGGCGACGAGCGCCGCCGTCGCCGCCGTACCGCCGGCGAGCAGGAGCCACCCTGCGCGGCGGCCGTCCAGCTCGCCGCGGGTCCAGGCGGCGCCGAGGGTGTAGGGCACGAGCCAGCCGGCGGCCAGGTTGACCCAGCCGAGCCAGGACGGGCCGCCGAATCCGAACCGCAGCAGGTCGACGTGGAGCACGACGACCAGCGGCCACAGCGGGTGCAGCCGGGCCAGCAGGGGCGTCGCCGCCGTCAGCGCGGCGAAGACCAGCAGGAACCACAGCGGGGACCAGGCCAGCTTCACCAGCGTGTGGACCGTCGCGTACTCGGCGCCCCCCAGCAGCAGCAGTACCGCCGTCACCGTCCACAGGACGAGGACGGCCGCGACCGGCCGGAACAGCCGGGACAGGCGGGCGGCCAGCCAGCGGCCGTACGGCGTGCCCCGGTCCCGGGCCGCTGCCCAGCCGCGGGTGGCGACGTGACCGCCGACCAGGAAGAACACCGCGAGGGTCTGGAAGAGCCAGGAGATCGGGGCCAGCCAGGCCATGTGCTGCAGGGGGCTGGCCGTGCGCAGGACGGAGCCGTCCGCGACCAGGGCGGTCACCAGCCAGTGGCCGAGGACGACACCGAGGATCGCGAAGGCGCGCAGGGCGTCGACGGCCCGGTCCCGGCCGGCCGGAGTGGCGGCGTCGATCCGGGCGGCCGTCCCCCGCAGAGAGGCCGGGGTGCCGCGCGGTGGCGTCACGTCAGTCACGGGTCACCTCCGTGGTCCCGCCCAGCGCGATCCGGGCGAGGTTGGTCAGGGAGCGGGAGCCGGGGTCGAAGTAGTCGCTGTGGCCGCCGTCCCCGGCGTCGAAGACCCGGGCGCCGAACGCCGGGGAGACGGGGTCGGTGCCGAAGCCGACGGTGGTGCCGAACAGGTCGGCGCTCACGTGCGGGACGTGCTCCACCCAGTCGTCGGCGCCCCGGGCGGCCCAGACGCGGGCGCGGGTGCGCAGGTCGGCCACGGATTCGGCGCCGGTCCCGGGGCTGCCCACCAGGGCGATGTCGGCGACGTCCAGGCCGTCGGCGGCACGGGCGCAGACGACGGAGCCGTAGGAGTGGCAGACCAGCGCCACGCGTGCGTGCGGGCCGGTGATGCCACGGAGCCCGGCGACGAGGGCGCGCAGTCCCGGGGCGGCCCGGTCGGCGCGGCCGGTCGTGGCGACCGTCGTGCTGACGGTGCCGGGCGTCTCGTAGCCGAGCCAGGCCACGACCGCGGTGCCGGTGCCCTCGGGGGCCTCCTCGGCGAGCCGCCGGTGCAGGGCGAGCGCGGCGGCGCGGAACCGCCCGTAGGTGTCGAGGCTGGTGTCGGAACCGGGGACCAGGACGGCGACGCGGTCCGCGCGGGCCAGGTCGCCGAAGACCTCCGTGGCGAGGCCCGCGCCCCGGCCGTCGAAGGCGAGCAGATGCCGGGCCGGGTCGGCCAGGGCGCGGTCCGCCGCCGCCCGGTGGCGGTCGCCGTGGGCGGCGGCCATCCGGGACGCCTCGGCGGCATTGGCCCGGTTCGCGGCGTACGCCGCCTCCAGCGTGCCGGCCGTCACAGGGGAAGGCATGGCCGGAGCGGGCGCGGGAATCGCGGGCCGTGCGGCACCGGAGAGCGGGAGGACCACGGCACCGGTGATGAGCGCGGCGAGCCCGGCCCGGCGCAGGCCGCCGATGCGGTGCCGCCAACGTACCGTCGTTCCGGGCCACATGGCCGTCTCCCCTCCAGCTCGCCCGCCCATCGGGCTTGTCTGGAAGGGAAATTACGAAGCGGACGACGTGACCCGCGTCCCGCCGGGGAGCGAACCCGCGAGGTAGCTCTCAGGTATTACGGGTATGACCGGCCGACAGGCCGGTTCACCACGCCAGTTGCGCGATCTCCTCCGCCACCACGGCACACGCGTCCGCCGCCGGGTCGATCAGCGGGAAGTGGCCGACGTCCTCCAGCAGGGTCACACCCACCACCTCACCGGCCCTGGCCGCCGCGTCGGCGTACGCCTCGGCGACCGCCTGCGGAACGTCCACGTCGGTGCGGCCCTGGACGAGGGTGGTCGCGATGCCGGTGGGCAGCAGCAGGGACGGGTCGGCGTAGGGCCGCCGCTCGGCGAACCGGTCGCCGCCGCCCAGCAGTTGCTGTGCCGCGCCCCCGCAGACCTCCAGCTTCTGGGCGACCTCGAAGTCGGCGATCGGCGCGAGCGCGACCACACCCCGCAGGGGCGCCGGGCGGTCGATGCGCCAGGGGGCGTCTGCGGGCAGCACGTGCCGGGCCGCCGCCCACAGGGCGAGGTGGCCGCCGGCCGAGTGGCCGGTGAGCACCGTGCGGCGGGCGTCGGCCTGGGGCAGGTACTCCCGCACCAACGCGGGCAGCACGTCCAGCGCGGCCGCCACGTCGTCGAAGGTGTCGGGCCAGCGCCCCGCGAGGGGACGGTCCGCCGTCCCGCCTTCCGCCCCGCGCCGGTACTCCACGCTGGCCACGGCGAAGCCCCGGCGTGCCAGGAACGCGGCGAACGGGCTGACATGGCGGCGGTCGTACGGAGCCCGCCACGCGCCTCCGTGCAGGACCACCACCACCGGGGCGGGACCACCCGGGCCCTCCGCCCCGCGCGGTGCGTAGAAATCGATCACCTGGTCGGGATGGTCGCCGTACGCGGCGGTGCCGTCGGGGTCGACCGCCGGGTGCGAAAAGGCCGACTTCTCCTCCGCGGCGGCCCTGGCAGCGGCGTTACCCGGTTCTGCGGCGGCGTCCGGCATGCTCCAACCTCTCAGCGACGAAACGGTGTTGGCGGACCAGGGGAAAAGAATCGGCCGTCGGCGGGACGGTATCAGGCCGGTGACGTGCGCGGACATGGGGATGTCACGCAGGGTGAGGGCTGAACGATCCGTCCGGCCCCCACCCCTGGGACCCGCCCGTCAGGCCAGGACCTCCCCCAGCACCCGCGCCGCCCGCTCCACGTCCGCGAAACCGACGTACAGCGGGGTGAAACCGAAGCGCAGGACGTCCGGGGCCCGGAAGTCCCCGACCACCCCGCGCTCGATCAGCCGCTTCATCACGTCCCCGGCGTCCTCGCACCGCAGGGCGACCTGGCTGCCCCGCTCGGCGTGCGCCACCGGGGTCAGCGACTCCACCCTGCCCTCGGGGACGTACTCCCCGACACAGCGCAGGAAGAAGTCCGTCAGCGCCAGGGACTTGGCCCGCACCGCCTCGACCGACACGCCGTCCCACACGTCCAGGGCCGCCTCCAGGGCCAGCATGGACAGGATGTCCGGTGTGCCGACCCGGCCGCGCAGCGCGCCCGGTGCCGGGGCGAAGTCCGGGCGCATCCCGAAAGGCTCCGCGTGGGAGTTCCAGCCGGGCAGCGGGGAGTCGAAGCGGTCCTGCAGCTCCCGCCGCACGTACAGGTACGCCGGTGAACCCGGGCCGCCGTTCAGGTACTTGTAGGTGCAGCCGACCGCGAGGTCCACGCCGTGTGCGTCCAGGCCCACCTGCAGCGCGCCCGCGCTGTGGCACAGGTCCCACACGACGTACGCGCCCGCCTCGTGCACGGCGGCCGTGAGCGCCGGCAGGTCGTGCAGCCGGCCGGTGCGGTAGTCGACGTGGTTGAGCAGCACCGCCGCGGTGCGCTTCCCGAGCACGCCCGGCACCTCGGCCGGGGTGACGGGGCGCAGGGTGCAGCCGGTCATGCGGGCGGCGGACTCGGCGATGTACCCGTCGGTGGGGAAGGTGGTCGCGTCGACCACGATCTCGTCACGCGCCGCGTCGCCGTGCCGCGCGAGACGCACCGCACCCACAACCGCCTTGAACACATTGACGCTTGTCGAGTCGCCGACCACGATCTGCCCGGCCGCCGCGCCCACCAGCGGTGCGATCCGGTCACCGATCCGCTCGGGCGCGGTCCACCAGCCGCCCTCCGTCCAGGACCGGATGCGCAGCTCGCCCCACTGGCGGCGCACGACGTCCTCGACCCGGCCGGGGACGGCGGCGGGCAGCGCGCCCAGCGAGTTGCCGTCCAGGTACACCACGTCGTCGAGCACGAACTCGGCGCGCTTGGCGGCCAGTTCGTCGGCACCGTCCAGCTTCTCGGCCCGCATGCCCAGCTCGGCCCTGATGCTCGGCTCAGACATGGGACCGCGCCGTCCACAGCTCGGGGAACACGTTCTTCTGCGCCCGCTTCTCCAGCCAGGCCACCCCGGCGGATCCGCCCGTGCCGGCCTTGGCGCCCATCGCGCGGCGGGTGGCGACCAGATGGTCGTTGCGCCAGCGCCACACCAGCTCGGCGACGTTCGTCAGCGCCTCGCCGAGACGGGCCGGCTCGTCGTCCTCGTCACCGGCGTAGACGCCCGTCCAGACCTGCTCCACCTCCGGCGACGGCTCGTAGCGCTGCGACACGTCCCGGCGCAGCACCTCCTCCGGTACGGGGTGCCCGCGCCGCGCGAGCAGCCGCAGCACCTCGTCGTAGAGGCTGGGCTCGTGCAGCGCCTTCTCCAGCTCGGCGTGCACGCGCGGGGCGCCGCGGTGCGGGACCAGCATGGACGCGGACTTCTCGCCGAGCAGGAACTCCAGCCGCCGGTACATCGCCGACTGGAAGCCGGAGCCCTCGCCGAGGGCGGACCGGTAGGAGTTGAACTGCTGCGGGGTGAGCTGGCCGAGCGGCTTCCAGGAGGCGTTCAACGCCTCCAGCTCCCGCACGGACCGCTTCAGCGCGGCGATCGCGGTCGGTACGTCGTCGCCTTGCAGCGCCTTCGCCGCCGTCTCCCACTCGTGGACGATGACGGTGAACCACAGCTCCATCACCTGGGTGGTGACCAGGAAGACCATCTCTCCGGGATCGTCGGAGAGGGTGTGCTGCAGGTGGGTGAGGACGTCGGCCTTGACGTAGTCCTCGTAGGGGGTCGTGCCCGCGAAGTCGAGGTTCGGCGTGTCCGGCTCGCTGTCCTGCGAGGGCGCGGGCGTGGGCGTGGGCGTGGGATCAGAGGACATCGCTGTCTCCGTGTCTACGTGCTGCCGGGTAGCGGTCCGCCCTTCCTCTCCGGCAACAGGGCCCCGGTCCCCTCAGGCCCGGCACCGGCCGGACCCACCTCGAATGATGCGCGGTGAATCGGAAGAGGGCAAGGTCGGGTGGAAGGGCCCCCGAGGCCGGGTGGCGGCGGACCAGGGGCGGCGTGGGGCGGTCCCTGCGGCGTGTGTCACGATCTCCCCCAACCTGTGGGGGGTGTTGCTGTATGGCGCAGGAGGTTGCGCTGCGGCCGGTGGTGGATCCGGCCCTCGAGGACGCGGAGCGCGCGCTGCTGGAGGAGTCCGCCGACGGACTCTTCCCGGCCACGCTGCCGCTGCCCGAGGAGCCGGGGCTGGGCGGCCGTACCAAGGCGGACATCTGGACGGCCCTGGGGGTCTCCGCGGTGTGCGCGCTACTGCCGGTGACGATCCTGTGGGCGCTGATCGGCGTGTGGCCCGGCCTGGCCGTCGGGCTCGCGGCGCAGGCGGGGCTGATCTGGGTCGGGGTCCAGTTCGGGTTCGAGGCGTTCGTCCTGACCCTTGTGGGCGTGCACCTGCTGGCCTGGCTGCTGATCGTCGTCCTCGGCTGCGGGACCGACGAGCGGCAGCGGGTGGCCCGGCTGCGCCACGGCCGCTACTACCTGGCCGAGGACTTCGGCGACGACTCCCTGCGCGAGCTGCTGGGCCACTCGCCGCTGCGCCGGATGGAGCGCGCCCAGGCCGCCGTGACGACGGTGCTCCAGTCGCAGGTCGACCGGGCCGGGCTGCTGGACGACATCGCCAACGACGTGACGCTGCCGGCCCAGCAGTACGAGATCGCCCAGCGCCTGGCCGAGCTGACCCGGCTGGCGCGGAAGGTGCGCACCGCCGCCGGGAACGCATCCGGCTCGCGGGTGGAGGAGGTGCTGCGGACGCAGCGGCAGGCGCTGCGGCTGTCGTCGAACGCGCTGGAGGAGCGGGTGGAGGCGCTGGAGCGGTACGCCGAGAACACCCGCGCGGCGGACGCGGCGTACCGCGAGTGGGAGGCCGTACAGGAGCTGGAGCAACTCGGCGAGGACATGCACGAGCTGGTGGTGAACACGGTGCGGGACGAGCTGGCCGTCGCCGAGATCGAGGGGCTCGCCGACCGGTCCCGGCTCGAGGACCTGCACCGGATGCTGGACGAGGCGCGGGAGGCGGGGCTGCTGGCCACGCGGTCTGCCGACGAGCCGGCCGGCCGCCGGTCCGGCGACAGCGGCCGGGCGTGAGGGGGAGGACGACATGACGCAGACATCCCAGCCGAAGCGCGAGTATCACTCCGGCCGTGGCAGGAAGACCTTCGACCGGATTCCGGGTGGGTTCTACCCGGTCGGCTTCCTGGTGATCCTGCTCGAGGTGGTCCTGCTCGGCGCGGTGGGCCTGGCCACGGCCTTCGACGGCCCGGGCGACGACGGGGCATCCGCGGACAAGCAGCCCCGGCGGGTCGAGGTCACCTACATCGCGACGGGCGACCACCCCTCGGTGAACCTCACCGTCGGGGAGGCCGAGAGCCACGTGCCCCAGGGGATCGTCATCCTGCCGTACCGCAAGACCGTCACGCTGGCAGCGGGCGCCGACTTCTATATGGAGGTCACGAGCCGCGAGGATCAGAAGGGGGGCACCCTCACGTGCACCGTGCTGGTCGACGGCAAGGTGGTCCAGCAGGCGCACAGCACACCGGACTACTCGTCCGCCACCTGCTCGGGCAGCACCGCGGACGCCCCGCAGCGGGGCATCCCCGTGCCCACTCTCACCCCTGGCGCCTCCCCGCTGCCCGAGGAGCGGCGGCTCACCGGGACCGTCGAGGTGCGGGACTACCCGGGCGAGGGCTCGCCGGTCATCGGCACCGTCACGGACTCCTCCCTGGAGTACGCGGAGCTGGGCGGCACGTGGGACCGGAGCAAGACGCTGGATCCGGTCTTCGACGGCTTCACCCGCAAGCAGGAGGGGCGCCAGCGGGCACTCGTGAAGTCCACGCAGGTCGACGAGGACATCATGGCCGCGGCCGGCGGCACCGGAGAGCTGCGCGGCGTGGCGGGCGCGGTGATGGACGAGCGGCGGCGCTACGAGTACCCCCGGGACCAGGCGATCCTGGTCGACGTCGCCTCGCAGCCGCTGAAGGTCGACGGGCACGACGCCTGGCTGCTGGTCAGCGAGATCCACTTCCACAAGCGCGGGGTGCCGTCCACGATGGACCTGAACGCGGTCCTCGTGGTCGACACCGGGCGGGTCCGCCCCTCGGTCCTGTGGGTCGTGCTGCCGGAGACGAACAAGAAGCTCTGGCCGGACCTCAACACTCTGGTCGCCTCCGTCCGCGTCCGCTGACCTGCACCGATACGGGAGGGGCCCGGGCGCGCGACGCGTCCCGGGCCCGTCCCGCACTCCGCGCCGGATGGCAGACTGGAACCCATGGCAACTCACGAGAACCTGCTCGGCGGACCGGAGCCGACCCACCTCCCCGACGACCCCGGACCGCGTGACCTCCTCGCGAGCGGCACCGACCCGTCGGAGGTCGCCGCCCGGTTCCCCGCGTCGTCCCTGGCCTGGGCGCAGCTCGCGGACGACGCCTTCCAGGCCGGCCGGACGGTCGAGTCGTACGCGTACGCGCGCACCGGCTACCACCGCGGCCTGGACTCCCTGCGCCGCAACGGCTGGCGCGGCCACGGCCCGGTGCCGTGGGAGCACGAGCCGAACCGCGGCTTCCTGCGCTCCCTGCACGCCCTCGCCCGCGCGGCGCAGGCGATCGGGGAGACCGAGGAGTACGAGCGCTGCTCGCAGTTCCTGAAGGACAGCTCGCCGACGGCGGCGCAGACCCTGTCCTGACGCTTTCCCCGAGCGTACGACGGGCCCGGCACCTCGCGAGGTGCCGGGCCCATGGTACGGAGCGGGACTACTTGAGCCTGGTGCCCGCGGAGCGCAGGTGGCCGCAGGCCTCGACGACACGCGCGGCCATCGACGCCTCGGCCAGCTTGCCCCAGGTGCGCGGGTCGTAGGTCTTCTTGTTGCCGACCTCGCCGTCGACCTTCAGGACGCCGTCGTAGTTGCGGAACATGTGGTCGGCGACCGGACGCGTGAAGGCGTACTGGGTGTCCGTGTCGATGTTCATCTTGACCACGCCGTTGTCCAGCGCGGTGGCGATCTCCTGCTCGGTGGAGCCGGAGCCGCCGTGGAAGACGAAGTTGAACGGCTTGCTGCCGGCCGGCTGGCCGTACTTGGCGGCGACGCCCTCGTTCAGCTCCTTCAGCAGCTCGGGGCGGAGCACCACGTTGCCCGGCTTGTACACGCCGTGCACGTTGCCGAAGGACGCGGCCAGCAGGTAGCGGCCCTTCTCGCCCAGACCCAGCGCCTCGGCGGTGCGGATCGCGTCGTCGACCGTGGTGTACAGGGAGTCGTTGATCTCGTGGGAGACGCCGTCCTCCTCGCCGCCGGTCGGGGTGATCTCGACCTCGAGGATGATCTTGGCGGCGCGGGCGCGCTCCAGCAGCTCCTGGGCGATGGCCAGGTTGTCGGACAGGGTCTCCGCCGAGCCGTCCCACATGTGGGACTGGAAGAGCGGGTTGCGGCCGGCCTTCACGCGCTCCTCGGAGACCGCCAGCAGCGGACGCACGTACCCGTCCAGCTTGTCCTTCGGGCAGTGGTCCGTGTGCAGGGCGACGGTCACGTCGTACTTCTCGGCGACGATGTGCGCGAACTCGGCCAGCGCCACCGCGCCGGTGACCATGTCCTTCTTGTGCTGGCCGCCCAGGAACTCGGCACCGCCGGTGGAGATCTGGATGATGCCGTCGCTCTCCGCCTCCGCGAAACCGCGCAGGGCCGCGTGCAGCGTCTGGGAGGAGGTCACGTTGATGGCCGGGTAGGCGAACTTGCCTGCCTTCGCCCGGTCCAGCATCTCGTTGTAGACCTCGGGAGTTGCGATGGGCATCTGTCCGCTCCTTGTATGTGCGGGTGGGCACGGTACGTGTCGGTACGACTCGGTACGTCTTCTACGGCCCTGACCTGAACCTTGGGTGCGACGTCATCGTCGGCCCCATCTTTCCAGACGAAGCGGGATACTCCGAGTGGACCTCAGTCCAGGTCCAGCTCGTCCTTGGAGTACGCGTACAGGTACGGCACCCCGGCGCCCTCCTGGATCTTCTCGGCGGCGCCCGTCGCCCGGTCGACGATCGTGGCCACGGCCACGACCTCGGCGCCGGCCTCGCGCACCGCCTCGACGGCGGTCAGCGGGGAGCCGCCGGTGGTGGAGGTGTCCTCGACCACCAGGACCCGGCGGCCCTTGATGTCCGGGCCCTCGACCCGCCGCTGCAGCCCGTGCGCCTTGGCGGCCTTGCGGACGACGAAGGCGTCCAGGCGACGGCCCCGTGCGGCGGCGGCGTGCAGCATGGCGGCCGCTACCGGGTCGGCACCCATGGTCAGCCCGCCCACCGCGTCGAAGTCGAGGTCGGCGGTCAGGTCGAGGAGCACCTGCCCGACCAGCGGCGCGGCCTCGCCGTCGAGGGTGATGCGGCGCAGGTCGACGTAGTAGTCGGCCTCCAGACCCGAGGAGAGGGTCACCTTGCCGTGCACCACGGCCTTGTCCTTGATCTGCTGCAGCAGCGCGCCACGTACGTCCGTCATGCCTGCCAGACTAAACGGCGCTACAGCCTCCGCCAGCTCCAGGTGGTCGTCGCCTCCAGCGGCTCCAGCGGTGTGACCAGGCGCGGGAGGGTGTTCAGCCCGTTGGGCGGGCCGGTCTGCGGCTCCACGCACACGGCCGCCTCCTGCTCGTCGTAGACCACGACCCACTGCTCCGGGCTGGTCACCTTCAGCTCCAGCCGGCCCGGCCAGGTGAGGGTGACGTCCACGCCGTCGGGCATGCCGAAGCAGTCGTCCCAGGGGCCGGGCCGCGGGTCGAGGCGGTTGCCGGTGGGCAGGTGGTCGTCACCGCGCTCCTCCTGCCACGCGGCGGAGAAGCCGAGCTGGACGGCGGCGCCGTCCACGACCCGGTTGAACCAGGGGTGCCAGCCGATCTGGGCCGGGAAGGAGGACTCGTACGTCTCCACCGACATGGTGAGCGTCAGGGCGTCCGGGGCCAGCGCGATCACCTGCGTGACACGGCCGGAGTACGGCCACGGGTCGACCAGGTCGTACGTGATCACCGCCTCGTCGGTGGTGACGCGTGCGGTGCTCCAGGCGCCGTCGCGGGCGGTGCCGTGGATGGCGTTCGGGGCCGCGTTGAGCGGCATCTGGTGCACGGTCGCCCCGTCGCGGAACCGGCCGTCGCGGATGCGCCCGCACCACGGCACCATCGGGAAGCAGCCGAACCGCTCGCCCTGGCGCAGCAGCTCGGTGCCACCGACGCGCAGTCCTCCGATCCGGCCGCCGTTGCCCGGCTGCACGGTCGCCTCCGCGTCGCCCGCGGTCAGCGTGATCTCCTCATTGCTCACGTCACGACCCTACTGGTCGATCAAGAAGGTGCCCGGGTCACCGGCGCCGACGCAGGGCGCGGCCCACCACGATCGCCGACGCCACGACCAGCGCAGCCGCCGGGGCGGCCCAGCGCAGGGGCGTGCCGGAGGCGCCCGCCTCGGGCGCGGGGACCGGGGCGTACCGGCCGCGCGGCGGGGCGTGGTCCACCTCCTCGGCGCTGCGGCCGATCATCGTCCGCCGCGCGTGTGCCGCCTCGGCGGGCGGCTCACCGGCCTCCGGGAAACCCTCCTCGTCGGGGGTGGGGGCGAGGGAGGACGGGGGGACCTCGGTGTCGAAGACGGAGGGGCGGTCCGAGGGCTCGTCGGCGGGTTCGTCGGCAGCGGGTTCGGGCCGGGCGGCCGGTGCGGGCGGTACCGGCGCGTCGTCGGCGTCCGGGCCGGCGTCGAAGTCGCCCGCCTCCGCCGGTTCGAAGTCCTCGGTGGCCAGGGACTGGACGGTCCGCGGTGCGTGCTTCTCCCGCGCCGCGGTGCCCAGGTTCTCGGCGAACCGGTTCAGCAAGCGGATCGCGGCCGACTCCACCTGGTCCGCCGGCAGCTCCGTGACACGGCCGTCGGCGGTGGCCGTCCCGGTGACGGCGAGGACGGAGCCGCCCTCCGCCTCCCCGAGCCGCAGCGTCAGTTCGAGCCGGACCGTGCCGTCGCCGCGGGCCTCACTGGCGTCGCCCTCGACGGCGTACGTGCCGTCGTCCCGCGCGGACAGGCGCAGGGCGCCCCGGTAGGTGATGGAGTGGCTGCCGACGCGCACCTTCAGGCGCCCCGCCACGGGCTCGGCCCCGGCGTCCTGCTGGAGCCCGGGAACCGCGCGGGCCACCCGGACGGGATCGGCCAGCACGTCCTTGAGCCGCTCGGCCGGAACCGGAACGAACACCTCATGCTCCATGTCACGCCACCCTACCCAGCAGGCGCCCGGCGCACCCCCCGTCGGCACAAAGTCACCCGCTGCCGCCGACGTCACCGGTCCCGCCCTTGCGCCGGCACCACCGCCTGCACCCGGCTGGTCGGACCACCGGCCGGTGAGGGCGGCCGGGCCGGGTCGACGGCGTCAACCTGTCGCCGTACCGCGGAAGTCGCGGAAACCGGGCGGCCACCGCGCTGGGTGGTGCCGGACCCACCCGGCGCGAGGATCCCGGGCGGGCGGGACGGTCGTACGTTCTCCGTGCGAACGATCCGCAGGAGGCAGTGAGCCGCACGCCGCTCCCGACGGCGTTCAGTACCGGGGGTGCACCAGCGTCGACGCCGGCAGGTCCCGGACGCGGGTGTCGGTGGCGGATCGTGCGGCGGCCCGCAGGGCGGCCTCGGTGAGGGTGTGCGGGCGGGGGCCGGACGGGTCGAGGCGGAGGGCGGGGGGTGTGCGGGCGGCCAGGACGAAGCCCCAGTCGCGGGGCGCCTGGGAGGGGCCTGCCGCACGGTCGGGTCCCTCCTGGACGCCCGGGGCCCGGGTGCCGACGCGGTAGGCGACGGTGCGCAGGCCGGCGGCGCGAAGCGTCGACTCCGCCGTCCAGAACGCCCGGGGCCGGGAGGAGACCGGTCCGGCGTGCACGACGATGCGGCCGCCGGGCGCGAGCGCGCGCCGGGCCAGGCCGTAGAACTCCTGCGAGTACAGCTTCGTACTCGCCGTGAGGCCCGGGTCGGGCAGGTCCGAGATCACCACGTCGTACGACGCCGTGGGCGTCCCGCGCAGCCGGTCGAAGGCGTCCGCCGTCGTGACGCGGACGCGGGGGTCGCCGTAGGCGTGGTCGTTCAGCTCGGACAGGCCCGGGTCGTGCCGGGCCAGCCGGGCGAGCCCGGGGTCGACCTCGACGACGTCGACCCGTCGTACGCCCGGGTGGCGCAGCACCTCCCGCGCGGCGAGGCCGTCCCCGCCGCCGAGGATCAGCACGCGCGCGTGGCTCCCGGCCATGGCGGGGTGGACCAGCGCCTCGTGGTAGCGGCGTTCGTCGCTGCCGCCGACCCGCAGCCTGCCGTCCAGGAACAGGCCGAGCGGCCGGCCGTCGGGGTCACCGGTGAGGACCACCTCCTGCACGTCGGTCCGGACGGCGACGCGGACGTCCGGGCCGTACACCGCGTGCCGTGCGGCCCGTTCGAAGTCGTCGGCGAGGACGGTCGCCGAGGCGAGCACGGCCAGCACGACGACGTTGGCGGACAGCAGCAGCCACCGGGCCCGGCGGCTCAGGTCCCGGCGGAACAGGCCCAGCACGAGGGCGGCGCCGACGGCCGCGTTGACGGTGCCGGTGAGCAGCGCGCCGGTCAGCTGGCCGAGGAAGGGCAGCAGGACGAAGGGGAAGGCGAGGCCGCCGACGAGCGCGCCGACGTAGTCCGCGGCGAACAGGTCGGCGACGGCACCGCCCGCGTCCTGCCGGCGGATGCGCTGGATCAGCTCCATCAGCAGCGGCACCTCGGCGCCGATCAGCAGACCGATGGTGAGGGAGAAGGCGACCAGGAGGAAGCTGGGGCCGTCGGCCCACAGACCGCCCCAGTCACCGGTCCAGGCGAAGACGGCGTACAGCGCCATGGCGCTGGAGCCGCCGACGAGGGCGAGCACGGCCTCGACCGCGCCGAAGCCGGCGGCCGCGAACCGGCGCAGCCGTTTGGCGGCGAGCGAGCCGATGCCCATGGCGAAGACCATGACGGACAGGACGACGGACGCCTGGGTGACCGAGTCGCCGATCAGGTACGAGGCGAGGGCGACGAGTTCCAGTTCGTACACCAGCCCGCAGGCCGCGCAGACGAAGACGCCCGCGAGGACCAGGAACCGCCCGGTGCCCGGCCGGACCGGCAGTCGCGCGGGCGCGCCCGGGCCGGGGCCGACGGGGCCGCCCCAGGGCGGCGGAGAGCCGGGCGGGGCGGGCGCGTGCGGTTCGATCACGCTGTGACGTTACGTCACTCCTGCGGCACTCTTCGTCACCCACACGCGTGAACCTGTCGTTCAGACGGGCAGTACAGGTTTATCCCGTTCACACCCCAAAGGGGCTGAGCTGCGACGTCGGCACCCGGGCGCCGACCCGGGTCCGGGTCGCAACCAGCTGGCCGTCCTGCGGGTAGGCGTGCCAGGTCCGCCAGTGCACCTGTCCCTCATGGCGCTGGGCCAGCAGTGCGGTGAAGGCGTGCGGGCTGCCGGGGAAGACGCCGACCAGCCCGTGCGGGTGGTCGGAGACCAGGGCCAGCAGCTCCTGGGCGCGGCCGGCGAAGGAGCCGGGCGACAGCACCTCCACCCGGGCGGCGAACTCGTACTCCCAGTCGCCCACCCGCTTGGCGACGCCCAGGGGCAGCGGGGTGCTGCTGCCCGGAATGCACGCCACCGTCTCCGAACAGTTCCCCCGCTCCTCCTCCAGGAGAACCTGATGGGACGCCCCGAGAAGTCTCAACTGCAGCTGGGCGTCCTGGAGTTCGACGTCGAGGGTGGCCAGCGCCGGCAGCGGTTCGCGCCCCAGGGCCCAGGCGAGGTCCGCGGCACGCGTGTCGGTGTAGGCGGTGTTCAGGGTCGTGAGCATGGATCGGCTCCGCAAGCACACAAAAGGAGAGTGGGGTAAGGGCCCGCGCACCCCGGCTCCCGTTGGGGGATACGGCCGTTCAGCCCGGGCGGCCGGTCAGGAGGGGGTCAACAAGTCGCCCGATGGGCTGTGTTGGTGATGGAGAGGGAATCATGAACGGTGGGCCCGCCACAGCGTTTTTACCCAACTTCGTGACGTTTCCATCCCTCAGAGGGCTGCTCAGCTCAACTGTTCAACCATGGCGCGCGCCCCGGCCGTTCGGCGTGCGCCGGTGCGCGGAAGCGCCCACCGGGCGTGTTCCTCCCGGCGGGCGCTCGGTGCGGGGGCGTACGGGGCCCGGACCCAGGCGTGGGCCCCGTGAGGGGGATGCGGTTCCCCCTGGTCGGAGCTCAGCTGCCCCGTGTCAGCTGCCTCCACCGCATCCGCCGCCCCCTCCCCCGCAGGACGAGCCGCCTCCGCAGGACGACCCGCCACCGCAGGAGTGGCCCCCGTGGTGCCCGCCCGAGGACGAGCCACCGTTTTCCCCGCCGGCCCACCAGCTGCCGCCGGAGTCCCCGCCGCTGTACGACCGTGAGCGCCGTCCGTGCGGTCGGCCGGCGTGCGCGACGCTCCGCGCGGCCCACACGATCGCGGCGATCACCAGGCCGAAGAAGACCACCAGGATGATGCCCGTGACCACGGCGTCCCCCTCCTTCCGATTCCCCCCGGGCTCCCGCCCGGAAGTCCCCCGAAGCAACCCCCCGTCGGGCGCCTCTCTCGTTGCGTGACCGGGAGATGCCCCCGGCCGCCACGCCCCAAAGCAGAGTTGAGGAACTCCAGAGCTTCGGCGCAGGATGACCCGCATGACCTCCACCGCACGCCCCTTCCTCAACCGCCGGCTCGCCGAGTTCGGGACGACGATCTTCGCCGAGATGTCCGCCCTGGCCGTGACGACCGGGGCGATCAACCTGGGCCAGGGCTTCCCCGACACGGACGGCCCCGAGGAGGTCAGGGAGGCCGCCGTGCGGGCGCTGCGCGACGGGCGCGGCAACCAGTACCCGCCGGGCCCGGGCGTCCCCGAGCTGCGCGCCGCCGTCGCCGCCCATCAGCAGCGCCGCTACGGCCTGTCCTTCGACCCGGACACGGAGGTCCTGGTCACGGCGGGCGCCACCGAGGCCATCGCGGCCTGCCTCCTCGCCCTGCTGGAGCCCGGCGACGAGGTCGTCGCCCTGGAGCCGTACTACGACTCGTACGCGGCCTGCATCGCGATGGCGGGCGGCAAGCGGGTGCCGGTGACGCTGCGCCCGTACGAGGGCGCCTTCCGGCTGGATCTCGACGAACTGCGCGACGCGGTCACCGACCGCACCCGCCTGCTGCTGCTCAACACCCCGCACAACCCGACGGGCACCGTGCTGACCCGTGAGGAGCTCGCGGCGATCGCCGAGCTGGCCGTCGAACGGGACCTGCTGGTGGTGACGGACGAGGTGTACGAGCACCTGGTGTTCGACGACGCCGAGCACGTGCCGATCGCGACCTTCCCCGGTATGCGCGAGCGGACGGTCACGATCGGCTCGGCGGGCAAGACGTTCTCGTTCACGGGCTGGAAAGTCGGCTGGATCACCGCCGCGCCCGCCCTGGTCACGGCGGTCCGCTCGGCGAAGCAGTACCTGACCTACGTGGCGTCCGGGCCGTTCCAGTACGCGGTGGCCGAGGCCCTCGCGCTGCCGGAGACGTACTTCACCGCCTTCCGCGACGACATGCGGGCCAAGCGGGACCTGCTGGCGGCCGGCCTGGCGGACGCCGGATTCGGGGTCCACCGCCCCGCCGGCACCTACTTCGTCACCACCGACATCCGTCCCCTCGGCTTCAGCGACGGCTTCGCCTTCTGCCGCGCCCTGCCGGAACGCGCCGGCGTCGTCGCCATCCCCAACGCGGTCTTCTACGACCACCGCGAGGCGGGCGCCCCGTTCGTGCGGTTCGCGTTCTGCAAGCGGACGGCGGTGCTGGAGGAGGCCGTGCGGCGGCTGAAGACGTCGGCGGGCTGAGCCCGCCCGGGCCCCGCACGCGGCGAGAGCCCGGCCCCGGCGCGACCGTGCTGGTCCGCGCCCGGGCCGGGCTCTCCCTCACGTGCGGCGAGTACCGGTGCGCACTCGCCCACGCGCAGCCGTGTACGGCCGTACGGCGGCCTACTCGTCGTCCTCGGGCTTCTCCGAGTCGTTGACCTCCTGCTCCAGGCCGAGCTGCTCCACGAGCCACCGGTCGAACTCGATGGCGGCCCGCACCCAGCTGACCGTCGAGGAGACGAAGTGCTCCAGGCTCACGCCCATGCCGATCAGCATCTGGGCCTCGCCGATGAGACGGACGGTGCCGTCGTCATGGGTGTGGGAGTACACCTTGGGCCACAGGGTGCGCCGGTTCCAGTCGTCGATCGACTCCAGCAGCTGGGGCTTCTCGTCGATCTTGTGGGGCCGGTCGTAGAACGTCCGCACCGAGAAGACCTGCTGGTCGCCCTCGCCGCGGAACATGAAGTACGTACGGAACTGCTCCCACGGCGCCGCGAGGTCACCCTCTTCGTCGACGACGTACTTGAGCTCCATCTGCTCCAGGAGCTGCTTCACGAGATCCTGATCCGGGACGACGGGGCCCGCCGGTCCTTGGGGCTGCGGCTCGGGCTGGCCCCCGAAGTTCGGAATCGAGGACGGGTCGATGCTCACCGTGATTTTCCCTTCGTACGGATCTGGCCATCCTCCCTCATCCGGGGAGGGGGGTGGCAAGCCCCGACGGGGCCTGTCAGCCTTGGGCTGACAGGATCCGGCCGGTCGGGTGGATGCCGGATGGGCCCCTCCGTCGCGGGGAAGGGCCCCCGGCCGCGACTACAGCGTCCTGCCGGTCGCGGGTCCCACGATCAGGTCGTCGCCGAAGCGGTCCACGCGGACCGTGTCGCCGTCCTTGATCTCACCGGAGAGGATCTCCCGGGCGAGCCGGTCGCCGATGGCCGTCTGCACGAGGCGCCGCAGGGGACGGGCTCCGTACGCCGGGTCCATGCCCTCGTCGGCCAGCCAGGCCAGGGCCTCGTCGGTGATCTCCAGGGTGAGGCGGCGCTCGGCGAGCCGCCGGGCCAGCGAGTCGATCTGGAGCCGCGCGATCCGGCTCAGTTCCTCCTTCGTCAGGGCCGAGAAGACCACCAGGTCGTCCAGGCGGTTGAGGAATTCCGGCTTGAACGAGGTGCGGACCACCTCCAGGACCTGTTCCTTCTTCTCCGCCTCGCCGGTCATCGGGTCGACCAGGAACTGGCTGCCGAGGTTGGAGGTCAGAACGAGGATCGTGTTGCGGAAGTCGACGGTGCGGCCCTGCCCGTCGGTCAGGCGCCCGTCGTCGAGGACCTGCAGCAGGATGTCGAAGACCTCGGGGTGGGCCTTCTCCACCTCGTCGAGCAGCACCACGCTGTACGGGCGGCGCCGCACGGCCTCGGTGAGCTGGCCGCCCTCCTCGTAGCCGACGTAGCCGGGCGGGGCGCCGACCAGGCGGGCCACGCTGTGCTTCTCGCTGTACTCCGACATGTCGATGCGGACCATCGCCCGCTCGTCGTCGAAGAGGAAGTCGGCGAGGGCCTTCGCCAGCTCGGTCTTGCCGACACCGGTCGGGCCGAGGAAGAGGAAGGAGCCGGTGGGCCGGTCGGGGTCGGCGATCCCGGCGCGGCTGCGGCGGACCGCGTCGGACACCGCCCGGACGGCCTCGGTCTGCCCGATGAGCCGCTTGCCGAGCTCGTCCTCCATGCGCAGCAGCTTCTGGGTCTCGCCCTCCAGCAGGCGTCCGGCCGGGATGCCGGTCCAGGACGCGACGACGTCCGCGATGTCGTCGGAGCCGACCTCCTCCTTGACCATGGTGTCCTTGGCGCCCCCGCCGGAGGCGGAAGATGCCAACGCCTCCTCGGCCTCGGAGGCGGCCTCCAGGTCGCGTTCCAGGGCGGGGATCTCGCCGTAGAGCAGCTTGGAGGCGGTGTCGAAGTCGCCGTCGCGCTGGGCGCGTTCGGCCTGCCCTCGCAGTTCGTCGAGCTTCTCCTTCAGCTCGCCGACCCGGTTGAGGGACTGCTTCTCCTTCTCCCAGCGTGCGTTGAGGCCGCGCAGCTCCTCCTCCTTGTCGGCGAGGTCGCGGCGCAGCCGCTCCAGGCGCTCGCGGGAGGCCGGGTCGGTCTCCTTGTCCAGCGCCAGCTCCTCCATCTTCAGCCGGTCGACGGCGCGCTGGAGTTCGTCGATCTCGACGGGGGAGGAGTCGATCTCCATGCGCAGCCGGGAGGCGGCCTCGTCGACGAGGTCGATGGCCTTGTCGGGCAGGAAGCGGGAGGTGATGTAGCGGTCGGAGAGGGTGGCCGCCGCGACCAGTGCGCTGTCGGCGATCTGGACCTTGTGGTGGGCCTCGTAGCGGCCCTTGAGCCCGCGCAGGATCGCGATGGAGTCCTCGACGGTCGGCTCGGCGACCAGCACCTGCTGGAAGCGCCGCTCCAGCGCCGGGTCCTTCTCGATCCGCTCGCGGTACTCGTCGAGGGTCGTCGCGCCGACCATGCGCAGCTCGCCGCGCGCGAGCATCGGCTTGAGCATGTTGCCGGCGTCCATCGCGGAGTCGCCGCCGGCCCCGGCGCCGACGACGGTGTGCAGCTCGTCGATGAAGGTGATGATCTGCCCGTCGGAGTCCTTGATCTCGGCGAGGACGGTCTTCAGGCGCTCCTCGAACTCGCCGCGGTACTTGGCACCGGCGACCATGGCGCCCAGGTCGAGCGCGACCAGCCGCTTGTTCTTCAGCGACTCGGGCACGTCGCCCTTGACGATGCGCTGGGCGAGACCCTCGACGACGGCGGTCTTGCCGACGCCGGGCTCGCCGATGAGGACGGGGTTGTTCTTGGTCCGACGGGACAGCACCTGCACCACGCGCCGGATCTCCTGGTCCCGGCCGATGACGGGGTCCAGCCTGCCCTCGCGTGCGGCGGCGGTGAAGTCGGTGCCGAACTTCTCCAGCGCCTTGTACTGCCCCTCGGGGTCGGCGGTGGTCACCCGGCGTCCTCCCCTCGCCTTGCGGAAGGCGTCCAGCAGCTTCTTGGCGTCGGCGCCCTGGCCGATGAGCACCTCACCGGCCGCACCGCCCTTGGCGGCGATGCCGATGAGCAGGTGCTCGGTGGAGAGGTACTCGTCCCCGAGCTCCTTGGCCCGGGTCTGCGCGTCGGCGACCACGGCGAGCATCTCACGGCTGGGCTGCGGCGGCGCGACGGTGGACCCGGTCACGCTGGGCAGTCCGGCGAGGATGCGCTCGGCGCCGGAGCGCACGGCCGCGAGGTCGGCCTCGACGGCGACGAGCAGGTCGGTGATGTTCTCGTTGTCCTGTCCCTGGAGCAGAGCCAGGAGCAGGTGGGCGGGGGTTAGGTCGGGGTGCCCCTCGGTCACGGCGCGGCTGCTGGCCGCGTTGATCGCGTCCCGGCTCCGGTTGGTCAGCTCGGCGTCCACGTTCGCGTTCTCCTCCTAGCGTCGGCCGTCGGCCACGTCTCCCAGTGCTGACTCATAGAACGTGCATAAAGTTGAGTCTATTCCACTCAAGGGGTTGTGGCGGAGGGGCGGGGGCGCGCTGGGGGGCACGCGGGCCACCGACGGCTCTTTTCGGCCAGGAGGGGACGGGTGCCGGACGGGTGGACGTCCGGAAATATCCCCAAAAACTACAGCGGCGTCACCGTGTTCAGGTCACGGTGCCCCCGCTGCGGGGGGAAGCACCTGAGCGATCTGTTACGACGGGGGAATCGCGTCAGGCACTGCGGGGGGTGGCAGAGATGGTCCGCATCTCGGGACCCTCCGACTGCACGAGCCGGTGGTCCCGCTGGTCCAGGTTCACGAAGATCATTCCGTACCGGATGGCACACCGCACGGGCTGCGGCGCCCCCCGAGGCCGCCGCAGACACCTGTACGCCCGTAGGTCTCCGTCCTCGTCCCGCGTGACGACGACCGGCTCACCGAAGACGGTCACCATCAGCGAGTCGCCGCTGTGGGGGATGGCGGTGACCAGGTCGATGAAGTGCCAGCCGGAGCGGTAGGCGGTGGCCATTTCGCGGCGGAAGGAGCGGTCGTCGGGTGGAGTCGTCATCGCGATCAGTTCCAGGAAGTGTCGTTGGTGTGTTCTTCACCGACGACCACCGCAATCGACTCGGCGTTCGCCCGAGCATCGCTGGACTTGCCGGCCAGGCCACTCACGCCCACGAGCATCACAACGGCGGAAAGAGCAGCGGCAAATACCGAGCGAAGCATTCTCTTACTCATAGTCGGCTTCGTCCTCACTCGATGGTCTCCTCTTCCCCCGTCGGATAAGACGATGGCTCATATAGGCACGTCATGGCCACACAATCGGTGCATCATGTTCCTGCATGTTCAGGACCCTGGGGGGTGGAAAATTGGGGACAAACGGGACGCAAGCGGCACATCCCCATGCCATTACCGAACTGTGTGACGAAGGCAGTCGGCTCTACGTGCATGCCCTGCGTGCCGGCCGCATCGCCCGCACGGACGTCGAGTCGGCCCCCTGCCTGATGGAGTTCGCCCTCCTCCACCCGGACCCCGACGATGCCACGTGGCTGCGCCCCGTGCCTCCGACGATCGCCCTCGCGCAGCGTCTGCACCCCATCGAGCGGGAGATCACGGAGCGCAGGCGCCTGTCCGTCCAGCTGGCCGACGCCTTCGAGCCGTTCATGGCCGCGAGCGCCCAGAGCACCGCGTCGACCCACGCCATCACCGTGCTGGAGGGACGGGACCGGATCAACTCGGCGCTGAACCTCGCGACGGCCGAGTGCCGGACCGAGGTGCTCACCGTACAGCCCGGCGGCCGCCGGCTGGAGAGCAACCTCCTGAAGGGACTGGAGCGCGACAGGCCACTGATCGAACGGGGCGTGCGCCTGCGGACGCTGTACCAGCACACCGCCCGGCACAGCCCCGAGACCCTGGCGTACGTGGAACAGATCGCCGACGGCAAGGTCGAGGTCCGCACCATCGACGAACTGGTCGAGCGGCTCATCATCTGCGACGACACCGTGGCGTTCATCCCGACCCGGGAGGACCGCCAGGTCGCCCTCGAACTGCGGCATCCCGGCCTGGTGCGCTACCTGATCAAGGTCTTCGAGTTCATGTGGGCCCGCGCGGTACCGCTCAAGATCGGCACTCCTTACGAGACCGCCCCCGACGGCATCACCGACATCCAGCACTCCATCGCCAAACTCCTGGTGGAGGGGCACGTCGACGAGGCCATCGCGCGCCGCCTCGGCATGAACGTGCGCACCTGCAGGGCCCACATCGCGAAACTGGCGGCGGTCCTGGGCAGCGGCAGCCGCGCGCAACTGGGCTACCTCATAGCCCAGTCCGGGATCCTGGAACAGGGCCACCGCTCGCCCGAAGAGAGCCACGCGTGACCGTCGAGGCGCACCGCCACGGAACGGAGGAGCTGTGCGAAGCGGGCTTGGGGCTCTACGCCCGCGCACTGCGCGAAGGCGGACTCGCGGGCGCCGAGGCCGCGGAGGCACCCTGCCTCATCGACATCGGCCTGCTGTACCCGGCCGTCGACGACCTGAGCCGGCTGGAGCCCGTCGCCCCCGCCGTCGCCCTGCAACGCCTGCTGCGCGCATCGGCGGACCGCATCGCCGCCGAACGCCGGCGCGAGCAGCGGCTCGCCGACGTCTTCGAACCCCTGTTCCGCCTCGGCGGACAGAACACGGCGGGTGAGGACAGCCCCGTACTGAGGATCCACAGCAACAAGGAGCGCACGAGCCGGGCCATCACCGAAGCACTGGCCGAAGGCACGGACGAGCTCCTCTCCATCCAGCCGCACAACGGGCTGATCGCCCCGCCGCTCCACGTCCAGGAAGCCGCCCTGGAAAGGGACCAGGCGTTCCTCGACCGCGGCGGCCGGGTGCGCGCCCTGTACCAGCACACCGTCCGGCACTCCCCCGTCGTGGTCGCCCGCTACGAACGGCTGACCGGCGACGTGTCGGCCCGCATGCTCGACGAGGTCACCGAACGCCTGATCATCGTGGACCGCGCGGTCGCGTTCATCCCCGCCAACGCCGACCGCTCCCTCGCCCTGGAGGTCCGCCAGCCCGCGCTGATCTCCTACTTCGTCACCACCTTCGACCGGCTCTGGCGCCTGGCCACGCCCATGCACCCCCGGGCCGTCCGGCAGCCCACGCGGGGCGGCATCACCCCCCGCCAGCGCGCCATCGCCGCCCTCCTCGTCGAAGGGCACACCGACACCGCGATAGCCGACCGTCTCGGCATGAACGTCCGCACCGCGCGGGTCCACATCGCCAAACTCGCCGCCACCCTGGGCAGCGAGAGCCGGGCCCAGCTCGGCTACCTCATCGGGCGGTCGGGGATTCTCGGTCCGGAACGCTGACGGCCGCGGCGGGCCGCGGCGGGCCGTCGAGGCCGACCTGGGCGATGCGCACGCCCAGCTGGGTGCGGCTGGCCGCGCCCAGCGTCTCCGACAGGCGGGCGATGTGCGCGCGGCAGGTGCGCACGCTGATGCCCAGCCGCTCGGCGATCACCGCGTCCTGGTGGCCCTCCGCCAGCAGCGCCGCGATGGACCGTTCGCGGTGCGAGATGCCCTTGATGCCGGTGTCCGGCAGCGGGGCCGTCAGGGGAAGCGCCAGGCGCCACAGGCGCTCGAAGACCGTCACCAGGTAGGCGATCAGCCCCGGATGCCGCAGCTCCAGGGCCATCGTGCGGTCCGCGTTGGCGGGGATGAAGGCCACCGTGCGGTCGAAGAGGATGAGACGGTCGATGACCTCGTCCAGGGTCCGCGCCTCGACCGTGTCGCCCATCAGCTCCAGGTAGTTGAGCAGGCCCTGCCCGTGCCGGGCCACGTGCGTGTACAGGTCCCGCATCCGCACCCCTCGCCCGCGCAGCGCGAGCGCCCGGTGCAGTCCCTCCGACAGCTCGTGCTCCCGCCGGATGCCGCCGGGCTGGACGGTGAGCACCTCCGTCGTGCACGCCTCCGTCGCCTCGTCCATGGCGGCCTGGATCCGGGCCAGCCCGTCCAGTACGCGGATCGCTGTGCCCTCCGTCGCGGCCGAGGCCGGGATCCGGCTGCCGAGCCCCGCGTACCACTCGAAGGCCGCCACCGCCGAACCCACCCGCCGCTGGCTGGCGCTCACCTCGTCGTAGACCCCGCGCAGCAGCCGGGTCATGACCTCCTGCGGGGAGGTCGGCACGAACCAGTCCATGTCGTCGGGGTCGGGGTGCAGCAGGGCCAGCTCCAGCAGGCAGGGCACCGGCTCCACGTCCCGGCGGGGCACACGGCCGCGCCGTACGGCCCGGGAGTACACGCGGTCCCCCGCCTCGCACAGACGGTCAGCACCGTGTGGATGCCCGTCCGCCCTGTGCTCGGCCATCGCCCATCCCACCCCCGGTTCCGGCTCTTTCCGCAGCGCAACTATGCGCGGCCGGGACCGGGTCCGCAACACGGCTCCCCGCGGGACCGCGGCCGGTAACCACCGGCTCGCACCGGTATGTCCCGACCTCTGCGCGGCGCACTTGCAGGAAGCTGAGGGGGTGGGCGGGCCGGACTACTTCAGCCCGATCTCCGCGCAGGCGGACGCGAACTTGGCGGTGCAGATGTCGGAGACCTTGTGGATGCCGTCCGCGACCACGGTCTCCTGGATGTTCTCCTTCGTCAGGGCGACCACGGGGACCAGCTGCGCCGGAATGTCCTTGTGCGTGGGGCTGTCGACCTTGTCGCGGGTGAGCGCGTCGAACTGGATGTCCCGCCCCTGGACCCGCGCGACGGCCATCTCCGCCGCGTTCTCGGCCTCCTGCGGGTACGACTTGTACACGCTCATGTACTGCTCGCCGCTGACGATCCGCTGCACCGCCGCCAGCTCCGCGTCCTGGCCGGTGACCGGCGGCAGCTTGGTCACACCCGCGGCCTCCAGGGCCTTGATCACGCCGCCCGCCATGCCGTCGTTGGCGGAGTAGACGGCGGCGATGTTGTCCTTGCCGATCGACTCGATCGCCCGGGCCATGTTCGCCTCGGCGTTCACCGGCTTCCAGTCCTTGGTGTCGAAGCTCTCGGCGATCGTCACCTTGCCGTTCAGCTGGGACAACGCCCCCGCCTTGAACTGCTTGGCGTTGGGGTCGGTGGGCGACCCGTTCATCATGACGATCTTGTCGGAGCTGTCGATGTCGTCGCCGAGCGCCTCGATGAGGGAGCGGCCCTGGACCTCGCCGACCAGCTCGTTGTCGAAGGAGATGTAGGCGTCGATCGGGCCCTCGGCCAGCCGGTCGTAGGCGATGACCGGGATGCCGGCGTCCTTGGCCTTCTGCACACCGTCCGCGATGGCCTGCGAGTCGACGGCGTCCAGGACGATCACGTCGACCTTGTCGTCGATCATCTGCTGCAGCTGCCGGGTCTGCTTCGCCGCGTCCGCACCGGCGTTGGCGTACTCGACCTTGCCCTGGTCGCGGGTGAGCGAGGCCACCTTCTTCTTGAAGATGGGGTAGTCGAACTGCTCGTAGCGCGTGTTCTCCGTCTCCGGAAGCAGCAGGCCCACCGTGATGTCGTTGCCCTTGGTCGGGCTCGCGCCGTCGCTGCTCTCCGACGCGTTCAGCACGCCGCAGGCTGCGAGCGAAACGGTCATCGTGGACGCTGCCACGGATATGGCGATACGACGCATGCAGGAGCTCACTTCTGGTGCCTTCCGGACGCGGGTGCCGCATTGCAACCCAGGTGACTGAAAAGCCAACGCGGCGGCGGTACCCAGCGTCAAGCGGAAGCACTTAACGAGATGACAACACCACGCTCCGCAGCCGGTGTGAAGACGGAGCGGAATCGCCTCCCAACTCCCTTTACACGCCCTCCATGCGGGGGGCATGCGAAGGGGCCCGGAGGTTGCGTCGAACCTCCGGGCCCCTTGCGGACGCCTTCACGCGCCGTCAGTCCGGGGACTGCTGCTGGCGCTTCGGCCGCCACACCACCAGCGCACTGGTCTGCTGGACCTCCTGATACGGCACCAGGTCCCGGCGGTACGAGGCGTGCACCGCCGCCTCGCGCTGGCGCATCGCCGTCGCCGCACCCTCCAGCGCGTCCTGCAGCTCCGCCACCCGGGCCTGGAGCGCGGCGACCT
The DNA here is from genome assembly GCF_014650995.1 of Streptomyces viridiviolaceus. Taxonomy (GTDB): domain Bacteria; phylum Actinomycetota; class Actinomycetes; order Streptomycetales; family Streptomycetaceae; genus Streptomyces; species Streptomyces viridiviolaceus. The sequence continues at coordinate 230,975 of NZ_BMWA01000015.1, forward strand.
GGTTCTCCAGTTCGATGATGCGCTTGATGCCCGCCAGGTTGATGCCCTCGTCCTGCGACAACTGCTGCACCTGGCGGAGCAGTTCGATGTCACGGGCCGAGTAGCGCCGGCCCCGGCCGGCCGTGCGGTCCGGGGAGACCAGGCCCAGCCGGTCGTACTGGCGCAGCGTCTGCGGGTGCAGGCCGGAGAGCTGGGCCGCCACCGAGATGACGTAGACCGGGGTGTCCTCGGTCAGTTCATACGGGTTGCGTCGACGACCGTCCATCTCCCTCAAGCTCCCTTCGCGGCCTGGAACAGCTCCGCCCGCGGATCCTCACCCGCGGTCGCCTCGCGATACGCTTCCAGCGCGTCACGAGCCTTCCCCGTCAGGTCCTTCGGGACACTCACCTCGACGGTGACCAGGAGATCGCCTCGGGTGCCGTCCTTGCGGACCGCGCCCTTGCCGCGGGCGCGCATGGTGCGGCCGTTGGGCGTGCCCGCCGGCAGCTTCAGGGTGACGGGCGGGCCGCCCAGCGTCGGGACCCGGACCTCGCCGCCGAGCGCCGCCTCGGCATACGTGACCGGGACGGTGACGGTGAGGTTGTCGCCCTTGCGCCCGAAGACGGGGTGTTCCTTGACGTGCACCACCACGTACAGGTCACCCGCCGGACCGCCCCGCTCGCCCGGCGCGCCCTTGCCGCGCAGCCGGATGCGCTGGCCGTCCGACACCCCGGCGGGGATGCGGGCCTGCATCGTCCGGGAGGACTTGGCACGCCCGGAGCCCTTGCAGACGTCGCACGGGGTCTCCGCGATCAGGCCGCGGCCCTTGCAGTCCGGGCACGGGTCGGTGAGCGAGAAGCCACCGCCCGAGCCCCGGGCGACCTGGCCGGTGCCGACGCAGGTCGGGCACACCCGTGGCGTGCCGTTCTTGTCGCCGGTGCCCGAACAGGCCTTGCAGGGCTGCTGGCTGGACATGCGCAGCGGGACCGTCGCGCCCTCGATGGCCTCCGTGAAGCTGAGGGTCACCTCGGACTCGATGTCCTGGCCACGCCGTGGCTGGGTCCGCGTGCCGGCGCCGGTGCCGCCGCGGTTGAACAGGCCCCCGAAGACGTCACCGAGCCCGCCGCCGAAGCCGCCGGCCCCGGCCTGGGCGCCGCCTCCGAAGAGGTCGCCCAGGTCGAAGTTGAAGGAGCCGCCGCCCGCGCCCGGCCCCGGGCGGAACCCGCCGTTGCCGAAGAGGGTGCGGGCCTCGTCGTACTCCTTGCGCTTCTTGGGGTCGCCGAGGACGTCGTTCGCCTCGGAGATCTCCTTGAAGCGCTCCTCGGCCTTGGCGTTGCCCTTGTTGGCGTCCGGGTGGTACTCGCGGGCGAGCTTCCGGTACGCCTTCTTGATCTCGGCCTCGGTGGCGTCCTTGGGGACGCCGAGGACCTTGTAGTAGTCCTTCTCGATGAAGTCCTTGGTGCTCATCCCCGACGTCCCTCCTTCCCGTCCTCAGTGATTACGTCAGCCCTCCTCCGGGCCACCGTTCTCCTTGTTCTCCGCGGAGTCCGCGTTCGCCTCCGTGGCCTCCTCGGCCGGCTTGACCGTCTGCGCGCCCGGCTGCGGCTCGGCCACCGCCACCCGCGCGGGGCGGATGGTGCGCTCACCGATCCGGTACCCGGGCTGCAGAATCGCCACGCACGTCGTCTCGGTGACGTCCGGGGCGTAGGAGTGCATCAGGGCCTCGTGGATCGTCGGGTCGAAGGGCTCGCCCTCCTTGCCGAACTGCTGCAGGCCCATCTTGGCCGCGACGGTCTCCAGCGACTCCGCGACGGACTTGAATCCGCCGACGAGCTCGCCGTGCTCCCGGGCGCGGCCGATGTCGTCGAGGACGGGCAGGAGCTCGGTCAGGAGGTTCGCGACGGCGATCTCCTTGACCGCGACCCGGTCCCGCTCGACCCGGCGGCGGTAGTTCTGGTACTCGGCCTGGAGCCGCTGGAGGTCCGCCGTGCGCTCGTTCAGCGCCGTGCGCACCTGGTCCAGCTGGGCCACCAGGCCAGCGTTCTCGCTCGCGTCCCCGGCCGGGGCCGCCCCCTCTTCGGAGGCGGCCTTCGGCTCGGCGTCGTCAGGGGTGGCGCCGGAGGGGACGTCGGGCTTCTCCTCGAAGCCCGGGGTCTCCTCCGTCACGCGGCACCGTCCTTGCGCTCGTCGTCCACGATCTCGGCGTCGACGACGTCGTCGTCGGCCGCCTTGGCGCCACCGGCGGCGGCACCCTCGGGACCGCCCGCGGCCTGCGCGGCCTGGGCGTCGGCGTACATGGCCTGGCCGAGCTTCTGGGAGACGGCCGCGACCTTCTCGGTGGCGGTGCGGATCTCGGTGGTGTCCTCGCCCTTGAGCTTCTCCTTCAGCTCGGCGACGGCCTCCTCGACCTCGGTCTTCACCTCGCCCGGGACCTTGTCCTCGTTGTCCTTGAGGAACTTCTCCGTCTGGTAGACGAGCTGCTCGCCCTGGTTGCGGGTCTCGGCGGCCTCGCGGCGGCGGTGGTCCTCCTCCGCGTACTGCTCGGCCTCCTGGCGCATCCGGTCGACCTCGTCCTTCGGCAGCGAGGAGCCGCCGGTGACGGTCATCTTCTGCTCCTTGCCCGTGCCCAGGTCCTTCGCGGTCACGTGCA
>NZ_BMWA01000016.1 GCF_014650995.1 Streptomyces viridiviolaceus
CTGTGCTCCAGGGAAGGCGAGTGGATCAACGGCCAGCTGCTGATGAGCAACGGCGGCATCGCATAGAGCCCGACCGCTCGTTGGCTCGGCTGTCGGCCGGAGCGATCTGACGCATCGGCAGCGGTGGCTTCCCATCCGGCTCATGATCCGGAATCCGTGACATGCCGGCGGTGGGGCCGGGAGCGGCGAGGGGGCGAAAAGCCGGGACCGGTCCCGTGAGGAACCCCGGAAGTCCCCCGTCGTCTTCGCCCGCCTGCTCACCTTCTTCGACTAGCGCCTGCGCCACCTGCTGTTCCGGTGGTTCAAGTGGGTGGCCAACGCCCTGCGCGCGCTGCCCGAGATACCGTCGGCCGGCCTGCGCCAGTGGCTGATGCCCTACTGGGGAGGGCCGCTGCCGCTCATCGGGAGCGGTGGCCAAACCACTCGGCGGACTGACGCCGGTGCTCTTCTCACCGGCCGTGAGCGCCGCCCGGTCCGTCGCGGAAGGTCTCGTGACGCTTCTTCACGCCCCGAGGCCCGCTTGCGGAGTTCCGCGTACGTGGCTCACTGGTCGGCCACGAACAGCCGATACCCGACGTCGATGGTGTCGAGCGTGAGCAACTCGGCGTGACGTGTGTGCCAGCGGCCGGTCGCCAGGTCCTCCGCCAGTCGGGCCAGGCCGTGCTCGACGGCGTCGTCGCCCAACTGGGCCAGCATGGAGATCCCCGCACGTACCTGCGGGTCGAGGTAGGCGCTGGGCCGGCGCCAGTAGGCGGCGCCGAAACCGTCCACGCAGTCATGGGGGACTCGGACAGGCTCCTGGCGGGCCCCGCCGAGCAGGTCGGCCAGTTGGTCGGTCGGGGTGGCGCGCGTGTCGTCGAACGCGGCTGCTTCGGGGAGGTAGTCCCGGACGAGCCAGAACCGCTCACGGAAGACGCGCTGGTCCCACGTCAGGACGACGATGCGGCGGCGGGCGACCCGGCGCAGTTCGCCGATGCCGGTTGCCAGGTCGGCCCAGTGGTGGACGGTGAGCAGGGCCATCGCTGCGTCGGCGGCGTTGTCACGAAGCGGCAGCTGTTCCGCGACCGCCCGCACGGCGGGCGCCGATCCCGGGGGGCGCTGGTCGATCATGACTCGGCTGGGTTCGATCGCGAGGGCCGTCTGCGGCGGTTCGTACGAGCCGGTGCCCGCTCCGACGTTGATCACGTCGGTGGCGTCCCCGAGTGCAGCGTGGATCTGCACGGCGATCCGGGGATCAGGCCGTCGTGTCCGGGCGTACGTTGCGCCGAGTGAGTCATAGGCCACCATGCCCGTCAGTATCGTGTCCCGGCGGAGAAGATCTCACGCGAACCGGGCCGAGACCGCCTCGTTTTCGGTGTCAAAAGGCCCTGGATCGCGGGCCTGGACGTGGATAGGCTGGCCATACGGATGATCTTGAATTGCCGAGGGGGGACTGTTCTTGTCAGCCGCACGGAGATCCTCTGCCGGCTGACCGGGGCGTTCACTCCGTGATCAGGGCGAACTGCCACCGAACCGTCGTACGGGAGACGCCGACGCATGAGTACGCCACCACCGACACCTGAAGCGGCGCGGGCTGACGGTTCGTCCGTCCTGATCGGCGCTCTCGTTCCGCTGACTCGCCCCGGATGGGTCGAGGCGGGCCGACACCTGCTCGCCGGCGTCGAGTTGGCCGTCCGCGAGGTCAACGATGCCGGCGGGATCGCCGGAAGACCACTCGAGTTGGTGGTCCGAGACACCGCGGCCGATCCACACAGGGCCGCGGCGGCCGTGGACGAATTGGCCGGCCTGGGCGTGGCTGCCTTGGTGGGGGAGTACCACAGCGTCGTCGCTCGCGCCGCTGCCACCAGGGCCGACGCCCTCGGCCTTCCGTTCCTCTGCTCGTCAGCGGTCCTCGACGCGCTCACCGAACAGCCGACGGAATGGGTGGCGCGCCTCGCCCCGCCGCAGTCCCGCGGCTGGCAGATCTACGCGGACTTCCTCCTCGGCGCGGGCCACAGCCGCATCGCCGTAGCAACCCAGCCGAGTGTCTACTGGGCATCCGGGACCCGCATTCTGCGGGACCACCTCGCTCCACGCGGCGGCAGCGTCGTAGAGCTTGACATGAGCGCGCTCACCCCTGCGGCCGTGTGCGACGAACTCGTCGACAAGCGCGCGACAGCCCTCCTTCTTCTGGTCGGCCACCCGGAGCCGGCCGTGCCGATCGTCAGGGCCGTCCGCCGCGACCAGCGCCTCGCCGAGATCATGATCGGCGCTCCGGCCGGGCAACCGGAGCTCGCCGCATGGGCGACGACTCTGGGCACCGACGGCGCCGCGATCCCGTTCTTGCGCTACCTGCCCGAGCGTCTCAGCCCACTTGGCGAACGAGTCGGGGCGGCGCTCCGCGAGCGGCTGGCCGAAGCACCCTCCTTCGTGGCCTTCGAGGGCTACGACACGGTCACCGTCCTCGCCGAGGTGCTGCGTTCCCACGGCGCGGACCGGGCGCGCACTGCGGCATCCTGGCCGCACGTTGCCGTCGACGGCACCCGCGGGCAGATCCGGTTCTCGCGTGCGCCGGGCATCAGCGTCTGGCAATGGGCTCGGGCGCCGATCCAGGTCGTGGACCGGCATCCGGCGGAGCCCGACCGCTTCCGGATCCTGCACGCCGGCTGAGGGGGGCGCAAAGTCGGCTCAGCGCACCTTGGCCAGCTTGTCGGCGATCGTGGTGAGCAGGGAAGTGCCACAGGCGGCGAAGCTGTCCGCAGCCCAGCAGACGTAGCCGTCGGGACGGATGAGCAGGACTTCGGCGCCCAGTCCATCGGTGCACGTGGCGCGGACGAGGTCGACCCGTGGCGGGAGCCGGAGGTCGGCCGGGACGGTTCCGGCCAGATCGAGCAGGACGGCGTGCCCCGCGGCGAACAGCGTCGACAGCCGGGTGGGGCCGGCTGCGGTGACCAGCTCGGCGTCCGGCACGCGCTGTCCGGCCGGCGGAGGCTCGCCGGGCAGCGCGTGGCTCAGCGCGAGACCGGACATCAACCCGGCGAGGTGGCGGTTGGTGTCGGGCAGGCGCATCAGGTCGATGAAGATGTCCCGCAGGGCGGCCACGTCCGTGCTCGGGTTCGGATCCGCCAGCACGCGCTGCGCCGACGTGTGATGCAGCACCTGGGCTGCCGCCGGGTGCCGTTCGGCGTGGTAGCTGTCCAGGAGGCCGTTCGGCGCGCGGTCCTGGACGGCTGCGGCCAGTTTCCAACCGAGGTTGAACGCGTCCTGGAGGCCGAGGTTGAGACCCTGGCCGCCCAGCGGCGGGTGGATGTGTGCGGCGTCGCCCGCGAACAGGACACGGCCCACTCGGTACTGCTCCAGCTGCCGGGTGGCGTCGCTGAACCGGGACGCGTTGTCCACGGCGGCAAGGGTGGTTTCGGGGCCGTACAGGGCCCGCAGGGTGGCGGCGATCTCCTCGTGGGTGACGGGGGTGTCCCGGCCGGTGTCCGTCTGGTCGGCGCGGCCGAAGGTGATCCGGTACCGGTCGCCGCCGAGCGGGACGAGCATGGACCAGTAGCCGCCCACGTGACGGGTCAGGGAGCTCATGTGCCCCATCCGCCGCGGCACCAGCGATGACACGGCGGACAGCCGGATGTCGGCCAGCACCGCCTGATGGGTCCCGGGCCGGCCGGGGAACGGCAGCCCGAGCAGTTTCCGTACCGTGCTGTGGCCGCCGTCGCACGCCACCAGACAGTGGGCCCGCACCCGAAGACCGTCCGCCGTCACGACCACACCGTCCTCGTGTTGCTCGACCCCTGAGACGGCGGCTCCGCGCAGCACCTGCGCGCCGACGGCGGTCGCCCGCTCTTCGAGCACCTCCTCGATCTCCCATTGAGGGATCCCGATCGGAAAGGGGTGCCTGGTCCGCCAGGGCGCGCAGTCCAAGGGCACGGGCAGCGCCGCGAAGTGCCCGCCCACCGGTTGACGCGGCAGGGCCCGCTGCTGCAACGGCTCCAACAGCCCCCGCAACTCCAGCAGTTCGGCGGTACGGGGCTGGATCGCGCCACCCTTCACCTGCTCGATGCGCTGGTCCAGCTTCTCCAGGACCAGGGTCTCGACCCCGGCCAGAGCCAGTTCGTACGCCAGCATCAGTCCGGTCGGGCCTGCGCCCGCGATGACGACCTCCGTCGACCGCTCTGTCAGCACTCTGACTCACTCCCTATGATTTCTTTCCTCGGTATAAATGTATACCAGGTGCGGAAATATCCTCAGGGAAGTCGGCTGCTATGGTGTGGGCCGTGGACGGCAAGCCAGGACTGCGGGAACGAAAGAAGCAGCGGACCCGCGCGGCGATCTCCGACGCGGCGATCGCATTGTTCCTCGAGCACGGCTTCAACCAGGTCTCGGTGGCTCAGGTGGCCGAGGCGGCCGAAGTGTCCAAGCGCACGCTCTTCGCGTACTTCCCGACCAAGGAAGACCTCGTGGTGCATCGCCTCGCCGATCACGAGACCGAGGCCGCACGCGTCGTGCGGGCCCGCACGCCCGGCACTGCCCCGCTGACGGCGCTGCGTGAGCACTTCCTCAAGGGGCTGCAGGAGCGAGACCCGATCACCGGACTCAATGACCATCCCCAGGTGCTTCGGCTCACCCGGATGATCCTGGACGCGCCCTCGCTGGTGGCTCGCATGGATCAGTTCAAGACCAGCGCCGAACGCGCACTCGCCGAGGCACTGCGGGAAACGGCGGACACCCCCGAACTCACGGCGAGGTTCGCCGCCGCCCAGATCGTCGCCGTCCAGGGGGTGCTGGCCCAGGACAACGCCAGACGCCTGGCGCACGGAGAGGCGGCCGACGCGCGCCATACGGGTGCCGTGGCGGACGCGGAGCTCGCGTTCGCGCTGTTGGAGAACGGCCTGCGGCAACTGTCCTCACGGCACTGACGCGTGGCGTGCGGACAGCGAGCGTCGGGGACACCCGGTGCCGTGCAGTCCGTGGACCGGCCACCAGTTGGTCAGACTCCCGCACCACGGGCGATGCGGAACAGCACATTGGGGCGCAGCGGTCCCTCGGGCACGCCGGGGTCGTCGAAGTCCTCGGCAGGATCCCGGGTCATGCCGATCCGGCGCATCACCGCCTGAGAACGGAGGTTGGTGGCCGTCGTCACAGCGAGGATCTCGGGAACTTCGAGCGTGTCGAAGCCGTAGGCCAGGACCGCCAGCGCGGCCTCGGTGGCGTAGCCCTGACCCCAGGCCGACCGGGCGAGCCTCCAGCCGACCTCCACTCCGGTGAACGGCATGCCGTCATCCACGTCGTCCAGGCCCGCGAAGCCGATGAACTTGCCCGTGGCCCGCACCTCGACGGCCCACCATCCGTAGCCTCGCCGGTCGAAATCCGCCTGGAACCGCGCCACAGAGGCATCGCTCTGTTCACGTGTGAGCAGGTCGCCCAAGTGCTCCCGGACCTCCGGATCGGCGTTCATGACCGCCCATGGCCCGAGGTCGGAGTCACGCCATCGACGCAGGGTGAGACGATCGGTGTGGAGTTCGGTCATGCCCCCACCCAACGTGAGCTGTCCCGCCGGGGCAATCCCTTTTCTCAGGGAGGTCGTTCACGCCGGTGACCGTCGGGACGCCTCCCACGCACCTGGGCGCCCCGACAGGCCCGACCGCTGACGGTGGAACTAGCTCTGCGGGACGTCCTTGACGAACACGATCCCGTCGCTGTCCGCCAGGTGCGCCGGGTCGAGCGGGGCGTAGCCGAACCAGGGGGACACCCGGTGCGCGGGCAGCGTGTCGCCGAGGGCGGTGACCAACCGTGGGGCGTCGACCACGCAGCGGTCCTCCGGGAGCGCGTACAGGAGCCCTTCGACGGTGTCCGGCGGTGGCGCGTCCACTCCCTGGTGCCGGATCGTGCCGAGGGCCGTGGCCACGAAGGCGTACTCCTCGCGGAGCTGGGCGTTCACCAGCGCACCGGCGCCCCACCACTCCAGCGGCTTCCCGCCCATCCGCATCGTGCTCTTCCTGCGCTGCAGATGGGAGTTGTGGCCGTGCACGAGTGCCGGGCCCCGGGCGGCGAGGGCGAGGATGTTGCGGGCCATCATCTGGTCCCGCACCCCCACCAGCCGGGTCATGCGGGCCGGCGAGGTGTCGGCCATCCAGTAGTGGTAGCGCAGCAGGCCGGTCGCGGTGCGCCCGTACAGGCACGCCCGGTCCCAGTCCTCCCGAGAGGTCGTCGCGAGCAGGTGGGGCATCTGCTCGTCGAGCAGCGCCACCAGGTCGTCGGCGAGCAACCGCAGCTCCCCAGTCTCGACCGACCGCCCCACGGAGTGGGCCGGGTCCATCATCGCGGCGGGATCGGACCACCGGTCGTCGGTGCCGAGAAGGCGGTCGAGTGTCTCCGCGGTGCAGGGGAGCAGGTCCGCGTCGACGCGGGCCGCGAGGTAGCCGTGGAGTGCGGTGAGGGCCTGCCGGGGGCTCGCGGCGCCGGTGATCTCCAGCGGGCCGTCGTAACCGGCGAAGCGCAGCAGCTCGGACGCCGGCCGGCCGTCGTTGTAGGAGCGCATCCAGCGCACGAGTTCGCGGTTGGCCGCCGAGACGCCCCAGCCGTGGCTGAATCCGTGCTCCATGACCTCGTCGAGGCTGCCCGTGCCCGAGGTGACGTAGTCGTCCACGACCAGGCCCGTCATGCAGTCGCTCTCGATCGCGATCGTCCGGTAGCCCTCCTGCTCGACGAGCTGCCGGAACAGCTCGTTGCGCAGGTCGAGCAGGGTGTCCTCGCCGTGGGTGGGCTCCCCCAGGGCGAGCAGCCGGGGCCGGGCGGGGAGCAGCCTCATGACGGCGGCAGCCTCGACGGCATGGGCGGTGTCCTTGATGTCAGTCGCCATACTTAAACGGTATCGTTGAACCTTCGGTTGAAAGTTTCCCGCGATATCGTCGGCGCCATGGGGCGGAACCTTCAAAGCGGTGAGCGACTGCGGCCGGTCGATCTGGCGCGCGGACACGGTCTGTCCACGCAGGCGATCCGGAACTACGAGGAGGCCGGCATCCTTCCGGCCGCCGGTCGCACACCCCACGGCTACCGCACCTACACCTCGCTCCACGTGGTGGCCCTGCGGGCGTTTCTCGCCCTGGTACCCGGCCATGGCCACCGGACGGCGGCGTCGGTCATGCGGGCCGTGAACCAGGGCGCGGTCGACGAGGCGTTCCGCCTCATCGACGAGAGCCACGCCCAACTCCTCGACGACCGGCGGACCCTCCAGGCCGTGGAAAGTGCCCTCCACGACCTGGAGCCGACCACGGCGTCCGAGCCGGCCGAGGTGTCCGGACCCGGCGGCACGTTCATCGGGCCGCTGGCAGGCAACCTCGGGATCCGGCCCGCGACGCTGCGCAAATGGGAGCGCGCCGGGCTGGTGCGCCCGCGCCGCGACCCGCGGACCGGCTACCGCGTCTACGACGAGGCCGACGTCAGGGACGTCCGGCTGGTCCACCAGCTCAGGCGGGGCGGCTACCTGCTGGAGCAGATCGCCCCGCTGATCGCCCAGGTGCGGGCGGCCGGCGGGCTGGAGCCGCTGGAGGCCGCACTGTCCGACTGGCACGGTCGGCTGTCCGCCCGCGGGCGGGCGATGCTGGCCGGGGCCGCGGAGCTGGAGGCGTACCTCCGCCGACGCGGTCGGGACTCCGCGTCCGACGACGGCGTCGAGGGCTGAGGACGAATCCGCCGATCGCAAGGACGCACTCCACGAAGGGGATGCGCGCAATCCACTGGGCGCCCTTCACACAACCCCGACGGTTCCTGCGCGCCCGAGGGGGAGACCCTCGGGCTTGCGTCGCCGCGCTCATCGACCACTGGGCGGCCGTCCTCGCTCTCCCCGCCTTCGGCGGACAGGGCGCCGCGCCTTCCGCCGGGCGCGGCCTGGACCCGCATCGAACGCGCACCTGCCGGACGGGCACCGGGGCGGTCAGGGGAGTTCGTAGGCTCGGGCGAGTGTCTCCACGGTGACGGCCATGGCCTGGCGCAGTTCGGGCGGTGCGACGACCTCGACGTCCCCACCGAGCCGGAGCAGCTCGCCGCGGGCGTGCTCGGTGCCCTCGGTGGGGATGACCGCCTCGACCCATCCGCGGTCGCCGATGGGGACCGCGGTGGAGTCGACGGCCCGTACCACCTCCGGGGGGACGTTGTCGGGCAGGCGCCGGCGTCCCTGTGGGGACAGACGGATGGTGGCTGTGCCGGTGTAGCGGCGTGCGTGGAAGTCTTCGAGGTAGGAGGCCCAGTAGGCGCCCAGGTCGAAATCCACCGGGCGGTCGAACCGGTCGTCGCTCAGTACCGCGTCGAGGACCTGGGCGACGCGGTAGGTCGCAGTGCCCCGTTCCGTCGCGGCCACGGCGTACCAGGTTCCGGATTTGAGGACCAGGCCATAGGGCCGGAGGCGGCGATCCACTTCCTGCGGGGCACGCCAGCGTCGGTATCGCACGTCCACCGCCCGCCGAGTGAGTACCGCATCGACGAACAAGGGGAGATGCGGGGGCTGTTCCGGATCCCGGTACCAGCCGGGGGCGTCCAGGTGGAACACCGAGGCGACCCGTGACGCCTCCTCGCGCAGACCGGTCGGCAACGCGGCGAGCAGCTTCAGCCGGGCGGCCGTCACGTCGGCCGCCAGGCCCAGGTCGGCGGCGGGTCCGGGCAGTCCGGCGAAGAACAGTGCCCGTGCCTCGCCCTCGCTCATCCCGGTCAGACGGGTGCGGTAGCCGTCGAGCAGCCGGTAGCCCCCTCCGCGGCCCGGCTCGGCGTAGACCGGAAACCCCGAGGACTGCAGGCGCGCCAGGTCACGGTAGGCGGTGCGCACGGACACGTTCAGCTCGTCGGCGATCGCCCGCGCGGAGACGCGGCCCCGCGATTGCAGCAGCAGAAGAACCGAGAGGAGCCGGCCGGCAGACATGCGCCCATTCTCCCCGGAAACCCTGCCAGGAGCTGTCACACGGTTCTCCTATCGTCGCTCCACGCCCGGGTCCGGCCGAACGAGCCGGTTCCCCATCCGCAGAGCATGGAACAGGAGCCTTGCCGTGCCCACCGACATCCTCGGCCCGCCGCCTGCCGTGATCGAGCTCCGCCAGTACACGCTGCGCCCCCGTCGACGCGACGAGCTCATCGAACTGTTCGACCGGGAGTTCGTCGAAAGCCAGGAAGCGGCGGGGATGACCGTGCTCGGCCAGTTCCGCGACCTCGACGACCCGGACCGCTTCGTCTGGCTGCGCGGATTCCCGGACATGGCGGCGCGTCACCGCGCGCTCGCGGCCTTCTACGGAGGTCCCGCCTGGTGCGAGCACGGGCCCCACGCGAACGACACCATGGCCGACTCCGACGATGTCCTCCTGCTGCGCCCCGTGCCGACCGGAAGCGGCTTCGCGGGACTCTCGTCCGCTCGGCCCCCGGTCGGTGCTCCGCCACCGGACCGGTTCGTGGCCGCCACCGTGTGGTCCTTCCCTCCCGGACGGCACGACGGCATCGCGCTGATTCGGGACGGCCTCCTCTCCGTGCTCCGCGAGACGGGGCCCGCGCCACTTGCCTTCCTGGTCACCGAGCCCGCGCACAACACTTTCTCCCGGCTGCCCGTCCGCACGGGCGAGAACGTCGCCGCGATCTTCACCTCGTACCCCGACGAGAACGCGTACCGTCGGCACCTCACCGACATCCGGGTCCATCCGCCGGCACGGGGCGAGATCCTGCCGGCCGTCGAACGCGAACAGACAGCGGCGCCCCGGGTACTCCGGCTGGCACCCACCGGCCGCTCGCTCATCTCCTGACTGCTGGGCCGACGAGCCGGGAGGAACGCGGCGGAGCCGGTGGAGGCAGGGATGCGTCAGAGGCCGGGAGCGGCCGCGCCGGCCGGGCCGCTGTCCTCGGGGAAGCTTCCCTCCGGGCCGAGCGGACTGCCCTCCCACAGGAGGACCTGCCAGCCCTGGGCGGGCGAGCCGGAGAGAACGACGACGCCGGTGTTGCCCAGCGGGTGGCCGGACGCGTACGCCACGTCGACGTTGCCCGCCCGAGCGGCCACCCACATGCGGATCGCCGCTCCGTGACTGACCATGGCCACCGTCTTCGCCCCTGTTCCCGCCGCCTCGGCGACGACGGCGTCGAAGCGGCCCAGAGCCTCCACGCCGTTCTCGCCACCGGGCATCCTGCGGCCGGTGTCCCCCGCGGACCAGGCGAAGGCGGTGGAGAGGTAGGCGGCGGCAGCGTCGTCGTCGCCACGCATCTCCAGCTCGCCGGCGGCCAGCTCCCGGATGCCGTCCCGGACCTGAACCTCCAGCCCCGTGGCGGCGGCCAGGGGCTCCGCGGTCAGCTGGGTGCGCACCAGAGTGGAGGCGTACAGGGCATCGATCTTCTCCGCCGCCAGGGCCTGCGGCAGCGCCGCGGCCTGCTCCTGCCCCAGCGGTGTCAGCCCCGGACCAGGTGCCGCGGTGTCCAACAGGTGCTTGAGGTTGGACGGGGTCTGGCCATGGCGGATCAGCAGCAGACGCATACGGGGAGTACCTCCACAGGATCGGGCAAGTCCCTCCACTCTGCCACCCGAGCCCTCCGCCCCGGCGCGCGGGGACCGACGCCGGTCGCCTCTGCGCGCGGTGGCGGGGCCGTGCCGGGATCGCTCGACGCCCCGGCGGCGGGCGGGATGCGACCGGTCCCGCCCGAGGACCGGGGCAGGACCGGGCCGCATCCGAACCCGCACTGACCGGTCTCCCTCACCTTGGAGGGCCAGGGAGCAGCCGGGGACTACGGCTGTGGCCGGCGGTCCGGTTTGCGGGTCACGGGCTCTCGCTCCGGGATCGTGGCGGTCATCTGCTCCTCGGGGTCGAGGATCTGGTCGCCGTACAGGTCCTGCAGCCAGTTGGTCTGGTAGATGGTGTCGAGATAGCGCTCGCCGAGGTCGGGCGCGATGGCCACCGCCGTGATGTCGCGGGCGTCGTGACGCGACAGCCAGTCCGTCGCGCCGCTGACCACCGTGCCCGTGGAGCCGCCGAACAGGAAGCCGCGCCGGGCCATGCGGTGGCAGGCGCGGATGGTCTCCGCCTCCTCGACCTTGATCACCTCGTTGACGTAGGACTCGTCGAGCAGCGGAGGACGCATGCTCATGCCGAGCCCGGGGATCATCCGGCGGCCCGGTTCGCCGCCGAAGGCCACCGAGCCCACGCTGTCCACGGCGACGATCCGCACCGGCCGGTGCCACTGCCGGAAGTAGCGGGCGCAGCCCATCAGGGTGCCGGCCGTGCCCGTGCCGATGAACAGGACGTCCAGGCGCGGGAAGTGACTGGCGATCTGCTGCGCCGTCGTGCGGTAGTGCGCCCGCCAGTTGCCGGGGTTGGTGTACTGGCTGAGCCACACGTACCGGCTGTCGGAAGCACAGAGCGAGCGGACGTACTCGACACGTGTGCCCAGGAAGCCGCCGTTCTCGTCCGGGTCGGCCACGATGTGCACCCGGCTGCCGAGAGCCTCCATCAGCAGGCGGGTCGACAGGTTGCAGCGGGAGTCCGTCACGCACAGGAACTTGTAGCCCTTGCTCGCGGCGATCATGCTGAGCGCCACGCCCAGGTTCCCGGACGAGGATTCGACGAGGATGGAGTCCGGTTTCAGGATGCCGTCCCGCTCGGCGCTCGCCACCATCTCGTTCGCGGCCTTCAGTTTGATGGAGCCGGCGAAGTTGAATCCCTCGCACTTCAGGTAGAGGGGGCATCCGAAGATCGGCTCGAGGTCGACGAAGAGGCGGCCTTCGTTGAAGTCATGGGGAGCGGATATCACGGGCACGATGGGCCTCCTGGTACCGGAGAAGGGCAACGGTCTCAGCCGTACCGGCGCAGGTCGTGGAAGAAGTTGTCGATGAGACGGAGGTTTCCCGCCCTGGCTGCCTCGTCGTAGACGTACTTGCCGACGGCGAGGTCGAGGACACCGAGTCCGAAGGGCGAGAAGACCACCGGCCGGTCGGGCGGTGGCGCTGCCCGCCCGAGCATCACGTCGTTGAGCGTGCCGTTCAGGAAGTCCCGGCTGCCGGTGCGCTGTTCGGTCAGGTGGGGAGAGGTGCCGGCCTTCAGGCAGTGCTCGACGTCGTCGACGAAGTTGGCCGAGGCCAGAAGGACTTCGGGGGCGAGGTCGCGCAGGGACACGTGCAGGACCAGCGGGTTGTGGTCGAACAGCGAGGGGTCGGTGACGTGCGGTTCGCCTGCGACGGTGGCGAAGACCACGAGGTCGCTGGCGCGAATGAGGTCCTCGGCACTGTCGTGGACGGTGATCTCGGCGGCGGTACCGCGCTGCCGCAGGTAGCCGCAGAAACCGGAGGCGCTGTCGGCGGCGAGGTCGTGCACACCGATCGTGTCGAACGTCCAGCCGGTGCCCGCGAGGAACGTGTGGATGTACCGGGCGATCAGCCCCGTGCCGATGAACCCGACACGGCTCGGACGGGGCCGGGAGCGGCTGAGCCAGTCGGCCGCCAGCGCGGCGGACGCCGCCGTCCTGGTCGCGCTGATGATGGAGCTCTCCAGACAGGCGAACGGGTAGCCGGTGCCGGGGTCGTTGAGGATGAGGACCGCGGAGGCGCGAGGCAGCCCGGCCCGCACGTTGTCCGGGAAGCTGGAGATCCATTTGAGGCCGTCGACGCGCACCGACCCGCCGACGGAGGCCGGCAGCGCGATGATCCGCGCGGTGGGGCGGTCGGGAAAGCGCAGGAAGTAGGACGGCGGGTTGACCGAGTCACCGGCGCCGTGCAGCCGGTAGGTGGCCTCGACCAGTTCGACGATCTCCTTCTCGCGTCCGTGCAGGGCTTGCTGCACCTGTTCACCGGAGATCACCGCGAATGTCGGCGCCGGAGCCATGTCGGGCATGGCAGGCTGCGTGGCGGTGGACAACAGGTTGGTCATCGCTGGCTTGCCTCCGAGGTCGGGTCGCAGTCGGCCAGGCGGTGGGGCTCGGCCATGCCGACCAGCACCTGCCGCTCTCCGGTGAAGGGCTCCCGGCTGTGCGCGGTGCGGATGTTGTCGACGAGCAGCAGGTCACCGGCCTGCCAGGGCTCGCGTCGGGTGTGCTCTTCGTAGGTCTCGTTGAGCAGTCGGACGGTGTCCTCGCCGATCGGGCTGCCGTCGCCGAAACGGGTGTTGAACGGGAGCCCGTCCTCGCCGTAGAGGTCCACGAGGTACTCGCGTACCTCCGGGGCGAGCGTCCACTCGTTGAGGAAGGCGATCTGGTTGAACCAGCAGTCCTGCCCCGTGACAGGGTGCCGCACCACGGCCGGGCGCCGCTGCGTCGTGCGCAGGGTGCCGTCAGGCTGCCAGGTGAAGTCGATGTCGTTGGCCCGGCAGTAGCGCTCGATCTCCGTGCGGTCGCCGGTGCCGAACGACTCCTCCAGGGACGCCCCGATCTCGTCGGTGTAGGAGCGGGTCAGCAGCCAGCCCTCGCGCGCGAAGCGTTCCCTCGGCTCGGTGGGCAGCGCCTGGAGGATCCGTGCGGCGTCGGCGACCGCCGTCGCCCCGCCCCGGTCCGGCGCGGTCAGGCACGCGAACAGCATGAGACCGGGAGCCGCGAGCGTGTAGCTCAGCTCGTGGTGCATGCACATCGGCTGGTTGGCCGGCCAGGTCGTGGAGGAGTAGAGCCCCGGGGCGAACTCCTGGCGGGGGGCGAAGGACTCCCGCTCCGTCATGAGGCCGCCGGTCAGGCGGGAGAAGACGGCACCGACCTGATCCGTCTCCCGCAGCCCCAGTCCGCGGACCAGGAGTGCCCCGTGTTCGGTGACCTGGGCGCGCAGCGCCTCACGGTGCTGCTCCGTCCAACTCGTCACGTCCGCCGGAGTGTCGATGTGTGCCACCGCCGGTGCGTCCGGGCGCAGCTCCACGTCGAGCGGGGCTGCGAGGGATGAGGTCGACATCTCGGTTTCCTTTCGGTTGCCCGTCTGGGGTTCGCGAGGGTCAGGAGGCGGCCATCGGTGCGACGGCGGCCAGGACGGCCTTGGCCGCCTCGGCCGGTCGGAGGCGCGGGAAGTAGTGACCGCCGTCGGCGAGTTCGTGCAGGTCCACGTGCTCGGCGAAAAGCATCCAGTCCAGGTGGGCGTCGGCGTGGCCGGCCGTGTAGGGGTCGTCGGCGGCCACGACGACCGACACCGGAACCGACAGCTTCTCCCGCGGCGGGTTGTCCAGAACGTCGCAGAAGTACCGGTGCGCGCTCAGGCAGTCGTGCCGGTAGGCGGCACCGATGTGCTCGGCGTGCTGCGCGTTCAGCTCCGTCAGCTCGCTGTACCCGCCTTCCGCGGCCAGGCGCCCGGCGATCTCCGCGTCGTCACGGCTCATCAGTTCGTCGGCAGCGGCCCGCCGCTCGGCCGAGGTGCCGGGCAACTGGGCCCCGAGGAACAGTCGCATCACCTCCACACCGCGTTCCTGGAGCCTGCGGGCCGTCTCGACGGCCGGTGCGGTGCCCGACGAGTGGCCCCACAGCATGACCCGGGTCAGGCCGCGCGCGGCGATCTCGGCGGCGACCCGCTCCGCCACCTCGGCGATCGACGCGAACGGCTCGTGGGGGGCGGCGGGGTCGTGACCGGGCAGGTCCACCGCGAGCACCTGAGTGCCGCTTCCCGCCAACGCCTCCGCCATCGGGTGGTAGTTGACGGCGTTGCCACCGGCGTAGGGGAAGCACACGAGCGTGCAGTCCGGTGTCTCGTTCGCCTCCGACAGCGGCTGGAGCAGCTCCGTGCGCCGCCCGGCCGCGCCATCGAGGAGGGCGGCCAGGTCGGCGAGCACCGGGTGACTGGTGATGTCCTTGAGGGACACCGCTCGGTCGAGTGCGATCGTGAGCTTCACCGCGGTGAGGGAGGTGCCCCCGGACGCGAAGAAGTGGTCCGTACGGCGGATCTGGTGCTCGGGCACACCGAGCAGCTCGGCCCAGGCGGCCGCCAGCCTCCGCTCGGCCCGGGTGCGCGGTTCGCCGTCCTGCTCGCCCGCGTCGTCGTGAGCGGCAGCCACGCTCTGTTCGGCCAGCGCGGTGAGCGCCTTCCTGTCGATCTTGCCGTTGGCGGTCAGTGGCAGCGTGGACTGCCAGTGGAACGCGGAGGGGACCATGTAGGCGGGCAGGTCGCAGCCCAGCGCGTCGCGCAGCTCGTCGGCCGGCAACCGCCGCCCCGAGTAGTAGGCGACCAGGTGCTTGCCCTGCCCGGCCCGGGATGCGACGACCACCGCGCCGTCCCGCACGCCGGGGACCCGCAGCAGGGTGTTCTCGATCTCGCCGATCTCGATGCGGAAACCACGGATCTTGACCTGGTTGTCCCGGCGCCCGAGGAACTCCAGCTTGCCACCGGGGTGCCAGCGGCCCCAGTCACCGCCCAGGTAGAGCCGCTCGCCCGGCCGGTACGGGTCCGAAAGGTACGCCTCGCTCGTTCGCTCGGGATCGTTGATGTAGCCACGGCCCACACAGACACCGGAGAAGGCGATCAGCCCCGGGGCGCCGAGCGGCACCAGCGACAACTGCTCGTCCACGACGTAGACGTGCACGTTGTTGACCACCCGTCCCAGCAGGACGCGCTCGCACACCCCGTCGATGACCTCGTGGTTGGTGTCGTCGGACGTCTCGGTCAGGCCGTAGGCGTTGACCAGCTTGATGCCCGGCTGGACGGCGAACCAGCGCTGGACCAGCTCCTGTTTGAGCGCCTCACCGGTCACCGACACGTACCGCAGGTCCGGGAGCTCGCGGGGGTGCTGCTCCAGGTACGAGACCAGGACCTCCAGATAGGAGGGCACGAGCTGAGCGACACCGACCCGGCCGCTCACCAGTGTGTCGACGAACCGCTCCACGTCCACGAGGACGTCCTGTTCCACCAGGAGCGTTTGCCCTCCAGCCAGCAGCGCGGACACCATCTGCCACAGCGAGATGTCGAAGCACTGCGGTGCCGTCTGCGCCACCACGGTGCCCTCGCCGATGCACAGGTCGTCGATCTTGGCGAAGAGATGGTTGAGCATGCCGGCGTGCTCGCACATCGCTCCCTTGGGCTCGCCGGTGGAGCCGGAGGTGAAGTAGATGTAGGCGAGCTGGCCGGCATCCACCGCGACGCGGGGGTCGTCGTCGGCGTGCGGTTCCGCGTACGCGTCCTCGATGAGCAGTCGCTCGGTCCGCGGCAGCTCGGCCATGGCCTGGTCGAGGGTGTCGGTGCTGCCCGCTTCGGCCAGCACCAGCCGGCATTCGGCCCGCGTGAGCGTCGCCGCGATGCGGCCGGGCGGGAAGTGCGGCTCGATCGGCAGGTACGCGCCTCCCGCCTTGAGCACCGCCAAGGTGGCCGCCATCCAGTCGAGGCCGCGTTCCGTGACGACGGCGACCACGTCCTCACGGCCCAGGCCCCGGGCCAGCAGCGCCCGTGCCAATCGGTTGGCCCGAGCATTGAGTTCTCCGTACGTCCACTGCCGCTCGCCGTGCACTGCCGCGACCGTGTCCGGATGTGCCCGCGCGCGCTGCTCGAACAGTTCGTGCGCCCGCGCGTCGGGCAGCGTCCGCCGGGGCCCGGCCAGTCCTTCCAACTGTTCGTGCATCTCCTCGGCCGACAGCAGACTCTGCCGTGTGTGCTCGGCGTCCGCATCGGCCGTCATCAGGTCGAGCGCCGTCAGGTGGTAGCCGGCGATCCGGGCCGCGCTCTCGGCGTCCAGTACGTCCGTGCGGTAGCGAAGCCGCAAGCCGAGCTGTCCGCCGCTCTCCGACCAGCGCACATGCAGGACGCCGTCGTCCGCCGGGGCCTCGTCCGCGGCCCCGGGCCCGAAGACGACCTCGTACGACGGTTCCGAGGCCCGCAGTTCGCGCCGCAGCTCCGCCACCGGGAAGTCCGCGTGCGCCAGCATTTCCGCCTCCGCGTGCCGGGCAGCCGACACCAGCGCGCGCCAGGTGCCGGGGGCGACGGCGAGGCGGCAGGGCAGGGGTTCGCCGCGCGCTTCGGGGACGTACCCCGTCACGACTTCCTGCTCGCCGGAGAGGGCTGCCAGCACCTTCGCGTGCGCCGCCAGCAGCAGCGTGCCGACCGGAACCTGCAGCTTCCGCGCCAGTACGTCCACGGCGTCCGCCACGGCCTCGGGCACCGACGCCTCGTGTCCGGCCGTACCGGGAGCCGGTTCCCGAACCCATCGCGGCACTGTGGTGAAACCACCGGCGGTCAGCACACGGCTCCAGAACTCCCGGTCCGCCTCCACACGCGCTCCCATCGATTGCTCCCTCAGTTCACGGTCGCCGCGGCGGCGCCGTCCACGGACGGTGATGTCCTCCGGCCGGTGCCGGCGGGCCGTACCGCGGCCTCCTGCGTCTCGACGGCGGGGTTGCCGCCCCAGCGCGAGTGCGGGGGGACCTCCTCGCCCTTCATGAGAAAGGAATCCGGCGCCAGTTCCGCGCCGTCGCCGATCGTCACGCCGTAGTGCACGTGTGCGGCGACGCCCAACGTGCAGCGGGCGCCGAGCGTGGTGACGTCGGACTTGAAGGTGCCGTCCTCCTGCGAGTGGCACTGGATCTTGCTCCCGGCGTTGAGGGTGGATTCGTCGCCGATGGCGGTGAGCGTGCGTTCCGTGATGAAGCAGCCGTCGTCGAAGACCCTGCTGCCGATGCGGACGCCCAGCAGGCGCCAGACAAGGGGCTTGTAGGGGGTTCCGTTGAAGATGTTCAGATAATGGTCCGGAACCTTCCACAGGCGCTCGTGCGACCAGAAGGCACGGTCGTAGATGGAGCACAGCATGGGGCGCAGCCTGCGGAACGACCTGAGGCAGCGTTCCACCAGGACGTAGTAGGCGGTGGACAGGGCGAGCGCGAGTGCCATGTACGAGGCGATCACGATGTGTCCGAGCACGCCGTACAGGTTCACGGAGGCCAGTGCGAGCAGCGTGAGCACGAGTGTGTGCAGCCACCGTACGAACAGCATGAGGGCCATCGTGCGCAGGTTGTGGCGGTTCTTCGCGGTGAGGGCGCGGCGCAGGGCCTCGCCGGTCCTGAGATCGTCGAACCGCGAGTCGCGCTCCACGGACCTGGGGATCTCGAAGCACGGCGAGCCGAGGAGCCCGACCCCTTCGCGGACCTCTCCGTCCAGGGGCACCATCACCTTCGTCGCCAGCAGACAGTTGTCGCCCGTCCGGCCGCCGATGGGGTAGGCGATGTTGTTGCCCAGGAAGTTGCGCGGGCCGATGGATGTCCGTGACAGCCGGAAGGACGTCGCGGAGTAGTCCGCGTTGATGACGGAGAGTCCGTCGGCCACCATCGTTCCGCTGCCCACGGTGACGAGTACGGGGCTCTCGTGCTGCACCGCGGTGCCGAAGTTCGACCCGGTCTGCTCGACGTGCGACAAGTCGTATCCGATGCCGCGCAGGTAGTGCACGATGTACGAGCTGTCCCCGAAGAGCCAGGTGAAGAACTTGATGTTCGTCATCCGTGCCGTCGCACGATGTACCGCGTACCGGAACCCGTAGAGCGGATACACCCGGTCCGGTCTGACGGCCAGGCTGAGCAGGCGCGGAAGGGTGAACAGGGCGGCGAGACCCAGGACGACGAAGCCGAGGAAGAGTGTGAGGGAGAGGACCAGCGCGTCGTACACCAGTTCCGGCAGTGTCAGTGCGGCGGCGGGTTCGAGCCGGTCGCGGATCGCCGGTACCTCGTTGAACAGCGCGTACAAACCGCCCACGGACAGCGGGATGTACAGGAGGAACAACTGGAGCAGGGAGGCGAGACCGAACCAGGCCCGGCGCACGGTGCCGCACGAGGCCGGCGCGACCCGCACGTAGTCGACCTCCGTGGGCTGTGCGGGAGACCCGTGCCGGTGCTCGCCGTCCGGGACGGCCTGGCCGCGGTACAGGGACGAGGAGTGCCCCAGCTGTGCGCCGTCGCCCATGGACGTATCGATGTCGAGAACGGTCTTCTCGCCGATGTAGACGTCGCGGCCGAGGGTGATCCGGCCGGTCTGGATGCGTCCCGCATGCGCCCGGTAGCCGAGGAAGAACGAGTCCTTGCGGACGACCGTGCCGGAGCCGATCGTCAGCAGGTCGGTGCAGACGGGGACGGAGCGGGAGAGGATCGTCACACCCCTGCCGATCCGCGCGCCCAGCGCCCGCAGATACAGCACGTACAGCGGGTTTCCGACGAAGAGGATCATCGGATTCGCATGGAGCAGTGCCTTGACGATCCAGAAGCGCAGATAAGTGCCACCCCAGTAGGGGAATTCTCCTGGCTTCCAGCGGCCGATGAGCACCCATTTGGCGACGACCGGGAATGCGCAGAGCGTAACGAATCCGAGACCGCCGAACAGCAGCGACCGCACGTAGATGTCCAGTGGCCCGGAACCCGCGGCCACCCACTCGTATCCGCCTGCGGTGACGAATCCGGCGACCACCGTGTATCCAAGGAAGAACAGCAGTTGGAATGTGCCGCAAAGAGTGTGGGAAAGCCTGCCGTTCGTCCGCGTGACCGGATCCGGCGGCATCGCCCCCGCAGATGGCGAGAGGGTAGCCGGGGCATCCGCGGGAGCCGGGGCGGACTCCGCGAGAGCCGCCGCCAGGCTTCGGATCGTGGGGTACCGGTAGATGTCCTTCATGGACGGGGAGGGAAGGTCCTCCCGCTTCCGCACCCGCGCGCAGAACTGCGCCATGACCAGGGAGTTGGCGCCGAGGCCGTCAAAGAAGTGCACGTCGACCGGAACGCTCTCGACGCCCACGACGTCGGCCAGGGCATCAGCCAGTCGCGTTTCGGTTTCCGTCGTCGTCGATCCCGGGCTGCTCCGCTCCATGACGGTGCTTTCGTCCGGTCCGCCTATGTGGACCTCCGAAGACTGCTCCACGATCTGATCTCCTCGAGGGCGGCTGGGTCCCCGATGGCTTCCGGATGCGAGTCAGGGCGCTGGCGCCCCGTGCAAATCCCGCCGAGCCATCGGAAGCTCGGGCATGTGCTCTTCTCCATTCAATGACTGCCGCTTCAGTCTCGTTCGGGTGTCGTCAGGCTGCCACTCCGAATCGATCACGAGGCGGGCGGGAAAAGCCCGTCGGGCCCGTGACGCCTGGGCAACCGCAGATATGCGGCGCATCACGGATCACCTGAATGGCGGATGCTCCGGGCCAGGCAATCGCAAAGTCCGGCGACCCCGGAATGGACGGGGAGGGCACGCTGGTTGGAAGGCGGAGCGTTCGCCGGCGGTGGCGCGGCCTTCGGCATCGCTGCGGGCTGCGTCGTGGGCGGCAGGCGAGGCCCCGGAGCCGGCTGCTGGTCCATGGCGGTGGCGGCGCCGCCGGTCGCGTCGGCCGAGCCGGCATGACGCCGTTCAGATCATCGACGCCGACGGCGGTGACCGCGCCGGAGTCCGGCTGGAGCCGCACGCGGCAGTCCGTGCGGGAAGTCGCGGACGGCTCCGGCCGGACCGTTCTGCCGAGCGGACTCAGCCGATGTACCCCATGCGGCGGCTGATCTCGTCGGCGCCCTTGAGCAGCACGGGGGCGAGTTCGTGGATGCGCGGCTCGGTGAACCGGTACTCGGGGCCGGAGGCACTGAGGGCGGCGACGACCCGCCCCTCGTTGGACCGGATCGGGGCCGCAACGGCGTGCAGTCCGATCTCGAACTCCTCCAGCGTCACCGCGTAACCGCACTCCCGAGCCTCGGCGAGATCCTTCTCCAGCTCGGTCATGGACGTGATGGTGCGCGGCGTCAGCTCCTGTATGCCGGACGCCGCGAGTACGGCCGCGCGGTCTCCCGCCGGCAGGTGGGCCAGCAGGATCTTGCCGCTGGACGTGGCGTGCAGCGGAGTGAGCTGCCCGACCCAGTTGTGCGTGCCGATCGCGCCCGGGCCGCGCACCTGGTACAGGTTGACCGCGTAGTGCTCCTGCAGGACGGCGATGTTGACGGTCTCGCCGATCTCCTCGGAGAGCCGCTCGCACACCGTCCGGCCCTGCTGGGTGAGGTCGAGCCGGTCCGTGACCGCGCCCGCCAGGCGCACGATCCCGAAACCGAGCCGGTACTTGCCCCGTTCGGTCGCCTGCTCGACGAGACCGCGCGCCTCCAGCGCCCCGAGCAGGCGGAACGCGGTCGACTTGTGGACGTCGATCTCGGCGGCGACCTCGCTCACGCCCGCCTCCCCGCGCTGGGCGAGGATCTCCAGGACGCTGACGGCACGGTCGACGGACTGCACACCGCCTGCCGCGGGAGCGGCTGTTTCGCCATCTGCCGTATGGTTGCTCATGGCGCAACTATACGCGTGACCTCGGGACATTCGCGGGGACGTGGTGGTGCGTCAGTCGCTCTGCGGCAGGGGTCCGGGCGCGGCCAAGCCGGTATACCAGGACCCGGTGGCGCCCTCAAGACTTCCGTCAGAGCTCAGGGGGTCGCCGCCGCGCTTGCCGACCCTCGGCCGGCGCGGTCGGCGGAAGAGGACCGTGCGGTCGCCGCCGACCGGCACGCGGAACTCGCTGTGTCATTCCACGGCGCGGGCCAGTGACGGGACTTCGGCGTCGCGGCCGTGGCGACCAGCTCGTCCGGGACGCGCGAGACGGACGACGTAGCCGGGTGGCGGCCCGGAACAGGCGGAGGCCGCCGAGTTCGGCATGGAGCACGACCTCGGCCCGACCTGCGACCCGGTCGGCGGCGCGGCCGGCGGTGCGAGACAGCCGTAGCCGGACCATCCCCATAACGATGGGTGTACGGGGGCTTGACCTATCGGGGCCGACGGCGAAACTGTGTTGCACATCAAGCTTTCGGTTGCGTGTTGTGCACTGTCGAGTGCAGGGACCGCGCGCAGGGAACCTCCTGCTCCTGCCCGCCTCCTCTCACCTCCCCATGCCCCCGTTCGGAAGGCCGCTGATGAGCACCCGTACGACGAAGAAGCCGGGCCCGGCCCCGACTCGGCTCGATCCGGCAGTCCTCTACATCTCTGTGACGCTGTCCGCCCTCTTCGTGGCGTGGGGAGTGTTCTTCACCGGCAACCTCGCGACGGTGGCCGAGGCGACGTTGGGCCGGATCATCGAGAACTTCGGCTGGCTCTTCGTCCTGGCCAGTTCGGGATTCGTCCTGCTGGCCGTCGTACTGGCCTTCAGCCGGTTCGGCCGCATCCGGCTGGGCAAGGACGGCGACCGTCCGGAATTCAGCACCGCCTCATGGGTGGCGATGATGTTCAGCGCCGGCATGGGCATCGGCCTGATGTTCTACGGCGCGAGTGAACCACTCATGCACATGTCCAGCCCGCCGCCCGGCACCGCCAGTGCGGAGTCACCGGACGCGGCCCGCGTGGCCTTGGAGTACTCGTACTTCCACTGGGCGATCCATCCGTGGGCGATGTACGCCGTGGCCGGCCTCGCGCTCGCCTACTTCGGATTCCGCAGGAGCGGCAGCAGCCTGATCAGTTCCGCCTTCCGGCCGCTGCTCGGTGACCGGGTGGACGGACCGCTGGGCAGGTCCATCGACATCCTGGCGATCTTCGCGACCCTCTTCGGCTCCGCCGTCTCCCTGGGGCTCGGCGCGTTGCAGATCAACAGCGGAATGAATGAGCTCTGGGGGATAGCGGACTCCACCTCGCTGGCCGTCCTGATCATCGCGGTGCTCACCGTCCTGTTCGTCGTCTCCGCCCTCTCCGGGGTGCACCGCGGCATCCAGTGGCTGAGCAACGGCAACATGATCCTCGCCGCCGTCCTGCTGCTGTTCGTCTTCGTCGTGGGCCCCACGGTGTTCATCCTGAACAGCCAGACCCAGGCGCTGGGCGGCTACCTGGCCTCGCTCCCCGAGATGAGCTTCAGGACGGGTGCCTTCGGTGGTGGCGAATGGCTGTCCGGCTGGACGGTCTTCTACTGGGCGTGGTGGATCTCCTGGACGCCGTTCGTGGGCACGTTCATCGCGCGGATCTCCCGTGGGCGCACGATCCGGCAGTTCATCGTCGGTGTGATCATCGCGCCGAGCGTGGTGAGCATCGTGTGGTTCGCGATCCTCGGCGGTACCGCGCTGAACCAGGAGATGCACGGCGGTGGGCTGTCCGCGGCGGTCGCCGAGGGCGAGGAAGCGGGCCTGTTCGCCACCTTGCAGACACTGCCCTGGTTCAGCATCACCTCGGTCGTGGTGATCATCCTGGTGGGCCTCTTCTTCGTCAGCGGTGCCGACGCGGCCTCCGTGGTGCTGGGCATGCTCTCCTGCCGGGGCAGCATGAGCCCCAGTCGCCCGGTCGTGATCCTCTGGGGTGCGCTGACCGGTCTGGTCGCGGCCGTGCTGCTGCTGGCCGGAGGATTGGAGGCGGTCAAGCAGGTCGCCGTCGTCGCCGCGTTCCCGTTCCTCTTCGTGATGATCGGCATGTGTGTCTCCCTGGTGAAGGCGCTGCGTGCCGAGCCGAGAGGTGAACGGGCCCCGGACGGTACGGTCACCGCCGCCTCCGTTGACGAGCACGCATCGGATGACGGAGCGCGGCCGGCCGAGGTGGCGGATACGCAGGTCGCCGGCTGAGCTGCCGGACCGATCGATCACCCGTCGCATCAGGGCGCACGCGAGGGCCGTACCCCCCGGGGGCCCTCGTGTGCGCCCGCGCGCGTCGACGGCGACCGAGTTCCGGATCGGTGGCGGCGGTGGGCCTCTTGACCTCGCGCCTTCCCGTCCTCGATCCTCAGTTGCGCATAGCGGTGCGCGTGCCTTAATGAGCAACGCGCAGTCGAGGCTTCCGCCAGAGGAGTAACCCATGGCTCACGAGGTTCGTGCCGTCGTCGCCCGCGAGAAGGGCGCCCCGGTCTCCGTCGAAACGATCGTCGTCCCCGACCCCGGTCCGGGCGAGGCGCTCGTCGCGATCGAGGCGTGCGGCGTCTGCCACACCGACCTCCACTACCGGGAGGGCGGCATCAACGACGAGTTCCCCTTCTTCCTCGGGCACGAGGCAGCGGGCCGCGTCGAGGCCGTCGGAGACGGTGTCACCGGCATCGAGCCGGGCGACTTCGTCATCCTCAACTGGCGTGCGGTATGCGGCCAGTGCCGGGCCTGCAGCAAGGGCAAGCCCTGGTACTGCTTCGCCACCCACAACGCGAAGCAGCCGATGACCCTGCTCGACGGCACGCCGCTCTCACCCGCGCTCGGCATCGGTGCCTTCGCGGAGAAGACGCTGGTGGCCACGGGGCAGTGCACCAAGGTCGACCCGGCCGCTCCGGCAGCCGCCGCCGGCCTCCTCGGATGCGGCGTCATGGCGGGCTTCGGAGCGGCCGTGAACACCGGCGCCGTGGGCCGCGGGGACTCCGTCGCCGTCATCGGCTGCGGCGGGGTCGGTATGGCCGCCGTGGCCGGGGCTAAGCTCGCCGGCGCCGCCAAGGTCATCGCCGTCGATCTCGACCCGCGCAAGCTCGAGCGGGCCAAGAGCATGGGCGCCACCCATGTGATCGACGGCAAGGCGGCGGACGTCGTGGAAGCCGTGCGCGAGCTGACCGGCGGCCACGGCGCGGATCTGGTCGTGGACGCGGTCGGCCGTCCCGAGACGTACAAGCAGGCCTTCTACGCCCGCGACCTGGCCGGCACGGTCGTCCTGGTCGGTGTGCCGACCCCGGAGACGACCGTGGAACTGCCGCTGCTCGACGTGTTCGGCCGCGGCGGCGCCCTGAAGTCCAGCTGGTACGGCGACTGCCTGCCCTCGCGCGACTTCCCGGCACTCATCGACCTGTACCTGTCGGGGCGCTTCGACCTCGACGCCTTCGTCACCGAGACCATCGGACTCGGCGACGTGGAGAAGGCGTTCGAGAAGATGCACCACGGTGATGTCCTGCGCTCGGTGGTGGTGCTGTGATGGCCGGTACCGTCCGCATCGAACACCTCGTCACGAGCGGCACCTTCAGCCTCGACGGCGGCACCTGGGAGGTCGACAACAACGTCTGGATCGTCGGCGACGACGACGAGGCCGTGGTCATCGACGCCGCACACGACGCCGACGCCGTCCTGGCGGCCGTCGGCGACCGCCGCCTGGCGGCCGTCGTGTGCACCCACGCCCACGACGACCACGTGAGCGCCGCTCCGGCCGTCGCGGACGCCACGGGAGCCCCCGTCCTCCTGCACCCCGACGACCAGGTGCTGTGGGAGCTGGCGCACCCGGACCGTCACCCCGACGGCGCGCTCACCGACGGCGAGGAGCTGAAGGTCGCGGGCATCGGCCTTCAGGTGCTCCACACGCCCGGTCACGCTCCAGGTGCCGTGTGCCTGTACGCACCCGACCTGGGAGCCCTGTTCAGCGGCGACACGCTGTTCGCCGGCGGGCCCGGCGCGACCGGGCGCTCGTACAGCGACTTCGGCGCGATCATCACCTCGATCCGCGACCGGCTGCTGGCGCTCCCGGGGGAGACGACCGTGCACACCGGGCACGGCGAGACGACGAGCATCGCCGCGGAGGCACCGCACCTCGCCGAGTGGGTGGCCCGCGGCTGGTGACGCCGGCCAGGCCGTGCCCCGTCGGGGCGCTCGACTGCCACGGAGTCCTCCGCACGGCACCCACAGCCGAGCGCCCCGACCGACGCTGACCCGCCCCCGACCTCGCCCCGCGTCGGCGGGCTCGTCGCCACCGACCTGCGTGATGTGACCGACGCCCCCGGCCCTGGATGCCCCCTCCGGCTTCTGGATGCCCCCGCCGGCTTCTGGGCGACCGTCGCGGACTTCGCAGGCCGGCCGGCCTGCGCCCGGTTCGGTGACGTGCGCCGCGGGCCGCCGCCCGGCCTTTCCGTCCGCGTCCGCGTGTCCGTCCTGGCGGCCGCGCAGGGCGACCGGTGTGTCCGTGTCCACGACGTCGCCTCGACGTCGGACGCGGTGCGCCTGACGGCCCGTCGGGGCCGGGAAGTTGTGGCACCTGCGCCGCGGACGTCACTGCTGTGAAAGCCCTTCGACGTGGCCGCCTCGACAGTCCCTGGGCGCCTTGACAGGGGTTTGTGGCCGCCTTCACACTGGCGTTGCGTTGACCGCAATCCGTTTCGTTATACGCGCCGAGGTGTCATGATGATTCCCGCGTGCCGTCTCGCGGATCTGCCGCGAGGAGAGGCTCACCGGCTCGACATCGATCCGCCGGTCACGGTCTTCCACACCGACGACGGCGAGGTCTTCGCCATCGACGACACCTGCACCCATCAGGACGCCTCGCTCGCCGACGGCTGGCTGGAGGGCTGCGAGGTGGAATGCCCGCTGCACGCTTCGAAGTTCGACCTCCGGACCGGAGCGGTCGACGCTCCGCCGGCCAAGCTCCCCGTCCGCACGCACGAGGTCGTCGTCCAGGACGGCATGATCTACGTCGAGCTGTCCACGGACGCCCCCAACCTGCCGCCCTGCATCGCGGCCAGGCTGGCGGGTGGTCCCGTATGAGGACGGTGGCCGTGGTGGGGGCCTCGCTGGCGGGCCTGTCCGCGGCGCGTTCGCTGCGGAGCCAGGGCTTCGACGGGCAGTTGGTCGTCATCGGCGAAGAACCGCACCGCCCCTACGACAGGCCGCCGCTGTCCAAGGAGTTCCTGGCCGGCAAGATCGGTGAAGCCGATCTCGCACTGGAGCAGGACGGCGAGGACCTGGCGGCGGAGTGGCTGTTCGACACCCGCGCCACCGGGCTCGACAGGGAGCGGCGCGCCGTCCGGCTCGCCGACGGCCGAGAGGTGAGGGCGGACGGCATCGTCATCGCGACCGGTGCGGCCGCGCGGACCCTGCCGGGTGCGGACGGCCTGGCCGGTGTGCACACCCTGCGCACCCTTGACGACGCCCGTGCCCTGCGGGACGACCTGGCGCTGGGCGGCAGGCTCGTCGTGATCGGCGGCGGCTTCATCGGCGCCGAGGTCGCCTCCACCGCATACGCCCTCGGACTCGACGTGACGATCGTCGAGGCGGCGCAGACCCCGCTGGCCGGACCGCTGGGCGAGGCCATGGGCCGCATCGTCTCCGCCCTGCACGAGGACCACGGCGTACGGCTGCTGTGCGGGGTGGGCGTCAAGGGGCTGAGCGGTGAGACCCGGGTCAGTGCCGTGCTGCTCGACGACGGCCGTGTCGTCCCCGCCGACACCGTCGTCGTCGGTGTCGGCGCACGCCCGTGCGTCGAGTGGCTGGAGGGCTCCGGCGTCGCGCTCGACGACGGCGTGAAGTGCGGTGCCGACGGCCACACCAGCCTGGCCGGTGTGGTCGCCGTCGGTGACTGCGCCTCCTGGTACGACCCGCGGGTCGGCGTGCACCGCCGCGTCGAGCACTGGACCGGTGCCCGGGAGCGGCCGGACGCGGCCGTCGCCACGCTGCTGTCGTGGGGCGCGGCGGAACCGGGCGTGCTCCGGCCGCCGTACTTCTGGTCCGACCAGTACGGGGTGAAGGTCCAGTTCGCCGGACATGCGGCGGGCGCGGACAGCGTGACGATCGAGGAAGGCACTCCGGAGGACCGGGACGTCCTTGCCGTCTACCGGCGTGCAGGGCGTCCGGCCGCCGTGCTCGGCATGAACCGGCCACGGCTGTTCACGCGGTGGCGCAAGCAACTCGCGGCCCCGCCGTCCTGACCGTGCCCGCGCAGCCCGTCCACGGCGTCCTCGCGGGAACGCGCGGTGACCGCGACCCGCGCGCCGTCTCAGCCCAGGTAGCCCATGCGACGGCTGATCTCGTCCGCGCCCTTGACCAGCACGGGAGCGAGTTCGTGCATGCGCTCCTCGGTGAGCCGGTAAGCGGGTCCGGAGGCGCTGAGTGCCGCGATGACCTCGCCGTCCCGGTCGCGGACCGGTGCGGCCATCGCGTGCAGACCCAACTCGTACTCCTCCAGGGTCCAGGAGTAGCCACGCTCCCGGGCCTCGGCGAGGTTCTTCTCGAGCTTCGTCTTCGTGGACATGGTGTGCGGAGTCATCTTGTTCAGGCTGACCTCCGACAGCAGAGCGGCGCGTTCCTTGACCGGCATGTGGGCCAGGAGGATCTTGCCGCTGGAGGTGGCGTGCAGCGGGGTCAGCTGGCCGACCCAGTTGTGTGCGGTGACGGCACCCGGGCCGCGTACCTGGTAGAGGTTGATCGCGTAGTGCTCCTGCATCACGGCGACGTTGACCGTCTCACCGATCTCCTCGGCGAGACGCTCGCAGACCGGGCGGCTCTGCTGGGTGATGTCGATGCGTCCGGTGACCGCGCCGGCGAGGCGTACGACGCCGAAGCCGAGGCGGTACTTGCCGCGCTCGCCCGCCTGTTCCACCAGGCCCCGCGCCTCCAGGGCGCCGAGCAGTCGGAACGCGGTGGACTTGTGCACATCGATCTCGGCCGCCACCTCACTGACTCCGGCCTCACCACGCTGGGCCAGGATCTCCAGCACGGTGATGGCACGGTCGACGGACTGCACACCGCCCGTCTGCGAGCCAGACGTTTCGTTACCCGAACCGAAGTTGCTCATGGCGAAACTATACGCGCGGTAAACATGGACGGCAGCGGTGCGCGTCACGGACGGGCCGCAGGTCGCGGCGGCGCGTGCTCCGCAACGCCATGCGCATAGGGCATCGATCCTCGACTGGATCGCGAAAGAAGGTGCGATGAGCGGCGAATCCGTCCGCGCGCTGCTGAGCGGCGTCCGTTACGAGGTACTGCCCGCCAAGGCGACCGAGGACAAGGTACTCGCCCACGTCCCGCGTGACATCGCCGTCACGGTGACGGCCTCGCCGGTCAAGGGCCTTGGAGCCCACGCTCGGCCTCGCCACCCGGCTCGCGGCGCACGGCTGTCGAGTCGTCCCGCACGCGCCCGCACGGCTGGTGCGGGCACGTGCACCTGAAGGACGTCGTCGACCGGCTCAGCGGTGCGGGTGTCGACGACGTCTTCGTCCCGGCGGGCGACGCCGATCCGCCGGCCGACCCCTACGACGGTGCGCTGCCGCTGCTGCGCGGACTGGGCGAGCTGGGCAGTCCCTCCGCCCGGGTCGGGACCACCGGCTACCCCGCGAGTCATCCGCTGATCCACGACGACCTCACCGTCCAGGCGATGTGGGACAAGCGGACGCACACGTACATCGTCAGCAACCTCTGCTTCGACCCGCGCCTGCTCGGTGACTGGGTCGTCCGGGTGCGTCGTCGTGGAGTGACCCTGCCCCTCCGTGTGGGCGTCGCGGGGCCGGTGCAGCGGGCCAAGCTGCTGTCCATGGCGGCCAAGATCGGGGTGGGGGAGTCGACCCGCTTCCTGACCGGGCACGCGTCCTGGTTCGCGCGATTCGCGGCCCCCGGCGGCTACTCGCCCGACCGGCCGCTCGCCCGCGGTGCCGAAGCGCTCACCGCGCCCTCGGCGGGAGTGGCCGGCCTGCACGTCTTCACCTTCAACCAGGTCGCCGAGACCGAGCGGTGGCGCCGCGCCCTGCTGGACCGGTCCGGCGGCTGAGCCCGCCACAGGAAGGCCATGCACGGCGCGATCGCGTGCCGCGAAGTGCGCTGTCCGGCGGAACGGGGCCGCCGGACAGCGTTCCGTCCCGTCTCGCGCAGGCCCCGACACCCGCTGCAGGCGCCCGCCAGGCCACGTCGTCGGTCTGCCGGACATCGCCGCGTTTCGGCCTGTTCTCCGACGTCACGGACCCCTTGACACTCATCCCCTCGGGGGGCACATTGAGTTGCGCAACCTGAACCCTGTTGCGCAGCAAGCAACCACAACGGCTTCAACGTCGGAGGTGCGGCGATGGCGGGACCCCGGGTGGTCATCATCGGAGCGGGCGTCGTGGGAGCGGCGCTCGCCGACGAGATCTCCGAGCGAGGCTGGACCGAAGTGACGGTGGTCGACCAGGGCCCGCTCCCTGCCACCGGGGGATCGACATCCCACGCCCCGGGCCTGGTCTTCCAGACCAACTCGTCCAAGACCATGACCGAGATGGCCCGCTACACCGTCGAGAAGTTCCGCTCGCTCGACGTCGACGGCCGGCCCTGCTTCCTCCAGGTCGGCGGCCTCGAGGTGGCGACCGGCCCGGAGCGCGTCGCCGAACTCCAGCGGCGCCACGGCTGGCTCACCTCATGGGGCGTCGAGTCCCGGCTGCTCGGCCCCGAGGAGTGCGTCGAACAGCACCCGCTCGTGAACCCGGACAAGGTCCTCGGCGGTCTGCTGGTCCCGACCGACGGCCTCGCGAAGGCCGTCCTCGCCGTCGAGGCGCAGATCCGGCGGGCCACCGAGCGCGGCGTGCGCTTCCTCGCCCGCCATGAGGTCCTGGACGTCCGGCACGGCGGGGGCCGGGTGACCGGCGTCCTCACCGACCAGGGCGAGATCCCCGCCGACATCGTCGTGTGCTGCGCCGGCATCTGGGGCCCGAAGATCGCCCGCATGGCCGGCATGAACCTGCCGCTGACGCCGCTGGCCCACCAGCTGGCCTGGACCGGCCCCGTCCCGGCGCTGGCCGGCCAGACCGAGGAGGCGGTGCGTCCGATCCTGCGCCACCAGGACGCCGACCTCTACTACCGCGACCGCTTCGACGGCCTGGGCATCGGCTACTACGGCCATCGCCCCATGCCGGTCTCCGCCGACGACATCCTGTCCGTGGACGACGCCGACGAGATGCCGTCGGTGCTGAAGTTCACCGAGGAGGACTTCGAGGACGCCTGGACCGAGACCCGGTCACTGCTGCCCGCGACCCGGGAGGCCAAGGTCGAGGAAGGCATCAACGGCCTGTTCTCCTTCACCACCGACGGCATGCCCCTCCTCGGCGAGTCCCCGGACGTCAAGGGCTTCTGGGTCGCGGAGGCCGTGTGGGTCACCCATTCCGCCGGTGTGGGGCGGGCCATGGCCGAATGGCTGGTCGACGGGCACTGCTCGTCCTTCGACCTGCACGAGTGCGACGTCAACCGCTTCGAGCCGCACCAGCTGGCCCCGGAGTACGTGCTGGCCCGCGACTGCCGGAACTTCGCCGAGGTCTACGACATCCTCCACCCGCTCCAGCCGCCGGAGGACCTGCGCCCCCTGCGCACCAGCCCCTTCTACGCCCGCCAGCAGGAACACGGCGCCTTCTTCCTGGAGGCGAACGGCTGGGAGCGACCCCAGTGGTACGAGGCCAACGCGGGCCTGGTCGAAGGCCGGTCCGTCGTCACCCCCAACGACTGGGCCGCGCGCTTCTGGTCGCCCATAGTCGGCGCCGAGGCGCAGGCCACCCGTGAGACCGTCGCGATGTACGACATGACGGCCCTCAAGCGGCTCGAGGTGAGCGGGCGCGCCGCCGCCGCCTTCCTGGAGCGGCTGTGCACCGGCAAGGTCGACAAGTCCGTCGGCTCCGTCACCTACACCCTGCTGCTGGACCGGGACGGCGGCATCCGCAGCGACATCACCGTCGCCCGGCTGGCCGACGACCGCTTCCAGATCGGCGCCAACGGCAACCTGGACCTCGACTGGTTCACCCGGCACCTGCCTGCCGACGGCACGGTCCAGGTCCGCGACATCACCGCCGGCACCTGCTGCATCGGCCTGTGGGGACCACTGGCCCGCGAGGTGCTCCAGCCGCTCACGGACGCGGACTTCTCCAACGAGGGCCTGAAGTACTTCCGCGCCAAGCAGGCGTACATCGCTTCCGTGCCCGTCACGGCGATGCGGCTGTCGTACGTCGGTGAACTCGGCTGGGAGCTGTACACCACCGCCGATCAGGGCCAGAAGCTGTGGGACACCCTGTGGGAGGCGGCCCGGCCGCACGGTGGCATCGTGGCGGGCCGCGGCGCCTTCAACAGCCTCCGCCTGGAGAAGGGGTACCGCTCCTTCGGCACCGACATGACCTACGAGCACGACCCCTATGAGGCCGGTGTCGGGTTCGCCGTCAAGCCGGACAAGGGCGACTTCGTCGGCAAGGCCGCGCTGGAACGGCGCAAGGCCGACGTGCGGCGCAAGCTGACCTGCCTCACCATCGACGACCCCCAGGCGGTCGTGATGGGCAAGGAGCCGGTGTACGACGGCGACCGTCCCGTCGGCCACGTCACCAGCGCCGCCTTCGGCCACACGATCGGCAAGGGCATCGCCTACGCGTGGCTCCCGGTGGAACTCACCACCCCCGGTCGCGCCCTGCAGATCGGCTACTTCGACCAGCGGGTCGAGGCGGTCGTGGCCGAGGAGCCCCTGTTCGATCCCACCATGTCCCGCCTCCGCGGCTGACCGAGGGAACACGATGACTGCGCAGCTGCTCGACGGCAAGGCGACCGCCGCCGAGATCCGTCGCGGACTCGCCGAACGCGTGGCCGAGCTGACCACCACCGTCGGCCGCCCGCCCGGGCTCGGCACCGTCCTGGTCGGGGACGACCCCGGCAGCCACGCCTACGTCGACGGAAAGCACCGGGACTGCGCGCAGATCGGCGTCGCCCCCATCCGGCGCCGACTGCCCGTCGACGCCACGCAGCAGCAGGTCGAGGACGTCATCGACGAGCTCAACGCCGACCCGGCCTGCACCGGCTACATCGTCCAGCTCCCGCTCCCGCGCCACCTCGATGCCAACGCCGTCCTGGAACGCATGGACCCGGCCAAGGACGCCGACGGCCTTCACCCCGTCAACCTCGGCCCGCTCGTGCTCGGCGTCGAGGCCCCGTTGCCCTGCACTCCGCGCGGCATCGTCGAACTGCTCCGCCGTCACGACGTGCCGCTCGCCGGAGCACGCGTGTGCGTGGTCGGACGGGGCATCACGGTCGGACGGCCGATCGGCCTGCTGCTCACCCGCAGGTCCGAGAACGCCACCGTGACCCTGTGCCGCACCGGCACGGAGGACCTGGCCCGGCACCTGCGCGAGGCGGACATCGTCATCGCCGCCGCCGGCTCGCCCGGGCTGATCACCAAGGCCGTGCTGCGCCCCGGCGCGGCCGTCCTGGACGCCGGCATCACCCGCACCGACCAGGGCCTCGTCGGCGATGTGCACCCGGACGCGGCCACGGTCGCGACGTGGCTCGCGCCGATGCCGGGAGGCGTGGGCCCCATGACCCGAGCCATGTTGCTCGCCAATGTCGTCGAGGCCGCCGAGAGAAACGCGGACTCCGTATGAACGCGCTGAACACCCCTCTGGCAGAGCCGGATCCCGAGGTCCACAGCGCGCTCCGCGCCGACCCGCACCGCCGGCAGACCGCTCTCGAGGAAGCTTCTCCACCGCCGTGACGGAGGCCCAGGGGCCGGTCGCGACCGACAAGTACGCCGAGGGCTACCCCGGCCGCCGTTGCCACGGCGGATGCGAACACGTCGACGAATCCTCTCCTTCCGGGTGCCGACGCCACGGCCCGTCACCCGCCCGAGACCTATCCCTCGAGGTGAACAATGACCACCACCGACCTTCCGGAGAGCCTGATCGCGACCCTCCCGGGTGATCACTACACGGACCCGGCGATCTTCCGGCTGGAGCAGGAGCGCATCTTCGAGGCCATGTGGTTCTGCGTGGCGCGCTCGTCGGAGCTGGCCAGGCCCGGTGCCTTCAAAACCGTGGACGTCGGGCGTGAGAGCATCCTGGTCACCCGGTCGCGAGACAACTCGATCCGCGCCTACTTCAACGTCTGCCGGCACCGGGGCGCGAAGCTGTGCACGGAGGAGTCCGGCGAGGTGAAGCGGGCGTTCCAGTGCCCGTACCACGCCTGGACCTACGACCTCCAAGGCAAGCTCGTCGCGGCCCCGAACCTGACGAAGATGCCGGACATCGGCCGGACCGAGTACGGCCTGGCGAGCGTGGCGGTGCGCGAGTGGCTGGGCTACGTGTGGGTGTGCCTGGCCGAGGACCCGCCCCCGTTCGAGCAGTCGGTGATCGCGGACGTGGTGAGCCGTCTGGGAGACGTGGAGTCCATCGAGCGATACGACATCGCAAGTCTCGAGGTCGGCAAGCGGATCGTCTACGACGTGAAGGCGAACTGGAAGCTGATCATCGAGAACTTCATGGAGTGCTACCACTGCGCCACGATCCACCCGGAACTGACCGAGGTGCTCCCGGAGTTCGCCGACGGCTACGCGGCGCAGTACTACGTGGGCCACGGCGCGGAGTTCGGCGACGACGTCCAGGGCTTCACCGTCGACGGCTCCGAGGGCCTGGACCGGATCCCCACGGTCGCCGAGGACCAGGACCGCCGGTACTACGCGATCACGGTGCGGCCGCAGGTGTTCATCAACCTGGTCCCCGACCACGTGATCTTCCACCGGATGTACCCCGTGGCGGCCGACCGGACGATCGTGGAGTGCGACTGGTTGTACCTGCCGCACGTGGTCGGCAGCGGCAAGGACGTCAGCCGGTCCGTGGAACTGTTCGACCGGGTCAACCGGCAGGACTTCGAGGCCTGCGAGCGCTGCCAGCCGGCGATGAACTCGCGTCTGTACGCCAAGGGCGGTGTCCTGGTGCCGAGCGAGCACCACATCGGCGAGTTCCACGAGTGGGTCCAGGCCCGGCTGGGCGGCCGGCCGTCCCAGTAGCCAACCAGGAGCGAGCGCGGCAGCGGTGCCGGGCGGAGGGCCACGTCCCCTCTCCGCCCGCCACCGGCTGCCCGGCCCGTGGCGGCAGCGTCATGCCACTCGTCGACATCCGGACCCGTGCGATGGCCTGGCGCACGTCGTCGGGGTGGGGTGTGGGGTCACGCCTCCCGCTTGGCGTCGATCTCGGCGATGAGGGCCTCGATGCGGGTCTTGATCTCGTCGCGGATCGGCCGGACGGCGTCGACGCCCTTGCCCGCCGGGTCCGCCAAGGCCCAGTCGAGGTAGGTCCTGCCGGGGAAGACCGGGCAGGCGTCCCCGCAGCCCATGGTGATCACGTAGTCGGACGCCTGAATGGCCTCGGTGGTCAGGATCTTCGGCTCGGCGGCGGAGATGTCGATACCGATCTCCTCCATGGCCTCGACGGCGGCCGGGTTGACCTGGTCGACGGGGCTCGAACCGGCGGAGCGGACCTCGACCCGGTCGCCCGCGAGGTGGGTGAGGAATCCGGCGGCCATCTGCGAACGGCCGGCGTTGTGTACGCAGACGAACAGCACGGAGGCGAGCGGGGCGGAGGACATGCGTTCTTCCTTCACGGGGTGAGTGCAGGTGATGCAGGGGGCTTCAGGTGTCCGGCCGGCCGGCGACCCTGCCGGTGACGCGGGTGGTGATGTCGTCCGTGCGGGTGGCGGAGCGGGCGTGCCGCGGGCCTACGGGTCAGCCCGTACTGGTATCAGTCCAAGGTGATGTGACAGTATCAGCCCATGCTGACGTCAGTCGACAATGACTTGATCCGGGTGCTGGCCGACCCGCTCAGGCTCCGGATCGTGACCCTGCTGGCCCGCGAGACGCTGTGCACCACGCACCTGGTGGAGGAGACGGGCGCCAAGCAGACGAACCTGTCCAACCACCTCAAGGTGCTGCGCGAGGCAGGGTTCGTGGACACCGAGCCCTGCGGCCGGTTCACCTACTACCGGCTCAGGCCCGAGGTCGTCGAGACCCTCGCGGGCCAGTTCGCCGACCTCGCCGAAACCGCACGCGCCAACGCCGACGCCAAGAGGGCCTGCCCGTGACCCGCACCGAAGCTGCCGCGACCGCCGAAGAAGCCTCGGTCGTCGCCAAGCTCTCCACCCTCGACCGCTACCTGGCCGTGTGGATCCTTCTGGCCATGGCCGTCGGCCTCGTGCTCGGACGCGTGATCCCCGGGCTGAACGACGCGCTGGCGAAGGTCGAGATCGGAGGCATCTCCCTGCCGATCGCGCTCGGCCTGCTGATCATGATGTACCCGGTCCTGGCCAAGGTCCGCTACGACAAGCTGGACGCGGTCACCGGCGACCGCAGGCTGATGATCTCCTCCCTGGTCGTCAACTGGGTCGTCGGACCTGCGGTCATGTTCGCGCTGGCCTGGATCTTCCTGCCGGATCTGCCCGAGTACCGCACCGGCCTGATCGTCGTCGGTCTCGCGCGCTGCATCGCCATGGTCATCATCTGGAACGACCTCGCCTGCGGCGACCGCGAAGCCGCGGCCGTCCTCGTCGCCCTCAACAGCGTCTTCCAGGTCCTCGCTTTCGGCCTGCTCGGCTGGTTCTACCTCGACCTGCTCCCTGGCCGGCTCGGCCTCGGCGACGGCGAGCACCTCGACATCTCCATGTGGAAGATCGCCCTGAACGTGGCGGTCTTCCTCGGCGTCCCGCTGCTCGCCGGCTTCCTGACCCGCCGCATCGGCGAGAAGAGGCTCGGCCGGGAGGACTACGAGTCCGGCTTCCTGTCGAAGATCGGCCCCTGGGCGCTCTACGGTCTGCTCTTCACGATCGTCATCCTCTTCGCCCTCCAGGGAAAGACGATCACCTCGCAGCCTCTGGACGTCGCCCGCATCGCCCTGCCGCTGCTGGTCTACTTCGCCGTGATGTGGTTCGGCACCTTCGCTCTGGGCAAGGCCATCGGGCTCGCCTACGACCGCACCGCCACCCTCGCCTTCACGGCCGCCGGCAACAACTTCGAGCTGGCCATCGCGGTCGCCATCGCCACCTTCGGCGTCACCTCCGGCCAGGCCCTGTCCGGCGTCGTCGGTCCGCTGATCGAGGTGCCGGTGCTG
This sequence comes from Streptomyces viridiviolaceus, assembly GCF_014650995.1. GTDB lineage: Bacteria > Actinomycetota > Actinomycetes > Streptomycetales > Streptomycetaceae > Streptomyces > Streptomyces viridiviolaceus. The sequence goes on from NZ_BMWA01000016.1 coordinate 36,357, forward strand.
GTCGCGCTGGTGTACGTCTCCCTGGCCTGGCGGCGGAAGTTCACCACCGCGCAGCCCGGTTCGTGACGCGGCGGCCGACCACGGCACCCCGTTGCCGTCCTGTGGGGGCGGGCAGCGGCGCGACTCCATGACTTCGACACGTGTCTATGTTGACATCCGTCAATGCAAGTGTCAGGCTCATCGTATCGACAGTCGTCAAAGTAAGAGGTCGAACGCCTTCGGCACTCCCGGCTGACAGCCTTCGCCCACGCTCGCTGACATCGCATCCCCTTCAGGAGACCGAGCCCATGAGCGCTCAGCAGCTTCCCGTCATCGTCATCGGAGCCGGTCCCGTCGGACTCGCCGCTGCCGCCCACCTCGTCGAACACGGCATCCAACCCCTCGTTCTGGAGGCAGGCGCCAGTGCCGGCGCGGCCGTCCGCGAGTGGAGCCATGTGCGCCTGTTCTCCACCTGGGGCGAAGTCGTCGACCCGGCCGCCGAGAAGCTGCTGGCTCCCACCGGCTGGACGCGCCCCGACCCGGCGACGTACCCGTCCGGCGGTGACTGGGCGGAGCGGTACCTGCAGCCACTCGCCGACGCTCTCGGCGACCGCGTACGCCTGGGTGCCGCGGTCACCGGCGTCTCGCGGGCCGGCCGCGACCGCATCGTGGATGCCGACCGGGAGGCCCAGCCCTTCGTCGTTCACGTCCAGTACGCCGGCGGACGGGAGGAGCGGATCCTCGCCCGTGCGGTCATCGACGCCTCCGGCACCTGGACCACTCCCGGCCCCGCAGGCGGCAGCGGCCTGCCGGCCCTCGGGGAGAAGGCGGCGGCCGGCCGCATCACCTACCGCGTCCCCGACCTCGAGGACCCCGCCGTCCGCGCCCGCTACGCGGGCAGGCGTACCGCCGTGATCGGCTCCGGCGCCTCAGCGTTCACCGCGCTCGCCTACCTCGCCGAGCTGGCCAAGTCCGAGGACGGCAGGGGGACCCACGCGGTCTGGGTCCTGCGCCGCGGCATCTCCGGCGCCACCTTCGGCGGCGGCGAAGCCGACCAGCTCCCCGCCCGCGGCGCCCTGGGCCTGGCGGCCAAGGCCGCCGTCGACGACGGCTGCGCCGACGCCGTCACGGGGTTCCGCACCGAGGCGATCGAGCGTGCCGACGACGGCAGCCTGGTGCTGGTGGGCGAGGACGGCCGAGGGCTTCAGCCGGTGGACGAGGCGATCGTGCTGACCGGGTTCCGCCCCGACCTGTCCTTCCTCTCCGAAGTCCGCCTGAACCTGGACGAGCGTCTGCAAGCCCCGGTCGCCCTCGCCCCGCTGATCGACCCCAACCAGCACTCCTGTGGCACCGTCTACCCGCACGGCCACCGCGAACTCTCCCACCCCGAACAGGGCATCTACCTGGTCGGCATGAAGTCCTACGGCCGCGCCCCGACGTTCCTCGCCATGACCGGCTACGAGCAGGTCCGCTCCGTCGCCGCCGCCATCGCCGACGACACCGAGGCCGCCGACCGCGTCGAACTCACCCTCCCCGAGACCGGAGTCTGCGGCGGAGCCGGACTGTTCGACGCCCCCGACACCCAGCAGACGGACGGCGGCGGCTGCTGCGCCCCGGCCCCGCAGCTGATCCAGCTCGGCGCACCCGCCGCCACCTCCAGCGGCAGCTCCGACTGACCCCCGCCCGTAATCACGCCTTGAGCTGTCCAGCGGCGCTGTCGGGTGGCCGTCGCCGAGGTCGTGAGGCGCGGCAGCCGACCGCCGGCAACACCGATAGCGTGACCGTGTGGATCAGGATGAACGGCTACTGCACGCCTCGTCGTTCGGGTCAGCAGCGGTCGCGTACAACGCGCACCGTCCGGACTACGCGCAGGCCGCGGTGCGCTGGGCACTCGAACCCGCGCCCGGCCCGCGCGTCCTCGACCTCGGCGCCGGAACCGGCAAGCTGACCGGCACGCTGGTCGCGCTGGGTGCCGAAGTCATCGCGGTCGAGCCGGACCCCGCGATGCTGACCGAGCTGCGCCGCTCGCTGCCGTCCGTCCGTGCCCTGTCCGGTGGTGCCGAGGCGATCCCGCTGCCGGACGCTTCCGTGGATGCCGTGCTGGCCGGCAACGCCATGCACTGGTTCGACATGGCCGTCGCGGGACCCGAGATCGCCAGGGTCCTCACGCCCGACGGCATCCTGGCCGGCCTGTGGAACGTCATGGACGACCAGGTCGAATGGGTCGCCGAGCTCGCACGGGTCAGCGGCGGCGCGGCCATCGGTCCTCGTGACACGCCCACCAGCTGGCGTGCCGAGACGGCCGGCATGCACCTTCCGAAGACTGGCGTGGCCGCCCGCTTCGGCTCGCCGGAGCAGGCCGAGTTCCCGCACGGGCAGCGCCGCACCGCCGACTCCCTCGTCGCGACCCTCGGCACACGCGCGGGCGTGCTGGTCATGTCGGAACGGGAACAAGAGGCCACGCTGGACCGGATCGGCGCATTCCTCGCGAGCAGGCCGGAGACGGCCCGCGGCGAGTTCACTGTGCCGATGCTCACCGCCGTACTGCGCGTCCGGCGGCTGTGAGTCCCCGCGTGCTCGCGGTCGTGCCTTGCCGTAGTGCCAGGCGTGCCAGGCCGGCGGATCGTCTCTGTACCACTTCGACAGATGAGTGTCTGATGACGACACCGCAGGTGCCACGCAGTGACGCCGGTGGCCCGGAGCGAGGAACACCGTCCGCGGGCGCTCAGATGACGCTGCGGATCGCCACCTCGAACCCTTTCACATGGCTCGCCGCCAGTGCCTTGGCCTTCTCCGCGTCGCGGTCGATGATGGCGGTCAGCAGTGGTCCGTGCTCGTGCACGTGCCCCGCCAGACCCGGGAGCCGGTCGAGGAACAGGCACCAGATCCGCGTGGCCAGGTTGTCGTACCTGATCAGGGTGTCTTCGAGGTAGGGATTGCGGGTCGCGGCGTAGATCGCCCGGTGCAGGGTCATGTCCAGCCGGATCAGATCGCCCTCGCCGTCGGACGACTTCGCGAGCTGCGCCAGCAGCCGGTCGAGTCCGGCGCGGTCGCCATCGCTCGCCCGCTCGGCCGCCAGTGCCGCGGCAAGGGGCTCGAGCTGCAGCCGTACTTCGGAGATGTGCCCGAGATCGGCGATCTGCACCTCGGTGGCGAAGGTTCCGCGTCGGGGGTAGGCGACGATGAGGCGTTCGTGCTCCAGCCTCTTGAGCGCCTCGCGGACCGGGGTGCGCCCGAATCCGAGTTCGCCGGCGATCCGCTCGTCGTTGATGGGTTCGCCGGGGCGGATCTGGAGGGTCACAAGACGGTCCGCGATGGAGCGATACGCCTGGTCGGCCAGCGTTCCATGACCTTGACCAGCGACGGTCGAAGAAGTCACCGGCACATCCCTCCCTTGACGCGGCCTGATCTCCCTCCTAGCGTATCGCAAGAGAACATTGATATATCAGTCGTCTGTCAGACGTTCTTCACTCGCTCGTCTGTCAGCCGTCCTCCATCAGTCGCTCCCGAGGGAGTTCTCATGACTGCCCATACCCCCGACTCACGAGTGGCTCGGTCCGCGGTTCTCGGCGCTCGGCTCGATGACTTCGATCCCGAGATCGCCCTGGCGATCGAGGCGGAGCTGGCCCGGCAGCGCGACACGCTGGAGATGATCGCGAGCGAGAACTTCGCGCCGCTCGCAGTGATGCAGGCCCAGGGCTCGGTGCTGACCAACAAATACGCCGAGGGCTACCCGGGCCGCCGCTACTACGGCGGCTGCGAGCACGTCGACGTCATCGAGCAGCTCGCCATCGACCGCGTCAAGGAGCTGTTCGGCGCCGAAGCCGCCAATGTGCAGCCCCACTCCGGCGCCCAGGCCAACGCCGCCGTCATGGCCGCCCTGCTGCAGCCCGGCGAGACGATCCTGGGGCTGGACCTGGCGCACGGCGGCCACCTCACCCACGGCATGCGGATCAACTTCTCCGGACGCCTGTACAACGTGGCGGCCTACCAGGTCGGCGAGCGCGATCACCGCATCGACATGGAGCAGGTCCGCAAGCTCGCCCACGAGCACCGGCCGAAGCTGATCGTGGCAGGCTGGTCGGCATATCCCCGCCGGCTCGACTTCGCCGAATTCCGGCGCATCGCGGACGAGGTCGGCGCCTACCTGATGGTCGACATGGCCCATTTCGCCGGTCTGGTCGCGGCGGGCCTGCACCCCTCGCCCGTCCCGCACGCGCATGTGGTGACCACCACCACCCACAAGACCCTCGGCGGTCCCCGCGGCGGTGTGATCCTGTCCACCGCCGAACTCGCCAAGAAGATCAACTCCTCGGTCTTCCCCGGCCAGCAGGGCGGCCCCCTGGAACATGTCATCGCGGCGAAGGCCGTGGCCTTCAAGATGGCCGCCCAGCCGGAGTTCGCCGACCGCCAGCGCCGCACTCTGGAAGGAGCCGCGATCCTCGCCCAGCGGCTGCTGGCCGAGGACACCGAGGCCGCCGGAGTCAGCGTGCTGACCGGAGGCACGGACGTGCACCTGGTCCTGGTGGACCTGCGGCACTCCGAACTCGACGGCCGCCAGGCCGAGGACCGGCTGCACCGGATCGGCATCACCGTCAACCGCAACGCCGTTCCCTTCGACCCTCGCCCGCCGATGGTCAGCTCCGGCGTCCGCATCGGCACCCCCGCCCTGGCCGCCCGCGGTTTCGGGGCCGAGGAGTTCACGGAGGTCGCCGACATCGTCGCGACGGCGTTCCTGCCCGGCTTCGACGACGAGGTCGCCGCCGCACTGCGCGAACGCGTCCGGGTGCTCACCGACCGCTTCCCCCTGTACCCCGTCGACCCGCAGCGTGCGGCCCAGGAGGCTCGTCACTGATGCACCCGCGCGACAACGCTCCCGCCACGCCCGGGGACGCCCTCCCCGACCACCCCGACTTCCTGTGGCGCAACCCCGACCCCAAGCCGTCCTACGACGTCGTCATCGTCGGCGGCGGCGGGCACGGTCTGGCCACCGCCTACTACCTGGCCAAGAACCACGGCATCACCGACATCGCGGTCCTGGAGAAGGGCTGGCTCGCGGGCGGCAACATGGCCCGCAACACCACCATCATCCGCTCCAACTACCTCTGGGACGAGAGCTCCGGCATCTACGAGCACTCGCTGAAACTGTGGGAAACCCTCGAAGAGGACCTCGACTACCCCATCCTCTTCAGCCAGCGCGGTGTCCTCAACCTCGCCCACAGCCTGCAGGACATCCGCGACAGCAAGCGCCGTGTCTACGCCAACCAGCTCAACGGCATCGACGCCGAGTGGCTCGAGCCGGACGAGGTCGCAGAGGTCTGCCCCATCGTCAACATCTCACCCGACGTGCGCTACCCGGTGCTCGGTGCCACCTACCAGCCGCGCGCGGGCATCGCCAAGCACGACTACGTCGCCTGGGGGTTCGCGCGGAGGGCGGACGACTACGGCATCGACCTGATCCAGGACTGCGAGGTCACCGGCCTCGACATCCGGGGCGGCCGTGTGACAGGGGTGCAGACCACCCGTGGCCCGATCGCCGCCGGGAAGGTCGCGCTCGCGGCCGCAGGACACTCCTCGGTCCTGGCCTCCATGGCCGGCCTGCGCCTCCCGCTGCAGAGCCACCCGCTCCAGGCGCTGGTCTCGGAACTGCTGGAGCCGGTGCACCCGACCGTGGTGATGTCGAACGCGGTGCACGTGTACGTCTCCCAGGCACACAAGGGCGAGCTGGTGATGGGCGCCGGCATCGACAGCTACAACGGCTACGGACAGCGCGGCGCCTTCCACATCCTGGAACGTCAGATGGCCGCCGCGCTGGAGCTCTTCCCCGTCTTCGCCCGCGCCCACATGCTGCGCACCTGGGCCGGCATCGTCGACGTCACTCCGGACGCCTCGCCCATCGTCGGCACCACCCCCGTCGAGAACCTGTACCTCAACTGCGGCTGGGGCACCGGCGGCTTCAAGGCGACCCCGGGCGTCGGCTGGTGCTACGCGCACACGATCGCCACCGGCGAACCGCACCCGTACAACGCGCCCTTCACCCTCGCCCGCTTCACCACCGGCGCCCTGGTGGACGAGCACGGCGCAGCCGCCGTAGCCCACTGACCGCAGCCCCAGCCAAGGAGACCGGACATGCAGCTCATCGCCTGCCCCTGGTGCGGCGAGCGCGAGGAGATCGAATTCCACTACGGCGGGCAGGCGCACGTCGCCTACCCCGACGACCCCTACGCGCTCGACGACGACCAGTGGGCCCAGTACGTCTTCTTCCGCGACAACCCCAAGGGCCCGTTCGCCGAAAGGTGGGTGCACGCGGCAGGCTGCCGACGCTGGTTCAACGCCGTGCGCGACACCGTCACCCACGAGTTCCTCGCCGTCTACGACGTCCGCGCCCCGCGCCCTCTCCTCACGGGCAGCGCAGCCGCCGCACAGCAGCGCAAGGGCCAGGAGGCCAGCTGATGACCAACCCGTTCCGTGCCGGCGGCCACGGTCGCATCGACCGCGACACCACGCTCTCCTTCACCTTCGACGGCACCGCCTACACCGGGCACCCCGGCGACACCCTCGCCTCGGCCCTGCTGGCCAACGGGGTGCACCACGTGGCCGACAGCATCAAGTACGGACGGCCGCGCGGTGTCCTGGCCGCCGGAGCCGAAGAGCCCAACGCGGTCGTGCAGATCGAGGCCCCCTTCCCCGAGCCCATGCTCACGGGCACCACCGTGGAGCTGTACGACGGCCTCGACGCACGGGGGCTCTCCGGGCAGGGCCGCCTCAGCAGCCGGCCGGACACGGCCCGCTACGACACCCTGCACGCCCACTGCGACCTCCTGGTCGTCGGCGCCGGCCCCGCAGGGCTCACCGCCACACTGTCGGCCGCCCGCGCCGGCGCCCGCGTGATCCTCGTCGACGAACTCCCCGAGCCCGGAGGGTCGCTCCTCGGCAGCCAGGAACTGCTGGACGGCAGGCCCGCGACCGAGTGGGTCGGGGAGGTCGTCGCGGAACTCGACGCCTGCGCCGACGTACAGGTGCTGCAGCGCACCACGGCCTTCGGCCACTACGACGACGGACTCGTCCTGGCCCTGGAGAAGCGCACCGACCACCTCGGTGCGGCGGCACCCGCCCATGTCTCGCGACAGCGGATCTGGCGCATCCGCGCCCGGCAGGTCGTGTACGCCACCGGCGCCTACGAGCGTCCGGTCGCCTTCGACGACAACGACCGCCCCGGCATCATGCTGGCCGGCTCGGCGCGCACCTACCTCAACCGCTTCGGCGTACTGCCCGGACGGCAGGCCGTCGTGTTCACCACGAACGACAGCGCCTACCCGGCAGCGCTCGAACTGGCCGATGCCGGCGTGCGGATCGCCGCGGTGGTCGAGGCCCGCGAGGAGGTGCCGGCGCACTGGCGCACCGCGTGCGACGAGCGGGGCATCGAGATACGCACAGGGCACGTCGTCACCGGAACCAGCGGCGTCGAGCACGTCTCCCGCGCCCACGTCGCCCCCTTCAGCCGGGGGCGCCTCGGCGAACGGCAGGGCATCGACTGCGACCTGCTGCTCGTCTCCGGCGGCTGGAACCCGGCCGTCGCCCTGTTCAGCCAGGCCCGCGGCACCCTGCGCTACGACGCCGGGATCGGGGCCTTCGTGCCGGCGCAGGCGCCCGGCAGTGTCCGTACGGCGGGATCGGCCGGAGGCACCTTCACCCTGGCCGGCTGTCTCGCCGACGGCGGGGACGCCGCCTCGCGGGCCTTGTCGGCCCTCGGCAGGACCGGTCGGACTCTCACCCTGCCGAGCACCGGTCCGCTGCCGCAAGGGGCGCCCGGCCGGGTCCTGTGGCGGGTCCCGAGCCCCCGGGACGGGCAGGACGGCTCGCACCAGTTCGTCGACCTGCAGCGCGATGCCCTCGTCTCCGACGTACTGCGGGCGACCGGGGCGGGACTGCGGTCGGTGGAGCACGTCAAGCGTTACACCACGATCGGTACCGCCCACGACCAGGGCCGCACGTCCGGCGTGATGACGTCGGGCATCGTCGCCGAGGCGCTCGGGGTGGACGTCGCCGACCTCGGCACGATGCGCCTGCGTCCGCCCGCCGTACCCGTGGCCTTCGCCGCGCTCGCGGGCCGCAACCGCGGCGAACTGTTCGACCCGGTCCGGGTGACCGCGCTGCACTCCTGGCACGCCGAGCACGGTGCCCTGTTCGAGGACGTCGGCCAGTGGAAGCGCCCCTGGTACTACCCGCAGCCGGGCGAGAGCATGGAAGAGGCAGTGCTGCGCGAGTGCCGTGCCGCCCGCACGGGCGTCGCCATGATGGACGGCTCCACGCTCGGCAAGATCAACGTGCAGGGCCCGGACGCCGGCGTGCTGCTGGACCGGCTCTACACGAACATGATGAGCACCCTCAAGGTGGGCCGGGTCCGGTACGGCGTGATGTGCGGCGTCGACGGCATGGCCATCGACGACGGCACCGTGATCCGGGTGGCCGAGCAGGAGTTCCTGCTGACCACGACCACCGGCAACGCCGCCAAGGTCCTGGAATGGATGGAGGAGTGGCTGCAGACGGAGTGGCCGGACCTGCGCGTCCACCTCACCTCCGTCACCGAGCACTGGGTGACCATCCCCCTGGTCGGCCCCCGCTCCCGCGACGTGCTGGCCCTGGTGGCTCCCGACCTGGACGCCGACAACGACGCCTTCCCGTTCATGTCCTGGCGCGACGCAACCGTTGCCGGCATCCCGGCACGGGTCTGCCGCATCAGCTTCTCCGGTGAACTCGCCTATGAGATCAACGTCCCCGCCTGGGACGGCATCACCGTGTGGAACGCCCTGTACGCGGCCGGCGGCCCGTTCGGCATCACTCCGTACGGCACCGAGACCATGCACGTGCTGCGCGCGGAGAAGGCGTACCCGATCATCGGGCAGGACACCGACGGCACCGTCACCCCGCAGGACCTGGGCATGTCGTGGGTCGTGTCCAAGAAGAAGCCGGACTTCATCGGCAAGCGGTCCTTCTCCCGCGAGGAGAACCAGCGCGGCGACCGCAAACAGCTGGTGGGCCTGCTGCCGGCCGACGAGCGGGTCCTGCTCCCCGAGGGCGCCCAGATCATCGCCACCAGCAGCATCCCCCAGCCGCCGGTGCCCATGCTCGGCCATGTCACCTCCAGCTACCGCAGCGACGCCTTGCAGCGGACGTTCGCGCTGGCCCTGGTCCGCTCCGGAAGCGAGCGCATCGGCGAAACCCTCTACGTCCCGTTGGACGGCCGCACCGTCCCGGTGACCGTGACCGACCCCGTGCTCTTCGACAAGGAGGGATCCCGCCGTGACGGTTGAGACGCCCACTCGCTTCAGCCCGCTGGCCGCTTGGCAGGACGACCTGGCGCAGCTGCCCACCGGGGTGCAGGCGCGGGAACTGCCCTTCCTGACCCAGCTCACACTGCGGGTGCAGCCCGGCAGCACTGCGGCGAAGGCCGTCGAGGCCGTGCTGGACGTCACCCTGCCGGGGCCCGTGAGCGCGGAGATGTCCGGCGACGTCAAGGTGCTGTGGATGGGCCCGGACGAATGGCTGCTGGTCGCTCCCGACGGCCGGCAGGACGACCTCCTGGCACAACTGCGGTCGGCCGTCGGGGACGAGTTCGCCACCGTCACCGACGTCTCGGCCCAGCGCACGACACTGGCGCTGTCCGGGCACCTGGTGCGCACGGTGCTGGCCCAGGGGTGTGCCATCGACCTGGACCCGCGGGTGACACCCGTCGGCTCGTGTCTGAACACGCTGCTGGCGCAGGCCCCGGTCACGTTGGTGGTGCGGGGCGAAGCCGCCTCCGACGTCTGGCTGCTGGTCCGTTCCTCGTTTGCTTCCTACCTGGCCACCTGGCTCGTCGACGCCTGCACCGAATACCGCGGAGGCACCGGATGAGCATCAGCGTCTTCGACATGTTCAAGGTCGGCATCGGGCCGTCGAGTTCCCACACCGTGGGCCCGATGCGCGCCGCACACTCCTTCGCGTACGCCTTGGAGCAGGAGGGCCTGCTCGCGGAGACCAGCCGCGTCCATGTCGAACTGTTCGGCTCGCTGGGCGCCACCGGGCACGGCCACGGCAGCGTGAAGGCCGTCGTACTGGGGCTGGAGGGTGAGGTGCCCGAGCTCGTCGACCCCGCCGTCACGGCACCGACGATGGACCGCGTCCGGGCGACGCGGAACCTGCGGCTGCTGGGCAAGCACCCCATGGCCTTCCACCTCGACGACGACGTGATACTGCACCGTGGCAAGCGGCTGGCCTTCCACTCGAACGCCATGACCTTCGAGGCCACCGCCCAAGACGGGCGCCGCCTGGCATCACGTACGTACTACTCCGTCGGCGGCGGCTTCGTACTGGACGACTCGGAAGCGTTCAGCCCGCGGATCGTCCCGGACAGCACACCGGTGCGCCACCCGTTCACCACCGGCGCCGAACTGCTGGCGCACACCCGCACCACCGGCCTGCCGATCAGCTCGATCATGATGGCGAACGAACTGTCCTGGCGCAGCGAGGAGGAAGTCCGTGCCGGACTCCTGCACATCTGGTCGGTGATGCAGGAGTGCGTGCGCCGAGGCTGCACGCGGGACGGGGTACTGCCCGGCGGGCTCAAGGTGCGCCGCCGGCGGCCGCGCTGCACCGGAAACTGCTGGCCGCGGACACGGAGGCCGAGACGGACTCCCTGCACGCCATGGAGTGGGTCACCCTGTACGCGCTGGCCGTCAACGAGGAGAACGCGGCCGGCGGCCGGGTGGTGACCGCCCCGACCAACGGGGCGGCCGGCATCGTCCCGGCGGTCCTGCACTACTACGAGCGTTTCGTGCGAGAAGCCGGCCCCGACGGCATCGTCCGCTTCCTGCTGACCGCGGCCGCCATCGGCGTGCTGTTCAAGGAGAACGCCTCCATCTCGGGGGCCGAGGTGGGATGCCAGGGCGAGGTCGGCTCCGCCTGCTCGATGGCCGCGGCGGGCCTGGCCGAAGTCCTCGGCGGAACACCGGAGCAAGTGGAGAACGCCGCGGAGATCGGCGTCGAGCACAACCTCGGCCTGACCTGCGATCCGGTCGGCGGCCTGGTCCAGATTCCCTGCATCGAACGCAATGCGGTGGCGTCCCTCAAAGCCATCACCGCGGCACGGATGGCCGTGCACGGTGACGGCAGCCACCACGTCTCCCTCGACCAGGCGATCAAGACCATGCGGGAGACCGGAGCCGACATGAAGGACACGTACAAGGAGACCGCGCGTGGCGGTCTCGCCCTCAACGTCGTCGAGTGCTGAGGAGCCCTCCATGACCCGCGAGTTCGTCCTCACCCTCAGCTGCCCCGAACGCCCCGGCATCCTTCACGCCGTGACGTCGTTCCTCGTTCGGCACGGATGCGACATCACCGAACACCAGCAGTTCGACGACACCGACCACGGCATCGTGTTCCTGCGCACCGGCTTCACCGCCCTCGACGCGGAGATCACCGCGGACCGTCTGCGGGACACCTTCGCACCCGTGGCCGCGGAGTTCGGGATGGAATGGCAGCTCAGGGACGCTGCGCTCAAGCCGCGCGTGCTGGTGATGGTCTCGAAGTTCGACCACTGCCTCGCCGACCTGCTCTACCGGTGGCGCAGCGGCGCACTGGACGCCGAGATCGTCCTGGTGGTCTCCAACCATCCGGACCTTCAGCCGCTGGCCGCGGCCCAGGGCGTGCCGTTCGAACACGTCCCGGTCACACCCGACACCAAGCCCCGGGCGGAAGCCCGGCTGCTGGCTCTCGTCGAGGAGCATCGCATCGACCTCGTCGTCCTCGCCCGCTACATGCAGGTGCTCTCCGACGACCTCTGCAAGCGGCTGGAAGGCCGGGCGATCAACATCCACCACTCCTTCCTGCCGAGCTTCGCCGGCGCCAAGCCCTACCACCAGGCACACCGCCGCGGGGTGAAACTCGTCGGCGCCACCGCCCACTACGTCACCGCCGACCTGGACGAAGGGCCCATCATCGAGCAGGAGATCATCCGCGTCGATCACCGCGCCGGCCCCGGCCGACTCGTCACCGTCGGCCGCGACGCCGAACGCCTGGCACTGGCCCGCGCCGTCAACTGGCACTGCCAGGGCCGCATCCTGCTCCACGGCAACCGGACCGTGGTCTTCAGCTGACCCCGGATCCCCACGGACCGGTGCCGCACTGCTGTGCTCGCCTGCCGGGCCGGCGCCCCGCCGCGATGCCCGCGGCAACAGAGGAGGAGCCACGCGCCGAGGGCCGTAGGCCTCCTCCCTCCTCTCACACACGGCTCTGACGCCCGGTCACAGCTGACGCCCGCGAGCGCTCGGTCTCCGCCGGCGGACGTGCCGGAACTTCCAGCCGCTCCGCCTTGCCCCCGTCGCCCACGGCTTCGGAAGCCAACGGCGGCGGGGAGGGCCGATCGCACAGCGGACGGGGTGGGAGTCGGCAGTCGGCAGGGCTCGCTCAGCCGAGGGCAGCGGGGAGGCGACCGGGTCAGAGGTGCGGGGCAGGGCAAGTCGGCCACGGGTGGTGTTGATCAGCTTCTTCCAGGCGGGGGAGCAGTGGGCGCAGTTGTCCAGCCTTCGTCGACGAGCGGAATGAGGCGATCGTCCCGCGGAGCCCACGGCGTCCTCCAAGAGCTCGTGAGCGAAGTGTGCAGTCGCACCCCACAGGCTCGTCTACAGTAATCCATGGATTTATGGAGGATGCCATGTCGGCGAGCACGAAGAGCGGGACGAAGGCGCGGCTGTACGACGCGTTCGCGGCCAGCGGCAAGGCGCTGGCCAGCGGAAAGCGCCTGGAGCTGCTCGACCTGCTGGCCCAGGGCGAGCGCACCGTGGACGCGCTGGCGAAGGCGGCGGGCCTCAACCTGACCACCGCGTCGGCGCATCTTCAGACCCTCAAGCAGGCGGGCTTCGTCGCCACCCGTCGCGAGGGCGTGCGCATCCACTACCGGCTGGCCGGCGACGACGTGGCCCAGCTGTTCGCGCTGCTGCGCAAGGTCGCCGAGAGGCACCAGACGACGGTCCCGCCCGCCCGTGCCGCCTACCTGGGGGAGGACGGCGGGCCGGAAGTCACTCGCGAGGGACTGCGGGCCCGGGTGGAGACCGGAGACGTCGTCGTGCTCGACGTCAGGCCGGCGGAGGAGTACCGCGCCGGGCACATCCCCGGCGCGGTCTCCATCCCGGTCGAGGAACTGGCCGACCGGATCGACGAGCTCCCCGAGAACGCCGACATCGTCGTGTACTGCCGTGGCGAGTACTGCGTCCTGGCCTACGACGCCGTGCGATTGCTGACCGACCGGGGCCGCCGTGCGATCCGTCTCAACGACGGCATGCTGGAGTGGCGCCTGTCGAAGCTGCCCGTCGATGTCTCGGACCTGACGTGACCGGCCCGGGCGGTGACCTCCTCGTGCACCCGGGACCGCACGGCGAGCCCGTCCACCTCGACGACAACGTCACCACCCCGGCCGTTCCCCGGGTGACGACGCCGATGCCGCCGTCTCTGACGGACCGCCTCGGCGACCGGCCCAGCAGCCACACCCCCGCCGAGAGGTCGAGTCCCTGGCCACCACCCGGCCCGGCACCACCACCCACCACGGCCTCGAAGGCGCCGACGACCTGACCGCCGACCTCGCCGCGGCCCTCGACGCCGACTGGTCCCACCCCGTGCACGGGCCCGCGGCGCTGCTCGTCCGGCGCCGGGCCGATGCATGACGGCCCGCCCGCCCGCTGCCGAGACCGGCTCGTCCTGCACGACCAGGGCCACCCACCCCATCGATGCCCTTCCCGCCGGTCCCGCACCTGTCACCGCCGCTCCGGAAGAGAGACATGACCAAGACCGCGCCCACCGGCACGACGGCCGCCACACCCGACCCCGCCCAGGTCCAGCCCCGGATCCTGCGCGTCCTGGTCGCCTCTCAGATCCTCAGCGGCGCGGGGCTCGCCGCCGGCGTCACCGTCGGCGCCCTCCTCGCCCAGGAGATGCTCGGCTCCACCAGCCTCGCCGGCCTGCCCAGCGCCCTGTTCACCGCCGGATCCGCCCTCGCCGCCATCGCCGTCGGGCGCATCTCCCAGGTCCGCGGCCGCCGTCCCGGTCTCGCCGCCGGATACCTCACCGGCGCGGTGGGCTCCGCCGGCGTCATCACCGCCGCCGTCCTGGACAACCCGGTCCTGCTGTTCACCGCCCTGTTCGTCTACGGAGCAGGCACCGCCACGAACCTCCAGGCCCGCTACGCCGGAGCCGACCTCGCCGCACCCGGACACCGCGCCCGCGCCGTCTCCACCGTCCTGGTCGCCACCACCCTCGGCGGCGTCGCCGGCCCCAACCTCGCCGCGCCCACCGGCAGCTTCGCCGAACACCTCGGCATGCCCGACCTCGCCGGCCCCTTCATCCTCTCCGGCGCCGCCTACGCGCTGGCCGCCCTCGTCCTCGCCCTCTGGCTGCGGCCCGACCCGCTGGTCCTGGCCCGCACCCTCGCCGAGACCAAGGAAACCGAAACCGCCGCCGGGACGCCCACCGCAGACGACGCGGACACACGGGAAGGGCGCGGGGGCGTGGTCCTCGGCGCGCTCGTCATGGTCCTCACCCAGCTGGTCATGGTCGCGATCATGACCATGACGCCGGTCCACATGCACGACCACGGCCACGGTACTGCCGCCTCCGGCCTCGTCATCGCCGTCCACATCGGCGCCATGTACTTGCCCTCGCCGCTCACCGGCTGGCTCGTCGACCGCTACGGCCGCATGAAGACCGCCGCCGCCTCCGGAATCACCCTCCTGGCCGCCGGCATCCTCGCCGCAGCCGCGCCCGGCGACTCCGTCGCCCTCCTCGCGCTCGCCCTGGCCCTGCTGGGGCTCGGCTGGAACTTCGGTCTCGTGGCCGGTACCGCGATCATCACCGACACCGTCCCACTCGCCACCCGCGCCAAGACCCAGGGCCTGGTCGACGTCTCCATCGCCATCGCCGGCGCCACCGGGGGCATGGCCTCCGGCATCATGGTCGCCGCCACCAGCTACCCTGCCCTCGCCCTCACCGGTGGCATCCTCTCCCTGGCCCTCCTGCCCGCCGTCGCCGCCACCGCCTACCGCCGATGAGGACCGTCGTGAAGCCCGACACCCCCGCGCCGGACATGACCGTCGACGGCACCGGCCTGCTCTGCGTCACCCTCCTGCTCCGTCTGCGCAAGGAGATCGAGGGAGCCGAGCCCGGCACGGTTGTCCACGTCATCGCCACCGACCCGGCCGCACCGCTCGACCTGCCCGCCTGGTGCCACATGACCGGCCACCAATACCTCGGCCCCGTCCCTGGCCTCCAGGACGTCCATTCCCTCCGCCTCACCGCCCAGCCGGCCCAGACCCGACCTGACGCCCCCTGGCACCGGGCCACACCTGCTGCTGACCGTTGAGCCCTCTGGGCCGGCTCGGACAGTGCTGGAGCTGCGACAGGAGCCCGTCCTCGCGGGTCCGGCAGACGCAACCCCGCCCTGCTCCCGGCGCGGGCGCCGCTTCCGTCACCACCGCGGCCTCGCAGCACGTGCCGTCCCTTCGGCAGACGCGAAGCCGGCCGTGACCGCCTGATCCGGGGCCGGCTCGGCCGATTGCCCGAATCAACGGCAGGTACGTCGTCGAGGACGCCCATTGTCAGTGCGGTGCGCTTCACTGTCCGCCATGGAACTCACGCAAGCGACCGTCAACGACCTGCTGGCCCAACTCGGTCCAGGAGGCGGCTGTACGTACCTGCCCAGCGACCTGGACCCACAGGCGCTGACCGAACTGCTCGACAGCAGGTACGGTCTCCCGCGCACCCTCGTCCTCGACGGCTTCACCGATCCGACGGTCGACGAGTCCCGGGGCGCGGCCCTCCTCGCTCCCTTCGAGGACCGGGCCGTGACGATACGGGCGTGGGCGTACGGAAATCAGTGGGTCGGCACCGGTACGGCGCGGGACGCCGAGGGCGCCGTGCGGCCGGTGCTGGTGGTCGCTCACAGAGAGGTGCCGGAGCCGTTGGCGGTCGCTCGCGACGGGGACGGAGACGTCGACTGGGTGGAGCGGCTGATACGGATCACCGGCTGGACACTGCCCGCCCAGCGGCCGGACGTGGACTGGGCAGAGGTGGAGTCGCGCCTGGGAACCGCGCTGCCGAGCGACTACAAGCGCATGGTGGAGACGTTCGGCTCGGGCGCCTTCGACGCATGGCTGGACCTGAACCAGGAGCCGTGGACGTACCTCAGGGAGGACGGCCTGCTCATCTGGGCGGGCACGGAGCACGAGGACTCGTACTGCTGGAGAGCCGACGCCGGCGACCCCGACCGTTGGCCCGTCGTCGTCCGGTCCTTCGACGGTGAGGACGTCCCCTTCGACTGCCAGACCGCGGAGTTCGTCTGCCGCATCCTCACCGACCCGCACCACCCGTTCACGATGGCCCACTATTTCGACACCCACTGGTTCATGAACTACGCGGAAAGCGGCTGACGGAGCCGGCCGCCGACGGTATCCGCAGCGCCGGAGCCTGCGCATCCGCTTCGGGCTCCTTCGCGGATCCGTCGCGACAACCGGTCGGTGCGCAGTGCTCGGGCGCGCCGTTCCACGCCGAGGGGAACATCGCCACGGCGGGAGGCTGCACTGGGAAGCGGACGGCATCGTGCTGCCCACCAGGCGCCGCGCCTACCGCCGCGACGCCGATGGCCACCCCGTCCTCGACCAGGTCATGGTCTCGATCGACCTCAGCGACGTCCACTTCAGCCGACCGCACGAGAGCACCTGGCCGATGCGCCGTCAGCCACGTTCGATGCGCCTTTCCGGTGCTCGTGATGCGATGTGAAGCATCCGTTACTACGGTTCTATGGCGTATGACATAGAACCTGCAATGGTGAGGCTGTCGCCACCACGGGCATCGCGGTTCCGCCCTCAGCTGTGTGGCACCCCTCCGCTCACCGGCACGGACAGGCGAAGTCACCCAGAACGGGACGCGGGAGCCGGGCCACCGAGAGGAACTGATCGACATGGCATCCGTGCTGCACTTCAACGTCTTCGACGCCCCGGAGAAGCCGGTGGTGGGGGACCGCCCGCGGCCGTTCGGCCCACCGATGGCCTGGGACCCGATGACGTCGACACTGATCTACGGCGAGAGCGACGCGGTCCTGGTCGACCCGCTCACCACTGTCGCCGAGGCCGAGGCGCTGGCCGCCTGGGTCGAACTGCACCACCGTAACCTCACGACGATCTACATCACCCACGGCCACCTCGACCACTTCGCCGGGCTGAGCGTGCTGCTGCGTCACTTCCCCGGGGCGCGGGCCATCGCCACGCCGAAGACCGTCGACCTGGCACGCCGGCAGCCGGTGCCCTTCTACCGCAAGCTCCTGCCGGGTCAACTGCCGGCCGTGATCACGCTGCCGGAGCCCTACGAGGACGAGGCCTTCGCCCTGGAGGGCCACGAGCTGCGCATCATCGCGCAGGGCCACACCGACGCCCCCGACAGCACCTCCCTGCACGTGCCCGCGCTCGACCTCGTCGTCGGCGGGGACGTCCTCTACAACCAGTGCCACCAGTACGTCGCCCAGACCACGCCCGAGATCCGCGAGAACTGGATGACCGCGCTGGACCGGCTCTCCGCATTCAGCCCCAAGACCGCGGTCGCGGGCCACAAGAAGCCGGGTGTCGCCGACACGCCGCAGGCCATCGGTTGGACGAAGAAGTACCTCGTCGACTTCGACCGTCTCCAGAAGGAGACCTCCGGCGAACGCGAGCTGTTCGACGCCATGGGCGAGCTGTACCCCACCTGGGCCGCCCACCAGGCATGGCTGATGTTCGGCCTGTCCTGACCATCCACGACATCCTGCAGTGCTTGGCGAGGGCGGAGCTGGATACGGCTGCTCGGGCTCCAAGCCGTCCGATCCCACAGAGTCCCTGCAGGGGCCGGGTGCAGACCGAACTGCCCGTGGACGCTCGTCGCTCCCGGCTACATCACGCTGTCTCTCAGCACGCGATCGAGCGCTGCCCGGCCTGCGGGTCCCCATGTCGGCTTGCCGCCAGGCAGGCCCCGGTCTCCGTTCTGGCCCATCAGCATGAGGAACAGGCTCTTCAGAGCAGCCAACCCACGGGCGCGCCGGATCGTCGCCTTGTCGGCATGCGCGTACGCGTCGAAGAACCGTGAGGCGGCGCCCGCGGGAAGGACCACCCAAGCGGCCGCGAGGTCCCACGCCGGATCACCGGCGAACATGTCACCGAAGTCGATCACGCCCGAAAGCGTCCCGTCCGAGACGACGACATTCGCGGGATGCAGGTCACCGTGCACCCATACCGGCGCGCCCTCCCAATCCGGGGCCGCAACGGCATCGTCCCAGACGGCCCGGACCTCGTCGGCAATGCCGTCGGGAACAACGGCTCGGAAGAAGTGGTCGAAGCCGTCCGTGCACTTCTTGGGGTGAGCGCCGCGGTCCGAACTGGTCGGCGCCTCGCCGGGTGCCTCCACATGGAGCGCCCTGAGGAAGTCCGCCAGCGCGGCGGCAGCGTGGTCGCCGCGGCTGATCGAGGTGCGGTCCAGGGGCTCGCCCGGAACCCACGTCATGATGGTCCAGGACCTCGGGAAGCGCGCGGACGGTTCACCGATCCGCACAGGGTTCGGAACCGGTAGCGGCAGGCGCGGGGCCAGGACGGGCAGCCACCGGCACTCCTTGCGCTGGAGCTCCGGGGCCCGTTCCGTACGCGGCATGCGCACGGCCAACTCGTCCCCGAGGCGCCACTGTCGATTGTCCCATCCGCCTGCTACTTCGCGGATGACCAGACCCGCAAGGTCCGGATGCTGCTCCTGCAGCAGGGCGTGGACCAGGGCTGCGGTGATCTCGATCCCGGAGTCGGTCATGCGAAGGCACACTACTGGGTCGAGAGGTCTTGGAAGCCGTCCGGGAATGACACCGGCGGATCTGGTGGCCACCGCGCCCTGCTCCTCCTGGCCGCCGGCCATGAGACCACTTCTCGCGACGCTCCCCACCATGATGCCGGGGCGGTAACGGGGACTGAGCCGAGCACCGCTCGGCAAGCCGAACGCCCAGGGCGCGTCCGGGCGGGGTGGTACTTCCAGCACCTGCCGGGCAGTGTCCAATCTTCGCGGGCTGCCCAAGCACCTCCGAACGCCTTTGGTACACGACACGTACTTTCGACGCGGTCGACGCACTGGTCGCGTCCCGCGCTGCGCTGCCGTCGGTGGAGGAGCGCAAGCGGCTGCGCCAGGCCCGCGGCCTGACGCTGGACCAGGTGGCAGCGGCACTGAAGGTGCGCCGGGCCACGGTGTCCGGTTGGGAGTCGGTCAAGCAACAGACGTGCGTACGCCTCACGTTCCGGGCCGCGCGGCTCGACCGGCTTCCCCGTCCTCTGGGGCGAGGAGGTCCGCGAGCGGTTCGACGCCCCGGACCTCAACCTCGCCCGCTACCTCAAGGACGGCACTGTCACCGACACCGACAACGGCGAGTAGGGGAGGGCCATGAGCCTGTTCGGCGACGGCCTGGACGCCGCGGTGCAGAAATCGTTCACCCGCCCGGCCCCGAGAGCGCACCCGCGCAGATGCGCTACCCGGTCAAGCAGCTCAAGGGCACCTCGTATGGCTACGGCGAACGGACATGTAGCACTGCGTAGTGCCTACGGTCGAGCTGTGTTCACGACCGGGACCAGGGTCCCGGCCCCCACCCATCGACGGGTAGAGCTAACCCCCGGGCCGATCGGGGGGCGCAGCGGATGGTCCGGGGCGCCCCCGCGCGGCGAGAGTTGGGCCCATGAACACGCACAAGGCCCTGCTCGCCGCCCTGCTCGTCCCGCTCGGTGCCACCCTGGCCGTCGCCCCGGCCGCCTCCGCCGCCACCCCGCCCGCCCCGGCCGCCGCATCGGCCTCCGCCGTCGCCGCCGCGCCCGCCGGCCCGGAGGAGGCCGCGGCCGCCGCGTTCCGCTCCCCCGAGGCGGCCCTCGGCCGGGTGGCCCACCCGCTGCGCACCACCGAGCCCCGCGGCGGCCTGGGCGACCTCCGCCCGTTCGGCCGGATGGTCGGCGACGCCCGGGTGGTGGGCCTGGGCGAGGCCACCCACAGCTCGCACGAGTTCTTCACCGTCAAGCACCGGGTCTTCCGGTACCTGGTCGAGGAGAAGGGCTTCCGGGCCTTCGCCCTCGAAGCCCCGTGGAGCACCGGCCTGCGGATCGACGCCTACCTCCTGCGCGGCGAGGGCGACTTGAAGCAGATCATGGACGAGGAGTTCCAGGGCGACTACCGGTGGTGGAACAACGCCGAGTACCGCGATCTGCTCCAGTGGATGCGCGCGTACAACGTCAAGCACCCGAAGGACCCGGTCCGCTTCGTCGGCGACGACAGCGGGTTCGCCGGTGCCGAACTGTACGACGAGGTGAACGCCTACGCGGCCGCGGCCCGCCCCGAACTCGCCCCGCGGCTCACCGAGCTGTACCGGGGCCTGCGGCCCGCCACCGATGCCGAGACGTACGTCAACGACTACCTGTCGAAGCCGATGGCCGAACGGAAGGAGCTCGCCGAGCGGACCGGCCGGGCGGTGGACCTGCTCAAGCAGCGGCCCGGCACCGGCGCCGACGCCGACGCGCACGCCTGGGCCGTCCAGCACGCCACCGCGATCCACCAGATGACCACGCTGTACGCCTTCGACCTGGACGACCCACAGGGCATCACCGACGCCATGCTCCACCGCGACCGGATCATGGCGGAGAACGTCGCCTGGTGGCAGCAGCGGACCGGCGACAAGATCGCGCTCGCCGCCCACAACGGCCACATCGCCCTCAGGACCTACGTCCCCGGCACCTATCCGAAGGTTCAGGGCGACTTCCTCCGCGAGCAGTTGGGCGGCGGCTACCTGAGTGTCGGCCTCACCTTCGACCGGGGCTCGTTCAACGCCTTCGGCCAGGACGGCGGCGTCCACCGCTTCACCGTCGGCCCGGCCGCGCCCGGCACCACCGAGCACACCCTCGACCGGGTACGGTACCGCGACTTCGTGGTGGACCTGCGCAACGCCCCGGCGGCGGCCCGCGCCTGGCTCGCCGCGCCGCGCACCGTCAAGAACATCGGCGCCACCTACCCCGGGATCGCGGACGCCCCGCAGATCCGGCTCGCGGAGTCGCACGACGTCGTGATCCACCTCCAGCGGGTGGAGGCGGCCCGTATGCTCCAGTAGCACCGGGCCCGCGCGGCGCGGCGGCGGCGCGGGAGGTCGGCCGGTGCGAAGTCCCCGCGCCGCCGGTGCGTACCCCGCTCCCCTCCCGCTGCTTCCCCGCCCGGATCACCTTCTCCGACGCCGCCGCGAAACAGCTGGAGTCCCTCACCAGCGAAGCAGAGCTCCACGCCCTCGACCGCACCCTGGTCGTCATCTCCGTCACCCCCGAGATCGGCCAGCCGATCCCCGGCGACACCACCGGCCCCCAGCGGCGCCAGTACACCGACGACGTCGACCAGGGCCGCGTCCTGCACTTCGTCACCGCCCTGCGCACCGTGGTCGTCGTCGCCTGCATCGAGGTCCAGTCAGGGCCTGTTACGGAAGTGCATCGTCTGTCAGACCTGCCTGGGATGCTCCGAGCATGGAGATGACAGTGCAGCTGACGATCGACTGCTCCGATCCGCAGAGAATGGTGACGTTCTGGGCGGAGGCCCTGGGCTACGTGCCTGAGCCTGCGCCGGGCGGGCACGCCACGTGGCGTGCCTACTGGGCGGCGGTGGGGGTGCCCGAGGAAGAGTTGCCGACCGGTGCCGGGGATATTCCGGAGTCGATCATCGATCCCGCGGGACGTGGACCGAGGGTGTGGTTCCAGCAGGTTCCGGAGCCCAAGGTCGCCAAGAACCGGTGGCACTTCGACCTGAAGGTCGGCGGCGGCCGTGACGTCCCACTGGACGTCCGCACACAACGGGTCAAGGCCACGGTGGAACGGCTGGTCACAGCTGGTGCCACCGTGCTGCGGATCAAGGATGAGCCGGCCATGGGGCTCTACGCCGCCGCCATGCAAGATCCCGAGGGCAACGAATTCGACGTCGTCTGAAGGCCGTTGCAACGGTGCTCAGCCTGCTTCCTCGGCCCGCTGTGCAGTCACCGATTCGTCCGCCGCCCCAAGAAGCCGCGGGGCGGTGGCGGTTGCGCACTGGGCCGCCTGGTGGGCAGTGGGTCTGCTCATTCGCGCCTGTGACCATTGCGCAGCATCGGCCTGCCGACGTGCTCTGCGCAGCCGGGGGTTGCCTGGCTGACGTCGTCCGGTGCGCAGCGGGCGGGTTGTTGCGCAGTTTTCGGCCGGATGGTCTGTGCAACGCTGTGACCTGCAGTGGTCGGGTCCATGGTCGGGGTCTGGGGGGTGATAGTCGGGGCGGGGGAGGGCCGTGGTCGGGGCTGGCGATTGGTGTTGCATCGCCCGTGACGGTGGGTGTGTGAGCGGCTACGGTGACGATCATCAGCGACGTCGTACGCAGGGGGAAGAGGTGCGCAGGGCCAGCACACCGAGGACGGGCGCAGTTTGCGCCTGCGCAGTGATGCTCATGACGATCCTTGGGGGATGCGGCTCCGGCACCAGCGACAGCCAGGACGCCGACCACGCCGGCGCCGACGCATCGCCGTCTGCGCAGTCGACTACGACGTCGTCGGCGCCGGCGGATCCAGAGGCGGCGGACGAGACGAAGGTATTGGAGGCGTACCGGGGGATGACTCAGGCGGAGGCGGAGGCGTACCGCAGGGGGTCCGAGAAGGGCACTGGCCTGGAGCGGTACGTCACCTCGGACGCTCTGGGGCAGACCCAGACTGCGGCCGCCGCACGCCGGGCCCACGGGGGGACAGGTACAGCGGTCACAGGACGTGCAGCGGTGGGTGGCAGTGCGCTGTTGGTCATGAGGACGGCTCCCTGTTGGCGGGCTGGTTGTGACATCCCGGAGGCTGTCACGTGCCCTCGCGCGGCCACGTCCGTCTCCAGGGCGGAAACGCGCGCGTCTATGGGCGCATGCACCCACAGGGGAGTCAGACCATGGAGTTAGGCACAGTCGTACGCTGGTCGGAGCTTCACGCCGCGCTGAGCCGATCCACAGGCCTTGAGCATTGCCTTTCCAGTGGACGGCTCGGCACGCTCCTGCACCACTTCCGGCGCCTGCGAATCCGCTGGGATGTCCACGACGACATCAACGAAGCGCTGCTCACCTTGGGTTGCGCCCTCGTCCCAGGGCTGGTTCAGCGTACGCGACGGGGACGGAGACATCGGTCAGGATCGGTAGCACGGAGGGCTGGGTCTCCGGGGCCGAGTCCGGGCCGAGCGCCGGCGCCCGGCCTGGGAGTCCCCCTGCCGCAGCTGCTGCGGCAGGGGAGCCCCTCAGACCGTGGAGAGCTCGGTCGCCGGGAGTGACTCAGTCCGAATTCACTCGTAACGCAGGCGCAGTGACTCCCGCTCGGCCTCCTTGACCTGATCGAGGGTCAGGCCCGGCAGGTTCAGCTGGGCCAGCGTCACCTCGGCGCTGGTCGGCTGGGCGTCGGCAGGCACCCACTGCTCCGGTTGCCAGGCGTCGGCGCGCATCAGCGACTTCGGGCAGTGCGGATAGACCTGCTCGACATGCACCACAATCGCCGTGACCGGCGGTTTGCCGACGGGAGTGAGTTGGGCGAGCAGCTCCGGGCGCGCCGAGACACAGGCGCGGCCATTGACGCGCAGCGTGGTCGGGCTGCCGGGGATGAGGAAGAGCAGGCCGACGTGTCCGGTCTGCAGCACGTTGTGCAGGGTGTCGAGCCGCTTGTTGCCGGTCGCGTCGGGGATCGCCAAGGTCCGTTCGTCCAGCACCGAGACGAACCCGGCCGGGCCGCCACGCGGCGTCACGTCCGCCCGGCCCTCGACGTCCGCACTGCCGATGAAAACCAGCGAGGAACAGCCGATCAGCGCCCGGGCCTCCTCGGTCAGGCGGTCGATCTCCTTGCGGAGCGAGTTCGGGTTCGGCTGCGGGTAGAGCTCGCGCAGCTGGTCCGGGCTGGTGACGGCGTCTGCCTGGAGGGATTCGAAGAGCAAGCCGGCGGCCCCAGTGTCGATCATCATACGGACGACCCTAGGAGACGACCGAGGCAATACGCGGGTCAGCGCGTGATCTCGCCCGCGTTGACCGGTGGCTGCTCCTCGGCCGGGTTCCTCGGCGTACGTCGGGCCGCGCCGGGGCGCCGCCCTGCCGCACGCCACAGCCGCCTGCTGGCTGTCGGTGCTCGTGGACGCGGGCCCCTAAGGTCGCCGGAACCGCGATCGGGCCGCCGTCGTCGGCCCCCTCGAAACCGAGCCTGAGCCACTCGACGCACCACCGTGGTCACAGCTCCAGCAGGACCCCTCGACCACTAGCGGCTGGACGGCCGATCCACCGTCCGCGTCCACACCGGATCCGGCCGCGACAGCCGCCATGACTTCTACCAGGACCGCCGCCACCACGTCTGGGACAACCGCTCCGACACCGCCGCCCTGCGCGACCACCGCGACCGCTTCGTCGAGGATGCCGTTCTCGGACTGCAGCACCACGTCGACTCCGGCCGGCAGGAAGTTCGGCACGAGCGTGGGCGGTCCGATGCCCAGGTTGACGTAGGACCCGCTGGTCAGTTCGGCCGCCGCGCGTGCGGCCATCTCGGCGGCGGCGGAGTCGTCCCCGGCCGCGTGGAGGGAAGCGTGAGCGTGGCCGAGTCAGGGAGCGGACGGATCCACGCCCCCGGGGGCCCACCCCTTCCGCCGGGTGGCACTGAGGGCCGGCGGTTGAGGAGTGCGCGACTTTTGGGTTCGACGCCGGCCTGCGAAGCCCAGCCACAGTCTCAAGGCCCTTGTACGCGCGTCAAGCAACTTTCGAAAATCATGGGATGTTCGAAACGTGATCCGAAGCATCCGTGGCGGGCTGTCCCCACCCGCCCACAATGGTTTACTGTTCAACGACATCGGTGGCCCTCGCTCTACGAACCGATAGTCGGCGGGCCATGCCTTGTCATGGGCCGTGAGGGCACATGCACTCATCAGTGAACGGAGATTCTCTGTGACTTCCCCCGTCAAGCTGGCAGTTGTCTACTACTCGTCGACCGGTTTCAGTGCCGAGATCGCCAAGGAGATCTCCGACGCCGCGGAGAAGGCCGGTGCGGAGGTCCGCCTGCGCAAGGCTGCCGAACTTGCCCCCGAGGCCGCCGTCGCCGCCAACGAGGCCTGGGCCGCCCACGCCGCCGCCAGCGCCGGTATCCCCGTGGCCACCGCGGACGACGTGGAGTGGGCCGACGCGGTGATCTTCGGCACCCCCACCCGCTTCGGCAACATCTCCTCCCAGCTCAAGCAGTTCATCGACACGCTCGGCGGCCTGTGGGCCCAGGGCAAGCTGGCCAACAAGGTCTACAGCGGCTTCGTCACCACCGCCACCACCCACGGCGGCCAGGAGTCCACCCTCCTTGCGCTCTACAACTCCATCCACCACTTCGGCGGCCTGATCGTCAGCCCCGGCTACACCGACCCGGTCAAGTTCGTCGACGGCAACCCCTACGGCACCTCCCACGTCGACGCCCAGGGCAGCAACCCCATCGGCGACCAGACCCGCAACGCGGCCCGCCACCAGGCCGAGCGCGTCGTACAGATCGCCGAAGCGCTCAAGAACGGTCTCTCTGCCTGAGGCCGGACAACGAGCCGACCATGGTGGCGCGCCCGCGGCCTTGCCTTACCGCTGCCCGCGCGAACGTGCCTTCCAGCGCCGCTCCTTCCCCTGCACGGGAGGGGCGGCGCGCCCGCATGCGGGGCCCCTTCCGCCACCGCACGGCACTCGCCGGACAACACGTCCCGCGCCCTTGAAAGCAGTCGACTCCACAGGTGATCCCTGCGGAGTCGACTGCTTACGGTGGATCAACGGCCCGCGCGGAACGGGTTGTCAGGAGTTCAGCCACGGGAAGCGCTTGGTGTCGGCGTCGGCGTAGTCGGGGTCGAGGTAGATGAACAGCCGCTGGATCTTCTCATCGCGGATGTGGAAGACGTTGCAGAAGCGCCCGCCGAGGCCCTGCCCGGCGTGCCAGGAGGTGCCGTCGGCCAGGACCCCGTGGGTGAACCCTTCGACCACCAGGAACTCGCCCTCGGCGATGTAGTTGAAGTACGGGATCTCGTGGACGATCGAGGTGAACAGCGCGCCGATGTCGGTGAACAGCCGGCGCACCTCCTCGGTGCCGCGCGCAGGCACGTGCTTGGGGAAGCAGACGTAGGCCTCGTCGTCGAAGAGGTCCAGCAGGTCCCGGCCGGTGTCCAGGCGCTTGAAATAGTCGACGGCGACGGCCTTGTGGTCCTCCGCCGATGTCGCGAGAGACGACACGGGTGTCATGTTCCTCCTTGGGTGTGGATGCCGTGCGCCGTCCCCGGCCGCGAGGCGACGTACCAGGCCGGGGACGGCAGTCCGGAACAATGGGTGAAATGGAACCGGGTGGGCAGTGCTGTCAGCCGCGCGCCAGGATCCCGTCCAGGGCCCTGCGCAGCTCCTGCTCCGGATCGGTCGGCAGGTCGTGGCTGCGCCAGGCGATGTGCCGGTCCGGCCGGACGAGGAGGCATCCCCGGTCCCCGACCTCCCGCAACCGGGCCCAGTCCCCGAGCACGTCCTCGTAGGTGCACCGGGCGCCGATGCTGTGGACGGGCAGGGCGATGCCGTATTCCGCGGCGGCCTTCTTGGCCGCCCGCAGCCACGGCTCGCCACCGATCCCCGTGATCAGGGAGAACCGCCCACCGCCCGCGAGGTCGAGTGTGGAGACACGATCCGTGCCGTGTTGGAGCCAGGCGTGCGGCAGACAGGCGCCCGGGTGGGTGGTGGGGTGGTAGTACAGCTCGGGGTCATGCTCGAAGGGCGGGTACGGCGTACCGTCGTCGATCACGGCACAGGACGCGTAGCGCTGGCCCAGTTCTACGCCGTGGCAGTTGAACTGGTAGTTCTGCAGCTCGACCGCTTCCCGCAGGGCACGGCGGCGCTCCTGGCCGGTGTCGCTGTCGTCGGCGAGCTCTTCCAGGCTGGCCCATCCCTCCTCCGCGCTCTGGCCGGGGCGGAAACCGAGGGCCTGCGATATCGGCAGCATGTCCCGCACGCTTTGCATGGCGCGGTCGACGACCTGACGCCCCACCGGCTGGCGCTCTTGGTGGTAGCTGTCGAGGAGGCCCGGGCCGGCGTGGCCGCGGAGGACCGCGGAGAGTTTCCACGTCAGGTTGTAGGAGTCCTGGACGGAGGTGTTGGACCCCAGGCCGTTGGCGGGCGGGTGACGATGGGCGGCGTCACCGACGAGGAAAACCCGGCCCTTGCGGTACTCGGCGGCGACTATGTGGTTGATCTCCCAGCGGCTGACCGCCTTGATGCGCACGTTCACCTCGGGGTCGCCGATGGTGGTGTGCGCGCGGGCCAGCAGCGCTTCCTCGCTGAGGTCGGGGTCGCCGTCGGCCGGGTCGTACATGAACAACATGACCCACTCGGTCCACGGTTTGACGCAGATGAACGTGCCGCTGCCGACCCAGTAGTCATTGCCGGGCTGGCACATCCAGTACAGCGCGCCCGGCCGGTGGGCGGTGTACTTCGTGAGGTCCGCCTCCAGCCAGACGTTCACGGCGGCGCCGAGACCGGTCTCTCCCTCGAAGGTGAATCCAAGGTCCCTGGCGACGGTGGAGCGTCCGCCGTCGGCGCCGACCACGTACTGGGCGCGGATGGCGTACTCGGACCCGGTGGTGCGCTCCCGCACCGTGGCGAGGACACCCTCCTCGTCCTGGCGGATCTGGACCAGTTCGGTCGAGAAGCGGATGTCGGCGCCCGCCTCCTGCGCCGCCTCGAGAATGACCGGTTCGAGGATGTGCTGGGGGGCGTTGCACATCCGGGAAGGGCTGGCGGCCTCGTAGTCGGCCTTGCGGGCGGTGCCGGTGCCCCATGTCATCAGCCGCGCGAACTCCTGGCCGGCGAAGCTGGTGGCCCAGACGTTGTTGCCCATCAGGTGGTGGGGTGTGGCCAGTGCCCGGACGCGGTCCTCGATGCCGAGGTCCCTGAAGACCTCCACGGAGCGCTGGTTGGTGATGTGGGCCCGGGGCGAGTTGGCGGTGCCCTGGTACTTCGTCACCGTGATCGTGTCGATGCCGTCACGGGCGAGGAGGGCGGCCGCGGTGAGGCCGGCCGGCCCGGCCCCGACGACGAGTACGGACGTGTCGATGGTGCGCATGAAAAGCGGCTCTCTTCTCCTGGTGATCAGGGTCCGTCACCGGGGCGCGTGCGCACCGGTCATGAGGGCGGCGAGGTCCTCCGGCTCCAGGAAGGAGGGCGGCGGAGGCGGTCCCCAGTTGAAGAGTCCCTTGGCGCCTTCGAAGGCTTCCGGCTTCCACAGCACGTCGTCGACGATGCAGTCCAGGTCCGAGTAGTACTCGGAGAAATTCCCTGCCGGATCCTTCAGGTACCAGAAGAAGTTGGAGCCGATGTGGTGGCGGCCCAGTCCCCAGACGTGCCGCTCGGGGTGTTCCTGGAGCATCGCGGTCGCCCCGCGGCCGATCTCGTCGATGTCGTCGACCTGCCACGACGTGTGGTGCAGGTAGTTCACCGGTGCCGACAGCACGAGCACGTTGTGGTGATCCGTGGAACAGCGCATGAAGGCGGCCATGCCGGGGACGAGGTCGCTGATCTTGAAACCGAGCCCGTCGGTGAAGAACCGCTGCGTGGCCGCCTGATCGGTGGAACCGATGACGACGTGCCCCAGTTTGCGGGGCCGCACTGCCTCTTCGCGCAGCACCCCGGGAGCTCTCGTTCCCGGCCGGTCCGTCCGTCCGGGCCCGTTGTAGGGGGTGGGCTCGATCCTCGGCTGCTCCAGCCGCGGTGCGATGCCGACAACTGCGCGTACGCCACTGATGGGTTCCTCGGTCACCAGCGAGTTCCCGGTGCGCTCGCTGGCCAGTTCCAGGCGCGCGAGTGAGGCGGACACGCGGTCCAGGTCGTCGGGATCGTCCACGCCGATGCCGATCTCGACCAGCCGCCTCGAGGGCGTGTGGACGAGTTTCAGCTGCTGTCCGCCGTCGACGGTGGCGAAGGCGTTGTCACCGGTCGGCCGCAGGCCGAAGTCCGTGTAGTACTGGGATGTCTCTTCCACATTGGGCACCCCGATGGTGATCGAGGTGAGGCGGTGCAGTCCCATGCCGTGTCCCCTCTCTTCAGGCCCGGACCAGGCGGTGGCGCAGCTCGCCGATGCCCTCGACGTAGGAGACGAGTTCGTCACCGTCGGCGAGGAAACGCCGGGGGGTGCGGCCCAGCCCCACACCAGCCGGCGTGCCCGTGAAGATCACGTCTCCGGGCAGCAGGGGCAGCACCGCGGAGAGGCGGGCGATCAGCTGGGGAACGGAGAAGATCAGGTCCGAGGTACGGCCCTTCTGCACCTCCTCGCCATTGATCGCGCAGCCGAGCCGGAGGTCGTCCGGATCGTCGAATTCGTCCGGGGTGACCAGACAGGGGCCCATGGGGCCGAACCCTGGGTGCGACTTGCCGAGGCTGAACTGCGGCACGGGCCCGGACAGCTGCAGATCCCGCTCGGAGATGTCCTGCCCCACGGTCAGGCCGGCCACATGTGCCCAGGCCCGCTCCTCGCTCACCTGCCAGGCGCGGCGCCCGATGACCGCGACCAGCTCCACCTCCCAGTCCACGCTGCCCTCGGGCAAGAGGATCTCTCCGTACGGGCCGGTGATCGAGGAGACGAATTTGGTGAACACCGGTGGATGTTCCGGGACGGTGAACCCGGACTCGTCCGCGTGATCCCGGTAGTTCAGCCCGATCGCCAGGGTCTGCCGCGGCCGCGGGACCGGAGAGCGCAGCTCGGATTCGTCGATCATCGCGTGGCCGGCGGCGGGACGGGTCTGGGCCGCCCAGTGGCGGAACTCCTCCCAGCGCTCGTAGATCTCCTGCGGATCGGCCGAGAACAGCCCGCGGCTGGCCTGTTCCACATCCGTCCAGCCGTCGTCGGCCAGCAGCATCAGCCGACCGGCCGCATTCGCAATGCGCATCTCACACGCTCCCAGGCGGTGTCGTCTCCGGCGTCGTCCGCCGAAGGGCTCGCCACCGTTGTAGACCCGGCAATTCGACGCGTCAATAAACTTTCGAAAGTTTGTCGGTGATTCGATCTGTGTCTAAGGTGAGCGACATGGTGGCCAAGGGTGGGAAGCAGACACTGGGTGACGACGTACGCGCACGTCTGCGCGCCGACATCCTCAGCGGCCGGTTGCTGCCTGGATGCCGGCTGAAGTTCCCGGTGCTCAGCGCGCACTACGACGCGAGCGTCAGCGTGCTGCGCGAGGCCCTGGTGCGCCTGGCGGAACAGGGCCTGGTCAGGTCCGAACCCCACCAGGGGTTCGTCGTCACCCCCCTGTCCCGGGAGAAGCTCTGGGAGCTGACCGAGGCCCGCATCGAGCTGGAGGCCCTCGTCCTGCGCCGCTCAGTGGTCGAGGGAGACCTGTCCTGGGAGTCCCGCCTCGTCGCGGCGCACCACACGCTCGAGCGCACCCGGTACACCGCCGAAGGCGACGACCAGCGCGTCGACGACGACTGGGCCGCCGCCCACGCCGCCTTCCACGCGGCCCTTCTGGACGGCTGCACCAACCGTCGGCTGCTGCGGATGGCCCTCGGCCTGCGGGACGAGGCAGAGCTCTACCGCCGGTGGTCGCAGCCGCTCGGCGACGAGCCGGGCCGGGACCTGGCCGGCGAACACCGCGCACTGCTCGAAGCCGCACTGACCAGGGACCCGGATGCGGCAGCGGCAGCTCTGTGCGCCCACGTACGGCACACCACCGAGCTTCTGCTGGCAGCCGCCGACCGCCTGGATCACGAACAGCCTGCGCCCGAGGAATGAGCGAGGATCGAGCGTAGGCGAGCGCCGAGTCCCCGGCCCGGCGCATGAGGCGGTCCCCTCTCGGGTGGCGGGTCCCGTGCGGGCGCCCCACCTGGCCCAGCCCGGCCGGACCCTGGCAACGGCGCCTTCAGTAGGCGACCTGCACCCACCGAAGCGCCCCGTGGCGGCCCGACAGCCGGCCCTTGGCCCGACGCCCACCTCCCGTACGGGCGGCGGAGACGCCGGACCGGCAGTCGCTGGAGCTCTTGCCGGAGGTGGGCGGTCCCGCCCCGAGCGGCCGTTTTGTCGTAGCCGGCACGTTCCCGCACCGCCGAAGGGGGGCTTCGGACCCGGCCCACGATGTCATAGCCCAGGCAGGCGGACGACGCCGCAGCAAGGGGGCGAGCACCCTTCCGCGGCCCTCGGAGCCGGTGACGGAGGCATGTTGGCGTCACCCTGGTCTCGCTGCGCTGTCGGCCGAGCGGAGCGCCTGGCCACACTGATCGAGAGTAGACCGCGAGTGAACCGCGATGCGCGGGTGCCGCCACGCTCATCGCGGTCAGCGCTTGAGCAGGTGCCGAAATTGCGAAGGTGACGCGATGGCCTAGCTGTACGAGGTCAGGACGTTGGTTACGCCGTCTCGTAGTCGAGCCGCCGGGGGCTGGTTCCCGATGGAGGTGTGGCGCCGGTGGTAGTTGTAGTGGATGTTCCAGACGCCGAGAGCCTCGCTGCGTTGGTCTTCTGATGTCCAGGTGCGGGCGTACAGGAACTCCTCGGAGATGATCCGGTTGTAGCGCTCCTCCTTCCCGTTGTGTCGTGGCGTGTAAGGCGTGATCCGCTGGTGCCGCGAGCCGATCAGCGCCCGTGGGAAGGCTGCGGCGCGGTAGCAGGCTCCGATGTCGGTGACGATCCGCTCGATGCGGGTGATGCCGTGGGCCACGAACCACGCTGTTCCTCGGCCGTGGACTCGCCAGCCGCCGCCGTCGGGGATTCGGCCGACCTTCCTCACGTCGATGCGGACCACCGGGCCGCCGAGCGATGATCTTGCGTGGTTCGCGGTTTGAGGAGCCGTTCGGGTCGATGAACTTGCGGCGGTTCAGCCCGAGGCGAGAAGGTGACGAGAGACCGTGCGGCGGCTGACCTTGATGTCCTCCTCTCGGAGTTCGAAGGGGATCCGGGAGGCGGACCACTTCCGCGTGCGACGTAGGTCCTCGATCCGTGCCACGGCGTCCGCAGAGATTGCTGTCGGCTGGCGGTGAGGGGCCGAGGAACGATCCAGGTGGCCAAGCTCGCCATCCTGGCGGTAGCGGTTGACCCACTTCGATGCGCACGCACGAGAGATGCCCATCTCAGCGGCCACGTGTGCGATGGGGCGGGCAAGGCAGTGTTCGACCAGCCGCCGACGACCTTCGAGGGACAGCGGCGCGTTGCGATGAACCATCCGCGTCAGCGTGCGCCGGGACGCATCGCAGCCGCGGTGTCCGCCGCAACGGCCAGCGCGTCGGTGAGCGGTCGGTCGAGCAGTCCCACGAGGTCGGGGCTGGAGCTGCTGAGGTACCCATGGCGGACGCTGGTGGCGATCGAGGCGAGCATCGGCGGCTGGAACGGCAGCAGTGCATCGTCCGCGAGGAGGCGGGCGCGGTACTCGCTGAGCCCGATCGTTCGGTGGGCGACGCCGAGACGTTCGGCGACATCGTCGGCGGTGATCGGGTCGCCGACCAGGTCGTAGGTCTTGTCGGCGTGCGCGGTCGGGTGGCCGGCAACGATGGCCGCGGCTGCGGCCAGGTCCGCCCGAGCCACCGCAGAGAGAGCGCCATCGCCAAAAGCTGACTCCAGGCCGTCGGGTGTCCACGTCAACAACGCTCCGAAGAGCTCGGCGTAGAGCCCGTTGCGCAAGATGGTCCACCCGAGGCCGCTGGCCTTGACAAGGTCCTCGGTGGCGCGGTGGGCGAGCGCGAACCCGAGGTGATCCCCGGTGCCGGTCAGGCTGGTGTAGATCACGTGCGCGACGCCGTCGCGGTCCGCAGCGTCGAGAAGGGCCCGGTGACGAGCGATGACCTGGTCGTCCTCGGCATATCCGGCCGAGACCAGGACCAGCGTCGAGACACCGGTGAGGACCAGGCTGGTGGGGTCGTCGAAGTCCAGGTGGCGCTGCCCGTCGGAGGGTGTTCGGCTGCCACCCAGGGCGGGCACCTTCCGGTCGGCCAGCTCCTGGAGCGTGAGGGAGGCGAGCTGTCCGTTCGCGCCGGTCACCATGATCATTGGGGGTTCAATCTCCTACCGTGGTTCTCTTCAGTAACTACGGCGATCCTGAACCGGCCGCGGTCGGCCCACAAGGAGGCAGTTTCATGTCAGTGAGGCACACTTATGTAACCGCTGGACCCGCAGAGCTGGAACCGTGCGGGCAGTCGGACCACCCCGACTGCGGGATCCGCGACGTGCTCGACCGCGTGGGCGACAAGTGGTCGGTCCTCGTGATCGTCGAGCTTGCAAACGGGGCGCGGCGCTTCCGGCAACTTCAGCGCGCCATCGAGGGAATCTCTCAGCGAATGCTGACACTGACCGTCCGTCGGCTGGAACGCGACGGGCTGGTACTTCGAACGGTCTACCCAACGGTGCCCGCCCAGGTCGACTACCGACTCACCGAGACCGGCGCAAGCCTGACCCACCTCGTCAAGGCGCTGGCCGACTGGTCACTCGAGCACCGAGACACCATCGCCCACGCCCGCCAGGCTTACGACGCGCAACATCCCGACAACGAGATCCGATGACCGCCGGCGTCAACAACGTCATGACCCGCAACACCTAGCGGTATCGCCGGTGGAGCACCCTCAGTGAGTTAGTTGAATCTGAAACGATGCCCTGTCGACGTCATCTCGAAGGAAAACATCGTGACCTTTCTGCTCCTCCGCAAGCGCAGGGGTGCCAGCCCTGCGGATCTCTTCCCAGCACTCCCGCGGGAAGCGGGAGTTGTCAGTTGTGAGGTCATGGACCCGATGGGCATGCCGCTGCACAGCGCATCCATCCAGTGACCGACAGCACCACCCGCTACACGACGGTCACTGCCACGACCGATCCCTTCGGGCGGTTCGTGGCCATGCTGCGACCGGGCCAGTACTCCGTCCTGGTGACGGCCGACAGCCCGGAGCCGGCGCACAACACCTTCACAGTGGTGGCCGGATCGCGGTGCGACCTGGGGCAGGTCCGCCTGGCTTCCTCGACGTGGACAAAGACCCCCACTTTCACTTCGCCAGCGACAGCTTCGTGCACCGGCACGGCGCCAGGTGGACGGTGCAGGGCGTGCTGACCATGCATGGCACGAGCCGGTCCGTGCAACTGGACACCACCTACCTGGCCATGGTCAACGGGGGCTACGGGCAAGAGCTGAGATGCGCCGCACTGGCTACGGCCGAGCTGCATCGGGAGGACTTCACACTCAACTGGCGTTCCATGCTCGCTCGTGGCATCGCCGTGGTCGGTCCGCGGATCAAGCTGGAGCTGGATCTCCAGGCGATGTTCCAGGGCCCGGACACCCCGACGCCACCGCAGTAGAGGACGAGGCTGGTCGGCGTCCCGACGGTGCGCCGTTTGCTCGCCATGCCGGCAAGATACTGCGGACTCACCGCCCATGCGGCGGGTCCGGGATCACTGGGTGCGTACGCCTCCGACCGTCCGGATAAACAGATGGTCAGGGTCGAGCGTGGCGCGACAGGATGCTCCGCATGACATTGCCCACCCCCGAACTGCACACCGCCCGCCTGCGACTGCGGCCGTTCACCGACGCCGACGCGGCGCCGCTCTACGCGCTGCACAGCAGCGCCCACGTGCTGCGTTACTGGGACTCCCCGCCGTGGACCGAACCGGCACGCGCCCAGCGCTTCATCGCGGCCTGCCGGACGATCGAGGAGGACGGCACGGGAGCGCGGTTGGCCATCGACCGCGTCTCCGACGGCGTGTTCATCGGCTGGTGCGGTCTGACCAACTGGAACCCGGACTTCCGCAGCGCGTCCCTGGGCTACGTCTTCGACGCCGCCGCGTGGGGCCACGGCTACGCCACGGAGACCGCGCACGCCGTCCTGCGGTGGGCATTCGACACCCTGGACCTGAACCGCGTCCAGGCCGAGACCGACACCCGCAATGTGGCGTCCGCCCGGGTCCTGGAGAAGCTCGGCTTTGTCCGCGAAGGCACCCTCCGCGAGGACTGCGTCGTCAACGGCGACGTCTCCGACTCCTGGGTCTTCGGCCTCCTCCGCCGCGAGTGGCACCCGACGGCTGGCCGCTAGGACCGAGACCTGCCCGCCTTTCGGTCCGCACCCCACCGAGATCACCGTGGGCCGCTCCGGCGGCTCGACGTCCTTCGCCTGCCCCACCGATCCCGGCCATCCAACATCGCTGGAGCATCCAGTAGCTCGTAGGGTCCGCCTGGAGCGGCAACATTCTCATCGGCGCGCACGAGTGCTGTCGCTTCTCGTGAACATCGAACACGCCGCGGCCCGGGTGCCTCCCGAAGCACCGCGCAAACCGCTGTGAAACCGGTGAACAAAGCCACCTGGCTTTGTTCACGAGTCACGACAGCGGATGTCACGACGTTGAGCAGCGTCCGTGTGATGTCGTGTTCGATGTTCATGAGGAACGACAGCACCAGCTCAGGCATGCTGCTGCCTGCCGGCGTCTCCGGCTGTTGAGAGGCGGCCGCTCAGCTCGCGTGGAAGTCGCGGAGGGGCCGGGTCGCGATGTCACGTCGGCATCAGGACGCGTGAGGTCGCTGGAGTCCCTGGAGGAGGAGAGCGATCAGGCGTCGGGGGTCGTAGCGGGGGTCGTTGTCGCGTCCGATACAGAGGTTGCCGATGCCGCGCATCAGCTCGTACGGCTGCGTGCCGGGCCTGATGTCGCCGGCCTCGACCGCAGCGTCAAGCAGTTGGGCGCAGACGGGCAGCAGGCGGTCGAGGAAGTAGGCGTGCAGCGCGGCGAAGCGGTCGTTGTCGGACTGCAGGGCGTCGGCGAGTCCGTGCTTGGTGACCAGGAAGTCGACGAAGAGGTCGATCCACTGGCTCAGTGCTTCGAGTGGGGAGTCGGCACTGGCCAGCAGGTTCGGGCCGGCTTCGGCGCATGCCTCGATCTGGTGGTGGTAGACGGCTGTGACGAGATCCGCCCGGGTCGGGAAGTGGCGGTAGATCGTGGCCATCCCGACGCCCGCCCGTGCCGCGATCTGACGGATGGGCGCGTCGACGCCGGAGGTGACGAACACCTCGGCGGCGGCAGTGAGCACCGTCTGCCGGTTGCGCTGGGCGTCGGCCCGCTTGCCTCGGGACGGCGAATCCCCTGCTGGGCTCTCGGTGGCCATCACGTATTCCTTCCACATCGATTGACAAAACGGAGCGTCGCTCCGAATACTAAGTGGAGCGGCGTTCCGTTTCAGGTTAGCCGAAACGGGCCGCTCCTGACCGCCATGTCCGTCGCCGGTCGCAGGAGACCGGTGGGCGGCATGTGCCACCGAAAGGAAACCCACATCGTGAGCACATCCACCGCCACCAGCACCGACGCCTTGGGCGCGCCCGTCCCGGTCCTGTCCTTCAGCCCCGTAGTCCTCTCCGTGCCCGGACGTCCCGTGGACCTCCAGGTGCGCGTCTCCGCACCCGCGACCGGAACCGGCCTCCCCGTCATCCTCCTCTCCCACGGTCACGGCCCCTCGAACAACCTCTCCTCGCTCAACGGCTACGCGCCGCTCGCCAACTTCTGGGCCGCTCACGGATTCGCCGTCGTTCAGCCCACCCACCTCACCTCCCGGACACTGAGCCACCTGGTCGCCGACGCACCCGGCGCACCCGACTTCTGGCGCTCCCGCGCCGAGGACATGACCCACATCCTCGATCGGCTCGACGTGATAGAGCGCACCGTGCCGCAGCTCGCGGGGCGGATCGACCCCACCAAAGTCGCCGTCGTCGGACACTCGCTCGGCGGCTTCACCGCCGCCCTCCTGCTGGGCGCCGGGCTCAACGACCCCGACACCGGCAGCGTGGTGCACCTCGTCGAGCCCCGGATCAAGGCAGGGGTACTGCTCGCCGCGCCCGGCAGAGGTGGGGAAGTCCTCAACGGGCCCATGGCCGAGCAGTGGTCGATCATCGGGGCCGTCGACTTCTCCACCATGACCGCACCCGCGCTGGTCGTCGCCGGCGACAAGGACGATTCCCGGCACTTCACAGACATGGGGCCGGACTGGCACGCCGACCCCTACACCTTCGCTCCTGGCCCCAAGACCCTGCTCACCCTGTTCGACGCGGAGCACGGACTTGGCGGGATCGCCGGATACGACGCCGCCGAGACCACGGACGAGAACCCCGAGCGAGTCGCCGCCCTCGCCCGGCTCACCGCGGCCTACCTCAGCACCCAGCTTCACCCCGGCACCCCTACGTGGCCGAACGAATGCAAGGCACTGACGACCGGCCCCGACCCGGTAGGACGAGTCGAATCCAAGTAAGCCTCCCACCCCCATAGCCAGCCTGCCGGGCGAGGCGGAAAAGGAGCATTGGGACAGTCAGCGGGCTCGTACTCGACGACAGTGTGTGGGCAGCCGGCCGCCTCGGTCCGAAGTGCCTCGGCACCCAGGGCCCTCGGCCGCAATAGGCTGCCTCTGCGCTGCCCAGACTCCGGCACCGTTCGAATTGCAGCCGACCGCGCACACTGCTCAAACGGGTGAACAACTGCTGCCGGTACTCGAGAACAGAGCCACCCTGGCCCCGTTGCTCGTGGAGCACCTGCCCGACGCACTCGATGCCCGCGCCGGCGAGAGCGTCCGCATCCTCGACGCCGGACCTCCTGCCGCTACCTCCACCGCCTGGCCGCCTTGCACGCCATGCTCAACGACGCGGCCGACCGCAGCGACCAGTACCAGGTACGGCGCGCCCTACGGCTCGGCCATTACCAATTCTTCGACACGGCAGACCTCCTCCAGCGCCGTGGCACCCGCTCCGCCTCCAGCGTGCTCATCAACCGAGAGCGACTGATGCTGCAACTCGTCGCCCAAACTGCCGAGATTCTCACGCCCACGGCCGATGACGCGCCCTCCGCCTGCCCCGGCCGACCGCGCAGGCAGCTGGCGGGCCCCACCCTTCCTACGAAATCATTCGGAGGCCCAGCAGCACCCAGCTCCGACCGACAAGTGCTCTTCGCTCTGACCTACGCAGCCACTGAACAAGGCCACCAGTCAACCTGCCGTGTTCTGGTTCGCAGTTGGCAGTCCGTGCGGCCGTGGTCGGGCCGGCGGCCAAGGGCTTGCCGATGTCTGGCTACGGACGTCGGGAGTGCATCCAGCCGACCTTGTGGTCGGGGTTGTGGACGGGTCGCCAGACGGGTGCGGCGGGTCCGTGTTGGAGCAGGTCGGTCATCGGTGCCACGAGGATGGGAACCTCGCGCAGGTAGGCGGCCAGTGCCAGGTCGCGGGCGGCGGCGCTCAGGGCGTGGATGCGGGTTTCGATGCCGACGGGGCCGGTGTCGTCCAGGACGAACAGCAGCCGCGGGAAGAGCAGGTAGCGCCGCCGCCAGTCCTCCCTCGCCGTTTCCTGGATGGCCGGCCGGTGCCGCGCGCCGGGCGGGGGTGCGGGCACGTACTGCTGGAGGCGGGTGTATGTCGGGGGGCAAAGTTCTCTGCAACCGGTGATGCATACACCCGCCCGGCCCAGCACGAAGTCGGCACCAAGCCCCGACGCCGGACGTCATCACCGCCCCGGCGCTGAGACCTCCCCGGCAGTCGGGTTGGATAGCAATGTGGCTTGAACAGCCACGAGCAAGGGGGAAGGGATTGTTCACGTTCCTTGTGCTGAGCTTTGTACTGGTCGCCCTAGCCATCATCTTGGCCGTCATCGGGGTGCACGCTCTGTTCCTCGGCCGTATGCCCGGCCAATGGCTCCAGCAGCGAGTACGGCAACCCAGACTATGGGGAGCAGGGGCGATCCTGATGCTGATCAGCTGGAACCTGCGCTCCCCGTCGCTCCTGGTGGTCGGTGCCGGCCTCGTCGCGCTGGGACATGCCGTGAAGTCCCCTTGATGGCGTAGGCCAGCCCCCAGGGCGTCGGCGTCGGGTGACGTCCGGTCCCGCCATGCCATGGGAGGCGGCGACCTCCCACCCCTGTGCGGAACTGCCGCCCACCCTCCGTCTCAGCCCTTGCTCCATCTATCGAATCTCGATAGATTTCGATTGCGATTCGATGGAGGGATGGGCATGAGAAAGCTGACCGTGCGTGCGCTGCGCGTCCTGCTCGTGGTGGTGCTCGCCGGCACCGTGTTCGTGCAGGCATTGATGGTGTGGACATTGGTCAGCGGGAGCGACCCGGAGGACGGGTCGCTCCCGCTGACCGCGCTGCGCGTAATCACGATCCTGGGCGTGGTGTCGGTTCAGGTCGCCCTGGTCTGCGTATGGCGGCTGGTGACAATGGTGCGGCGCGGAACCGTGTTCTCCCACGCCGCCTTCCGGTACGTGGACGGTGTGACCGGCGCGATCGTGGTGGCTGCCCTGGTGTGGTTCGCGGTCACAGCCGTCAGTGCGCCGGGCCAGCGGGACGACCCGGGCGTCACCGTCATCATGGGCGGGGTTGGCGTGGCCATCCTGGGGGTCGCGCTCATCGTGCGCGTGCTGCGGATGCTGCTCGCCCAGGCCGTCGCGCGCGACGTCGAAGCGGCGCGGATGCAGGCCGAGTTGGACGAGGTGATCTGATGCCGATCGCCGTCGACATCGGCGTGATGTTGGCCAGGCGGAAGATGTCCGTGGGCGAGCTCGCGGACCGCGTGGGGATCACACCCGCCAACCTGGCGGCACTCAAGAACGGCCGTGCCAAGGCAGTGCGCTTCACGACCCTCGCCGCGCTCTGCGAGGTGCTCAAGTGCCAGCCAGGCGACCTGCTGCGATGGGAGGCCGTGGCGAGCGGCGCCGCCCGCACCTGGTTCCGTGAGCACCCCGCCTGACGGGCGCACATACTGCTCCCTCGGCGTGTCCGGTGGCCACGGCCCTCGCCGAGGTGCCGGCGCCATGGGTTTCAGGAGCGTCCCCACAGTCCTCGTGTGCCAGCCTGCCACTCCAGGGTGGAGGCTGGAGGACACAGCCACCCTCTGAACAGTGAATCGGGCAGGTCGGCCCCGCCGATTGCTGATGCTCGTCGCCAGGCGCCACGGCACCGCCCGCGTGGACGTGCAGGCGCTTCGAACCGCGCCGCGCGCGGCCCCGGGTTCCGGTGGGACCCCTCCTTCCCGCTCCCTTCCGCAGCCCTCACCCGAAGGAGACGTCATGAGCTTCGCCTACTCGTCGATTCAGACCCGGGAGAAGGCCGGTGTCCTGTTCGCCACCCTCGACGCCGGCCCCCTCAACCTCATTGGTGTCGACCTCGTCCGTGACCTCGTCTCACTCGTCGACACGCTGTACAGCGACCCCGGTGACGCCCGGGTGGTCGTCATCGACAGCGCCTCACCCGAGTTCTTCTCGGCGCACGTGGACCTCACGGCGATCCCGCAGTACACCGCGGAGGCAGCGAAGGCCGGCGGCCCCGGAGACGCCTCGCTCGGCATGTTCCTCTACAAGCTGGCGCACGTCCCGGTGATCACCATCGCCAAGGTGCGCGGCAGAGCCCGCGGTGGCGGAAACGAACTCGCCCTGGCCTGCGACATGATCTTCGCCGCGCGGGAGAACGCGATCTTCGGTCAGTTCGAGTCCGGCACCGGCGCCCTGCCCGGCGCCGGCGGAATCCAGCACCTGACCCGGCGGCTCGGCAGAACACGCGCCATCGAGGCCATCACCGGCGCCGACGACTTCGATGCCGATCTCGCGGAGCGCTACGGCTGGATCAACCGCGCCCTGCCCGACGCCGAGCTGGACGGCTTCGTGGAACGCCTGGCCACGCGCATCGCCGGCTTCCCACCCGCGGGGGTCAAGGCCGCGAAGCGCGCGATCAATGACCTCACGTTGCCGCAGCCGGCGAACGTCCGCTCCGACTCGGCAACATTCCTCGGCCTGATTGCACTGCCCGAAAGCCGCGAGCGCCTGGACTACCTCGCGAACCGGGGCCTCCAGACGCCTGGTGACCTCGAACGCGACCTCGACGAGGCCGTGGCGGAGTTCCCCGGCTGAGGGGCAGCGTCGACGGCTGCGCCGGTGTGACGTCGGTGACAGGGATGGTGGTGGTGGCGAAGGGCGGCCCTTCGGTACTGCCCAGGGGAGGTCCGCTCGGCAGGTGAGGGACCTCGGTACTCCCGTCGGGACGGGCGATCACGGGTGGCGGGTGGCCGGCGAGGGCGATGGTGCAGGTCTGGGCGAGTGGGTCGTAGACCGCGTACACGCAGCTTCCCGTGAGCGGCATGGGGTCGCCGGGCGGCAGGGCTGAGCGTTCCTGGGCCAGGTTGACGGCGGTGTCGTTGAGGCGGGCGAGGAGCTCGTCGAGCTCCAGGTCGAGTGCGGCCAGGGAGTGTGTGGCGGTCCGTATCCGTC
This sequence comes from Streptomyces viridiviolaceus, assembly GCF_014650995.1. GTDB lineage: Bacteria > Actinomycetota > Actinomycetes > Streptomycetales > Streptomycetaceae > Streptomyces > Streptomyces viridiviolaceus. Next base: position 77,621 of record NZ_BMWA01000016.1, read on the forward strand.
CCCGGGGCGGTGGCCGCGTGGATGCCCTGGCCGGCTACTTCTCCGACCACCAGGGCGGTGCGGGCGCCGGACAGGGCGAATGTGTCGAACCCGTCGCCTCCGCCCGTCTTGGACGGCACGTGCATGTGCGCGGTGTCGACGGTCGTCCGCGTCGCAGGCTGGGGTAGCAGCAGATGGCGCTGGATCGTCAAGGCGATGGTGTGTTCGGGTGTAACGGCGGGCGTTGTCGATGCACAGTGCTGTGTGAGCGGCCACTGCGACGGCAAGGGTGACGTCGCCCTTGTCGTAGACGTCGCTCGGGCCGGTGCGGTACAGGCTCATCAGTCCCAGCACGGCTCCCCGCAGTGTCAGGGGTGTCGTGACGAGGCTGTGCGCACCGGAAGCGCGGATCGCCTCCGCGCGCGGCGGGACGGCCGCGAGCCAGGGCGTTTCAGCTGAATTGGATGTCGCTGAGGTCGATGGAGACCATGACCTGATCGAGAATGGGGTAGCCGTCGGCGTCGCGGCGGTAGGCCCGGCGCTTGGTGGGCAGGACGATGCCGTCCGCCTCCACGCAGTCGTAGACGTACTGCGCGGCGGCGAATCCGCCCGCCACGTCGACGTGGTAGTCGTGTCGGCGCAGCAGCCGGTCGGGGCCGAAGTAGAAGTCCTGGTGGGTGCTGTGGCTGGCGATGTCGGGCGGGAACGTGGCGCGCAGTCCTCGCCACTGTTCGTCTCCTTCCCGCCACGGCTTGATCTCGGTGACCGTGAAGCCGGGCATGGCCAGCAGGAAGGGCGTGGTGAGGTAGGTCCACAGGGCATAGCCGTTGAAGTAGGCGCGGTCCAGGGGGGCCCAGGGGGTCTCCAGAGTGTGGCCGTCGAAGGACGACCGCGGGTCCTCGCGAGCAGCCACCACTCGCCCGTCGAGCTTGTTGATGCTCACCCGGTCGGGCGTGAAGTCGGTCTTCTGGTCAGGGGCACCGAAGGGTCTGACCGAAGCGTGCTCCTCGTGGAGCAGCACGGTCATCTCGCGGGGTTCGGGATCCTGCGGCAGGCCTTTGGTGGCGAACAGGTGTCCTCCGCTGACAAGGGTGGCTCGCGCCCGGGTCAGCGAACGCCAGCGTGTGTTTCCGCCGTGGGCTTCGATTGCCGATGTGAGAAGTTCGTTCATGTGAGTCTCCTGCAGTTGGTTAGGAGCTATGGTTTGGTGACCATCGGCATTGTCGATCGCACTCCTCGTTTTTCCCGGCGGAACTACCGAGTGCAGCCTTATCCGCTTTCCGCGCCGTTGTTCACGGCCGAGCGAGCGCGATCCCGTCGTTTCCGGCCGAAGTATTGCCCGGACTGAGGCTTTTGACGCCGAAAGCGGTCGGTTCCGACCCATCCCTCAGAGTCCGCCACATCCGCCTTGAGCTATGTCGATGCGGCGAGCGCCCTTCGGGTTGAGCCGCCGCTACGGCTGAGGCGCACACCGAACGCGGACGTCGCCAGGCCCAGTACGGCGGCTGCGCACCAGACGATCCGGAAGTCGTGCAGGGAGGCGGCACCGACGCGAGAGCCGACCACAGCGACCAGGACCGCGACGCCGACCGAGGTCGAGATCTGACGGACAGAGTTGACCAGCGCCGAACCGGTCGCCGCACGGTGCCCCGGAACGGCATGCACACCAGCGGCCACCAGAGTTCCCAGGGCCAGACCGACACCCGTACCGGTCAACAACTGGCTGGGCAGCATGCCACGCCAGTAGTCCGGCGTGACGGACGCGAAGCACGCGAACCAGACCATGCCGCCCGCGAACAGCGTCCCGCCCGCGGCGACCAGCGGACCGTGCCCGAAGCGCTGCGCTGCGCGGGCCGTCAGAAGGGTGACGACCGGGACGAGGGCGGGACCGGGGACCAGGGCGAGACCGGTGCGCAGCGCGCTCCATTGCCAGACGTCCTGGCACCACAGCACATTCGACAGCAGCATGATCGCGAAGGCGACGCCGAACACGAAGCTGCCCGCGTTCGCCGCTCCGAAGCGCGGCAGCCGCAGCAGGTCCAGCTCGAACAACGGATGGGAGTGACGCAGGGACCTGTAGACGAACGCTGCCCCGCCGATCACGGCAACGGCCAGGAGCAGTACGGTCCCGCCGCTCGCCCAGCCCCAGTCGGGTGCCTGCACCAGCGCCGCGGACAGCGCCGTGACCGCAGAGATGAGCAGCAGGGCGCCGAGGAGATCGGGCAGCGGACCCGTCTCCCGCGCGGCCGGCTTCGGCAGGACCGATCGGCCGGCGACGAGCGCCGCGATCCCGATGGGCAGGTTGACGGCGAAGACCCACCTCCAGTCCACCGCGGTCAGGAGGCCACCGGCGACGGGCCCGGCGGCCGCGGCGAGTCCGCCGACCGCGGCCCAGTTACGGGTGGCGTGGGTACGGCGTTCGGCCGGCACCGTTGCCAGCAGAAGGGCCAGGGACGTCGGAATCTGGGCGGACGCCCCGACAGCCTGCACGACCCGGGCCACGACGAGAGTCTCCAGGTTCGGGGCCAGGGCACAGCCCAGCGACGCGAGGGTGAAGACGGCGATACCGGTGAGGAAGACCGGCCGCTGGCCTATGCGGTCACCGGCGCGCCCGGCCACCACCAGCAGCGCGGCGAAGGTGATCGCGTAGGCGTTGAGGACCCAGGACAGCGAACCGAGGGTCACGCCCCCGCCGCCCTCGGAGAAGGTCTCTCCCATGGCTGGGAGCGCGACGTTGACGATCAACAGATCGAGATTAGTCATGAACACCGCCACCAGGACGACCGCGGCGGCCGTCCGGGGACGCTTTGAAAATCGAACCATCTCAGTCATGCGGCAAGCCAAACACGGGTAAGTTTGAAAATCAAACCATGACGGGTGACAATGAGGTGGTGACGACGCGCATCGATCCTCAGACCATGACTGGACGCCCCTGTTCGCTCGCTGCCGCCCTGCAGATCGTCGGTGACCGATGGGCTCTGCCGGCGATCCGCGAGGTCATGCTCGGCAACCACCGGTTCCGGCAGATCGCCAGGAACACCGGCGCCCCCTCGGACCGTCTGGCGGCGCGCCTGAAGGCGCTGGTGGAGAGTGGTGTCCTCGAACGGCGCCCGCTGCCGGACGACGCACGCCACAGCGGCTACTACCTGACGGAGGCGGGACGCGATCTGGGGGGCATCACCCGCGAGCTCATCGGGTGGGGTGACCGCTGGGCCGTCACCACGCCGCCCAGCCGGCTCCTCCACCGGGACCACGAACTCGTCACCCACACGGTCTGCGAGACCTGTGGCGAACAGGTAAGTGGCGAGGACATCCACCGGGAGGAGCTCACGTCCGGCTGGGACCAGTCCGGTCCAGTGCGGTCCGCGACGGCGAGCACGTCCCATCAAGCCGGTCAGAGTTGAGCGTCCTTCGGCCATCGGCGCGGTCAGCCTCGAAGGGCGCGCCCCGACCTACCTCAGGCTTGTCGGCGACGGCTGAGGGGCGATGACCGGATGACGGTCAGCGCTCCAGCAGGCGTCAGACGTTTCACCGAGCTTTTCAGAACCAATCGGCCTCGCCCGGCAAATCTGAGCCCAACACTGGCCGAACTGCGCGTGCGCAGAACTGCTTTCGCCGTCTGCTCGCGCCCGGTGGCCCGGTCGCTCGACCAGCCCGGCGACTGGTGGTCTCTGCTGATCGGCACAGGGAGATCCTTCAAATCCTGGAATGGGCCGCGAGCACACGACCACCGGCACGCGCCAGCTTGAGCCGGGCGATTGCGCTCACCTGTGCACCTCTCCACACGCGGCAAAGGCTCCTCGTCCTCGGTGAAGAGCAAGCCCCTGCCGCCTAGGTGCAGTGCGTGAACCACCAGGCGCAGCGACTCACCGCTCCGAGCCGTTCCGACATGACCGGCAGCACATCCAGCGACGCACCGCTGATCGGCAGCCGGGCCAGCGGATCGCCAGCGTGTTCTCCCTCGCCCCCGGCGATCAGGGCCTTGGACGGGCCCGGCCAGCGCAGCAGCTCGCACCTGGCCCCGTGCGTTACCCGCGTTCTCCTGGCAGCCGCATTCGGCCCCGAGAGCGACGGCGAACTCTGCTCATCCGCCGCCGGCGCCGGGGGAGAGACGCCGCTGGCATGCCGGGGATACCGTCACCGGCCCGGCAGCCGCGTCGTGACTTCCTGCAGCACCCAGCCGTTGCCGTCCGGGTCGTTGAACGAAGCGAACGAGCCGTAGCTGGTGCGCTCCGCGTCCGGCCCAGGTACGCGTCCCTCGGTCCCGGCGCGATGGAACACTCCGCCCGCGTCATGGAACACCTCGCTGACCTCCACGCCGCGATCGGCGAGCTCAGCCTGGGCCGCCTCGATATCGGTGACGATGAGGTGCAGGCCCTCGGCAGAGCCCGGTGCGGCAGAGCTGAGCCCGGTACCGAAGATGACCGAACACGGCGAGCCGGGCGGGGTGACCTGTACGACGCGAAAGTCCTTGCCGCGGGCGACGTCGGCGTCGAGCCTCCACCCCAGGTCCTCGTAGAAGTTCTTGGCTCGGTCGACGTCGGCGACCGGTACCACCACGACCTCGAGTTTCATGTCCACGATCGATTTGCTCCTGTCCCTTGGTGTCCAACGGCCTCTGCCCATGGCGATGCGTGCTGCTCGTGGCACCCGCTGCGTATCCGTGGAAGGCCCTGGTCGTGGTGGGCGCCGGCCTGAGGACGGACCGCCAGGCGACCAATTGTGATCAGTTGATTGCTTTGAGTGTTCATGATCCTAGCGACCCCGCTTGCCTGATGGCGGGCGGCGGCGCAGGTGTGGTCGATCGGATCGATGCCCTGGGTTTCCGTTGCCGCTGCCGCCCCCGTGCTGCGCATCGGCTTCCCGTAGCACATGGTGGTGGTGGGGCATCCCGCGCCGGTTACGAGAGCCCGCACTGGCGAACGGTGCCCGGACCCGGACAGGAGCGGCGACATTGCGCCACCAGTGCCTCTGAGATGAAGTCCGACATGACCCCACCCAGGAACCTGCTGATCGCCACCTTGTACGTCGTCTCCGACCGTCCCGTCGGACAAGGCGACCTCTCGCTGGCCCTCGCGGGGGCGGAACTCATCGACCCGCCGGAGCCGTCACTCTGGACGGCGGCCGCATCGACCCCGGCCCGCAGCGGGCCATGGACGATCGCCTGCTGGACGCGGCCGTGTCGTCGCTCGGCCGGGACGTGTCGTACGAGTCCCTGGAGGACTGGCCATGGCGCCGGGGCCGTGGCCTGCCGGCGGCTCATCGCGCCGCAATGGAGGCGGAAGGACAGGTCACCCGGCAACGGCATCGCTGGATCCCGCGCAGGTCCGATCGGACAGCGCCGGCCGTCTCACCGGCCCGTCGCCACGCGGCCGAGCGCTGGACGCCGGTCAGACGACGGGGGCCGGCGCCGAACAAGGATGCCGGCACCAGCACAGGTTTTGTCCAAAACGCCCGCCGAGATTGCCGGGCGCTGAGAGACGAAAGGTCACTCATGCCTCGATCCATGCGCGCGCTCGTAGCCGGAAAGGTCGGCGAGCCTACCGATGTCCTGCGGCTGGAATCCCGGCCTGTTCCCACGCCAGAAGCTGGTCAGGCGTTGATCCGTGTGAAGGCGACTCCGATTCACGCCAGTGATCTGCACGTGCTGCGCGGCCGCTACGGTTTCTCCCCCGACTTTCCCACTGTTGGTGGTCACATGGAATGTATGGGCCGTGTTGAGGCTCTGGGTCCGGATACCGAAGGGCCAAAGATCGGCGAGCGTGTGGTCGTCGCTGCCGTACCGGCGGTACCCGGGCCCCATGTGGCCGGAACCTGGCAGGAATACCTGGTCGCCGACACACGAAGGCTCCTGCCGGTCCCCGACCATCTGAGCGACTCCACCGCCTGTCAACTCGCCGTCAACCCCTTGACCGCGCTGCTCCTCGTGACGCGCGAACTCGACGTACAGCCGGGTGAATGGTTGTTGCAGACGGCCGCGGGCTCCACCGTCGGCCGGCTCGTCATCCAGCTGTCCCGGCACCTGGGGATCCGCACGATCAATGTCGTGCGGCGGCGCGGTGCCGTCGAGGAGATCAAAGCGTTTGGTGGGGACGAGGTCATCTGCACCGAGGACGAGGACCTGTTGCAGCGTGTGGCTGAGACAGCAGGACCGGCCGGCGTGCGCAAGGCTGTCGACTGTGTCTCGGGACCCGTGGGTGCCCAGGTATCGCAGGCATTGGCTCCGGGGGGAGAGGTCGTGGTCTACGGCGCGCTCTCCACCCATCGGCAGACTGATCCGGCAGCGCTGACGATCCCGCTGCAGGCACGCTCGGTCATCTACGAGACCAAAGCGGTCCGCGGCTTCTGGCTGAACCGCTGGTTCGGCACTGTCTCACCTGAGGATGCGCTGGGCGCGTTGTCCCAGGTTCGCAGTCTCGTCGCTGAGGAAGTGCTGAGCATTCCTCAAGGTCAGCCGTTCCCGCTCGAACGCTTCGCTGAAGCCGTCTCGCTCGCCGAAACACCCGCACATGACGCCAAACCACTCTTCGTCTTCAAAGACGGCCAGGACTCCTAACGGAATGTCCTACGCGGTCTTGAGGGCCACGCCGGCGGTTGTGAGCGAACGCGGTTGCTGGTGTCCGGACGTGACCCTGGCTGACCTCAACAACCTGATGCTGCAAGCGAGACTGAGGAAGGCTTCGTCGATGTCGTCGCGTATCTCCCAGCGGATGCGCAGGCGGCGGAACCAGTGCAGGTGGGCGAACGCTCGCTCCACGACTCAGCGTTGGGTGCCCAGGCCGGAGACGTGCTCGGTGCCTCGGCGGGCGATCTGCGGCTTCACGCGGAGGTCCCAGACCAGGCGACGGTACGTGTCGTGGTCGTAGCCGCGGTCGCCCAGGACCACGTCCGGGCGGCGCCGGGGCCGGCCGCGCTTGCCGCGCACGGGTGGTACGGCCTGGAGGAGCGGGATCAGCTGGGTGACGTCGTTGCGGTTGCCGCCGGTCAGGGTGGCGGCGAGCGGGATGCCGGTGGCGTCGGTGACCAGGTTGGGCACATTCCGCCGAGCTGCGGGGTTCTGCTCGCTCACGCCTCGAACAGTGCCAGGTGGGAGCGTCGGGCCCCTGCCGCTTAGGTTGTTGGCTCTGCCGAGCTACTAAGAGGCCCTGCTGTCATGCGCCGGTTCTCCCGAGATCACCCGATCAGGGAGCTTGTTCGACAGGCCCGCCCCACGATCGATAAGCGGAGGAGTCTCAAGAATCGCCACTCAGCGCCAGCTCGGGGACTGGCTGTTCGGTCCATCGAAGGGCACCGGTCGGCCCGTGAACGCGTCTAGCATGACCCGGCTGCCGACTGGCCGGTTCAGCACGACCGTCACACTCTCACCGTTCATCTCGCCAGTCCAGGGGCCCTTCCTCGCCTCGACGATGAACGCGGACAACACCACGCTGCCGTTGGTCTCAAGGACGTCTACACCGGGTCCGTCATCACAAGAGCCATGGTTGGCCGGCACGGTGACGGTCCGGCAGGCATCGGCCACCCCGACCAACCTGCCGAGGGGCAGCAACTGGCCTGATGAGACCCGGGCGGACTGCTTGATCGGCGACTCCGGGAGCTTCGACGGACTGACGGCCATCCGTTTGAGGGCGGTGTCGTAGCCTTCCAGCGCGAACAGCCACGCGGGGACGGTAGCCGGGCCGCGGCTGGTGGCGACGGTCATCTCGCCCAGCCGTGCTCCGGTCACGGTCAGGTAAGGTGCCCCACTACCATTGCGGTCCATGCCGCAGGCCGCCCGAGCGTCCACCAGTGGCAGCGTGATCGATCCGCCGCCTTTCCACGTCACCTGCCCGTCTTTGCGTGTTGCGGCGGGCAGGTTGCCACGGAGAAGGAAATTCTGGTCTTCGTAGGCGCGCTTGTCGGTTGCACTACTCAGGCCGTTATCGGGCAGCTGGATGGCCTCCCCCGTAGGGTAGTAGCCCTTGCGCCATGCTTCGGCCGCGATGGAACCGTCCCAGGCGTCGGCCACCTGCTGGGCCCGAGCCTCACGCTCAACGGACGGGGCGGCGCTGCGTACATGCTCTGCGCGGCTGTCTTCCTTCTCGCTGCTGCAGCCGCCGATGGTTCCTGTAGCCAGCAGCGCTGTGCGGTGTGGAGGTGTCTCGCCTCTGTGACGGACCGACCCTGGGCCGGGATCGGTCCGTTGCGACTGCCGATCCCCTCTTGTTGCTGCATCGTGACTGATCTTCATTTGCCCATGCAGACGCCCTGTGTATCTGCGCCGCGCTGTTTCCGCAGGGCCCGTACGCGCTATGTACTGTGAATGTACGTGATGCGTACGGTTCATCGGTTAGGGTAGGGATCAGGAGGTGCTCCCATGTCCGAGTTGTTCGACGCGGTCGACGCACTGGTCGCGTCCCGCGCTCCGCTGCCGCCGGCGGGGGAGCGCAAGCGGTTGCGGGTCGCGCACGGCCTGACGCTGGACGAAGTGGCCGCCGCGCTGAAGGTGCGCCGGGCCACGGTGTCGGGCTGGGAGTCGGCCAAGAAGCCGACCGAGCCGCGCGGCCCGGAACGTGAGGCGTATGCACGTCTGTTGAACAAGCTCGCGGAACTCTATCCCGCCCCTTCGGCGCCGCCGGAGCCGGCCGCCGCTCCGGCGCCCGCCACATTCACCAGCACGCCCGCCCCGGCGGAGCCGGATCCGCCCCCCAGCCCGGGCCCAGAGGCCGCAGCTTCCCAGACCGCCCCCGCTTCTTCCGCGCCTGCCGAGCAAGCCGTACCGAGCCCGGAGCGCACCGCCAGGAGCACGTCAGAATCGCGCCGGCCGGGCGTGCGGAAGGTGGCCCCGGCCGGTACCCCGGCGGGTGGCATCGACCCACGGTTCGAGAACGGTCCGCTCGCCGTCGTCGACGTCGAGGACGGTCAGGTGCTGGCGTACTGTCCCGGTGGCCTGGTCCTGGACGTGCCCGCCAAGTCCCTCCCGGCCCTGGTGACCTGGACGCTGAGCGACGCGAAGCTCGGGCAGCCGAGGCTGTCCGGGCCGGGAAAGGACGCCGACCCGCTGATCGTGCTCACCGAGGCCGCGTTGGAGCGCTACGGGCTGCCCGTCGCCCTCACCGATGAGGAGCGTCTCGCCGGCCGGATCCCGGAGGGCCACAAGGTCATCAAGCAGCTGGCCCGCGCGGAGTGGAAGCTGACCAAGCGCGGATTCGGGCCGTGGGCCCGGATCTACCGCCCCGCGCAGGGCTCGGAGCGGACCTGCGTGCAGTTGTGCATCCCGTCCTGGCACGCTCTCGACTCCCGCCACTGGGGCAACGCCGCCGAGCTCCCGCCGGCTGAACTCGCCCATGTGCTGGGCGTGTACGCGTCGCGGGTGATGACACCGCGGGGCTCCACGGCCGTCACCGGCCTGGAGCTGATGACCGCGCTGCACCCGCCCACCCGTGCCTCCGAGCCCGACACCGACGGCAAGCGGCACTCCGAGCACAACCCCGGCAGCCTGGGCAAGGACCCGGTGGACTGCGCGCCGTGCGAGGCCCCTGACGGCCACCCGCTGCTGGCGGACCTGCCACGCTTCCACGTCCGAGGACCGGCGGAGAAGCTGTTGGAGGAGGCGTACGACTGGGCACGGCCGATGACCGATGCCGAATGCACCAAACGCCACCTGGTCGGCATCGACGTGAACATGGCCTTCGCCGCCGGCGCCAACGGCCTGGTCGTCGGCCTCGGCGCGCCGACGCACGTCAAGGCACCGGTGTTCGACCCCAAGCTGCCCGGCTCGTGGCTGGTCGACCTCTCCCACGTCGACTTGTCCCGCGTGAAGGTCGGCAAGGACAAGTGGGCGGACCTGGACGCCAGTCTGCTGCCGAGCCCGTTCACGCCGCAGGGCGAGCGTCCCGATGGCCCGGCCTGGTACGCCACGCCGACCGTCGCCTACGCGGTGGAGCTGGGCTACGAGGTGCGCCCGCTGGAGGCGTACGTCCGCTACGACAACGGCCGCTATCTGGACGCCTGGTACAACCGGCTCCGTGACGCCTACCTCGCCACGATGGCCGACCTCGGCGTTCACGCGGACATGCCGCCGGCCGGCTTCCTCGCGGCGATGGACGGCTACAAGGAGCGTGACCCTCAGCTGGCGATCGTCGTCTCGGCCGTCAAAGCAACGGTCAAGGGCGGCCTGGGCAAGCTGCGCGAACGCCCGCGCGGGGAGGGCTGGCGACCGGGCGAGCCGTGGCGGGCGCTGTCCCGCCCCACGTGGCGGCCGGACATCCGCGCGGCGGTCATCTCCCGCACGCGGATCAACCTGCACCGCAAGATCGTCAAGCACGCGGCGTTCACCGGCCAGTACCCGGTCGCGATCATGTCCGACTGCGTCGTGTACGCGGCCGACGGCACCAGCCCGCTGGACTTCCTCCCCTACCGGGACGGCAAGCCGCTGCCCGGCGGCTTCAAGCTCGGCATCAACCCCGGCCTGGTGAAGCACGAGGGCACCCAGACCGTCCTGTGGGGTGAGGAGGTCCGCGAGCGGTTCGACGCCCCGGACCTCAACCTCGCCCGGTACATCAAGGACGGCACCGTCACCGACACCGACAACGGCGAGTAGGGGAGGGCCATGAGCCTGTTCGGCGACGGCCTGGACGCCGCGGTGCAGAAGTCGTTCACCCGCCCGGCCCCCAAGAGCGCACCCGCGCAGATGCGCTACCTGGTCAAGCAGCTCAAGGGCACCAAACCGGTCGCCCAGATGCTGCGCATCTCCCAGCGCACCGTCGAACGCTACGTCAAGGACCAGATCAGGAAACCACGCCCGCAGCTCGCCGCGCGCCTGGAGCGCGAGGTGAAGAAGCGGTGGCAGCCGCAGATCCGCGCCAGGGCCCGGCAGCAGGCGGCGACGACCGGCGGCATCGTCATCGACACCCGGGCCCGGATCGGCTACACCGCACCGGTCGGTACGACGGACGACGCCAGGATCCGGCACCTGACCGTCGCGCTGCCGCCGCAGTACGCCGCCCGCCTCTTCGACGCCCAACAGGCCGGCGCCCCCGACCGGCAACTGCAGCAGATCGCCGCCGAAGGACTCAAGGAGGTCTACTTCCAGGACAGCGGCCGCCGCGCCGGCAGCCTGGAGGAGGTCCGCTTCACCGACATCGAGCACGTGGAATTCGACCTGTAGCAGCCGTGCCCTGAACGCTTGCGAGCCACATGTCACAGCTGCACGTACTCAACTGCCCGGGGAGGCGGCCTCACTGTCGTTCGTAGGGCCCGCAGTGACTCCCCGAATACGTGGACCAGAGCCCGGAGGAACCGCCAGAGCCCGGTCGGCAGCGCTCGCTGATCGGGATTCTCATGAACGGGCTCTCGGGCGTCGGCTGGACAGCCGACGCCCGGCCGAGGGCGGCGTCAGGACGGGTTGTCGCCGTGGGTGAGGGTCTCCCAGGCGACGAAGAGGTTGTTCGTGCCGGAGGGGCGTGTGCGTTCGGTCAGGGCCTGGGTGTTGGACATGGCGAAGCCGAGACGGTTGTGCATGGCGTTGTATCCGACCTCAGTGACCGGGCCGAGTCCGAGGTGGAGGTTCCCGCCGCAGAGCCAGCTGGGAACGGTCGCGCCCTGCTCGTACTTCGCCTGGAACCCGAGCGCGTGCCGAAGCCGTTCGCCCACGTCGGTGCCGTACAGGTCCTGGCCTTGTATCCGGCTGGTTTCGGCGACGTGCGAGATGGAGGAGATTCCGTACCCGGTGTGAGTGAAGTCCCGGCACGTCTCCTGGGTGAGGCCGGTGACGAAGGTGTTCTGGCCCTGCCAGTAGTTCACTATCTTGTCCCGGGTGTCGAGGTTCTGACTCGGCACGGTCTTCGGCAGGTCACCGTCGGAGGCCAGGTAGACGTAGGCTGCCGTGCGGGTGCGGAACTTGGCCATGGCCTTGTCGTAGGCGCCCTTGTCCTCCAGGAAGACGGAGATGCCGACGGCGGCCTCCATCATCGTCAGCTCCCAGTTGCCGTTGGAGTTGGAGCCGTTGATGATCTCGGGCAGATAGACGTCGCGGAGCATGGTGGCGAAGCGGCCCGAGTTGGCCCAGGACCCGGTGTAGGTGTACTTGATGAGCTCCGCCGCCTTGGACCACGAGGAGCCGGCCCAGCCGGTCTGCAGGGGCGCATTGCTGTTGGTGTGGTCCTTGATGATCGCGGACCAGCCGTCCATCAGCTCGATGGACTTGCGGGCGTAGCGTTCGTCGCGCGTGAGGTACCAGGCCAGCGCGTTGGTGTACGCCGCCATCGCGTCCTCGCGTTCGTCGGTGCAGCCGTTGTTCGGGTTCGAGTACGAGCCGCACTCGACGATCGCCCTCGGTTTCGGCACGCGGTTCAGGTCGGCGTACTTGCTCGCCATCATCTGGTCGAAGGCGCCCTTCCATGGCTGGGCCCCGGCATCGACCTTGCTGCGGGCGAAGTCCAACTGGCTCCTGGAGACGGTGACTCCGGGGTGCGTGAACGTGGTGGGCGCGGCATCGGCCCGTGGGGCGGCCTCGGGCCGGAACAGCAGGGTGCCGACGAGGGCGGCGGTGAGCGCGGCGTACGGGACGGCGCGGGATCTGCGGTGGGGACGTGGGGGAGCAGACGGCATGAGCGGATACATCCGTTCTTCTATGTGAACGACGAGTGTCTGTCTGAACGCTCTGCTGGTCGGTGACGATAGGTAGAGACCAATGGGCCGTCAAGTGTCCGGGCGACTACGGGCGGAGCGCCGTACGTGACTTCCCGGCCTCCGGCCGCGCCAACCTTGCCCCCGACAGGCCGGCCTGCCCGTCTGGGGCGGCAACCGGCGAGAGCTGGTGGTGACCGCGCAACAGCGGTGTCCGGGCATGGCGCGGTGTGCGGTGCGGGACGGGGTGGAGCCAGAGTGCCATGCCGCTCTGTCTCATGCGGTGGTGGCCCGGTGGTGGGAGCAACTCGCGCACACTTGGCCGAGGAACAGGCTCAGAGCCGTTGATCGTGTCGCCTCCGGCAGGTTGTCCAACCGAGCGGCGGGGACGCTGCCCTGGAGCAGGCACGGCGACGAGCGAGCGGCCCAGCCGCTGGAGCACCTCGGTCTGCGGGCACCTGCCTGTGCCCCCGGCTGAATGAGTCAAGCCCCGGGGCCGTCCCACTCGGCCTGAAGCGCAGCAGTCAAGACGCGGCCTCAGTCGAAGGCGGCGCCATTGTCCGATGCCCATTGCTGGAACGATCTGGCCACGGACCCGGTGACCCGGGAAACCGTGTCGCGCACCTTCAGCAACTCGTCATTGACGTCCCCGCCCATCAAGTCCAGGACCGCATCCGCGGTCTCGTCTCCCATGAAGGAAGCCATCCGCCGATGGGCTTCCCCCCGGCTGATCTCGATGCAGGTCACCTCCCGCCCCAACGCCGCAGCGATGGCTGCGACTTGCTGTCGGACGGTAACGCGTTCCGGCCCGGTCAGCGCATACGTCCGTCCCCGGTGCCCCGGCTCGGTCAGGGCCACGCGGGCAACCGCCGCGATGTCCGCAGGATGGATCGTGGGAAGGCCGATGTCTGCATACGGCGCTCGCACCACGCCCTGATCACGAATCGACCGCGCCCACCACAGGGTGTTCGAGGCGAACTGCGTCGGCCGCAGGATCGTCCAGGCCATGCCGCTGTCCTTGAGCAACCGCTCGACAGCCAGATTCTCACCGGCGCCAGGCAGATGCGGATGAGTCTGCACCGTGATCGACGACACGAGCACCACGTGCTCGACGCCTGCGTGCCGAGCAGTCGCGATGACCTCTCCTTCCGCACCCATCCCCGCCAACAGGAACAGCGAGCGCGCTCCCTCCAGCGCGGCCTTCAGGGACTCCGCCTGCGCGAGATCGCCCTCGACGGCTTCGACCCCCTCAGGGAACGAGACCCGACCCACGGCCCGAGTAAGCCCTCGAACAGGTGCGGCACCAGACAGGCGCAGTTCCCTCAGCAAAGGACTCCCGATATTCCCGGTCGCGCCGGTCACGAGGATCATCGTCATCTCTCCCTGTCGTCAGCCGGTGATCACGTTCACGGCACGCTAAGATCTCAACCTTGCTCGAGGTCAAGGAGTCGCTTCCACCGCCTCGGGTTGACTCATGAGCGAGAGCGGACTCGCTGGGCGGGTCACGATCACGGGCCGTCGCCGCAGACCATGCCTCCAGCCTCTCGCGGGGCCGCTCCTGCGGCGATCAGGGCGATTCGACCTGTAGCATGTGCCGTCGACGCCGGGGGCCCGAGCGGATCTTCTGGGTCCGAGCGCGCCGGATGTCGCGCAGGGTGGCCGGGCTGAGCCGGTCTCAGGGGGATCGCAGGCTGCCGGGCGGCAGGTCCAGTTCGGCTTCTGCGAGCGTGCGGGCCAGGTCGGTGAGGGGCGCCATGCGTTGATCGGCGCTGGTGTTGATGTAGGCGCTGGTTCCGTCGACCACGGCGAGGATGCGCACGGCAGCGGCCCATGGATCGGTGCAGCGGAACGCCTGCTCCTTCACTCCCTCGGTGATGATCTGCTCGATGCGGCGGCACCAGCGCAGTTCCTGGCTCACGACCTGGTCATGGAGCACGGGTCGGTAGCGTGAGAGGTTTCGCGCGTTGAGCCAGAGCTTGCTGATGTTGTCGAACTCGGTGCCCGAGGCCCGGGTGAAGAAGCGCTGGAGCGTGCGCAAGGGACCGTTGCCGTCGCGATCGGCAGCCGCCTCGGGCAGCAGGCCGTCCAGTTCCGCCATGGTTGCGCTGGTGAACGCCTCGGCCACAAGTTCCTCGACCACGGGGAAGTAGTGGTGGATGAGCCCGGGCTGGACTCCGAGGTCGTCGGCGATCCGCTGTCGGGTGACGCACTCGAGCCCTTCCTGGAGCCCGACCTGCGCGGCCGCTGTGACGATCTCGCGGCGGCGCTCGGCCGCTGACTTGCGAACTTGTTTCCCAGGACCCCTTGACGTCATGGCACCGATGCTATTGGCTGTGCAGCCAAATGAGCAATTGGCTGTAGAGCCAATTGACGGAAGGCCGCCCGGGCGGCCGCCGTGGCACCGGCCCGTCGCGGGAAGGGACGGCGATCCGGCGGCCGACCCCTCTGTGTGAGCCGCGCCACCAGGCGCGCGCCCGTACCGATGCCAGGAGACGAACGTGGACCACACCCGTGCCGATGCCGGTGATCTGGCTGAATACGGCTACGAGCAGGAGCTGAAACGCACCCTGTCCGCGTGGGCCGTGTTCGCGCTCGGATTCGCGACGATCTCGCCTGTGGTCGGCATCTACGCCGTCGTCCAGCTCGGGTTCGTCTTCGCCGGTCCCGCCTGGACATGGGCGGTCGTCGTCGCCTTCCTGGGGCAGTTGCTGGTCGCCACGGTGTATGCCGAACTGTCCTCGCAGTTCCCGATCACTGGAGGCGTCTACCAGTGGGTCCGCCGGCTGGGCGGGCCACGGCTGGGCTGGCTGGTGGGCTGGATCCATCTCGCCTCCGCCGTCGCTTCCCTGACCACCGTGGCCTACCTCGGTGCGAGCTGGCTGCACATGCTCGTCAGCGACTCGGCGCTGTCACCGGCGACCCATGTCCTGCTCGGCGTGGTCTTCCTCGTCGTGGCCCTGGGCATCAACCTGCTGGGCGTCGACCCGGTCAAACACTTCCTGAACGCGGGCATCATCGCCGAGGGCGTCGCCTCCATCGCCGTCAGCGTCGTCCTGCTGCTCTTCGCGCGCAACCACGGATTCGACATCCTGTTCAACACCCTGGGAGCGGAATCCGCCTCCGGCGGATCCGTCGCGGCCGGGTTCGTGACATGCCTGGCGGTGGCCGGCTGGGCCTTCCTGGGGTTCGACGCGACCACGCAGGTGGCCGAGGAGACCGATCAGCCGCGGCGCAGCGTGCCCCGGGCCCTGCTGCGCTCCTACCTGTTCGTCGCCTTCACCGTCCTGCTCACTGCGCTGGCCGTGACGTTCGCGCTGCGCCGCCCTGAGGACGCCGTCTCCGGAAAGATCGTGGACCCCGTTTTCGAGGCGGTGACGCAGAGCCTGGGCGGGTGGAGCGAGAAGCCCTTCATCCTCGTCGTCCTGATCGCGTTCTTCGCCTGCGCCATCTCGATCCAGACGTACATCGGGCGAGCCGTCTACGCCTTCGCCCGGGACCGGCAGCTGCCCTTCTCCGCTCAGCTCGCCACCGTCGGTGAGCGGCAGATCCCCTGGGTCTCGCTCACCGTGACGGCCGTCCTCGCCGGCCTCGGCCTCGTGCTCGGGCTCAACGGCAACGCGGCGGCCACACTGATCGCCTTCGGATCCGGTGGCTTCTACTTCATCTTCCTGGCGGTGGCCCTCGTCGCGCTGTTCGCACGTCTCAGCGGCAGCTGGAATCCGGCGGCGGGAGAACTGCGCCTGGGCCGGGCCGGCCTGCTGGTCAACGCGCTCGCCGTGGCCTGGCTGCTCTTCGAAGCGGTCAACATCGCCTGGCCCCGCGCCGAACTCGCCCCTCCCGGCGGCAGCTGGATCCAGATCTGGGCCGTGGTCCTGGTCTTCTCCGTGCTGCTCGCCGTCGGCCTGGCCTACGTCGTGATCGCCAAACCCCACACCCAGCTGCCCACCCACTCGAACACCCAAGAAGTGAAGGCTTCCTGATGCGCGCGCACCTCTCACCCGCCATCGCCTACGATCCCGTCGCGGGGCTGCACACCCGTGAGATCTCCCACAGGCCCGCCGGACCGGGCGAGGTCGAGATCGACGTCCGCGCTGCCGGGGTGTGCCACTCCGACCTGCACATCCTGACCGGCGACTGGCCCAGCGACCGCCCCCTCGTACTCGGCCACGAGGCCGCCGGGGTGGTCACGACCGTGGGGGAGGGGGTCACCGGGCTGACAGCAGGCGACCACGTCGTGCTGTCCTGGTTCGCTCCCTGCCGCCGCTGCCGCAAGTGTCTGGCCGGAATGGCCTGGCTGTGTACGGGCACCCAGGCCGTCGCCAACACCCTGCCCGACGGCACGACACCGTTCACGGACGCCCAGGGCGAGGAGATCTGGCCCTACCTGGGGTTGGGCGCGTTCACGAACCGAGTGGTCGTCCCCGAGTCCGCCGCGGTCAAGGTCCCCGACGAGCTGCCTTTCGGCATCGGCGCCCTCCTGGGCTGCTCCATCTCCACCGGCATCGGCGCGGTCATGAACACCGCTGGTGTCCGGCCCGGCGAATCCGCGGTCGTCGTCGGCGCCGGCGGGGTCGGACTGTCCGTGGTGATGGGCCTGCGTCTGGTGGGAGCCGATCCCATCATCGCCGTCGACCTCTCGTCCGAACGCCTCGACGCTGCCGAACGCTTCGGAGCCACCCACACCCTCGACGGCGCCGCGACCGACGTCGCCGCCTGGTGCCAGGACGAACTCGGCGGGGTCGACTACGCCTTCGAAGCCATCGGCAGCCCCAAGGTCATCGAGACGCTCCCGGCCATGCTCACCTCCGGCGGCGCGGCCGTCCTGGTCGGCATGGCCCCCGCCGACGCGACAGGCGCGTTCAACCTCTTCGACCTCGCCGACCAGGGCAAGCGCATCCTCGGCTGCAACTACGGCTCCAGCGTCGGCGCAATCGACATCCCCAAACTGGCCCGCCTCCATCTGGCCGGCCGACTGCCGCTGGACGAACTGATCGGCACGGTCCGCCCCCTGGAGGAGGCAGCTGCCGCCTTCGCGGATCTCGAATCAGCCGTCGGGACCCGTACCATTCTCGAACCGTAGACCCCCTGGACACCGGCCCCACGACACACGTGTGCCGCGAGGCCGACCCCTGCCACCACACCCCGCACTTCCTGGAGACTTGATGTACGCCGTGACCGACCCGTCCACCGGCAAGACCACCGAAACCTACCCGACCGCCACCGACGCCGAGGTGGCAGCGGCCGTCGACGCCGCCCACACGGCCACCGCCTGGGGACGAGACAGCTCAGTGGCCGAGCGGGCCGCGCTCCTTCGCCGGCTCGGTGATCTGCATGCCCAGCACCGCGCCGAACTCGCGACCAGCATCGTGCGGGAGATGGGCAAGCCGCTCGAGGAAGCGGAGGGCGAGATCGACTTCTGCGTCGACATCTACCACTACTACGCCGACCACGCCGAGGAGTTCCTCGCCGACGAGGAACTCACCGTCACCTCCGGCCCCGGCCGCGCGGTCGTCCGGCGCAGCCCGGTCGGTGTCCTGCTCGGCATCATGCCGTGGAACTTCCCCGCCTACCAGGTCGCGAGGTTCGCGGCCCCGAACCTCGCCCTGGGCAACACCATCGTCCTCAAGCACGCCCCGCAGTGCCCCGCGACCGCGGCGCTGCTGGAGCGCCTGTGCGCCGAGGCGGGCTTCCCCGCCGGCGCGTACGTCAACGTCTATGCCACCAACGAACAGATCGCCGAGGTGATCGCCGACCCCCGCGTCCAGGGGGTGTCCCTCACCGGCTCGGAACGGGCCGGCGCCGCCGTCGCCGAGATCGCCGGACGCCACCTGAAGAAGGTCGTCCTCGAACTCGGTGGCTCCGACCCGTTCATCGTGCTGTCGACCGACGACCTCGACTCCGTCGTGGAGGCCGCCGTCGCCGCCCGCCTCGACAACACCGGCCAAGCCTGCAACGCCGCCAAGCGGTTCGTCGTCAGCTCCGATCTCTACGACACATTCGTGGAGAAGTTCACCGCCCAGCTGCTCGCCCGCCAGTCCGGGGCCCCGTTGTCCTCGGTCGCCGCGGCCGACACCCTCGCACGCCAGGTGGAGGCCGCCGTCGCGGAAGGCGCGACGTTGCACGCAGAGGGCGAACGCAACGGTGCCTACTTCCCCGCCGGTGTCCTCACCGGTCTCACCACCGAGCACGCCTCGGCACGCCAGGAGCTCTTCGGCCCGGTGGCCATGGTCTTCCGGGCGGCCGACGAGGAAGACGCCCTGCGGATCGCCAACGACACCCCGTACGGTCTCGGCTCCTACCTCTTCACCACGGATCCCGAACAGGCCGCGCGCGTCGCCGACCGCATCGAGGCCGGCATGGTCTTCGTCAACGGGGTGGGAGCCGAGGGAGCCGAGCTGCCCTTCGGCGGCATCAAGCGCTCAGGATTCGGCCGAGAGCTGGGCCGGCCGGGAATCGAGGAGTTCGTCAACAAGAAGCTCATCCGCACCGTCGCGTAGGCGCCGACGGGCCGGAGGGCCGAGACTGTCAGCATCCCGGAGTTCCCAGGCATTCGGGGTGCTGACACCCTCCGGCTGCGGCCGCTTCCGCCCGTGGCCCTGGCGGCAACCGCAGCGGCCGGGCGAGCCGCGACGGCCGGTGCCACCAGACCGCGCCACCGGGGCCACTCGCCGCATGACGCCGGGACTGCCGACCTCTGGCCGCGGACAACCCTGTCGCCGGGCTTCGGCGCTTGCGGCAGGATCAGGCAGATCGACATGGCAGGGAGAAACCAATGATCACCGCCACCCAGGGAGTGAAGGTCACTTCGACATGCGCGACCTGTGATGGCGTGCTGGTCCGCGACGTCGGTCAGTTCATCGACCGGGGACGCCTGTCCTGGGGCGTCGAAGGGCGATGCCGATTGTGCTCCGACGCGTGGTGCGAGATGGGCGAGGGCCCGGCTCCCGAGGAGATCAGGCAGGCACTGATGGCCGAGCACGGCACCACTCGGCTCCGCCTGGCGACCAGGGAGGCCGGTCTCGTCCCCGTGCTGCGGGCCCTGCGCGAGGTGTGCCACCTGTCGCTGGGGGAAGCCCGGCTGGCGGCCGCCGACCTGACCGGGGTCGGCCTGGTCGGCACGTCCGTGGAAATGGCGCACCTGGCGGAAGGGCTCCGCAAGCGGTCCGTCGCCACGACGCTCGTTCCGTCGCCCGCCTGACCGCCCGCGAAGCGGCTCGGCCGGGTTGACAGACGGCCTCAGGAGTCGCCGGCACAGGACACCGTGCCCGGCAGCGACGGCTGGGGCTCTTTGACCGGGTCGTCCCCGTGAATGCGGGACTGCCGATACGGTTGGGCGAGCTTTCCTCGGTCATCTTTGTGAGAGCCATGAACGCGGTGGGCGTCCGCTCCCGCGTGCCGTCGAAGGCCCACGCGGCGCCGCGGATGAATTCGGTTGCGGTGGGTGCGGTGAGCCCGGTGAGGTAGTGCCATGGAGCAGGCGTGGCGGACCGAGTCGGAACCAGTCCGCAGAGGCACGCCGCAACCGGCTCCGTGGCACAGGGCTGCGGTGCTCGCAGCCCTGATGCTGGCAGCCTTCACCTTCAACACCGCGGAGAACCTGCCGATCGGTCTTCTGGACCGCATCGCTGAAAGCCTCCAGGTGTCCCTCTCGGCGGTCGGCCTGCTCGTCACCGGGTACGGCGTGACGGTCGCGGTCTCGTCCGTGCCGCTCGCCCACGTCATGCGGTCCGTGCCCCGGCGCCACGTCCTCACCGGGCTGCTGGCCGCGCTCGTCGCGTCCAGCCTGGTCGCGGCCCTGGCCACCTCGTACTGGCCCCTCCTCATGGCGCGGCTGCTCACCGCGCTCGCCCAGGCGCTGTTCTGGGCGGTGATGGGACCGGTCGCCGTGGGGCTGTTCGTTCCTGGGGTCCGCGGCCGTGTGATCGGGGCGCTGTCCGCCGCCGGCTCACTCGCTCTCGTCCTCGGTGTTCCGGCCGGGACCTGGCTGGGCCGGCGGAGCGACTGGCACGTGCCCGTCGCCATGCTGGCGGTTCTGGGGTTCGTCTCCCTGGTGACGATCGCCGTTCTCCTGCCGACCTCACCGCCGGAAGCAGAGCCCGCGGTCCACGGAACCCGTCCTGACGCCCGCCGGTTCAGGACCGTGCTGGCAGCCGGCACGCTTTCCGCGACGGGGGCGTTCTCGGGGTTCACCTACATCGTGAAGTTCCTGGGCGACGTGAGCGGCTTCTCCCCGGCCGCCGTCAACGCCCTGCTCGTGGCTTTCGGCGTTGCATGTCTGGCCGGGGTCAGCATCACCGGGGCGTTGCTGGACCGCTACCCACACTCCGCCATGACCGCCGCCGTCACCACACAGGCCGTGGGCATGCTGGGCCTGTACGCGGCAGGCGCCAACCCGGTGGCGGCGGTGGTGTTCCTGACACTGATGGGCGGTGCGCTCGGGCCGGTGTTCATGACGTCCCAGAACGCGATGCTGCAGTGCGCACCGGGCCGCACCGACATCGCGCTGGCCGCGAACTCCGGTCTCTACAACGCCGGTATCGCGGCGGGCGCCGCGCTTGGGGGACTGGTCCTGCCACTCGCCGGCGCCCGGGGCACTTTCCTTGTCGGAGGACTGCTGGCCGGCGGGGCCTGCACAGTGCTTCTCAGCGGGCATCTGCTCCGTTCCGGAGCGGCGTCCGCCAAGTAGAGCACGGTCAGTGGCGGCCGGCGGTCGGCCACGGGTCCGGCGCCGCGATGGCCCTTCCGGAGCTTGTCCGACAGGTCGTCTGCCGGCCCGCGCTGACAGCGGTCCCCGGGATCGGGTTGTCCCCACCCCCATGTGGCGGCTCGCCGGATGGGCAGCGGCATCGGCGTGCGGCGATCGTGTGTACCGGAAGACCACTGCCGTGCGATTCCGTCCGGCGGCGGCCCAGGGCGAGGGCGGCTGAGTGGCCACCGGTCGCGGTGTGGCGTGTCAGTCGGCTCGCAGGAGCGCGCTGACTTTGCTTTCCGGCTCCCTGCATGCGGCACAGCCGGGGAACCTCGGCCTCGACACGCACGCCGACCGCCTTCCCCGACAGGTACTGGACGTACCGTCAGGTAATGGACATCGCTCGTACCTGAGAGGCAATCCGTGCGCAACCCGCCCTTCACGATGTTCGGCCCCCCGATCACCTTCCTCGGCGTGGACGCGTGTGACCTCGATGATCCGGCCGGCTACGCCGACGCGGACGTCGTGATCCTCGGCGCGCCATTGGACGGAGGCACCACCTACCGATCCGGCGCACGCTTCGGGCCGTCGGCCGTCCGCCAGGCGTGTTATCTCCCGCAGAACGGCTCACGTCCCAGCCTCGCGCTACGGGTCGACGCCCTGAAGGACCTGAAGGTGTACGACGCCGGCGACGTCGCCCTCTATGCGCGAACTGCCTCGTGGTATCAAGGTTTGTTACCCGGTGTTCCGTGACCACATCCCCACCCGCGAGGCGCTGCTGCGCCACAGCGCGGAGCTCTTCGACCTGGTACGGCAGGACCTCCTGCGTCCGGGCATCGGCCGACGCTACCCACTCAAGGATGCTGCCCAGGCCCACGTCGACATCGAGTCCCGGGCGACCAGCGGCAAGCTCTCGCTCTTTCCGTAGCAAGAGGTGCCCGGTCCGCCCGTGAGGCCGTACCTACGGCTCCCGGATCGGCGCCCTCGCGCGCACCTCCGTACTCGGCCTCGAGGGGCCCGTCGCCGGCCGGCTGCGTCCTCGCCGGGACGGCCCCGCTGCCCCTGGCCGGCCGCCACTCGGCGCAACGAGCCCGCAGCGTTCAGTTGACCTGCAGCGGGGCAAGGTATCCGGCTCGCCCCGGCCCCGGCTCCAGTCGCAGCTGCCTGCCGCCGACGTGATCCTGGTAACCGGAGGTCCCGGACCGCATCGACGGGAGCGCCACCCCGGGAACGGTCACCCGACCGACGGGAGCTTCCTCAACCCCGCCCTGCAGCCGGCCCGCACTCAGCCGCTGGCCGGGTACCCGTCCCCTGCCCACCCACCGAAGCAAGGAGCGACCATGCGGTACCGCAAGCTCGGCAGCTCGGACCTAGAGGTCTCGGAGATCTCGCTCGGGTCCTGGCTCACCTACTCCGGCGGCATCGAGGCCGAGAAGACCCGCGCCTGTACCGAGGCGGCGTTCGACGCGGGCATCAACTTCTTCGACACCGCCAACGTCTACGGACAGGGCGCCGCGGAGACGGCCTGGGGCGAGATCCTCTCGGCCCGCCCCCGCGACTCCTACGTCCTCGCCACCAAGGTCTACTTCCCGATGTCGGACGACCCTGCCGACCAGGGACTGTCCCCGGCGCAGATCGCCAAGCAGATCGACGCTTCACTCACCCGGCTGAAGACCGACTACGTCGACCTCTACCAGGCACACCGCTTCGACCCCGCCGTACCGATCGAGGACACCGTCGAGGCGTTCCAGAAGGTCGTCGAGCAGGGCAAGGCCCGCTACCTCGGCTTCAGCGAATGGACGCCCGAACAGATCCAGGCCGCGATCGACATCGCCGGACCCGACCTGTTCGTCTCCTCGCAGCCGCAGTACTCCATGCTGTGGCAGGCCCCCGAGGCCGAGGTCTTCGGCCTGTGCGCCGCCAACGGCATCTCCCAGATCGTCTGGTCCCCCCTGGCCCAGGGCGTGCTGACCGGCAAGTACAAGCCCGGACATCCCGTCCCGGAGGGCAGCCGGTTCGCCTCCGCCGACATGGCCGTCTCCCAGGACCTCGTCTACAGCGACGCGACCCTCGAGGCGGTCCAGCGCCTCGTCCCGATCGCCGAAGAGGCCGGGATGAGCATGCCCACCCTGGCCCTCGCCTGGATCCTGCGCCGCACCGAGGTCGCCTCGGCCATCACCGGCGCCTCCCGCCCCGAACAGGTCCACAGCAACGCCGCCGCCTCCGGCGTGGAGCTGTCCGACGACCTGCTCTCTGCCGTCGACGAGGCCCTCGGAGACGCACCCCACCGAGCCCACCCTCGCCCCCGGCGCCCAGGCCGGCATCACGCACCGCTGATCCGGCAGTCCCGACAGGCCGTCGCGCCCGCCCGCGGAGGCGGCTACCGCCTGCTCGACACCGCCGCGGCCCACGAGAACCAGCGGTCCGTGGGCCGCGCCGTCGCCGTCGGTCGGCCTTGCTCTCCACCCCCTCCACACAGGCACCCCCTCCACACCCGCACCACACTGATCGGAGAAGCCTCCATGCGCGCCACCTTCCTGTACGCGGCCGGCGACGTCCGCGTCGAGGACGTCCCCGACTCCTCCCTCACACATCCCACCGACGCCCTGGTCCGCATCACCGCCTCGTGCATCTGCGGCAGCGACCTGTGGCCGTACGCCTCCAAGCCCGACGACGGACCGGTGCGGATGGGCCATGAGTTCATCGGCATCGTCGAGGACACCGGCCCGGAAGTGAGCACGGTCGAGCCGGGTGACCTGGTCGTTGCTCCCTTCGCCATCTCCGACAACACCTGCGAGTTCTGCCGCGAGGGCCTGCACACCTCCTGCGTACACGACCAGGCCGGCTTCTGGGACGGCCTGCCCGATGAGGGCGGCCAGGCCGAGGCCGTCCGCGTCCCGCTGGCCGACGGCACCCTCGTCAAGCTTCCCGTCGCCGCCGACTCGGCCCTCATGCCCTCCCTGCTCACCCTCTCCGACGTGTTCGGCACCGGCTACCACGCCGCCGTGGCGGGCGGCGTGAACGAGCGCACCAGCGTCACCGTGATCGGGGACGGTGCCGTCGGCCTGCTGGCGGTGCTGTCGGCCAGCCGTCTGGGCGCCGAGCGCATCATTCTCATGGGACGCCACCCGGCGCGCACCGACCTCGGCCGGCAGTTCGGGGCCACCGACGTCGTCTCCGCCCGCGGAGAGGAAGGCATCGAGGCGGTCCGCGAGCTGTCCGGCGGACACGGCACCCATGTAGTCATCGAAGCCGTCGGCGCCATGCCCGCCTACCAGCAGGCCGTCGGTGCCGTCCGCCCCGGCGGCGTCATCAGCCGTGTCGGCGTCCCCCAGTACGAAGACGCGCCCATCGGCTTCGGCAGCCTCTTCGGCCCGAATGTCCGCCTGGCCGGCGGACCCGCCCCGGTACGCGCCTACATCGAGGAGCTGATGCCCGCCATCCTCGACGGCAGCATCGAACCCGGGAAGGTCTTCGACACCACCACCGACCTCGACGGCGTACCCGGCGGCTACCGGGACATGGCCGACCGCAACAGCCTCAAGGTCCTCATCATCCCTTGAGCCTCGCACCGGCGAGCGCCCGGACACGACGCGTCCCGGCCGCTCGCACGCTTTCGAAGACCCGACGACGTCAAAGACCCGACGTCGAACGACAGAATCCCGGCCTGACGGGACGCGTCAGGTGCCGGGCCGACAGCAGGACGCCTGGGCGAGGCTGTGGGCCACGTCGAGCCAGGAGGTGCCGGGCACGGCGTCGCGGTTCGTTCCCGCATGGGTCTGGATCAGTGCGGCCTGCCGGTGGGGGACGCCGTCGCGCAGCACGAGCGAGGTGCTGAGGAGGGCGGTGAAGTCGGTGAAGGGGTCTCCGTCGATGACGGCGAGGTCGGCGATCTTGCCCGCTTCGATGGTCCCGAGGTCTTCGTGGAGGCCGAAGAGCCGAGCGGGATGAGTGGTGGCCGTGTGCAGGGCCTGGGCAGGGCTGAAACCGTGGGTGTGCAGCCCCCGCAGGCCCAGGTGCAGGGAGAGTCCGGCCGGGACGATGGGCGCGTCGGTGCCCAGAGCGAGGGGCACCCCGGCCGTTGCCAGTCGCCGGTAGTTACCCATTTCCGTGGCCAGGGCCTGCAGCTGCTGTGCGGTGGGCGCCTTGCCGGCGCGTTCGCGGATGGCGGCCTCGTCCCACGGGGACATCAGGGTCCGTACGCGCGGGTCGTCGGCCAGGGCCGGGTCCGCGCCGAGCAGGAATTGGGTGGTGAACGGGGTGATGATCAGGGCGAAGGCGCCGTCCGCGTACTGCTCGACCAGGTCCTGATGGATGTGGCCGAGGGGCGTGTTGGCGTGACCGTAGGGGAGTCGTTGTGTGGCCTGGAGATGCGTGGTGAGGTCCTGGCCGGCGGCTCGACCGGGGGCGCACAGGTGGCTTCCGCAGGGTACGCCGAGGCGGTGCGCGGTCTCGGCGGCCTGTGCCATGGCATGACCCGGTGCTCGTACGTACGTCTTGACGAAGTCGACGTCCAGGGCGGTGAGTCGTTGCAGGGTACGCTCCCAGCCTGCCTGTGTGCGGTGTGCCCGGCCCTTGCTGTAGGCCGTGCGGGAGCCGTCGAGGAGTTCGGCGCAGGCCAGCAGCCGCGGGCCGATGCTGTGGCCCGAGGCGAGTGCTTCGCGGAGCCGGACGGCCTCGTACAGGGGCGCGCCGAGGCAGGCGGTGGTGGTGACGCCGTAGGCGAGTGCGGTCAGGTGGTTCCTGGCGCCGTAGGTGGCGCTGTACGGATGGGTGTGGCTGTCGATCAGTCCGGGGATGACGGTCTGTCCGGACACGTCGATGGTGCGGCGACCGGGCCTGCGGGTCCGGTGGGGCAGGACGGCGGTGATGCGGCCGCCGTCGATCAGGATGTCGACGTCGTGGCGGGGTTCGCGGCCGGTGGCGTCCCACAGCTGCCCGGCGTGGACGCGCAGGGCCTCTCGCTGCCCGGAGGGCCGGCGTCGCACGGTCAGCGGGACGGACAGGGTGCGGCAGAGGCCCGGTGTTCGGGTGCTGTCGAGGGGGAGCAGGCGCAGCCGACCGCAGGAGAGGTAGAGCAGGGTCGCCGCATCGCGGGCCCAGGAGGGGTGGTCGGCGGGCTCGTCGGTGAGCCGCCGGGCAGGACCGGACGGGGTGCCGTCGGGTGTGACGGGCAGCAGCCACAGGGCCGACTCGGCGACCAGCGCCATGTGGTGGCCGTCGGGTGACCAGGCGGGGCCCGCGGCCTCCCGGTCGGACAGCGACTGGTGCGGGGCCGGCAGGTGACGCCGGTCGGCCCCGGTACGGGTGTCGATGACCCGGATGAGGTGATAGCCCTCACGGAAGCGCTGGTTGATGCGGTTGCGGTCGCA
This sequence comes from Streptomyces viridiviolaceus, assembly GCF_014650995.1. Lineage (GTDB taxonomy): Bacteria > Actinomycetota > Actinomycetes > Streptomycetales > Streptomycetaceae > Streptomyces > Streptomyces viridiviolaceus. The sequence continues at coordinate 104,267 of NZ_BMWA01000016.1, forward strand.
GAAGGCGACGTACCGGCCGTCGGGTGACCAGCTGGGAGCGCCGGCCGGCCCGTCGGTGGCCATGGGCCGGGCCAGTACCCGCTCGGCGCCCGTGGCCAGATCCCGCAGCAGCAGGTTGCCGGTGATGTCCCGGCAGGCCAGCCGGGTACCGTCCGGCGACGGCACCGGGTGCAGCCGGCCGCCGTCGCTGACCGGTTCGTCGGCCCTGTCGTCCAGGCGCAGGCGGCGCACCGCCGTCAGCCCGCCCCGGTCGGTGCAGTAGAGCAGGCTGCGCCCGTCGGGATCCCATGCGGGCATCTGGACATGGTGCACGCCGGCCTCTTGGAGGAGTCTGCGCGGCTTGCCGCCGACGGGCATCACCCACAGCGCGTTCAGCGCCACAAAAGCCACGCTGCGTCCGTCCGGTGACAGGACGGGGAGGTGGATTCCGCGTACCGATGCGGGGCCGGTCGCACGGGCGGCACGGGGCTTTCGCCGTCGGCGCGGTCGCGGCATGGGCATACGGGCGACGAAGTCGATCTCCTCGACGTGGGGGTCTCCCGTGAGCGCGCGGATACGCAGCCGGCCGTCGGCCACGTACAGCAGCCGGTCCTCGTCCAGCCAGCACGGTGGCCCGGCGGCCACGTCCTCATCGGCCGTGACGACCTGGTCGTCGACCATGAGGGCCGCTCGCGCCGCCGGCAGGGACGGCGAGTCGCTGGTGCCGGTCAGGTGCAGATAGGCGATCCTGCCCGACGGTGACACGGAAGGGCACATCAGGCGGCCGGTGGTCACCTCGCGCACCACTTCCGGCTCGCCGCCGGTGGCGGGCACGCGGACGAGTACCAGGCCTCCGTCGGTGCCCCCGTCCGCACGGTGAGCCGCGCGTACGCACACCAGTGAACGTCCGTCCGGCCACCAGGCCGGGTCGTAGTCCTCGAAGTCCCCACCGGTCAGGCGTCGCGGCTGCAGGGTGTCCACGTCCATGACGCACAGACCGAAGGAACTCCCGGCGACGTCGTCGCCGCCCCGTTCGGAGGAGAACGCCAGGCGGCGGCCGTCGGGTGACCAGGCGGCCTCGCGGTCGTCCCAGGGCCCGTTGGTGAGCTGCCGCAGGCCGGAGCCGTCCGCCCGCATCGTCCACAGATGGAAGGCGCCCTCCTGGTAGCCGCACAGGGCCACCGTCGTGCCGTCGGGGGACAGGACCGGCCGGGTCGCCTCCAACCGCCAGTCCGTCAGTCGAGCTGCGACGCCTCCCTCGCGGGGGATCCGCCACAGCACGCCCTGCACCTCTGCGACGACGACGCCGGAGCCTGGCACGGCGGTGACCGAACCTCCGGTGATCTCCCGGTAGTGCACGGTCGTGCCGTCCGAAGGCGTGGCGGCGTCGGCCTCGCCCGCGGCCAGGGCGGACGCTGTTGTCGCCGCCATTGCTGATGTCGAGGTCCTGAGGAAACGACGACGGCTGACAGGCCCGTAGTCCAATTCGACATCCTCCGGTAGATCGGTGGTGCGGGCGACCGCGACGCCGCGGCCGCTCGGCGGTCGCGACGTGCAAAGGCCCGGTCATGTCCGGCTAACGAACCCGGCAGGCCCCGGTCACCGGGCAACCCGCAGGTGGACGGGCCCCGGCAGGTACCGGTTGTGCCGGATCGGTGCGGCGGGTGCGGGACGGACAGCTGGGTGTCGCCACCGGTCAGGACGGCAGGGTGGAGCGGCCGCTCAGCCGGGGGGCGAGGGCGTGGGCCAGGGCCAGCGTGCTCAGGGCGAACATCAGGACGCCGAGGGGGACGTGGAGTTCGGGTACGTGGGCGATGCCGAGGACGACTTGTGTCGAAGCGAGGGCGAGGAAGCCCGTGGCGTACAGGATGGGGCGGGGGCTGCCGCCGCCGGGCCGCCAGGAGAGGATCGCGGCGAGCACGTACAGCATGGACGCGCCGTACATCACCTTCGATCCGATGTCGTGCATCAGGTACCCGTGGGACGAGGTCAGCAGTGCTCCGGCGGTGGCGGCCTGGAAGAACAGGGTCAGGGTCTGGAGACCGACCGAGACCCTGAGGAACGTGACATGGCGCTGCCGGGTCGATGTCTGTCCGGTCATGGAGCGGTCCTCTCGGCGGTGCGGGGCGTTTCAGCGGAGGGTGAGCGGGGTCCCGGCGTCGACGTGGGTGAGCTTCTCGGGATTGCGGACGTAGTAGAGGCCGGTGATCCGGGCGTTCTGGACGCTGATCGCCATGACGCCGTCGAACTCGCCGTCCACGGAGACGGCGAGGGCCGGGCTGCCGTTGATCACGGTGGATTCGCAGTCGACCGTGACGGCCGTCCTGGCCGAGCCGCCGCCGCAGTAGAAGCGGGCCACTGTCTCAGCGCCGACGATGGGCCGCAGCGCGGCCCGCTTGAGGCCGCCGCCGTCGCTCACCAGGACGACGTCGGGCGCGAGCACGTCGAGGAGGCCTTGCGGATCGCCGGTCTCGATCGCGCGACGGAACGATTCCACAGCCGCCCTGGCCTCGCTCGCGGAGGCCCTGCGGCGGGGCCGCCGGGCGTCGACGTGCCCGCGGGCGCGGTGCGCGATCTGCCGCACGGCCGCAGGGGTCTTGCCGACGGCCTCGGCTATCTCGTCGTAGCCGACGTCGAAGACCTCCCGCAGCACGAACACCGCCCGCTCGGTCGGAGTGAGGCTCTCCAGGACGAGCATCATCGCCATCGACATGCTCTCGGCGAGTTCGACGTCCTCGGCCACGTCCGGTGTGGTGAGCAGCGGTTCGGGCAGCCACTGCCCGACGTACGCCTCGCGCCGGCGCTTCACGGTGCGCAGCCGGTTGAGTGCCTGGCGGGTCGTGATCCGGACCAGGTACGCGCGCTTGTCGCTCACCTGCCCCAGGTCCACCCTGATCCACCGCAGCCAGGTCTCCTGGAGGACGTCCTCGGCGTCGGCCGCCGATCCGAGCATCTCGTAGGCGATGGTGAAGAGCAGATTGCGGTGGTCGACGAACGTCTCGGTCGCCCGGTCGCCGGCGTGGTCGGTCATATACCGGTCCCTTCCTCGAATGCCTGGTGAGGCTGCCTGTTCAGCGGTGGCCGACGCATCGTCGTGCCGGGCCCGCGGCAGTCGCCGGCGCTTGCCTTGCCTGAGCCAGGCGTGCGAACCCGGGCTTGCGCACATCGTCGGCCGGTGGCCTGGCGCTGAACTGGCAGGAGAGCGCCCTGAGCTTCGCGCCCGCCTGCCCGGCCGCCGACGTGGAGCCTCGTCGCGGTGCCGTCCTCGTGCGCGCACTGGAACGGCGGTCCGACGGTGCCGCCGCGTCGCCGACGGCGACGATGCGCTCGTCGTGGACGCTGGTCAGCGTCTCGTCCGTGAGCAGGCGCCCCACCGCGTCCGTGTTCAGCCCGCTGGGCGCGGCCAGAATCGCTGTGCGGCCTCCAACGTAGCGACCTGGTAGGTGAATTCGGCCGCTTCGGGACCTTCAGGCGGGCGCTGCCACTGCCCGCCGCGCCGATCAGGTAGTCGTAGCCGACCGAGCCGCCGCTCGCCGGCGTCACGCTGCGCTTGGCCGCGTCGATCCGGGTCATGGTGTCTCCTCCGTTTCCAAGGGGGTCGGCTTGAAGACACCGGGCGACGGCCGCATGTGACTGCATATGACGCACATCACAGCGCGCGGCTCTGCTTCACTTCCTGGTCGACGGCCCAGGCGTCGGCGACGGCCGAGGTGGCCCAGTTTGTCGGGGTTGATGACCGATCGGATCGTCTGGAGCTGCCCGTCGAGCAAGCCCAGGACGAGGACGTGGAGGACCTCGCCGCCGCGGTCGCGGAAGAGAGTGCCCGGCCGTCCGTTGACCTCGTGCCGTTCGAAGCCGCAACCGGGCGGAACGCAGCACGTCGATCGCGATCCGGGTCACCGCGGCCGACAGGAACGCCTTGACCGACGTGGGCCGGGTCGCCGAGGCGCCGTGGCGGAGCCAGGCCTCCTGCACCGCGTCCTCCGCCTCGCCCACGCTGCCCAGAACCCGGTACCGATCGAGAACAGCAGCGGCCGCAGCTCCTCGAACTCCTCGAACTTCCCACACCGACCCCCTGCGGTCTGTGTGCCTGTGCTGGCCCGCGCCGGCGAGGCATATTGCTGCGATCATCCGGTGTGCGGGCGGAGCAGGCAACGCTCGTACCGCGACCGCCCTGCTCGCCTGAACCACGGCGCCTGGACCGGCGCGACTGACCCGGGCCAGGCCGCCGTGCCGGTCAGTGGAACCGGCCGACTCGTGGTCGCGGGCCGGCTGCTGGTCCGGTGGCCGGTGGCCCCGTCCGCCACGAGGCAGACCGCGCATCCGTTGATCTGACTCACCAGCAGTGCCACGAGCTCCTGCGTCGCGGCCGGCAGCGGCGAGTCCCTGACACCAGAGAGACGGCCCCTGTCTCTGTGACACGGTGGCGTGACGCGCTGTCAGGCGATGCCTGGCGTCACCAAGCCGGACTCGTAGGCCAGGACCACGAGCTGGGCCCGGTCACGGGCCCGGAGCTTGGTCATGGCCCGATTGATGTGGGTTCTCGCGGTCAGCGGGCTGATCACCATGCGGTCGGCGATCTCGTCGTTGGACAGACCCCGCACGACGAGGACGACAGCCTCGCGCTCGCGGCTGGTCAGCTCCTCCAGCCCCGCGCCGGTGTCGGTGGCGAGCGGCCGGGCCACGTACCGGTTGATCAGCTTGCGGGTGATCGCGGGGGCGAGCAGGGCATCACCGCGCGCGGCGACACGTACGGCGTGCAGGAAGTCTTCCGGCAGGATGTCCTTGACCAGGAATCCGGCAGCGCCGGCGCGCAGGGCGTCGAAGACGTGCTCGTCCAGGCCGTAGTTGGTCAGGATGACCACGTGCACTCCGGACAGGGCCGGGTCCGCGGCGATGTGCCGGGTCGCCTCGATGCCGTCCATGACCGGCATCTGTACGTCGATGAGCGCGACGTCGGGCAGGTGCTCCTTGGCGAGTTCCAGGCCCTCGCTGCCGTCGGCGGCCTCGGCCACCACCTCGACGTCGTCCTCGAGGTCGAGGAGGGCGCGGAATCCACTGCGAATGAGGGGCTGGTCGTCGACCAGCAGGACACGGATCACGACGTCCGGTCCACGGGGAGTTCGGCCTGGACGGTGAAGCCGCCCCCGTCACGGAGGTTCGGCCCGTAGCCGGCCGCCGAGGGCAGTGACGCGCTCACGCATGCCGAGCAGCCCGAGGCCGGGCGGCGGGACAGTGGCCGGCGTCGCCTTGCCGTCGTCGACGACCTGTATCGCGAGGGTGTCCGGACGGCACTCGATCCGGACCGACGCCGTACTCGCATCCGCGTGCCGGGCGACGTTGGTGAGCGACTCCTGGACGATCCGGTAGACGGTCCGGTCCACGGCGGCCGGAACGTCGTGACGCCGTCCCTCGATCGTCAGCGTCGCGTCTAGGCCGAACGTACGGGCACGCTCGACCAGTTCCGGGACGTCGTCGAGCCCTCGCGGCGGAGTCGCGTCGTCGTCACGCAACGCCTCCAGCGTGGCGCGCAGTTCCCGGCTTGCCTCGCGCCCGGACTCCTGGATGGCCGGCAGGGAAGGCGGCACCTCCGCGCCCCGCCGGCGCGCCACGTGCACGGCGACTTCCGCCTGCATCTTGATGACCGAGATCTGATGGGTGAGCGAGTCGTGCAGTTCCCGGGCGATCCGGAGCCGTTCCTCGTCGGCGCGGCGCCGTGCGGTCTCCTCGCGGGTGCGCTCGGCCTCGTCCGCCCGCCGCTCGGCCTGCCGCAGCGCCTCTCCCGCGGCGCCGGCCGCGATCAGCCAGGCGATCTCGAGTGCGCCGCGGGCCTGGGCGAATGCCTCGCCTGCGTTGTGCGGGCCAGCGGCCAGGGCCGCGAGCGGGAGCAGCGCCAGGACGACCACGCTCACCACGACGGCGACGGTGCGGTGCCCCGCCCGTACGGCCGCGTACACCGCGAACGGGTACGCGACGGCGGGCACGTCGAATCCGGCCGCCTGATGGCCCACGGCGCACAGTCCGGTGACGCCCAGCACGGCGACCGGAGCCCGGCCCTGTGCGGCCAGCGCCAGCCCGCCGGCCGCGAGCAGCGCGCCCCCGAGCAAGGCCCGGCCCGTGGTGGAACCCTGCTGGGAGAGCCCTGTGACCTGGGGTGACTCTGGGCCACTGTCGGCGTAGTGCTGGAGCTGGCCGGCGTGGTCATCGCCGGACTGGCACTGGCGCGCCCCCCAGCCGTCCCGGCGTTGCCCACGGACCCTTCGGGGCCAGGACGGCCCTGGTGGCGGGATCGGCAGCGATGGTCCTCGGCGTGCTCGTCGCGGCAACGGCCCCCGGGGGCTCGGCACCGGCAACGGGCTGGGAGGGGCGTACGTGGCCATGCTGGTGGGGCTGATCGGCACAGTCCTGGGCGGACTGCGATGTCTGCTGAGCGCAAGTTGCAGGGGCCATTGGTGTGACTACAGTGAAAAGGAAACCCTATGTGACCGATGTGGCAAAGGGGCAGGACATGAACGCTTGCCGTAGGAAGCGATACGTCGTCCTGAGCGCGGCCCTCATCCTCGGCCTTTCTCCCATCGGCGTGCAGCAGGCTTCGGCCGCTCCGCCGAGTGAGACTCACGCAAACGTGTCTGCGGCCGTTTCCAGCCCATCGGACTACCGGCAGGGTTACCGAGTCGGCTTCCGCGACGGATTCGGCGATGCCAGGAACGAATGTCACTTCGGGTACGACGGGGTGAACTTGGGCGGCGGCAGAGGATTTGGCGACTACGCCCGCGAATACGTGCGCGACTACGCCCGTGGCTACGCCGACGGTTACAGCTTCGGGTATGCCCGGGCCGAGCGGCAGTACTGCTTCCTGCCGTACTGGTACTGACGCGGGCGGTGAGCAGCGCACGGGTGGCCGCCGTTCTGTGGCGGCCACCCGTCCCTCATCCGGCGGCGTGCGCGGTCGCGGCGAGGTGCTCGCCGACGGCGAAGCCGCGGGTGATGGCCGAGCCCAGGGTGGCGCCGCCGCCCGGGTAGTCGTCGTGGAAGACGGTCGCCGAGCAGTTCCCGGCAGCGTACAGTCCGTCGATCGGCGTGCCGTGGCCGTCCAGCACACGCCCGTCGAGGTCGGTGCGCAGACCGCCCGCGGTGCCGAGCACACCGGCGTGCACGGGCACGGCGTAGAACGGCGCCTTCTCCACCGGCGCCAGGCACGGGTTCGGCGCGTTGGCCGGGTCGCCCAGATGCCGGTCCTGCTCACTGGCACCGCGCCCGAACTCGGTGTCGACGCCGATACGGGCGTCCGCGTTGAACTGCAGCAGGGTCTCCTCCAGGCCGGCCGGATCGATGCCGCAGGCGCGGGCGAGGCCGGCGGGGGTATCGGCCGAGACCATCCACTCCTCGACCGTACCGGGAGTGGAGCCCGCGATCGCGTACCTGTCCAGGTAGGACTGGTCGAAGACGAGCCACGCCGGGGCGTTGGCGCGGCGGCCGCTGCGCGGGTCCGTGGTGCCGAAGACCCGGTTGAGGTCGTGGTAGTTGGTGGCCTCGTTGACGAACCGTCGGCCCTGCGCGTTGACCGCGATCGAGCCGGGCAAGGTCAGTTCCACGTTCCCCATGAGGCCCGACGGCAGGCCGTCGTACCGCTGCGTCGGCATGGTGATTTCACCGGCACGCCCCACACAGCGGTCATGTCGCCGACGGCGGCACCCGCGGCGAGTCCCAGCAGCAGGCCGTCGCCCTCGTTGCCGGGTGCGCTGATCGGGGTCACCGGGAACGGCAGGTAGGCGGCGCGCAGCGTCGGGTTCCACTCGAAGCCCCGCCGTTGCGAGGACCCCGCCTTCCAGCGCGGGTCGACGCCGTTCAACCGCTACGGGGGCGACCCGAAGACGACCCCCAACCCCTCGCTCGCCCCCCTGGAGCAGGGACCCTTCTACGCCGTGCGGATCGTGCCCGGCAGTTTCGGCACGTTCGCCGGACTGGCCACCGACGAGCACGCCCGGCTCATCGACGACCAGGGCGAACCGATCAGCGGGCTCTGCGCAGTCGGCAACGACCAGGCGAGTGTGATGGGCGGTCACTACCCCGCCGGCGGCATCAACCTCGGACCCGCCATGACCTTCGGCTGGATCGCGGCGCGCCACCTCGCCGACGTGGGCGCCGAACAGGGAGCGGCCGCACGAGCTACCCCGAAGGCGTACTCGCCCTGGTCACCGGCGGAGCAGGCGGGATCGGCGCCGCGACCGCGGCGAAGCTGCGTGCCGAGGGCGTGCGGGTCGTCACCGCCGAACTCGCTCCGGGCGCCGACGAGAGACGTCACCGACCCGGAGGCCGTGGCCTCGCTCGTCGACAGGCTGGGCCCGGTGGACATCCTCGTGCACAGCGCGGGCGTCGTGGGCCCTTCCCGCCGCCTCGCCGACCTCGAACTCCACGAGTGGCACACCACCTTCCGGGTCAACGTCGACGGCACCTTGTCCGGCAGCCGGACGGCGTGGACGATCTGCGGCTGGTCGTTGAGGTGGCGGCCCAGCGCGGCCGGGCGGATGCCGGAGGCGTGGAGCAGCTGCGGGGTGCGCAGAGCGTCGGCTGCCACGACGACCGCCCGCGCGGTGATGCCACTCTCCTCACCGGTGACCAGGTCGCGCACTGTCACCCCGGTCACGGTGTCCCCGTCCAGGACGACGCGCAGGCACAGGCAACGGTCGGTGATCCCGACGCGTTCGTCGCGCGCCGCTGGGCCGAGGACGACGTCGGTCCCGCTCCCCGCGTGGGCTCCGTCGAGGCGTGTGGTCACGGCCAGGGGCATGGGGGCCACTCGCCGGCCCGTCGGCCGGCCGGGGTCGAAGAGTGCCGAAAGCCGACCGCGCACCTCGTCCGCGAAGGGGGCCTGGCCGAAGGCGTGCGCGTCGACGCGGAGGAGTTGCTCGGCGCGGGTGAGGTGGGCGTCCAGTTCGGCGTCGACGATGAAGCCGATGCGCGCGCCCTCGCCGGGGCGGGGGCAGGCGCCCGCCCAGTGTGCGCCCATGCCGTCGACGTTGGTGGAGAGGGCGGCTGCGAGCGAGCCGTACCGGGGACGCGGGCAGGTCCGCCGCCAGCACGCCCCGCCACGGAGCCTGGACGGGAGCGTCGGCCCGGCGTGACGTCGGGATACTGCGCGTCGACACCGCCTCCGCCCAGCGGCGTTGCGCCGGCGCAGCATCCGGCGTCCGTGTCCAGCGGGCAGCGCCCGTTCGGCCGGCTACTTCACCGTGGTCAGTGTCGCGTAGACCACGACGTTGCTCAGGTACCCGGTGCGCTTGGTGTAGCCGCCACCGCAGGTGATCAAGCGGAGTTCGGGCCGGCCGGAACTGCCGTAGACCTTCTTACTGGGGAACCGCTTCCTGTCGTAGAGCTCGACGCCGCGGACGGCGAACACCGCTGTCCGCCGGTCCGCCCGGCGGATCTCGATGGTGGCGCCCTCGGTCAGGGCGCCGAGGTTGTAGAAGACACCGGGGTCGCCGGTGGGTGTGTCCAGATGCCCGGTGGCGATGGCGGTTCCCGGCGAGCCGGGAGCCGTGCCGTCGCCGTACCAGCCGGCGAGGTCGGCTTTGTCACGTGGTGGAGCCCGTAGCGCCCCTGCCGGGTTGAGGCCCACCCGTGTCATCGGGGCGTCCACGCCGATGGAGGCGATCCGGAGCCGGACCGGCTCCGCGGGGGGCAGCGGATCGACCGTGGGGCGGGCGTGGTCTTCAGAGGTGTCGACCGTGGCGCGGGTGTGGTCTTCAGAGGTGTCGACCGTGGCGCGGGTGTGGTCTTCAGAGGTGTCGACCGTGGGGCGGGTGTGGTCTTCAGAGGTGTCGACCGTGGCGCGGGTGTGGTCTTCAGAGGTCGGAAGGGCCTGGGCCGCCGACGGCTGCGGTGGCTGCTCGTCGTGCACCGCACTGCTCAACAGCACCGCACCTGCCGCCATCGCACAGGCGAGAAGGCGTACTGCAGGGACGAACGGATCTGGGGCAGCGGGGGTGGGATGTCTGGGTGCCATCGCGGTCGTACCTCTGATTCACGGCGGGTGCGTCGTGGCGGGCGGTGTGGGCCTCGCGGTGGACGGGCCTCACGGCCACCGTGCCCGTTCCGCTCCGGGGGCCGGTCACAGGCCGGCGTGGACGGGGTCGGCCGGGTCGGACGGTCAGGTTCGGTTGGCGTTCGGGCGGCGGCACATCCAGACCAGACCCCCGGCGGCGGCCGTGACGAGCAGCCCACCGCCCACGGCGAGCCCCGTGTTCGTGTCGTCGGCCGGTCCGAAGCCGGCGCCGACTGAGCCGTTCGGAGGCCGGCCGGAGACCTGGTACGTCTCCGTGACCATGGTCCGTGGCGGACACTTCAGGGTGACGGTGTCGCTCCCGGGCCCGGCCCCTTCCGGGATCTTGAACTGGCCGGTGAGCACCCCCTCCTGGTCACCTCCGAAGAGATGGAACTCTCCGCCCACCTCCGAAAATCCCTTGCCGTAGTCCACCCCAGGGTCGCAGGCCCTCGTACTGACCGTGACCGTGGAACCCGGGTAGGCGTTCCACTGGTCGATGCGGACATCCGAGTCGTCAGCGGCGACAGCGGCCGGGATCTGCAGCGCGAGGGCACCGAAAGCCAGACCGATACCTGCACCAATGTGTGTATAACGCATGCGAATCCTCCAACGGGACAGTGTCCGGCGTGTCAGCGTGACACCTCTCGTGTGTTCTGCTCACGAGGCAACCGACAGCCCGTCAGTCCCGCAACCTGACGAACCGCCAAATGTGTCACCCGGTCAGGTGCCACGGCGTGTCGTCTTGCACACTTGCGCAGGTCACCGCCGCTGAGATCGCCGACACCGATCACCCCCCGCCTCGTCCCCATAACGGTGAACGCCGACCGGGTGGTCCTGCCCGGTGCGGTCTGCCTCGGACAGCCGCGCCGGGGCGGCGTGACCTTCCTGCGGGCCGGGTCTTGTGCATGGCGTGCGAGCCGCGCAGGTGACCCTGAGCCGGCTGGCCGGTCGTCCCGCCGTCACCGCCCCGGTCCGGGCAGCGGCCACCCGTAGGGCGAGATTCACGGGGGCACGGCTTGACCCTCACGCTGCGTGAGGCCGGATGGTGAGGCGCATGAGTGACTACTACAACGCCTTCGAGATGAGTCCCGTGCCCGCTCCCGGCCCGGATGCAGTGCCGCCGGAGCCGTTCCGTGGCATCTACGGAATGCCCGCGTTCGTGACGATCCCCACGAGCGATCTGGCGGCGTCGGTGGACTTCTGGATTCGTGGGCTGGGGTTCTTCGAGCTGTTCGGCATCCCCGGCAGGCTCGTCCATCTGCGCCGGTGGGCGTTCCAGGACGTACTGCTCGTCCAGGCGGCGAGCGTTCCGGAGCGGACACCAGCGATGAGCTTCAGTTTCGCGTGCGTGCTCAGCCAGGTCGATTCCCTGATCCAGGCTTGTCGTGCGCTGCGCCCGAACTCGGTCGATGGTCCACGGGACACTCCCTGGAACACTCGCGACGTGGAGGTGGTCACCCCCGAGAACGCACGGATCGTTTTCACTGCGGCGAAGCCCTTTGATCCGGCCAGTCAGGAGGCGCGAAACCTTGAGGCCATCGGGATCACCCCACCGGCCGTCGGTCACGGCGACGACAATGAGGAGCATGCCTGATGCCGCTGACGCCGACGGCCTGACCGTCGGTCAGGTCTCGACGCGTCTGGGCGTGACCGTTCGCGCGCTGCACCACTGGGACGAGATCGGTCTGGCGCGACCCTCGCTGCGCACGGCTGCCGGGTACCGGCTCTACACCGCTGGCGATCTGGAACGCCTGCACCGCATCGTCGTCTACCGCGAACTCGGCCTCGGACTGGACAAGATTCGAGCCATGTTGGACGACTCGACCGCAGACGTGCCCGGCGCACTGCGCGCGCAGCGCACCCAGGTCGCCGAACGGATCGACCGCCTCCAGCAGCTCAGCGCCGGGCTGGATCGGATGATCGACGCCCACGAGCGCGGCCTGCTGCTGACCGTCGAGCAGCAGGCCGCGATCTTCGGCCCCCGGTGGAACCCGGACTGGCCCGCCCAAGCCCGTCAGCGCTTCGGAGACACGACGCAATGGCTGCAGTACGCCGAACGCTCAGACTCTCGCGGCCCGGAGGAATGGCAGGCCATCGCCGACGCCATGGCCGGCTTCGAACGTGCCCTCGGAGATGCGATGGGCGCGGGCGTCGCACCTGGTAGCCCAGAAGCGAATCAACTCGTCGAGCGGCACCGCGAAGTCTTTGCCTCGTACTTTCCTCTCACCAGGCAGATGCAGGTCTGTCTCGCCCGCATGTTCGAGGCCGATCCGGGATTCGCCGCCCACTACGACGGCATCCGCGCCGGCCTCGCCACGTGGTTCCGCCGGATCATCGACGCCGACGCGCGGGCCCACGGCATCGACCCCGACACCGCGGCCTGGCAGTAGAGCGCGGATTCGGAAGCCTGCACCTCCGGTCCGTCCGACGCCTTCACGAACCGGAGGTTCTCCTGACTCACGCGAACACCATCCTGACCCTCGCGGAGGTCGGCTGATCAATGAGCGGTCCAACGCGGGCCGGAACACGCGTACCTGGCTGTGGCGATGGGGGTGTCCCGCCAGTGCTGGAGCACTGGCTCGGCCGCTATGCCGGCGAGAACTTCCGGCCGACCTGCCGGACTCCGGACCCGTCACCATCACGAGATCGAACCCGGCGGGCTCGGCCTGCCGAATCCGCCGGGAGGACCGGAGCCGCTCCACCGCACCGTCCCCGGCGTAGAGCCGTCCCACGTGCGTCCTGAGGCAACCCCTCTTCCCCGCCAAGACGCAACTCTGTACCGGGAGATGAGCAACGATGCCCCCTGCTATGGTGCGCCGATGACATCGATCAGGCAGTTCCAAGTCACCTTCGACTGCGCAGAACCTGAGCGCGTCGCTCGCTTCTGGTGCGAGGTGTTGGGGTACGTCGTGTCGCCGCCGAAGGGGTTTGCCACTTGGGGCGACTTCGACCGCTCGCGACCGCCTGAGGACCGGGGTTCGTGGTTCGCATGCAGTGATCCCTCGGGTGTGGGCCCGCGACTGTTCTTTCAGCGCGTTCCCGAAGGCAAGGTCGTCAAGAATCGGGTGCATCTTGACGTGCGGGTCGGCACCGGGCTCGTGGGTGAAGAGCGCCTGGCCGCGCTGGAGTCCGAATGCGCACGACTGGTCGCACTCGGCGCGGTGCGCGTGCGGCTGCTGGCTGACGACAACGATTCGTGCATCGTGATGCAGGACGTCGAGGGCAACGAGTTCTGTCTCGACTGAGCATCCCTCGAGACGGCACAGGACATGGGCGGAGCTCGGAGCCGGCACCGCCGGTCGCCGGAGGTCAGTAGTCGAGGTCGGGGTACCAGTCGTCGCGGCCCTGCGGTGTCATGTCGAGGAGGTGCCAGACAGGGGCCAGGAGGTCGATGCCGCGCTCATCGATGTCGTCGGCCATGCGTGGGTGCGTGGAGTAGAAATGGCGGACCGTGCCGGTTTCGTCGCGGGTGAAGACGGAGATGGTGGAGTCCTGCTCGCCGTCCTTGTCCTCGCTGCCCAGGTCGTACTTGAACGTGCTGTCGCCGCAGCTCAGAAGCCGTAGCCGGTGCCAGCCGCGGTTGCGGGCGTGCTGCCGGAGGGTGGGCGTGTCGGCGGCCGCGGCGATGACGAAGTCGGCGTTGCGTGCGATGTGGTGGGCTATGCCGTTGAAGCCGTCGATCCACAGGGTGCACATCGGGCATGGCTCGGTCTGCAGTTTGCCGTACATGAAGTGGTAGACGATCAGCGGGCGGTCCGCGTCGGTGAACAGCTCGCTCAAAGTGACCTCGCGGACCGGTGTGTCGCCGGCGCCGAGGTCGGCGGGGCCCTCGATGAAGACGTAGTCGTCGACGGGTGGCCCTTGGGGGAGCGCCCGTCGCTGGGCCGCGACCTTCTCGCGGTGGCGCATGAGGTCGATCTCGGCCAGGCGCAGCTCTTCCCGAGCGTCGAGGTAGTCCGCCGATTCGCCGGCCAGCCTGGTGTGCCGCAACATCACGTCCTCCTGGGGTGGCGATCCCCCGTCCCGGGTCCGGATCACGAGCTCCCCGCTCCTTCGTTCCCGAACCGGCCCTTCGAGTCTATGGCGGCTCCACGGCCGCCGACAGTTGAGCCGAAGCCCGCCTCTGTGCCGGCGCCCCGGGCGTGGTGTCAGTTCGCAACGGCTGAAGCGGACCGGATCAACTGGGCCGACATCCGGCATCCACCATCGGCGTCGACGTGGCCCTCTTCGACGGCGGCCAGGCGCTGGTCACGTTCATCGGAACTGTGCCAGCACGCCTGGTTGCGGACGCTCACTGCGCGTCGCTCCCCGAGCCGCCCACCGCAGCAGTCCGGGCGGGCCAAGACGCGACAAACCATGAATATCCACCTTGTATCCACCGGACCATTCTGGTTTCGACGAACCCGTCCAGCCCGCGATCCACGTTCCCGCGCCCCCGCCGCACGACGAGCCGCCACCGCTCGCGGCAACGCACCGCTCGAAGCAGCCTTCCTCGCAGGCGGCCCCGAACGCGTCGCGCACACGACCCTTCTCGCCATGCAACGTGACGGCCGGCTGCACCTATCCCGGAACGGCACAGTCAGCCGGGCGCCGGGAGCACCGCACAACGCGGTGGAGGGACAGATCGTCGGAGCCCTCGGGCACGGGAACATCGTCACGACTCGGACGCTGTGCCACCGCGTCATGCGCAGCGGCGCCGTCCGGGACATCGCCGCCCTCGTGCGAGCCGGACTGCTTGCCGAGCCGGCGGCGCGCACACGGATGCCCGAGGCCCGCCAACGGCGGTAGTCACGCGGACGCGCAGGCGTTCGTCCAGCATCTGGCGGCCCAGAGCCTGCTGCCCCAGCCCGCAGGCCAAGCCCCCATGGGCAAGGACCCCGCTCCACCGACTGGTGCGCCACCTGCGCGCGGATCAGAGGTGACCGGCACTTGCCGTTGCTGGCGCTATTTCTTGGGATCGTGTCCCCAGTTCATGAGGGAGTAGCGCCACTTGGTGTCGGTGATGTCGCCACTGGGGCGTTGCTCGATGTGGCGGTGGACGTACCCGACGACCTTGCGCATGTGGGCGACGTCGTCGTCCGTGAGGTCCCCTTTGTTCTTGTTGAGCAGTTCGACGATGCGCCGTCCGGAGGCGTGCCCGACGCTTTCGCCGCCGTCGCTTTGTCCGACGCTCTGGGATTCGTCGGTGGCCAGCCACTTCTCAAGCTGCTTCGCCGTCATGTTGACGGCGTCGTGGAACTCTCTGACGGTGTCTTCTCGACCATCCGGCTGCTTGGCGGCCATCAGGCACGGTTCCCCTTCTTGTGCAGGGCGCCGGGCTTGTGCACCGCTGAGCGGCCGGTCTTGTCGCTTTGCACCTCGTACTGCGGGTCGTCCTTGGATGCGTCTACCGTCCGGCCCGCCGCCCGAGTCCGCTCTGCGATCTTCCGCTTGACCTTGCCGACCACCGTCTGGCCGTGGCTCCGCCAGGAGACCTTGTCGCCCTTGTGCAGGTTGTCCTTCGGCATCGCTGTTCCCCGTCGCTGTCGCGAAACACTGGGCTCCGCGTTTCCCTCTGCCCGCCGGACAAACATGATCACGGTCGTCCTGACCTTCGGTGAGCGTTCGGTGGCGCCGCCTTGGTGTCCGCTCCGGCCGGCCTCTCAGCGCAGGAGGGCGAGTTCTCGGTTCATCTCGCTGAGGAAACGGACGACCACCAGCAGTTCGTCCTGGCTGAAGCGGGAACGTGCCGTTTCGGTGCACTGAGCCAGGGGCCGGAAGTAGTCCCTGGCCACCTTTCTTCCCGCTGCCGCGTAGTGCAGGTGCACCACGCGGCGGTCGTCGGCTGCCCGGACACGCCGGATGTGTCCCGCCCTCTCCAGCCGGTCGATGCACGCGGTGACGGCGCCGGACGTGAGATTGAGCTTCTGGCGCAGGCGGCTGGGTGTCAAGGGCTCATTGCCTGCGTCCTCGTCGGAGTCGGCATCCAGGATCGCGATGAGGGCCTGTACGTCCGTCAGGTGCAGGCCCTGCGCCTGGGCGAACTCCTGAGCGATCCGGTTGAACTCGCTGTTCATCCGGCGCAGCAGGGTGGCGAATGTCTGCAACCCCGTCGGGTCGTCCGCGAGAAGAGGCTGCGAGGGCGTACCGGTACCACTCATGCCCCTACTATATGGTCTCTCAATGATTGAGATACTTGATCGATGACTTACTTCGGCCAACGTTTGGGATGCACATGAAGACCTCACCGCGCTGGCACCGGTGGTTCCTGCCGACCGTCCTGCTGCTCGTGTGGCTGGGCGTCGGTGGGGCGCTCGGCCCCTACGCGGGCAAGCTGGGCGAGGTGGCCACGAACGATCAGGCCGCCTTCCTCCCGCAGAGCGCCGAGTCGACCCAGGTGCTCAAGGCCCGCGAGGCGTTCGACCAGTCCGAGACTCTGCCGGCCATCGTGGTGTGGACGGCGGACGGTGAAACGGTCACCGAGGCGCAGCAGGCCGCCGCCACGAGCACTGTCGGTGCGCTCGCTGGTGACGCCGGGGTCGTCGGCCGTCCGTCACCCGCTCTGCCGTCCGACGACGAAGAAGCCATGCAGGCAGTCGTCCAGCTGGAACCCGACCTGGGCGAAGGACTGAGCGCAGTCCTCGACGAAGTGCGTGAGGCGGCGGAGGACGTGCCGGGGGCCACGGTGCACATCGTCGGCCCGGCCGCGAGCCAGGCCGATCTTTCGGACGCGTTCGCGGGCATCGACGGACTGCTGCTGGGCGTGGCGCTCGGCGCCGTGCTGCTGATCTTGCTCCTGGTCTACCGCAGCTTCCTGCTGCCATTCGTGATCATCCTCGGATCGGTCTTCGCCCTGGGACTGGCCTCCGGCATCGTCTACGCCCTGGCGGAACGTGACGTCGTCCGAGTCGACGGCCAGGTGCAGGGCATCTTGTCCATCCTGGTCATCGGTGCCGCCACCGACTACGCCCTGCTGCTGAGCGCCCGTTTCCGCGAGGAACTCGCCTCGCGAGGCGACCGGGCCGCGGCCGCCGTCGCCTCGGTGCGCCGCTCGTTCGGCGCGATCACCGCCAGCGCCGCCACCGTTGCGCTCGGGCTGCTGGCGCTCCTGGCCAGCGACCTCACCAACAACCGTTCCCTCGGACCGGTCGGCGCCATCGGCATCGTGTGTGCCGTGGTCACCACCCTCACCTTCCTGCCCGCCGTACTCGCCCTGCTGGGCCGTGTCGTCTACTGGCCCTCCCGTCCGAAGGCGTCGGACGCGTCCATGGAGGGACACGGGTTGTGGCGCCGGGTCGCGGCGAAGGTGGACAGCCGACCCCGGCTCACCTGGGTGGTCACCGCGCTCGTACTCGCCGTTTTCGCGGCGTTCTCCCCTTCGCTGTCTGCCAAGGGCGTGCCGCTCGACGAGATCTTCGTGAACGACGCCCCTTCGGTCGCCGCTCAGAAGACCCTCGGCGAGCACTTCCCCGGCGGGTCCGGCAACCCCGCCGTCATCATCGCCGACGCCGACCGCACCGCCGAGGTGACGGCCGCGGTGAGGAAGACGGAGGGCGTGGCCTCGGCCGGCCCCGTCTCGACGTCGGGGCGGTCTGGGGCCGGTGAGCCGCTCGTGGTCGACGGGCGCGTACAGATCGACGCCACGTTGACGGCGGCGGCGGACAGCGACGCCGCCAAGGAGACGATCGAGCGACTGCGCGGCAACGTGCGCGCGGTGTCCGGGGCCGACGCGCTGGTCGGCGGATACACGGCCCAGCAGTACGACACCCAGCAGACCGCTACCCAGGACCGCACCCTGATCGTTCCGATCGTGCTCGCCGTCATCCTGCTGATCCTCATGGCACTGCTGCGCTCCCTGCTCATCCCGGTTCTGCTGGTCGCGACCGTGGCGCTCAACTTCCTTGCGACGCTCGGGGTGTCGGCGCTCGTTTTCGAGCACCTCCTCGGGTTCAGCGGCACGGACGCGTCGGTCCCGCTGTACGGCTTCGTGTTCCTGGTCGCGCTCGGCGTCGACTACAACATCTTCCTGATGTCCCGGGTAAGGGAGGAGGCGTTCGCGTACGGGCACCGGCAAGGGGTGCTGCGCGGGCTGGCCACGACCGGTGGAGTGATCACCTCCGCGGGTGTGGTGCTCGCGGCGACGTTCGCGGCGCTGATGGTGATCCCCTTGGCGTTCCTGGTGCAGATCGCCTTCATCGTCGCCTTCGGTGTGCTGCTGGACACGCTCGTGGTCCGCTCGCTGCTCGTGCCGGCGCTGGTGATCGACGTCGGGCGCCGGGGGTGGTGGCCCAGCGCCCTGGCGCGCACCGGTACCGGGACCGCGGCCGGGGCCCGGCACCCCGAGTAGGTGCATCCGCCGCTGGCGCCGGGGGCGAAGAGGCGGATGCGAGCGGCGCTGGAGAGGACCGGAGCCCGAGCCGTGGTGGAGGCGAAGATCGCGAGCCTGACAACCGCCAGTCTTGAGTACTTCGAGGCCACCGGCGCCCAGCCCGCCGTGCAGCGGGACTTCGCCGCCCTGGTCGAACGGGCCTCGGGTCGGGCCCCACAGCACATCCGCGAGGCCCCGTGAGAACGGTGCCGGGAGCGACCGGCCATGTCGTGGTGGGTGGGGGCGCCGGGCCGTCCGGCCTGCATCTGCTGGGCGCGGGCCGGGCCGGGTGACGGTCGTGGAACGCGACGCCGTTCCCAGCGGCGGGCCGGCCGCACGCAGTTGCGCGGGTGCCAGGTGGACACGGGTCCGACGGTGCTCACCGGCCGACGATCGACTGCACGGTCGCGACGGCTTCGGCGAGCCCCGGCGGACGCGGTAGACCGGCCACCGTCTGACCGGCCCAGCCCGGTCCGAGCGTCAGGACAGTCGGCTTGCGGCGGGCGCCGAGCACCCCCCACTCCATCGCCGCGACGTGCTGGGCGAGTGGCCGGCTGGCGGTGGTACGGGACTGCGCCCACAGCCCGACCGCGACCGGCCCGGTCCTTCGCACCGCCGCGATGAGCGCTTCGACGGGCAGGGCACCACCGAACATGCGAACCGCGATTCCGCGTTCGGCCAGTGCGGCGGCCAGCGCTTCGAGGGGCAGCGTGTGGCCCTCCCCAGGTACGCAGGCGAGGACGGTGGTGGCGCCGGGCCGGGCGGCGGCCACGGGCGGCGCGGCGAGGCGTAGCGCACCGGAGACGTGCCACGACAGGAAGTGCTCGACCTCGACGTACTTCTCACCCGAGCTCTCCCACTTGCGCCCGACCGCCTGCAGAGTCGGCACGATCACCTCGGCCCAGGCCGTGACCAGCCCGTGCTCCGCGATCGCGGCCGCGATCAGCCCGTCCAGGGCGGCCGCATCGAGGCGCAACGCGGCACGGGCAATGCCTTTGCACTCCTGACGTACGTCGCCGAGCCGAAGACCGCTGCCGGCCCGGCTACGGGCGCGTCCAGCCGATGCCTGTGCCGGAGCGGGCCGCGGTGGCGGCGGGGCCTGGTCCGACGGCGCGTCGGCGCGGGCCAGCCTGGCGGCCTCGGCGGGGGCCAGCCCGGTCGCCGTCAGCGCGCACATGCGCTCCAGCCGTGCCACATCCGTGGCGGTCCAGCGCCGGTGCCGGCCGCCGGTGTGGGCGTCCGGACCGAGGCCGTAACGGCGGTCCCACGTCCGGATCGTGGTGGGCGCCACGCCCAGTCGCCTGGCCACTTCGCCGGTGGTCAGCCCGCCGCCTTGCCGTACGTCCTCGTCAGTGCGGTCGTCGCCGTCCTTCGCACCTGCGTCCATGACTCCCATCGTACGACGCATTAACGACGCATGTTGCCTGCGTCGTTCACGCGTCCAACACTGATGGCATGCGCGCGGGTCACCGCGGCCGCACGTCTCCCGGTGCGGCTCGGCCGGCGGCCTTTCCGTTCCCGCACAGGACGCACGGCAGGAGGAAACAGGCCATGAGCGCGAAAGCCCTGACCACCACCGTCCTCACCCCACCCGTGGAGGAGACGCGATACGACGAGGAACTGGCCCGTGGTCTGGCATCCGCCGACGCGGCAGCATTCGCGGCGATCTACCGGCGCTGGGGTTCGCTCGTGCACACCATGGCCACCCGATCGCTCGGTGACGCCCACGAAGCCGATGACGTGACCCAGCAGGTCTTCCTCGGCGCCTGGCGGGGCCGGGAGGGGTTTCGTCCGGAGCGGGGACCGCTCGGCGCCTGGCTCGTCGGCATCACGCGACGCAAGATCGTCGATGCGCTGACGGCAAGGACCAGGCGTCTGGCACTGATCGATGCGGCCGCCCAGGGCGCCGAGTCGCGAGGCCACCTGTCTGCGCCGGACGAGGTCCTGGACCGGGTGCTCCTGGTCAGCGCGCTGTCACGACTGCCACGGCGTCAGCGGGAGGTCCTGTGCATGGCCTTCTACGACGACCTCACCCAGACGCAGATCGCGGCACGCACCGGTATGCCCCTGGGGACTGTCAAGAGCCACGCCCGCCGCGGCCTGCATCGGCTGCGCCAGGCCATCGAGCACGACCGCGTCTACGGCGCACCCCTGTGAGCGCCGGCGCAGAGAGGACACCCACTGCGCATCCGTCACAGCGCCTGCGCACGAAATGCGCATGAGACTCCATCCGAAGGGATGATCCCCATGACCTTCCGGACCCCCCTCGTCGTCGCCACCTCGGCCGGTGTCTGTGCCTTGGCTCTCGGAACAGCCGCTCCCGCCCTGGCGGCTCCCGTCGCCGCGCAGGAACAGGCCATGCTGTCCGTCTTCCACGGCATTCCCGGCATGACCGTCGACGTGTACGCCAACGGCGACGAACTGCTCAGCAACTTCAAGCCCGGCACGGTGACCGACCCGCAAACCCTCGACGCCGGGACCTACAGCGTCCAGATCTTCAAGGCGGGCCAGGGCCCCGACGGCACACCCGCCCTGGAGAAGAAGATCGAGGTCCCCGAGGGCGCGAACGCCACGATCGCGGCCCACCTCTCCGCCGACGGCACGCCTCAGCTGACGGCCTTCACCAACGACGTCTCACGGGTGGACGCCGGCAAGGCGCGACTGACGGTGCGTCATGTCGCCGCCGCACCCGCCGTGGACGTACGGGCGAGCGGACAGCCGGTCTTCACCGGCCTGACCAACCCGAACCAGGACACCGCCCAAGTCGACGCCGGCACGGTCAACGCCGATGTCGTGCTCGCCGGCTCCGACACCGTGGCCATCGGACCGGCCGACCTGAAGCTGAAGGAAGGCACCAGCAACGTCGTCTATGCCTGGGGCAGTGCCGAGGACAAGAACCTTGCGCTGAAGACCCAGACCTTCAGCGGCATGGAGTCGGCTCCCCACGCCGTGCGGGCCGGCGGCAGCGGTGCGGCCGTCACTTCGAACTCATCCGACCAGTGGCTGGCCTGGGCCGCCGCGGCCGGAGTGATCACGGTGACGGGCGTCCTGGTGGGCCGCCGGATCGCAGGCCGACGTGGGTGACACCGCACGACGGCTGGCCGGACCGACCGTGACGGCTGCCGCTCTGGCAGCCGTTCTCGGCTTGGCGAGTTCGCTGTCGACTCCGGTCTCGCACCCGTCCGACTTCGGCCCCGGACTCGCAGCCCCGGATGCTGGTGACCCGCCTGAGAGGAGTGGGCCGCGGGGCGCGAGCGTGCAGGCTGCGCCCCCGGAGCGTGTTCTGGTGCGCGACGTGGGCCTCGACGCGCGGATCGATCCGGTGGGCGTGACAGAAGAAGGCGCGATGAGCGTTCCGGAGGACCCGGCCGTGGCCGGCTGGTACCGCTACGGCCCGGAACCGGGCACCACCCAGGGTTCGGCCGTGCTGGTCGGACACGTGGACAGTGACACCGGTGCCCTGGGCGAGTTCGCCGCTCTGTACGAGGTGGAGCGCGGCGACCGGGTCGAGGTCCACAGGGCAGGGGCGGAGCCGTCGGCCTATCGCGTCGTCTCGCGCGCCACGGTACCGAAGGACGAGTTGTCGTCCTCCGCCTTCCGCCGGACAGGCCAACCCGTCCTCACACTGATCACCTGCGCCCCACCGTTCGTCCCCGAGCGGGGAGGCTATCTGGCCAACCTCGTCGTCACGGCGAGACCGGAGCGGCCCTGACCCCACCTGCTCGGACCTCAACGGAGACCGCACGACAGGAGGGTGCAGTGGTCCACGTCGATCCCGCGCACCTGGTGGAACTGGCGCTGGGGAACGCCGCGATCGGTGACGACGACGCCGGCGCTCTGCAGCACATCGCCAGGTGCGTTCGCTGCCGGGAGGAACTGACGCTCATGACCCGCCTGGTCGGCGCCGCACGCAACGCGGAGCCGGCGGACATGCCCACCGCGCCACCGGAGCACGTCTGGGAACGCATCCACGATCAGCTCGTCCCACAGGCCGAGACCTCCTCACACTCCAGGGGAGAAGACGTTCGGCAGGATCACGCGGCGCCGATCGCCAGAGTACGACTCCTCCAGGCCGCGCACGCGAGCAGGCGCAGGCGCCATCTCGTACTGACGCTGCTCGCAGGCATGGTCGTCGTGTGGTGGTCGAGACACGGTCGCTCACGCCCTACGTCCGAGCGTCGACGAGCTGTGACCGGCTGACAGGTCGGCGCGTCTGCGCCGGGCCGAAGCCGCTTCTATGAGCTGTTCGGGGAACCGGCGGTGCGGTGCTGGCGCGCCGCGGCCGGTCGGCACGTGGGTGGGCCGCAGGATGAATATCCGCACGGGCGGGGCGGCGGGCCCGATTCCCCGGTGGCTGCGCAGCCCGCGAGTTCTGCGCAGCCTGCGGGTCCGTCCGTCCGGCTGCGCAGTTCTTCCGGCTGCGCAGCCACACAGCGCCCGTGCCCCGTGTGCGCAGCTCAACGAAGGAGAGACACCATGGCCACCGGCACGGTGAAGTGGTTCAACGCGGAAAAGGGCTTCGGCTTCATCGAGCAGGACGAAGGCGGGCCGGATGTGTTCGTCCACTACTCGGCCATCGCCGGCGGTGGCTACCGGGAACTCAGCGAGGGCCAGAAGGTTCGCTTCGACATCACCCAAGGTCCCAAGGGTCCCCAGGCTGAGAACGTCACCCCTGCGTGAGCGGGCAGGGCGCCTCCGACCACACGATGTCGGGCAGGGACCCGGCTGAGGCCTCATCAAGCATCAGGGCCGGGGCGCTGATCCGCCCAGAGCAGAGAGTCCGTGTCGCGTTCGACGGCCGGAACCACCAGGGAGGCGATGCCAGCCGGCCGCCTCCTCGATCATCGGCAGACGCCACACGGAGGGCGCGCGCATCAGCTTGATCGGCCCGGCTGATGCCGCCGTCCGGCGAGAGACCGACCAGCTGATCGCCTCCGTCACTGCCCCGACGAACTGGCCGGCGGGCTGTCGGTGGAGGGCTGGACCGCGGTCGAGCAGGCCAACCCCGCCGAGGCCCGCCGCGGATACGCCGACGACTGGCTGCGGTTCACCGCGAGGTGCGCGAGCACCGGCGTCCAGCCCTGCCCGCGCCCCGCGACGGCCTCGCTGCTACCCGGCTGCCGGAACGGCCGACCTGGGCAGTGCTTCTGACCGCTGCTCCTGCGTGGCGTTGGCCGTCCTTGTCCGGGACCGCCAACGCCCACGCGGCAGGATCTGCGCGTAACCCAGCTGTCCGACGGTCTGCATCGCCGCCGACAGCGACCGGGACGACGCTGCTGCACACGTCGCTGTCCGCCCCGGGAGAGGTCGCGGCGCACCGGCGCCGAGGCTGCGGGGTCAGACGCCGAACTCCGAGGGCGACACACCAAGTGCGGTGCAGGCCTCGCGGATCGCGTACTGCTCGGACGGCTCGAAGACCCCGTCGGCACCGGCGATGACCATGCCGGTCTGGATGACCGCCCGGGCCTCCGCGGGCTTCTTGGCGGCCTTGGCGATCACCTGCAGGGCCTCACTCTTGCCCAGCTCGAAGTTGCCGACGAGGCGGTCCACATGCTGGTTGAACAGCTTACGGAGCTGGTCGGCCGGGAAGTTCTGCAGGACCTCGTTGGTGACGATCAGCTCCTCGACGCGCTGTCGCTCGGCCGGCTCCACCTGTCCGTCGGCCGCGGCGACCAGCGCGCACATGGCCATGCTGGCATCCCGGTAGGCACCGCTCTTCAGCTCGGTCTTGACCGATGCGAGCTGGGACTTGAACAGCCCGATCAATTGGGCCTTGGAACCGCCGGAGGACGAGCCCGACCGGCCGGGTCCCGGCATGCCGTGTCCAGGACCGCTCGCTCCCCGATTGCCCTGGGACTGCTGGAAGGTTTTGGCCTGGTCCTTGATCTTGTCCCACATCGCCACTCGTGCCACCTCGGCTTCTGTTGCTGCTGCGAATCTGTCTTGATCCTCGGCCGCGACTGCTCGCGGCCACCAGCTTGAACGCGTCCGGGAGCCATGGGGTTCCCGAAAGGCAAAGACAGGGCAAAGTGTCTCATGACTACGGCGTCGACAGCCGGTTGGCTGGGCGGAGTCGTGCCGTGTGGCCCGGCTCCAGGTGTCATCGGTCGCTGAGCCCTGCGGGCCACCCGGTGGTCCCTCCACGCGGTGCATCGTTCGGTTGCGGAAGGCCGGCTGGTTCGCGGGCGATCGGCACGTGTCAAGGTCGGTGCGGGCAGGACGCCGGATATCCCGTTGCCGTCTGCATCGGGACCGCTGACCATGTGGCATCCAGGAAGGTGAGGATGACATCGATGGGCCGGATGATTGCCTCTTCGTATGGGGGGTTTCTCGATCAATGGGACGCGACGTCATACTCAACGAACTCGCCCAGGGTCTGCGCCCGATGCCTCAAGGCATCGAGTGGTTCGACGGTCTCGGCCCGGCGGAACAGGCCGAGGTGCTGCTCTTCCTGCGCCATCACTGCGTCCAGGCTCGCCCTGTCGACGAGGACGGACCGGAGAGCATCCGCCGTGCCGGACTGAGCCCGACGCACACCCCTGCGGTACTGATCACCCGCGGCCGGATCGACCAACAACTGGGGAAGATCGCCGGCCTCGCCCCAGCCGACGAGCGCCGCAAGGCGTTCCGCTTGCTGATCGCGGTTCTCGCGATCGCGGATGCACGGCGCCGCGAGCGCTTCTGCTCCGGCGGATGCGGTCACTGGTGGCGCAGACTGCCCGCCGTTGATCCCGCCGCCCCCTGAATCCGATCGGACGGGACTTGCACAGCCTTTCCTCGGCGGGCTGCAACAGAGCACCCGGTGCAGCCACACCGACTTGGTCGTGTCCGGGCGTCCAAGCTGTCGGTGGCTGACGCAGCGTGAGATTGCGGGAGTCAGTTTCGGGTTCATACGATTCCCGAACTGTCATGGCGGCACATCGACGCTCCCAACGACGTCGTCCAGGTCGGACTGAAGGAACATCAGTCGACGGGCGGCCAAGAGGCAGCCGAGGCCGGGGCCTGCGGTCCATCAGATGGCCCTCGGAGGCATAGAGCTCGGCGTGCAGGCGCTGGGCACCAATTCTCCTGCCCGAGGCATGACGGAGACCGCGGTCGCCGGCGGCGTGCAGCGGCAGGGGGCGGTGCACGCGACGTCAGCGCTGCGAGCCGGCCAGTCGTGGCGCGGTCACGCAGGACCTGGTCGACATGCGGAGACCCATTTGCTGACTTCGCCCGTCTCACGGCGGGGCCGCAGGCGCACACGTGACACCGGCCCTACCCGTTGAGACGCATACCGATCGAGAGGAACGCCTGCACGAGGGGAACCTGGGGGACCGCGGGGGAGACGACCTGGGAGGCGAAGTGGACGACGACCAGGTCGAGGGCGGGTGAGATGAACAGGCGCTGACCGTGGATACCGCTGGCCATGAAGGATCCGTAGGGGTCGTTCAGGATCCACCACAGATCGTGGTACGAGAGGGTGGCGGGCGAGCCGACCGGCGCCGCCGGGAAGCGGACGCGGCGCGGGTAGCCGTCCGGAACACCGTCGACGACGGCGGTCACCGCTTCCGGCACGATCTGGCGATCGCCGACGGCGCCGCCACGGCGGATCAGTTCGCCCAGACGCGCCACGTCGCGCGCCGTGGCACTGAAGCCGCCGCAGGCCGCCTCGACGCCGTCCGCGTCGACGAGGTAGTACGCGTCCTCCTCGGCGCCGATCCGGGACCAGATCATCTCGGACATCAGTGCCGAGGTGCTGACGCCGGTGACCCGTCGCAGGACCTCGGCGAGTGCCTCGACGTTGCCGTTCTCGTAGCGGAACTCGGTGCCCGGCTCACCCGTCGCCCGCGCGGTGGCGAGGTGTTCGCGGATGGTGGCCGGCCCCGAGTAGCCGTAAGGACGCAGCCGCGGAGCGATGACGGCGAAATAGCGCTGCGCCTCCAGGACCTTGTCGTACGGGCGTCCCGCGTAGCTCATCTGCGTGCCCATGTGCAGGAGGTGGTCGACCTGGGCGTCTCCGAAGGCGGTGCCGGCGAGTTCCGGAACGTATTTGGCCACCTGGGCGCCGCGGTCGAGGTGTCCTTCGTGGGCGAGGGTCGCGGCCAGGAGGCCGAGATAGGACTTGGCGGCGGAGGCGTTGAAGTGCGGGACGTGGGGCTCGTAGCCGTGCAGGTACTGCTCGTGGACGAGCCTGCCCTTGTGCAGGACGAGCAGGGCGTCCGTCTCGGCCTCGGCGAGCAGCTCCGAGAGCGTGAGTGTGCGTCCGTACGGGCCGGCGAAGCTCAGGCCGTCGAGGGCGCCGGGCGGTGCCGCGGGCAGGTCACCGGGCCGCCCCGGACCCCGCCAGACGCGGCGGCTCGGCATGATCTCCCGGCCCGCCGTCGTGTGCCGTCGCGCCCAGGCCGAGTCCGTGAAACCTCGGGCCCAGACGAGGTCGGCCAGTGAGTCCGTGCCGGTCACGTGTCGCTCCGCTCGCTAGGGAAAGCCCGCCTTGGGAATCGTTACCGTACACATTGTTCAGTAACTCCGGAAGAGGTGGGCCTCAGCGAGGGGAGTTGGCGCTCGACGCTCGCCCCGTGGTGAGGTCGGCGGCTCCGGGCCCAGGTGCGACCGTGGACGTGAAGGGCCCCGCAGGTGGGCAAGGGGTCTGCTCGGTCCTGCAGTCCATGTCGTTCTGGTTCTCGGGATCCTCGGCTCCGCGCCGAGTTGTTCCGCCCGGTCGCGGAAGGCCGCCTTGATGTGCGTGCTTGTCGCGGTGGCGCGCGAAGTGCCAGTTCGACCATGGCCTGGCGGAGGGTGGCGCGCCCTCGCCGGAAGCGGCGGTCTCCGGGCTTCACGCCCACCTCGATTCCTTCTCGTCCGCACCGTTGACCTGACCTGGACGCCGCACATACGTTGCCCGACAACAAGGTTGCTATTGAACAGACTGTTCGGAAAACTCCGGAGGCGGCGATGAATCTCGGGCGTTACGTGCGCCGGACATCCGAGCACCACCCCGATGCCGAGGAGGTGGCCTGCGGCCGGATCCGGTCGACGTATCCGGCACTCGACGACCACAGCGACCGACCGGCGGCCGCGCTCACGGAAGCGTGCTTCCGCAAGACGCCCGCCTGACCAGCGGCCCCGGAAGACCGTCCGAGGCGGTGTCTCAGGCCCGCTGCCCTCCGTGTCCCCGGCTCCCCGCGCCCCGGACCGCCCCATGCCCCGCCCCCGGCGCCCCGAGGGTGACCGCACGGCGAGGCACCGCGACGGCATGCGCACCCGGCCGAGGACACGCCCACTGAGCACTCACCGCAGGCCGCCCACTTCCCGCGGCCCCACCACGTCCACGTTCGCCCTTGCTCCACCCGTATCCGCAGGAGTCACCCAATGGCACCCCAACCCTCCGCGCCCCCCGTCAGCCGTTCCGGGGACCGGGCGGCCGGCCGTCCGAACGACCGCCGCCGCGCCTGGCTGGTGACGGCCATGATCGTCACGTTCATGGTCATCAACTTCGCCGACAAGTCGGTCCTCGGCCTCGCCGCCGTTCCGATCATGGATGAGCTGCACATCAGCAACAGCACCTACGGGCTGATCTCCAGCTCCTTCTACCTGTTGTTCAGCCTCTCCGGACTGGTCGTCGGATTCTTCTCCTCCCGTATGTCCAGCAGGAGCATGCTCTTCCTCATGGCGCTGCTGTGGGCGGTCGCCCAGCTGCCCGTGCTGGTCGTGGCGGCGGTCCCGACCCTGATCGCGGGCCGCGTCCTGCTGGGCGCCGCGGAAGGGCCGGCGGCCTCGATGTCCATGCACGCGCTGTACAAGTGGTTCCCGCCCGAGCGGCGCGGACTGCCCTCGGCCTTGCAGATCAGCGGCGCCGCCATCGGCACGCTCGTCTCCGCGCCCGTACTCACCTGGCTCATCACGGATTTCGGATGGCGATCGGCGTACGCCTCCCTCGCCGCCATCAGCCTGCTCTGGGCGCTGGTGTGGTGGCGGACGGGCCACGACGGCCCCTACGACGAGACACGCCCCGCGCGGGGTGACAGCCCACGGCTCGCGAAGCAACAGCCGTATCGCCGACTGCTGCTGACCGGAACCGTGCTGGGCAGCATCGCCAGCGCCTTCGGAGCCGCCTGGGCGCTCGCCCTGGCCCACGCCTGGCTGCCCGCCTACCTCAGGACCGAGCTCGACATGAGCCCCAACGCGGTCGCGACCACCATCAGCGCCATCTCCGCCCTCAGCCTCGTTCTGCTCTTGACCGTCTCTCCGCTCATGGACGCACTCAAGTCCCGTGGAGTGTCCAGCCGCTGGTCCAGCGGTGCCGCGCAGGGAAGCGCGGTGTGCGTCGCGGGCTGCGCCATGGCCGCGTTCCCCTTCACCGACGGCCCCGTCATCCGGCTGTTGCTGATCGGCGTGGCCTTCGGCACTGTCGCCGTCGCGATCCCCTTGCACTACGTGACCGCCGCCGAGGTCGTTCCCGCGGCGCAGCGCGGTGCCGTCTTCGGCGTCGTCGCCGCGACCGGCACTCTCCCGGGCCTGATCGCCCCCTTCGTCACCGGCCATCTCATCGACGCGGCGGACACCGCGTCCTCCGGTTACGCGACCGCGTTCCTCATCGCATCCGCGGTGATGCTGCTGTCAGGCGTGTCGGCTGTCACCGCCATACGGCCGGAACAGGACGCGCGACGGATCGGCCTGCACGACGGACAGACCTCGTCCCCGCACTGACGGGCGAGGGCGTGCCGCAACCGGGGCCGCGACGGCGGGGATGCCGCGGCCTGCGCTGTACCACCGGCCGACGTCACCGCCGTGGCTCTTCCCCGGCCTTCACAGTTCCGCCCCGCGACCGACCACGAGAAGGGTACGCAAGGATGAATCCGATGAACCGGCGCGGCTTCGTAGCCGCCGCGGTGGGCGCCGCGACGACGACCGTGCCGCTGAACCCCCAGACGTCCGAGGCGTCCTCCGGCCCCGGGCGTCCCGGAACGCCGTCGCCGACGCACACCGAGAGCCTCCCCTACGACGACCGGACCGACTTCGCCGACGCCGACCGTGGCTTCATCGCCGCGTACACCGGCGGACCGATCACCACACCGTCCGGCAGAATCGCCTGGGACACCGACGCCCACCGCTTCCTCGCCGACGCGGACGAGGCCCCGCCCACGACCGTCGACCCAAGCCTTTGGCGGCAGGCCAGGCTCCTGTCCCGCCAAGGGCTCTACGAGGTCACGACCCGGATCTACCAGATCCGTGGACTCGACCTGTCCAACATGACCATCGTCGAAGGCGACACAGGCATCATCGTCATCGACCCCCTGACCTCCGCCGAGACGGCGGCCGCGGCCCTCCGGCTCTACCGCGACCACCGCGGGAACCGCCCGGTCAAGGCAATGATCTACACCCACCCTCACGTCGACCACTTCGGCGGCTGCCGGGGTGTCCTGCCCGACGGCACCGACGGCATACCCGTCCTCGCGCCGCAGGGCTTCATGGAGCACGCGGTCAGCGAGAACGTCTACGCCGGTCCTGCCATGTCCCGCCGCGCAGGCTACATGTACGGCACCAAACTGCCCACCGACGCCGCCGGCCACGTCGGCTGCGGCCTCGGCCTCGCGGTCTCCACCGGCACCGTCGGCCTGATACCCCCCACCCGGTACATCCAGGCCACCGGACAGGAGGTCACCCTCGACGGGGTCAGAATCCGTTTCCAGTTGACTCCGGGCACGGAGTGCCAGGAGGAGATGAACTTCCTCTTCCCCGACCTGCGGGCGGTGTGCATGGCGGAGAACGCCACCCACACGATGCACAACATCCTGACTCTGCGCGGCGCCCAGGTACGCGACGCGCACGCATGGGCGCGATACCTGACGGAGTCCATCGGCCTCTGCACGGGCGTGGCCGATGTGGCGTTCGCGTCCCACCACTGGCCCACGTGGGGCAACGACCGGATCATCGCCCTGCTCACGCAGCAGCGGGACCTCTACGGCTATCTCCATGACCAGACCGTCCGCCTGATCAACAAGGGCCTGAACGGCACCGAGATCGCGGAAAGCCTCCAACTCCCGCCGCAGCTGGAGCGGGTGTGGGCCAACCGTGGCTACTACGGCTCCCTCAGCCACAACGTCAAGGCCGTGTACCAGCGCTACATGGGCTGGTTCGACGCCAACCCCGCGCATCTGTGGGCGCATCCTCCGGCCGAGGAGGCACGCCGGTGGGTCGAGTCCCTCGGCGGACAGGCCGCTGTGCGGGCACGCGCCCGGCACTACAGCAACCAGGGCGACCTGCGCTTCGCCGTGACCCTCCTCAACCACGCCGTCTTCAACGACCCGGCCGACACCAGGGCGAAGCACCAACTCGCGGGGCTCTACGTCCGCCTCGGACGGACCACCGAGAACGCGGTGTGGCGCAATTTCTACCTCACCGGCGCCCAAGAGCTCATCAACGGTGCCGAGCCGGCCCCCAAGGCCACCATGGGACCCGACCTGTACCAGGCCCTGACGGTCGGACAGCTCATCGACGGCCTGGCCGTGCGCGTCAACGGCCCCGGCGCCTGGTCGCTGCGCGTCGCCATCGACTGGCACATCGGCGACACCTACTGGCACCTCCGCCTCGCCAACGGCCTGCTCACCTGGACCACCGACGCAGGCCCCGGCCCCGACGCGGAGCTGACCATGACGATGACCAGAGCCCAGCTGCTCGCACTGCTCGCCGGCAGGAGCACCGACGGCATCACCATGGCAGGTGACGCCTCGCAGCTGACCCGGCTGATGTCAGCGCTGGACACCCCGGACGCCAACTTCCCCATCGTCACTCCCTGAGCCTCGACCCTGCCGTGGAAGCCGAGGCTCCTCGAGAGCGCTCGAGGGAGGACGGTGCCGGGGGCCGAGCGCGGTTCCGGCGGAGACGGCGCCGACCGCGTTCCCCAAGGGCAGCCCGGCGATCCGGATCCGGGAGAAGCGTCGGTGCGTGCGTTGCGCCGTCCTACGGGGCGATCCCCACACCGTCGATCCGGCTCCAGGACGTTTCCTGGGCGTGTGTCATGGCCGGCCACGACAACGCTCCTGGCCGGGGCTGGACACGGGAGGCGTACGGAAGGGGGCGGAAGTCGGCGTCGTAGAAGCATCCGGTGCCGTAGGTGCGATCGAAGCCGGCGCACGATGATGCGATGGACTGCGGCGTGGGCTTCTTCCCCGTGCGTACCCAGGCAGCCAGCGCAGCCATGGAGTTGGCGTACTCAGCCTTGCTCAGCTCACTGTGCTCGCTCTCCGTGGTGAAGGTCTGCACGAGATTCTTCTCGCGATGCGCGCCCTCAAGACTCGCCCGGTATCCAGCCTCATGTTCGACGAATGCGGTGGGGTCGTCGATGGCGTGCATGGTCAGCACAGGGATCGATACCCGCCCGGTGAGGTCGCTGTCAAAGGACAGATCGCGCTGGGCGGCGGGATCGGCGGAGAAGCGTTCGACACCTGCGTTCAGTGCCTTGTCGTCGTGTGCACCGGAGTATGACACGCCGTCGTTGCTGAAGGGATTCCGGTCGCCGAGCCGACGGTGGACGATGTCGCGGAAGGTGAACACGGAGAAGCGCAGGTGCGATTCCAGCGTCCGTTCCGGGATGCGCGTGACTGCGAGGATGTCGTCAAGGTTGCGTTGCTGCAGTGGGGTGCGCTCCTGCGGTGCCGAGGCGTATCCCGTGCACTCCTGCAGGCGGGCTCGCAGACCTGCGGTTGTCAGGGTCGACGTGGGGCGCAGTCCCTGCCACAGCGGGTACTGAGGTTCGCTGGGGCGGGGAAGATTCCGGCAGTAGTACTGATAGACCACCCGAAGGTCGACGCGGTGGTCGTAGCCGCGGGAGCCACCGGCCAGAACACCGTTGGTGAGCAGAGCGCCGTCGTAGGAGCCGTGCTTCTTGCCGTACGTCTCCACGACCTTGGCGGCCACGTTCCCGCCCCAGGACTGGCCGTGTACGTAGGTGCGGTCAGGTTCGCCGAATTCGTTCACGAAAAGCCGCCGCAGATTCTCCGTGTCGGCAGCCGCCATCCGGGTTCCGTAACCACCACGTCGATACGACGAGCCCGCCCAGGCGTATCCCTCGTCCACCATCACCGACCAGCGGTCCAGGTCGCCGATGCTCCGCTCCGGATCTGATCCTTCACCCAAGTCGGGGCCGCCGTGAGCGTGGACGATCAGCGAGCCGTTCCACTGCTTGGGCACGGCGATCGCGTAGAAGGCTCCGTTTGTGTCCTGCCCGGTGTAGCACGTGGCCTTGTCCCCCACGTTCGAGGGGCACACGGTCGTTGTGGGATGCGGACCGGCGGCTTGGGCCGGGCCGATACCGCTCAACGACCCGGCGACGATGCCCGCGACAGCGGCGGCCAGTGTCACGCCACGTGCTGTGCGGGACCGGGTGCGTGGAGGGGAAGACGTGTTCCGGCCTCGACTGTTCACAGCGACGCTCCCGAACTCAGTGGCGCCTCATCGCGCCGAGCGATGCGATGCTAGGAATGCACCGATAGGCGCGCCATGGATCACTCAGTTCTGTTCATACTGTGCCTGCGCCTCCTCCGGGCCATCACCGACAGCGGCAGCTGGGCGCGGGCCGGCCAACGGGTTCAGCGGGTCAGCGCGGAGCCGGCGAGCATGACGAGCGCCCCTGTCGGATCGATGCCCCTCGCCCGGCAGACGATGACGAGGACCGCGCCGCCGACGACCATGATCACCGGATAGGCGACACGGAACCTCCGCAGCGCAGCAGCTACGCCGTTGAAGACCGACACGGCGGTCTCACGGAGTTCGCCATCGAGCGCGGCACCACTCAGGACACCCGGGCGTACGTCACCGCCGCCCAAGTGCTGGGCCGCTGCAGCCGAGTCGGCCGTCGGGTGAGCTCGGTGCCATGCTTCGCGGCTGTCACGGGATCGCGCGCCGCGTCGCTGCCGTCCGGCTCTGGCACTGGCGGCGGTGGACGGGTGATTCGACGAGGTCGGCGGTTGCCAAAGTGATGGCAGCAGGCGGCGGTTGCGGGGAAGATGGGTGCCATGACGGACGAAGGCTCCTCCATCGACTCCACCAAGCCCAGTATCGCGCGCGTCTACGACTATCTGCTCGGCGGCAAGGACAACTACGCCGTGGACCGGCAGATCGGCGACGTGTTCAAACGCGACCTTCCTGGTTCGGTGGCGATCGCCTTCGCCAACCGCGCAGCGCTGACCCGTGCGGTCGAGGTGATCGCGACGACCACGGGCATACGGCAGTTCATCGATCTGGGGAGTGGCCTCCCGACCGCCGACAACGTCCATCAGGTCGCGCAACGGCACGCTCCGGACTCACGTGTCGTCTACGTCGACATCGACCCCCAAGTGCTGGTCCACGGCCGCGCGCTTCTTGAGGAGAACGACCGGACCCGGGTCGTCCCGGTGGACGTACGTGACCCCGAAGGCATCCGTACCCACCCGGAGACCCGGGAACTGATCGACTTCGATCACCCCGTCGCCGTCATGTTCAGCGCCATCCTCCACCACGTCAACGACGACGAAGACCCCGCCGGAATCGTCCGCTACTGGCGCGACCACGTTCCCTCCGGGAGCTACTTCTTCGTCAGCCACTTCCGTTCCGGCAACAACCCGGAGACGGCGGAGGCCGAGAGAGTCCTCCAGGAGACTTTCGGCCGCGGCCGCTGGCGCACCGACGAGGAGATCGAGGCCCTGCTGCACGGTCTGGACATCCTCGAGCCGGGGATCGTGCCCGCGTCCCTGTGGCGTCCCGACGTGGCCGACAGCCGGTGGAGCAGCAGCGAACGGCGGGAACTCACCGTCTGGGAGCGTCTCATCGCCGCCGGGCTGGCCCGCAAGGCCTAGGTATGGCCTGGCCGGGGGATCCGTGCGTGGTACTGGCAGCACCTGCGCAGGCGGCCGAGCCCGCTCAGGCTTCCGTGTCGGCGGCTGCGGTGCAGGCGGTCGGTGGCGGCACCCTCGCGTCGTCCCGGTGTTGCGTTGCGAACGGTCGTGCGCATGAATCAGCTCGGTGTTCCGGACAAGCCACGGGTGGGCTCCGCCTGCGCTCGGCGGAGCCCACCCGTGGCCCAAACTCGTCATCTCCTGCCTGTCAGCTCGCAGCGCGGCTGCCGGCAAGGGTGAGGGCCACGTCGACGATCATGTCCTCCTGGCCGCCGACCAAGCCCCGTCGGCCGCACTCCAGCAGAATGGCGCGGACGTCGACGCCGTAGCGGTCGGAGGCGATCTCCGCGTGCCGCAGGAAGGAGGAATAGACGCCTGCGTAGCCCAGGGTGAGGGTTTCGCGGTCCACGCGGACCGGGCGGTCCTGGAGCGGACGGACCAGGTCGTCGGCGGCGTCCTGCAGCCGGAACAGGTCGCAGCCGTGCTCGATGCCCGAGAGGTTCGCCACCGCGATGAACGCTTCCAGAGGGCAGTTGCCCGCGCCCGCGCCGTGGCCGGCCAGGGAGGCGTCGACGCGGCGCACCCCGTTCTCCACGGCGACGATGCTGTTGGCCACCGACAGGGAGAGGTTCTCGTGGGCGTGGATGCCGATCTCCGTGGCGTCGTCAAGGACGTCCCGATAGGCCCGGACCCGGTCGGCCACGTCCTTCATGGTGAGCCGGCCGCCGGAGTCGGTGACGTACACGCAGTGCGCGCCGTAGGACTCCATCAGGCGGGCTTGTTCGGCCAGTTGGGCCGGTTCGGCGCGGTGGGAGAGCATCAGGAAGCCGGACACGTCCATGCCCAGGTCACGGGCCGCGGCGATGTGCTGCGCGGAGATGTCCGCCTCGGTGCAGTGGGTGGCCACCCGGACCGAGCGCACCCCCAGAGCGTAGGCGGTCTTCAGGTCCTGGATGGTGCCGACGCCGGGCAGCAGCAAGGTGGTCAGCCGCGCCCGCTCCAGCTCCGAGGCCGCCGCCTCGATCCACGCCCAGTCGGTGTGGGAGCCGGGCCCGTAGTTGAGCGAGCCGCCCGCCAGGCCGTCGCCGTGGGCGACCTCGACGGCGTCGACGCCGGCGGCGTCCAGGGCTCGTACGATCCGTCGCACGTCCGCGGGGGTGATCCGGTGCCGGACGGCGTGCATGCCGTCCCGCAAGGTCACGTCCTGGACGAAGATGCCGCTCCTCATGCCGTCACCTCGCAGGCACCGGCCGCACGGGCCGCGATCCGCTCGGCCACCCCGAGGGCGGCCGAGGTCATGATGTCGAGATTGCCCGCATAGGCCGGGAGGTAGTGGGCCGCGCCCTCGACCTCCAGGAACACGGACACCTGATGGGTCGGCCGGCCGGTGGCTCCCTCGGCGAGCAGGGTCGCGACCGGCTGGTCCCCGGGGACGGGGGTGATCTGCACCCGCTGCTTGAGCCGGTAGCCGGGGACGTAGGCCGCGACCTCGGCCACCATCGCGGTGACGCTCTCCTCGATGGCGGCGTGCTGCGCCGTGTCGGGCGCCTCCACCAGGCACAGCACCGTGTCCCGCATGATCAGCGGCGGCTCGGCCGGGTTCAGGACGATGATCGCCTTGCCGCGGTCCGCGCCGCCCACCTCGACCAGCGCGCGGGACGTCGTCTCGGTGAACTCGTCGATGTTGGCGCGGGTGCCGGGGCCGGCCGACCTCGAGGCGATCGAGGCGACGATCTCCGCGTAGCGCACCGGGACCGTCCGGGAGATCGCGGCGACCACCGGGATGGTGGCCTGCCCGCCGCAGGTGACCATGTTGACGTTCGGAGCGTCCAGGTGCTGCTCCATGTTGACCGCCGGGACGACATAGGGGCCGATCGCCGCCGGGGTCAGGTCGATCAGGCGCTTGCCCAGCGGTGTCAGCTTTGCCGCGTTGGCCCGGTGGGCTCCCGCCGAGGTGGCGTCGAAGACGATGCCGATCTCGTCGAAGAAGGGGAGACCGATCAGCCCGTCCACCCCCTCGTGCGTGGTGGCCACGTTCAGGCGCTTGGCGCGCGCCAGTCCGTCGGACGCCGGGTCGATGCCGACCAGCGCGCCCATCTCCAGGTTCCGGGACGTGCGCAACACTTTGATCATGAGGTCGGTGCCGATGTTGCCCGAGCCGATGATCGCGACCTTGGTGCGTGGCGCACCGTCCGTACGCGTCGTCATACCGTTCCTTCCCCGATCGCGGTGCTGACCGTACCGAGGCCGCCGATCACCGCGGTGACCTGCGCGCCCGGTGCGAGCGGGCTCATCGGGCCGAGCGCGCCGGAGAGCACCACATGGCCGGCCCGCAGCGGATCCCCCAGGTCACGTGCCGTGCGGGCCAGCCAGAGCAGTGCGGCGAGCGGGTCGCCCAGGCAGTCCGCGCCGGTGCCCTTCGACACGGTCCGGCCGTCGACGGACATCTCCATGACGGCCGTCCGCGGTTCGAACTCGTCGAGGCCACGGCGCTCCCGGCCGAGCACGAAGGCGCCCGCGGAGGCGTTGTCGGCGACCGTGTCGGAAAGCGTGATGTCCCAGCCCGCGACCCGGCTGCCACAGATCTCCAGAGCGGCCACGGCGTGATCGACCGCGGCCCGCACCCGGGCCGGGTCCAGCGGACCCTCTGCCAGGTCCGCGCCCAGTACGAACGCGATCTCGGCCTCGATCCGGGGCTGGAGCACGGACGCGTACGGCACGGTGTCGCCGTCCGTGTGGCCCATGTCGTCCAGCAGGACGCCGAAGTCCGGCTGGTCCACGCCGAGTTGCTGCTGCACCGCGGGCGAGGTCAGCCCGATCTTGTGGCCCACGACGCGTGCGCCGCGCGCCAGGCGTGCCGCCGTGACCCGTTGCTGCACGGCGTACGCGGCACCGATGTCGGAGGTGCCGATCAGATCCCGCACCGGCGCGCACGGAACACGGGTGGCGGCGGCCTCCAGGAGCCGGGCGGCCGCCTCCGGGACGCCCTGTGGCGTCTGCCTGGTGTCAGTCATCGCTGCTGTTCCCCCGGACGAAGTCGATGACCAGCCGGTTGAACTCCTCGGCGTGCTCGATCATCGCCCAGTGTCCGCAGCGGTTGAGCAGGACCAGCCGGGAGTCGGGGATGTTCGCCAGCAGGAACAGAGAGCTCTCGAACGAGACCACCCGGTCGTCGCGGCCGTGGATCAGCAGCGTCGGCACCGCGATGTCGCGCAGCCGGGACGGGTCGACCCAGCGCGGCAGCGGCGCCCCGTGCGGCAGCCCCGCCACGTAGTTGGCCAGGTGCTCGGGGCGGGCGAGCGCCGCCTGCGAACGGGCCTCGCACAGCTCAGGCGTCGCGAAGCGCGCCTTGTCGTAGCACATGATCTCGACCAGTCGACGCATGTTTTCCGCGCTCGGGTCCTGGTAGGCCTCGATGAGGACCTTCAGCCCCTCGGACGGCCCGTCGCCGGCCCCGAACAGGCTCGGCATGCGGCCCACCGGCGGTCCCATGGTCACCAGGTGGCTG
The DNA here is from genome assembly GCF_014650995.1 of Streptomyces viridiviolaceus. GTDB lineage: Bacteria > Actinomycetota > Actinomycetes > Streptomycetales > Streptomycetaceae > Streptomyces > Streptomyces viridiviolaceus. Next base: position 142,000 of record NZ_BMWA01000016.1, read on the forward strand.
ATCCGTCCGGGGTGCTCGGTGGCCAGCCGCAGGGAGGTCTGGCCGCCCATCGAGTTCCCCACGAACGCGGCCCGGGAGATGCCCAGCGCGTCCAGGAACTGGATCGCGGCGTCGACGTGGTCGAGCCGGTCGACCGTGGCCGGGTCGGACTCGCCCCAGCCGGGCATGTCGACGGCGTACACATGGAAGTGTTCGGCGAGCGCCTCTATGTTGCCGCTGAAGTTGCTCCAGCCGGTCGCCCCCGGGCCGCTGCCGTGCAGCAGCACCAGCGGATGGCCGGAACCGGCCTCGTAGTAGCGCAGCGACCAGTCGCGCGTCCTGACGGTACGTGCGGACTTCTCCTTGTCGAGTGCCATCAGCGCTCTCCTCCTTCGGTGTGCAGCGGGGACGGTGCGGCGGCCAGCAGGTCGGCCACCGCGCCCGGCGGGCGGTGGCCCCAGCTGTGCAGCCGGTCGAGGGTGCGCACCTGCCAGGTGGCGTCGTCGATGACGAGTCCGCCCCAGCCGTACTCGACGGAGAAGCCGGAGGGGGTGAAGACGTAGAAGCTGAACATCTGGTCGTTGGGGTGCATCCCCAGCGTCATCTCGAACGGCTGCTTGGCGTCCATGCAGCGGTCGTAGGCCAGGCCGACGTCCCGGATGTCGGTGACCTCGACCATGAAGTGGTGGGTGCGCTTGGGGGAGGGCATGTCGCCGAACGCGACACTGTGGTGGCGACCGTTGCAGTGCAGGAAGATCAGGTCCGCGACGACACCGGGGGCCAGCTCCTCGACGATGATGTCACTGATCCGGAAGCCGAGCAGGTCGCGGTAGAAGCCGAGGTACTCCTCACGGCTCACCCCGTGGGCCAGCAGCACCTGGTGTCCCGCGCCGCCGGCCCCGGTGACGAACTCGCCGAGCAGCGACGCGGAGGCGAACGGGGTGGCGGCGTCGGCCAGGCCGGTGACCAGTTCGACGCGGTTGCCCATGGGGTCGGTGGTGGCGAAGAGCCGCTCGACCCGGCGGTCCGCGGCGAGGGCCGGGTCGCTCTCCTCGACCTGCAGGCCGGCGGCCCGCAATCGCTCGACCAGGGCGTCGAGTTCGTCGTCGCTCTCGACCTCGTACCCGCTGGCGACCAGGTCGTCGGCCGGTCCCCGGGTGACGATCCAGCGGTGCGCCTTCTCGTCCAGGCGCAGGGTGAAGCCGTCCTCGCCGCGCTCGCCGAGCTGCATGCCGAGCAGCTCGACCCCGAAGCGCTCCCAGTCGGCGAGATCGCCGACCTCGTAGACGACGTACGCGAGTTCCTTGACTCCGCTCATGGAAATCTCTCCTTCTTCGGCAGATGGGTGGGTGGTCGGTCAGGCGGGGACGGCGAGGCCGCTGGTGTCGGCGGCGGCCACGAAGCGGTCGGGGCGCACGGCCACCGCGCGCACCCCGTAGCGGCGCAGCCAGGGGCCGAGCACGCCGTCCAGGTCGACGAGTTCGTCGGGCCCGTGCGTGTAGGCGTTCTGCGGGCGGACGGCGCAGTAGCGGGCGCCCAGCGCGTCCCACTGCCGGCGCTCCTCCCCGGTCAGCAGCGTCGAGGGATCGACGTCGTCGCCGAGCAGCACGAAGGTGTCGCCGAGCAGTTCGTCCAGGCGCACCATCCGGCCGACGGTGTCGCCGACCACCGGCTGCGGCACCATCCGGCCGACGATGCTGGCGTCGCCGAGCGGGCCGCGCAGCCAGCCGCCCTCCAGGACCGGAGGCGCGATCAGCGGCGGCTCGAACGGGGTGACGAGGCCCTCGGGCGGCGGCGCGGACAGGGCCGCCGCTTCCTCGTCGGAGATCTTCTGCTCGATCACCCGGCCGAGCTGCACCGCGAGCCCGGTGTAGAACGCCGCGTTCGGCCGGCGCTCGGCCTCGTACGTGTCGAGCCAGGACTCGGGCAGCCGTCCGGCCAGCACCCGGCCCAGCTTCCAGCCCAGGTTGTGCGCGTCGCGCATGCCGGTCTGCATTCCGGCGCCCGCCCACGGCGGCATCAGGTGCGCCGCGTCGCCGGCCAGGAAGACCCGGCCGGAGCGCCAGGTGTGCGCCATCCGTACGTGGTGCCGGTAGAAGGCGTGCTGGTGGATCTCGACGTCGTCCTCGCTCACGCCGAGCGCCTCGAGCAGGCGCCACACCTCGGTGCCGGTGGGGAAGTCGGCCTCGGTCTCGTCCGGCTTGAGCGGGATCTCCCAGCGGTGGTTGCCGGCCGACAGTGCGATGTCGACGACCGGTCGCTCCTTGTCCGTCCAGAAGGTGAGGAAGTCGCGGTCGGGCCACCAGCGCTTGACCCGGCAGTCGATGACCACCCAGGTGACCTCGTTGGTGTCGCCGAGCAGCTGGATGCCCAGCCGCTGCCGGGTCCTGCTGCTGCCGCCGTCCGCGGCGATCGCGTACCGGGTCCGGTACCGGTGGACCTGGCCGGTGGCCGTGTCGGTCGTGGTGACCGTGACCCCGGAGTCGTCCTGCTCGATCTCGGTCACCTCGGCGCCGTAGCGCACCGAGATCAGGTCGCCCTGGTCCTGTGCACAGGACCGCAGCTCGCTCTCCATGACCGGCTGGTAGATGTTGTAGAAGCGGGCCCTGGCCCCGAGCGCCGACGGCGGATGCTCGATGCGCATCACCTCGTGCCCGTCGTACGTCACCCAGCGCAGGGCACGCTGCGGGTCGATCACCTTCTCGATGCGCTCGCCGATGCCCAGGCTCTGGAAGATCCGCATGGTCCAGTCGTTGACCGTGACCGCCCGGGCCCGGGGGTAGATCTCTCTGTCCCGTTCGAAGGCGATCACTCGCGCGCCCTGCTGGGCGAGCGTCAGGGCACCGACGACGCCCGTAGGGCCGTAGCCGATGACGGCGACGTCCGCGTCGAAGTTCTGGGGCATGGCGGCCTCCTTGCCGTTCGTCCCATGTTTTAGACCGGTCGTTCGGTCCAATAGTGGCGACTGTCACACGGCTGAAAAAGGCCGGTCAAGAGGGTGCGTCACGGATTCCGCACAGCAGAATCAGCACCCACTCCGGCGCCGGGGGCCTGATCTTCCGGCGCATGAGCGCAGGTATGCTGCAGCGCGTGGAACCCAGGCGCGACAACACCGGAAACCGCAGGGGGCGGCGCTCCCGGGAGGAGATCCTGGAGGTCGCGTCACGCCTCATGGCCGAACGCGGATACGCGGCGACCACTCTCTCGGCGCTCAGCAAGGAGACGGGGCTGCCCAAGAGCGCGGTCTACCACCACTTCCGCTCCAAGGGCGGGCTGCTCTCCGCGGTGATGGAACACGGTGCCTACGCGTTCTTCCAGCACATGGCGCGGGCGCAGGAGCACCCCCCGCACGAGGGGAGCGCACGGGAGCGGCTGGGCTGGTACCTCCGGCGCACCGGGGAGGTCTTCCTCGCCAACCCGGACTTCCTGCGGCTCCACCTGATCCTGGTGATGAACGCCGAGGCGGCGGAGGAAGCCGAGGCCGCCGAGGTCGACCGGATCATCGAACAGGTGCGGCGGGACGGCCGCGCGCACATGAACCGCATGATCGCCGACTCGTTCGCCGAGTACGGCCCCAAGGCCGCGCAGACCGTGGCCGACCGGCTGGACTACTTCGCCATCGCCGGTTTCGACGGGGCTTTCGTCGCCTGGCAGGCCGACCCTTCCCGCTCGATGGCCGAGGCGATGGACCTGCTCACCGACGCGGTCGCGACCCTCGGTGAGTCCATCGCCGCCGGCCTGCGCTCCTGACGGCGGGCCGGCATGCCCGGCTTCGGGGTGCATGGGACGCCACACGGCGGGGCCGGACCCAGTGACCGACACGTGAACGCGTCGCCCTTGAAGGGGCCCGCCGGATCGAGCCAGCCGGGGGACGTCCATGGGGGTGAAACACTCGCCGCTGTCGGAGGGCCGGCCCACTCTGGTCGTCGCCGGTTTTGTCAAGCCCCGGGTTCAAGTGACGTGACGCGTTGTTTCTGTTGGGGCTTACTTGAGTCATGGGTTGGCGGAGAGCAGCCGGCCCGCCCGCTTCGTGCGGTACCCCGCCCCTTTTGCTGGAGGAGAATTCCCATGCCCCGCGCCTTTCGGATGCAGCGTCTCGTGACGGCTACCGCTTCGACCGCTCTGGTGGCAGGAGGTGTGCTGATGCCGACCGGTGCGTTCGCTGCCCCGGCGGCGCCGCAGGCCGGCGCGGTGACCGCGACTGCGGGGGACCACGGTGACCACAGGAAATACAACAAAAACAAGCACAAGAAACATAACGACTACAGCAAGTACGGCAAGCAAAAGCACAAGCGCTACGGCGGCAACGACGGCTCCCCTGTCACCATCATCATCATCGGGAACAACAACACGGTCAACGGCAACGGGACCGGTAATGGAAGCGGCAATGTGCTGACCTGATTTCCACAGACGGTGTCGATTTCATGTCCTGGCCGGGCGGCAATGCCCGGCCAGGCCGTCGTGTGTCCGCCAGGAATCTGCGGGAGTGGGTTGTCGTACGCAGCCTGGCACCGTGCACGGCCTGGTCTGTGCAGGCGGGTGGTCGGCTGAGCGCATCGGGACGTGCGGTGGGTGGGTGCCGGTGGCGATGCGTCGGCCTGCGCGGTACGCGCTGTCTGGTCGCCGTCGAGCAGCATCAGCGGGCCCTGGGCCGACGGCCCCAGCGGCTGTGCTGGAAGGACGTGCCGGCGCTGGACCGCTCGACCCCTCGGGGCCACGGCGGCGTGAGGATGGGCCGGACCGTACGCTTCGTGGGGAGAACCGCGTCGCCCGTTCGTGGGCACGGAACGAGAGGGGCCGCATGTCCGGTGACGCGGGGCCGCACCCGTCCGGGACCGCCGAAGCCGAGCGGCGGTTCGTCGAGCACCGCCGACTGCTGCACGCCGTGGCCTACCGAGTGCTGGGCAGCGTCACCGACGCCGAGGACGTGGTGCAGGACGCCTGGCTGCGCTGGAGCCGTCAGGACATGGCCGATGTCGCGGACGCCGAGGGCTACCTCGTACGCACGACCATCCGGCTGGCGATCGACCGGCTGCGCAGCGCGCACGTGCGACGCGAGGCATACGTGGGCCCCTGGCTGCCCGAGCCGCTGCTGACCGGCCCGGACGTCGCCGACAACGTGCTGCTCGCCGACTCGGTCTCGACCGCGATGCTCGTAGTCCTGGAGAGCCTGTCCCCGGTCGAGCGCGCGGTGTTCGTGCTCGACGAGGTCTTCGGCTACAGCCACGCCGAGACCGCGCGCTGCGTCGGGCGCAGCGAAGTGGCGGTACGCCAGATCGCGCACCGTGCGAAGAAGGCCGTGGAGGCGCGCCGCCGTCGCTACGACACCGACCAGGTCACCCGGCTGCGCGCCACCGAACGCTTCCTCGCTGCCTGCGCCGGCGGCGACCTGCGGGCCCTGATGGAGGTGCTGGCGCCCGACGTGACGATGGTGAGCGACGGCGGCGGCTTCACCGGCGCGCCCCGCAAGCCGATCCACGGCGCCGAGCACGTGGCCCGCGCGGTCACCGTCCTCTTCCGGCGCAGGCCCCACGACTCGACCGCGCGGGTGGTTGCGGTCAACGGTGGCCCCGGGATCGTCGTCCTCGCCGGAAGCACGCCGATCCTGGCGGGCGTCCTGCACCTGGTGGACGGGGCGGTCGACACCATCCACATGGTCAGCAACCCTCAGAAGCTGACAGGCGTCATGATGTGACGCAGGCCATGCGGGACCGCGTCACGATTCGGCGCGCTGTCTCGTCCGTGAGGCGAACCACTGGCACCCCTCACGGAAACGGAGACACCCCGTGTTCGCTCTCTACCTCACGGTCACTCTGATCGCGGCGTTCCTGTGCGGCTGGGCCGGCGTGCTCGGTCTCATCGGCCACGAGATCCCGAAGAGCCAGGCGGCGAAGCTGGGCGTGCCCGGGTCCTGGACACCCGTGATGGGCATGCTGCTTGCGGCGGGCACGCTGGGTCTGCTGTCGGGGATCGCCGTGCCGCTGCTGGGTACGCTCGCTGCCACCTGCTTGGTGCTGTACTTCGTCGGCGCCTTCTACGCCCACGTGCGGGTGCGCGACCACGATTTCACCCTCTGGTCCGTGTTCTTCGTGGCTGTGGTTGCGGCCCTGGCCGTCAACCTCGCCCACTACGGCCTGGGCGGCGCCTGGGAGCTGTGAGACCACGGGTGCAGGGACGGGGGAGGTGCGAAGGTCGAGGCCCTTCACAAGGCGGTGCACACGCGACGCGGGCAGGCGGACGTTTCCGCCTTCGGGACAACGAGCAGGCTCTCGCACGTACCTGGACGCGCTCCCCACAATCGCCCACAGCCGTGCCAGCACCACCCCGACTCTCACCCCGCCTATGGGCGGCTTCCTGGGCGACGCGATCGACATCAACCAGTCCGTCAGTCGGATGCCGGCGCTCAGGAAGCCGGGCTCGTGGCGCCTGCGCCGTCTCTGTTGTCAGCGGCGGCTGCGATGCTGGCGGCATGTCACCTTGGAACCTGCTCGATCTCGACAAGGCCCTGCGCGCCGGCTGGGCCGCCGACACCTGTTCGCCCGATGACCGGGCCGACTGGCAGCCCGGCAACCCGGCCTGGGGGCACTGTGACGTCACGGCCTTGATCGTGAACGACGTCTTCGGCGGTGATCTCGTAGTGGGCGAGGTGCACCATGACGGGACCCAGCGTGGCTTCCACTGGTGGAACCGGCTGCCCAGCGGTGTCGAACTCGACCTGACTCGCGAGCAGTTCCAGCACGGACAGACCATCACGGCCGCCCGAGTCGTGGAGCGCCCGCCCGGCCCGCTACCCCGCCGCTGGGAGGAGTACCTCCTCCTGCGTGAGCGTGTCATCAAGTACCTCGGTCCGCTTCCGGAACCGGTCTGAGGAGGCCGGGATCAGCCGGTCCACGACGTGGCCTTGGTGCAGAGCTGGTCGACGGCGGCGGTGGCCGGCGCCTTGGGCGTGATCGAATCGAATCGGTACTGGACAGTGGACATCAGGGCGTCGTCCTTGGCCCGGCCCGTCTTGTCGCGGACGCAGCCGGATTCAAGCAGCCGCGGACGCGGGCTGGAACGCGTACGACCACCTTGCCGTGATCGCCCGCTTCGCCCATGTCCCAGCAGGCCCAGTCGGTGCAGGACCTGTTCGATCATGCCCTGCTGGGATGGATGCGGGACGCCGAGGCGACCGACGGCGAAACGTGGACCGCGTTCTCTGAGCGCGCCGCGGCCGAGCCGACCGCCTCGCTCGGCCGGGGGCGCGACGCGGCCGTCGTCACCTCGGGTGGCCTGCCTACTGCCTTGTGCAGCGCACTGCTCTCACTGCCCCGTGAGGGCGTCGTCTCCCTCAACCGCGTGACCGTCGACGCCTCCGTCACCGCCCTTGCGGCCGGCGCGTCCGGGACCACTCCGCTGACCTTCGACGACCACGCCCATCTCGTCGGCGACAGGTCCCATATGCGCACCTACCGCTGACGTCCCCACAGACCGGACTGGTGCCGACGGCCTAGACCGCTGTCTGCGTGGTCGCCGTCTGCGCCATCGCCCGGGAGGCGTTGAACAGCGCGTGGACGGCGGCCCGGACCTGGGCGGCGACGACTTCGGGGGTGGAGGTGTCGAGCTTGCCGTCGAGGTGCAGGAACGCCAAGCCGTGGACGAGGGCCCACACCGTGGTGGACAGGGCGTCCGCGTCCACGCCGGGGAAGGTGGACTGGACGATGCCGCGGACGTACTCCGAGATGGCGGCGGTCGCGGCGACCCGTTCCTCGCTGGTCGGATCGCAGGGCTCGGCGAACATGGCCCTGAACAGTGCCGGGTGTTCCAGGGCGAACTGGACGTAGGCGACGGCGACCGCGGCGAGTTCGTCGGGGGTCGAGGGTGCGGGATGGGCCTGGGCCAGGTGCCCGGCGAGTTCTCGGTAGCCTTCGGCGGCCACCGCGGAAACGAGCGCGTCGCGGTCGGCGTAGTGGCGGTAGGGGGCCGTGGCCGACACCCCGGCGCGCCGGGCGACTGCGCGCAGCGAGAGGCCCGCGCTGCCGTCCTCTTCGAGGAGTTCGCGCGCGGCGCGCAGGCAGGCGGCGCGCAGGTCGCCGTGGTGATACGTGTCCTGAGGCATGGGTCGCATTCCCTTGAAATTTACAGTGCTCACATTACCTCTCCAATGTGAACGCCGCATACATCCTAAGCGATCGAAAGGGAAGAGGGAAACCGCGGAGGACGAGCGAGCTGTTCGCGCCACTACTGCTTCGCTCCGGGCAGGTGCTGAAGAACCGGATCGCGAAGGCGGCCATGGAGGAGAACATGGCCGGTGACGGCCGGCTCCCCGACGAGCGGATGTTCACGCTGTACCGACGCTGGGCCGCCGGCGCCGGGCTGCTCGACATCGTCCGCGCAGTCCGGGCCGTCGTGTCGCCGGCCTTCGCGGTCGCGGTCAAGCTCAACTCCGCCGACTTCCAGCGCGGCGGATTCGACGCCGACGACGATCGCGATACTTGAACCCCCTCGGCGTCGACCTGGTCGAACTGTCCGGCGGCAGTTACGAAAGCCCGGCGATGACCGGCCGTTCCGCCGACGCCCGCACCCGGGCCCGCGAGGCCTACTTCCTGGACCTGGCCAAGGACCTGGTCCAGACCAGCCCGCTGCCACTGATGCTCACCGGAGGCATCACCCAACGCGTCACTGCCGAAAGGGTCCTCGACAGTGGTGTGGCGGTCGTCGGCATGGGCACCGCCCTCGCCGTCACCCCCGACCTGCCCGACCGCTGGAAGAACTACCGCGAGGCCGACTGGCCGATGGAACCGGTGACGTGGACCGACAGGGCTCTCGCGTCCGCCAGTATGGCGCGGGTGCGCCACCTGGCACGCCGCATCGCCCGCGGAAGCAAACCCGCGCCCGGAATCCACCCGGCGATCGCCCTGATCTCCGAACGGCGCCAACAGCGCAAGGCTCTGCGCCGCTACCGCGCCTGGCTGTCCAGAGACAGCCCACCGGGGGCCGGTAAACCTGCCCTGCAGGATGCCACCGGCCGGTTCCCCCTGCCGAAAAGCAACGGTTGCAAGGCAGCAGTGGGCACTTTCCCACGAGGGCAACTTCGTCGCGAGCTCTCCCAGCGACGCCGTCCGCCGTGTACGAGCTCGCCGGGTGACAGCGGCGCCGGGTGCGCGTTCCGCGTGGGACAAGGTGAAGAGGGCGAACCTGCCCTGTGGGCGGGCAGCCCTCTTGTCATGGCGTGGCCCCGATCGGGGCCGTGGTCGCACGGCAGCCGCGGTTCAGCGGACGCCGGCTGCCTTGAGGACCTTGAGTGCTCCGGTCAGGAGGGTGGCCCAGGTTTCGGGGCTGATGCGGGCGGGTGGGGTGAAGCCTTGGATCCGTTGGTGGGCGATGGTCTGGGGTTCGGTGTACTTGAGGATGCCGTCGGCGCCGTGGCGCCGGCCGAGTCCGGAGTCGCCCATGCCACCCATCGGCGCGTCGATGCTTCCCCATGCGGCCGCGAAGGCCTCGTTGACGTTGACGGTGCCCGCGTGCACGCGGGCGGCGACGGCCCGGCCGCGGGCTCCGTTGCGGGTCCAGACGCTCCCGTTGAGGCCGTAGGGGGTGGCGTTGGCCAGAGAGATGGCCTCGTCGATGTCACGGTAGGAGTAGACGGAGACGACGGGGCCGAAGGTCTCGTGGTCGTACAGGGTCATGTCGGGGGTGACATCGGTGAGGATCGTCGGTTCGTAGAAGAGGGGGCCGAGGTCGGGCCGTGCCTTGCCCCCGGCGAGGACGGTGGCGCCCTTGGCGACGGCGTCGTCGACGTGTTCGGCGACGGTCTCGAGCTGGGACGGGGTGGTGAGGCTGCCGACGTCGATGCTGTAGTCGTACGCGGCGCCGATCTTGAGGTTCTTGGTACGGGCGGTGAACGCGGCGATGAACTCGTCACGGATCGATTCGGCCACATACAGGCGTTCGATGGAGACGCACAGCTGGCCGGCGGACGGGAAGCAGGCGGCGACAGCACCATCGGCGGCCTTCTCGATGTCGGCGTCGTCCAGAACGATCATGGCGTTCTTGCCGCCGAGCTCGAGAGAGGCGCCGATCAGGCGCCGGCCGGCGTCGCCGGCGATCTTACGGCCGCTGGCGGTGGAGCCGGTGAACATCATGTAGTCGGCGTTGTCCATCAGGGTGCCACCGATGGAGCTGCCGCGGCCGATCACCATCTGCCACACGCCCGCGGGCAGTCCGGCCTCGTACATGAGGTCCATGGACCACAGGGCGGTGAGCGCGGTCTGGGTGTCGGGCTTCTGGACGACGGCGTTGCCGGCCATGAGGGCGGCGATGGTGTCGCTGGCGGCCATGCTCAGTGGGTAGTTCCACGGGGAGATGACGGTGACGACGCCCTTCGGGTGGCGCAGTTCGGTGGTGTGGGTGAGCAGCGGGATCGCGCCGCGGCGGCGCTTGGGGCCGAGGTACTTGGCGGCGTTGCGGGCGTAGTAGCGGGAGACGATGCCGATGTCGACGACCTCGAGGAATGCGTCGCGGCGGGTCTTGCCGTTCTCGGCCTGCATCAGGTCGAGCGCTTCGTCCTGGCGGGCCAGGACGAGGTCGTGGTAGCGCAGAAGGATCTTCTTGCGCTCCTCGATCGGTGTGGCGGCCCAGGCCTTCTGGGCGATCCGGGCACGGGCGAACGCGGCCTCGACGTCTTCGGGCGTGGAGACCGGAAAGTCGGCCAGGGGGACGCCCGTGTAGGGGGCGCTGGTGGTGACCCGCGATGCATCCGGCGCGGCCGAGACCTGCGCGGTCAGCCGCTCGAGCAGAGCCGGGGTGATGGACGCGGGCAGGCCCGGGCCGCGGGCGGCCGTGGGGCGGCTGGCGTGGTCGGTGACCATGGCGGGACTCCTTGCTGCTACTTGTTCCGGCTCTGGACCGAGGTGGGCACCGGCATGTGGAGGGCGGCCTGACCCTCGGTCATGACGTCGAACTGGATGGTCCGCTTCGGCTTGAGCGACCGAAGGTCGTCGGACATGCGGCCCTCACCGAGCTGGAGGGCGATGCCGCTGGTACTGCGCGTCGTGCCGGCGTTCAGGACGTTGGTCTGGTTCAGAGTGGAGTGCCATGCGCCGTTGATTTTCGTGTACGAGGTGAGCGAGCCGACGCGCTCCCCGCTCACGTAGGCCCTCTGGGCGGGGGTGTTCGCCAGGAGTGACAGGTCTACGCCGCCGGCGTCGTTGGCCACGCGGGCGGTCGTCCGGTGGTGGTTGATGTCGACGTCGAGGTCGGTGACCCACTTGGGGAATCCGTAACCGTCGTGGCCGCGGACCTGGGCGATGTCCGAGCTCACGGGAAGGGACAGGACGTAGGAGTCGAGGTGCTCGTTCTTCAGGCCGGTGACGAGGTCGAAGAAGCCGAGCTTGCCGTGCCGCGCGGGCTTGACGGCGATGCCGACGGCGGCTTCGGTGTAGAAGTCGATGTCGCACACGTCGTAGCGGAAGAACATCACCGAGACCAGCCCGAGTCCGGGGGCGATCTCCAGCGGGGAGAGTTCCTCGGGCAGGCGGGTGCGGATCGCGCGGGACGGCGCGAGCATCGTGAGCCGGGCGGTGGAGATCGTGTAGTAGAAGTTCGGGGTGAGCGTGGCGCCGATCGGGGAGTCGACTTTGATCTTGGGTAGCCGGCGGAAGAAGTCCACGCTGCTGACGCGGGGGTCGCGGGCGATCTCGTCGAGGTCGGGGTTCATCCGGTAGCGGTCGTACAGGCCTCCCTTGGGGACCGTGACCTCGCGGCCTCCCAGGTCGACCTTGACGGTGTCCTTCTGCGTCGAAGACATGGTGTGGATTCCTCAATCTCATGTAAGCGGTGCATACATTACTGTAGAGCGCCATGTGTGCACTGTCAACACTGGTGCGGGGGTCCGTGAAATAGCTGCCGATCTTGGAAAAGGGGCTCTACGAGGCGCTCGGCGGCAGCGTCTTCAGTGATTACTTTTCGGCCTCTTGGGATTGCGCAGTACGACCTCGGCACGACGTTCAAGCGCGGCTCCGGTGACCAGCCAACTGCGGTCGACAACGAGGGAGGGCCGGAGTCGGTACTCGGGCCTTGTCTCCGTATTCCGGATTGGCGCCGCCTTCACCCTTACTCGTTCAGTTACCTGTTCGTCTGAAGTGCATTCCGCGAGTCTGAAGAATGGTCCAACCGGAGCGCCTTCGGCGCTGGTGCTGCATCGGCGCATTCGCCACCCGGAACAGCCCGCCACCTGAGGAGAAGGGCGACCGTGCTGTGTACGGAGGGTTGCCCGTGCACAGCCTTCATCGGCTGCCCCCGAGTCGGTGACAGGCGGTGGAGAGAATGCTGGACCACATTGTGCTCACGGCTCCGGGCAGGGCCACGGACTCGCGCGGGGTCTCTCCATCGGACCCGGCGGACACCAGCTCTGCCGAGGTAGGTGAGCCCGGTGCGCCGTTGCCGCTCGACGACTCCTCATGGACTGCCGCGTCGAGGGGCCGAGGAACCGCCGTCGGCTGAGGGTGACGATTCGTCGCTCGGGGCAGTTCCAAGTCCTTGAGGCCGCTGGCATTCTGGGCCGGTGCTGCCATGTTCGCGCTCCATTTGTCAGGGCGGTGTGGTCGCGGGCGCCCAGACGCTTCCCGTCGCATGTGCCTTGCGCAGCCCGGCCGTAGCACCGGGCCGCGGGTGCTTTGCACGTCTGCCCCGACTTGAGCTCCGCCGTTCGGTCGGCTCCGCTCAGGCTGCAACCCGAGGCTTCGACAGCCAGGCGCGGTAGTTGCGCAGGGCCTTGCGCTGCTTGCGCTGTTCGGAGATCAGGGCGATCGCCGGATGGGTGCCGGGCCTGGGGTTGCTTCCGCGGGCGAGCCGGCGCATCTGGTGTCGGACCTGAGCCATGCTGGCGGCGGACGCGAGGGCCTTGTCGGACCAGTTCACCGGCCGCATGTGACGGTCGGCCTCGCGGCCCTGGTGCCAGCGGTCGGGCAGGTCGGGGGTGACGGCGAGGGCGGTGCCCATGCCGATGACCGCCACACCACTGTCGAGGACCCTTTCGGCAGTGACGCGTTGGGTGATGCCTCCGGTGAGCATCAGTGGCAGCGGGCTGGTCTTGACCAGGTCCTTGGCCAGGTCCAGGAAGTAGGCCTCGCGGGCCCGGGTGCGGGCGTCGGCGGAACGGCCGGTCATCGCCGGGCTTTCGTAGCTGCCGCCGGAGAGTTCGACCAGGTCGACGCCGAGGGGTTCGAGCATCGCGATCACCTGTCGGGCGTCGTCGGCGTCGAATCCGCCGCGCTGGAAGTCGGCGGAGTTGAGCTTGACCGCGACCGCGAAGGCCGGCGACACGGCGGCCCGGACGGCGCGGACGATGTCGAGCAGCATCCGGGCGCGGTTCTCCAGAGACCCTCCCCACTGGTCGGTGCGCTTGTTGACCAGAGGGGAGAGGAACTGCGAGAGGAGATAGCCGTGCGCGGCGTGGACTTCTACGCCGTCGAAGCCCGCCTTCTCGGCGCGGTGAGCCGTGACGGCGAACCGGGTCACGGTGTCCTCTATCTGCCGTGGGGTCATGGCGGTCGGACGGCCGAAGCGGCTGCTGTGCCTGCCCAGGCTGACGCCGATGTCGGAGGGGCCCCACACGACGCCGGGCATGTCGGAGGCCACCTGGCGGCCGGGGTGATTGATCTGCATCCAGATCGCACCACCGCCGGACTTGCCCGCCTTCGCCCAGTCGATGAAGGGATCCAGAGGAGCGTTCTCGTCGAGGACGACGCCGGCGGGGCCGGTCAGTGCCTCGGCGTGCACCATCACGTTGCCGGTGATCAGCAGCCCGGTGCCGCCGGCGGCCCAGCGTCGGTACAGCGTGAACAACTGCTCGTCGGGGAGCTGGCCGTCACCGGCCATGTTCTCCTCCATGGCCGCCTTCGCGATCCGGTTCTTCAGCACCTGCCCGGAGCGCAGGGGCAGTGGTGAGAACAGCTCGCTGGTCATACCGGTTCTCTCTTCCATCTTGATTGCTTACGATGTTTGCACCACTCACATTAAGGCATCAATGTAATCATCGTAAACATCGAAGGGTGTGGGGTACGTCGCAGGCGAGTGACTCGTGCCCCTGTGGCGACCGCAGGCGCGAGTCTGGCTGGCGACGACTCCCATGCGCCCCGATGAACGCGTCGACAGCAGTCAGGGCTCCCGCCTGCGTGGGTACGCGCCGTCCCGGACCGGTGACCCCATGGGACGGAGCACCCAGTCCGAGGTGAAAGTGTCGTCACCCCGCAGCGTCGTGCCTGGGCGGAGCTGGTTCAGGCGTGGGGAACCTGAACCAAGCCGGCCCGCTCGGGGAGGTCTTCGCCCTCGACCCGACCACATCCTGGCGGTCGTGTCCGTCCTGCCGCCTGTTCGCGACCGTGGCTCAGCTGCACGTCTACGGTCCCGAGCCCGGCCCCACTGCCCACTGCCCACTGCCCGCTGCCCCGGCTGTGCCGCCGCCGCCCTGCGCGTCGTCACCCGGCCCCAGTAGCTATGGCTTCAGCTGAGCAGCGGGGCGAGCGCTTTCCGCTCCAGCCTTCCTCCCCACCGCGCCATGAGCCGCGGCGTCGAGGACCAGCCACGGGCAGTCCCCCTGTCAGGCGTCCTTCAGGTGAATCCCCCTGGTCTCCCGCATGAGATAGCACGCGATACCCGTGAATGAGCACAGCAGCATGATGTAGAAGCTGGAGAGCCGGGCCACGCCGTACTCGTTGAAGAGCTGGTTCAGATATGGTGCGGTGCCTCCGAAGACGGCGACGGAGACGGAGTACGCGAACCCGATGCCCTGCGTGCGCACCCGTGTCGGGAAGGTCTCCGACATCGTGGCCGACAGAAGCGCTCCCGGGATGGCCACGACGGCGAGTGCGACCGAGGAAGCCACCAGGAGCGTCCAACCCTCTGAGCCGATCAGGCTGGTGAGCGGGATCTGCAAGGCGATCATCAGCGCCGCGAACGTGAGCATCATGGGGCGGCGGCCGATCTTGTCGGAGATGCGACCCCACAGAGGAAGGGTCGTCAGGGCGATGCACTGGGCTGCGACAGAACACCAGTAGGCGACGCCGGCATCCATGCCCTTCTGGGTGATGGCGTAGGTGGACACGTACGACGTCCAGGTGTAGTGAGCACCGGTGATCCCCGAGGTCATCGTGATGACGAGCAAGACTGCACGGACCACCTGCTTGCGAGGCAACGGCTGAGCCTCGTCACTGGACTTCTCGTCCGAGAACACTTCGCTCTCGTCCATGCTGCGGCGCAGGTAGAGAGCGGCGAGGGCGAGGAGGGCGCCGAAGACGAAGGGGATGCGCCAGCCCCATTGACCGACCGCGCCGTCGGACAGCAGAGATGTCACCGCTCCGCCCACCGAGTAGGCGACGGCCGAGCCTCCGAAGATCGCGACGAACACGATGCTTCCCCACAGGCCGCGGCTCTCGCTCGGAGCGATCTCTGCGACGTAGGTGTTGGCCGTCGCGGACTCCCCGCCGTGGGCGAACCCCTGCGCCATGCGGGCGAGCAGAAGGAGCAACGAGGCCCAGGCCCCGATCGAGGCGTAGGTGGGCATGAGGCCGATGACGAGACTTCCGCCGGCCATCATCAGCATGGTGGTGATCAGTACGAACTTGCGCCCCCGCCGGTCGGCGATCCGTCCGAAGACAATGCCGCCCAGCGGGCGCATCAGAAAGCCGACCGCGAACACGGCGAGCGTCGACAGCAGTGCCGACACCTGGTCGGACGAACTGAACATGACGGTGGCGATGAAGGGCGCGAACACCGCGTAGGCGCTCCACTCGTACCACTCGAGAACATTGCCGACCGTGCTGGCGAAGAGAGACTTGCGTCTCGACCGAAGCGTGGGGCCCGGATGGGTTCTTCCCCCGGTCGCTGCCTCGGGCCCTGTCTTCGCGTTGCTCATGACTGCTCCTTCACTGTTTTCGGGCAGGGCGAAGTGACGTCCGGTGCCCAGAGGTGAGTGGTGCCGAGAGGCTGTCAGGCGTCAGGCGCGGGGGGCCGGGATCAAGCCGGCGTACTGTGCGGCCATGTCCAGCAGACGGGGGACACCCGTTTCCAATGACGGACCGAAGTCCGTGTCGTCCGGACGTTCGCCGCGGCGCCAGCGGGTGTAGATCGCCTCGCAGAAGATCGCGGCCTTCCACAGTGCGAGGGTCTGATACCAGGGGAGCGGGGTGAGGTCGAGGCCCGTGCGAGACCGGTAGCGGTCCGCCAGTTGGAGCCTGGTGAGGTAGCCGGGCGCCCGGGTCACCGGTGTCAGTTCCAGGGGAGTGGGGAGCGCACCGGCCTCGGAGTACGTGGCGGTCATGTATCCCAGGTCTGCCAACGGATCACCGAGCGTGGCCATCTCCCAGTCCAGGACCGCGAGGACCCCGGCGGGTGCGTGCGGAGCGAACATGAGGTTGCCCATGCGGTAGTCACCGTGGACCACCGCGGCGGCCTGGCTCGTCGGCAGGTTACGGCCGAGCCAGTCCGCGATCCGTTCCACCGCCGGGAGACTGCGTGAAGTATTGACCTCCCACAGTCCGCTGAAACGGTCGACCTGGCGTCGGAGATATCCGTCGGGGGATCCCAAGGAGGCGAGCTCCCCCCTGGTCACATCGATGCGGTGCAGTGCGACCAGAGTGTCGACGACCGCCACACTGGTGGCGCCCCGTTGTTCGAGCGAGGAGAGGTGGGACGGGATCGCGTCGGTGACGACCGTCCCCTCGAGGCGGGACATGAGGTAGAACGGCACGCCCAGGAGCGACTCGTCCTCGCAGACGGCGACGATCTCCGGCACCGGCACCCCGTGCCCGCGGAGGATCTTCTGGATGCGGGCCTCGCGCACCATGTCGTGCGTCGACTTCGGCAGCGGCGGGCGCGGGCCTCGACGGAGGACGACGCAGTCGCCGCCGCGCTGGAGCAGATAGGTGATGTTGGACTGGCCGTCACCGATGCGCTGCCACGCCATCGGACCGTGCCCGACACCGTGCGTGTCGAGGAAGTCGGTGACCGCGTCGACGACGAGAAGGGGTGGGCTTTCGAGATGCCGGGCCGCGTCCCAGCTCGCGACGACCTCCACCCCGTCGGGAACGGTGTGCATCACGCGCCCCCGCCCCGGCCGACGACGGCGTCGCCCTGGTAGCGCTCACCGGCCCGGACCGCCGCGCTTCTGCCGGCCGAGGCCCGGCGGGCGATCGCCCACTTGTGGGTTTCGTTGGGACCGTCGTAGATGCGAAACGGGCGGACCTCGTTGAGGTACTGCGCCAGCGGAAGCCCGTCGGAGACCCCGTCGCCGCCACAGATCTGGATGGCACGGTCGACGACGCGGAAGACCGCTTCCGAGCAGTGCACCTTTGCGATCGAGGACATCGCCGAGCCCGCCTTCGGGTCGGTGTGGAGGAGAGTCGCGGTCTTGGAGATGAGAGCGTCGGACGTCTCGATGTCGATCACCGAATCGGAGATGAGATTCTGTGCCAGACCGAGTGAGTCGATCGGACCGCCGAACAGTTCCCGCCGCCCCGCCCGGTCCAGCGCGATGTCGAGTGCCCGCCGCGCCAGTCCCAGCCACCGCATGCAGTGGGTGAGACGTGCCGGACCGAGCCGCACCTGGGCGTAGCGGAAACCGAGTCCCACCTCACCCAGCACTGCGGCGTCGGGGACGAAGCAGTCCTTGATGGAGAGGTGCGGATGTCCGCCGTCGATGGAGCGGTCGATGGTGTGGATCGCCTCACCGACCTTGAGGCCCGGGTTCGTCATGTCGACGAGGAACATGGTGGCCCCCTCGGGGGAACCGTCCACGGCCGGCGTCCGCGCCATCACGATGCAGAATCCGGCGCCGACGGCGCCGCTGGTGAACCGCTTGTGGCCGTCGATGATCCAGCCATCCGAGGTGCGCACGGCCTTGGTCCGCAGGGCCGCCGGGTCGGACCCGGCCCCCGGATGGGGCTCGGTCATGCCGAAGCAGGATCGGATGTCTCCCGCGGCCAGCGGCACGAGGTACCGGTGCTTCTGCTCCTCGGTCGCGATCAGGTTGAGCATGTGCATGTTCCCCTCGTCGGGTGCCATGCAGTTGAGCGCGCTGGGGCCGATCGGCGAGTAGCCGGCCTCCTGCAGGATCGGGGACCAGTGTTCGATGGGCACCCCCTGCCCTCCGTACTCCTTCGGCACGTGCGGCGCGAAGACTCCTGCTTCCTTCGCCGCCGCCTGCAGCCGGTCACGCGTGACCTGGTCGAGGCGTTCACCGGGCGCGGGTTCCGCGTCGATGACGACCTCACGTATGAATCGGCGTGTGCGCTCACACAACTCCGCCACATCGGGAGGGAGGTGAGTGAAGGTCATGACTGTCCTTTCGGGGTGGTGCGCGGTCGTCAAGCGGTGCCGCCGGCGACCGTGAGGCCGCCATCGACGGTGAGGACGTGGCCGGTGACCCAGGAGGCGTCGTCCGAGGCCAGGTAGGCCACCGCGGCGGCGATGTCGGACGGCACGCCCAGACGCTTCATGGGGTAGTTCTCGACCACCTCGTCCTCCTTGCCCTCGTAGAGGGCTTTGGCGAACCGGGTCTTCACCACGGCCGGTGCCACGGCGTTGACGCGGATCTCCGGGCCGAGTTCGACGGCGAGGGTCCTGGTCAGGTGCGATACAGCCGCCTTGCTCACCCCGTAGAGGCCGATCCCGGGCGACGGGGTCTGGCCGGTGACCGAAGAGAGGTTGACGACGGTTCCGTGGCGCTCGGCGAAGCGGAGGGACCGGTGCGCCACCGCGTCCTGGACCCATGCGAGGGTGGCGAGGACATTGACCTCCAGCACCTTGCGGGCGACATCGAAGTCCAGCTCGGTGAGGGGGCCATAGGCCGGATTGATCCCCGCGTTGTTCACGAGGACGTCGAGCCCGCCGAACTCGCGTGCGACGCTGTCGAACACTTCGCGACGGTGCTCGGGATCGTCCGCTTTGCCGGCGACGGTGATGACGCTGTCCCGGGGGAGGGCGGCGGCGGCTTCCTCGAGCGGTCCGGCCGTGCGGGCGGTGATGCACACCCGCGCCCCTTCGGACACCAGTTGTCCGGCGATCGCCAGGCCGATGCCCCGGCTCGCGCCGGTCACGATGGCGGTACGGCCCGAGAACCGGCCCTGGCCGGCGTGGTTCTGGTTCAACGGATCAGCCCTTCGAGGGGGAGGAGGGCCCGGTGGTGCCCGCCTTGCGGAGTTCGGCACGCCGGATCTTGCCGCTCTGGGTCTTGGGCAGGTCGGCGATGAAGTGGATCTGCCGGGGGCACTTGTAGGCCGCCAGGCGGTCGCGGGAGAAGGCGATCAGTTCCTCCTGTGTGAGGCTCCGACCCGACTTGAGCGAGACGTAGGCGACGACCGTCTCGCCGCGGTAGTCATCCGGCTCCCCGACGACGGCGGCTTCGTGCACCGACGGGTGCTCGTACAGTGCGTCCTCGACCTCACGCGGCCAGACCTTGTACCCGGACACATTGATCTGGTCCTTCAGCCGGTCCACGAGGTAGACCCAGCCCTGCTCGTCGATGATGGCGACATCGCCGGTACGCAGTCGACCCCCAGACATCGTCTGCTCGGTGGCCTCGGGCTTTCCCCAGTACCCGGGCACCACCTGGGGCCCGCTGAGCTCGAGCTCGCCCTGATCCCCGCTGGGCACGGGATTGCCGTGCAGATCGACGACGCGGGCCGTGAGGTGCGGCAGCGCCATCCCGATCGACAACGTCCCGCTCGGCAGATGGACCGGTGCCTTGCGTGCCGGCGGCACGGCGATGACAGCAGAGGTCGTCTCGGTCATCCCGTAGGCGTTGTGAATGTAGATGCCGAACCGCTGCTGGAAACGCTCGACGGTCGCCGGCGGGATCGGCGCACCCCCGGAATACACGGTCTTCACCGACGCGAAGTGCCGCGGCTCGGCCTGCGGCAGCTCGTAGATCGCGTTGTACGCCGTGATGGAGCCGATGGTGAAGGTCACGCCGTGCTCGGCGAAGGCTTCCAGGGCGACTTCGGGGTGGAACCGGCCGGCGAGGACGAGTGTGGTGTTGGTGAGCAGCGAGATCGTCGCGTTGACCACGGCGCCGGTGATGTGGAACAGCGGGGCGATGGCGAGGACGACGTCCCCGTCGCTCAAGCCGGTCCACGCCGCGCAGGTCCCCACCACACTGAGGACGTTGCCGTGGGTGTTCATGGCGCCCTTCGGCGGCCCGGTCGTCCCGGAGGTGTAGGTAAGGAACGCGACGTCGTCGCGGCTCAGCTGAACCGGTGTGGGCCGGCAGCCGGCGAACTCCTCGATCAGCGTGACGAGATCGCCGTCCGGCGCCGGGGCGGGGCGCTCTGTCGTCGCGAAGACCCGCGGGTCGTTCCGGGACTGGTAATCCAGCGCCGACGTGCTGATCAACCACTGGACCGTGCTTCCCGCCAGGGTGCCCAGCGTTTCCTGGACGTCGGTGTCCGCGCAGACCACACCGACCGCCCCGGCGTCGTCGATGATCCGGCGTAGCTCCTGCCGCCGGTACATCGGGTTGAGACCCAGTGCCGTGGCCCCCAGCTTCCACAGGGCCAGCAGTACGAGCGCGTACTGCGGGACGTTCTGCAGACAGACGCCGACGCGGTCACCGCGGCCGGTCCCGCGGGCCTCGAACACGGCGGCCAGGGCGTCCGACGCCGCGTCCACCTCCTGCACGGACATCACGCCGTCGAAGTAGCGCATCGCCGTGGCAGCCGGGTTCATCGCCACGCGGGCAGCCCATGCGGCCACGAGCGAGTCGTGAGCACCCGCCGTCTGCGCTTCGACATCTGTGGGGAGCAACGAACCCCACGAGGGGTCTTCAGGAACTGTCACTACTCGTCCCTCCTGCCCACGGCATACGCAGGCAACGGCTACCGAGCGCTCGCTCGGTTCGCGATGTGCGACGATAGGGCTACCGAGCGATCGCTCGGTGAAGGATTGATGTGGCAGGAGCACCGTGTCAAGAGGTCTGCCGTCGGCACGGAGCCTGGCGACGCTGCATACTGGCGTGCCGATGCGATGAAGATCCAGGGCAAGGGGAGCGCTGTGACCAAGACGGATGCCGGGGCGGACTGGAGAACATACTCAGGCAGCGGACTGCCGCCCATCCTCGAGACCGCGCTGGCCTGCTTCATGGAGCACGGCTACCACGGGACGACGATCCGGACGGTAGCCGCCCGGGCGGAACTCTCCGTGCCGGGGCTGTACTACCACTACGCGTCGAAACAGGCATTGCTCGTCGCGATCGTCTCCTACGCCATGGACGACCTCTGGGCACGCAGCACCGCCGCCCTGGAGGAGGCCGGCAACGACGTCCAGCGGAAGCTGGAACTGCTCGTGGAATGCCTCGTGCTCTTCCACGCCCACCGGCGGGGCCTCGCCTTCATCGCCTACAGCGAGATCCGCAGCCTCACCGGAGAAGCCCGCACCACCTACATCGCTGCCCGTGACCGCCAGCAGCGACTGATGGACCACGTGATCGAGGAGGGTGTGGCACAAGGCGTCTTCGCCACCGCGTACCCCCGTGAGGTCAGCAGAGCGATCGTCACCATGTGCACGGGCGTTTCACAGTGGTACCACGCAGAAGGCGAGCACACCCCCCAAGAACTCGCAAAGCGGTACTGCGACATGACACGTATGACTGTGGGCGCACTGTCACCTTCCCGGTCCTGAAGGACTGAGCTCGTTGTCCTGGTCGGGGGACAAGTGAATTGTGGCCGGCTGGCGTTCAGGAGACGGTGAAGGGGCGCGAGGTACCGGGAACGTGTCGATTGCTCCGGTCAGCCAGTCGCCGTCGTAGGGATAACGCGCCCCGCTGCCGCACCGATGACACCATCTGGCGCGACTTCTGGACTCTGGCCGACCACTGCGGCGGCAAGCGCGCGCGAAACCTCGTCGAGACGCCCTCCCAGAGTGAGGAAGTGGAAGTCGTCGCCGGGATGGCCTGCAACATCACACCCGCAGCGGCACGCCGCTACTCACCTCGCCCCGGCGTCCGTCCTCTCGATCGACGGCCACCCCGACTCGACCGTCGCCGTGGCCCACCGCTTCAACCAACTGAATCCAATCGTCGCCGCATTCGGGGCTTCGGTATGCCGCTCCGGGACGACTGACAGTCGTGTCCGGCCCGTCCAGGTGGGCTGCGCCCGGCCTGGTCCGCGGCAAGGAAAATCAAGATGGGCGCCGGATCAGCCGGGCTCCAGGGACGGCGGCGCTCCCTCCGAAGGTGATCGGCGTGCTCGCGAGCCGACGCTCGGCGGCGCTCCTGTCCGTCCTCGACCCCGCCGACGGCTGAGGCGGTGCGAGCACTCAGTGGGCCCTGTGGTCGGGTTGCGAGGGGCGTATGAGGCGCAAACCCTTGGAACCAAGCATCGATATGGACAGGGCGAACGTGTGCCCGTGACATGGAGTGGACATGACCGATCTTCCTCCTCCGATCACTCCCTACCTCGAACCCGCGGCGAAGGAGCTGTGCGAGGCGACGGACCCGCATCCTCGGATCTATGAGGTCCCACCGGAGCAGGGCCGGGACATCCTGCTCGGCCTGCAGAGCGACCCCAGCGTGCCGCGCCCGGAGGTCGACGAGGAGTGGGTCGACGTGGATGCGGGCGAGTGGGGGACGGTCCGCACGCGCATCATCCGGCCCAAGGGATCGACGGGGCCTCTGCCGGTGGTCTTCTACATCCACGGCGCCGGCTGGGTCTTCGGCGACGACAAGACCCACGACCGGCTCTTCCGCGAGCTCGCCGTGGGCGCCGGGGCGGCGGGCGTCTTCCCGGTCTACGACCGAGCGCCCGAGGCGAAGTACCCCACCCAGGTCGAGCAGAACTACGCCGTGGGGCAATGGGTGCTGGAGCACGGCGCGGAGCACGGCCTGGACACCTCGCGGATCGCCGTCACCGGCGAGTCGGTGGGCGGCTGTATGTCGGCGGTGTTCGCGCTGATGAACAAGGAGCGCGGCGGGATCGACCTCAAGGCGCAGGTCCTGCTCTACCCGGTCACCAACGCCGACTTCGACACCCCGTCCTACCTGCAGTTCGCCGAGCACTACTACCTCACCCGCGACGGCATGAAATGGTTCTGGGACCAGTACACATCCGACCCCGCCCAGCGCGCCGAGGTGCACGCCTCCCCGCTCCAGGCCTCCCTGGACCAGCTCAAGGGCCTGCCCACCACGCTGGTCATCACCGACGAGGCCGACGTCCTGCGGGACGAGGGCGAGCAGTACGCCAACAAGCTCCGCGAGGCCGGTGTGGACGTCACCTCGGTCCGCGTGGCGGGCATGGTTCACGACTTCCTCCTCTTGGACAGCCTGCGCGACACCCGCGCAGCCAACGTCGCCCGCAAACTCGCCGTCGACGTCCTGCGGACGGCCCTCCACGACAGCTGAGACGCCCGCATCCGTCCCGGCGCTCCCGCGTGACGCGCGTGTACGGCCCGGGCCCCCAACGCCTGCGTGGCAGAGGTGGGCCCGCGAGCCGCGTGAATGCTCGGCTGAGCTGACCGTCCGACTCACCGGCGGTCCGTCCCGAAGGGCGGACCGTACGACCGGTACCGGATGGACACCGACCTCGACGAGGTCGCCCGGGACTCTCGCCTCACCGCCGTGCACTTCTTTCGGCAGCTGCCAAGACCACCAGGGTCGATTCCCCGATCGGCCCCACCCTCGCCCCGAACTTCTCCTGCACCGCCTCGGCCGCGCGGTTGACGATGCTCGCGCCTTTTCGGGCGATCCGCACCCGGTGGCCCGAGGAGCCGACGATCAAACCATTCAGCTCGGTGTGATGGCGAAGGGTCAGACTGCCGTGCACATGCCGGTTCTCACCCGCGCCGAGTGCGGTGCACCGCCTCATGTTGACATCGCTCACTCCCTCAGCCTAATGTGTGCAGCGTAAACATTGAGCTCTCTGGTCCCGGCTCAAGGATCGGATGCCAGTTCCTCGCGGCTGCGGCCTGGCCTTTTCGGCCTGTTCCGCCGGTGTCGCACCTTTGCCGAGGCCGGACCGCCGCGCTTGCCTCGGGCAGGAGAGCCCTCCACGCGGCCATTTGAACGGAGCGCCATGAAGGCTGTATCGATCAAGGAACCCGGTGGTCCCGAGGTCCTGGAATGGATCGAGGTCGCAGACCCGACGCCCGCCGTCGGCGAGGTGGTCATCGACGTGGTGGCCAGTGCCCTGAACCGGGCGGACGTCATGCAGAGGTGGGGCCTCTACCCCCTGGCCCCGGGCACGTCGCCATACCCGGGACTGGAGGTGTCGGGCCGTATCAGCGCCCTCGGCGAGGGAGTGACCGGCTGGCAGCTGGGTGACGAGGTCTGCGCGCTGCTGACGGGCGGCGGCTATGCGGAGAAGGTCGCCGTCCCCGCGGGACAACTGCTCACGGTGCCCCAGGGGATCGGGCTGATCGAGGCCGCGGGCCTGCCGGAAGTGACCGCGACGGTGTGGTCCAACATCGTCATGACCGCAGGGCTGAAGGCGGGCGAGACCCTCCTCGTGCACGGTGGGGCCGGAGGCGTCGGCACCATGGCGATCCAGATCGCCAAGGCGCTGGGTGCTCGTGTCGTTACCACCGTCGGTGGACCTGAGAAGGTGGCGCGGGCGCGTGAGCTGGGTGCCGACGTGGCGATCGACTACCGCACGCAGGACTTCGCCGAGTTCGGCCCGTACGACGTGATCCTCGATGTCATCGGCGGCGCTTACCTCGAACGCAACATTCAGTCCCTGGCCGCTGACGGACGCCTGGTCGTCATCGGCCTGCAGAACGGCCTGGTCGGCCAGCTCAACCTGGCCGACCTGGTGTTCAAGCGCATCTCCGTCCACGGCACCACGTTGCGCACCCGGTCCGCAGAGGACAAGGCCGCCATCGTCGCCGAGGTCGAGAAGAAGGTCTGGCCGATGATCGAGAGCGGCACCGTGCAGCTGCTCATCGACCAGACAGTCCCCATGGCCGAGGCCGCCGAGGCACACCGGCTCATGGAGGCAGGTGGGCACATCGGCAAGATCTTGCTGGTGAACGGCTGAAGCACACCACAGCGGGTGCCGACGTGCCGGGGAACGGTCCTCGTCCTCGACGGACGGAACAGCGGGCCGCTGTTGATGGGTCAAGAGGGCCGGCACGTTCCTCCCGGCATCGGACCCAGCGGCCCGCTGTTTGCGGTCGCCCAAAGGCCCGGTCCTGGGTGAGGGCGATGTGCGGCACCGACGTCCTGGCCGCCCACCGGTGCGGCCTCAGAACGTCACTCACGGTCAGATCCGGTGCCCCGGCCCGCCTCCTGCCCTCGCGCAGCCGCCTCCAAGACCCTGGCCGAACACCAGCCCCGCCCCCTCCCACATGCGCCCCGAGGGCGACAGAAGGAATCCCATGGACACCCAAATCGATCTGAGTACCCTGCCTGTCGACGTAAGCGCACCGGCCCTGGTCACCGGCGCCACCGGTTACGTCGCCGGCTGGATCGTGAAGGGCCTGCTCGACGCCGGGGTCACCGTCCACGCCGCCGTCCGAGATCCGCGCAACACGGGCAAGGTGCAGCACCTTCTCGACGCCGCCGACGCCTCACCCGGGACGCTGCGCCTGTTCGCCTCCGACCTGCTGCATGACGACTCCTACACGGAGGCCATGCAGGGGTGCCGGATCGTGATCCACACCGCCTCACCGTTCGTCCGGTCTGTGCGGGATCCTCAACGCGACCTCGTCGACCCGGCCGTGCGCGGCACTCGCAACGTGCTCGGCACCGCGAACGAGGTCGGCAGCGTCGAGCGGGTGGTGCTCACCAGCTCGTTCGCCGCGATGATCGGCGACGCCCAGGACATCCTCAAGGTCCCGGGCCGGATCGTGACCGAGGAGACCTGGAACACGACGTCGTCGCTGACCCGCGAGCCCTACAGTTACTCCAAGACCCTGGCCGAGCAGGAGGCGTGGCGGATCGCCCAGGCGCAGGACCGGTGGCGCCTCGTCACCATCAACCCCGGCCTGGTCATCGGACCTGCCCTCAACGCCGCCCCGACCAGCGAGAGCTTCACCATCGCCAAGGAGATGGCGAGCGGCAAGATGCGGCTCGGCGCCCCCCGCATAGCGCTGACCGTCGTCGACGTCCGCGAGGTGGCCTACGCGCACCTGGCGGCCGCATTCCTGCCCCACGCGCGGGGCCGCCACCTCGTCGCGGCGGAGAGCACCGACATCGTCGATCTCGGCCGCAGGCTCCTTCCCGCCTACGGGGCGCAGTACGCGCTGCCCCGCCGTGCGCTGCCCAAGACCCTCGCCCTCGCACTCGCGCCGGCGGCCGGACTCGAACGCGCATACCTGCGGCGCAACATCGGTTTCGACCTGCGGGCCGACACCTCCAAGAGCCGCCATGCCCTGGGCGTGCGCTACCGGCCTGCCCAACAGTCCATGGAAGAGATGTTCGGTCAGCTCGTCGGATCCGAGACGCTGAACCGATGAGGCTGGGAACATGCCCGAAAGGGAAGTGAACCTGTGCCCGGCAGGTACGGAAACCGCACCGGAGGGGCCTCGGACCGGGGCAACCGGCCGCTGGAGCCGCACCAGGGGGAAGACGGGCATGCCTGTTCCGACGTGCCGTCAGGTGGCTCCGCCCGTGAAAGAGTCCGGGAGGGACTGTTCCGCCCAGATCACCTTTCCGTCGCGGGTGTAGCGGGTGCCCCATTTGGCGGCGAGCTGGGCGACGAGGAACAGGCCGCGGCCGCCTTCGTCGAAGGTCCTGGCCCGGCGCAGACGGGGAGAGGTGGTGGCGGTGTCCGTGACTTCGCAGGTCAGCGTGGACTGCAGGATCAACCGCAGGCTGATGGGAGGTCGTCCGTAGCGGATCGCGTTCGTGACGAGTTCGCTCACCATGAGCTCCGTGCTGAAGGCCAGATCGTCCAGGTTCCAGGCGGCCAGCTGGTCGGTCGCGTGCGTGCGAGCCCGGGCGACCACCGAGGGATCGGACGGCAGTTCCAGAGTGCTGACGTGGCCGGAATCCAGCGCGCGTGTTCGGGCCAGGAGGAGGGCAACGTCGTCTGCCGGCCGAGAGGGCAGCAGGGTACCCAAGAGCCGGTCGCAGACGTCTTCCAGCGAGGGACCGGCACCACCCAGGACTTCGAGGAGTTCGGCCAGGCCGAGGCCCAGGTCGCGAGATGTGCTCTTGATGAGGCCGTCGGTGAACAGGGCGAGGAGGCTGCCTTCCGGCAGCTCG
This sequence comes from Streptomyces viridiviolaceus, assembly GCF_014650995.1. Classification (GTDB taxonomy): domain Bacteria; phylum Actinomycetota; class Actinomycetes; order Streptomycetales; family Streptomycetaceae; genus Streptomyces; species Streptomyces viridiviolaceus. The sequence continues at coordinate 169,151 of NZ_BMWA01000016.1, forward strand.
AACTGGGCGGTCTCGAAGGGAAGCCCTCCCAGGCCCAGGGGCGGGCCGGTCGGCGCGTCCACGAAGTGCACCTGCAGCGGGTGTGCAGGACGGTCGCCGGCCATCGGCAGCGCCACGGCGGGCAGTGCATGCCCTGCGCTGGCCAGCGAGCACAGCCGCGTCACGGGATCGTAGACCGCGTACAGGCAGGTGGCGCTGATCTCGTCCAGATCTTGACCCTCCTCGTGCTGCAGCCGGATGACGACATCGTCGAGGTGGGTGAGGAGTTCGTCCGGCATCAGATCGATGTCAGCGAGCGTCCGCACGGCCGTGCGCAGCCGGCCCATGGTGGCCGAGGCGTACAGACCACGGCCGACCACGTCACCGATGACCAGGGCCGTCCGCGCCCCGGAGAGCGGGATCACGTCGTACCAGTCGCCTCCCACGCCGGCACGTGCGCCGGAGGGCAGGTAGCGGGCGGCGGTCTCGACGGCACCGTGCCGGGGCACGCGGTCCGGGAGCAGGCTCTGCTGGAGGGCCAGGGCAGTGGCGCGTTCGTGGGTGTACATGCGGGCGTTGTCGATGTACACAGCCGCCCTGGAGGTGACCTCCTGGGCCAGGAGCAGATCGTCGTCGTCGAACGGCGCAGCGTCATGGTGACGGAAGAACTGCGCGACGCCCAGGGGACTGCCCCGGGCCCACAGCGGGGCCAGCAGCACCGTGTGGATGCCGAAGTCGCCGAGAGAGCGCCTGAGGGCTTCGGAGCCGGTGAGCCATGCCGGGATGTCGGCGGACGTGATGCGGTGGCGCACGGGCTGCCCGGCGGCCAAGGCGTTGGCAGGACCCGACCCCGTCGTGAAGGTGTGCGTGTGGCCTGTGGGCACCCCCTGTGGGCAGCCTCCCAGCGCCGGGTGCTGGGCGACGCGGCGCACCATCAGGGCGTCCTGTGCGGGAGGCGCGTCCTCTTCACGCAGTGCGGCTTCGAGGAGATCGACGGTGACGAAGTCAGCCAGGTGTTCGGCCCCTACTTCGGCCAGTTCCTGAGCGGTGCGGCCGATGTCCAGGCTGGTGCCGATCCGCCGGCTCGCCTCGTTGACCACTATGAGCCGCCTTTGCAACCGGCCGTCACGCGCGTGCTGGAATGCCATCACGGCCTGTTCGGAGGTGTGGTCGATGTAGTCGAAGGATCCTGTGATCAGTCTGGCGGCGACTGCGTCGCGCAGCTGCGGGTCCGTGGCGTGGCGGGCCGCCTCCTCCCGGACCATGGCGAGGGCGGCGGCGTGTCCGATGCGGTAGGCGCGCAGGAGCTCGGTGATCTGCCCGCCGCACTCGGCAAGGCGTCTGGCAAAGTCGATGGCGGCAGGCGGAGCCTGGACGCCGGAGAGATCGAAGCCTCGTTCGAGCGATTGGAGCACGGTGTCGATGTGCTGATGGGCAGCGTCTGTGGCGAGGTCGGTGAGATCGTCGTGCGCCCATACTGACGGGACCTGCTCGCGCATGCTCGTCACCAGGGCATCGACCAGCTCCCCCACGCGCGACCGGAGCCGGAGTGCGATGTCTCGCAGGAGAGCATCGACATCAGTCCTCATGACATGAATGTAATAGATTCTCCCTTTTTGCTCCTGCTTGCTGCCTGACGAGCTCGCGATTGCCGGCTCGGTGTCTGTGAGCTCGGTGTCGCAGAGACGTGAGCGTGAGCGGGATGCGGCCGTCGGCGGCCGTGCTGCTGCAGGGCCGAGCGCCGATTGACCTGTACGCGTCACCGGAAAAACTTCGCCATCCAGTCGAGCACGCTGGGTGTACGCCAGCACCACAGGCGGGAATCACGGGCTGGAGAAGGGGGATCCGTCGCCCGCCTCGGGCTCCATGTGCCATTTCTGGATGCCCTCCGGACGGTCCACGGGCCAGCCAGGGAGCAGCTCGCCGTCACCGACGCCCACGTCAGCCTCGAAGATCAACTACGACCTGAACCACCGGGCCATGGTGGTCACAGACGCGGTCCCTTGCGGCGCGCAGTCCGGATGCACCACTGGTGAGGCCAGCTTTGCCGGGTGGGTCCGGCACTGGGCAGAGAACAAGCCTTGGCATGAGGCTGCGTGACTGTCCAGGAGGCCGGCGAGCGAGGTCCAGGCCACGCGGCAGGACGGCGGAAGCGGCGCTGCCGCGGTTGCCGGTCACGGCCACGGTGCCGACCCCCGTCACCGCCGGCTACCTCCGCGAGCCCGACACGGAGCTCCCCACGGCCCGGACAGGAATTCACCGGCCGCATCAACACCCTGCTCACCGCAGCCGACCACCCGTACATCTGGGACAGTCGGCCCACCAGTCCTCCCCGACTCCCCGGAGAGCCACGACTGCCCAGACACCAGGTCGGCCGACAGCGAGCTTGCCCGACCAGATGGGCACCCCGGAACGCCGAATGCCTCCGTCCTTGTCACAGGGATGCCTCAAGCGGGCGTCTTCGCTCACCTATCCGGTGCACCGAGCGAGCACAGCTGGGACCGACAGCCCTACCGTCGTAGTGCCTTGCAACAGCGACAGGACGGCAAGGCCCGGGTGGCCCCCGAACTATGCGCCCTGGGAGGGGGCCGCCAACCCGGTTCGGCGGCCGGCGCCGGCGCGCAGGCCGGGCTGCGCGCCCGCGTGCGTGTCCAGGAAGGCAAGGGTCACCACCGCGAAGGCGGAGCGCTGCAACGGCCGGTGGATGATCACCAAGTTGCACATCCGGGGGAGTGTGAAGGCTGAGGCGCGCGGCGGCGGCATTGGTACACCGGCCCGCAAGGGCGCCTCGACCAGCGGTGGCTCTGTCCGCGAGTTCAGAGAGCAGTTGTTCAGGGCCTGGGAGGCGGCCCGCTCCGGACCGAAGCAAGTGTTCACCAGACCGAGAGGCATCCCGTCGGCGCTACACCGGACCTGAGTCTCCGAGGTGTTGGACGTCCTGCAAGGATGATCTGCGAGGGCATCTCAGCGACGTCAGTCGTGCCGGGCAAGCTCGACCGCGGAAGCGAGCAGGATCACGGTCGGTACGGGGACGAGCACCAGGTCCGGGAACACGCCGAGGAGCAGCCCGCCCAGCACCGCCCCGCCGGCCGAACCCGCGGCCACGACCAGGGTGAAGCGTTGGACCTCCGTTCCAGCCGGCTGACCTTCGCACGCCCTGCCTCGCCGCCCCCACCGTCACGAGGTTCCACAGCGCTGGCGAAGAGCACAACACCGTCGCCCTCCACGTCGTCCAGATGCCACCATGCTGTTCCATGGCCCAACGCGACCCCAAGGCCGAGGTTCGGCAGCTCCTCTACGAACTCTGCGTCGACCTTGGTTTCTGTCTCCCGCCGCAACAGCAGCATCACCTCATGGCGACACCACCTGCCGACGCAGACAGCTTCACCGAAGCCGTGTTCGAGGCGGAGGGAATGGACCCCGGCCTGCATGAGCAGCTACGGCGCCAGGTGCGAGAACGGGTCGACCGGCACATACGCACATGGGGTGCCCCCTAGAGCACGGAGGGCGTCGGGAGTACGTCCAGCTGACCCTCTCTGGTCGGGGCCGTGGACGGGACGCCGGACGGGTGGGTCCGCGCTGGACACGCCTGTCCTGCACACATCGGGGCGTCACCTGCACGGGGCCCGGCCCCAGCGGCGGACCGCACTGGGTGACATAGGATCGAGCTCCCTTTCATGCGGGAAGGCGGTCGGTCCATGCCCGTGCCGAGCCTGCTCGCAGTCTTCGCTCACCCGGACGACGAGTCGTTGTCCGCAGGCGGAGTGCTGGCCCGCCACTCTGCTGAGGGAGCGCGTACGGCAGTCGTGACGGCGACCTGGGCCGCGGACACCCCGCGGGCTGCCGAGTTGGCCGAGGCACTACGGATCCTCGGCGCCGGCAAGCCACGGATGCTCGGCTACCGGGACTATTCGCGGTGCACCGGGCTTCAGCCTGGTGGTGAAGCGAATCTGAGAACTGCTGTGACCTCAGATGTGTGCATGGATCCGCGCTGTTCACCTCAGCCAAGGTCAGAGCGGCCGGTTCTGCTGCTCGATGTACTGCTTCACGATGCTGAGCGGTGCGCCGCCGACGGAACCGGCGAAGTGCGAGCCGGACCACAGGCGCTGTGCCCGCCAGTAGTGGCGGACGAGGTCGGGGAACTCCTGGCGCAGCCGCCGGGAGGAGACTCCCTTGAGGCTGTTGACCAGCTTGGATACGGCGACCTTCGGGGGGAAGTTCACGAGTAGGTGGACGTGGTTGTTCTCGCCGTTGAACTCGACCAGCTTGGCCTCGAAGTCCTCGCACACGGCCCGCATGATCTCCTCGCACCGCGTCAGGTGCCGGTCGGCGAAGACGGGGTGCCGGTACTTCGTCACGAAAACCAAGTGAACGTGCATGCGGAAGATGCAGTGACGACCAGTACGAACGTTCTCATCGATACCCATAAACCACGTGTGTACCGTGATCGGTATGCAGCTTCGGTACAGCTTCCGCCTGTACCCGAGCGCCGGTCAGCGCATTGGTTTGGCGAGGGCGTTCGGGTGCGCGCGGGTGGTCTACAACGACGCGCTCCGCGTTCGGGAGACCGCCCGCGGTGAAGGCCTGCCGTTCCCGAAGACCGGGGACCTGTCGAAGCAGCTCATCACCGAGGCCAAGAGCCGGCCGGAACGGGCCTGGCTCGGCGAGGTGTCGGCGGTCGTTCTCCAGCAGTCCCTGCGCGATCTGGACGCCGCGTACAAGAACTTCTTCGACGGGCTGAAGGGCAGGCGCCCGCGCATGGGTGCGCCCCGGTACAAGTCGCGGAAGGACACCCGGCAGGCGGTGCGGTTCACGGCGAACGCCCGCTGGTCGATCACCACCGGCCAAAAGCTGCGCCTGCCGAAGATCGGCGACCTGAAGGTGAAGTGGTCCCGCTCCCTGCCCTCGACGCCGTCCACGGTGACCGTGGTCAAGGACAGCGCGGGCCGGTACTTCGCGAGCTTCGTCGTGGAGACCGGCCCGGACGAGATCTGGCCGCAGACCACGCCCGAGGTGGGCATCGACCTTGGGCTGGGGCACTTCGCGGTCCTGTCGGACGGCAGGAAGATCGACAGCCCGCGCTTCCTGCGCCGGGCCGCCAAGCGCCTGAGGAAGGCGCAGCGCGCCCTCTCCCGTAAGGAGAAGGGCAGCAAGAACAGGGACAAGGTCAGGATCCGCGTCGCACGGGCACACGCCCGTGTCGCGGACGCACGCCGCGAGTTCCACCATCAGCTCTCCACCAGGCTGATCCGCGAGAACCAAGCGATCGCCGTGGAGAACCTGGCGGTGAAGGGACTCGCCCGCACGCGCCTGGCCAAGTCCGTGCACGACGCCGGATGGTCGGCGTTCGTGACCATGCTGGAGTACAAGGCCGCCCGGTACGGGCGCACCCTTATCCGGATCGGACGCTTCGAGCCCACGTCTCAGGTGTGCTCGCAGTGCGGCTTCAAGGACGGCCCCAAGCCCCTGCACGTCCGGGTGTGGACCTGCGGGGCATGCGGGGCCGTCCTGGACCGGGACATCAACGCGGCGGTCAACGTCGCCAAGGCGGCCGGACTGGCCGTGACAGCCTGTGGAGCGCAGGTAAGACGGGCACCCGTGCCCGCACCGCGCAGCGAAGCAGGAACCCACTCGACACCGCAGCTCCCAACGGCGCGGTAGGCGGGAGTCTCCCCCTTCATGGGGGAGAGGATGTCAAGCCGATGCACGTGTACCGCAGCAGTCGGCCCCAGGCATGGTGCGGTTCTGCGATGCCCCGCTCGACGAAGCAGTACGGCAGGTGGTGGCGCACATCCGTGAATTCCGCCCCGACATCATGGTCACCCATGACGCCTACGGCGGGCTGCCCGGCCACCCGGACCACGTGCACACGCATCGGGTGACCACGCTCGCAGCCCAAGCAGCCGGACTCGGGCAGCTCTACCCGGATGCCGGAGCACCCTGGCAGCCCCGTGCCCTCTACCTGGCCACGCACCCGCACTCGGCCGTTCCGGCGCTCAGAGACGTGATCGGCGCGCGCAAGGCGGTGTACAGCGTTCCGGACGAACTGGTCACGGCAACCGTCGATGTCAGCGCTTGGATGCAGCAGAAGATCGCCGCGGTACTGGCGCATCGCTCCGAGGTCGAGAGGGGAGCCCTGCCGGGCGTGATCGCCGGCCTTCCACCGGTTGCACGAGAGCGGCTGTTCGCTACCGAGTGGTACATCCGTCAGACCCCCGCAATCACGGCACCGGCCCAAAGGGAACTGACCGTTTGACCCCACGGCCCGCATTTGGCCCACCTGGTGGCGGTCCGCTGGGCGTTGGCTGGTCGTGTCCGGCTACCTCTCGGGATGTTCAGCAGGCGCAGGGCTCGCAATTGCTCCGACGAGGCCATCACACGTGCAGCCTCCAAGACGCTGGCCCGACACGCCGACTCCACCGACCCGCGGCTGGGCGCCGCGAGCCTGGAGGGAGCTCCCCTGCTGAACGAATCCGGAGCGTTCGACCGCCTGACAGTCGAGCTCGAACGCCCCGCAGTGAACCCCGTGTTCGTGGCCGTCACGGACGCCTACGTGCGCGACCGCGACGGCCGTCTCTCCGATGCCCAGAGCTGACCTCGCTCAGAAGCGCCACCCCCTGATCGGCAGCCAGACTCGTATGAGAGGGCGTGGTCGGACCGCCGCGGGACCGGCTCGGTGCGGGTCGGTACCGGCCACGATCCGATCGCTGTGAAGTCTCGCGTCCCTTCTCAGCTGATTCGCCAGGGACGGAGCTTCTCGGGGTTTCTCACCGCCCAGATGTGTCTGATCCGGTCGGCGGCGATCTCGAACGCGAACACGGTCGAGAGTGTGCCGTCCTGTTGCGCCACCAAGCCGGGCAGGCCGTTGACCGTGCACTCCAGGAACGTGGTGCGGTCGCCCGACACACGGGCGATCTCCGCGTAGGCGCGTGCAATCTGCGAGCTGCCCACGATCGGGTGCAGGTGGGTGATGGCCAGCCCGCCGCCGTCGGCGGTCGCGACGGCGTCGGGGTCGAGCAGGCCGATCAGGGCGTCGATGTCCTTGGCTTCCCACGCCGTTCTGAACTGCCTGACGATGTCGGCTTGTCCGGCACTCGAGGTCGCCGGGCTCTGCGATGTGCGGATGCGCCGGCGGGCGGACGAGGCCAGTTGGCGGCACGCCGCCGGAGTACGGCCGACGATCTCGGCGACCTCACCGAAGGGGTAGCGGAAGACGTCGTGCAGGACGAAGGCGACGCGCTCGGCCGGCGTCATCGAATCGAGGACGACCAGGAAGGCCATCGTCACCGACTCGTCGAGGGTGACCCGGTCGGCCGGGTCGGTCCCGTCGGCGCCGGAGCCCCCGGTGAGCCACTCAGCGGGTTCAGGCAGCGGTTCCGGGATCCAGTCGCCCACGTACGTCTCCCGCCTGGCCCGAGCCGAGCCGAGCAGGTTCAGGCAGATGCGGCTGGCGACCGTCATCAGCCAGGCGCCGGGCGACTCGATGGCCTGCTGTTCCCGTGCGGACATGGCGTACCAGCGGGCGTAGGCCTCCTGCACGACGTCCTCCGCGTCGGCAAGGGAACCGAGGAGCCGATAGGCGAGGTTGATCAGCCTGCGACGCTCACTCATGATCGTGCTGAGGCCCGGATCGCTCTGGTCGTCGCCGGGCTCGGCTCTCGTGGTCATGGTCTGGCCGTCTCCCTCGCTCGGTTCTGTGCCGCTACGCCTACGACAAGACAGCGCTCCGGAATGTGAGGCCGACGCGCCGCCTCACATTCCGGAGCGCTGCATTGTCGTCACGGTGTCGCGCCGGTGAGGGCGACAACAAGACGGAGAGGGGACATCCATGAACGACTTCCAGGCCATCGCGGACCGCGTCGAGATAGAGGCACTGCGCGGCGAGTTCACCGACGCGGTGATGATGCGGGACCGACGTCGCCTGGCGTCGCTGTTCACACCGGACGGCGCCCTGCGCATGCCCGACATCCCTGCCGAGCAGATCGGTCGAGAGGAGATCCGTGCCGGGGGCGAGCGGCTGCAGAGGCAGTGGGACTTCTTCGTGCAGAACACACACCCCGGCACGATCCACATCGACGGCGACACAGCGACCGGCCGCGCCTACATCCAAGAACTCGCGCGCACCCTCGACGGACGCCAGGGTCTGAACTACGCCGTCTACCACGACCGTTACCAGCGCACCGCGGAGGGCTGGAAGTTCGCCGAGCGGGTGTACGAGGTGAGGTACCTTGACACCTCCCCGCTGGCGGGCACGGCGCCCCAGGCAGCGCGGGGCTCCGAGACCAACCAGGCAGACGACGCCACGGCGACCACGGCTCCGGCGCCGTCCTTCACCGACCCGGCAACGGCCGAACAACTGGAGCGGACAGCAGCCGCACTGCGTGCCAACGGCTTCGCCGCCGAGGTCCTCGACGACGCCGCACAAGCGCGCGTCCGCATCAAGGACCTGGTCCCCGAAGGCGCCGGGGTGCTTACCGGAGCCAGCGAGACTCTTCGACTGTCCGGCATCGACGAGGACATCAACGCCAGTGGCCAGTACGACGCCATCAGGCCGCGCCTCCTGGCCATCGACCGTGCCACCGGCGCCGACGAGATCCGAAGGCTGGTCGCCTGCCCGGAATTCGTCGTCAACAGCGTCGCCGCGGTCACGGAGACCGGCTCGCTCGTCCTCGCCTCGGGCAGCGGCAGCCAACTCCCTGCCAACGCGGGCGGCGCCGCTCACGCGGTCTGGATCGTCGGCGCGCAGAAGGTGGTGCCCGACCTGAGCACAGCCCTGCGCCGCGTCGAGGAGCACGCCCTCCCGTTGGAGAACGCCCGCGCCCAGGCGGTGTACGGGATGCCCAGCGCCGTCAACCGCCTGCTCATCCTGAACGCCGAACCCCGCCCAGGACGCGGCACCGTCCTGCTGCTCCGCGAGGCCATCGGATACTGACCCGGTCCGTTCTACGCACGGACTCGAAGCCGGTCAATGACGGCGGCGATCCGGACGGTGGCTTCGTAGCGGACTGCGAGCTTGTCGTACCGGGTCGCCACGGCCCTGTGCCGCTTGAGGCGGCCGCATCTGCATTCGACCACCTGCCGAGCCTTGCAGTCCTCGCGGCCAAAAGCCCAGGGGCCGGCCCCGCTGTAGAGGCTGCCGGTGCAGAACGGCGTGCCCCGAGCAGGGCGAGGGACGTCACCGTCGGCAGCGCCAGTACGCGGCCGTGCCTGAGCGGACGCAGGCGGTCGGGCAGCGATGCGGCCGGAAGCGCTGGCCGATCCGGTGCGGCATCGTCGCGCGCCCGGACCATAAAGCCCTCGCGGTCCCGAGCGCCGTGGTCGGCCCGTCACCCAGGTCCGGCCTCGACGTTCTATCTCCAACCTGTGTTGTTTCTAGAATGGCCGGGTGAAGGACATCGAGGCGATTGCGGCGTTGCAGGATCCCGTGCGGCGCCGCTTGTACGAGTACGTTGCGGCGCAGGGCCGCGAGGTCGGCCGCAACGAGGCCGCCGAGGCGACGGGAGTGGCGCGCACGCTCGCCGCGCACCATCTGGACAGGCTGACCGAGGCGGGGCTGCTGGAGAGTGGCAGTCGTCGTCTTTCGGGCCGCTCGGGGCCGGGAGCGGGCCGTCCCGCCAAGGTGTACACGCGGGCGCGGGCCGAGCGGGCGGTGTCGCTGCCCGCTCGGGACTACCGCACCGCCGCCGAGTTGCTCGCCGAAGCTGCTGAGCAGGCAGGGCTGGACGCCGGGCTGTACGCGGCCGCGCGCCGCCGGGGTGAGGCCTTGCGTGGCTCGGTGGCGCCCTGCGGCGGGCTCGAAGAGGCCATGGAGGTGCTGGCCGCCCGCGGCTACGAACCGCGCCTGGAAGGCGCCGAGGGTGTCGATGGTGCCGAACCGGCAAGAGCGGGGGCTTGCGTCGTCCGTATGCGCAACTGCCCCTTCCATGCCGTCGCCGAGCGCTTCCCGCCGCTCGTCTGCGGCATGAACCTCGCGCTGCTGGAGGGCCTGCTCGGCACGGACGGTCCGGTCCGCGCCCGCATGGAGGCACGGCCGGGGGAGTGCTGTGTCGTGGTCGAAGCCGCTTCTAAAAACAATGAGGATTGACATAGAAACAGGGCGATGCTGGGATGTGACCATGACCTCATCCGCACATGCCGCCCACCTCGCCGAGCTCAACGTGGCCACGCTCCGCTACCCCCTCGATGACCCGCGCATGGCACCGTTCGTCGAGATGCTCGACCCGGTCAACGCAGCCGCCGACACCGCGCCCGGCTTCGTGTGGCGGCTCGTCGAGGAGGGGACGGCCGACGCCACCGGCCTGCGCCCGGCGGGCGAGGACGTCATCGTCAACCTGACGGTGTGGGAGACCCAGGAGGCCTTGTGGGACTTCACTTACCGCAGCGGGCACTTGGAGGTGATGCGGCGGCGCCGCGAATGGTTCGAGCGGCACGTCGAGGCGCACATGGTGCTCTGGTGGGTTCCCGCCGGTCATCTCCCGACCGTCGGGGAAGCTCTGGAGCGGCTGGCTGACCTGCGTGCGCACGGGCCGTCCCCGCGCGCGTTCACGTTCGCCTCCTCCTACACCGCCGTCGAGGCCGCCCAGCACCTTCAGGCCGTGCGGCCAGAGCAGACCGCCCGGAGCGAGCGGCCGACGCCGGCCGGGGACGCGGCGGCGGTGTAGGGCGGCAGGTTCCGGCTCAAGGATCGCACTCCTGGCTACGGGTGAGGCTGACCTGCCTGCGGCACTGCCGCTGCCTTGGAGTCGTAGGCAGTTCGGGCCTGGGCGATGGCACCTCGGTGCCGCTCCGCCCATTCCACGAGGCCGGTCAGGTAGGAGTACAGCTCTCGTGCCATGGCGGTGAGGCTGTACTCGACCTTCGGGGGCACGGTGGGGTGAACGGTCCTTGTCAGGAGACCATCGCGTTCGAGGCGACGCAGGTTCAAGGTGAGCATCCGTCGGCTGATGCCTTCGATGGAGCGTTCCAGCTCGGTGAACCTGATGGGGCCGCGCGCGGCAGCGACCAGGATGCTGATGCTCCACTTGCCCGCCACGTGGTCGATCACCTCGACCAGTGGACACGCCTGGTCGGTGACCTCCTCGGACACATGAGTGTGACTGCGTGACATAAAAGTGCCTCCTTCCCCCGGCGCCTCATGGTTACAGAAGATGGCGGCTGTAACAAATAGTGCTCCAAAGGGGGTTCCACCATGTCTCTGCCCAGCACACGGGCGAGTGCATCGCCGTGGCATACCGTCATCCTGCTCTGTGTCGGCCAGATGATGATCGTCTTGGATCAGAACATCGTGAACGTGGCGCTGCCCGCTGTGCAGAGTGGCCTCGGGCTCTCCTCCGAGAACCTCGTCTGGGTGGTCAACGCCTACGTCATCCCGTTCGGCGGGCTCCTGCTGCTGGCCGGGCGGCTCGGTGACCTGATCGGGCGGAAGGCCGTGTTCCTCACGGGAATCGTGCTCTTCAGCGCTTCCTCCGTGCTGTGCGGTGTCGCAGGGAGCGAAACGTCGTTGATTGTGTCCCGTTTCCTCCAGGGGATGGGTGGAGCGGTCGCCTCCGCCTGCATCCTCGGCATGGTCGCGACCGTGTTCTCCGGTCGTCGCGAGCAGGCTCAGGCCATTGCTGCCTACAGCTTCGCCTCCGCAGGCGGTGGCGCGGTCGGACCACTGCTCGGCGGCGTCCTCACCGAAATGCTCAGCTGGCACTGGATCTTCTTCATCAACGCACCGATCGGTGCCACCCTCGTTCTGGTCGGCATGCGAGTGATCCCCGGGGACCGTGGCGAGGGGATGGGCAAGGGCACCGACTTCCTGGGGGCCTTGCTGGTCACGAGCGGGATGATGCTCTTGGTGTACACCGTCGTGGACGCTGAGCGGGTCGGCTGGGGAGCCGCCAGGACCCTGCTGCTCGGACCTCTGTCCCTCTTGTTGCTGATCGGGTTCGTCGTCCGCCAGGCCACGGCGGCACGGCCGTTGCTGCCGCTGAGCCTCTTCCGCTCGCGGAGCCTGGCGGCGGCCAACATCGTCCAGTTCCTGATGATCGCCGGCATGTTCGGCCTGTTGTTCTTCGGCACGCTCTACCTGCAGCGCGTACTGAGGTACGGCTCGCTACAGGCCGGTCTCGGGTTCGTGCCCATCGCCGTGGTGATCGCGGTGGTGTCCCTCGGTCTTTCGACCCGGCTCATCACCAAGTTCGGCCGGCGCGCGATGCTCCTGCTGGGGCTCGCCCTCATCGTCGGGGCGTTCGTCATGCTGTCGTTCGCCCGTGTCGATGGCGTCTACCTGGTGGACTTCCTCCCCGCCAGTCTTGTCATGGGGCTGGGCTTCGGCCTGGCCGCGCCGGCCGTCATGGGACTCGGTATGACTGCCGTGTCGTCGGCCGAGTCCGGCATCGCCTCCGGACTGTTCAACACCACTCAGCAGATCGGGGGCGCTCTCGGCCTGACCGTGCTGAGTGCCTTCGTCAGTGCGCGTACGAACAGCCTCATCGCCGCGGGGACGACCGAGGCGGAAGCGCTGGTCGGCGGGTACCACGTGGCCTTCCTGGCCGCTGCCGGATTCACACTGACCGCCTTGATCATCGGCACCGGCCTGCTCAAGGCAACGCCGCCCGTGGGCGTGGAGCAACAGAGCACGGAATCTCCTGTACAGAACGCCCCGGCGTCCTGACCAGCAGCGGCCGGCCCGGCTACTGGCCCGGTCTCCGTCGACCCAGGACCGGCCGACCGACACCCGGCGACACCACCGGCCCCCAGCTGCGCCAGAACGGTCAAGTGCTGTCAGGCAGCTGTCGCCCTCGCCTCACTCCTCATGTGGGTGTGATCCTTGACGCCGGTCCCTAACCGACCAGGCGGCGGCGCCAATCCAAGGGGGTGACGGTGATGGCCCGGCCGGGGTCACCATCCCACTTTGCGTGGAGGCCGACTGCTTCGAGGGCGGCCACGACCTCGTGGCCCATGACTGCAGTGGTCTCGGACGAGCCGTCGAAGCCGCCGTAGAGGAGCATCAGTCCCTGGCCGGCTGCGGCGGAGTCCGTGCACTGGGCGTGGAAGTAGACGAAGCCGCGGGCGTCGGGCCTGCCTTCGCCGCCGATCTCGGACTGGCCGCAGCTGCGGCAGCAGGTGAAGTTCTCGCGGGCTGTGATGCCGGCCTCCTGCAGGGCGGTGAACGCGCGGGTGAGTCGCTCAGGGTCGGTCTCGCCCTGCCATGCAGCTTGCTCCGCGACCCGCTCCAGCCACAACCGGTCGGCCAGCGCTTTCGCTTGCTCGCGCGAAACGGGCCGGCGGTCCTTGGTGACCAGGTACTCCTCAGCGAGCTCGGCCAGTTCGGCGCGGGAGGCGTAGCCGCCGACCACCACCTCGCGGACGCGCTTCTCCAACTCCACGCGCTCGATTTCGTCGAGGTCGAGCGGCGGCACTTCGCGGGCGGGGCCCATGTCCAGCAGCGACCAAGCCAGACCACCGTCCCAACCGGCCTCCTGGCGGGCCCAGCCGGTAATCGCCGCGATCACGGCTTCGGGCCCACCGGCCATCGCCTGGAAGTGTCGGTCGGCGGCACCGTCTCGGTGCTCCAGCGTGTAGTCAGCACCGGCCTTGTGCCAGACCTGAGCGAAGACGTCAGGCAGGTCGGGTATCCGCTGGACAACCAGGAACCGGTCACCATCACCACCGATTCGCCGGACCAACCCAGCCAGCTCCTCGGCGGACACACGGACGTGCCGCTCCCAGTTCTCGGTCTTCACCACGATCTCGAGCATGCGCAGACTCTGACACACCCCTCTTGCTACAGACATCCCGGGAGCCGACCAGCGCTGAACCTGGGTGGTCGTTGGCCAAGGTTTGACGACAGTCCCTAGGCCTCCTGCGGCGGCAGTTCCACGGGGTACGGCTCGGCGAAGTCGGCCGAGCGGCTCACCTCCTCCCAGGCGCCCGCCTCGGCCAGTTGGCGGCGGGAGTAGTCGAGCGCCATGGTCACCGCGTTCACGCCGAGCAGCAGATGGCTCGGGACCTGGCCGCGCCGCACCGTACGCACGATGATCTCGGCAGCCCGCTCCGGGTCGCCGGCGCCGCCGGACGTACTCTGGCGCACCATCCGGTTCATCGCGCCCACGGTCTCGTCGTAGGCCTCCGGGACAGGGTGGACGGTCATGGACGAGCCGGCCCAGTCGGTGGCGAAGCCGCTCGGCTCGACGACCATGAACCGCACCCCGAACGGTGCGGTCTCCGCGGCCAGCGCCCGGCTGAAGCCGTCGACCGCGAACTTGGCCGCCTGGTACGAGGCGATGCCCGGGGATCCGCCGACGCGCCCGCCGACCGAGGAGAACTGCACCACGGTGCCCGACCCCTGTCGGCGCAGGGTGGGCAGCGCCGCCTTGGTCACGTTGTAGACACCCCAGAAGTTGGTCTCGAACTGGGCGCGGAAGTCGTCGTCGTCCGCCGTCTCGACCGGTGACACGTTCGCGTATCCCGCGTTGTTCACCAGGACGTCGATGCGGCCGAAGCGGGCGAGCGCGACGTCGATCGCTGCGTGTGCCGCCTCGGGGCTGGTGACGTCCAACGGCAGGGTGAGGACCCGGTCGCCGTACTCCTCCAGTTCCTTGGCGAGGGTCTCGGGACGACGGGCGGTGGCGACGACGAGATCGCCTGCGTCGAGGACGGCGGTGACCAGAGCGCGGCCGAATCCGCGGGACGAACCGGTGATGAACCAGACCTGCTGCTGCGTGCTGCGTGCGTTTTCACTCATGAGGTTAGTACAACACCGTTCTCTTAATAATGCAACACCGTTTTGCTAAGCGTTCTTATGATGGCTCCATGAGTCAGCCAGCCTTCCAACGGGCGCGCAGCGCCGAGGCCAAGCAGGCGCGTGAAGCGGCGATCCTGGACGCAGCCCGGGCGCTGGGCCGAGGGCGCGGCATCCGCGACGTCACCCTCACCGACATCGCCACCGAAGTGGGTATGCACAAGTCGGCGCTGCTGCGTTACTTCGAGACGAGGGAGCAGATCTTCCTCGAGCTCACCGCGGAGGGCTGGCGGGAGTGGTCCGCGTCGCTCCGTGCCGACCTGCAGGCGAGGGCGGAGGCCACCCCCGCGGACGTCGCCGAGGTCTTCGCCGCGACGCTGGCGGCACGCCCCCTGTTCTGCGACCTGCTGGCGCAGGCCCCCCTCAACCTGGAGCGCAACGTGTCGCTGGAGGCGGTGCGCGCGTTCAAACTCGTCACGCTGCACGAAGTCGACCTGATCGGCGGCGAGTTGAGCCGTCTGCTGGGACTCACCGAGCAGCAGGTCCTCGACATGATCTCCACCGCCACCGGCATGGCCGGCGCGCTGTGGCAGATGGCCAGCCCGGGCCCCCGCCTGCGGGAGCTCTACACCAGCGACCCCCGGCTCGGGCACGCGATCGTCGAGGTGGAACCCCGCCTGCGCCGCATCCTCACCGCGTTCCTGACGGGAACGGGAGTCGGAGTTCCTGCCTCATGAGGCACCGCAGGAACTGACGCACGGTACGTCGGGCTCCCAGCCGCCAGTCGCTGCTGTCCGGGCATGCCGCAGCATGCCTACGGCCTGTCTGATGGGTCGGAAACTTCCATTCCATCGTTCTGTACGGCGTGAGAAGGGGCGACAAATCAGACCGCGAGTGGGCTCGTCCGGACGGGCCTCTACCGCAGGTCGTCGGCAGAGGCGGCCGGTGGAAGGGTCACCGGATCGTCATCATTCGGACTCTTGCCGCTGATCCGGGGTGGTTGACAATGCCGCCCGCTGGCACTGCTGATCACCGGGCCAGTGGGGGCAACGCGGCCCCAGATGATTCCGGTCCTGGACCGTATGCGGGAGTGGAACACGCCGTCCGCTCCGGCAGTCGAGGCACGCTGGTCATCTTCGAACACACTGCAGGCGCAACCCAGGAGCGCGCCCGCGTACACGAGGGAGAGTCACCCGCCCCGGTGTCGACGTCGTCGGTGTCCCAGAACGCCGAGACGGCGCCGCCCGATAGCGTGACCGCCGCGATGGGGTGAACCGTCTCCCTCACCCGCTGCCGCAGGGCCGGTCGGCGGTCGGCGGGACGTTCGAGCAGCTCCTCATCGGAACGACTGTCTCTGAGCGCCGGATGTCTGACTCCCGGCGTCAGTGCCCATCTCTCCTGGTCGACGGCCTGCTCAACGCGGGCGAACGCGCACCTGGTTCTCGGTGTCGGTGACGCGGGCGAGGGCGAGTCAGTCGGTGGTTGTCCGTGATGTACCGAGGGAGCAGTGGTGCTGATCCAAGATCCCCTCGACGATTCTCATGAGGTGGTCCCCCGCTTGCTCGATGCTTCCGTTCTGCGTGCTGACCTGCGCGCCTTCCAGTACGAAGGTGATCGCGGCCGCGGCCTGCTCGGGGTCGCGCAACCCGGCCTCGGTGCACATGCCGACCAGTCTGCGGGTCTGGTGGGCCTTGTGGCTCTCGATCACTTGCCGTGCGGGATGGGAGCGGTCGGGCAGCTCGGCGATGGAGTTGATGAACGGGCAGCCCCGGTGCGAGATCGCCGGCAATCCCTCGGCGATGAAGCGGGCCAGGCCCAGGATCTGCTCCCTGGGCCGGCCGGGGTGTTCGGCCTCTACCCGGTCGAAGGCCGCCTGGTAGTCGGCGGCGACGATCCGCAGCCACTCCGCGACCAGCGCATCCTTGGTCTCGAAGTGGCGGTAGATCGCCATTTTGGTGGTCTCGGCCCGCTCGGCGATCGTCTGGACGCCCACCCGCCGGATCCCCTCGCTCTGGAAGAGCTCTTCCGCGGCGTCGAGGATGCGCTCGCGAGGCGGCAGTTTCGCCACCCTGCTCGGCCTGCTGGCGCTTGTTGCCATGACTGCTCCGTGACCTCCGGTCCGTTGTCGGGCCACTCACTTCCCCTGTTACGGTACCAGTCCGTGCCACGCGATACCGCTGAGTATCACTCGGCACTGGTCGGTATCTTTTTCCGTTGGGAGTGACAGTGAGAATCACCGAGTACGTGAGCTTCGACGCGGTCGGGCTCGCGGAGCTGGTGGCCAGAGGCGAGGTGACCCCCGCCGAACTGGAAGCGGCCGCACGAGAGGCCGCGCAGGCGGTCAATCCGCAGATCAACGCCATCGTGGAGACCTGGCCGGCCGACGACGAGCCCAGCCCCGGCAGCACACCGCTGGCCGGAGTCCCTTTCCTGATCAAGGACATCGCAGTCTCCATGGCCGGGAAGCGGATGGAGCTGGGCAGCCGTCTCGCGGCCGGCAACGTCTCCGGCACCGACTCCTCGCTGATGCTGCGCTTCCGGCGCGCCGGGCTCGTGACGTTCGGGCGTACCGCAACACCGGAGATGGCCTACAGCAACACGACGGAACCGGTGCTGTACGGCGCGACCCGCAACCCGTGGGACCTGACGCGCAGCGCGGGCGGATCCAGCGGGGGCGCGGGCGCGGCTGTCGCTGCCGGCGTGGTCCCGATCGCTCACGCCACCGACGCCGCCGGCTCGATCCGCATCCCCGCCGCCCATAACGGCCTGTTCGGGTTGAAGCCCACCCGTGGCCGGGTCTCCGTGGGCCCCTACTTCGACGAGCTCTTCAACGGCCTGGCCGTGCACGGCAGCGTCAGCCGCACGGTACGCGACAGCGCGACGTTGCTCGACCAGATCCGCGGCCCGGAACCGGGTGACCCGTACTTCGCCCAAGAGCCGTCCCGGCCGTATGCGGAGGAAGTCACCCGCCACCCGGGCTCGCTGCGGATCGGTGTCCTCGCCCAGGCATGGGGCGGGCACCGTACGACCACGTCAGTGGCCGACGCTCTCTCTCGTACCGTGCGTCTGCTCGAATCTCTCGGCCACCAGGTGGAGGAGGTCAACGTCGACCTCGGGGCCGACTGGGAGGAGTTCGTCCTGGCCAGTGCCCGTCAGTGGACGGCGAATCTGACGGCCTCGGTCGACGAGCTGGCTGCCGCCTTCGACCGGCCCATCGACTCCTCAACCCTGGAGCCGCCCACCCTTGCCAGCTACCACTACGGGCAGCGGGTCAGCGGCGCCCAGTTCGTCAGCGCTCTGGAAATCCGTAACCGGATCGCCCGAAGCCTGGCGAGGTATTTCGACGCTCACGACATACTGCTCACCCCGACCGTGCCGGAGCTTCCCCCGCCCTTGGGCACTCATGCGGAGGGGGCGGAGGCACTGGACGGCCTCGGCTGGCTTCGCCGTCTCTTTGATCTTTCACCGTTCAGCGCGGCGTTCAACGTGGCGGGCACGCCCGCCATGTCCGTGCCTGTGACGACCGACGCGGAGACGGGGCTCCCGATCGGTATGCAGTTCGCTGCCGGATACGGGCTCGAAGGCCGCCTCTTCCGCCTCGCCGGACAACTCGAAGAAGCAAGCCCGTGGTCGGGCCGGACTCCCACGGTGTGGGCAGGGAACCACACAGGCCACTGAGGAGTGCTCCTGGAGCCGGGAGTCCACTGACCGGAGCGCTCCCGATGCGGGAGTGTGCCACCGTGCCGGTGCTCCGGAGGTGGGGGGTAAGCCTCCCGGGACGACGGTTCCCTTGATCACCATGACCGCGACATCCGCGTTGTGCACCGGCCTGCCCGTGCCGCTGAGCATGTGCAGATCGAGTACGGCGTCGTGGGACGTGGCAGCCTCCCCGTGTGGTCTGGTCGAGGCGGATCGGCCAGGCAGGCGGCCTGCGCACCGGGCGGCGATCGCGCGGTGCGTGGGCGGCATCGGCGGCGATCACCCGTAGAGCGAGCGGGCTCCCGGGCTGCTGCCCTGGAATCGCTGGCCCGCGGCGATCTCCTCGCCGACCGCCGACCACACGGTCTCGTCGTCCTGGAAGGGCAGCGGGTCGATGCTGTTCGTTTCCTGACGGATACGCTCGACCTCGCGCTCCAGGCGCTCGAAGTCGGCTTCCTCGTCGCCGTCGTCGCCGCTGAAGGTGAACTCCTCGAGCAGGCGCTGGAACCGGAGGGTGACATGGACGAGGGAGGAGACGTCCGAATGGAGTTCCTGCACGGTCTCCTCGTCGGCGTCGAAGGCGTACACCTTGCCGGAACCGGTGTCGAGGGCGAGGTGGGCGTTGAGCAGCCAGCCGATGACGGGCCATCCGCCCGCGTCCTCCGAGGCGTCCTCGAAGCCCTCCACGTCGACGACGTCCTGCACGAGGGGGAGCCGACCCGAGTCCTCTTCGCACTCGCGCAGCCGGAGCGTCCCGGTGGGGACGCCGACGACCTGCAGGAGGAGGGCGCCCTCGGTGTCCGCGGTGGAGGGCGGGAAGGCGGTGGCGTGCAAGGTCTCGAGCCGGTCGTCGCCGAAGATGTCGGCGAGTTCGCCGCGGGTGACGTCGAAAAGCACTGCTGGAACTCCGAACTCGGTGGCGGCACGGGCGCCGTGGGACTGGTCAGGAGACCGTATCCGCACGCGGGTGCCGGAGCACACGACCGCGGAGTCGGGGAGTCAGGGAAGTTCTGGCGATGGCCGGCCTGGGGCGCTCTGGGCGCTGAGGCTGACCGCCACGTCTTCAGATGGTCCGCCTTCCGCACCCTCCTGCCGCCCGCCCTGCGCCGGGTGCCGCCCCTTGAGGGCCGAGGGGAAGGGGAAGGGGCCCGGCTGGTGCCGGACCCCTTCTTTTCGTAGCGGGGACTTCGCGGGCCGTCAGCCGCGGACGATGTTCTCGGCCTGCGGGCCCTTCTGGCCCTGGGCCACGTCGAAGGTGACCGTCTCGCCCTCGACGAGCTCCCGGTAGCCGTTGCCGGTGATGTTGGAGTAGTGGGCGAAGACGTCAGGTCCGCCGCCGTCCTGGGCGATGAATCCGAAGCCCTTCTCGGCGTTGAACCACTTCACGGTGCCGCTGGCCATGCTCTGTCCTTCGCTATCGCCGGGAACTCCCGGCTGGTCTGTGGGCGGGGCCGACCCTGACGGGAAGGCACCCGGCGTCCGTTCTACCCCGTCACCGCGCGATTATCCGAACTTTTACGCCCATCGGCGTGTGCCGCGAATCGTTCCCACGGCACACGGGACGCATACCCCGGTACCGCGCTCCTGCCACCGGCACCGTCCCGTGCCCTGTCCACCGCCTGCGGTCAGCCGCGCACGTGCAGCCCGAAGCCCGTGCGGCCCGCGGGCTCCAGTCCCTCCTTCAGGTGAAGCGAGGGAATCTCGTAGTCACCGAAGTTCTGCCGCCGGAACGCGATCGGCTCGGTCGACTCCAGGGTGAGCAGGCGCTGCTCCCAGGCCTTGGCGACGTCCGGGTAGCCCTCGTCGGTCATCCGGTCGGAGCCATACAGCACGAACGGCGGCAGCACCTCGATGCCCGGGTAGTAGAGGATGCCGTGGTGGATCGGGAACAACAGATCGTCGATGGGGCCGTTGATCCCGCGAGCGGCGTAATGCGACTGCGGGCCGCCGACGGTCACCGACAGCAGTGCCTTCCTGCCCGCGAGGGTGCCTTCGCCGAAGCGCTCGCCGTACCTGGTGTCGCTGTGCTCGCCGACGCCGTACGCGAAGTGGTAGGTGAACACCCGGTCCACCCAGCCTTTGAGGATCGCGGGCATCGTGTACCACCACAGCGGGAACTGGAAGAGGATCGTGTCGGCCCACAGCAGCTTCTCCTGCTCGGCGAGCACGTCCGGGGTGAGCGTCCCGGCGTCGAAGGCCCGGCCCGAGTCCCGGGCGACCTTCAGCGGACTTGAGACGTCGGGGCCGTAGTCCGCGGCGTCCACGACCGCTTTCCAGTTCATCGCGTACAGATCGCTCACCCGTACCTCGTGCCCGGCGGCCTCCAACGTGGACACCGCGAGGTCCTTCAGCGAGCCGTTGAGCGACTTCGGCTCCGGATGGGCGTAGACGATCAGCGTCTTCACGGGAACTCCTTCGGATCGGATGCCTTCGATCCTGGGCGCCGCGGAGCCCGGTGTTCAGGGGCGCATCTTCCATCGGACGGGACTTCCTGGTAACGGCAGGACCACCTTCACGGCCACTACCGAGGCCATACTGGGGCGTATGGACGATCTTGCAGGCTTCCTGCGGACCCGGCGTTCCCGGGTCGACCCGGCGGCCGTCGGCATACCCACCGACAGTCGCCGCCGGGTCGAAGGGCTGCGCCGCGAAGAGGTCGCGCACCTGTCCGGAGTCAGCGTCGACTACTACGTACGCCTGGAGCAGGGCCGCGCGACCCAGCCCTCCGAGCAGGTCCTCGACGCGCTCGCCCGCGTCCTCGGCCTCGACGAGACCGAACGCGGGCACCTTTACCGGCTCGCCCGGCAGCGCCGCCGCCGCGCGAAGACGCCGGCCGGTCGCGTCCGGCCGCAGCTGCTGCGCGTCCTCGACCTGGTCGCCGACGCACCCGCGCTGATCATGGACCACCGCATGGACGTGCTCGCCGGGAACCGCCTCGCCGCGCTCCTCTACGGCCGACCGATGCCGGGCCTGAACACCGCCCGGCACATCTTCCTCGAAGAGGCCGAGCGCGGCCTTTACGCGGACTGGGAGAAATGCACCCTCGATGTGGTCGGGCACCTTCGCCTGGCCGCCGGCAAATACCCCGAGGACCCCCGCCTGGCCTCGCTCATCGGCGAACTGGCCATGGGCAGCGAGCGCTTCCGCCGCCTCTGGGCCCGCGCGGACGTGCGCGCCCGCACACATGGACCCAAGACGTACCGTCACCCGCTGGTCGGTCTGCTGGAACTGCACCAGGAGAACTTCGCACTACCGGACGAATCAGGCATGGAGCTGCTGGTATTGTCCGCCGCCCCCGACAGCCCCGCCGAGGACGGACTGCGCCTGCTCGCGGGCCTGGGCACGGACAGCGGTGACGCGCATCCCACAGCGGACGCTCAGGTCCGCGAGTAGCTCACGTGTCGCCGTGCCGTCGTCTTCGTCGAGGTGAACCGCTGCCGGGTCGTGCAGGGGCCCGCACCCCCCCTCGACCGCGGCAGCACCGTCAGCGTCCGACGCGATTTCGGGTTCTGGCTCACCCTCTGTGGAACGCACAGAGCACGATGACGCCTCCAGCAACTGCTGCTGTCACTCATGGCCGGAGCCAGTGGACCTTGGTCGCAGCCGGGGCGACGCCCCGCACGCGCCGCGCGCCTTGGGGTCGACGTTCCAGCACGTCGATCAGCTTGGGATCACTGCCGGCATGCGGTGCTGGGAGGTAGGTGCCGGCGGTCCGTCCGTCCCCCTCGGGCCGGCCGAGCGAGTCGGCCTCACCAACATGGTCCAGGCGCTGCGGCCCGGCGGCTGGCTGCTCCTGGAGGACGCCGACCCGAGGCTGCAGCCGCTGTCGTGTCCGGACGAGTCGGGCCCCCGAACAGCGGCTCGCCAACCGGTTGCGATCCGGATTCCGTACCTCGATGCCAGCCCGCGGCGCGGACCTCGCGTACGGGCGAACCTTGCCGAGGCTGCTGCGTGAGGCCGTCGGGTCGACGTTCAGGCCGACGGGTACGACCCGATCACCTCGCCGGCATGTGCCGTCATGGAGGCCGCGACCGTGCGGCAGATCCGCCGCCGTCTGGTGGCGGCAGGAGCCGCCACCGACGAGGAGATCGACAGCCACTTGGCCAACTTCGCCGCCGGAGGCCTCGACCTGGCCGCTGCCCCGGTGATCTCCGCTGGGGCCCGCCGCCCGCCCTCGGTTGCCGTCCGAGGGCGGTTCCCGTTCACCACGGTGCGACGTCGTGGGCGGTGCCGTCCGTGATGGCGTGGAGTTTGTCGGGGTTGGCGACGTTGTGGATGGCGGTGATACGACCGTCGGAGTCCCAGTCGAAGGTGACGGTGGCGATCACCCGGTCCGGGGCGCTGAACACCATGCCCGGACTGCCGTTGACGTCGACGAGCTCGGCGCGCATGTCGGCGGGCCGGACGCCCTGGTAGGTGACCGTGCCGATGGCCGCGAACCACGAGGCCACCGTCTGTGCTCCCACGACCGGCTTGAGCGCCTGACGGACCTTTCCGCCGCCGTCGGTCCACAGGGTGACGTCCGGGGACAACAGTTCCATCAGGGTGTTGATGTCACCACCGGTCACGGCGGCGAAGAACCGCTCGGTGACCTCGCGCTGCCGAGAGCGGTCGGCTGCAAAACGGGGCCTGCGGGCCCGTACGTGCTCACGCGCACGGTGCGCGGCCTGTCGTACCGCCGCCTCGGACCGGTCCACCGCCTCCGCGATCTCGGCGTGGCTGAAGCCGAAGACCTCCTTCAGTACGAAGACCGCGCGCTCCAGCGGGCTCAGCGTCTCCAGCACCACCAGCACGGCCATCGACACCGACTCGGCATCCGTGACGGCGTCGGCGGTATCGCGGCTGGTGAGGATGGGTTCGGGTAGCCACGGGCCGACGTAGGTCTCGCGCTTGTGCCGGGTGGAACGCAGGTGTTCCAGCGCCAGGTTGGACACGATCCGCATCAAGTACGCCTTGGGATCGGCGACTTGCGACCGGTCGGCGGACGACCACTTGATCCAGGCGTCCTGCATCGCGTCCTCGGCGTCGGCCGCGGAGCCGAGGATGCGGTAGGCCACGGAGAACAGCAGCCTGCGGTACTCGTGAAAGACCTGCCGGCCGGCGCTCACTCGGCACCCTCGGTGACACGGGTGAAGCGACCGCCGTGCGGCCAGAACGCGCCCGAGGCGGGCATCCTCTTCATACGGCCGAAGGTCGGCCAGGGCGAGGCAGTCACTGTCTCCTTATACCGGACCGCCATCCGGCCGGTCAGATGAATACGCCGCGGGCTGTCATCGGGTCGGGTGAACTGCACGACCGCATCATGTCGGCCCAGGCTCACCGGCGTGTGGTAGTAACCGAAGCGGAACGGCTTGGGCCGCTTGCCCTTCAGCGTACGGATGATCGACACCGCCGCGTGCACCCCGGTCGGCATCCCGCTTTGGCAGGTGCCGTGCATGACGCCGTAACCCTGGCGGATCGCCGCGGCGTCACCGATGGCGTACACGTCGGGGTGCGACACCGAACGCAGCGCGGTGTCGGTGACGATGCGGCCGCGCTCGTCGACGGCCAGCCCGGCGGCGGCTGCCAGCGGCGACACCCGCGTACCGCTCGTCCACAGGACGACATCAGCGGCGATGCTCCCCCCGCCCGCCAGCGCGACCGACCCAGGCAGCGCCTTCACCACCTCTACGCCGCTGCGCACCTCGACGCCGAGGTGGTCGAGCGCCGACTGCAGATACGTCCTGGCCTTCGGGTTCATGGCCGCACCGGGTTCGTCCCGGCCCAGCAGCACGACGTCCAGCTCCGGGTGCCGTTCCGCGATCTCCGCGGCCGACTCGACACCGGTCAGCCCGCTGCCGGCGACCACCACCGTGCCGCTGCCGAGCCGCGCCAGCCGGTCGGCCAGCAACTCGGCATCCTGGGGCCCGTCAAGGGTGTACGCGTGGTCGTCGACGCCCGGCACCGCGGTCGTGTCCGCCACGCTGCCCAAGCCGTACACGAGCGTGTCGTAGTGCAAGACCCGGTCGTCGTCGATCCGCACCGTTCGCGCGTCCGCATCGACCGCCGTCACCCAGCCGCGCACGAACTGTGCGCCCGTCCCTTCGAGCAACGACGGAATGCTCAGCTCGGCGAGCTGCTGTCCGGTCGCCGTCATGTGAAGCCGCATCCGCTCGGTGAACCGCTCCTGTGCGTTCACCAGGGTCACCTGTACGTCCTCGCGCCGCTTGACCCGGGCCGAGAGCTGTATGGCCGCGGACATGCCCGCATAACCCCCGCCCAGGATCAGAACGCGGTGCGTGGTGATCGCCGTGCCGGTTTCGTGCCGTGCGCTCATCGCTCTGCCCTCCTTGCTCGCTGTTGACGACCAGTGGATGGAAGCTGCGAACCAGTTCGTGACATGAGGTCGATGTAACGCGCGTCACAGTTGAATTGGTGGGGTGCGTCCGTGTGCACGCCGGGACTGGCAGGGACGGTCAGCTTCGCTCAGTGAGCGCGGTCGGTGAGCCGGGAGCCGGGCGGCGCGTTCGTGTGGCTGGTGCACCGGCGTGCGGATTCGGTGGAGCGCGAGGAGCTGCGGCCGGGCCGTTGCCTGGCGTCAGACCATGGCGCCCGGCTGGGTGCGCTGGCAGGTCATGGGCAACCAGTTCGAAATGCGCCGGGACCGCATGGTGTCAGGGCCCGGGCTTGGGAGCCCCACCGACCCAGCGGTGATAGGCGTCTACGTCGACGTTGCTGCCGCACACAATGGTGACTACGTGTCGGCCGGCGAAGCGGTCACGGTCTTCGATGATCGCCGCGACGCCGAGCGCGGCAGACGGTTCGACGACGAGGCCGGCGTGTCGGAGGAGCATCCGCATACCGGCGATGATCGATGCCTCCTGGACCAGGACGGCGTCGTCAGCGACCACCAGGAGGTCGTCCAGGACGTCCGGGACGGGATGCCGGCCGGCGACGCCGTCGGCGATGGTGTCCGTCGAGTCGGTGGTGACGACACGTCGCCGGCGCCAGGATTGTGCCATCGCCGGAGCGCCCAGCGGCTGGACGCAGATCACCTCGGCTTCGGGTGCCATGGCCTTCACGACATGACCCACACCGGTGGCCAGCGCGCCGCCGCCGAGAGCGATCAAGACTGCGTCGAACGATGGCTCGGTGTCCATCAGTTCCAGGCCGATGGTCGCCGTGCCCTCGCAAGTCTCGATGTCCAGGCTGTCCTCGACCAGCCTGATGCCGTCGTACTGCGCAATGGCCGCCGCCCGCTCGCGGGCCATCTCGTGGTCGCCGTGCACCAGTTCCAGCCTGGCACCCAGCGCGCGGATGCGATCAAGCTTGGTCGCAGTCGCGAAGCGGGATGCCACCACGGTCACGTCGATACCCCGGCCGCGACCGGACCAGGCGAGGGCCTGGCCGAGGTTGCCCGCGCTCGCGCACACTGCGGCTCGGGATCCATTGTCGGCGAGCAGGCTCGCGACGACCTCGGTGCCGCGGGCCTTGAAGCTACGGACCGGGTTCGCCGTCTCGAGCTTGATGCTCACCGTGCACCCGAGGCCGGCCTCCAACGCCTCGCAGCGGTACAGCGGAGTGTCGAGAAAGACCGGGTCGATCACCCGGCGAGCCGCCCGGATCCGAGCAGTGTCGAGGCGTGTCTCCTGCACGACATAGCAGGCTAACGGGGCAGGACGGCGCTTCATGAGTGATTGTCAATTTCGTTGGCTCCGCTGAGGCAGCTTACGCGGCACTGGACTTGGGTCGTTCGACTGCTGAGCTTCCCGCTCCCGCGGCCAGGAGTGCGTGGACGGTGGTGCGCTCGGCGCGGTTCCGCTCAGCGAGTTCGCCGATGACAGTCGGCAACTGCTCCCAGCGCGGCGGTCCCCTTCGCCAGCCGGCGGCGACGGCGGCCCCGTGGCTGCATCGAGCGGCTGGACCAGCGCGCCGGCCGTCTTCCCTCAGGTGTGTCTCCCCACGACGGGGGATCATCCCACGCCCTTGCGGCATCAGGCAGGGCAGCCCGCTGGAACGGCGGCCGTAGGCCTCTCGCAAAGTCGGAAAAGTATGGCTCAAACAGCGTTCCCGCGGGGCAGCGCAGCACGGTTTGCGGTCGGCTGACCTCGTGATCACGCGTGCCAGCGCCCAGGGTCGCCATCTGCTCATGGGGGGGCGGCTCAGGCCTGCGGGCTGTCGCGGGGCCGGGGGCCGGGCCGACCTCGGCGGGAAGCGGATCCTTATCAAGACCGACTGCGGGTGTCAAGCCACGTCATTTCGCGACGTGCCAGGGCATCACCCGCTCGGGCTTACTCATTACAGGACCTCATCTACCCGGGCTCGGCCCTCCCGCACCAGGGAGAGGTCCGCCCGCAGAAGGAAGGAGGACAAGCCATGTTTCGGACCAGTAAGAAGATCGCACAGATCGCGGCCGTCACCGTCACCGCTGCAGGCGCGATCCTGGGCGTCGGCACCGCGGCTCAGGCCGCCCCCGCCAGCCCCACGCACGCCACCGTGACGAGCGTCAGCAGCTGGGAGCACGACGACGGCTGGGAGCACGACGACGGCTGGGAGTACGACGACTGCTGGGGGCACTACGACGACTGGGACTACGACTACGACTGGGACTACGTCGACTGGGACTACGACTGGGACTACGAGGACTGGGACAGCGACAGCTGGGACCACGATGACGGCTGGGACAGCTGACCCGGGCGGGCGGCACCGACGCTGCCCTGACCTCGGTAGCACCCGAGGTGGCGCTTGACCGGCCACGGGAGCCCCAGCCAGGTGGCCGAGGGCCGGGCGCGGGTGCGGCAGACCCGCTGAGGCGGGAGATCGCCGCACCCGCGCATCAAGTGAAAACAGGGGGAGCCGCGATCGGCCCCGACCGGTCGACGTTCGGTGTCGCGTCGGACGCGGTGTGTTTCATCATGGTGCCGTCCATACCGCGACCGGCCCGGTAGTCCGCTTGCAGATCCTCGACGGTTGCCACCTCGGAGATCATTTGCTGGACAACGCTCAGTGTGCTCCGGTTCAGGTACGAGGTGGCCTTGGACCTGGCTGCCAGCCGAGCGTTCCCGGCCCGCTCCATGTCTCACTCCTCTCCGCCGCCCGACCGGGGGGCAACTGAAAGGTACGTGCGTCCGCTGACATTGAACCTCGCGCATCGTTCTCGAGTGCCGACTGTCCATCTGGTCAATCTGATGGGCAACCAGACCGTAGGTCAGCGCGGTGGTGCGCCCGGGAATTGCGGTGAGCAACTACGAGGCCATGTGAGCACTGGGTGGGGGGATTCGGGGCTCTGTCCGCAGCTTCGTGACGAACCACTGCAGCGCCTGCCCCTGGCGGCATCGGCTGTCAGTGGGGACCAGCACGATGCCGTCATGAGCTACGACTTGGCTGTTTGGGACGGTCCGCGCCCCGCTGACGATGCATCGGCGCTTGAGGTCTTGGAGGGCCTGTACGAGAGATTCACGGGAGGTAACGTCGAGCCGCCGACCCCGCGTATCAGGCAGTACGTCGAGGAGCTGGTGGCCCAATGGCCCGACCTGAGTGCCGGCGATGAAGACGAGGACACGAGTCCGTGGTCGGACGGCCCTTTGATCAACAACGCGAGCGGTCCGCTGTTCTACTTCGGCATGGTCTTCAGCAAATACCAGGAGGCCGCGTTGTTTGCCTCCGCCCTGGCACGGACCTCCGGGCTGGTGTGCTTCGATCCGCAAGATCGGCGCCTGATCGCCTGACCAGTGGCCCTTCGCCGATCATGGCCGGGTGAGGACGCGGGTCGGGAGGAGTTGGAACGAAGCCCGCCCTTCCTCGCTCTCTTGAGCGTTTTCACCCGGTTCACGTTCCCTTCGACGACGCAAGAACTCCACGGGGGGAGTGAATCCGGTGGTGGCGGCATCGAGGTCCTGGAGCGGCTGGTCGCCCGGGTCCGGGTGGCGGCGTACGTCCGCAATCACCCGCGCCCTGACCTTGGTCTTGCCCAGCGGGCGCAACACCTGGGTGATCCCCGGGGTCGCCCACTGCTGCTGGAGGCGGTCCGTCACCGCGCGGACGGTGTCTTCGTCGTCGGCGCCGACGTCCAGGACCGCCAGTTCGGACTCGGCGATGCGCATGCCTCTGGCGACGCCCCCGCGGCAGTGGCCCGGTTCGCCCGCAGCCGCACGACCGCCCGGACGGGCGAGAGTTGTGTGCTTGCTTCCGCTCTCCGGCCGCAGGGGTGCGGCCCGCCCCATAGACAGGGACGGCAGCCCGTGGTCCGACGACAGGACGGGGACCTCGTGGCTGCTGCCCCTCTTGCCGGTGAACCCACAGGGGGACCAACCGGGTCGCGCAGTGCGTGGTGTCGTCGTAGACAGAAGCCATGAGCGAGGAGAAGACGTCGTGGCATCCCGGTGAGATCGTGCCCGCCAGCGGGATCTACGAATGCGACTGCGGCGGGGAACACCACTGGAGCACGGACGTGAAGGGCCACCGCTTCCCGCCCCTGCCATCGGGCTGCTCCGGCGAATTCTGGACGCTGCAGAAGCCGGCGCACCCCGAGGACCACCTCGGCTGACCGGCCTGGGCGCGCAGTGGTGATGAAGACACCGGCGGCGCCGATGCTCGCCCGAGCCCTGGGGGACGTCCGGCAACTCCTCGGTCGGCTGACCCGTTGATCACGGGCAGGCTCGCCCCGCATCTGGCCCGCTACCCGGAAGGCGCGGGGTCCGGCCGATCACCCTGGTAGGTGGGAGTCACGGTTGGACCTGTGCATCCACCATGAATCCCGCCGATTGTTGACAATCTCGTCGTCAATTGCTCTACCTTCACAGATGCAAGCCCGTACCAACCGAGGAGACATTCACGTGAAGCACAGGGCAGTCCGGCGCAGGAGCGTCGTGATGGGTATCGGAGCGGCCGCGGGCGCCGCGGCGGTCGGCGGCGTCGCTCTCACCGCGCAGGCAGAGGACGAGAAGGGCGGCGCGTCCGCCTCCGGCGCCCTGGTCTTCGACGAGGACGCCTACACCACCCTGACGACGACCGTCACCGACGCCGACGGCGCCGAGCGCGAGGTGGCGTACCGCTTCTACAAGGCGGTCACCTATGTCACCAAGCCGGTCGACAAGACGTATCAGAGCCTGAACATCAGCGTCCCCGTCAAGATCGACGGCAAGGCGGTCGAGGCGAGCGGCGCGCCGATTCTCTTCGCCAATTCCGTCGGCGGCTACATGCCCTCCTCGGTCGCCGAGGCCACCGGCGTGGGAGGTGGTGGCATGGGTGGCGGCGGGGCCCCGAGCGGCGCCCCGAGTGCCTCGGCCGCCCCCTCCGCTTCTTCCACGTCCGGCACCGAGTCCGGCAGCTCCGCCCAGCTCAGCGGCGGCAAGATGGTCAGCCTGCCGCAGCTGGGCCTGGCGGCGGGGTACGTCGTCGTGGAGCCGGGGGCCCGCGGGCGCACCCTGAAGAACTCCGCGGGTGAGTACTACGGCACGGCCCCCGCCGCCATCGTCGATCTGAAGGCCGCGGTCCGGTATCTGCGCGCCAACGCGGGCCGTGTCCCGGGGAACGTGGACCGGATCTTCTCCACCGGCACCAGCGCCGGCGGCGCCCTGTCCGCGCTGCTCGGCGCATCCGGTGACAGCCCGGTCTACGAGAAGTACCTCAAGGAGATCGGCGCGGCCGACGCCTCGGACGCGATCTTCGCGACCGGCGCCTGGTGTCCGATCAGCGACCTGGAGCACGCCGACGGCGCCTACGAGTGGAACTGGGGCAGCAACAAGCTGAGCAACGGCGAGCAGGTCGACCAGACCGTCTCCAAGCAGCTGAGGTCCCAGTTCACCGAGTACCAGGCCGGGCTGAAACTGCGCGGCCTGAACGGCTTCGGCCAGCTCACCGCCCGTAACTACGACGACTACCTGCTCAAGACGTACCTGCAGCCCGCGGCCACGAAGTACCTCACGGACCTGTCGGAGTCGGACCGCGAGACCTATCTGAAGAAGAACACGTTCATCGACTGGGACGGCGAGCAGGCGACCTTCACCTGGGCTGAATTCCTCACGCACGTGGGCGCGCGGAAGAAGGACGCTCCGGCCTTCGACCTCTTCACGCTCCCCACCGACTCCTCCGACACGATGGCCGGGGACATCAACAACGAATTCGGCGCGGGCACCGAGCAGTACCGCCACTTCACCCTCTACAGCCTGCGCAAGGACAAGGGCGCCAGTGCCCGCCTGGCGAGCGACATCCCCGAGAAGCTGCGCCTGATGAACCCGATGTACCACCTGGTCGACAAGCCGAACTCCGGCCGTTCCAGGCACTGGTGGATCCGGCTCGGCAGCGCGGACTCCGACACCTCGCTGACCGTCTCCGCCAACCTCGCCGCCGCCGCACGTCAACTGGGCGACGAGGTCAGCCATCTCTACTACTGGGACGCGGGCCACGGGGCGAACGAGGACGCCGGTGACTTCATCAAGTGGATCGCCAAGACGTCCGGCTACAAGGCGCCTTGACCGGTGGCGTGACCACCCCGTCGCCATGAAAAGGTACGGGCGGGTTCGGTGATCCGTCCGTCGGCTTCGACGGGCCGTGAGCACGGACAGGATGCCGAACGGGACCGCGCCGTACAGCAGGTAGGGGCGGGCGCGCCCGTGGCGGCTGCGGGTGCGGTCGACGGCGGCGCCGACTGGATGACGCTGTCGTTCCTGCGCTGTGAGGAGCCTTCGACGCGATCGCCGACCCCGTGGCAGCAACGGCGACCTGTCCGCGCTCATCTGCCCCCCCGCCGCTTCCGCGGCCTCCGCCGCGACATCCAGCGCCATGGCACGGGCGACGTTCACGATGTATGCAGCATCTCCCATGCTCCGCGGCTGGCCGCAGGTCAGCACCCCTTCGCAGCCGGCTCGTCGATGGCCCGGTCACGCGGCATCGAAGGCCGCGGAGTGGTCACTGACCAACGCCCTGCGCTTTGGCCTGCGCGACAGTCAGGGACCCGCGAGGACGCCGGTCGACGGCGGCGGCACCCGAGGCGAGAATGGCTCTCAGGCGCGCCGCCCCGGCGTGGGGTGGTTGGCCCTTCGCCCCTTCGCCGACTCTCACGAGCGGCGCTGTGCTCGAACGGCGAGATCCGTCGGCTCGACCTGCCGACCGCCCTCGGGCTGGAGTGAACAGACGTTCGGGAGGGTTCGATGGCGGACGAGACAGGTACGGCACGCACACCATCAACCCAGGCGGGAGCGGCGGCGACGCTCGGCACCACCTGCTGCGTCGTCGGCGGTGGCCCGGCCGGGATGATGCTCGGCCTGCTCCTGGCCAGGGCGGGCGTGGACGTGGTGGTGCTGGAGAAGCACGCGGACTTTCTGCGGGACTTCCGCGGGGACACCATCCACCCGTCCACGCTGGAGCTGATGAGCGAGCTCGGGGTGCTGCAGGAGTTCCTGGCGTTGCCGCACCAGGAGGTCCCCAAGCTGGCGGCGGTGGTCGGCGGTGTCGAGGTCGAGGTGGCCGACTTCAGTCACCTGCCGACCCGGTGCCGTTTCGTGGCGATGATCCCGCAGTGGGACTTCCTCGACTTCCTCGCCGACCGCGCCGCTGTCTACCCGGGGTTCCGTTTGATCAGGCAGGCCGGGGTCACCGACCTCGTCGAGGACGCCGGGCGGGTGATCGGCGTACGGGCGAGCACCCCGGACGGGCCGCTCGAGGTGCGGGCCGGACTCGTCGTCGGCGCCGACGGTCGCTCGTCGGTGGTACGGAAGCGCGCGGGCCTCGCCATCCGGGAGCTCGGCTCGCCGATGGATGTGCTGTGGTTCCGGCTGTCCCGTAAACCGGACGACCCGGTCCAGAGCACCGGGCGGTTCGATCTGGGGCGGATCTTCGTGGTGATCAACCGCGGCGAGCACTGGCAGCTCGGGTATGTGATCAACAAGGGGACCCGCGAGGAGATCGAGGCGCGCGGGCTCGATGCGTTCCGCTCGGACGTCGCCGAGCTGGTGCCGTTCCTCGCGGACCGCGTCGCCGAGATCGCCGCCTGGGACGACGTCAAGCTGCTGACGGTACGGGTGGACCGGCTGCGCCGCTGGTACCGCAGGGGCCTGCTGTGCATCGGCGACGCCGCCCATGCCATGTCGCCGGTCGGCGGGGTGGGCATCAACCTGGCCATCCAGGACGCGGTCGCGACCGCCAACATCCTGGCTCCGCGCCTGCGCGCGGGCCGGCTGAGCACCGCGGATCTGGCGCGGGTGCAGCGGCGTCGCGAGTTCCCGACCCGGCTCACGCAGGCCGGCCAGGTCTTGATCCAGAACAGGGTGATCGGCGCGGTGCTGAGCGGCGGGGAGGTACGGGACCCGGCGTCGGCCGAGCCGGCGCTGCCGCTCAGGCTGCTCGACCGGTTCCCGGCGCTGCGCCGTGTCGTGGCCCGCGTCGTCGGCATCGGCGTACGGCCCGAACACGTCAAGACGCCGCAGGCCTCGTGAGCTGCCGGCGTGGGCTGCCGGCATCCTGGGTTCGAGTCAGCCCGGCGAGGTGGCGAAGCGGGTGATCTCTTTTCGGTAGCCGGTAGCCGGTAGCCGGTAGCCGGTAGCGTCGGCAGCGGAAGCGCGGGGAGGCCTGGCTGAACGCGGCCAGGAACCTCTGGGCGCCTCCGGCGGAGCGGACGCCTGTATGGCCCGTTTGCGCCGGCGGGTCGGCTGATGGGAGTTTTCCCCGGTTGTTGAGGTACTTCGACCTGCGGCATCAGCTCGCAGTGAGCCGCCCCTAGCCAGGCAGCAGGTGGGTGACCACGACGCGCTGCACATACTGCAGACCCTTGAGGAGCCCCGGGAAGGCAACGCGCTGCCGCCCCAGCGCGTCTACGGTTGGCGGATCTCGCCCGTTCCCAGTGTGATCACGGCTCTGGACTTCATGGGCTCCTCGCCGCAACGGGAGAGCAGGACCACCTCCTCGACCACTGCCGACAGTGTGCCGAGCCGGGCGGCACACTCGGCCGCCAGGCACTTCGGGTTTTGGGTGCGTCCGAGGGACAGGTGCGGGGTGAAGCGGCCGCCGCGCCCTCGGCAGAGCGGGAACCGCAGCTGCAGTTCCCGGTGGAGACGGGCCCAGGGTGCCTGGTCTGCCGCGGCTGGATCGAGCCAAACCGTCGCATAGTGGCGGTGCCGGAAGTACCGCACACCGGCCAGGCGCGCCGTGAATACTGTGGTCCGGGCCGCGACGGCGGACAGCAGCGGCACTGCCCGCGCGAACTCCTCCTCCGGCACGAAGCCGAACAGCAGATTCACATGCGGCGGCCAGCGACGTACCTGGGGATCGTGCTCCCAGCGGATGTCTTGAATGGCTGGCCAGAGCTCCCGTGGCGGCAGCCACGCCACCGCCGTCCGGGGCGTCGGTCCCACCGGTAGTGTCTCCATCGGCTCGGCCCCACCGAAGGCCGGATTTCCTTCCACATGGCCATGGTCCCAAGTGGGCCTTCAGGGAGTGTGGCGGCCTCGTCGTCGGCGTCGACGGCCACAGGCGCGCTCCGGACCAAGGGCACTGAATGAGGAGTGCTGGAGGTGCCGATGGCGGGCGGGCTCATAGGTTGCGCCTATACAGGGCATCGATTTTTGGTCGTGGACCTCTCCATGTGTGACCGGCTTCACTGACCCGTTAGTTAGGGCGGTGCCGGTCGGGCCCGGCGCCGCAGGCATCGCCGTCGTGGCCGTCCGTGCCGGACCTCTCGTGGCGCGTCGGTGATGCTCAGCCGTGCCTGGATGGAGGTTGCAATGACGCGCACCCCGGACGAAGCCGCGGGCGGCACCGACGTGGTGAAGGCCAAACCCTGGTACCGACAGCTCTACGTACAGGTGCTGGTGGCCATTGTCATCGGCATCGTGCTCGGCTGGCGCTGGCCGGATCTGGGCACCTCGATGGAGCCGATCGGTACGACGTTCGTCACCGCGATGAAGATGCTCATCGGGCCCATCGTGTTCCTGACGATCATCGGTGGCATAGCGGGGGTCGCCGACCTGAAGAAGGTGGGCCGTACCGGAGTCAAGGCGCTCGCCTACTTCCAGATCGGCACCATCGTGGCGCTCGGCGCCGGCCTGGTGGCCATCAACCTCTTCCCCCTCGGCGAGGGGGTGCACGCGGACGTCGGCGAGCTGGACACCACGGGAGACGCGGGCCAGTACATCGAGAAGGGCGAGCACCAGCACTGGTGGGAGTTCCTCACCAACCTCGTCCCGCACAGCTTCTTCGGCGCGTTCGTGGAAGGGGACATCCTCCAGGTCATCTTCCTCGCCGTGATCTTCGGTATCGCGCTGAAGATGGTGGGCAGGACCGGTGAGCCGATCATCGCGTCGGTCAACCGCCTGACGGAGGTCGTGTTCAAGGTCCTGTCGTTCGTCATGAAGGCGGCGCCGCTGGGCGCCTTCGGGGCCATGGCCTTCGCGATCGGCAAGTTCGGCCTGTCCACCCTGACGAGCCTCGGTTCGCTGATCCTGCTCTTCTACGTCACCTCGATCCTCTTCGTGGTGGTCGTGCTGGGCGCCGTCCTGGCCGCCTACGTGAAGCTCAACATCTTCCAGCTGCTGCGGTACTTCAAGGAGGAACTGCTGCTGGTCCTCGGCACGTCGACGGCCGAGCCCGCGCTGCCGGGACTGATGCGCAAGC
Source organism: Streptomyces viridiviolaceus (assembly GCF_014650995.1). GTDB lineage: Bacteria > Actinomycetota > Actinomycetes > Streptomycetales > Streptomycetaceae > Streptomyces > Streptomyces viridiviolaceus. Next base: position 204,144 of record NZ_BMWA01000016.1, read on the forward strand.
TGCAGTCCATGGGGGTCGACCGGCCCACGGTCGGTCTCGTCGTGCCGACCGGCTACAGCTTCAACCTCGACGGGGCGGCGATCTACCTCTCGCTGGCCTCGCTGTACATCGCGCAGGCGACCGACACGTCGTTGTCCGCCGGTCAGCAACTCGGTCTGCTGGCGGTGATGCTGCTGACGTCCAAGGGCGCGGCCGGTGTGGCCGGCGGCGGGTTCATCGCGCTGACCGCGACCCTGTCGACCGTCGGCCACGTCCCCGCCGCGGGCATCATGCTCGTGTTCGGCATCGACAAGTTCATGTCCGAGTGCCGGGCCCTGGTCAACTTCTGCGGCAACGCCGTCGCCACCCTGTTCGTGGCGCGTTGGGAGAACGGTCTGGACCTCGAACGGGCCCGCCGCGTCCTGGCCGGGCAGCCCGTCGAGAGCCTGCCGGAAGACGCGGCGGCGGAAGAGGGGATCGACGATCGGAGCGGTGCGGTGCCACTGCGGAAGGAACGGGGCGCCGTGGGCACGGAGAAGCGGAGCGCCGATCAGGAGATCCAGGAAGTCCCTGGACCGCGTCCGGCCGATGACGCCTCCTCCGCCGTGCCTTCACGGCCGGTCTGAGTGGCGAGCCGGCTTCCACGCCTCGGACGGAGCTGCCGCCCGGCTGCTCGATAGGCTGCCCCTATACGACGGGGCGGAGGAGGCAGAGTGGACGCCCGGCAGTTGCAGTACTTCCTCGCCATCGTGGAGCACGGCGGCTTCAGCAAGGCCGCCGCCGCGCTTCACGTGGCGCAGCCGTCGTTGTCCCAGGCGATGGCCAACCTGGAGGCGGACCTGAGAGTCTCGCTCTTCCACCGCATGGGCCGCGGCGTGGTCCTCAGCGAAGCCGGTGCTCAGCTTCTGGAGCCGAGCCGCCGCGTTCTGCGTGACCTGGACGCCGTACGGGCGCGGGCTGCCGATCTGGCAGGGCTCGGCCGCGGGACGGTGGAGGTGGCCGCCATGCCGTCACCCGGCATCGAGCCGCTGACCACGCTGATCCACCGGTTCGCCGAGCTGCATCCCGCCGTCACGATCAACACCCAGGCGGCTTTCACGCCGGAGGAGACCGTCGAACTGGTCCGCAGCGGCGCCTGCGAGCTGGGGCTGCTGGGGGCGGCCCGGCCCGTGACCGCCACGGGCATCGAGGTCCTGCCGGTGGAGGAACAGCCGTTCGTCGTCGTGTCCGCGGCCGACGGGGGTTTCGAGGACGGAAGCGTGCTGCGCCCCGAGGACCTGGCCGGACACAAGCTCATCGCCTCTCGTCCGGGCAGCCTGATGCGCACCATCGTCGACGACATCACCGCCCGCAGCGGGGGCACGGAGATCGTCGCCGTCGTGGACCACCGCACCTCCATCCTTCCGCTGGTCCTCACCGGTGTGGGCATCGCCGTGCTGCCGGCAGCCTGGACCCGACTGGCCCGCCGCTGCGGACTGGTGGTCGCCTCCCTGGCCCCGACCGCCCATCTCCACGTCGCGATGATCAGCCTGCCCGATCACCTGACTCCTGGTGCGCGGGCCTTCCTCGACCTGACCAGGGCCCTGGCCGCGCGGCGGGCGCAGGACGCTCAGAAGTGACGGCGGGGAGCCGTCGTCGTACCGATCGATCGTCCCTATGAGTCGTATCGGAAGCATGTCTTGGACGTGCCGCGACAGCGACTGTTGACTCGAGGACGCATCAGATCAGCACTCGATCACAGTCCGCCCGTGCCCGGTTGAGCACGGGCGTACCGCAGAAGCCGGAGGCCCCCGTGCCCGAGACCCGAACCTTCCGTATCGCGGCCATCCCCGCCGACGGCGTCGGTGCCGAGGTCGTCGCGTCAGGACGCGCCGTCCTGGACGCCCTCGCCGACGCCTCCGACGGAGCCTTCGCCTTCGTCTGGGAGGAGTTCCCCTGGGGCAGCGACTACTACGCCCGCACGGGGAAGATGATGGCCGACGACGGCCTGGAGCAGCTCAAGGACTTCGACGCCATCTACTTCGGTGCCGTCGGCTGGCCCACCGTCCCCGACCACATCAGCCTGTGGGGCCTGAGGCTGAGGATCTGCCAGAGCTTCGACCAGTGGGCCAACGTCCGACCGGTCCACTTCCTTCCCGGAATCACCAGCCCGCTGCGCAAGGCCGACGACACCGAGCTCGACTGGGTCGTCGTCCGGGAGAACAGCGAAGGCGAATACGCCGGACTCGGCGGACGCAATCTCTCCGGCCGGGGACCTGGCGGCGAAGTCGCCGTCCAGTCCGCCCTGTTCACCGAGGTCGGCTGCGAACGCATCATCCGCTTCGCCTTCGACCTCGCACGCACACGCACCCGCCGCAAGGTCTCCTCCGTCACCAAGAGCAACGCCCAGCAGTACGGCATGGTCCTGTGGGACGACGTCTTCGAGCGGGTCGCGGCCGACTACCCCGACGTGGAGACCGAGAGTGTCCTGGTCGACGCCATGTCCGCCAAGTTCGTCCTGCACCCGGAGGACCTGTCGGTCGTCGTCGCCTCCAACCTCAACGCCGACATCCTCTCCGACCTCGGCAGCGCACTGGCCGGCAGCCTGGGCCTGGCGGCCAGCGCCAACCTCAACCCCGAGCGCCGCTTCCCCAGCATGTTCGAGCCGGTCCACGGCTCCGCCCCGGACATCGCCGGGCAGGGTCTGGCCAATCCCATCGGCGCGGTCGGCAGCGCCGCCCTCATGCTCGACCACTTCGGCCTGCCCGACCAGGCTGCCCGCCTGAACGAGGCCATCGAAACCATCACCGGCGCCGGCGTCCTCACCCGTGACGTCGGCGGGAGTGCCACCACGGACGAGGTCACCAAGGCCCTCATCGACGCCCTGAACAACTGAAGCGCCGCCTCGACGGCGTTCCCCTGAGTGTCCCGGTCCGGTCACACGTCGCGCCGACGGACCGGGACAGCCGCTCCGCAGCGGCCGAACCGTACCGGGCACCCCGATCACCGGGGGAGCCCGGTACGGCCGTTCCCACGCCGCCCCGGCCCACTGCCGCCTTGCGATGCGTCAGCAGCCCCGACGGCCCGGACCGAGCGCCCTCGCCCGGCCACTTGTGGACCCTCTTTTAGGAACTGCTCGCAGTCACCACTGGACCGTCGGCGCCTGGCCCACCGCAGTGGCGAGGGGCTCATCGCGCTCCGGTGTCAGGAAAGAGATCGGACGCTGGCAGCTACGGGCGGCGCGACGGAACATCCACCGCTTCCACAGCCGCGACCAGGGAAGCCAGTTCCGGGTTCCTCGCAGCTTCGTCGAGCGCCTCCCGCAGGGCGGCGTCGTTGGTCGGGCGGGCCTCTTCGAGGAGTTTCAGGCCGGCTTCGGTGACGTCGGTGTAGATGCCGCGGCGGTCGGTCGGACACAGGTACCGGGACAACAGGCCGCGGTCCTCCAGGCGGGTGACCAGGCGGGTGGTGGCACTCTGGCTGAGCACGACCGCGTCGGCGACCTGCTTCATCTGCAGGTGGCCGCCTTCGCCGTCGTGCTGGCGGCTGAGCACGTCGAGCAGCGAGTACTCGCGGACGCTCAGATCGTGCCGGGACTGCAGAGCGCGCTCGATGTGCGTCTCGATCCGGCCGTGCAAGAGGGAGAGGGCGCCCCATCCACTGGCGAGGGCCGTGAGCGCGGGGTCCGTGGCGGTCATGGGGTCCATGTCTCCTTCTGGCTGTGACTGGACCCAGGATATGCCATCGAGCAAAATACCAGCTAGGAATTATATAGGGCTGATGCAATCAATTCTTCCTGCCGAACTCGCGTGTCGGGAGGCGACTCGGGGAGCGGCTCCTGGGCGCTGCACCGGGCAGGAGGGAACCACGAACCCGGACGCGCGTGATGCGTGTCCGGGTTCGTGGCTTTGTGGGGCTGTTGCCGCGGTGTCAGGCGGAGAGGGTCTTGTGGAGGGCGTCGAGGCCGTCGCGGTAGATGCCCGTGAAGAGGTCGACCACCTCCTCCTCGGTGGCGCCTTCGGGGTTGAAGCGTCCGGACCACTGGACCTCGGCGACGTCGTCGCGGCCGGGGACGGTGTGGACCCGGATGGTGGAGAGGTAGCCGTTGACAGGGAACGGGGCCTGGAGGATCGCGTAGCTGTAGTGGCGTTCGGCTTCGTTGAAGTCGACCAGACGCTCGACGATGACCTCACCGTCCGGGTTGGTCAGGCGCCGGACGCGGCCGCCTTCGAGTGCGGTGCTCTCGGGGATGTAGGGGAGCCAGTCGGGCAGGGCGTCGAATCCGCCGATGAGGTTCCAGACCTGCTGCGGCGGGGCCGGGACTATGCGGCTGACGGAGGTGGAAGCCATGATCCTTCTCCTGGAAGTGGTGCTGCGTGTGGGGGATGGGGCTGTGGGAGGTCAGGCGCCGTTCGGGAGCGGGGCGGCAGAGCTGACCAGGCCGCTGGCGCGGAGCCCGGTCCAGAAGGCGGCCGGGATGTCCTCGGTCAGCGCGGCGGTGTCCTCGGCGATGCGGCTGGGCCGGGTGGCGCCGGGGATGACGGCGGCGGCTGCCGGGTGGGCGAGGGAGAACTGG
>NZ_BMWA01000017.1:0-65119 GCF_014650995.1 Streptomyces viridiviolaceus
GGCACGGCCCCGACCCACCACACAACCGAAAGCGCTACCCGCACCCCCGACCACCCGCACAGGCCGCCGCAGGCACCCCCCGCACCCGCACAGGCCGCCGCAGGCACCCCGGCCCAAGCGCCGCAGGCACCCGCAGGCACCAACAGCCACCCACAGACACCCACCGGCACCCGCCCGAGCGCCGCAGGCCCCCGCAGGCCGCCGCCGCGCTCTCCGAACCTACTCCTCGCCCTCCGGCGCAGCCTCCGCCGCACCCGAGCCCGCCGCCCCCGCACCCAGCAGCCGCGACAACTGGCCGCCCACGATGCGCTTGAACTTCCGCTTCTGCGGCCGCGTACGGTCCAGCACCGCGACCTCGAGCCGCTCCGCGGGAATCTCCCGCTCACTGCCGTTGGTGTCCCGGGACAGCGCCTGCACCGCCAGCTTCAGCGCCTCGGCCAGCGTCATACCGTCCCGGTGCCGCTGGTCCAGGTAGCTGCTGATCTGCTCGGCATTGCCCCCGACCGCGACCGAGCCGTGCTCGTCCACGATCGAGCCGTCGTGCGGCAGCCGGTAGATCTGGTCGCCCTCGGGCGTCTCGCCGACCTCGGCGACGACCAGCTCCACCTCGTACGGCTTCTCGGCCGCACTGGAGAAGATCGTGCCCAGCGTCTGGGCGTACACGTTCGCCAGACCCCGGGCCGTCACGTCGTCACGGTCGTAGGTGTACCCGCGCAGGTCGGCGTAGCGCACCCCGCCGATCCGCAGGTTCTCGTACTCGTTGTACTTGCCGGCGGCCGCGAAACCGATCCGGTCGTAGATCTCGCTGAACTTGTGCAGCGCACGGGACGGGTTCTCACCGACGAACACGATGCCGTCGGCGTACTGCAGCACGACCAGGCTGCGGCCACGGGCGATGCCCTTGCGGGCGTACTCGGCCCGGTCGGCCATGGCCTGCTGGGGTGAGACATAGAACGGCGTCGACACCGGTTATCCGTCCCTTTCTGTCGAAGTCACTGGACCACCTGACAACACAAGCAACCGCCGCCCGCTACAGCAGCGCGGCCCGCGGCCCGTCCGGCTGCTCCAGACGCCGCTCCAGCACAGCGCGCGCGAGCTCCGAGCACTCGTCCTCGGTCAGCCGGCGGAAGCCGTCCTCGGTGATCACGGTGATGATCGGGTAGATCCGGCGGGCGACATCGGGACCACCGGTCGCCGAGTCGTCGTCAGCCGCGTCGTACAGGGCCTGCACCACCAGCGTCGTGGCCTCGGCCTCCGTCAGGTCCTTCCGGAAGAGCTTCTTCATCGCACCGCGCGCGAAGATCGACCCGGAGCCCGTGGCCGCGTAGCCCTGCTCCTCCGACCGCCCGCCCGTCACGTCGTAGGAGAAGATCCGGCCGTCACCACGGTCCAGGTCGTATCCGGCGAACAGCGGCACCACGGCCAGACCCTGCATCGCCATGCCGAGGTTCGACCGGATCATCGTGGACAGCCGGTTCGCCTTGCCCTCCAACGACAGCTGCGCGCCCTCGACCTTCTCGAAGTGCTCCAGCTCCAGCTGGAACAGCTTCACCATCTCCACGGCCAGCCCCGCCGTACCGGCGATGCCGACGGCCGAGTACTCGTCGGCCGGGAAGACCTTCTCGATGTCCCGCTGCGCGATGACGTTGCCCATGGTCGCCCGGCGGTCACCGGCCAGCACGACACCGCCGGGGAAGGTCACGGCCACGATGGTCGTGCCGTGCGGCGCCTCGATCACGCCCTGCACCGGCGGCAGCTGCCGGTTGCCCGGGAGCAGCTCCGGCTGGTGCTCACCGAGGAAGTCCATGAACGAAGAGGACCCAGGCGTCAGGAAGGCAGCTGGTAGACGCCCGGTGCTACGAGTGTTGGCTTCCACGCGATTCCCTCCACGTAAGCGGCAGCCCGCCTTATGGCATCGGGCCGATCCTTGAACTGCCCCAGGGCTGCGTTGCAGCTGAAGCACAGTACGCCACGGACCCTACCCGTCTCATGGCAGTGATCCACATGCTCCGGTGGAGCCGACAGACATATACAGCAGACACCGTGCTGCGCAGCGATCAACTCGTCGCGCTCCGCTTCGGTGAGGCCGTACTTGCGCTTGAAGTAGCTGGCCCTGTTCCGCTCCGCACGGCACCCACGGCAGTAGCTGGCCCACCCGTCAGAGGACGACTTGTTCCGCTCCCACTCGGAGTGCGGCTTCACGTTCCCGCACTGCGGGCACCGCTTATGCCCTGGGGGAACGGCAACTTTCTCCCGCACCTTCTTCCCCTTGGCCTCCTGGCGCTGCCGGTAGTACTCGGCGGAGCACTGCCGACAGTACGCCTGGAGGCCGTCGGGCACGGACCTATGGCTGGCGAAGGCCGTCCGGGGCAGGTGTTGCTTGCACCGTGAACAGCGCCTCATCCCAGACTCTTCGATCACCCCGGAGATCCCCCGACATCACCTTCAAATCGAAGGAGAAATCACTCTCCACCCTTTTGAACGAAGGACCTCACGAAATCCTCGGCGTTCTCTTCGAGTACGTCGTCGATCTCGTCCAGCACGGAGTCCACGTCGTCGCTCAGCTTCTCCTGGCGCTCCTTGAGGTCCTCCGCGGCCTGCGCGTCCTGCGCCTGCTCCTCGACCTCCTCGGTGGAACGCGTGGCCTTCTGCTGCCCGCCGCCGGTGTCCTTGGTCGCCATAACCCTCACCCCGCTCGGTTCGCCCGACACAGTTGCTCGGTCAAGATCAGACCCTACTCGCCGGGTCTGACAATGGCCCCGCAGTTGCTCCAACGTACGGGGACCACCTCGATGATTCCCGGACCCTGGGTTTTCCACCCTGTCCGGCCGACTTCTCCTGGACGCCGCTCAGCCGCCGGACAGGACCTTGACCAGGTCCTCGGCCGTACGACAGCGGTCCAGGAGCTCCTTCACGTGATTACGCGTTCCGCGAAGCGGTTCCAGGGTTGGGACGCGCTGCAGGGAGTCCCGGCCCGGGAGATCGAAGATCACCGAGTCCCAGGAGGCCGCCGCGACGTCGTCCGCGTACTGCTCCAGGCAGCGCCCGCGGAAGTACGCCCTGGTGTCCTCAGGCGGCTTCGTACGGGCCCTCTCGACCTCCGTCTCGTCCAGCAGCCGCTTGATGCGCCCGCGGGCCGCGAGACGGTTGTACAGGCCCTTGTCGGGCCGTACGTCGGCGTACTGGAGGTCCACCAGGTGCAGGCGGGCCGCGTCCCAGTCGACGCCGTCCCTGCGCCGGTAGCCCTCCATGAGCTCCCGCTTGGCGACCCAGTCCAGCTCGCCGGCCAGGCTCATCGGGTCGTTCTCCAGGCGGTTGAGGGTGTCCTCCCAGCGGGAGAGGACGTCCTTGGTCTGCTCGTCGGCGTCCGCGCCGTAGCGTTCCTCCACGTACTTGCGGGAGAGCTCGTAGTACTCCATCTGGAGCTGCACCGCGGTCAGCGTGCGTCCGCTGCGCAGGGTGACCAGGCGCTGCAAGGTCGGATCGTGCGAGACCTGGTGCAGTGTCCGTACGGGCTGGTCGACCGCCAGGTCCACGGCGATGAAGCCGTCCTCGATCATCGACAGGACCAGGGCCGTCGTGCCCAGTTTCAGGTAGGTCGAGATCTCCGAGAGGTTCGCGTCGCCGATGATCACGTGCAGTCGCCGGTACTTCTCCGCGTCCGCGTGGGGTTCGTCGCGCGTGTTGATGATGGGGCGCTTCAGCGTCGTCTCCAGACCCACCTCGACCTCGAAGTAGTCCGCACGCTGGCTGAGCTGGAACCCGTGTTCGTGCCCGTCCTGGCCGATGCCGACGCGGCCCGCGCCCGCGAAGACCTGGCGGGAGACGAAGAACGGGGTCAGGTGGCGCACGATGTCCGAGAAGGCGGTCTCCCGCTTCATCAGGTAGTTCTCGTGCGTGCCGTAGGAGGCGCCCTTGTTGTCGGTGTTGTTCTTGTAGAGGTGGATCGGCTGGGCACCGGGCAGCTGGGCGGCCCGCTCGGCGGCCTCCGCCATGATGCGTTCGCCGGCCTTGTCCCACAGCACGGCGTCCCGCGGGTTGGTGACCTCCGGAGCGCTGTACTCGGGGTGCGCGTGGTCGACGTAGAGCCGTGCGCCGTTGGTGAGGATCACGTTGGCCAGGCCGATGTCCTCGTCGGTGAGCTGGCTGGCGTCGGCGGCCTCACGGGCGAGGTCGAAGCCTCGCGCGTCGCGCAGCGGGTTCTCCTCCTCGAAGTCCCAGCGGGCCCGGCGGGCCCGGTGCATCGCCGCCGCGTAGGCGTTGACGATCTGGGACGAGGTGAGCATGGCATTGGCGTTGGGGTGACCGGGGACGGAGATCCCGTACTCCGTCTCGATGCCCATTACTCGCCGTACGGTCATGCGGCCCTCCTTGCCCGGCGGCGCCCTCGGTCGTGGGCGCCGCTCAAGTACCGCTGGCGCTCCCGTGCGTGTGCGGTGCCCGTCCCCGCACTGCGCGACTCGGCGGTACCGAAGAGCCTAGAACGCCTTTGCGCTGGTGGGGAGATCATTTGCGTCATTGCCTTGCTCCAGCCGGGGCTCCGGAAAACAGTCGGCTGCGGGTACCCGCTGAGGGCACCCGCAGCCGCCCCGCCTTTTACAGGTACTGACCGGTGTTTGCCACCGTGTCGATGGAGCGTCCGGTGTCCGCGCCCTGCTTTCCGGTGACGAGCGTACGGATGTACACGATCCGCTCGCCCTTCTTGCCGGAGATCCGGGCCCAGTCGTCCGGGTTGGTGGTGTTGGGCAGGTCCTCGTTCTCCTTGAACTCGTCCACACAGGCCTGGAGGAGGTGGGAGACGCGAAGGCCCTTCTGATTCTTTTCGAGGAAGTCCTTGATCGCCATTTTCTTGGCGCGGCCCACGATGTTCTCGATCATGGCGCCGGAATTGAAGTCCTTGAAGTAGAGGACTTCCTTGTCGCCATTGGCGTAGGTGACTTCCAGGAAGCGGTTCTCCTCGGATTCGGCGTACATCTGCTCGACCGCCGTCTGGATCATGCTCTGGACGGTGGCGGCCTTGTCCTTGTCGTGCTCCGCGAGGTCGTCCACGTGCAGCGGCAGGCGCTCGGTGAGGTACTTGCCGAAGATGTCCTTGGCCGCCTCGGCGTCCGGACGCTCGATCTTGATCTTCACGTCGAGCCGGCCGGGCCGCAGGATGGCGGGGTCGATCATGTCCTCGCGGTTGGAGGCGCCGATCACGACCACGTTCTGCAGGCCCTCCACACCGTCGATCTCGGCGAGGAGCTGCGGGACGATGGTGTTCTCCACGTCCGAGCTGACGCCGGAGCCTCGGGTGCGGAAGAGGGACTCCATCTCGTCGAAGAAGACGATGACGGGGGTGCCCTCGCTGGCCTTCTCCCGGGCCCGCTGGAAGACCAGGCGGATCTGCCGCTCGGTCTCACCGACGTACTTGTTGAGCAGCTCAGGGCCCTTGATGTTCAGGAAGAAGCTCTTGCCGGCCGCCTGGCCCGTCACCTCGGCGACCTTCTTGGCGAGCGAATTGGCGACCGCCTTGGCGATCAGCGTCTTGCCGCAGCCGGGGGGCCCGTAGAGCAGGACGCCCTTCGGCGGACGCAGCTCGTGCTCCTTGAACAGGTCCGGGTAGAGATAGGGCAGCTCGACCGCGTCGCGGATCATCTCGATCTGGTTGCCCAGGCCGCCGATCTGCTCGTATCCGATGTCCGGGACCTCTTCGAGGACGAGTTCCTCGACCTCGCTCTTGGGGACGACCTCGTAGACGTAGCCGGAGCGGGGTTCGAGCAGCAGGGCGTCGCCGGGGCGGATGGTCACGTCCAGCAGCGGCTCGGCGAGCCGTACCACCCGTTCCTCGTCGGTGTGCCCCAGCACCAGGGCGCGCTCGCCGTCCTCCAGGATCTCCTTGAGGGTGACGATGTCGCCGACGCTCTCGAACCGCATGGCCTCGACCACGTTGAGCGCTTCGTTGAGCATCACTTCCTGGCCGCGCCTGAGCTCGTCGAGCTCGACGCTCGGGCTGACGTTCACCCGGAGCTTGCGGCCGCCGGTGAAGATGTCGGCCGTTCCGTCCTCGTTCGCCTGCAGGAAGACGCCGAAGCCCGCCGGCGGCTGGGCCAGCCGGTCGACCTCTTCCTTGAGGGCCACGATCTGGTCGCGGGCCTCACGGAGCGTGTTGGCGAGTCGCTCGTTCTGGGCGGACACGCCGGCCAGGTTGGTCTGCAGCTCGACGATCCGCTCTTCGAGAATTCTCGTGTGCCGCGGAGAGTCGGCGAGCTTGCGTCGCAGGACGGCGATCTCCTGCTCAAGGTAGGCCACCTGCCCGGCCGGGTCTTCGGACCCGCGTCCCGGGCGGATGCCGCGGTTCATGTCGTCGTCGTGGGCTGCCACGGTCCTCACCTCCTCCAAGGGGAGCTGGACGCTTCCAGACCCTACCTGGGTGGGTGTCGATTGAAACCCCTAGATCACAAAGACTGTCGGGGTGTGTCCGATCTTCACCCTTGCGCTCTCCCTCACGCCAGGGGAATACCCACGGAACGTGAGTGGAACCCAGGCGGAGGTAGGGTCGAAGTGTTCAACACCCGTCAGAGCTGGCCGGATTCCCGACCAGGTTCGACGCAGGAAACGGCAGGAGAGATGACCGTGCAGCAGGAGGCCGGAGTCGACGGCGAGGCGCTGGAGGTCTGGATCGACCAGGACCTGTGTACCGGCGACGGCATCTGCGCCCAGTACGCGCCCGAGGTGTTCGAGCTGGACATCGACGGTCTGGCCTACGTCAAGGGCACGGACGACGAGCTCCTGCAGGACAAGGGGGCGACAACGCCCGTGCCGTTGCCGCTTCTCGCGGACGTGGTCGACTCCGCGAAGGAGTGTCCCGGCGAGTGCATCCACGTGCGTCGGGTTTCGGACAAGGCCGAGGTGTACGGGCCGGACGCAGAGTGACTCAACTGTGACTCGTCGCGCACGCAGTGTGACCGCTGTCTGACGTGTCACACTCCGGGCACCGGGTCCTCGCTCAGACGGCCCGGGCCTGGGACGGCGTGTCACGGACGAACGCGCCGTTCTTCCACCGCCATTTCACGTCGTCCGTGACGTCGGGGCAGCAACTGGGCACCTCGGCCGACGAGTAGCCGAGGAGCGTGGCGTTGACCACGCCGCCGCTCACCGAGAGCTCCGTGACCGTCCGCCGCTCCCCGGGATCCACCAGGGTGGCCACCACACGGGGCTTGCCGCCGTCGGCGTCCCGGGTGAGGACGTACACCCCGTCGGGCGGGGTGCCCATGGGGGCGTCGCAGTGCACGACGGCCACCGTCTCGGGACGGCCGTCGCCGTCGAGGTCGCCGGAAGCCTTCTTCTGCACCAGCGCCTTGACCGGGCCGCACTCCAGCGGGAAGACGACGGCCGAGGGGTCGGGCGGCGCCATGAGCGCCGGGGCGCTCTGCGTCTCGGGAGCGGCGGTCTGCGCGGCCGTCGCGGCATCGGGCTGCAGGACCGAGGACAGGGCCACGACACCGGCGAGAGCCGTGGCGGTGGCGACCCAGTGGATCGGTCGGGTGTGCGTGTGCGACAGGTCCGGAACGGCGGGGTGCTGCACGAGGAGTGTCTCCTGTGAGGGCTGTGCCGGTGGGGGTGCCCAGCATCGTGCCACACGTCACAGTGCGGGGGAACGGTGGGGTGGGTACTCGGCCGCGCCGTGACGTCCGCCGCCGCGGTGCCGTGCCAATACGACGGCGCCGTGGCCGAGTTCCCGAACGTCCTCGGGAACTCGGCCACGGCGGCTGTGCGTTGGCTGCGGCACTGCGGCCGCCTCAGCGGCCGGAGCCTCCGTCGGCGTTGGGGCCGGCGTAGTCCTCGCCGTAGGCGCCCTTGGCGGGGCGGCGGCGGCGCATGGGGGGCTCGACGCCGTCGGCCAGGCGGCGGGCGGTGAGCAGGAAGCCGGTGTGGCCGATCATGCGGTGGTCCGGGCGGACGGCCAGGCCCTCGATGTGCCAGTTGCGGATCATCGTCTCCCAGGCGGTCGGCTCGTTGAAGCAGCCGATCTCGCGGATGGACTCGACGGTCCGGGCGAGCTGGGTGGTGGTGGCGACGTAGCAGCACAGGATGCCGCCGGGCACGAGCGCCTTGGAGACGGCCTCCAGGCACTCCCAGGGGGCGAGCATGTCGAGGATGACCCGGTCGACGTCGGTGTCGGACAGGTTGTCCTGGAGGTCGCCGACGGTGAGCTGCCAGGCGGGGTGCGGGCCGCCGAAGTAGCGCTCGACGTTCGCCTGCGCGATCTCGGCGAAGTCCTCGCGTCGCTCGTAGGAGTGCAGCATGCCCTGGTCGCCGATGGCGCGCAGCAGGAAGCTGCTGAGCGAGCCGGAGCCGACGCCGGCCTCGACGACGCGTGCGCCGGGGAAGATGTCGGCGAAGGCGAGGATCTGCCCCGCGTCCTTGGGGTAGACGACGGCTGCCCCGCGGGGCATGGACAGGACGTAGTCGGGGAGCAGGGGGCGCAGCGCGAGGTAGGCGACGTTACCGGTGGTGCGGACAACGCTGCCCTCGGGAGCACCGATCAGTTCGTCGTGCGGGAAGGAACCCTTGTGGGTGTGGAAGTTCTTCCCGGCCTCGAGCGTGAACGTGTAGTGGCGGCCCTTGGGGTCGGTCAGCTGTACCTGGTCCCCGACCTTGAAGGGCCCGCGCCTGCGGGCGGCACCGGTCGGTTCGGACATGTGACCAGCCTACCGGTCCCGGACGGGGCCGCCGACCACGTGGGCGGTCAGGAGGGCCGGGCCATGGCCTTGACGAAGGCGCGCTCGACGTCGGCCGCGGAGAGCACGCCGTAGATCTCGCCGGTCTCCTCGACCACCAGGTACTCGGTCGCCGGGGTCGCGCGCAGGGCGTCCAGGAGTTCCTCCCCCGACAGCTCGGCCGAGACGCGCATGCCCTCGGTGAGGTCCTGGGCGAGGCCGCTGACCGGGACCCAGGGGCGGCGGTGCTCGGGGACGCCGACGATGGCCGCCTCGCGGACGAGGGAGACGGGGGTGCCCTCGCCGTCGACGACGACCAGGGCGCGGGCCCCGGAGGCGTTGGCGCGGCGCAGGGCCTCGGAGAGCGGGGTGTCGGCGGGGACGGGGACCGCGCGCCGGGTGAGGGTGCGGGCGCGCAGTTCCGGGAGGTGTTCGCGCAGGCGGGCCATGCGCAGGCTGTTCCCGGCGCCGGTCCAGATGATCGCGGCGAGGATGGCGGCGAGCAGGGCGTCCATGACGGTGTCCATGCCGATGCTGTCCTCGGCGGCGGAGCCGAGGGCTCCGGACTGGGTGAGCAGCGGCAGGCCGATCAGGACGGAGACGGCGAGGGCCCGGCCGACCCAGGCGGCGGCGATCGTGCCGCTCATCGGCTTGCCGGTGATTTTCCAGACGACGGCGCGCAGCATCCGGCCGCCGTCGAGGGGCAGGCCGGGCAGCAGGTTGAAGACGGCCACGATGAGGTTGGAGATCATCAGGCCGGCCAGCAGGACACCGGGGACGCTGCCGGGCTCGACGGGGAGCAGGGCGACGTAGAAGACGGCGGCGAGGACGAGGGAGAGCAGCGGGCCGACGAAGGCCAGGACGAACTCGCGGCCGGGGGTCTCGGCCTCCTTCTCGATCTCGGAGACCCCGCCGAAGAACTGCAGCTGGATCCGGCGGACCGGGAGCTTGAAGCGGAGGGCGGCGACGGTGTGGGCCAGTTCGTGGACGAGGACGGAGGCGTAGAAGGCGACCGCAAAGAAGAGGGAGACGAGGTAGCGGGCGGCGCCGAGCTCGGGCAGCACGCGGTCGAGCTGTCCGCCGAACACCCAGGTGATCAGGGCGGCGACCAGGAACCAGCTGGGCGCGACGTACACCGGCACACCGAACGGCCGCCCCATCAGCAGGCCGCCACCGGGCTCCGGGGGGCGCTGCGGCGGGCGCCCGGGACCGCTCCCGGCGCGGGCACGGTCACCTGGGGGACCGTCGGTGCCGGGCGCGGGGTGGGCGGCGGGCCGGTCACCATCCAGGGCCGGTGAGGGACCTGCCGTGCCGTCGCCCCGGGACTCCGGCTGACGCGACGCACCACCGGAAACCGGCGACGGGTGAGCCGGCCGCCCGCCCTCGGGAGCCGGAGACGGACCCGCCGTACCGTCGCCCCGGGACGCCGGCTGACGCGACGCACCACCGGAAACCGGCGACGGGTGAGCCGGCCGCCCGCCCTCGGGAGCCGGAGACGGACCCGCCGTACCGTCGCCCCGGGACTCCGGCTGTCGTGCCGGGCCATCGGCGGCCGGGCTTCCGGAAGCCGGGGAGGGGTGTGCGGGGCCGTCCTGCGCGTTCTCGTCCGCGGGCGGCTCCCCGGAGGTGCGGGAAGCCGTGGGTTCCGGGTGTGCGGAGCCGGCGGCCGGGGCCACAGGCCCTGCGTGGTGCTCGGCCGTCTCGTCGTTGCCGGACCGCGGCTGCCCGCTCCCGCCGCTCACGTCCACGGTGTCCCCTCGTTCGAAGCGTCTCCCGCGCCTGCCGGGCGGAAGGGTCTCGACTCGATGGTATGCGGCCGTCGTGCGCCCTTCCGCCCCGGCACCCCTCTGCTTACCCTCCGTCACACCCGTCACGAGCGCGGCTGGGTCACTGTCAGTGGCGGGCCGTAAGGTCTGTGGGCATGGAGACGAGCATCGAGGATGTCGCGCGGGACACGGGCGGCGGCGCGCCGCCGGCCGAGCCGCCGGTCGAGTCGCCGGCCGCGGCCGGACCGGCGACGGTGGCGGACCCGGCAGGTGCGGGGGACCCGGCAGGTGCGGGGGACCCGGCCGAGCCGCCCGTGCCCGTCGCCCAGGTGCCCGCCTCCCTCTCGCCCTCACGGGCCGGCGACTTCATGCAGTGCCCGCTGCTGTACCGGTTCCGTGTCATCGACCGGCTTCCGGAGAAGCCGAGCGAGGCGGCGACCAGGGGCACCCTGGTGCACGCGGTGCTCGAGCGCCTCTTCGACGCCCCCGCGGCCGAGCGCACGGCGCCTCGGGCGAAGGCGCTGATCCCGGGCCAGTGGGACCGGCTGAAGGAGACCCGCCCGGAGGTCGGGGAGCTGTTCGCGGACGACCCGGACGGCGAGCGGCTGGCGGGCTGGCTCGGCGACGCCGAGCGGCTCGTCGAGCGCTGGTTCACCCTGGAGGACCCGAGCCGGCTGGAGCCGGCCGAGCGGGAGCTGTTCGTCGAGGCCGAGCTGGAGTCCGGACTGCGGCTGCGCGGCATCATCGACCGGGTCGACGTGGCGCCCACGGGCGAGGTGCGGATCGTCGACTACAAGACGGGCAAGGCGCCCCGGCCGGAGTACGCCGAGGGTGCGCTGTTCCAGATGAAGTTCTACGCCCTGGTGGTGTGGCGGCTGAAGCAGGTCGTCCCGCGGCGGCTGCAGCTCGTCTATCTCGGCAGCGGTGACGTGCTGACGTACGACCCGGTCGTCGCCGATCTGGAGCGCGTCGAGCGCAAGCTGCTGGCTCTGTGGGACGCCATCCGGCTGGCGACCGAGACGGGTGACTGGCGGCCGCGCCCCACCAAGCTGTGCGGCTGGTGCGACCACCGGGCGCACTGCCCGGAGTTCGGCGGCACTCCCCCGCCCTATCCGCTGCCGGTGCGGCCTGCCGCCTCCGGCTGAGGCGCCCCGGAGGCGGGCGGCGGCACCGGCGCAGGGCAGAATTGGGGCCGGTCTAGCGAAGGAGACTTACGTGGCCATCCGCGTCCTACTGGTCGACGACCAGCCGCTGCTGCGTACGGGCTTCCGGATGATTCTGGAGGCGGAGCAGGACATCGCGGTCGTCGGCGAGGCCGGGGACGGCCTCCAGGCCCTCGACCAGGTGCGGGCGCTGCAGCCCGATGTGGTGCTGATGGACATCCGCATGCCGCGGATGGACGGGGTGGAGGCGACCCGGCAGATCACCGGTCCCGAGCGGGACGGCCCGGCGAAGGTGCTGGTGCTGACCACGTTCGATCTCGACGAGTACGTGGTGGAGGCGCTCAAGGCGGGCGCCAGCGGCTTCCTGCTGAAGGACGCCCCGGCCAACGAACTGGTGCAGGCGATCCGGGTGGTGGCCGCGGGTGAGGCGATGCTCGCGCCGAGCATCACCAGGCGGCTGCTCGACAAGTACGCCACGCATCTGCCCTCCGGTGACGAGCCGGTGCCGGACACCCTGCACACCCTCACCGAACGTGAGGTGGAGGTGCTGAAGCTGGTGGCGCGCGGTCTGTCCAACGCGGAGATCGCGGCCGACCTGTTCGTCAGCGAGACCACCGTGAAGACGCATGTGGGTCATGTGCTGACCAAACTGGGACTGCGCGACCGGGTGCAGGCCGCGGTGTACGCGTACGAGAGCGGGCTGGTGCGTCCCGGCGCGCAGTAGCGGTCGTCGCATCTCGGCGCGAAAGGGCGCCCTCTCCTTCGTGAAGGAGAGGGCGCCCTTTCGTTCGGCGCTGTCGGGGCGTCAGTCGCTCACGCCACGGCTCAGCTCCCACACCTGCAGCGTGGAGGAGGAGTTGAGGGCGTAGGCGGTGCCCGTGATGTCGTCGCGGGCGGCGACGTACTGCTTGCCCTGCCACAGCGGCAGCAGTGGCACGTCGGACGCGATGACGTCCTGGATCCTGGTCAGGCTGTCGGCGGCGGACAGCCGGTCTGCCTCGCGCCGGGACTCCGGGATCAGGGTGTTGATGACCTCGCTGTTGGCGTACGGCGAGTTGAGGGTGTTGTCCTTGTCGAGGAACGGCGCCAGGAAGCTGTCGGCGTCCGGGAAGTCGGGGAACCATCCCATGCCGAAGACGTCGTACTCGCCCTTCAGTTCCGCGGGGCGGAACTTGTCCCAGGGCTTGCCGTCGATGTCGACGTCGAAGAGACCGCTGTCGTTGAGCTGCTTCTGCAGCTGCTCGAACTCCGTCTTGGTGGCGGCACCGTAGTGGTCGGTGGTGTAGTGCAGCGTCAGCTTCACCGGGGTGGAGACCCCCGCGTCCTCCAGCAGCGACTTGGCCTTGCTCACGCTCGGGTCGCCGTACTTGTTGAAGAACGAGTTGGAGTGGCCGGTGATGCTGGCCGGGACCATCGAGTACAGCGGCTCCGCCTGGGAGCCGTAGACCTCGGACACCAGCTCGCTGCGGTTGATGAGCTGGGCCATCGCCTGGCGGACGGCCTTGTTCTTCACGGTCGGCGCGTCGGTGTTGAAGCCGAGGTAACGGATCTCGAGGCCGGCCACCTCGACCAGCTCGACGTCGCCGTCCGTGGCGTTGGTGAGGTTCTTGATCTGCTCCGGCGTCATGGCACGGGTCATCAGGTCGATGTCGCCCTTTTCGAGCGCCTTGCCCATGGCCTCGGCATCGTCGAAGAAGACCATCTCGACCTTGTCGTTGTTCACCTTCAGACTCCCCTTGTAGTTGGGGTTCTTGGTGAACACGGCCTTGGTGAGCTCGTTGTCCTTGACCTCGGCCTTCATGGTGTACGGGCCGGAGCCGTCCAGTTCGAAGCCTTCGCGCAGTTTGTCCTTGGGGTACTGGTCCGGGTTGACGATGCCCGCGACCGGCGTGGACAGCTTGAACGGGAAGGTGGCGTCAGCCGTCTTGAGGTGGAAGATGACCTCGCGGTCGCCCTGCGTCTCGATGGTGTCCACGGTCGACAGCAGCGCGAACACACCGTTCTCGTCCTTGATGGACAGCGCGCGCTCGATGGAGTACTTCACGTCCTCCGCGGTGATCGGGTCGCCGTTGGCGAACGTCAGACCGTCCCGCAGGGTGCACGCGTACCGCTCGTTGCCGGTGTCGGTGAACCCGCACTTCTCGGCGGCCTCGGGCACGGGTTCGCCGTCACCGCGAGGCTGCACCATGAGGGTCTGCGTGGTCTGACGCAGCACGTTCCACAGGCCCACGTCGTAGGCATATGCCGGGTCGAGAGGCGCGGGCGCGTCCTCCGAGACGCTGAACCGGTCCGTGGTGCCGACGACGATCGCGTCCGATCCGCCGCTGCCACCGTCGGACCCGCCACAGGCGGCGAGCACCGGCGCGAGCAGGCCGACGACGGCCGGCAGCACCAAAGTCTTGCGGTTCATGCTCGAGTTTCTCCAGAGCTGTCGGTCCGTGTATCCGGCATGCAGGGGTGTCGCGGCGGAACACGGGGGTAAGGGCTGAGGTTCTCGCGACGAGATTAGTCCGCGCACGCACGGGGGTTCGCAGCCACCGGAGTTGAGTTCTCATCACGCAGCGAAACCGGGCGTGGACACACCGAAAACCCGACAGCGGAAGGATTAGTGCAGCGTTCCACCAATCGGGACACATGGGCGCGCCGACAACGTTCGCAGTGAGGGGCGCAGCACACCTGCGCCTCACTGTCGACCCCGTGCGACGTGGTGAACGTCACATGTTGATGGTGTCCTCGTGACTGCCGCTATTCAGCCATCCGAAGCGCCGGGAATTACTCCGCGGGCGTTCTCGCCTTGTGGCGCACCACTTCCCGGAATTCCCGCGCTATCGGGGCTGCACGCTGGGTGAACGCCTAGCGCATTTGCGTCATCAGGCCGCGCAGAAATGTCAGGTCGACCTCTTCCAGGGAGGACACGACGGTGCGCCGGGCGGCGGGAGTGATGGGGGCGACGGAGGGCACCGCCACGACGTGGCAGCCCGCGGCCTCGGCGGAGGCGACTCCGGTCGCGGTGTCCTCGATGACGGCGCACCTGGCCGGATCCACACCGAGTCCGGCGGCGGCGGCCAGGTAGGGCTCGGGGTGGGGCTTGGTGCGCGGTACCTCGTCACCGGCCACGGACAGGGAGAAGTGCTGGGGGCCCAAGGAGCTGAGCACGAGGTCGATGATGCGCCGGTGCGAGGCGGAGACCAGGGCCGTGGGGATCTCGTGCGCGGTGAGTTCCGCCAGCAGACGGCCGGCTCCCGGCATCAGCGGCAGGGCGCGGCCGATACGGCGCTCGAACCCGTCGTTGAGCAGCACGGTGAGCTCGGCCAGCGCGATGTCGGCGCCGGTGGCCTCGATCAGGAAGCGACCGCTGCGGCTCATCGGCCCGCCGACGACGACCTGCCGCCAGGACTCGTCGAGGGTGTGGCCGAGGCCGGCGAAGACCTCGACCTCGACGTCCCACCAGAAGCCCTCGGTGTCCACCAGGGTGCCGTCCATGTCCAGGAGCACGGCCTGCAGGGCGGAGCCCTCGGCCGTACGGGTTCCGAGCGCGGGGACCGTACTGGTCATCCACGTACCTCCTTGAAGGGACGATCAGGCCGGTTCCCACGAGGGGAACCGGCCTGCGGTGGATCGACCAGTGTACGACGTGCGGGGCCGAAGCGCCTGATTCGACCGGTGTGCCCCGGGGCACACCGGTCGAACCGGTGGGATGCGGGCCGACGGGTGGGTCAGCGCGCGTTGAAGTACTTCGCCTCCGGGTGGTGGATCACGATGGCGTCCGTGGACTGCTCGGGGTGCAGCTGGAACTCCTCGGACAGGTGGACCCCGATGCGCTCGGGCCGGAGCAGGTCGGCGATCTTGGCGCGGTCCTCCAGGTCGGGGCAGGCGCCGTAACCGAGGGAGAAGCGGGCGCCCCGGTACTTCAGGGCGAACATGTCCTCCATCGCGGCCGGGTCCTCCCCGGCGAAGCCCAGTTCGGAGCGCACGCGCGCGTGCCAGTACTCGGCGAGGGCCTCGGCCAGCTGCACGGACAGGCCATGCAGTTCGAGGTAGTCGCGGTAGGCGTTGGCCTCGAACATCCTGGCGGTTTCCTCGCCGATGCGGGAGCCGACGGTGACGACCTGGAGGCCGACGACGTCCCGCTCGCCGGACTCCTCCGGGCGGAAGAAGTCCGCCAGGCACAGGCGCCGGCCGCGCCGCTGGCGCGGGAAGGTGAAGCGGGTGCGCTCGTTGCCCTGTTCGTCCAGGAGGATCAGGTCGTCGTCCTTGGAGACGCACGGGAAGTAGCCGTAGACGACGGCCGCCTCCAGCAGGTTCTCCGTCTGGAGCCGGTCCAGCAGGCCGCGCAGCCGCGGCCGGCCCTCGGTCTCGACCAGTTCCTCGTAGGTGGGTCCTTCGCCGGTGCGGGCCTGCTTCAGGCCCCACTGGCCCTTGAACAGGGCGCCCTCGTCGAGCCAGGACGCGTACTCCTTGAGCTGGATGCCCTTGACGACGCGGGTGCCCCAGAAGGGGGGCTCCGGGACCGGGTTGTCGGTGGCGACGTCGGAGCGGACGTGCCCCTCCTCCGGCCGTTCCTCGATCTCCACGGTGGCCGCCCGCACCCGGCGCTGCCGCAGCTCGGGCAGCTGGACGCCGGGCACGCCCCGCTTGATGCCGATCAGGGCGTCCATCAGGCGCAGACCCTCGAAGGCGTCCCGGGCGTAGCGGACCTCGCCCTCGTAGATCTCGTGCAGGTCCTGCTCGACGTAGGCGCGGGTGAGCGCGGCGCCGCCGAGGATGACGGGGTAGTTCGCCGCCAGGCCGCGCTGGTTGAGCTCCTCCAGGTTCTCCTTCATGATCACCGTGGACTTCACCAGGAGCCCGGACATGCCGATGACGTCGGCCCGGTGCTCCTCGGCGGCCTCCAGGATCGCGGAGACGGGCTGCTTGATGCCGAGGTTGACGACGTTGTAGCCGTTGTTGGACAGGATGATGTCGACGAGGTTCTTGCCGATGTCGTGCACGTCGCCGCGGACGGTGGCCAGCACGATCGTGCCCTTTCCGGCCTCGTCCGTCTTCTCCATGTGCGGCTCCAGGTAGGCCACGGCCGCCTTCATGACCTCGGCGGACTGGAGCACGAACGGCAGCTGCATCTGGCCCGAGCCGAACAGCTCGCCGACCACCTTCATGCCGTCCAGGAGGGTCTCGTTGACGATCTCCAGGGCGGGGCGCTGCGTGAGGGCCTCGTCCAGGTCGGCTTCCAGGCCGTTGCGCTCGCCGTCGATGATGCGGCGCTTGAGGCGCTCGTCCAGCGGGAGCGCCGCCAGTTCCTCGGCCTTGGACGCCCGCAGCGACTTGGCGGTGGCGCCCTCGAACAGCGCCATCAGCTTCTGGAGGGGGTCGTAGCCCTCGCGGCGGCGGTCGTGGATGAGGTCGAGGGCGGTCTGCACCTGCTCCTCGTCGAAGCGGGCGATCGGCAGGATCTTCGAGGCGTGCACGATCGCCGAGTCCAGGCCGGCCTTGACGCACTCGTCCAGGAAGACGGAGTTGAGCAGGATCCGGGCGGCCGGGTTGAGGCCGAAGGAGATGTTCGACAGACCCAGCGTGGTCTGGACCTTCGGGTGCCGCTTCTTCAGCTCGCGGATGCCCTCGATGGTGGCGATGCCGTCCTTGCGGGACTCCTCCTGCCCGGTGCAGATGGTGAAGGTCAGGCAGTCGATGAGGATGTCCTCCTCGTGGATGCCCCAGTTGCCGGTGAGGTCGTCGATCAGCCGCTCGGCGATCTCCACCTTCTTCTCGGCGGTGCGGGCCTGCCCCTCCTCGTCGATGGTCAGGGCGATCAGCGCGGCGCCGTGCTCCCGCGCCAGCTTCGTGACCTTCGCGAACCTCGACTCGGGGCCGTCGCCGTCCTCGTAGTTCACCGAGTTGATGACCGCCCGGCCGCCGAGCTTCTCCAGCCCGGCCCGGATGACGTCGACCTCGGTGGAGTCCAGCACGATCGGCAGGGTGGAGGCGGTGGCGAAGCGGCCGGCCAGCTCCTCCATGTCGGCGACGCCGTCGCGGCCGACGTAGTCGACGCACAGGTCGAGCATGTGCGCGCCCTCGCGGATCTGGTCCCGGGCCATCTCCACGCAGTCGTCCCAGCGGCCGGCCAGCATGGCCTCGCGGAACTTCTTGGACCCGTTGGCGTTGGTGCGCTCGCCGATCGCGAGGTACGAGGTGTCCTGGCGGAACGGCACGGTCTGGTACAGCGAGGCGGCGCCCGGCTCCGGCCGCGGGTCCCGCTCGGTCGGGGTGGTGTCCCGGACCCGCTCCACGACCTGGCGCAGGTGCTCGGGGGTGGTGCCGCAGCAGCCGCCCACCAGGGACAGGCCGTACTCGCGGACGAAGGTCTCCTGCGCGTCCGCCAGCTCCGGCGCCGTCAGCGGGTAGTGGGCGCCGTCCTTGCCGAGGACGGGCAGGCCGGCGTTGGGCATGCAGGACAGCGGGACGCGGGAGTGGCGGGCCAGGTAGCGCAGGTGCTCGCTCATCTCGGCCGGGCCTGTGGCGCAGTTCAGGCCGATCATGTCGATGCCGAGCGGCTCCAGGGCGGTCAGCGCCGCGCCGATCTCCGAGCCGAGCAGCATGGTGCCGGTCGTCTCGACCGTCACCGACACGATCACCGGCAGGTCGAGGCCCAGGGCCTCCAGGCCGCGCCGGGCGCCGAGCACGGCCGCCTTGGTCTGCAGCAGGTCCTGGGTGGTCTCCACCAGCAGCGCGTCGGCGCCGCCCGCGACCAGGCCCTCGGCGTTGCGCTGATAGGCGTCGCGCAGGGTGGTGTACGGGGCGTGGCCGAGGGTGGGCAGCTTCGTGCCGGGGCCCATGGATCCCAGGACCCAGCGCTGCCGGCCGTCCTTGGCGGCGAACTCGTCGGCCACCTCGCGGGCCACCCGGGCGCCGGCCTCGGACAGCTCGTGGACGCGCTCGGGGATGTCGTACTCGCCGAGGGCGGAGTGGTTGGCGCCGAAGGTGTTGGTCTCCACGCAGTCGACGCCGACGGCGAAGTACGCCTCGTGCACCGAGCGGACGATGTCGGGCCGGGTCAGGTTCAGGACCTCGTTGCACCCCTCCAGCTGCTGGAAGTCGTCCAGCGAGGGGTTCTGGGCCTGAAGCATCGTGCCCATCGCCCCGTCGGCGACCACCACACGGGTGGCGAGTGCCTCGCGAAGGGCGGACACACGGGTCCGGGTGTCGGCGGACGGGGTGGACGGCGACGAGGCCATGAAGGGGCTCCCTTGGATGCGACGGCTGTCGGCTTTGCGCTGCCCCGGAACGTTCGCACGGAACGTCCCCGGGGAGGACGCACGCCGCCAGGGTAGCCGGGACCGGCATCGGATGGTCAGGGCGTCCACGGGGCGGACGAGGACGACGGGCCGGACGACCCTCGGGCAGGCTCCGCATTCGGGTGCCGAGGCGGCCCGGCCCGCCCGAAAGACAGTGCGAGTGCAACAGTTGCCCACCGACCATTAGCGGGAGGTCGGGATCGACCGGTAGTGTTCGACATTGCCGAACGACGTTGCAACGCGTCGGGAGTCGGCAGTCGAAGGGGACGGAGGCAGTACGGCGATGGCACGGAACATCCAGTCGCTCGAACGGGCGGCCGCGATGCTGCGCCTGCTCGCGGGCGGCGAGCGGCGGCTCGGCCTGTCGGACATCGCCTCGTCGCTGGGCCTCGCCAAGGGCACCGCCCACGGCATCCTGCGCACCCTCCAGCAGGAGGGCTTCGTCGAGCAGGACGACGCCTCCGGGCGCTACCAGCTGGGCGCCGAGCTGCTGCGCCTGGGCACGACGTACCTCGACGTCCACGAACTGCGCGCCCGCGCCCTGGTCTGGACGGACGACCTGGCCCGCTCCAGCGGCGAGAGCGTGTACCTCGGCGTGCTCCACCAGCAGGGCGTACTGATCGTGCACCACGTCTTCCGGCCCGACGACAGCCGGCAGGTGCTGGAGATCGGGGCCATGCAGCCACTGCACTCCACGGCGCTGGGCAAGGTGCTGTCGGCCTACGACCCGGTGGCCCGGAGCGAGGCGCTGGAGGCCGACCGCAAGGCGTTCACGGACCGCACGGTCTGCGAGCTGGACGCTTTCGAGCACCTCCTCGACATCACGCGCGCGCGGGGGTACGCGGCGGACGTCGAGGAGACCTGGGAGGGCGTCGCGTCCATCGCCGCCCCCATCCACGACCGGCGCCGCATGCCGGTCGGCGCGGTCGGCATCACCGGCGCGGTGGAACGGCTGCGCCGGGAGGGCGAGCTGCGTCCCGAACTGGTCGCGGCGGTACGGGACTGCGCCCGCGCGGTGTCGCGGGACCTGGGCGCCGGGCGGTTCTGAGGCGCGGACAGACGGACGAGGGCCGGGACGACGGACGTCGTTCCGGCCCTCGGCATACCCTGAAGCGGACATAACACCACGAAAGCTTCGGCGAACCGCCCCCGAAGATCGATAACCCGCGACGATCAATAACGATCGTGCTTTCGATAACAGAGCTCTTGACGCACGTGTGACGCCAGAGCAAGACTCCCGTCCATCGGTCGGCATTGTCGAACACCTACCGGCAATACGCGTTAGAGTGTGACAACGCCAAGGGCCGCCATCGCTCTCACACCGAGGGCGCCGGAACACCCGGAGGGACCCGGGAGTTCGGCTTCCCCTGGACGAAGGACAAAGGAGTCGCGGGTGTCCAGCTCCGACATCTTCATCGGCGAGACCATCGGTACCGCCATACTCATCCTGCTCGGCGGCGGTGTCTGCGCCGCCGTGACCCTGAAGGCCTCCAAGGCCCGCAACGCCGGCTGGGTCGCCATCGCCTTCGGGTGGGGCTTCGCCGTCATGACGGCCGCGTACATCTCGGCTCCGCTCTCCGGCGCGCACCTCAACCCGGCCGTCACCGTCGGCATCGCGATCAAGGACGGGGACTGGAGCAACGTCCCGACCTACTTCGCCGGCCAGATCCTCGGCGCCATGATCGGCGCGGCCCTGGTCTGGGTCACCTACTACGGGCAGTTCCAGGCCCACCTCACCGACCGGGAGATCGTCGGCGGTCCGGGCGCACAGGACACGGCGGCCAAGTCCGTCGAGGCGCAGGAGAAGGGTGCGGGCCCCGTCCTCGGCATCTTCTCCACCGGCCCGGAGATCCGGAACGCGGTCCAGAACGTCGCCACGGAGATCATCGGCACCTTCGTCCTGCTGCTCGCCATCCTCACCCAGGGTCTGAACGACGAGGGCAACGGCCTCGGCGTCCTGGGCGCCCTGATCACCTCCTTCGTGGTGGTCTCGATCGGCCTGTCCCTCGGCGGCCCGACCGGCTACGCGATCAACCCGGCCCGTGACCTCGGCCCGCGCATCGTGCACGCCCTCCTGCCCCTGCCCAACAAGGGCGGCTCCGACTGGAGCTACGCCTGGGTCCCGATCGTCGGTCCGCTGATCGGCGGTGCGCTCGCCGCCGGCGTCTACAACGTCGCCTTCGCCTAGGAGCTCACGCCTCACCCACCGAAGCACGGAGCCCCGAGCCGCACAGCACGCGCCGTACGCCCCGGCCCCCACCACACGGAACCCCAGGAGCACACAGTGACCGACGCCCACACCGCCGGACCCTTCATCGCCGCCATCGACCAGGGCACGACCTCTTCCCGCTGCATCGTCTTCGACCGCGACGGCCGCATCGTCTCCGTCGACCAGAAGGAGCACGAGCAGATCTTCCCCAAGCCGGGCTGGGTCGAGCACAACGCCACGGAGATCTGGACCAACGTCCAGGAGGTCGTCGCCGGAGCCGTCGAGAAGGCCGGCATCACCCGCGACGACATCAAGGCCATCGGCATCACCAACCAGCGCGAGACCACCCTCGTCTGGGACAGGAACACCGGTGAGCCCGTCCACAACGCCATCGTCTGGCAGGACACCCGCACCGACGCCCTGTGCCGGGAGCTCGGCCGCAACGTCGGCCAGGACCGCTTCCGCCGCGAGACCGGCCTTCCCCTCGCCTCCTACTTCGCCGGTCCCAAGGCCCGCTGGCTGCTCGACAACGTGGACGGCCTGCGTGAGCGCGCCGAGGCCGGCGACCTGCTGTTCGGCACCATGGACACCTGGGTCATCTGGAACCTGACCGGCGGCACGGACGGCGGCAAGCACGTCACCGACGTCACCAACGCCTCCCGCACGCTGCTGATGAACCTGCACACCATGGAGTGGGACGAGCGCATCTGCGAGTCGATCGGCGTGCCGATGCAGATGCTGCCCGAGATCCGCTCCTCCGCCGAGGTCTACGGCGAGATCAAGGGCGGCAAGCTGGGCGAGCTGCTCGGCGGCATCCCGGTCGCCTCCGCCCTCGGCGACCAGCAGGCCGCCCTGTTCGGCCAGACGTGTTTCGCCGAGGGCGAGACCAAGTCGACGTACGGCACCGGCACCTTCATGGTGATGAACACCGGCGACAAGATCATCAACTCCTACAGCGGCCTGCTGACCACCGTCGGCTACCGGATCGGCGACCAGAAGCCGGTCTACGCCCTGGAGGGCTCGATCGCCGTCACCGGTTCGCTGGTGCAGTGGATGCGCGACCAGATGGGCCTGATCTCGACCGCCGCCGAGATCGAGACCCTCGCCCTGTCGGTCGAGGACAACGGCGGCGCCTACTTCGTCCCGGCCTTCTCCGGCCTGTTCGCCCCGTACTGGCGCTCCGACGCCCGCGGTGTGATCGCCGGCCTGACCCGGTACGTGACCAAGGCGCACCTCGCGCGCGCCGTCCTGGAGGCCACGGCCTGGCAGACGCGGGAGATCGCCGACGCCATGACGAAGGACTCCGGCGTGGAGCTGGCCGCCCTCAAGGTCGACGGCGGCATGACCTCCAACAACCTGCTGATGCAGACCCTCGCCGACTTCCTGGACGCTCCGGTGGTGCGCCCGATGGTCGCCGAGACCACCTGCCTCGGCGCCGCCTACGCCGCCGGTCTCGCCGTCGGCTTCTGGAACAGCACCGACGACCTGCGCGCCAACTGGCGCCGGGCCGCCGAGTGGACCCCCCGCATGGACGCGGAGACCCGCGACCGTGAGTACAAGAGCTGGCTCAAGGCCGTCGAGCGGACCATGGGCTGGCTCGAGGACGAGGAGTAAGAACCGCAATGACCACTCAGTCCACCCTGCAGTCCGTGCCTGCCCTGGGGACGCACCCGGCCTCCGGCTCGAACCCGAGCCGGGCCGAGACCCGGGAGCAGCTCTCCAAGGCGTCGTACGACCTTCTCGTGATCGGCGGCGGCATCCTGGGCATCTCCACCGCCTGGCACGCCGCGCAGTCCGGCCTCAGGGTGGCCGTGGTCGACGCCGGCGACTTCGCCGGCGCCACCTCCTCCGCCTCCTCCAAGCTGCTCCACGGCGGACTGCGCTACCTGCAGACCGGCGCGGTGAAGCTGGTCGCGGAGAACCACTTCGAGCGCCGTGCGGTCTCCCGCCAGGTGGCCCCCCACCTGGCGAACCCGCTCACGTTCTACCTCCCCGTGTACAAGGGCGGGCCGCACGGCGCGGCGAAGCTGGGAGCCGGTGTCTTCGCGTACTCGGCGCTGTCGGCCTTCGGCGACGGCGTCGGCCACCTGCTCTCCCCGGCGAAGGCCGCGCAGGACGTGCCGGAGCTGCGCACCGACAACCTGAAGGCCGTGGCCGTGTACGGCGACGACCAGATGAACGACGCCCGCATGGCCCTGATGACCGTGCGTGCCGCCGTCGAGTCCGGCGCGGTCGTCCTCAATCACGCCGAGGTCACCGGTCTGCGCTTCACCAAGGGCCGGGTGACGGGCGCCGAGCTGAAGGACCGGCTGACCGGCGACGAGTTCGGCGTGAACGCCCGCCTGGTGCTCAACGCCACCGGTCCGTGGGTCGACCACCTGCGCCGGATGGAGGACCCGGGCGCGGCCCCGTCCATCCGCCTGTCCAAGGGCGCGCACCTGGTCCTCAAGCGCACCGCCCCCTGGAAGGCCGCGCTGGCCACCCCCATCGACAAGTACCGCATCACCTTCGCCCTCCCCTGGGAGGACATGCTGCTGCTCGGCACGACCGACGAGGAGTACGAGGGCGACCCGGCGGACGTCGCGGTCAACGACAAGGACATAACCCAGATCCTCGACGAGGCCGCCTTCTCCATCCGCGACCAGCAGCTCGACCGGGATCTGATCACGTACTCCTTCGCGGGTCTGCGCGTACTGCCGGGCGGCCCCGGGGACACGGCGAAGGCCAAGCGCGAGACGGTCGTCACCGAGGGCCGTGGCGGCATGCTGTCCGTCGCGGGCGGCAAGTGGACCACCTTCCGCCACATAGGCCGTACGGTCATGAAGAAGCTGGAGGCGCTGCCGGGCCACCCGCTGGGCGACGACTTCGAGCCGATCAGCTCGCTGCCGAAGAAGCTGCCGCTGCCCGGCGTCGCCAACCCGCGCGCGGTCGCCCACCGGCTCCTGGTGGACCGCCCGGCGCCCGGCCCGCGCATGGCCGCCGACACCGCCCGGCACCTGGCCACGCACTACGGTTCGCTGGCCTTCGACATCGCCCGCCTCGCCAACGAGAGCCCGGAGCTCGCCGAGCGCGTCCACCCCGACGCTCCGGAGATCTGGGCGCAGGTCGTGTGGGCCCGCGACCACGAGTGGGCCGAGACGCCGGACGACGTGCTGCGCCGCCGGACCACGCTGACGATCCGCGGCCTGGCCACGGACGAGGTCCGCGCCAAGGTCCAGGACCTGCTCGACAAGAAGTAGGCCCGGGTACCGGCAGGTGGCGGCCCCGCGCCGACGGGGCCGCCACCTGCCACGTCCGGGTACCGTCCGGCACCCCATAATGGCCTGAGACATCGGATGTCTGGGCGACATCAGTGCTACACAGGGAGGCCGGCCGTGGCAGTCACCGACGAGGCGATCGAGAAGATCAAGGGCATGATCGTCTCCGGCGCGCTGCGGCCCGGCGACCGGCTGCCCAAGGAGAGCGAACTCGCCGCCGACCTGGGACTGTCACGCAACTCCCTGCGGGAGGCCGTGCGCGCCCTTTCACTGATGCGGATCCTGGACGTGCGACAGGGCGACGGCACGTACGTCACCAGTCTGGACCCGCAACTCCTGCTGGAGGCGCTCAGCTTCGTCGTCGACTTCCACCGGGACGACACGGTGCTGGAGTTCCTGGCCGTACGCCGCATCCTGGAGCCGGCCGCGACCGCGATGGCGGCCTCGGTCATCACCGAGCGGCAACTGGACGCGCTGAGCGCCCGGTTGGACGCGCTCGGCGACGAGCCGTCGGTGGAGGAGCTGGTCGCCTCGGACCTGGAGTTCCACCGGGGGATCGTGCAGAGCTCCGGCAACTCGGTGCTCTGCTCCCTGCTCGACGGCCTGTCCGGGCCCACCACCAGGGCCCGTGTGTGGCGCGGGCTGACTCAGCAGGACGCGGTCAGCCGCACCCTGCACGAGCACCGCGCGATCCTCGGCGCGCTGCGCGACCGGGACGCGGAGGCGGCCCGCTCCTGGGCGACGGTGCACATCGCGTCCGTGGAGCAGTGGCTGCGCTCCGCCCTCTGAAGCCTCCGCCTCCCGCGGCCCCCGCGGGTGTCCGGCCGCGGCGAACGGGGCAGTGATCCGTTCACTCCCCCGTGCAAGGGGGCTGCGGGCTCCCCCGCCGCACGCCGTAAGGTTGGTGCGTACGCGAGGGCACGTCGGAAGGAGGCGCTGGGTGATCGAGCTCGAGGGGGTTCCCGAGCTGATCGACCCGGTCATGGTGGCCGCGTTCGAGGGCTGGAACGATGCCGGCGACGCCGCTTCCACCGCGGTCGCGCATCTGGACAGGGAGTGGAAGGGCGAGGTGTTCGCGGCGCTGGACGCCGAGGACTACTACGACTTCCAGGTGAACCGGCCCACGGTGTTCATGGAGGCCGGCGTCCGCAAGATCACGTGGCCGACGACACGGCTGTCGGTGGTCCGGGTCGGTGGTGACAAGCCGCGAGACCTCGTACTCGTCCGGGGCATCGAGCCGTCCATGCGGTGGCGCTCGTTCTGCAACGAACTGCTCGGCTTCGCCCACGAGCTGGGCGTCGAGCTGGTCGTCATCCTGGGCGCCCTGCTCGGTGACACCCCGCACACCCGCCCGGTTCCGATCAGCGGGACCACGTCGGACGCCGACCTGGCCCGCCGCATGGACCTGGAGGAGACCAAGTACGAGGGGCCCACGGGCATCGTCGGCATCCTCCAGGAAGCCTGCACGCACGCCGGCGTGCCGGCCGTGTCGCTGTGGGCCGCGGTGCCGCACTACGTGTCGCAGCCGCCGAACCCGAAGGCCACGCTGGCGCTCCTGAACCGGCTGGAGGACCTGATCGACGTGCGCATCCCGCTGGGCGAACTGCCCGAGGACGCGCGCGCCTGGCAGGTGGGCGTGGACCAGCTGGCCGCGGAGGACAGCGAGGTCGCCGAGTACGTCCAGACGCTGGAGGAGGCCCGGGACACCGCGGAGCTGCCGGAGGCGTCGGGCGAGGCGATCGCCCGCGAGTTCGAGCGCTATCTGCGGCGCCGGGACGGGGCCGGCCCGGGCGGCCACGCCACGGCGGACGGCGGCGACGGCCCGTCGGGAACTCCGTATTTCCGGGACAGTCCCGGCGGCCGTCCCCGCCCGCCGAAGCCGCCGAAGACCGGCGGGGACGACGAGGAATCGTCGGAGGAGTGAAAGGGGTGGGGCGTGTGTGCCCCACCCCTTCCGGGCTCAGAGCCGGTCCACCGCCACCGCGTCGAACTCGGTGTCGGGCTGCGGCGGATCGACGTCGAAGCGGGCGTTGGGCAGATACAGGCGGTCGCCCCACGCCGCGACCGTCGTCGGGATGCGGAAGCGCGGGTCGGTGATGCGGGCGATCACGGTGCCCTTGGTACCGGCCGCGTCCAGCCGGAACACGTCGATCGCGTTCTGCCATTGCTGGACGGCGTAGAGGGTACGGCCGAGCAGCAGCAGGCCGTCCCCGTTGGGGAGCCGGGCCGGACCGAGGTCGACGGCGCGGGCGGTCCCGGTGCGCGGGTCGACCCGCATGAGGCCGCCGCCGTTCGCGAAGGCGTTGACGACGAGCAGCGCGCTGCCGTCGGGGGTGCGCTCGATGCCGTTGGCGGTGAAGTCCGGGCCCTGCTCCCAGTCACCGCTCAGGGGTACGGTCTCCACGGCCCCGGGCCGGCCGTGCCGGTCGAGGACCAGCTTGTAGAGCACCGGCCTGAAGGAGTCGGTGAACCAGGCCGCGCCCGGGGTGAGGATCACGTCGTTCACGAACGTGCCCTCGACGTCGTACACCTTCTCGGTCCCGCCCGTTCGGGCGTCGACGGTGCGGATCTCACCGCTGTCCCCGCCGCTGACGAAGAGTCTGCCGCCCCGGTCGATCCGCAGGCCCACGGCGGGGTGGCCGGCGCCGAGGCCCTCGGCGACGACCGCACCGCGTCCGGTGGCCAGGGCGGCCCGGTAGATGTCGCCGTTCGCGAGGGAGCCGAAGTACGCGAACGGGGCCTTGCCGATGGTGATGCCCTCGGGCCGGAAGCCGTCGGGGAGGGAGAACCGCCTGGGCCACGCGGCGTGGGCGGGGTCCTGCCCTGTCGCGCGGGCGGTGCCGCCGAGCAGCGCCGCTCCGGTCAGGGCGGCGGTGCCGGTGAGGAAACCTCGTCGTGCGAGTCGTGCGAAGGAACGGTCGGTGGGTGCCACGGTGCGTCCTTCCGCAAAGGGCCGGCCCTCGGGGCCGGCCGATCGGTCAACAGACGGTGAACACCCCACCACAGGAGCAGGAGCCTCCGCAGGCGTTGGCAGCGGAAGCCCCCTTACCTCTTTCCGGGCCTACAGGGCCACGCCCAGCAGCGCGTCCACGGCGCGGGAGACGACACCGGGCGCGCCCGTGTCCGTACCGCCGTCGGCTCGCTGGCGCTCCACCCAGCGGTCGACCGCGGCGAGCGCGGCCGGGGAGTCCAGGTCGTTCGCGAGGGCCTCGCGGATCTCCTCGACGAGCACCTCGGCGGACGGGCCGTCGGGCCGGGACACGGCGGCACGCCAGCGGCCGAGCCGCGCGACGGCGTCCCGCAGCACCTGGTCGGTCCACTCCCAGTCGGAGCGGTAGTGGTGCGCGAGGAGTGTGAGCCGGATGGCCGCGGGGTCGACGCCGTCACGGCGCAGCCGCGACACGAAGACCAGGTTGCCCTTGGACTTGGACATCTTCTCGCCGTCGAGGGCGACCATGCCGGCGTGGACGTACGCCTTGGCCATGGGGAACTCGCCGGTGAGCACCTGGGCGTGCGAGGCGCCCATCTCGTGGTGCGGGAAGACGAGGTCGGAGCCGCCGCCCTGGACGTCGAAGCCCATGCCGAGGTGGTCCAGCGCGATGGCCACGCACTCGATGTGCCAGCCGGGCCGTCCCCGGCCGAGCGTGGCGCCGTCCCAGCTGGGCTCGCCCTCGCGGGCCGCCATCCACAGCATCGGGTCGAGCGGGTTCTTCTTGCCGGGCCGGTCGGGGTCGCCGCCCCGCTCCGCGGACAGCAGCCGCATCGCGGCGGCGTCGAGGTGGGAGACCTGGCCGAAGTGGGGGTCGGACTCGACGGAGAAGTAGATGTCCCCTTCGAGCTCGTAGGCGGCGCCGGCGTCGCGCAGCCGCTCCACGAGCGGGACGATCCCGGGTATGGCCTCCACGGCGCCTATGTAGTGCTGCGGCGGGAGCATCCGCAGCGCCGTCATGTCCTCGCGGAAGAGCGCGGTCTCCTTCTCGGCGAGGGCGGTCCAGTCGACGCCGTCCCGCTCGGCCCGCTCCAGCAGCGGGTCGTCGACGTCGGTGACGTTCTGGACGTAGTGAACCTGCCGCTTGGTGTCGAGCCACACGCGCTGAACGAGGTCGAACGCGTTGTAGGTCGCCGCGTGACCCATGTGGGTCGCGTCGTACGGCGTGATGCCGCAGACGTAGATACGGGCGACAGGACCGGGGTCGAGGGTGACCAGACCGCCGGTCGCGGTGTCGTGGATCCTCAGGTCGCGGCCCTGACCAGGCAGGGCGGGGACCTCGGAAGCGGGCCAGGCATGCATGTCATGAGCCTAACCGGACGGCTGTTGCGCACACGAACCGGACCGAGCCGGTTGGCCGACGAGGCCCTCTTGCGCCGGGACGGCCCGCTGTGCTGCGAGTGGGCGCGGATCGGCCTCCCCAGGAAGGCGGCGGGTGAACGCCGGCAGCGACGTCCGCGCGGCGGACCGGGCGGGGCAGGCGGGGCGCCCGGACGGCGGGACGCACGGCCACCACGACAGCGAGGCGGGGCGGCGGGCTGGGCGGGGCGGGCGGGGCGCCCGGCCACCACGACAGCGAGGCGGGCCGGCGGGACGGCGGGACGATGGTCCGGGACGGTGCCCGCGGCGCGGCGGGGCGTCGGCTCGGCGACCCTCGCAGTAGCGCGTCCCTCCGCACCCGGCAGCGGCAGGGCGGCCACGACACCCGGAGTCCCGGGGCGGGCCGGAACGCCGGGCCGACAACGCAGGCGCCCCGCGCCTCGACGGCGGACGCCCTCCCCCGGCCACCCGGCAACAAGAACCAGCCGGCACCGCACCCGACACCCGAGCCCGGAACCGGGCAGAACGCCGGGCCGACAACACCGGCGACCCGCCCCGCGGTGTCGGGTGGCTTCGCGGCCTGTATCGGGGCCGGCCGTGAACGCCTCCGTCGGCGGGCGGCGGTCACGGCGGCCGGTCGGCTCGGGGCGCCACGGGCCGACCGCCCGCGGGCGGGGCCCTGAGGTCGTCGCTCGGTGTACCGCCGGCCGGGCTACACCGGTGGCCAGGGGATCGCCGGCCACTGCCCGTTCGGCTCCGGGTGCCTGCCCGAGGCCAGCAGCGCGCCGACACGCGCGCGCGTGGCTTCGAGTTCCGCCGGGGTGATCAGCTCGGCGAGCCGGGTCGCCAGGGTGCCGCCGTCCTTCAGCGCCTCCGCCAGGGCGTCGAGCACCGCCAGGGCCTCACCGGTCAGCGGGTCCCCGGCCCAGCCCCACAGCAGCGTGCGGAGCTTGTTCTCGGCGTGGAAGGTCACCCCGTGGTCGATCCCGTACAGCCGTTCCCCCTCGGCGGGCAGCAGGTGCCCGCCCTTGCGGTCGGCGTTGTTGATCACGGCGTCCAGCACGGCGAGCCGCCGCAGCCGCTCGTCGTCGGCGTGCACGAGCAGCGCGGTACGCCCCTCGTCGACCTCGGCGAACGCGATCGGCTTCCAGCCGGGGCCGGCCTCCTCGTCCTCCACCAGGGCGAGCAGCTCCCCGTCCGGCACCGCCTCTATCCACAGCTGGCACATGCCCTCGCCGTACGGCCCGTCCCGCAGCACCGTGGGCGGCACGAGCCCCCAGCCGGTCGCCTCGGAGACCTCGTAGGCGGCGACCTCGCGCTGGGCGAGCGTGCCGTCGGGGAAGTCCCACAGCGGCCGCTCCCCGGCCACCGGCTTGTAGATGCAGGCCGCCTCGCGTCCTTGGTACGTCACCGTGCAGTACAGCGCCGCGTTGGACGCGTCACGGATGCGTCCGCGCACCGTCAGCTCGCCCAGCGCGAGCAACTCGGCGGCCGCCGCGTCCGTGGTCACGCTCCGCGGCGGTATCCGTTCTGGCGCGGACATACGTGTCCTTCCGGGTCGAGCGGGAGGCTGCACAGCGGGCACGGCGGCCGCCCGGCGTTGACGACGTCGAGGGCGCGCTTGGCGAAGGCCCTGGCCTGCGCGCCGGTGAGGCGGACCCGGAGCATGGGCGGGCCGTTCTCCTCGTCCTGGAGCAACCGCTCCTCCGCCTCCGCCAGGTCCTCCTCGGATTCGGCGTCGATCTCCACGAGGGCCTGCGCCTCGACGATCATGCGCTGGTCCTCGCCGTCCCAGGCCAGCGCCATGGTGCCGACCCGGAACTCCTCCTCCACCGGGGTGTCCAGCGGAGCCGTGTCGGCGTTCTCGGTGGGGGCCACGGCGGGAACGGGGGTGCTGCCGCCGCTGCGCCGTACGACCTCGTCGAGGAGCTCGTCCATGCGTTCGGCGAGCGCGGCGACCTGGGTCTTCTCCAGGGCCACGCTGGTCACGCGGGAGCCGGCGGAGGCCTGGAGGAAGAACGTACGGCGCCCGGGCAGTCCGACCGTGCCGGCCACGAAACGTTCCGGTTGGTCGTAGAGGAACACCTGACGGGACACGTCCTGTCTCCATGGGAAGTCGGGGGAAGGCACTGCTGCGACCGCTTCACCCTACTGCGGCCGACGATCACGGTGCGCCCGCACCGCCACCGACCGGGGCGTCGTCGCCCGGCGGCTCCTCGCGCGGTGCCAGGGAGGCGAAGTCACCGGTGTCGCCGAGGCGGACGAGATACGGCCGCAGACGGGTGTAACGGATCGCCGTGACGGAGCACGGTTCGACCGATACCCGCTGGAAGAGGTCGAGATGCAGGCCGAGCGCGTCCGCGACGAGGGACTTGATGATGTCACCGTGGGAGCACATGAGGTAGACGGCGTCGGCGCCGTGGTCGCGCTCCACGCGCGCGTTCCACTCGCGCACCGCCTCGGCGGCGCGGGTCTGCATCGCCCGCATCGACTCGCCGCCCGGGAACGCCGCCGCCGAGGGGTGCGACTGCACCACCTCCATCAGGGGTTCGTCCTTGAGTTCGGCGAGCTTGCGGCCCGACCAGTCGCCGTAGTGGCACTCGCCGATCCGCTCGTCGGTGTGGGCCCGCAGCCCGGGGCGGGCGTCGAGCAGCGGCCGGATCGTCTCCCGGCAGCGCTGCAGCGGGCTGGTGACGATCTCGGAGAGCGGCAGCGCGGCGAGCCGCCCGGGCAGGGCGGCGGCCTGCGCGGCGCCGCGCTCGTCGAGGGCGACACCGGGCGTCCAGCCGGCCAGTACCCCCTCGGTGTTGGCGGTGGAACGTCCGTGCCTAACCAGGATCAGCGTGGGCATGCGGCCCAGAGTAGGCGTAGACACGGCGCCACGGCGCCGGGGTGAGAGGAGAATGCGTTCGGTGATCGTCGACTGTGCCATCTACCGGGACGGGCACCGCACGGACGGTCCCGAGGACTTCTCCGACGCGCTGGGCGATGCACGGGCCGCGGGCGGCTTCGTCTGGATCGGTCTGCATGAGCCGACGGAGCACGAGTTCGACCTGGTCAGCCAGGAGTTCGGACTGCACCCGCTGGCCGTGGAGGACGCCCTGAAGGCGCACCAGCGGCCCAAGCTGGAGGTGTACGAGGACTCGCTCTTCGCCGTCCTCAAGCCGGTGGCGTACGAGCCGGAGAGCGACGCCGTCTCCACCGGCGAGGTCATGATCTTCCTCGGGGACGCGTTCGTGGTGGTCGTCCGGCACGGCGACGGATCCCCGCTGAAGACCGTGCGCCGGCGTCTGGAGCAGGAACCCGAGCTGCTCGGCAAGGGCCCCACCTCGGTGCTGTACGCGATAGCCGACGCCATCGTCGACCACTATCTGGACGTGGCGGTCGAGCTGCAGAACGACCTGGAGGAGCTGGAGGCCGAGGTCTTCTCACCGGACCGCGGCGGCTCGCGGCACACCGCGTCGCGGATCTACAACTTCAAACGGCAGATCCTGGAGTTCCGCCGGGCGACGGGTCCACTGGCGCCGCCGCTGGCCCGCCTGACCGGGAACGGGGCGTTCGGCCCCGGAG
Source organism: Streptomyces viridiviolaceus (assembly GCF_014650995.1). Classification (GTDB taxonomy): domain Bacteria; phylum Actinomycetota; class Actinomycetes; order Streptomycetales; family Streptomycetaceae; genus Streptomyces; species Streptomyces viridiviolaceus. The sequence continues at coordinate 32,266 of NZ_BMWA01000017.1, forward strand.
TCCCGTTCGTGAACGACAAGGCACGGCCGTTCTTCCGGGACGTCAGCGATCACCTCACGCGCGTGAACGAGTCGGTGGAGAACCTGGACCGGCTGGTCTCGGACATCCTGGCGGCGCATCTGGCGCAGATGAGCGTCCGCCAGAACGACGACATGCGGAAGATCTCCGCATGGGCGGCCATGGCCGCGGTCCCCACGATGATCGCGGGGGTCTACGGCATGAACTTCGACCACATGCCGGAGCTGCGCTGGGTGTGGTCCTATCCCTCGGTGATCGCCCTGATGGCCGCCTTGGAGGTACTGCTGTTCCGGCTGTTCAAGCACAGGGGCTGGCTGTAGCGGTCCCCTCAGGCGAACTCGGGGGCCGCGGACGCCGGTCCGCCGAGCGCGTCGCGCCGCTCGGGCATCCTGAGGCCGACCATGCGGCGCCAGCCGCCCAGCCGCTCGTAGAGGTACACCGCGTGGATGCCCGCCGCGAGTGCCGCGGACTTGGCCCGCGACCAGCCGAGGACGCGCCCCATGTGGGCCATGACGGCGAGGCTGACGTCCCGGTAGACGCGGATCTCGGCGAGCGCGCACTCGCGCAGCGTCCGCTGGATCAGCCGGCCGTGCCCGGCGCGGGCGAAGCGAAGCAGCTCCTCGTGGGCGTAGGCGAGGTGGTTGTCCTCGTCGCTCGAGATCATGCGGACGGCCCTGCCGACGTCGGGATGATCCGCGAAGTACTTCCGGAGCATCTGCATCTGCTCGGCCGCGCGCTGTTCGGTGACCCTGCTGTGCGCGAGGTAGGTGATGATGTCCGGCACCGTCAGCGGCTGCTCCGCCTTGAGCTTCTCGTGGGCGAGGCCGATGCCGTGCCGCTCCAGGAGCATCGTGTAGTCGGTCTCGGGCGGCACCTCGACGGGTTCCAGGCCGCGCTTCTTCATCAGGGCGTTGAAGATCCGCCCGTGCTTGTCCTCGTCCGCCCCGTGCCGGGTGATCTTGGGGGCGAGGGCCAGCTCGCTCCTGGGGACCAGCGCCGCGATGCGCGCGTTCTCCCACCCGCCCTGCGACTCGCCGCTGGCCGCGATGGAGCAGAAGAGACGGAATGACTCGTCGTGGTCGAGGATCTCCTGGAACAGACTCTTGGCCGAAAGCATCGGTGCACCTCTCTGCCGCTGCAGGGTTCCGCAAAGAACGAGTCAAGTGCCGGCGGACGGGCACGGCAACACCTCTGCCGGACAACTCCGCCAAAAGAAGGACGACGAAGGCCGTGAGAGGGCGTAACCGCGGGGGCGCGACCGCGTTGTTCCCCGTGACGGCCGTGGCGGGGAAGACCCCCGAGCCCCCACCACGGCCGCAGAAACCTAGGCGAGCCCGGAGCGCTCCAGCGCCTCGGTGCCGGCGCGCAGCGCGGCGATCCGCTCGTCCAGGGTGAAGCCCGCGGGAGCGAGGGTCAGGGTGGTGACCCCGGCCGCGGCGTAGGCCTTCATCCGGTCCGCGATCCGGTCGACGGAGCCCAGCAGCGTGGTCTTGTCGATCAGGTCGTGCGGTACGGCGGCCGCGGCGCCCTGCTTGTCGCCCGACAGGTACTTGTCCTGGATCTCGGCGGCCTCCCGCTCGTACCCCATGCGCTGGGCGAGCTGGTTGTAGAAGTTCTGCTTGCGGCTGCCCATGCCGCCGACGTACAGCGCGGTGTAGGGCCGGAAGGTGTCGGCGAGCGCGGCGACGTCCTTGTCGTCGCCGAGGGCGAGCGGCAGGGTCGGGCAGACGTCGAAGCCGTCGAGGGTCTTGCCGGCCTTCTCCCGCCCGGCGCGCAGGTGCCGGATCGCGGTCTCCTCCAGGTGGTCGGCGGAGGGGAAGATGAGCAGGGCGCCGTCGGCGATCTCGCCGGTCTGCTCCAGGTTCTTCGGGCCGATCGCGGCGATGTAGAGCGGGATGTGCTCGCGCTGGGGGTGCACGGTCAGCTTGATGGGCTTGCCCGGGCCGCCGGGCAGCGGCAGCGTCCAGTGCTCGCCCTCGTACGACAGCCGCTCGCGCGTCATCGCCTTCCGGACGATCTCGACGTACTCGCGGGTGCGGGCGAGCGGCTTGTCGAACTTCACTCCGTACCAGCCCTCGGAGACCTGCGGGCCCGAGACTCCGAGGCCGAGGCGGAAGCGGCCGCCGGAGAGGGAGTCGAGGGTGGCGGCGGTCATCGCGGTCATCGCGGGCTGACGGGCCGGGATTTGGAAGATGGCCGAGCCGACGTCGATGCGCTCGGTCTGCGCCGCGACCCAGGTGAGCACGGTGGCCGCGTCGGAGCCGTAGGCCTCGGCGGCCCAGCAGACGGCGTAGCCGAGCCGGTCGGCCTCCTGGGCGACGGCCAGGTTGTCCGCGTCCATTCCGGCACCCCAGTAGCCGAGGTTGATCCCGAGCTGCATGGCCGATTCCCCTTACCGATCAGTAACGTCCGTTGTGCCCAGACCTTAGCGTGCGGGATTCGGTTGTCCACAGGCCCCCACAGCGCAAGCCGTGGCCAGTAATGTCGGCGTTCATGGAGCAGAGGCATCTCGGCCGCACCGGCCTGCGCGTGTCCCGCATCGGTCTCGGCACCCTGACCTGGGGCCGGGACACCGACGAGCACGACGCCGCGGACCTCTTGAAGACGTTCTGGGAAGCGGGCGGCAGCCTCGTCGACACCGCGGACGTGTACGGCGACGGTGAGGCCGAGTATCTGCTCGGAAGGCTCATGGAGGGCCTGGTGCCGCGCCGGGACCTGGTGATCTCGACCAAGGCGGGCAGCATCCCGGACCCGGACCGCCGCTTCGACGGCTCGCGCGGGCATCTGCTCTCCGCGCTGGACGCCTCCCTGGCACGCCTCGGCACGGACCACGTCGACGTCTGGCACCTGCACGCCTTCGACCCGTACACGCCGCTGGAGGAGACGCTCCACGCCCTGGACCTGGCGGTCAGCAGCGGCCGCGCGCGTTACGCCGGGGTGTCCAACTTCTGCGGCTGGCAGCTGGCCAAGGCGGCGACGTGGCAGCTGGCGGCTCCGGGCGCCCGGAGCCGGCTGGCCAGTACGCAGATGGAGTATTCGCTGCTCCAGCGCGGCGTCGAGCGCGAGGTGCTGCCCGCCGCCCTGGACCTGGGCATCGGGCTGCTGCCCTCGTCGCCGCTCGGCCGCGGGGTGCTGACGGGCAAGTACCGCAAGGACGCGACGCCGCCGGACTCGCGGGGCGCCTCGGAGCACCTGGCCCCGTTCGTGGCGCCGTACCTCGACGACACGGCCGGGCACATCGTGGACGCCGTCGCGACGGCGGCGGACGGGCTGGCGGTGACCCCGCTCCAGGTGGCCCTCGCCTGGGTCCGCGACCGGCCCGGCGTGGTCGCGCCGGTCGTCGGCGCGCGCAACGCGCAGCAGCTCACGGCGGCGTTGTCAGTGGAGACCCTTAGTCTTCCTGACGAGATCTGCCGGGCTCTCGACGACGTGTCGGCGCCCGTGCACCGCTATCCCGATCACGACTGGAGCACGCTGTGAGCACGGAGCCCGAACCCCGTGAGGACACCGCGGACGCCGTGGACGCCGAGCCGGGGACGCCGGGCGCCACGGCTCGGGCACAGGAGGCCGAGGCGGACGACGCCGGCGCGGCCACGCCTGCCGGGGAGACCGACGAGCCCGGCGGCGAGGACACGGGCGGACAGGTGTCGGAGGCCGAGGCCGAGCTGGCCGCACAGCGCGTCGAGCGGGAGCGGATCGAGCGGCGGAAGGCCGAGAAGCAGGGACCGATCGCCAGCGGGGCGAAGCTGAGCGGCACGGCGGCCGACCTGCTCGCCGCCGTCCGGGCCGTGGAGAGCGGCGAGAAGCCGGTGGCCGCGGTCTTCGGCGAGTCCGGCCCCGCACCGCGCCGCCCGGCCCCGGAGCCGGTACGACGGCCGCAGCCGGTGCCCGCCCAGCCGGCCGGTGCGCCCGCCGGCCCGGCGCCGGAGACCGTGCAGGCGGTGCGGCGCGTGCTGGCCGAGGGCGGCGCCCCCGAGACTCTCGCGCCACAGGCCGCCGCGCTGCTCGGCGAGGGGGCCGACGAGGCGCTGCGCGCGGATCCCTGGCAGTTGCTGCGGGTCACCGGGGTGCGGCCCGAACAGGCCGACGGATTCGCACGGGCGCTCCTCGGCGCGGAGTGCGGCCCGGACGACGAGCGGCGCGGACGTGCGGTCACCGTCTGGCTCCTGGAACAGGCGGCCCTGAGCGGGCACACGGCCCTGGAGCTGCCCCGGCTCACGGCCGCGCTGACCCAGCGGGGTGTGCCGGATCCCGATGCCGCCGTGCAGAGCACGCTGGCCGAGGGCGAGGCCCTCGCCTTCCAGGACGCCCTGGAGGAGCCCGGCGCACCGAGGCGGCGCGAGGGCGCGGTACGCGAGGGCGAGGAGCACGGCGAGGAGGCGGAGGAGGACGACGAGCAGCGTCCGGTCCGGGTCCTGGTCGGACTGGAGCGGTACGCGCTCGCGGAGGAGAGCCTGGCGGACGCTCTGGCCCGGCTGGTGAACTCGGTGCCGAAGCAGGACGGTGCCGCGGAGGACTGGGAGCGGGCCGCCGCCTCGGCTCAGGGTTCCGCCGCCGAGCTGATCCGCGCGGTCGCGGGTCACGGACTGGTCCTGCACACCGGCGGGGAGTCGTCCCTGGCCGAACCGGCCGCACTGCTGCAGGCGGCGCACGGTCTCGGTCTGCGCGCCTGGGCCGCCGCGCACGGCCCCCTCGGCCGCAACCGCTTCGCACGGCTGCTGGGAGGGCCGTCGTCCGGCGCTTCCCCGGACTCCCCGGCGCCGGACGGCCCGGACGGTCCGCCCGTCGCCACGGTGGCGGGGCTGCTGGCGGGAACCGAAGGACCCGGCCGGGACGCCGACGGTGCGCTGGATCTCGACCTGCTGGTCGTGCTCGACGCACCGCAGCTGGACGTCGAGACCGCGGCCCTGCTGGCGGAGTCCCTGCCGGACGGGGCGCGGCTGGTGCTGGCCGGGGACCCGGCGGTGCTGTGGTCCGTGGGGCCCGGGCGGGTCTTCGCCGACCTGCTGGCGGCGCGGATCTGCCCCCAGGTCGCCTCGCGGCGGCCGGACCCCGGGCCCCTCGGCGAGCTGGTCTCCGGCATCGGCGTCGGTGAGCTCGGCCAGGTCGAGGCGCCCGGCAAGGAGGTCGTGATCGTGCCGGTGCGGGACGCCGGCGAGGCCGTGCACCGGACCGTGCAGCTCGTCGCGGACTCGGTGCCGCGTGCGATCGGCGTGCCCGCCGAGGAGACCCAGGTGATCACGCCGGGCCACGGCGGCGCGGCGGGCACGCGGGCGCTGAACGCGGCGCTGAAGGAGCGGCTGAACCCGGGCCCCGGCCGGTTCGGCGGCTTCGACCCCGGCGACCGCGTCGCCTACTCCCCGGTACCGGGCCGTACGCTGCCGGGCCGTGTGGTGAAGGCCGACGCCGACGGTCTGCACCTGTCGTGTGCAGGTGAGGCCGTCGTCGTGCCGAAGGAGCGGGTGGAGCAGTCCGTGCGGCACGGGTGGGCGCTGACCGCGCACCAGGCGGTGGGCGGCCGGTGGCCCGCGGTGGTCGTCGTCCTCCCCGGCGACGCCGCGCAGGCCCTCAGCCGGCCCTGGGTGTACACGGCGTTCGGGCGGGCCGACCGCCATCTGTCCGTGGTGCACGGCGTGGAACAGGCGCTGCCCCGGGCCGTGGCCGAGATCCCGGCCAAGCCGCGTACGACCCGGCTGCCGGTGCTCCTCGCCCCGCAGGTTCCGGCGGCCGGCTGAGCCCGTCCCGCCCCGGCGAGGACGGCGGCGGTCACCGGGCAGACCCCGTGACCGCCGCCGTCGTGCCTGCCGGCCGTGCCGCGCGCCGCTCAGCGACGTTCCACGTCCAGCGGCTCCAGATCCTCGTCCACGACCTCGACCTCGTCCGGATCCGCGTCGAGATCGTCTTCCAGATCCTCCACCTCCTCGTCGTCCTCGTCGTCCTCGTCGTCCTCGAGTTCGTCGTCGAACACCGCGCTGACGTCGAAACGGCAGACCACGCGCTGTGGCTCGACCTGCTCGAAGGGTGCCTCCAGCCACTCGCCGGGCTCGGCGGGTTCGTCCGCGGCCGTCACCCAGAGTGTGGAGTCGCCCTCCTCCAGGCCGAACTCCTTGTGCCGTGAGGCGATCTCGTCCGGTTCGAACTCGCCGAAGAGGATGCGGAGCGCCCCGTGCACCGTGCCCGAGACGTCCGCGTCCGCGCTCACCTCGTCGTCCGCCGCCTCGACGCGCCGGGCCTGCGCCATCAGGCGCTGCGGCTCCACCACGGCGTAGTCGCGGCGGATCAGCACGCTCAGCGCGTTCGGTTCCTCGGGGCCCGTGTACGGCGGCAGCGTCTCGTCCGCGCCGGGGATCTCGAAGGGAGTGACCTCGTCGTAGCGGTCGTAGAGCAGTTCGTCGTACGTCTCCGCGGCCGCGGCCAGCTGGTTGAACGCCTCGTAGACGGCCGGGTCGTCCTCCCCCGACCGGCGTTCGACCGCGGCCAGGTGGCGATCGAGCGCCGTCTTGACCGCCTCGGCGGCGGCGCGTACCTCGGCAGCGGTGGGCTGCGCAGCATCAGACATAGTGCAGACGCTATCCGTACCGGGCCCCAGCCCGCACAATAGATGCGATGCCGGAATACGAATTTGTCGACGTGTACCTGCCTCGCGGGGTCTCCCGCAAGGAGACCACACGTCTGCTGACGGACCATGCCGAGTACGGACACTGGGAGTTGTACCGCCTGAGCCTGCTGCGCGACGGCAGCCGCAGGGTGCGGCTGCGCCGGCGGATCATCCGCCAGGTGCGCGTCACCTGGTGAGAGCCGGGACCGGGCGCGGGAGAACCGGAAGACGGAGCGGGCCCCGCGGGTGCGGGGCCCGCTCCGTCGTGCCGTGCCGCGCGTCACGCCGAGGCGCGCGCCTTGCGGTAGAGCACCGTGCCCGCCAGCAGCGCTCCCGCGCCGACCGGCAGGGCGAGGCCGAGCGGCAGCTCGCTGCCGGTCTCCGCGAGCTGTGCGGGGGCCTGGGGCTGGGTGACGGTCCGGGTGCCGGGCTCGTTGGGGCCCGTGGAGCCGCCGGGCGTCTCGCCGCCCGGGCCGTCAGGGGTCTCCGGGGTGCCGGGCTCGCCCGGCACCCCGGGCGTCTCCTGGCCGCCGCCCGGCGGGGTCGAGTGGTCCCCGCCGTCCTCGTTGGCGCAGTCGTTGCCCCTCGCCGGGTTGAGCACGCCGACGACGTCGACGCTGTTGCCGCACACGTTCACCGGCACGTGGACCGGCGCCTGGACGTGATTGCCGGAGCCGACGCCGGGTGAGTCGGCGGACCCGCCACCGGCGTGCGAACCGCCCTGACCACCCTGTTCGCCCGAGTCGCCGTAACCGTCGCCGTGCCCCCCGGAGGAACCGCCGCCCTGGTTGGCGCACGTGTTGCCCGTCGCCGGGTTGAGGATGCCGACGACGTCGACCGTGTTGCCGCAGACGTTGACCGGCGCGTGCACCGGTACCTGCACCGTGTTGCCGGACAGCACGCCGGGCGAACCCGTGGCCGATCCGTGCGCGCCGGAGTCGGCGTGGGCGGAGCCGCCCACGGCGGCGATCACGCCGGTGGCGGCCGCCATCGTCATCAGGCCCTTGCGTGTGACCTGTCGCATGTGATGAATCCCTGCCTTGCCCTTGTCCCGAATTCCGTCCTGCCACCGTCGACGTCGTTTCCGGCGTCTCCGGCGTTCATCAGAAGACCGGTCGGCCCCGGAGCGCAGAACGCGCGCCGGGGCCGACGGACTCAGCCCCTCATGGGGCGAAACACAACGTCACTTGTTGATGCAGACGTTGCCGAAGGTGGGGTTCAGCAGGCCGATCACGGAGATCGTGTTGCCGCAGACGTTCACCGGGACGTGGATGGGCGCCTGGACGACGTTGCCGGAAAGGACGCCCGGCGAGTGCACGGCGGCACCCTGGGCACCGGAGTCGGCGACGGCCATGCCCGCGCCCGCGAGAACCAGACCACCAGTGGCAGCCGCGGCGGCGACGACCTTCTTGAGCATTATTCCTCCTAGTTGACAAACGCGATCCCAGCTTGCTGATCGCATCACCTGTAACGAGGAGGGAGTAATGAGGCTACGAGCCTATGAGCGCATTCACCCTTCCCGGTCGATCACCGCACGCGCGGACGAATCCTGAAGTCGCGTTTCTGCGGGCGAAATCAGGACGCGTCGATGAACCGGTCGAGCACCCGCACGCCGAACTGCAGTCCCTCCACCGGCACTCGCTCGTCGACCCCGTGGAACATGCCCGCGAAGTCCAGCTCCGGCGGCAGCTTCAGCGGCGCGAAGCCGAAGCCCCGGATGCCGAGGTCGTCGAAGGACTTGGCGTCCGTCCCGCCGGAGAGCATGTACGGGATCGCCTTCGCGGCCGGGTCCTCCGCCACCAGCGCGGACTGCATGGCGTCCACGAGGGCTCCGTCGAAGGTGGTCTCGACGGCCTTGTCGGAGTGCACGTCCTCGCGCCGCACCTTCGGCCCGAGGATCCGGTCGAGGTCGGCGAGGAACTCCTCCTCGTGTCCGGGCAGGAACCGTCCGTCGACGTGCGCGGTCGCCTCGCCCGGGATGACGTTGACCTTGTAGCCCGCTCCCAGCTGCGTGGGGTTGGCGGTGTTGCTCAGGGTCGCGCCGATGAGCTTGGCGATACCGCCGAGCTTGGCGAGCGTCCCCTCCATGTTCTCCGGGTCGAGCTCGGTGCCCAGGGCGTCGCCCAGTTCGTCGAGGAAGGCCCGGGTGGTCTTGGTGACACGGACGGGGAAGGTGTGCCGACCGAGGCGCGCGACGGCCTCCGACAGCTCGGTGATGGCGTTGTCGCGGTGGATCATCGAGCCGTGCCCGGCGGTGCCGGCCACGGTCAGCTTCATCCAGTGCATGCCCTTCTCGGCCGTCTGGATCAGGTAGAGCCGGCGCTGCTCGCTGACGGTGAAGGAGAAGCCGCCCACCTCGCTGATCGCCTCGGTCACGCCCTCGAAGAGGTCCGGGTGGTTGTCGACCAGGTAGCGGGCGCCGTAGGTCCCGCCGGCCTCCTCGTCCGCGAGGAACGCCAGCACGATGTCCCGGGGCGGCCTGCGTCCGCTGCGCAGCCGGTCCCGGACGACCGCGAGGGTCATCGCGTCCATGTCCTTCATGTCGACCGCGCCGCGCCCCCACACGCACCCGTCCGCGATCTCTCCGGAGAACGGGTGGTGGGTCCAGTCGTCCGCGTTGGCCGGGACGACGTCGGTGTGGCCGTGGATCAACAGCGCGGGCCGGGACGGGTCCTCGCCCTCGATCCGGGCCACCGTGGAGGCGCGCCCCGGGTGGGACTCGAAGATCTTCGGCTCGAGTCCCACCTCGGCGAGCTTCTCGGCGACGTACTCGGCCGCCTTGCGCTCGCCCGGACCCGAGTGGTCGCCGTAGTTGCTGGTGTCGATCCGGATCAGCTCGCGGCAGAGGTCCACGACCTCGTCCTCGCCGGTGACGCTCCTGGCCGTGCCCGTCTCGCTCACGTGCTTCCTCCCGCTGTCACTGCTGGTGGGTCCCTCTCATCCTCCCCCTCCGCCGCCGCGGACCCAAGACCGGTCCCGGCCCGTCACACGCCGTTCACGCCGAGGCGGGGGGTGATCGGCCACCCCGGAAAGCCTGGTAATGTTTACGTCGTCGCCGCGGGGCAGCGCCCCGGACGACAGACACCTTGTCCGGGTGGCGGAATGGCAGACGCGCTAGCTTGAGGTGCTAGTGCCCTTTATCGGGCGTGGGGGTTCAAGTCCCCCCTCGGACACCAGATGAGACCCCTGCCCAGCAGGGGTCTTCTGCTTTTCCGGCCAGGCCCGCGACGGGGCACAATGGCGGCCATGACCACGCGTTCCTGCCCGTGCGGGCTGCCCGAGCCGTACGAGAAGTGCTGCGGCCGATTCCACACGGGTGCGGCCTCCGCGCCGACCGCCGAGGCCCTCATGCGCTCGCGCTACAGCGCCTTCGTGCGGGGTGACGCGGGCTACCTGCTGCGGACGTGGCACCCGAGGACGCGGCCGGAGCGCCTGGACCTCGACCCACGGATGCGGTGGACCGGGCTGGAGATCCTGGACACGGCCGACGGGAGCGCCTTCCACACCACCGGCACCGTGACGTTCCGGGCGTCCTACCACGGCGGCTCGCTGCACGAGCGGAGCCGGTTCGAACGGGTGGACGGCGCGTGGGTGTACGTCGACGGGGAGTTCCTGGACTAGGGCTGTCCGGCCACGCTACGGCGCCAGGATGTCCAGCTCCTGCAGCGCCCCCACCGTGATCTCCCGGGTGAGCCGCTCGGCGCGCTCGGCGTCGCGTTCCCGGACCGCCTCGGCGACCTGGACGTGCAGGGTGACGGCGGCCGGGTCGGGGTCCTCGAACATCACGTCGTGGTGCGTACGGCCGGCCAGGACCTCGGCGACGACGTCGCCGAGGCGGGCGAACATCTCGTTGCCCGAGGCGGCCAGGATCACCCGGTGGAACGCCACGTCGTGGAAGAGGTAGCCCTCCAGCTTGTGACCGCGTGAGTTGGCGACCATGCCGAGCGCGCACTCGGTCAGTTCGGCGCACTGCTCCGACGTGGCGTGCGTCGCCGCCAGTCCCGCCGCCACCGGCTCGACCGCCGAGCGCAGCACGGTGAGCGAGCGCAGCTGGCGCGGCCGGTCGGCGCCGGCCAGCCGCCAGCGGATGACCTGTGGGTCGTAGACGTTCCACTCGCACTCGGGCAGGACGGTCACGCCCACGCGGCGGCGCGACTCGACGAGGTGCATGGACTCCAGCACCCGGACGGCCTCCCGCATCACGGAGCGTGACACCTCGAAACGCTGGGCCAGTTCGTCGGTGCGGAGGACGCTGCCCGGAGGGTACCCGCCCGCGGTGATCTCGGGGCCGAGGGTGTCCAGTACATGGCCGTGCAGCCCCCGGCCCCGTGTGCTCATGCACTCAGAGTACGTGGCGTGTCACGGGAACAAAAAGTCAGATTTATTTGTCACAAGCTCTTGAATTCGTCGTACCTAATGGGTTTCAGTTACGTCGACATCACGTGTCGACGAAGACAGCAGACAGCGAGAGCACGATGCAGCAACTGCACACCCCCCATGTCGTCGTGGTCATGGGCGTAGCGGGCACCGGAAAGACCACGATCGGCCCCCTGCTCGCGGCCCGGCTCGGCGTTCCGTACGCCGAGGGCGACGACTTCCACCCGGCGGCCAACATCGCCAAGATGACGGCCGGCACCCCGCTCACCGACGAGGACCGCTGGCCCTGGCTGGACGCCATCGGCGGCTGGGCGCACGGGCGGGCGGGGCTCGGTGGGGTGGTGAGCAGCTCGGCACTGAAGCGGTCGTACCGCGACCGGCTGCGCGCCGCCGCTCCCGGTGTCGTCTTCGTCCATCTCACGGGCAGCCGTGAGCTGATCGAGGACCGTATGTCGCACCGGCAGGGGCACTTCATGCCGACGGCCCTGCTCGACTCCCAGTTCGCCACGCTCCAGCCGCTCGAGCCGGACGAGGCGGGAGTCGCGGTGGATGTCGCCGGCAGTCCCGAGGAGATCACCGAGCGGGCGATGAACGCCCTGAAGGCGCTCCCCGAGCCGGTCCAGTAACCACTCCCCACACCCCTCCCCCCGGGGCCGTGCGCACCTGCGGGTGCCCACGGCCCTGCCCCCCCGAATCCCCATCACCGCAAGGGAATCACCGTGACCAGACTCAGCGTCGAGATGCTGGCAGCGGACACCGTCGCGCCGATCACCTCGGCCGGTCATGCCCAGCTGGGCATCGCCGTGCTGTTGGGCATCGCCGTCATCGTCCTGCTCATCACCAAGTTCAAGCTGCACGCCTTTCTGGCGCTGACCATCGGGTCGCTGGCACTCGGCGCGTTCGCCGGGGCGCCGCTGGACAAGGTCATCACCAGCTTCACCGCCGGGCTCGGCTCCACCGTCGCGGGCGTCGGCGTGCTGATCGCACTCGGTGCGATCCTCGGCAAGATGCTCGCCGACTCCGGCGGCGCGGACCAGATCGTGGACACCATCCTCGGCAAGGCGAGCGCCCGTTCGATGCCGTGGACGATGGTGCTGATCGCCTCCGTCATCGGTCTGCCGCTGTTCTTCGAGGTCGGCATCGTCCTGCTGATCCCGGTCGTGCTGATGGTCGCCAAGCGCGGCAACTACTCGCTGATGCGCATCGGCATCCCGGCCCTGGCCGGCCTGTCCGTGATGCACGGCCTGGTCCCGCCGCACCCCGGCCCGCTCGTCGCGATCGACGCGCTCGGCGCCAACCTCGGCGTGACGCTGGCGCTGGGCGTCCTGATCGCCATCCCGACGGTGATCATCGCCGGTCCGGTGTTCTCCAAGTACGCGGCCCGCTGGGTGGACGTCCCGGCCCCCGAGCGGATGATCCCGCAGCGCGCGTCCGAGGACCTGCAGAAGCGTCCCGGCTTCGGCGCCACCCTGGCCACGATCCTGCTGCCGGTCGTGCTGATGCTGGCCAAGGCGCTCGTCGACATCATCATCGACGACCCCGAGAACCTGGTGCAGCGCACCTTCGACGTCATCGGCAACCCGCTGATCGCCCTGCTCGCCGCCGTGATCGTGGGCATCTTCACGCTGCTGCGGCCGGCCGGGTTCGGCAAGGGCCGTGTGTCGGGCCTGGTCGAGAAGGGGCTCGCGCCGATCGCGGGCATCCTGCTGATCGTCGGCGCGGGCGGCGGCTTCAAGCAGACGCTGATCGACTCCGGCGTGGGCCAGATGGTCCTGGAGATCTCCGAGAACTGGTCGATCCCGGCGCTGCTGCTTGCCTGGCTGATCGCGGTGGCCATCCGGCTGGCGACCGGTTCGGCGACGGTGGCGACGGTCTCGGCGGCCGGTCTGGTCGCCCCGCTGGCGGCCGACATGTCGACCACGCACGCGGCCCTGCTGGTCCTGGCCATCGGCGCCGGCTCGCTGTTCTTCAGCCATGTCAACGACGCCGGCTTCTGGCTGGTGAAGGAGTACTTCGGTCTGAACGTCGGCCAGACGATCAAGACCTGGTCCGTCATGGAGACGATCATCTCGGTGGTCGCCGGCGCCCTGGTGCTCCTCCTCTCACTGGTCATATAGGGGTACGCGACGACGGTCACCCCGTCCTCGCCCTCGCGCGGCCCGGCCGAGGCCGGCTGCCGGTTCGTCCCGAACGGACGTCCCGGCAGCCGCCTCGTCCGGGCCGCTCGCGCGTGCGCCACTTCCGCCGCGGGGCGTGCGACCGGATGATGAGAGGCCCCGGCGCGCGTCCGGGGGTGATCACGTCGGGGGGCGTCATGGGGGTTTCGCTCGGGATGCGGGTCGCGGGGCTGTGCCTCGCCGGCGCGGTGGCGGTGGTCGCGGCCTCCTGCGCCGCGGGCGAGGCCGGACCACCGAGCGGCGGCGGGGGCGTGAGTGTGGCGGGCGGGCTGTCGAACGGAGGCCCTGACGGTGCTCCCGGCCCCGTGGCGAAGTCCCCCGCGGCCGCTCCCTCCTGGCGACCGGACGGCAGCGGCGGTTCGGTGGGCGAACCGGGGCCCGTCGGCTCCGCGCACGTGCCCGTCGTCCCGAGCACTCCCGCCCCTGCCGCCTCGGACTCGCCCCGCTCGGCCCCGCCCGGCCGCGACCGCGGCACACGGCCGCTCACCGTCCCCGCCTGGCTCCCGCCGGGCCCCGACTCCCCCGACACGGACGCCGTCGCCGACCCGCGGAGCCTGTACGACCTGCTGCGCTCCCCCGACCGGTGCGGGGAGGTCCTCCGGGTGCTCGCGTCGGTGCCGCCGAGCGAGGAGCGGCGACTGCTGCGGGGGCTGGCCCACGGCTGCCTGGCCGTACAGGGCCGGGGCGGCAGCTGGGAGACGGCTGCCCGGGCCCACGCGGAGGCGGCGGGCGGGCCGGCCGGCTGCAAGGGCCGCGCGGTGTACGAGGTGCTGGGCGGTCTGCTGGAGTTCCACCGGCGGCATCCCGGTGTCACCGTGCGGCTCGTGGGCGCGCCGGGCGGCGACCCGGCCTGCGTCTACGGCATCGCCGCGGTGGACGTCGGCGGCGACGGCGCCGCCCGGCCCGGGGACCTGATCGCGGTCGAGTTGCGCGGCGTCCACTTCGACCCCCCGGAGCTGCTGCGCGACGGCAGCGTGTCCGTCGGCGGGGTGAGCGTGGCGGGCCCGCTCACCGCGCCGGCGGGGACCGGCGACCGGCTGGTCCTCTCGGTCGTGGTCCCGGCCGTGCCGGCGGCCCCGGGGACGCCGGTGGACGTACGGGTCCGGCACGGCGGCACGGAGGCGGCCCTGGAGGACGCCTTCACGATCGCCGCGCCGGACCCGGTCACGCCCTCGGTCACGCCGTGAGGGTCACGAGGAGGCCGCCTTGTCCAGCTGGAACGCCTCGTTGCCCTGGCCGATGCGGGCGTGTTGCTCGGGTGCGCGGGAACGCAGGAGCAGTCCCTGTACCACGCCGCCGACGGCGGCGAGGCCGATGATGCCGGGCAGCACCCAGCTCAGCGAGGAGTCGGGGCCGGCGCCGACGAGGACGTCGAAGTCCCTCACCGTGTAGCTGGCGATCACCAGCAGGGCGACGCCCGCCACCGCGGAGGTCGCCAGGCGCACGCCCTGGGCAGCGGCGGCGCCGCGCCGGACGAAGAAGGCGACCACCGAGAACGAGGCCGCGGCCATCAGCACGATCACGCCGAGGGCACCGATGTTGCCGCCCCAGGTGAACAGATGCAGAACGGGTTCGGTCGGGTCCCCCGTCGGTTTGTCGTCGGCGATCGCGAAGCCGATGACGACGACCGCGGACACGGCGGTCTGGAGCAGCGAGCCGGTGCCGGGCGCGCCGCTGGTGCCGCTGGTGCGTCCGAAGGCGGCGGGCAGCAGGCCCTCGCGGCCCATCGCGAAGGCGTACCGGGCGACGACGTTGTGGAAGCTGAGCAGGGCGGCGAACATGCCGGTCACGAACAGCACGTGCAGGATGTCGGTGAAGGTGCCGCCGAGCCGCGACTCGGTGAGGAAGAACAGCAGTCCGGCGCTCTGCTCCCGGGCGGTGCCCACGATCTGCGCGGGTCCGGTGGCCACGGTCAGCGCCCAGCTGCTGAGCGCGAAGAAGACGGCGACTCCCCCGACCGCGAGGAACATCACGCGCGGCACCAGGACGTGCGGCCGGCTGGTCTCCTCGGCGTACACGGGCGCCTGTTCGAAGCCGAGGAAGGCGGCGATGCAGAAGCACAACGCGGTCCCGACCCCGGCCCCGGTCAGGGTGTCCGGGTCGAAGGCGTGCAGCGACAGGCCCTGCGCACCGGGGTCGGCGACGGCCGCGATGTCGAACACGACCACGAGCACGACCTCGATGAGCAGCAGGACGCCGAGGACGCGCGCGTTGACGTCGATCTTCAGCCAGCCCAGCGTGCCGACGGCGAGCACCGCCAGCAGCGCGGGTATCCACCAGGCGACCTCGAGGTCGGCGTAGGTGGCCAGGAGCCCGGAGACCTCGAAGCCGAAGATGCCGTAGATGCCGACCTGGAGGGCGTTGTAGGCGACCAGCGCGACCAGGGCGGCGCCGGCGCCGGCGGTGCCGCCGAGCCCGCGGGAGATGTACGCGTAGAAGGCACCCGCGTTGTGGACGTGCCGGCTCATCTCGGCGTACCCGACGCTGAACAGGATCAGCACCACACCCAGCACCACGAAGAGCAGCGGCTGGCCCACGATGCCCATGACCGCGAAGGTGGTGGGCATGACTCCGGCGACCACCATGAGCGGGGCGGTCGCGGCGAGGACGGAGAGCAGCAGGCCGCCCGTGCCCAGCCGGTCGGCGCGCAGGGCCCGTTCCTCCCCCTTGAAGGTGCTGATGCCTCCGCCTGACGCGGATCTGATCGTGCTCGAACTGCCCGTGGTCATCGAGACCGTCCTTCTGTCGAATCCGGGAACATCAGGCCGTACCGAGCGCGTCGGCGCGGGCGGCACGGAAGGCGGAGCGGGGATCGCGGTCCGGGTACGACCACGGGGCGGGTGTCGCATGGTCGCCGATGCGGTGGAAGAGGGCGGCGGCCTCGGCGCCCCGGCCCTCGCAGTACTTGGCGTGGGCGAGGAAGTTGAGGTCGATCAGACGCCGTGGGTGGCCGTCCTGCTCCCACTCCAGCCACCAGTCGAAGGCGGCCTTCATCACCAGCCGGGCGCGCCGGCCGGTCCAGTGGCCCGAGGCGTCCGGGTCGGCGGGCTCGTGTCCGGCGGCGGCCAGTACGCGGTAGCGCTCGGCGTGGGCGATCACCGGCAGGACGGCCAGCGGGGAGTCGGCGGGGGCCTGCTCGGCGGCCCAGTTGGCGAAGTCGTAGACCTCGTGCAGCGGGTCGGGACCCGTGTCGCCCCGGCGTTCGGCGAGCCTGGCCACCATCAGGTGGTGGGCGTGGTGGTGGTCGGCGTGTCGTCCGCGGACCTCCTCGTAGGCCCGCACCACCTCCTCCTCGGCGCCGAACGAGCGCTCCAGTATCAGCAGGCCGAGCCAGGGGGTGGGGTCGGCGGGGGCCCGCACGGCGGCCTGCCTGCACGCCTCCCGGGCCGGGACCGCCTTGTCCTTGCCGCGCAGGGCGCGGTGGACGCGGGCCAGGGCGAGCAGTACGAGGGCGTCGGCGGACTCGGGCTCGGCGAGCAGCCACTCGCGGGCCCAGGCGGCGGTGTAGGGCTCCTTGGCGAGGACGGTCACCCGGTGTCCGCGGCGGTCCCAGTCGTCGCCCGTGTGGACGAGCAGGGAGCGGGCGCTCTGCCACCGTCCTTGCGCCAACGCGGCGCGCGCTGCGATGAGTTCGGTGTCGTCGAGAGCCTCGTCGAAGGTCTGGGCCGCACGTCTGCGGCCGCGGCCGAGGGGAGGCGGAGGTGGGGACACCGCGGAACTTCCTCACGCGACGCGGTCGGTCGTCGGTAGCCGGTTTGCCATGAACTGATCACGCACAGCAAAGCGGCAGCCAACGCTCGGCGTCAAGGCCCGAAAGAGCGTTACACGCGTCAACTCATCCTGTTCCAGAGGAACTTGGCGCACCGGCGTCCGCCCTCCGCGCCTCGCCACCCGTATGCCGCACTCGCCCGGCACTCCGCACCGGGGGGCACTAGAGTCGGGCCTCACGCCCCCGTGGCCCGACCTGACGATCGAGGTACGCAGCGTGTCGGTTCTGGTTCTGGTGCTCGCCGTGAGCGCGGCGTGCTGCCTCGGCTTCGGTTTCGTCCTGCAGCAGAACGCGGCCCGACGCGCCCCGCTGGGGGACTTCCTGTCCCCCCGGCTCCTGCTCGACCTCGTGCGGGTGCCGCGCTGGCTCGCCGGCATGGGGCTGATGGTGGCGGGCATGACGCTGGGCGCGGTGGCGCTGGGCAGGGGCGAGGTGTCCCTGGTGGAGCCGCTGCTCGCGACGAACCTCCTCTTCGCCCTGGCCCTGTCCCGCAGACAGACCCGGCAGCCGCTGGGCCGCCAGGGCTGGGCCGGCCTCGTCCTGCTGGCGGGCGGGGTCACCGCGTTCATCGTGGCGGGCGAACCGCGCGCCGGCAGCGCGGTGACCGACCCGCTGCGCCACTGGCTGGTCATCGGCCTGATGCTCGGACTCGCCGTGCTGCTCACCACGTGTGCCCGGCGCTCCCGGCTCAGCCGGGGACCGGTGCTGCTGGCGCTGGCCGCCGGGCTGCTCTACGGGGTGCAGGACGCGCTGACCCGGGTCAGCGGCCGGCTGCTCTCCTCGGGCGGCCCGACGGAACTGCTGACCGGCTGGCAGCCGTACGCCGTGGTGGCGCTCGGCGTCACCGGTCTGGTCCTGGTCCAGAGCGCGTTCGGGACCGCGCCGCTGCGTATGTCGCTGCCCGCGCTGACCGCGGCCCAGCCGCTCGCCGGCATCGCCTGCGGGGTCGGCTTCCTCGGCGACCGGCTGCGCACCGACATCGGGGCGCTGACGTGGGAGGCGTGCGGGCTCGCGGCGGTGGTGACCGGCATCGTCCTGCTCGGCCTGCACCCGGCGATGCCACGGGGCACGGCGCGGAGCGGGCGCGCGCGGGATCTCCAGGCGCGCTGACCGCTGGTTGGATGGGCGCATGAGCGCTGCTGACGAGATCCTCGACATCGTCGACGAGAACGACCACGTGGTCGGCCGGGCCCGGCGGGGCGACGCCTACGCCGAGGGGCTGCGCCACCGCGCGGTGTTCGTCCAGGCCCGGGACGCGGAGGGACGTGTCTTCGTCCACCGCCGCACGCCGACGAAGCTGGTCTTCCCCTCGCTGTACGACATGTTCGTCGGCGGGGTGGTCGGCGCCGGTGAGTCCTACGACGACGCGGCCCTGCGGGAGGCGTCGGAGGAACTGGGGGTGACCGGGCTCCCGCGCCCGGATTTCCTCTTCAAGTTCCTGTACGACGACGGGGCCGGGCGGAGCTGGTGGTCGGCGGTGTACGAGGTCCGCTGCGAGACGCCTGTACGACCGCAGGTGGAGGAGGTGGCGTGGCACGGGTTCCTCACGGAGGCGGAGGTGGCACGGCGGCTCGGCGAGTGGGAGTGGGTACCGGACGGGCTGGCGGCGTACACGCGGCTGCGGGCGCTGCGGGGGTGACGTCGGCTGCACCGGGCGTGCGCCGTCGCCCGGCGTGGGTGCGCCGGAACGGCGTTTGCCGGTTGCCCGACGTGGGTGCGGTTGCACTGCGTTCGGCGGCTGCCCGACGTGGGTGCGGGCCGGGGGTGGGTCGCGCGGCCCGGCGCTTGCGGGGCACCGCCGCGCCCACCCGTGCCGCCCCTGGGGGTACCTCCCAGGCCGTTCAGGCACTGGGCGAGGCACGACTGCCCGCGGTTACGACGGCGCGGCGGCACGACCGCCCGCGGTTACGCGGCACGGCGGCGGCGCGACCGCGCAGTGACGCGGTGCTCCGCGCGGGCACCGCGACGGACCCGCAGGCGCGTACGGCGAGAAGGGGACGTGTCGGGGGGTGTCCGCCCGCAGCGGTTGGCGCGTCGACGCCGGTCAGTTGGTCACCCACCGATTCCGCGCCGTTCCGAGGACGGACACCCCCCGGCGCGGCCCCGACCCACCACACAACTGAACGCGCTACGCGCACCCCCGACCACCCGCGCAGGCCGCCGCAGGCATCCGCAGGCATCCGCAGGCATCACCCCCGCACACCCACCAGATAGGGTCCCCGCGTGATCGAATTCGCACGCAACGCCCGGCTGTGGTTCGCTCCGGAGGAGGTCCGCCGGGAGGGCAGCACCCCCGACTACCGCTTCTCGCTCGCCAACGAGCGCACCTTCCTGGCCTGGCTCCGCACCGCCCTCGCGCTCATCGGCGGCGGTTTCGCCGTGGACCAGTTCCTCCCCGACCTGCGCTGGGGCTGGCGCGTCGGACTCGCGCTCGCCCTGCTCGCCGCCGGCGTACTGTGCGCCCTGCGCGCCGTGAACCACTGGGTGCGCTGCGAGCGGGCCATGCGCCGCGGCGAGGACCTGCCCGTGTCCCGCTTCCCGGCGCTGCTCGGCCTCGTCATCGCCGTCGTCGCCGTGGCCATGGTCGTCGTGGTCCTCGTCGGGTGGGAGGGATGACCCCCGAGCCCGCCGCCGACCGCGACCCCGGACTCCAGCCCGAGCGCACCCGCCTCGCCTGGCGCCGCACGACCCTGTCGGGCACGGTCGTCGCCGTGCTCGCCGCGAAGACCGCGCTGCACGGCGGCGCCTCCCCCGCCGCGGTCACCGCCGGCGCCCTGTGCTGCGTCCTCTGGCTGTGCTTCCTGCGCATCGCCCACCGCCGGATCCGCCACCTGGCCTCGACGAACCGGCCTTCGTCCCTCGGCCCTCCGTACGCCACGGCGGCGGCCCTGTGCACGGTGGCGATGGCGGTGTGCGGAGCGGTCCTCGTCTTCTAGACACTCCGGGGTACCCGGACGCACGTACACAGAATGACCGGATATGCGCTGTATGCGTGGCAGCCTGTCCGACGTCATCGCCCCGCACCCCGAAGGTGAGCACCATGACCACCATGCACCAGGAACACTCCTCCCACGCACACGCCCACGGCCCGGGCTGCGGGCACCCCGAGGTGCCCCACGGCGACCACGTCGACTACGCCCACGACGGCCATCTGCACCGCGAACACGGCGGCCACTGGGACGAGTGCGAGCCGTCGGGCCACACGACCCACGAGAGCCACGACCACCAGCACAGCGAGGGCTGCGGTCACGCGCGCGTGCAGCACGGCGACCACGTCGACTACCTCCACGACGGCCACCGCCACGCCGCCCACGAAGGCCACTGGGACGACCACTGACGACCACCCCGTCCCACCGCCCGCTCACCCAGCGCCACGAAAGCCGCAGAAGGTCCCCCGGACAGCTCCCCGCCAACCAGGCGGGGAGC
Organism: Streptomyces viridiviolaceus; assembly: GCF_014650995.1. Lineage (GTDB taxonomy): Bacteria > Actinomycetota > Actinomycetes > Streptomycetales > Streptomycetaceae > Streptomyces > Streptomyces viridiviolaceus. The sequence goes on from NZ_BMWA01000017.1 coordinate 52,631, forward strand.
TGTCGCCCATCGTGGCGCCGATCACGTTCGTGACAGCCACTGGACGGCATACCGACCGGTCAGCATGATGGACCGGGTATTGTTCACCTCCCGTAGGAGCGACGATGAGCCCCGACCACCCGCCCGGACTCGATCTCGACCGGCTGCGCGGCCTGCTCGACCGCGAGCGACCCGGCCTGGTGACCGGCCCGCTGTCCGGCCGGCTGATCGAGGGCGGACGGTCGAACCTCACGTACGCGGTCTCGGACGGCACCGCGAAGTGGGTCGTCAGACGCCCCCCGCTCGGTCACGTCCTCGCCACCGCGCACGACATGAAGCGCGAGCACCGCGTGATCAGCGCCCTGCACCCGACGAACGTGCCGGTGCCCCGCCCCGTCCTCCTCTGCGAGGACGAGGAGGTCCTCGGGGCGCCGTTCTACGTCATGGAGTTCGTCGACGGCACGCCGTACCGCACGGCCGACCAGCTCGCCCCGCTCGGCCCCGAGCGCACCCGCGCCGCGGTGCTGAACCTGGTCGACACCCTCGTCGAGCTGCACGCGGTGGACCCCGCCGAGGTGGGCCTCGGCGACTTCGGCCGCCCCGAGGGCTTCCTCGACCGCCAGCTGCGCCGCTGGTCGAAGCAGCTCGACGCCTCCCGCAACCGCGACCTGCCCGGCATCGACGAGCTGCACGCCACGCTCGGCCGGGAGCTGCCCCGCTCCCCCGCCGCGACCGTCGTGCACGGCGACTACCGCCTCGACAACGTGCTGATCGGCGGCGACGACGAGATCAGGGCGATCCTCGACTGGGAGATGTCCACACTCGGTGACCCCCTCACCGACCTCGGACTGCTGGTGATGTACAGCCAGCCCCTCGGCATGCCCGACTCCCCCGTCTCCACCACGGCACAGGCCCCCGGACACCCCGCCCCGTCCGAGCTGATCGAGCGGTACGCCGCGCGCTCGGGGCGCGACGTCTCCGCCGTCGCCTGGTACACGGCGTTCGCCTGGTTCAAGCTCGCCGTGATCCTGGAGGGCATCCACTACCGCTACACGCTGGGCCAGACGGTCGGCCGCGGCTTCGACCGCATCGGCGAGCTGGTTCCCGTCTTCATCGAGCACGGCCTGACCACCCTTCAGAAGGGCTGACCCGACATGGACTTCGCGTTCGACGCACGCACCGAGGAACTCCGCGCCAAACTGCTCGCCTTCATGGACGAGCACGTCTACCCCGCCGAGCAGGTCGCCCACGAGCAGCGCGCCCGTCTGGCCTCCCCCTGGGACACCCCGCAGGTCGTGGAGGACCTGAAGGCCGAGGCACGCCGACAGGGGCTGTGGAACCTCTTCCTGCCCGACGCCGAGTACGGCGCCGGCCTGACCAACCTCCAGTACGCGCCGCTCGCCGAGATCACCGGCCGCAGCCCGCAGCTGGCGCCGACGGCCACCAACTGCGCGGCGCCCGACACCGGGAACATGGAGGTGCTGGCGCAGTTCGGCGACGAGGCGCAGAAGAAGCAGTGGCTCCAGCCGCTGCTGGCCGGTGAGATCCGCTCGGCGTTCGCGATGACCGAGCCGGAGGTGGCCTCCTCGGACGCGACGAACATCACCACGCACATCGAGCGGGACGGCGACGAGTACGTCATCACCGGACGCAAGTGGTACATCTCCGGGGCGATGAACCCGGACTGCCAGATCTTCATCGTGATGGGCAAGACCGACCCGGACGGCGAGGACATCCGCCGCCAGCAGTCCATGGTGCTGGTGCCCCGCGACACCCCAGGCGTCACCGTCACGCGCGCCATGCAGGTCTTCGGCTACGAGGACCACTACCACGGCGGCCACGCCGAGGTGGTCTTCGACCACGCGCGCGTGCCGGTGTCCAACCTCGTCGGCGAGGAGGGCGGCGGCTTCGCCATCGCCCAGGCCCGCCTCGGCCCCGGCCGCATCCACCACTGCATGCGGCTCATCGGCATGGCCGAGCGGGCGATCGAGCTGATGTGCCGTCGGGCGACCTCCCGCACGGCCTTCGGCAAGGCCCTGGCCCAGCAGGGCGTCGTGCAGAACTGGATCGCGGACGCCCGGGTCACCGTCGAGCAGCTGCGGCTGCTGGTGCTCAAGACCGCGTGGCTGATGGACACCGTCGGCAACCGGGGCGCCCACACCGAGATCCAGGCCATCAAGATCGCCACACCCCGCGCGGTGGTCGGCATCCTCGACCGGGCGATCCAGTTGCACGGCGCGGGCGGTGTCAGCCAGGACTTCCCGCTGGCCGAGCTGTACGCCGGCGCGCGCACGCTGATGCTCGCCGACGGCCCGGACGAGGTGCACCAGCGTTCGCTGGCGCGCCGGGAGCTGAAGAAGTACCTCTAATAGCCCCCCGAGTAGTGATGGTCCGCGCGGGCGAGCGCGCGGACGAAGGACAGGAACCGGTCGAGAAGGACGAGTCTGCGCCGCATGCCTCTCAGCGTGCGGCGCGGGCCGCCCACCGGTCCAACAGATGGTTTCGCTGGACGCCATCTTTAAAATAGATGGATGGAGATCCGGCAGCTCCGCCACTTCATGGCGGTCGTCACCGAGGGCGGCTTCACCGCGGCCGCCCGCGCCGAGCTGATCGTGCAGTCGGCACTCAGCACGTCGATCCGCAATCTGGAACGCGAACTGGGCGCCGACCTGTTCGACCGCACCGGCCGCCGGGTCGTCCTGACGGAGGCGGGCCGCGCCCTCCTGCCGCAGGCCCGCGCCCTGCTGGCCGGCGCCGAGGAGGCGCGGCAGGCGGTCGCCGCCGTGGCCGGCCTGGCCGCCGGCCGGGTGTCGATCGGCACGATCCAGACGCTGACCTGCATCGACCTGCCCGCCGAGCTGGCCACCTTCCACCGGCGGTTCCCGGGCGTCCAGGTGTCCGTGCGCGACGCCCCCGTCGGTGAGCTGACCGAGGCCCTGCGGGCGGGGGAGCTGGACCTGGCGTATCTCGTGCCGGACGCGCGGGAGTTGCCGGAGGGGCTGACTCCGTACGCCACCTGGCAGGAGGAGCTGGTGCTGATCACCGCGCCGGGCCATCCGCTGGCCGAGGCCGGACGGACCCTCGTCCGGGACCTCGCCGAGGAGCCGTTCGTCGACTTCCGCGCGGGCACCGGCCTGGAGACGGCGGTGCGGCGCCTGGCCGCCCACTGCGGTCTGGAGCGCCGCATCACCTGTGACGTCACCCAGATCGGGCTGCTGGTCGATCTGGTGCGCGCCGGGATCGGCGTGGCGTTCGTGCCGCGGCGGATCGGCGAGCGGGCCGGGCTGCCGTGCGTGGAGATCCGGCAGCCGGAGCCCGGGCGCACGGTCGTCCTGGCGGGGCGTGGCGCGCGGCCGCGCAATCCCGCGGCGGCGGCCCTCGCCGATCACCTCACGGGCGCAGGGCCCTCAGCAGCAGGTCGGCCAGGTGGTCGGCCAGTTCCTGCGGGCTGAGCGGGCCGTCGGGGCGGTACCAGGTGGACAGGTGGTGCACGGAGCCGAAGTGGTAGTCCACCACGAGGTCGGCCGGGGTCTCCTTGGTGAAGACGCCGGCCTGCTGGCCCTCCTCGATCAGCGCCCGGAAGCGTTCGTGGTAGCGCCGGCGCTCGGCGCGCACCTGCTTGTTCTTCTCCGGGCTCAGGTGGTGCATCGAGCGGAAGAAGATGGACGCGTCGTCGAGGTTCTCGATCGTCGTGACGACGACGTCGGCCGCCGCGTCGCGCAGTCGCTTGTCGACCGGTTCGTCGGCGTCCGCGAAGGTGTCCAGGCGTTCCTGCTGGAGGCGCAGCACGCGCGCGTACACCTCGTGCAGGAGGTCGTCCTTGGAGCCGAAGTAGTGGTACAGAGCCCCCTTGGTGACGCCTGCCGCCTCGACGATCTCCTGCACCGAGGTGCGGTCGTAGCCCTGCTCCGCGAAGAGCCGGGTGGCGGCGGCCAGGAGCCGCTGCGGCACCGGAGTGCCGTCCCCGTCCGAAGTCCTGGGCACTGCCGCCACCTGCCTTTCCGTTGCACTGCTAGTCGTGGTCCGCGCGGGAACGCAGTTCCCGACGGAGGATCTTCCCACTCGCCGTTTTCGGCAAGTCGGGCAGGATCTCCACCTGCCGCGGATACTTGTACGCCGCCAGTCTCTCCTTGCAGTACGCGGCGAGCGCGTCCGGTTCCGTCTCGGCGCCCGGGCGGAGGCTGATGTACGCCTTGACGGTCTCGCCCCGGTAGCCGTCGGGCACCCCGACGACGGCGGCCTCGCGCACCGCCGGGTGGGTGTAGAGCACGTCCTCGACCTCGCGCGGCCAGACCTTGAAGCCGGCGGCGTTGATCATGTCCTTCTTGCGGTCGACGACGTACAGCCAGCCCTGGGGATCCATGAAACCGATGTCGCCGGTGCGCAGCTCGCCCCCGGGGAAGGTCTCGGCCGTGGCGTCCGGGCGCCGCCAGTAGCCGGGCACGACCTGGGGACCGCTGACGACGATCTCGCCGTGCTCCCCGAAGGGCACCTCCGCCCCCTCGTCGTCGACGACGCGTACGACGGTCTCGGGGCCCGGCAGGCCGACCGCCAGGGTCCCGGACACCGGATCCACCGGCGCCTCCAGGTGCGGCGGGACGGAGGCGCAGGGCGCGGTGCACTCGGTGAGTCCGTAGCCGTTGCGGACGTACGGTCCGAAGCCCGCGCGGAACTTCTCCACCAGGGCGGGCGGCAGCGGGGCGCCGCCGGAGGAGATGTTCACGAAGGACGAGAAGTGCTCGCGGGTCACGGACGGGTGGGCGGCCAGCGCCATGAAGGCGGTGGACGGGCCGACGGTGTAGTGCGGCCGGTGCTCGGCGAACGCGTCCAGGACGACGCCCGCCTCGAAGCGGTAGGCCAGGACCAGCGTGCCCGTGCTGTTCAGGCAGGCGCCGAACTCGCAGACCATGCCGGTGATGTGGAACAGCGGCGCCAGGGCGAAGTAGACCGGCGCCTCCGGCAGGTCGAGCCCGGTGCGCTGCCGCTCGGCGTTGTACATGATGTTGCGGTGGGCGTTGGTGGCGCCCTTGGGCGTGCCGCTGGTGCCGGAGGTGTAGCTGATCAGCGCGATGTCGTCGGCCGACGGGTCGCGGCCCTCCGGGGCCCGGTGACCGGCACGGGCCACCTGCGCGAGGTCGTCGGTGGTCACGGGCAGCCGCTCGAAGGTCAGCACGCGCGCGTCCCCGCGGGTCTGGAAGTCCAGCTCGCATGCCGTGAGCACGATCCGCACCGGCGAACCGGCCGCCGTGTCGCGCAGGTACGACTCCCAGGCCCGGTCGGAGCAGATCAACGCGGCCACCTCGGCGTCCCGCAGGACGTGGCCGACCTCCCCCGACTTGTACATCGGGTTGACGGGGACGACGACCGCGCCCGCCTTCCAGGCGCCGAGGACGGCGAGCACGAAGTGCGGGGAGTTCTGGAGCAGGACCGCCACCCGGTCTCCGCGTTCCAGGCCGCGGGCGGCGAGGTGCCCGGCGACGGAGTCGCTCAGCTCGTCCACCTCGCGGTAGGTCAGGCGGCCGTCGAAGTAGGCGAGGAAGGCGCGGTCGGGGGCCTCGGCGGCGGCCCGGCGCAGGGCGTGCACCAGCGAGGCGTCCGGGTCGACCGGGGCCTTCTGCGCGTCGGTCAGCAGGTCCAGCCAGGGCTTGGCCGCGTAACGGGAGGCGGTCACCGGGTCGTCGCCTCCCACTGCTGCTGGACCCGGTTCATGCCGCGCAGCCAGCGGTCCGGTTCGGCGGCGCGGGCCTGGTAGTACTGGGCGACCTCGGGGTGCGGCAGGATCAGGAAGCGGTCGTTCTCGATGCCCTTGAAGAGCGCGTCCGCCACGTCCTGCGGCTCGATGGCGGTCGGCTGGAGCACGAGGTCGCCGGCGCTGCCGGTGGCGGCCAGCATGTCGGTGCGCACACCCTGCGGGCAGATGGCGTGCACCTTGACCCCGCGGTGGCGGTAGGTCAGGGAGAGCCACTCGGCGAAGGCGTACGCGCCGTGCTTGGTCACGCTGTAGGGGGCGGCGCCGATCATGGTGAGCAGCCCGGCGGCCGACACGGTGGAGACGAACCGGCCGCCACCGCGCTCCAGCCAGTCCGGGAGCAGGGCGTGGGCCGCGCGGACGTGGGCCATGACGTTGACGTCCCAGGCGAGCGCCCAGACGTCCTCCCCGGCCGCTTCCGAACCGCCGGAGCCGACGCCCGCGTTGGCGCAGTAGACGTCGACCGTGCCGCCCAGTGCCTCCCGGGCCTCGGCGACGATCGCGGAGGCGTCGCCGGGGACCGCGATGCCGCCGATCTCGTCGGCGACGGCCTTCGCCCGGCCGGCGTCGAGGTCGTTGACGACGACCCGGGCGCCCTCGGCTGCGAAGCGGCGGGCCAGGGCGGCCCCGATACCGCCTCCCGCACCGGTGACGACGACTCCGGCATCCTGCACGGCTTCCACCATCGGTCTCCTTCGACACGGCTCCGCACGACACGGCTGCGACTCGGCTGCGGCACCGGTACGGCGCGCCGGCGAACCGACACGCGACGGTCCGGCTCCGGCCCCGCCAAGGCGCCAGACTAACCAGTCGGTATGCCCGACGGAAGGGGTGTCCCTCGGTTCGCCTCGTTCCGTGCGGCCCGGGCGCGCGCTAGCGTGCGTGCGCATGACACCGGCCGCGATCACGGAGGTCACCGCATGACGCTGTCCAGACGGACCCTGTTCGCCACCACGGCCGCGGTGGCGGCCACCACCACCGCCGGCACGGCACAGGCGGCTCCCGCACGCGGCGGCCGCACGCTGCGCACCGGCTTCGAGCGACTGGCCGCCGACGGATACGCCCCGCTCGACGGCCAACGGGTCGGTGTCGTCACCAACCCCACCGGCATCACCAGGGACGCGCGCCACATCGTCGACGTCATGCACTCCGACGACCGCGTGGACCTGGTCGCCGTCTTCGGTCCGGAGCACGGCTTCCGCGGGACCGCGCAGGCGGGCGGATCCGAGGGCCGTTACGACGACCCGGCGACCGGGCTGCCGGTGTACGACACCTACCTGAAGAGCGGGCAGCCGCTCGCGGACGTCTTCACGGCGTCCGGGGTGGACACCGTCGTCTTCGACATCCAGGACGTGGGCGCGCGTTTCTACACGTACATCTGGACCCTCTTCGACTGCATGGAGGCGGCCCGGCTCGCGGGCAAGCGGTTCGTGGTCCTGGACCGGCCGAACCCGGTGACCGGGCGGGCGGCCCTGGGTCCGGTCCTGCACAAGGAGTTCGCGACCTTCGTCGGCCGGCAGCCGATCGCGCAGGCGCACGGCATGACGGTCGCCGAGCTGGCGCGGCTGTTCAACGGCGAGTTCCTGACGGCCCCGGTGCCGTTGGAGACCGTGACGATGACGGGCTGGAAGCGGTCGGAGTTCTACGACGCCTCCGGGCTGCCCTGGGTGCCGCCGAGCCCGAACATGCCGACGCCGGAGACCGCCCTGGTGTACTCGGGCACGTGCCTGTTCGAGGGCACGAACCTGTCGGAGGGCCGCGGCACGACCCGCCCGTTCGAACTGCTCGGCGCCGAGGGCGTGGACGGGCGGTGGGCGGCCGCCGCGAACGCGCTCGGCCTGCCCGGCGTGCGCTTCAGGGAGGCGTACTTCGCGCCCACCTTCTCCAAGTTCCAGGGCAGGACGGTCGGAGGCGTGCAGATCCATGTGCAGGACCGGGAGGCGTACGACCCCGTGCGCACCGGGATCGCGCTCCTGGTGACCGCCAAGCGGGTCTGGGACGGCTTCGCCTGGCGGTCCGACAACTGGATCGACAAGCTCACCGGGTCCACGCAGGTGCGCACGATGATCGACGCCGGCGCGGACACCGACGAGGTGGTGGCCGCCTGGCAGCAGGAACTGGCGGCGTTCCGGGGGATCCGCCGCCAGTACCTGATCTACCGCTGACCGCCGGACCGGCCGGTCACCGGTGGGAGGTGAACTCCACCACCTGCTGGTAGGTCGGCCGGTTCTGCCAGCTCGTCGCGCCGTGCTTGATGCCGCCGAGGGTCCGGTGGATCACCGAGTCGACGCACCACTGGTCGCCGGCGGCGCAGTTGTCGTCGCCGGGATAGACCTGGGCGGCGGTCCGGCCGGCCGCCTCCTTCAGGGTGGAGACGAGGGTGTCGCGGCAGGCGGCGAGGTCGCCGTCGCCGCAGTACGCGCGCGCGAGCGGCCCCCGCACCGGCTCGCCGAGCACCGCCCGGATGTCCTTGTCGACATAGCTCCACCAGCCGTACTGGAAGGCGCTCCCGGCGTGCGCGCCGGTGGGTCCGTGCGCGGCGGACGGGGATTCGTCGACGGGCAGGTTGCGGGTGAGGGCGGTGTACAGGTCGCTGCCGAGGCCCGGTTCGAACTCGGCCTTCACCAGCAGCGGCCACCATGCGTCCAGGATCCGGATCGCGTCGGCGTGGGCGTACTTCTTCGAGCCGCGGGAGGTCTCCGTACGAAGGGAGCCCGCCGCGACCCACTCCTCGAGCCTGTCGACGGCCGCCGCCGCGACGGGGTCGGTCACCGGAGCGTCGCCGATCACCTTCAGCAGGTCGGGCAGCACGTCCTCGGCCCGCAGGTCGGCCAGACCCGCCTCCGTCATCGCCTTGACGAGCGCAGCGCGGGTGACGCCGCCGTCGGCGACGAGCTTCCTCACCCGGTCGTCGAGCAGGTTGCCCCGGTGGACCGGTCCGTTGCCCCAGGGCGCGGTCGTGTAGTCCTTGGCCTGCTTGTTGTTCCAGGAGATGTAGTAGTCCTGGTCCAGGGAGCCGGGGTGGGCGGACGCCGGTGTGTACCGGGCGGTGTTGGCGGCCGGGTCCCAGTCCTGCCACTCGTGCGCCGGCCGGGCCCAGACCGGGAACTCGGCGTCGACGCCGCCCGCCCGGACCGGGTTGTCGCCGCTGTTGTAGTACGCGGTGTGCTCGGAGTCGGCGTAGAACCAGTTGAAGGTGAAGTTGATGTGCTGCACCGCGCTCTGGAAACGCTGCGGGCCGGTCAGGTAGTCGGGGTCGTTCAGCATCTGGAAGCCGATGATCGAGTCGGCCTCGTGCAGGAAGGACGAGCGCAGGGTGGTGTAGGCGACCTTCTTGCCGCCGACCGTGGCGCGGTACTCCACCGGGCCGTACTTGGTGCGCCAGACCCGCATCGTGTACGAGCCGGCCGCGGTGCCGTCGGCGACGGTCGGCTTCCAGGCGTTCTTCCGCTCCACCTTCTCCATCGGTGTGCAGGTGCCGCGGTACAGGTAGTGGTGGTCGTCCTGGCAGAGTTCGACCGCGTAGGTGTCGATGATGTCCTGGCCCGAGGTCGTCGCGCTCCACGCGTAGTCCTGGCCGCGGCCCAGTTCGACGTACATGCTCAGGCCCGCGAAGGAGGCGCCGCGGGCGCTCAGGCCCGGTCCCTGGATCTCCTGGAGCATCAGGAGCTGGGGGGCGAAGTAGCCGGTCTGCGGGCCGAAGACGGCGATCGGGTGGCCGCTCTCGGTGTGCTCGCCGCTGACGACCAGGGCGTTGGACATGCCGCGCCGGGCCGAGGTCACGGTGGTCCGCGCCGCCGTGGCCGAGGCGCCGGTGGCGTTCGCCGTGGCCGCGCCGCCCGTGCGGTCGTGCACCAGCGGCTCCTGTTCCACGGAGCCGGCGTCCGGCAGGGCGCGGCCCTGCGGGTCCTCGGGCCTGGGCAGGTACGGGAAGCTGCCGTCGTGGACGGTGAGGACGGCCTCGGGGTCGTTGCGCTGGCGGAAGGACTCCCACACCTTCGTGCCCTCGGCGACGCCGTACTTCTCCTGGGCGGCGAGCAGCGAGAGCGCGTTGGCGACCTCGCCGCCGCCCCCGGAGCCGAAGAGGGAGCCGATGACGGAGGCCAGCGCGACGAGGTCGGTGGGCTTGAAGTGCTCGATGGTGCCGGCGTTGGTGATGGCGTCCTTGTGCCCGGTCAGGACGTACTCGCCCGGGAAGTAGCGGCCCTTGTCGGAGGCGTCGATGTAGGCGTTGATGCCGGCGACGTAGGCGTCCACGTCGGCGAGGGCCTGCTCGCCGCGCTCGCCGGCCGCCGCGGCGGCGTTCTCCATCTGGGTCTGCAGTTCGGCCTCCGTGTAGGGGGCGCTGCGCCAGAACTGCTGCTCCAGGCCCTGGTTGGCGGGGGCGCCGCCGGCGAAGGGCGTCAACTGGCCGCGTCCGACGTGGCGGAAGAGGTCCATCAGCCACAGCCGGTCCTGGGCTGCCGCGTAACCGGCGCCGAACTCGGTGCCGTACCGGGTGGTACCGGTGATGTGCGGGACGCCGGTCTTCTTGTCCCGGACGATCGTGACGTCGTCGCGGCCGGCCGGGCGGACGGTGGAGGCGACCTGGTCGGCGGGAACGCCGAAGGAGGCGTCGTTGAAGAAGGTGTTGATCTTGTCGTCGGTGAGGGCGGGGTAGCCGCTGGCGAGGTTCGCGTAGGGGCCCAGCTGGTCGTCGGCGTGGGCGGGTTGGGTGCCGAAGGCCTGGTTGAGGAGGATCTGGGCGAGCGTGGCGTTGCCGTTCTGGCCGGGCGGCAGGACGTCGGAACACCGGCCGCCGCAGTGGTCCTCGGCCGCCTGGTGTGCGGCCGCGCCGTCGGCCGTGGTCGCGTCGGCCGCCACCGCCGGGGAAAACGGTGACAAAAGACCGGCAATGAGGGCGCATACGGATGCGGTCTTCAGGAACCCGTGGAATCCGCGGGGAGTTCTCAGTCTGTCGAGGGCGTTGCGTGGGGTGCGCCGTGACATGGCAGCTCCTCCCGACTGGGGTGTGCCGGACGTTACCGCCGGTATCCCCGCGAGTGAAGATGAACATGCGTCAGGTTTCGACCCACGCGGTCGGTTCGCGGGGCCGTCGGAAATCCGATGGAGCCGAATCGCGTGTCGATACGTCTATTCGGCGACGTCCTTACGACGACGCCGAAGTGACCGAAGTACAGGTGCAGGTGTGACGGAGGTGCAGGGCGATGGCCGGTTTCCGGAGTCTGGCGAGACAGGTCCGCGATCCACGGTGCGACCTGGCGCTACGGCGCTATTCGCTGCGCAAGTGCCTTGAGCGGTTCGCCCCTTACGGGCACAGGGCGACCTGGGACCATCTGTGCTCCCGGGCCGGGTTCGGTCCGGAGGACCGCTCCCCCGACCCAGCGCGGCTCGTGGCCGCACTGGAGGAGTTGGAGGCGGCGCGTTCGGTGTGGCTGGCCTACGAGGCCGAGTTCGCCGAGCGCCGCAGGAAGGAGAAGCACGACGGGCTGCGCAGGCCGGGCAGCGTGGACGACTGGCACCGGTTGACCTGGGGCGGTTTCGGTGTCGCCTGGTGCGACGATCCCCGGGTCCACCCCCATGCCCCGCTGGCCGAGGTGCTGCGCGGGCTGATCTCCGCGCTGGAGCGCGAGCCGGGGACGGAGTGCCCCGTGTGCGGCGGGGAGCGCCTCGTCTGGAGGTACGAGCTGGACCACGAACCGTCGGCGGGTCCGGTCTGCACGGACTGCGGGATCCTCGTACCGCGTCCGGTCCTCACCCCGGAGGCCCTGGCGAACGCCAGGCGCGGACGGTTGCTGGTGACGGCCTGAGGCCCTGACGAGGGGTGCGTGGAAGCACGACGGGGCTGCGCCGGGGATTCCGCACCCCCGGGTGGTGGCGCCGGACGATGTCAGTGGGTGCCTGCACCATGGGGGGATGGTGCAGGTATGTCTCAACGGCGCCCGCGGGGCCGTCGACGGGGTGATGGTGCCCCTCTCGCCCGAGGCGCTGGCCGACTCCGCGGCCGGGGCCATGGCGGCCGGGGCCACGGACGTCCACGTCCACCCCAAGACCCCGTGCGGGCGGGACACGTTGTCGCCCCGCGTGCTCGCGGCCACGGTGGAGGCGATACGGGCGCGGGTGCCGGCGTCGGTGCCGGTCGGCGTGACCACGGGCGCCTGGTCCGAGCCCGGTCCGGCAGCCCGCCTCGACCGCATACGGAGCTGGACCGTCCTGCCCGACCACGCCTCGGTCAACTGGCACGAGCCGGGCGCCGAGGAGGTCGCCGCCGCGCTGATCGACCGGGGCGTGGGGGTGGAGGCCGGCATCTGGTCCGGCACGGACGGGGCGGCCCGGTTCGCGCGCTCACCGCTCGGACCGCGGGTGCTGCGCGTCCTGGCGGAGGTCACGGACACCGACGCGACGACCGCGGAGGCCTCCGCGCGTGCCCTGCTCGCCGACCTGGGCACCGCCCACGGCCGCCCGCTGCTGCTGCACGGCGAGGAGGGCGGCGCCTGGCCGGTGCTCCGGCTGGCCGGACGCCTGGGACTGGCGACCCGTATCGGCCTGGAGGACACCCTGCTCCTGCCGGACGGCCACCGCGCCGGGTCGAACGCCGAACTGGTCACCGCGGGGCTGCTCCAGTGGAACTCCGCACCGCACGGCGGCTCCTGAACCGGCACGCCGACGGGGCCGTCCGGCCGCAGGCAGCCGACGGCACACGTCGGCCCGCTCCGCACCGTCGGCCGGGTCCGGCCCAGTTGAGCCGGCCCAGCAGGGCC
>NZ_BMWA01000017.1:65209-181294 GCF_014650995.1 Streptomyces viridiviolaceus
CAGCAGGGCCGGCGGCATCCGGCACGGCACCCACCGTGTCCGCGCCCGACGCCAGGACACCGACGCGCAGGATGCCGTCCGGCCACACCCAGCCGACGGCACGCGACAGCCCGCTCCGCACCGTCGGCCGGGTCCGGCCCAGTTGAGCCGGCCCAGCAGGGCCGGCGGCATCCGGCACGGCACCCACCGTGTCCGCGCCCGACGCCAGGACACCGACGCGCAGGATGCCGTCCGGCCGCACCCAGCCGACGGCACGCGACGCGGTACGGGACAGCCACCATCCGCCGGGAACGCAGCACACGACCGGACAGCCACCGACCGCCGCAGCCCCGCACGCCGGCGGCCGGGCCGCGGTCGGCCGGAGGGCCGGAACTCGCGGCCCGCAGAGGGCCGGTGGTCCGTTCAGTCGCAGCAGTCCGTCTTCGGTGTGCGGGCGGCGCGGGCGGCGGCTGCGCCCCGCTCCACCATCAGGCGGGAGCCGGTGAGGCGGTCGCCGGAGATGTCGTCCGGGTTGGACAGGACGCAGGTGTCCAGGGACAGACAGCCGCAGCCGATGCAGTCGGTGAGGTGGTCGCGCAGACGGTTCAGCTGCTTGATGCGTTCGTCGAGTTCGGAGCGCCAGGCCTCGGAGAGCCGGGCCCAGTCGTCCCGTGTGGGCGTGCGGCCCTCGGGCAGTTCGGCGAGCGCCTCGCGGATCGTGGCCAGCGGGATTCCGACCCGCTGGGCCGCCCGCACGAAGGCCACCCGGCGCAGCGTGTCACGGCTGAACCGGCGTTGGTTGCCCGAGGTGCGGCGGCTGCTGATCAAGCCCTTGGACTCGTAGAAGTGCAGGGCGGAGACGGCGGCGCCGCTGCGCGCGGCGAGCTGGCCGACCGTGAGCTCGTGGATCTTCTCGGGAATCTGGGGCACTCCTCGAACCCTACCTACCCCGTCACTCCTCCGGTCCGTTGACATCGGCTTCGCGGGCGAGCATGCTAAGCAGTCGCTTAGATTGGGCGAGCAGAGAGGCCGGGACATGGCAGAGCCGAGGATCTTCACGTCCGCCGACGACCTGAAGGCGGCGGTGGGCGAGCAGTTGGGTCACACCGACTGGCTGGACGTCGACCAGAAGCGGATCGACCTGTTCGCGGAGGCCACCGGCGACCACCAGTGGATCCACGTGGACCCGGAGAAGGCCGCCGCGGGCCCGTTCGGCACCACCATCGCGCACGGCTATCTGACCCTGTCGCTGCTCCCGCTGTTCGGACCGCAGCTGATCAAGGTCGAGGGCGTGAAGATGGGGGTCAACTACGGCACCAACAAGGTCCGCTTCCCCGCCCCCGTCCCGGTCGGCTCGCGCCTGCGCGCCACGGCGACGATCACGGGCGTCGAGGACGTCAAGGGCGGGGTCCAGGTGTCCGTCGCCTTCACCGTGGAGCGGGAGGGCGGCGACAAGCCGGTCTGCGTCGCCGAATCCGTCTCGCGCTACTACCTCTGAGGCCGTCGCGGGCACCGCTACCGCTGTGCGGCGCCCGCGTCCTCGGCCCCCACCATCCGCAGCACGAGGTCGGCGTAGAGCGCACCGACCTCGTCGGGTGTCCGGGGGCCGTTCACGTTGAACCAGCGGGCGACGTCGATGCAGAGCGAGAGCACCGCGAGCGTCGTGCCCTGCACGTCCCGCACCTCGAACTCGCCCGAGGCCATGCCCTCCTCGATGATCCCGCGCACCTCGGCGTCGCACTGACGGCGCAGCGCGACGATCTCGGCGCGGGCCTCCGGCCCGAGCGCGTCCAGCTCGTACTGCACCACCCGGGCCGTGGTGCGCCGCCCGGCGTGCCAGCGGACGAAGGAGCTGACGGCGTCGGCGAGCCGCTCGGTGGCACTGCCCTCGCCCCGGGCCGCCGTCCGCAGGATGCCGAGCGCCCTGTCGTGGCCGATCCGGCTGATGCGGTGGAGCAGCTCTTCCTTGGTCTTGTAGTGGATGTAGAGCGCGGCGGGGCTCATACCGGCGCGCCCGGCGATGTCACGGGTCGTCGTGGCGTGGTACCCGCGCTCGGCGAAGGCCTCCACGGCGGCGACCAGCAGCCGCCGGGCCGCGTCGGGCGTGACCTCTTCCCACGGCTCGATGTCGCCGCCCGTCGTCTCCGCCGCCGTACTCATCGCTTCTTCGCCCCTCTCGGTGACAGGAGCTCCACCATACCGCCGAAGGTGAGCGAGCGCTTAGAGCGCCCGTCCGGCGGCGTACGTCAGCCCAGCTTCTGGAAGGGGTCGTGCTCGGCGAGCAGCTTCTCCACCCGCGCCTGGTCGACGCGGCTCACGATCTGCCCGGCCTCCTGACGGTCCCGGATGATCTTGGCCAGGGTGAAGGCGGAGGTGACGAGGTAGAGGACGGCGATGCCGAGGAAGGCGCGCACCCACGCGTCGGCCTCCAGTTTGACGATGCCGATGGCGGTGGCGGCCATGGCCACCGTGAACGACGCGACGGCCTGCCCGTAGAAGGCCGCTGTGCTCTGCTGCTTGACCGGTGTGTCACTCATGGGGACAGCTTCGGCGGATGTGGCCGGGACCACATCCGCCGGGATACTCAGTTCGGGTACTCAGTCCGGACGCCATCGAGCCCTCGGCGGTCAGAAGGCCGAAACCCCCGTCAGCGCCCGCCCGATGACCAGCTTCTGGATCTGACTGGTGCCCTCGTAGAGGGTCATCACGCGCGCGTCGCGCAGCAGCTTGCCCGCCGGGTACTCGTCGATGTAGCCGTAGCCGCCGAAGACCTGCAGGGCGTTGTTCGCGGCGCGCACGGCGGCCTCGGAGGCGAACAGCTTGGCCTTGGAGGACTCCACCGCGAAGGGCAGCCCGCGGTCGATCAGGTCGGCGACCCGCCAGGTCAGCAGCCGGGCCGCGTCCACGTCGACGGCGATGTCGCTGATCAGCTCCTGCACCAGCTGGTGGTGGGCGATGGTCTTCCCGAACTGCTCGCGCTCGCCGGCGTACGTCACGGCCGCGTCCAGCGCGGCCTGGGCTATGCCGACGCAGCCCGCGGCGACCGACATCCGCCCCTTGGCGAGGGCGGACATGGCGACCGAGAAGCCCTTGCCCTCGGGGGCCAGCATCGCCGAGGCGGGCACGCGCACGTCCTCCAGCACCAGCTCGGCGGTGGCCTGCCCGCGCAGCCCGAGCTTGCCGTGGACGGTGCGGCGGGTCAGGCCGGGGGTGTCGGTCGGCACCAGGAAGGCGGAGACCCCCTTGTGGCCGGGGGCGTCCGTGGAGCGGGCGAAGAGCAGCACGACGTCGGCCCAGGTGCCGTTGGTGATGAACATCTTGGCGCCGTTGATCACGTAGTCGTCGCCGTCGCGTACCGCGCGGGTGGAGAGGTTCCCGGCGTCGGAGCCGGTGCCGGGCTCGGTGAGGCCGAAGCAGCCGACGTACTCGCCGGAGGTGAGCCCCGGCAGCCAGCGCCGCTTCTGCTCCTCGTCGCCCCAGGCGGCGATCGTCTTGGCGACCAGGCCGAGGGAGACGGACACGATGCCGCGCACGGACGAGTCGCCGCGGCCCAGTTCCTCCGTCACCAGGCAGTAAGCGAGGTGGTCGCCGCCGGACCCGCCGTACTCCTCGTCGATCGTCAGGCCGAGGAAGCCGACCTCGCCCAGCTTCTTCACGACGGCCCGGTCGACCTCCTCGGCCCGGTCCCAGGCGACGACGTGGGGGGCGATCTCGCGCTCGACGAAGTCCCGGGCGAGCCGCCGCACGGCGGTCTGCTCCTCGCTGAGCTCCAGGTTCATGACGGGTCACCCCACAGGTAGCGAACGGTCGACGACTGGGCTCGGCAGCCGTCCTTGAAAGCCGGACATTTAAATTAGCACTGCTAGTTTAGAGCCGCAGCCCTACTATGTGCGCCATGGCCCGACCGCGCAAGCCCCTGCTCAGCACCGACCGGATCGTCGAGACGGCCCGCGCGCTGGTGGACGCGGAGGGCCTCACGGCCGTCTCCACCCGCCGGCTCGCGGCGGAGCTGGGGGTCAGCGGACCCTCGCTCTACAACCACTTCCGCACCAAGGACGAGATCCTGGAGGCGGTCGCCGACTCGGTGAGCGCCCAGGTCGACCTGTCGATGTTCGAGGACGGCCGGGAGTGGCGGACCGCGCTGCACGACTGGGCCGTCTCCTACCGGGCCGCCCTGCGCGACCACCCCAACATCGTCCCGGTCCTCGCCCACGGGCCCGGCCGACGCCCGGCCGCACTGCGCCTCGCGGACGCCGTCTACGGCGCGATGGTCGACGCGGGCTGGCCCCCGGCGCAGGCCACGTCCATCGGCGCGCTGATGCGGTACTTCGTCATGGGCTCCGCGCTCGGCTCCTTCGCCCGGGGCTTCGTGGACGACGCGAGCGCCTACGACCCCGCCGACTACCCGCACCTCGGGCAGGCCCACCTACTGGCCGAGCAGCAGGACAAGATCGACCAGCGGGCCTTCGAGACCGGACTGACGGCACTGCTGGACGGGCTCGCGCAGCAGTTCGAGCAGCTGCGGGAGGAACGCTAGCCCGGACACTTCGGCCGGGACCGAACGGTCCGTGGCGCATCCTGGGGAGCATGACCACCACCAGGGATGCCGCAGCCCCCGGGCTCGCGCGGCTGGCCGGGCTGATCGCCGACGAGACCCGGGCCGCCTGTCTGCTGGCGCTGCTGGACGGGCGGGCCTGGACCGCCGGTGAGCTGGCCCGGCACGCGGGCGTCGCCGCGTCGACGCTGAGCGAGCACTTGGGCAAGCTCGTCGCGGGCGGCCTGCTCGCCGAGGAGCGGCAGGGACGGCACCGCTACGTGCGGCTGGCCGACGCCCGGGTCGCGCAACTGGTGGAGGAGCTGGCCGCGCAGGTCGCGCCCGAGGCCGCCCGGCGTCCGCGCACCCTGCGCGAGTCCACCGCCGGGTCGGCGATGGCCCGCGGACGCACCTGCTACGACCATCTGGCCGGGCGGCTCGGGATCGCGGTCACCGACGCGCTGAGCGAGCGCGGGCTGCTGCGGCAGGACACCGGTTTCGCCCTCACGGACGCGGGGCTCGCCTGGTTCGACACGGCCGGCATCCGGCTCGCCCGCACCGGCCGTCGCCCGCTCGCCCGCGCCTGCCTGGACTGGACCGAACGCCGCCCCCACCTCGCGGGCGTCGCGGGCGCCGCCCTGTGCCGGCACACGCTGGAGGCGGGCTGGTGCGTGCGCATCGGCTCCGAGCGGGCGGTGAAGGTGACGGCGGCCGGCGAGGAAGCGCTGTCCGAGCTGCTGGGCATCGACCCGGCGACGCTGCGCTGAGCACCGCCGTCCCGTCCGAAACCCGCCGGTCCCCGTCCCTTTCCGTTCCTAGCCTGTGGAGCATGATGAGCCCCGCCCCGTCCCGTCGTCCGCACCTGCTCGCCGCCGGTGCGGCCACCGTCACCGTCGTCCTGTGGGCCTCCGCCTTCGTCTCGATCCGCAGCGCGGGCGAGGCCTACTCGCCGGGCGCGCTGGCGCTCGGACGGCTGCTGTCGGGCGCCCTGACGCTGGGGGTCATCTGCCTGCTGCGCCGGGAGGGGTGGCCGCCGCGCCCGGCCTGGCGGGGGATCGCGATATCGGGGCTGCTGTGGTTCGGCTTCTACATGGTCGTGCTGAACTGGGGCGAGCAGCAGGTGGACGCCGGTACGGCGGCGCTGGTGGTGAACGTCGGGCCGATCCTCATCGCCCTGCTGGGTGCCCGGCTGCTCGGGGACGCGCTGCCGCCGCGGCTGGTGGCGGGGATGGCGGTGTCGTTCGCCGGCGCGGTGACCGTGGGCCTGTCGATGTCGGGCGGGGGCGGTTCCTCGCTGCTCGGGGTGGTGCTGTGTCTGCTGGCCGCCGTGGCGTACGCGGGCGGGGTCGTCGCTCAGAAGCCGGCTCTGGCGCAGGCGAGCGCGTTGCAGGTGACGACATTCGGGTGCCTGGTCGGGGCGGTGGTGTGCCTGCCGTTCGGCGGACAGCTCGTGCACGAGGCCGCCGACGCACCGCTCTCCGCCACGCTCAACATGGTCTACCTGGGCGTGTTCCCGACCGCGCTGGCGTTCACGACGTGGGCGTACGCGCTGGCCCGCACGACGGCCGGCCGCATGGGCGCCACCACGTACGCCGTGCCCGCCCTCGTCGTCCTGATGTCGTGGCTGGTGCTCGACGAGGTACCGGGGCCGCTCACCCTGGCGGGCGGCGCCCTGTGCCTGGCGGGCGTGGCGGTGTCCCGGTCCAGGAGCCGGGCGGCGGCCCCGGAGGAGGCTCCGAAGCCGCACCGGACGCGTGCGGGCCGGTCCTAGGGGGTGTCCTCCTGGAACACCACCAGGGCCCGGCCGCCCTTGCCCGCCAGCATGTTCTCGAACGCCGCCGGGATGCCGTCCAGGGCGATGCGCTCCGTCACCAGGGCGCCCAGGTCCAGGCGCCCGGCGCGTACGTGCTCGGCGATCACCGGCAGGTCGCGCGCCGGGTCGGCGTTGCCGTACACGCAGCCGGACAGGGTGCGGCCCCAGTGGAAGATCTCCAGGGCGTTGAAGGTGACCTGCTGGTCCTTGCCGCCGATGCCGACCACCGTGGTGCGTCCGCCGCGCCGGGTGGAGTCCCAGGCGGTGCGGATGGTCGCGGCGCGGCCGACGCACTCGACGGCCACGTCGACGCCCTGCTTGCCGGTGAGGGCGCGGATCTCGCGGGCGGTGGTGTCGGAGGCGACGAGGTAGTCGGTGGCGCCGGCGGCGCGGGCCAGTGCCTCCTTCTGCGGGGAGACGTCGACCGCGACGATCGTCGAGGCGCCCGCGATCCGGGCCGACTGGAGCGTGGCCAGGCCCACTCCCCCGACGCCGAACACCGCCACCGTCTCGCCCGGCCGGACCTGCGCCGAGTGGTGGACGGCACCGTAGCCGGTCAGGACGGCGCAGCCGAGCAGGGCCGCGTCGGTGAGCGGGACGCCGTCCGGGACGGGCAGGACGCAGGACGCGGACACCACGGTCTCCTCGGCGAACGCGGCGACGTTCAGGCCGGGGTGCAGATCGGTGCCGTCGTCGCTGCGGCGGGCGTGCACGGCGGCGGCGCCGGCCAGGGCGCCGGCGCACAGCCAGACCTCGCCGAGCGAGCAGGCGTGGCAGGCGCCGCAGGACGGGGCCCAGTTGAGGACGACGCCGTCGCCGGGGGCGACGTGTGCGACGCCCTCGCCGACGGCGAGGACCGTGCCCGCGCCCTCGTGGCCGAGGACGGCGGGTACGGGCACGCGCATGGTGCCGTTGGACAGCGACAGGTCGGAGTGGCAGACCCCGGCGGCGGCGAGCTTGACACGGACCTGGCCGGGACCGGGCTCCGGCAGGTCGATGTCGGTGATCTCCAGCGGGGATCCCACGGCGGGTACGACGGCGGCGCGGACAGCCATGACGGCAGCAACTCTCCTAGAACTGGAGGGACTTGGTCTGGAGGTACTCGGACAGGCCGTGCAGGCCCAGTTCGCGGCCCACGCCGGACTGCTTGTACCCGCCGAAGGGTGCCAGCGGGTTGAAGCGGCCGCCGTTGATGTCGACCTGGCCGGTGTCCATGCGGCGGGCGAAGGCGACCGCCTCCGCCTCGTCCCCGGCCCACACGGCGCCGGCGAGACCGTACACCGTGCCGTTGGCGATCCGCAGGGCGTCCTCCTCGTCCTCGTAGCGGAGGATGGACAGGACGGGGCCGAAGATCTCCTCCTGGGCGATGGTCATCTCCTCGGTCACGTCGGCGAAGACCGTGGGGCTGACGAAGTATCCCTGCTCGCGCGGGGGTTCGCTGCCGCCCGCGACGAGGCGGGCGCCCTCGGCGACGCCCTTCTCGACGTAACCGAGCACCCGCTGCTGCTGCTTGGCGTTGACGACCGGGCCGATCCGGTCGCCGTACTTCGCGGCGGCCTCGGCGGCCAGCTCCACGGCCGCGTCGTACTGGTCGCGGTGGACCAGCATGCGGGTCCAGGCGCTGCACGTCTGACCGGAGTTGGACATGACGTTGGCGACGCCGACGTTCACGGCCTTGGCCAGGTCGGCGCTCGGGAGGATGACGTTGGCGGACTTGCCGCCCAGTTCGAGGGCGACCTTCTTGACGGCCGCACCGGCGGTCGCTCCGATCCGCCGGCCCACGGCCGTGGAACCGGTGAAGGAGACCAGGTCGACGCCGGGGTGCTCGGCGAGGGCCTGGCCGGCGACCGGGCCGAGGCCGGTCACCAGGTTGAAGACGCCCGCGGGGACGCCGGCCTCGTGCACCACCTCGGCGAAGAGCTGGGCGGTGAGCGGGGTGTCCTCGGCGGGCTTCAGCACGATGGTGCAGCCGGCCGCGAGCGCCGGGGCGACCTTGGCGACGATCTGGTGGAGGGGGTAGTTCCAGGGGGTGATGGCGCCCACCACGCCGATCGGCTCGTGGTGGACGACGGAGTTGCCGACCTTCTCCTCGAAGGCGTACGTCGCCGCCAGCTCGGCGTACGAACCGGCCACCGCGATGGGGGCGGCGGCGTGCACGGCCTGCGAGAACTTCAGCGGGGAGCCCAGTTCGGCGGTGACCGTCCGCGCGATCTCGTCCTTGCGGGCCACCAGCACGTCCCGCAGGGCGGCCAGCCGCGCGGCCCGTTCCGCGGGCGGGGTGGCGGCCCAGCCCGGGAGGGCGGCGCGGGCGGCCCGTACGGCGGCGTCGACGTCCAGGGCGCTGCCGGCGGGGACCTTGCCGATCACCTGCTCGTCGGCCGGGTTAACGACGTCGATCGTGTCCCGGCCGTCGGCGGGCCGCCAGGCTCCGTCGATGTACATGCCGTCGTGTGCCTTCATCGCGTTCCTCCCGGGCGGGCCTCGTCGTCCGGCCCCCAAACTAGCGCTGTTAGTTTTCCGGCACCAGGGGCGGCCTCCATGGCACACCTCACCCTGCCCGGACGACGGTCGCGGCAACCGGCCCGACGCCGCTCACCTCATCCGTTGCCCTCCTGCTCGACCACGGCCTTCTGCTCGAGTGACGCGAGCCGCGCCCTCAGTTCGGCGTTCTCCGCCTCCAGGGCGACCATGCGCTTGCGTGCGAAGTACAGCTCCATCACGGCGTCCTGGAACTCGGCGACGAGCTGCTCCGGGGTCAGTTCCACGGTTCCGTCCTCACGCCGGGGCCAGCCGCGTGGGCACGCCGCTGCTGCCCTTCCAGTACAGGGCGCCGTTCTGGGCGTAGAGGGAACCGCCGCCGCGGTCGGCGGGCGCGTTGGTCGGCTCGGTGTCGACGTCGGCGAGCCGTGCCGCGCCCTCGAGCAGGAGCGCGGCCGGGGCGTCGGAGCGCTGCACCACGTGGAGCTGGGCCAGGGGCTTGTCCCCGCGGCCGACGCCTATGCCGGTGCGGCCCGACCCCTTGACGACGAAGTCGTCCACGCCCGGGTTGTTGCGCAGCACGATCAGGGAGCCCGTGGTCGGTCCCTGGGTCGCCGTCACGAAGATGCCCTGGGCGGCCGTCCCCTGCGTCTTGAGGTCGATCGAGAGACCGGAGGCATCGGCGTCCGAGCCGTCGGCGTAGCCCACGTGGGAGATCTTCAGGGTGCCGCGCGCGGTCTCCGTGCCCGACAGGTTCATGGCCGAGGTGGCCGGGTTCCGGGAGGTCACGTTCAGCGCCGAGGCCGTCCCGGACGTGGCCGCGCAGTTGATGGTCACCGTGTAGGCGGTCGTCGACGTACTCCAGAAATTGGCGGGTGCGGCGTAGTCGGTGTACTCGCCCTCCGCAGCCGCCTCCGTGCCGGCCGCGACGGTGACGGCGCCCGCGGTGAAGGCGCCCAGGAACACTCTGCGTCCCACTGCCATCCGTGTACTCGCTTTCCGTATGAGGCAATCGCACCGCGTGCGCGGTGCGGAGATCATGTGATCACCCCTCACGGGTCGCGCACAACGGTGGTCGGCCGGCCCCTCGGGCGGCGCCGCCGGGCCCGCCCGCACGGCGGGCGACGGGAAGGTGCCGGACGACCGGGCCTAGTCGTCGTCGCCCTGGCTTCGGCCCGACCTGCCCGACCGGCCCGCCAGTTCGCCCGCGAGCACGGTCGCCTTCGCCACCCCGCGCACCCAGCGCGGGCCGCCCCGGGCCGCCCGGACGACGCAGACGCATCCGAAGACGGCGAGGACGAGCAGGCCGGACAGGACGATCAGGAACATGCGCTTCCCCCTGGTGCATGTGAGTCCGCCGTGGTGTGTGCGGTCCGCACCATCATTCCAGGCCGCCGACCGGCTCCCGCTAACGGGCCGTACGGCCGAGTGGCCGGGCCCGGTTGCCCTCCTCGGCGGGCGGATGGCCCCCGGACGGTCCGGCCGGGGAGCGCAGCGCGATGCCAGAGGACAACAGCAGCAGGGCGCCGAGCATCACGAACGGGGCGGCCACGCCGGCGACTCCGGCGATCAGGCCCGCGGCGGCGGGTGCGGCCACCTGTCCGAGACGGTTGCCGGTCAGGCGCAGGGCGAGGGCCGTGGAACGGGCCTCGTCGGGGGCCGCCTGGACGACGGTCGTCATGGACAGCGGCTGACCGACCCCGAGGCAGAAGCCGAGGACGACGAGCATCAGCCCCAGCGCCCACACCGGCACCGGCAGCGCGATGCCGGCGCAGAGCAGGGCCGCCAGCAGGCAGGTCACCGTGAGCAGCAGGGTGCGGCCGAGCAGCCGCAGCAGCGGCGTCAGCACCAGCCGGCAGGCGATCGTGGCCGCCGCCCGCAGGCTGAGCAGCACGCCGATCACGGACGGCGCGATGCCCCGGTGCTCGCCGACCACCGGCAGGTAGGCGGTGAGGATGTCGGTCGCGGAGAGCACGGACAGGCTGATCAGGATGCCGGCGGGCACGCCCCGGGCGCGCAGGATGGTTCCCACGGGCACGCGTTCGCGCCGCTCGCCACGGGCCTCGGCCACCGTGGAGTGCTCTATGCGCCACAGCGACGTGAACGCGACCGCCGCGCCCGCCCCCGCGACGACCAGGGCGAGCGCACTGCTGCCCGCCATGTCGTGACCGCCGATCAGCGCGCCCGCCGCGACGGGCCCGATGAGCTGGCCCAGCGAGGCGCCGATGGTGAAGTGGCCGAAGTTGCGGTCCTGTTCGTGCGGCGCGGACTGGCGGGCGACCAGTGACTGGGCGCCGATGACGAAGCAGAGGTGGCCGAGGCCCATGACCCCGCTCCACAGGGCCATCGCCCACAGGGAGCCGGCGATGCCGCTCAGCGCGCAGCCGCCGGCGATCAGGACCACGCCGACGGGCAGCAGCGGGGCGCAGCGGCCGTGGTCGGTGCGCCGGCCCAGGGGGACGGCGGCGAACAGGGGCAGCAGCGCGTAGACGCCGGCGATCACGCCGATCGCCCGCTCGTCCGCGCCGAGCGCGAGCGCCCGGTAGGAGACGGCGGGCCGGGCCATCGACACCGCCCCCTGCGCGAAGCCGAAGGCGATGACGAGGCGGAGCAGCCAGCCGCGGTTCCCGCCGGGCGCCATGGTCGTGTCCTCCCTGGTAGGTCAGATGATGCCGAACAGGATGCCCGCCCCGAGGACGACCAGGCACGTGAGGGCGGCCCACTTCACCACGAACCGGGTGTGGTCGCCGAACTCCACCTTGGCCATGCCGACCAGGACGTACACAGCCGGGACGAGCGGGCTCGACATGTGCAGCGGCTGGCCGACGATCGAGGCGCGGGCGATCTCCAGGGTGGACACGCCGTGCGCCTGGCCGGCCTCGGCGAGCACCGGCAGGACGCCGAAGTAGAAGCCGTCGTTGGACATGAAGTAGGTGAGCGGCAGGCTCAGCAGGCCGGTGACGAGGCCCATGTGCGGGCCCATGCCGGCGGGGATGATGTCCACCAGCCAGTTGGCCATGTGGTCGACCATGCCGGTGCCGGTCAGGACGCCGGTGAAGACGGCGGCGGCGAAGACCATGCCGGAGACGTTGAGCACGTTGTCGGCGTGGGCGGCGATCCGGGCCTTCTGGTCGGGGATGTGCGGGAAGTTCACGGTGAGCGCGAGGGCGGCGCCGAGCAGGAACAGCACCGGGATCGGCAGCAGTTCCATGATCATGGCGGTGAGCAGGACGACCGTGAGCAGCGCGTTGAACCAGTACAGCTTGGGGCGCAGGGTGGGCCGGTTCGGGTCGAGGCCCTGGAAGTCGTCCTCGGCTGCGTCGCCCCCGGCCGGGCCGCCGGTGCCGGCGGCGGGCGCGGACGCCTTCACGTCGGCGCCGGACCCGGTGCCGGCGGCGCCCGCGCCGACCAGGACCGTCTCGGTCTCCTTCTCCTCCGCCAGCACCTCGTCCAGCGTCAGCGTGCCCAGCCGCCTGCGCTCGCGCAGACCGAGGACGTACGACAGCACCAGCACGGCGAGCAGACCGACGGCCAGGGCCGGGATCATCGGGACGAAGATGTCGGTGGCGTCGACCTTCAGCGCGGTGGCGGCGCGGGCGGTGGGGCCGCCCCAGGGCAGGGTGTTCATCACGCCGTTGGCCATGGCGGCGACGCCGGTCATCACGACGAGGCTCATCTTCAGGCGCTTGTACAGCGGGTACATCGCCGAGACGGTGATCATGAAGGTGGTCGAGCCGTCGCCGTCCAGCGAGACGATCGCGGCCAGCAGCGCCGTGCCGACGACGATGCGCATCGGGTCGGCCTTGCAGAACTTCAGGATCGCCCGGACGATCGGGTCGAACAGCCCGACGTCGATCATCACGCCGAAGTAGACGATCGCGAACATGAGCATCGCCGCGGTGGGGGCGAGGCTGGACACGCCGTCGATGACGTAGTCGCCGAGTTCGGCGCCCTTGCCGACGAACACGCAGAACAGCGCGGGAATCAGCACGAGCGCCGCGATCGGCGACATCTTCTTCATCATGATCAGGACCAGGAAGGTCGCGATCATGGCGAAGCCGAGGATGGTCAGCATGTGTGGATACCTAACGTTCGCCCTTGAACATCCCACCGGGGCAGGCGGTGCGACGACGTTAGGTGCCGCGAAGCGGCGTTAACAAGATGTTGACACGCGAGCAATAAGCGCAAAACTCCAGGTCACGGCTTTGCTCAGGTCACAGGGGTGAGCACGACGGGTACGCCGTTGAGGACCGCGTTGCCCGACAGCGGGTCGAGCAGGCTGCCGTCGAGGAGCTGGTTGACGTTGGTGCCGGGGACGGTGGCCGCGTGGGTCAGACGGGTTCCGGGCCGGTCGTGACCCCAGCCGTGCGGGAGGCTCACCACGCCCGGCCGGACGGTGTCCGTGACCTCGGCGGGCGCGGTCGCCTCTCCCCCGGCGCCCTTGACGCGTACGGCCGCTCCGTCCCGTACGCCGAGCCGTTCGGCGTCCTCCGGGTGGATGTGCAGGGTGCAGCGGTTGGAGCCGCCGGTGAGGGCCGGGATGTTGTGCATCCAGCTGTTGTTGGACCGCAGGTGGCGGCGGCCGACGAGGACGAGTCCGGCCGGGCGCCGGTCCATGGCCGAGCGGAGCCTGGGCAGGTCGCCGGCGATCGGCTCGGGGAGCAGCTCCACCTTGCCGCTGCGGGTCTTCAGCGGCTGCGGCAGGCGCGGGCGCAGCGGGCCGAGGTCGATGCCGTGCGGGTGGTCGAGCAGCCGCTGGAGCGACAGGCCCTCGGGGCGTGCGCCGAAGCCGTCGCCGTAGGGGCCGAGGCGCAGCATCATGTCGAGCCGCCGCTCGGGGCCGTTCTCGCCGGTCAGCCGTGCGGCCAGGTCACGGGGGTCGCGTCCGTGCACGGGTGAGTGCGGGTCCCGCACCGCCTTGCCGAGGGTCTGCTCGACGACCATGGCGTCGACGGCGGCGGGGTCGGCGCCGTGCATGCCGGTCGCGGCGAGGATCAGCCGGGCCAGGATCTCGGTCTCGGCCATGCGGCCGGGCTCCAGCGGCACGGCGGGGCGGGTGTAGCGGACCTGGTTGCGCACGGCGAGGGTGTTGAAGGCGAAGTCGTGGTGCGGGCTCTGGGCGGGCGGGGGCGGCGGCAGGACGACGTGGGCGTGACGCGAGGTCTCGTTGAGGTAGGGGTCGACGCTCACCATGAAGTCGAGCGAGTCCAGGGCCTTGTCGAGCCGGTCGCCGTCGGGTGCGGACAGCACGGGGTTGGCGGCGACGGCGACGAGCGCGCGGACCGGCTCGCCCGCGTCGGTGGCGGTGTCGATCTCCTCGGCGAGGGCGGACAGGGGCAGTTCGCCCTTCGCCTCCGGGTGCCCGCTCACCCGGGAGCGCCAGCGGCCGAGCGCGAAGCCGCGGCCGGGCCCGGCGGGGCGCGGGGTCTTGTCGGTGGCGGCCTGCGGGAAGAGTGCGCCGCCGGGCCGGTCGAGGTTGCCGGTGAGGATGTTGAGGACGTCGACGAGCCAGCTGGCGAGGGTGCCGTGCGGGACGGTGCAGCTGCCGATGCGGCCGTAGACGGCGGCGGTGGGGGCGGCGGCGAGTTCCCGGGCGAGGGCGCGGGTCGTGGCGGCGTCCACGTCGCAGGAGCCGGCGACGGCCTCGGGCGTGAAGTCACCGAGGGCGGCGGCGAGTTCTTCGACGCCCTCGACGTGCGGGGCCAGTGCGCCGAGGTCGGCCAGGTCCTCCTCGAACAGGACGTGCGCCATCGCGGCGAGGAGCAGGGCGTCGGCGCCGGGGCGGACGGCCACGTGCCGGTCGGCGAGCCGGGCCGTGCGGGTGCGGCGCGGGTCGATGACGGTGAGAGTGCCGCCGCGGGCCTTGAGCGCCTTGAGCCGGCCCGGGAAGTCGGGGGCGGTGCACAGACTGCCGTTGGACTCCAGGGGGTTGGCGCCGATGAGGAGCAGGTGGTCGGTGCGGTCCAGGTCGGGCACCGGGATCGCGTTCGCGTCGCCGTAGAGCAGTCCGCTGGAGACGTGCTTGGGCATCTGGTCGACCGTGGAGGCGGTGAACAGGCTGCGGGTGCCGAGCGCGCCCAGCAGGACGGGCGGGTACAGGGCGCCGGCCACCGTGTGCACGTTGGGGTTGCCGAGCACGACGCCGACGGCGTGCGGTCCGTGCCTCTCGACGACGGGCCGGATGCCCGCCGCGACCGCGTCGAACGCCTCCTCCCAGGTGGCCTCGCGCAGCTCGCCGTCCCGGCGTACCAGGGGCGCGCGCAGTCGGTCGGGGTCGGAGTCGACGGCGCCGAAGGAGGCGCCCTTGGGGCAGATGAAGCCGCGGCTGAAGACGTCGTCGCGGTCGCCGCGGGCGGCGGTGACCCGGGTGCCGTCGACGGTGAGGGTCAGGCCGCAGGTGGCCTCGCACAAGGGACAGATACGCAGGGCGGTGCGGGACACGGGTCCTCCCGGGGTCGGCGGCGACGGTGGCGCACGGACACGGGCGAGCATACCGACCGGTAGGCATGTCGGGGAGGTCTCACGGGCGGTCGGGTCGGTGAATTCCCCGTCCGTCAGTCGAGCACGCGCCCGAGATACGCCCGCAGCAGCTCCCGGGCCTCCTCGATGACCTTCTCGTCCCCGTCCGGGGCGACCCGGAAGGCGAGTTGGACGAGGGTGTCGGCGGTCTCCACGGCGACCAGGAAGACGCGGCGCAGATCGTCGTCGGGGCGGCGGCCGACATAGCCGGAGAGCAGGGCCGTGAGCCGCTCGGCGACGCGGTGGTTGGGCTCGGCGTGCCGGTCGCCGATCGGGATCTGGTTGCCGAAGTCGACGAGGGAGAAGCCGGGTGCGGTCCGCTTCATCGCCAGGTACTCGTCGAGCACCGCGTCCAGCGCCTCGCGCCAGCCCGCGTCACCGGTCCCCTCGAGCCGCTTGGTCACGCGCTCGGTGTAGCGCTCCAGGTTGCGCTGGGCGAGCGCGTCGGCCATCTGCCGCTTGTTGCCGAAGAAGCGGTACACCGAACCGATGGGGACGCCCGCGCGCAGGGCCACGGCCCTGGTGCTCAGGGCGTCGTAACCGACCTCGTCGAGGAGGTCGGCGCAGGCGTCGAGGATCCTGGTCAGCCGTTCGGCACTGCGCCGCTGCACGGGGGCACGGCGGAGCGGGGTCGCGTGGGGCACGGTGTTCATGATGCCTTCCCTGCGCGGTCCGGTGAACTGTGACCTCCTGTACGGGAACGGACACCGGCTCCGCTCACCGGGCTCGTCCGGCTCATCGGCCCTCCGTGCCTTCGGGCAGCAGCCGGCCCCCGATCACCACCGTCTGCGTGACCTTCCCCGGCACCGTGGCCAACGACTCCGGCACCGCCCGCGGCTCCGGGCTCTCCCCCTGCTTTGCGGAGGCCGTCGGCTCCGGGCTCTCCCCCTGCTCCCCGGTGGCCGTCGGCTGCGGGCTCTGCCCCGGGCCCGTGTCCGACGCCGTGATGTCCGCCGTGCTCTCGACGGGTTTGCCGTCGACGGCCCAGACGGTGCCGTCGTCGGCGTACAGGCGGGCCGTGACGTGGTGCGTGCCGCGCGGCACGAGAGGGGCGGCGAGGCGGTACTCGGGACCGCGCAGCCGGGTGACGAGATCGCCATCGAGGAAGAGGTGCGCCACGCCCCGGCCGGCCTCGGCCCGGGCCTCGGCGCCGGCCGCCGAGAAGCGGAAGTTGCGCACGGTCAGGCGTACGCCCCAGCTGCCGTCGGCGCCGGGCTGCACCTCGATGCCGACCTCGGGCGCGCCCTCTGCGTCGACCTCCCGGTAGCGCCGGCCGTCCTCGTCCGTGTCGTCGAGGAGCCTGCCCGCCGGCACGGCGGACCTCCCGCTCCCCGGTTCGTCCGTACCACTGGAGCCACAGCCCGCCGATCCGGTCAGCACCAGGACGCAGACCGCGAGCGCGGCGAGTGCTCTCCGCGTCCACGACATGCCCGGAGACTAGAACACGGGTCCGACGGCCGAATCCTCCTGGGGTCGGGTTCCGGGCACGGCCCCGTACGACCTCTTGCGCCCGCGAAACCGCAATCCTACGGTGTCCCATAGGAATCAGAGGGCGAGGGAGCGATCATGAGCGGGGACGCGCGGAAGACCGCGGAGGGGCTGGCCTACCTGTCCGGCTTCGGCAACGAGCACAGCTCCGAGGCCGTGCCGGGCGCACTGCCCGAGGGGCGCAACTCGCCGCAGCGGGCGCCTCTGGGGCTGTACGCGGAGCAGCTCAGCGGCACGGCGTTCACCGAGCCGAGGGCGGACAACCGGCGTTCGTGGCTGTACCGCGTCCGGCCGTCGGCCGCGCACCCGGCGTTCACCCGCGCGGGCAACGGCGCGATCCGGACCGCGCCCTTCACGCAGTGCGTGCCGGACCCGAACCGGCTCCGGTGGAACCCGCTGCCGGAGCCCGGGGCCGGGACGGACTTCGTCGCGGGCCTGTGGACCCTCGGCGGCAACGGCGACGCGACTCAGCGCACCGGCATGGCCGTGCACCTGTACCACGCCACGGCCTCCATGGAGCGTGTCTTCAGCGACGCCGACGGCGAACTCCTGATCGTCCCGGAGCGCGGCGGGCTGCTGCTGCGCACCGAGTTCGGGCTGCTGCACGCCGAGCCGGGCCATGTGGCACTGATCCCGCGCGGGGTCCGCTTCCGCGTGGACCTCCTCGACGACGACGCCCGCGGCTACGTCTGCGAGAACTACGGTGCCCCCTTCCGCCTCCCCGAGCTCGGCCCGATCGGCGCCAACGGCCTGGCGAACGCCCGCGACTTCCGGGCACCGGTCGCCGCGTACGAGGACGTCGAGGGCCCGGTGGAGGTGGTCAACAAGTTCTGCGGCAACCTCTGGACGGCCGTCTACGACCACTCCCCGCTCGACGTCGTCGCCTGGCACGGCAACCACGTGCCGTACGTCTACGACCTGCGCCGCTTCAACGTGATCGGCACGATCTCCTACGACCACCCCGACCCGTCGGTCTTCACGGTGCTCACCTCGCCGTCCGACACCCCCGGCCTCGCGGGCGTCGACTTCGTGGTCTTCGCGCCGCGCTGGCTGGTGGGCGAGGACACCTTCCGGCCGCCCTACTTCCACCGGAACGTGATGAGCGAGTACATGGGCCTGATCGAGGGGGCCTACGACGCGAAGGCGGAGGGCTTCGTGCCCGGCGGGGGCTCGTTGCACAACATGATGTCGGCGCACGGTCCGGACCGGGAGACGTTCGACCGCGCGAGCGCAGCCGAGCTGAAGCCGCAGAAGATCGACGACGGGCTGGCGTTCATGTTCGAGACCCGGTGGCCCGTCACCCTCACGCCCCAGGCGGCCCGCGCCGAGCACCTGCAGCAGCGGTACGACGACGTCTGGCAGGGCCTGGAGCGTCACTTCCGCCCCTTGCACTGAGGATTCCCTACCGGTACGGATGGCCCGTGACCTCCTTCGCCCCGGACTCCATCGTCCTGAACCGCAAGCTGCCGCTCTGGTACCAGGTCTCGCAGTCGCTGCGCGCCTCGATACTGGGCCGCTCGCCCCAGGACCCCCTGCGCCTGCCCACGGAGGAGCAGTTGGCGGGGCACTACGGGGTGAGCGTG
This sequence comes from Streptomyces viridiviolaceus, assembly GCF_014650995.1. Taxonomy (GTDB): domain Bacteria; phylum Actinomycetota; class Actinomycetes; order Streptomycetales; family Streptomycetaceae; genus Streptomyces; species Streptomyces viridiviolaceus. The sequence continues at coordinate 83,604 of NZ_BMWA01000017.1, forward strand.
CTGACCATGCGGCAGGCCCTGAAGGAACTGGAGGACGAAGGGCTGATCACGCGCCACCGCCGGCGCGGCACGTTCATCGAGCCGCACGCCAGACGGGGGTCCCCGGTGCGGCTGCTGGGCTCGGTGGACGCGATCGTGGCCCAGCAGTCCGGTATGCGGGCCGAGCTGCTGGACCACGGCGTCGGCCCCGTGCCGCCCGAACTCGCCGAGTACTTCCCGGACGTGACCGAGGTGGCGACGTACCACCGGTTGCGCAGCGACGAGAAGACGGGCGAGCCGACCAACCACGCCCGCAACTACCTCCGTCCCGAACTGGCCGCCCGCATCGACGCCGACGACCTCGCCCGCCGGCCGATGACCAAGGTGCTGCGGGACGTCGTGGGCGTGGACATCAGCCGGATCACGGACACCGTGGAGGCCCGGCTGGCCGACCCGGAGACGGCCAGGCTGCTCCAGGTCCCGCTGCTCAGCCCGATCCTGCACTACACGGGCATCACGTACGACGCGGCGGGCCGGGTGCTGGACGTGGCGGTCATCCACTACCGGGGGGACCGTTTCTCCTTCACGGTCACGCTGGATGCCACCTGAGGCCGTGGGGCACCGTCGTACGATGCCCAGCGTGACGCACGACGACGCTCCGCCGCTGGCGGACCTCATGCCGTGGTCCGTCGCACCGCCGCGGCTCGGCCGGGGCTGGCCGACGGCCCCCGACACGGCGTCCCTGAAGGCCCGCTGGGACGCCCTGGTGAAGGCAGAGGGACCCGAGCGCGAGGCCCTGTTCGAGCCCACGCGCTCGCGGACGCTGCGCACGGCGGTGGGGCGGCTGCCGGGCGGCTCGGGCGGTACGGAGCGGCTGGTGCGCGCCTCGGGCCCGTGCCCGGAGCCGGTGCGTGTGCTGCGCGCGCCCTTCGACGAGCAGTGGCTGATCCCCGACCACCGGCTGATCGACGCCGCCCGGCCCGAGCTGTGGCGGGTGGTGGACGAACGGCAGGTCTTCGTCGTGGAGACGCCCGAGGTGCCGGGTCCCGGGCTCCTCGCGACCTCGTTGCTGCCGTTGCTCGGCGCCCGCGTCCGCCCGCTCTACCGCCGCCCCGGCGCGGCGGAGCCGAACCTCGCCCCCGGGCTGCTGGACCACCTGGCCGCCCGCCTCGGCCGGCGCCCGGAACCGCCGGACGTCCTGGCCTGGATCGTGGCGAGCGTCCGCTCCGGTCCCGTGGTCCCGCTCACCGCCGACCCCGAGCTGTGGTCCCGCGGCGTCGGACTCGGCCACCGTGCGCTGTGGCTGATGCGGCGCGACGGGGAGCGTCCCAAGCTGCCCGGCGGCCGTCGCCCGTACGTCCGCGCCCCGCTGCCCGCACGACCGCTGACCCTCCGCTACGACCCGGACGAGGAGACGCTCCACCTGGACGACGGACGAATCTCCCCGGTGCCGCCCGGCGCCTGGGACTTCGAGGTGGGCGGGGTACGGGTCCTGGAGCAGTGGTTCGCGGCCCGCACGGCGGAGGGCGAGCCGGGCACGCTCGCGGCGATCCGCCCGGCCACCTGGCCGCAGATCTGGACCTCCGAGCTGCTGGAACTGATCACGGTCCTCGCCCTGCTCGCCGAACTCCGGCCGGAGCGGGCGGAGTTGACGGTGACGGCGCCGATCACGGCCGCGGAGCTGCGCGAGGCCGGCGTACTGCCGGTGCCGCGGGCGGCCCGCAGGCCGGCCTCCGTGCTGGACGGCCGGGAGGAGGGACCGGAGGGCCAGCTGGCCCTGCTGTAGGCCCGGACACCTCCTAGGCGAACCCGTTCAGGACCCGGGCCAGCGCCTGCTCGAACACCGCCTCCAGGTCGATCGGCCCGGGGTCCTCCGTGAAGGCCGCCGCCAGCCGCGGATAGGCGCCGCTCGCGACCTGCCGGCCCAGATAGGCGCCCCGCACCGCGTTCTCCTGCTCCTGCGACCAGGGCAGCGAGCGGGTGCGCTCGGCGGTGGCGAGCTCGTTGGTGACGTAGGTCGTCACGACGCCGTTCACCATCGCGATCAGCTGCATCTTGGTGCCGTAGGGCCCGTCGTACGGGTCGAGGCAGGCGAGGCAGTGCTCCAGGTAGCGCAGGGCGTTGGGGCTGAAGCCGTAGACCGGGGACATCAGGCGCGGCAGCCAGGGGTGGCGGTGCATCAGCGCACGGGTCTGCCGGGCCACCCGGAGCAGGTCGGCGCGCCAGTCGCCGCTCGGCTCCCACAGCTCGTGCTCACCGCTGACGGCGTCCACCATCAGCTCGTGCAGGTCTTCTTTGCGGGGGACGTAGTTGTACAGCGACATGGTGCCGCAACCCAGCTCGGTGGCGACGCGGCGCATCGAGACGGCGTCCAGGCCCTCGGCGTCGGCGATCCGCACCGCGGCGGCCGCGATGTCCGCGCGGGTGTGGGCCGGCCTGGGCCCCCGCCCGGTGCGCTCGGGGCGCTCCCAGATCACTTCGGGTACGGCCGCTCGGCCCGCCATCGTTCATCACCTCGGCCACCATCCTAGTTACGTACACCGTACGTAGTGCGCTATGGTCGTCGCATGACTACTACGTACGCTGTACTTAGTGAGGGTCTGGAGAAGCGCTTCGGCGCCGTGCACGCGGTCAGAGGACTGGACCTCGCGGTGGCCGAGGGCACGGTGTGCGGGGTGCTCGGGCCCAACGGGGCGGGCAAGACCACGGCCGTGCGGCTGCTGACCACGCTGCTGCGGCCGGACGCGGGCTCGGCCCGGATCGCCGGGCACGACCTCGTCCGGGAGGCCGCCGCCGTCCGGCGCAGGATCGGCGTCACGGGGCAGTACGCGTCGGTCGACGGGGACCTCACCGGACGCGAGAACCTGCGGCTGTTCGCCCGGCTGCACCGGGTGCGGGACGCCTCGGCGCGGGCCGCCGAACTGCTCGACCGTTTCGGGCTGACCGAGGCCGCGGACCGGCCGGCGTCCACCCTGTCGGGCGGCATGCGCCGGCGCCTGGATCTGGCCGCGAGCCTGATCCGCCGGCCCGAGGTGCTGTTCCTGGACGAGCCGACGACCGGGCTCGACCCGGCCAGCCGGAACCGGATCTGGGACGCCGTGCGCTCCCTGAAGGAGGAGGGCACGACCGTGCTGCTCACCACGCAGTACCTGGAGGAGGCGGACCGGCTCGCCGACGACATCGCCCTGGTGGACCGGGGACGGGTCGCCCACACGGGAACGCCGGCCGAGCTCAAGGCACTGGTCGGCGCGCACGCCGAGGCGGTCGTCGCGGACGCGGACGCCATGACGAGGGCGGCCGCCGTCCTCGACCGGCTCACCGGCGCCGAGCCGGTGCTCGACCACGAGCGCCGCGCCGTGGGCGCGGTGAGCACGGACCCGACCCTGACCCTCCCGCGCCTGGTGCGCGAACTCGACGCGGCGGGCGTGCCCCTGGTGGACGCGAGCCTGCACCCCCCGACCCTGGACGACGTCTTCCTCCGCCTCACGGACAGCAAGGAGCTCACGGCATGAGCGCGGTCGGCACGAGCACAGCGGCGTACGACCTGGTGCACGACGGCACCGCGATGCTGGGGCGGCAGCTGCGGCGGATGCGGAACAACCCCGGACTGCTGATCCTCACCCAGACGATGCCGATCACGATGCTGCTGTTCTTCGGCTACGTCTTCGGCAGCGCGCTGGCGATGCCGGGCGAGCAGTACCGGTCGTTCCTACTGCCGGGCCTGCTGGTCGCCACGGCCGCGAACGGGATCATGACCGGCATGTTCCAGGCGGCCCAGGACACGCACCGGGGCGTGACGGACCGCCTGCGCACGCTGCCGGTGAGCCGGGCGGCGGTGCCGCTCGGGCAGTCCGTGGCGGACGTCGTGGTCACGGCCGCGGGGACGGTGCCGCTGCTGCTGGTCGGGCTCGCGGTGGGCTGGCGGGTCGAAGGCAGCGCGGCCGGGGCGGTGACGGCCGTCGGCCTGTTACTGCTGTTCCGGTTCGCGACGACGTGGGTCGGGATCTTCCTGGGGCTGCTCACCCGCAACGAGGAGGCCGCCGGTCAGCTGGGCGGCGCGACCTTCATCCTGCCGCTGCTGTCCAACGCGTACATCCCCGCCGAGGGGCTGCCGGGCTGGCTGCGGACGGTCGCCGAGTGGAATCCGATCAGCGCGGTGACCACGGCCCTGCGGGACCTGTTCGGCAACGCTCCCGTGCCTCAGGGGGCCGCCTGGCCGGTGGCGCACCCCGTCGCCGGGTCGCTGACGTGGTGCGCGCTGCTGCTGGCCGTGTTCGTGCCGCTCGCCGTGCACCGGTACGCGCACGGCGAGCGGTGACGGGACCGAGGGTCCGTCGGACACCGAAGGGACCGGGATTCGTCTCCGTCACCGCCGGGCGGGGATACGGCACGGACGGGGACGTGCCCGCGCTCGGGAGCACACCGGGGCGCCGCTGCGTGCCGTGGGGATGACGGACGGGTGCGCGGCGCCGTGCCGGGATCGGTGTGACCGCCGGAGCGCGGGCCCTCAGTTGCCGCCGAAGAGCGAGCGGCGCAGTCGACGCAGTGGCGCGAAGAGCGAGACGTGGCGCACCCGAGCGCCCCGGCCGCTGCGCTCGCGCCTGGTGTCACGCGCGGTCAGCTCACGCATCAGCGAGGTGGCCTCGACCGTCTCGCGCTGCGGGAGGGCGGGCCCTCCGAGCACCGAGAGATGGCGGTCGAGACGCGAACTGGTCGCGCTGCTCCCGCAGGTGATCGCAGGGACCCTGGCCCTGCTGCGCACTGTTATCTGTTCCATGTCACTCCCCACCCGTACGAGTCCACCCGGCCCGGGCAGGGTAACCCTATCGCCCCCTTGGGGCATGCGTGTATCGCGGTCACAGGATTCACCTTCCCCGTAAGGGTGTTGACGATTACTCTCCGAATCCAACAGATTCCAGGGCGAGTTGGACTACCGGCGGGCTCGTGGGCCGGGCCGACCCGCCGTCAGGCTCCACGGTCACGGCGAGTGACGTCGCGGTCCGGTCGAGGCCGGAGGCGAGCAGGGGCGTGTCACCGTCGAAGAGCCCGAGCGAACGCGGCTGCGCGCCGGGGCGCATGAGCCACAGCTGGTGCACGCGGTCACCCGCGGGGTCGCCGTATCCGCTGAGGGTGACGACCACCTTCCCCTCGGAAGCGGAGGCGATCGCTCCGATCCCCCGGCCGCGATCGTCCCGTCCGCTCGTCGCGCGGGCGTCCGGAGCGGCGAGAACGTGGGCGATCTCACGCGCCCGGTCCCGCGCGGTGTCCAGCTCGCCCTGGGTGCGGTTCGCCTGGACCGCGAAGAGCGAGGCGACGACGAGGGCGGCGGCGGCCGTCGCCGTGGCGAACGGCACCAGCAGGGGGCGCGGCCGGGGCGCACGGGAGCGGGCCTGCGGCGGCTGGACGCCCCAGACATGGGGCGGCAGCCGGAACGCGCGCCCGGGCGCGGGGTCCTGCGGTGTCGTGCGTACGGCCGCCAGGACGCGGTCGCGCAGGGCGGCCGGCGCGGGAGCGGCCGTGGACCAGGCCAGGCGGACCGCGTCCTCGGACAGGGCGCGCACCTCGGCGGCGCAGCGGTCGCAGTCGTCCAGGTGCCGTTCGAAGCGGACCCGCTCGGCGGGTTCCAGGGCGTCGAGCGCGTAGGGGGCGGCGAGCGAGTGGAGGTCGCCGCGGCGCAGCAGCCGGCCGAAGAGGCTCATGCCACACCTCCCAGGCAGTCGCGCAGGCGGTTCAGTCCGTCTCTCATCCGTGTCTTCACCGTGCCCAGTGGCAGGGAGAGCCGCTCGGCGACTTCCCGGTAGGTGTAACCGTCGTAGTAGGCGAGCGTGACCGACTGGCGCTGCAGGGCGGTGAGGCGGTCCAGGCAGCGGCGCACCCGTTCGCGTTCGAGTCCGGCCTCCACCTCCTCCAGGACCTGGTCGAAGGCCGGGTGGTGGGCACGCCGGGCCTCGCGCTGCTCGCGTTCGCCCGCGGCGCGGGCGCTGCGCACCCGGTCGACGGCCCGGCGGTGCGCGAGCGTGAGGATCCACGACAGGGCGCTGCCCCGGCGCGGGTCGAACCGCGCGGCGGACCGCCAGAGTTCGAGCAGCACCTCCTGTGCCACCTCCTCCGACTGCGCCGGGTCGCGCAGCACGCGCCGCACCAGCCCGTACACGGGCCCGGACACCAGTCCGTACAGCTCCTCGAAGGCCTTCTGGTCACCGCCCGCCACGAGCGTCAGGAGCTCGTCCGCCTCCACTCGGTCCCCCTCTCTGCGGGCCGCGTCCGGCCCTCGGCGTCACCGTCGGACGGGCGCAGCGGCCACGTCCTCCGGACGGGGTTACGGATCAGCCGGCCGAAAACGCGGGTCTCAGGGGCACGGAATCGGTTTTCGGGTCCGACCAATCCGGACCCGCCGGCGCTCCGAATGCCGGTGCGTCAGGCAAGTCGGCACTGAGGACGGACGGCATGACACCTTTCTCCAGGAGCGGTGGTCCGGGGCGCAAGGGCCTCGCCACGCTGATCTGTGGCGCGCTGGCCGCCGGAGGGCTCGCGGCCGCCGGCGTGACCGCGCTGGAACCGGGGGCGGCCTCCGCCTCCAGCCACCGGGAGGCCCCGCTGATATCGGGGACCCCGCAGTACGACAACACGGACCTGTACGCCTTCGTGAGCCCGGACCGGCCGGACACCACGACGATCGTCGCGAACTGGACCCCGTTCGAGGAGCCCGCCGGCGGGCCGAACTTCTACCCCTTCGCCGAGGACGCCCAGTACGACCTGCACATCGACAACGACGGCGACGCGCAGGGCGAGCTGCTGTTCCGGTACACGTTCAGGACCCACACGAAGAACGACAAGACGTTCCTGTACAACACCGGCCCGGTGACCGGTCTCGACGACCCGGACCTCAACATCACGCAGACGTACGACGTCGAGCTGATCAAGCTGCACGAGCAGAAGGTGACGTCGCGGACGAAGGTCGCCGACGACGTGCCCGTGGCACCGTCGAACGTCGGCAAGGCGTCGATGCCGGACTACGACACGCTGCGCGAGCAGGCGATCCACCGACTCGCCGGCGGGGGCCGGACGTTCGCCGGCCAGGCCGACGACCCCTTCTTCCTGGACCTGCGCGTCTTCGACCTGCTGTACGGCGGGGACCTGTCCGAGGTCGGCAACGACACCCTCAAGGGCTACAACGTCAACTCGATCGCACTCCAGCTCCCCACCGGGATGCTCACCGAGTCGCCCGGGCAGCCGGTCGTCGGCATCTGGTCGACCACGCAGCGCAAGAACGCCCAGGGGCACTTCACCCAGGTCTCGCGCCTCGGCAACCCGCTGGTGAACGAGGTGGTCAACCCGCTCGAGGACAAGGACGCGTTCAACGCCTCCTCGCCGTGGGAGGACGCGCGGTTCCTGCCGAACGTCACCAACCCCGAGCTGCCGAGGCTCGTCGAGGCGATCTACAGGATCGAGGCACCCGCCGAGCCGCGCGACGACCTCGTCGACGTCTTCCTCAAGGGCGTCGAGGGCCTGAACCGGCCGCCGCACGTGACCCCCTCGGAGCAGCTGCGCCTGAACACGTCGATCGAGCCGGCCGCCGAGCCGAAGCGGCTCGGCGTTCTCGACGGCGACAAGGCGGGCTTCCCGAACGGGCGCCGGCTGACCGACGACGTGGTCGACGCCGCGCTCCAGGTCGTCGAGGGCGAGCTGGTCGGTGCCGAGAACGACCTGGGTGACGCGGTCGACGCCAACGACCGGGAGTTCGGGCGGTCCTTCCCGTATCTGGCGAACCCCACGGAGGGTTCGCGGGGGCCGCTCGCCGAGGGCGTGGGCGACGCCAACGACGTACGCAACGGGCTCGGCGACGCGCTGCGTCCCGCCGGTTCCTCCGGCTCCGACGACACCTTCCTGATCGCCGCCTCCGCGGGAGCCGGAGCGGTCGGGATCCTGCTGGTCGGCGCGGCCCTGGCGTGGTGGCGCCGCATGCGGGACCGGGCCTACTGACCGGTTCCGCCCTCCGACCGGCGCGACCCGTTCCTTCCCCTCCCCCACGGCGGGTCGCGCCGCCCCGCGTCCCGCTCCCGTTTCCGTTACGTCGCTCGAGGAGAGGCATGGCCCCGCGTACGCACGACAGCGCCCCTGAGAACGAGCGGCCCGAGGCGCCCCGTCCGGGCCCGCCGCCACCGCCTGCCACCCGGCCGGGCAGCACCGACGCGACGCCGGCGGCCTCCCGCCCCCGGTCGCGCCGGCCGGCGGCCACCGGCTCGCCGGGGGACGGGACGCCCGGAGAACGCGGCGCCGGGCCGCACCCGCACACCGACGGCACCGGATCCCACGACACGGCACCCACCCACCGCGGCGACGGATCGCGGCCTCCAAGCCCCGGCACCCAGCCCCGCAACACGACGCCCACCGGCCCCGACGGCACCGCACCCGGCGACACGGCACCCGCCGACCCCGACGCGGTAGCGGCTGCCGAGGGCACGGGAGGCGGGGACGGGAGCGTTGCCGCCGGGCGGGGCGGGCGTGGGCTGCGCCTAGCCGGATGCGCCGCGTTGCTGGCCGTTGCGCTCACCGCGGGAGCGGTCGCGGTCGGGGACGTGCGGGACGGCGGGGGCGCTGCGTCGGCCGGTGCCGCCGCCGTACCGGAGCCGGGTCCGCCGGCCGGCGAGGACCTGGACGCGGACATCGGCGCCCTGCAGACGCGGCTGCGGTCCCGGCCGCAGGACTTCGGCGGCTGGGCGACCCTCGGCCTCGCCCACGTCGAGAAGGCCCGCACCGACGGCGATCCCTCGCGCTATCCACGGGCCGAGCATGCCCTGAAGCGCTCCCTGGAACTGGAACCCGGCAACGACCGGGCCCTCGCCGGCCACGCCGCCCTCGCCGCCGCCCGGCACGACTTCACGGGCGCCCTGCGGTACGCAGATCGGGCCCTGGAGAAGAACCCGTACAACGAACGCGCCCTGTGCGCACGGATCGACGCCCTCGTCGAGCTGGGCCGCTACGACGACGCGGCCGAGGCCGCCGACACCGCCGACTCGAGGCGGCCGGGCGTGCCGGTCTTCACGCGGTACGCGTACGTCCAGGAGCTGCGCGGCGACGTGGGCACCGCGCGCCGGGTGCTGGAGCAGGCGCTCGCCGGCGCCGCGTCCCCGGCGGACGTGGCGTACGTCGCCACCGAGTTGGGCAACCTGGCCCGCGACCAGGGCGACCAGCGGACCGCGCTGCGCCACTACGCCCGTGCCCTCTCCGCCGACGACGCCCATCTCCCCGCCCTGGAGGGCCGCGCCCGTGCCCGGGCCGCGAGCGGGGACCGCGGCGGGGCGGTCGAGGACCTGGAGAGGGTGGTGGCCCGCTCACCGCTGCCCGGCCCGCTCGTCGCCCTAGGCGAGTTGTACGAGGCCGGCGGCGACCGGGAGAAGGCCCGTGAGCAGTACGCCCTCGTCGACGCCTGGACGGCACTCGCCCGCGCGGGCGGCGTCGACGCGGACCTCGACACCGCGCTCGCCGCCGCCGACCACGGCGACGAAGGGGAGGCTCTGGGCGCGGCCCGCGCCGAGTGGGCCCGCCGCCGCACCGTGCACACCGCGGACGCCCTCGCCTGGGCGCTGCACGTGGCCGGCCGCGACGCGGAGGCCCTGCCCTACGCCCGCCGGGCCACGTCCGGCGGTTACCGCAACGCGGCCTTCCTCCACCACCGGGGCATGATCGAGCTGGCCCTGGGCCGGGAACAGGACGCGCGGCGCCATCTGCGGGCGGCACTCGAACTGAACCCCGGCTTCTCCCCGCTCGGCGCCCGCGAAGCCCGAACCGCCCTGAGGGACCTGGAGGCGGCCCGGTGAGCCCCCGCCGTCTCCTGGCGCGCGGCGCGGCCCTCCTCACCGCCGCCTGCGCCCTCGCCCTGTCCCCTCCGGCCCCCGCGAGCGCTCATCCGCTCGGCAACTTCACGGTCAACCGCTACGACGGTCTGGTCGCCGCCCCCGGCGAACTGCGCGTCGACCACGTGGAGGACCTTGCCGAGATCCCGGCGACCCAGGCCGGCCCGGACGTCGAACGGCTCGGCACGGCGGAATGGGCCCGGCGGCGCTGCGCGAAGGCGGCGCGGGACAGCCGGCTCACCGTCGACGGTCGTAGGGTCGCCCTCACCGCGCGGCGCAGTCACGCGCGCGTGCGGCCCGGTCAGGCCGGGCTCGACACCCTGCGCGTGGAGTGCCGGTTCACGGCGCCGCTTCCCGGCTCGGCCACGGTGAGCGTGGGTTTCCGCGCCGCCGGGACCTCCTCGGGGCCCGGCTGGCGGGAGATCAGCGCACGCGGCGACCGTATGACGCTCACCGCGTCGGACGTGCCGCGGTCCTCGGCCTCGCGGGAACTGACCCGCTATCCGCAGGAGTTGCTCTCCTCCCCGGCCGACACCGCCACCGCCTCCCTGCGGGTGCGGCCCGGCGGCCCCGCCCTGGACGCGCAGCGGCAGGACGACCCGGCCGCCTCCGTCCTGCCGCGCGGCGCGGACCGCTGGACCCGGGCCCTGGACTCCCTGGTCGCCCGCCACGACCTCACCGCCGGCTTCGCCGCCCTGGCACTCGCCGTCGCGGTCGTCCTCGGCGCGGCGCACGCGCTCGCGCCGGGGCACGGCAAGACCCTGATGGCCGCGACGGCAGCCGCCCGAGGCGGCCGGGCCCGGCTGAAGGACGTCCTCCCCCTGGCCGTCTCGGTGACGGTCACCCACACGCTGGGCGTGGTCGCCCTCGGCCTGCTGGTCACGGCCGGCTCGGCCGCCGCGCCCACGGTCGTCGCCTGGCTCGGCATCGCGAGCGGCGTCCTGGTGACCCTGGCGGGCGCGAGCCTGGTACGCCGTGCCCTGCGCCACCGGGGTCACGGGCACGCCCACGGGCATGAGCACGGCCACGGGCACCACACCCACCCGGCCGCGCCCTCCCTGCGCGGCACGGTCCTCCTCGGTCTCGCCGGCGGGCTCGTGCCCAGTCCGTCCGCCGTGGTGGTGCTCGTCGGCGCCGCCGCCCTCGGCCAGGCGTGGTTCGGACTGCTGCTCGTGGTCGCGTACGGCGTGGGGCTCGCCCTCACCCTCACCGCGGCCGGTGTCGCGGTCGTCCGGCTCGGCGGCGGCGTGACCCGCGTGCTGCGGCGCCGTCCCCGCTGGGCCTCGGGGCCGCCGGCCGACCTGGTGCGCCGGGCGGCGCCCCTGGGTTCGGCCTTCGTCGTGGTGGCCCTCGGGGCCGGATTGGTGTTCAGGGGGGCGGCATCAGCACTCGGTTGAGCTACTTTGGGGAGAATTGCGGGGAGAAACCGTGCGAGACGTCGACGTCTAGGGGGCGCCGGTGTTCGAGGAACCCGGCAGTGAGCGTGTGATCGCCGGCCGCTACCGTCTCCTGTCCCCTCTGGGCGAGGGCGGCATGGGCACCGTGTGGCGCGCCCGCGACGAGGTGCTGCACCGCGAGGTCGCCGTCAAGGAGGTGCGCGCGCCCGCCGGGCTGCCGGACGCCGAGGTGCGGCGGATGTACACCCGGCTGGAGCGCGAGGCATGGGCCGCCGCCCGGGTCGCCCACCACAACGTCGTCACGGTGTACGACGTGGCCACCGACGGCGGCCGGCCCTGGATCGTGATGGAGCTGGTCCGCGGACTGTCCCTGGCCGACCTGCTGGACGCCGAGGGCCCGCTGCCGCCGCGCCGGGCCGCGCACATCGGCGCCGAGGTGCTGGCCGCGCTGCGGGCCGCGCACGCGGCGGGCGTGCTGCACCGGGACGTGAAGCCGGGCAACGTGCTGCTGGCGAACGACGGCCGGGTGGTGCTCACGGACTTCGGGATCGCCATGGTCGAGGGCAGCTCCGCGCTGACCATGACCGGCGAGGTCGTCGGCTCGCCCGAGTTCCTCGCCCCGGAACGGGCGCTGGGCCGCACGCCCGGTCCCGAGTCCGACCTGTGGTCGCTGGGCGTGCTGCTGTACGCGGCGGTCGAGGGCGCCTCGCCCTTCCGTCAGGACACCCCGCTGAGCACGCTGCGGGCCGTCGTCGACGAGGAGTTGCCGCCGCCGCACCGGGCCGGTCCGCTCGCCCCGGTCGTCGAGGGCCTGCTGCGCAAGGACCCGGCCGAACGGACGCCCGCCGAGCGGGCCGAGCGGGAGCTGCGGCTGATCGGCGCCGGAGGTGTGCCCTCCGGCGGAGGCACCCCGCGCGCGGACACGGCGCCGGCCGCCGTGTACGCCCCGACGGTCTCGGCCCGCCCCGGGCAGGGCACGCCGACCCCGCCGCAGCCGGTCCCGTCGACGGGGCCGGAGCCCCGGACCGCCGGGACGAGCACGGCCACACGGCCCCGACGGGACCGGCGGGCGGTCGTCGTGCTGGTCCTGGGGCTGGCCGCCCTCGCGCTGGCACTGGGCGGGCTGACGTACGCCCTGCTGGACCGCGGGGACGGGGACGGCGGGGAGGAGGGTGCGGGCGGCCGGCGGAGCGCGGGGGTGACGTCGTCCGCCCCGAGCCGGTCGGAGCCCGGTGAGGAGCCGAGCCCGTCGACCGGCACCGGCGGCGGGGGTGGCGGGCACGGTCCGGAGAGCTCTCCCGCGCCGCAGTCGGTGCGGGTGTCCGTGACGGGTTCGCGCACCGCGTACGAGGGGGCCTGTCCGCCGCCGCACGCGCAGTCGCCGGAGTTCACGGCGACGTTCACGGTCGGACGGCTGCCGGCGCGGGTGGACTTCCGCTGGGTGACGCGGGACGGGGCGGTGTCCGATCCCGGGTGGCGGACGCTGGAGTTCCCGGCGGGCGGTGGCCGCTCCCGGCAGGACACGGTGATCGTGACCACGGAACTCACGAGCGGCGCGCTCGAGAGCGCGGTCCGCGTCGACGTCCGGGAGCCGGTGGACACCACGTCGAACTCGGTGGCGTTCTCGGTGCTGTGCGGGACGGAGACCCCGACGGGCGGGGCCTCCGCTTCTCCTTCTCCTTCCGCTTCTCCTTCCGCTTCGGCGTCCTACTGACGGGGTGACGGTCAGGCGGCGGTGGTGAGGACCGGCAGGTAGCCGCCCGACTGCCCGGCCGCGGTCGGGTGGTAGGACTCACCGATGTTGAGCCAGTTCACGCTGTGCAGCCAGGAACTGCCGGAGCAGATCTCGTGGCCGGTGAAGGTGTTGCGGACGTCGCCGAAGGTGAAGCCGTGAGCGGCGGCGCGCTGGGCGATGGCGCTGTTGAGGTGGTCGGCGGCGTCGTTGATCGCCTTCCGCTTGGTCTCGGAGAGGCCGAGGCAGGAGGTGCCGAGCTTGTAGAAGCGGGGGTAGCCGATGACGACGACGTGGGCGCTCGGCGCCCTGTTGCGGATGGCCGAATAGACACCGTCGAGGTTGCCGGGCAGCGTCGAGTCGACGTACGCCCTGGCGGTGGCGATCCGCGACAGGCAGGAGCTGTCGGACTGGAGCACACAGGTCGTCATGACGTCGGCGAATCCGGCGTCGTTGCCGCCGACGCTGATGGACACCAGTGACGTGGCGGAGCCGAGGGGGCCCAGTTGTCCGGCGAGAACATCACTCGTACGGGCGCCGGAGCAGGCGGTGAAGTCGAACGTCGAGGGTGAATGGGCGGCGGCCCAGAGGTACGGGTGGGCCTTCGTGCTGCGCTTGCAGTCGCCGCTGGAGCTGATGTAGCTGCCCGCTCCGACCCCCGAGGAGTAGGAGTCGCCGAGGGCCACATAGCCGCCGGCCGCGGCGGGTTGGGCCGCCTGTGCGGTCGCGGCACCGGTGAGGGCGGTGCCGACGGCGAGGAGAAGTGAGGTCAGGTAGCCGACAAGTCGGGAACGTCTCATGGAACCTCCCTTTAGCAGGATCTCTGCCTCAACCGTCGTATCAGCTACGCGTGTTGACGGGTAGTGTCCATGCCAACAATGCCCATACAGACTCGTTCAAACTCGGACGAATTTCAGTCAGGACATCCATGCCGCCTTGACGGCCCGCACGGGGCTGCGCGACATTGAGGCCCGGCATCCGGGGCTTCGGGGGGCAATTCGGCCATGCACGCCATAGGCATCAAGACAGGCTCAACGGACGTGCCGTACGAACCCGCCTCCTGCGAAGCGCGGATGACAGGCAAACCAACAAAAACGTGAGGCCACGTTCCAGGCCTTGCCATACGGGTTCAATCATCAATACCGTCGTACATCTCACCCGCACCGGTCTGTCAGCTAGCGGCTCTAGGGGAGGGCTCAAGGACCGCGACGGCCCGGGCGGGGCGCGGTAGGGGGGTGCCGTGCTCGGTGACCGCGTTCGTGACCGAGTCGTGCCGCGCGGCCGGCTGCCGTTTTCCAGGCGCCGGCGGGCTTTGCCAGCTCGCCTGGCACGTACGGGGATTCATGCCGTCGTGCTCTGGGTGAGAACCCCCCTTTCGAACCGGATTCAGAGCCGGACCGCCCCTGGGGCGGGCGGTCCGCCGGACGAGAGGGACCAGACTCATGAGCTCAGTTCTGCAGCCGGCGAGCACGGACAATGATCCGTCGCCCGCCGGGAAGTACCGGCCCGTCTCCTCGCACCTGGCCATAGCGCCGCCGGTGAGCGTGGTGATACCCGCCATGAACGAGGCGGAGAACCTTCCGTACGTCTTCAAGACGCTGCCCGACTGGATCCACGAGGTCGTCCTCGTGGACGGCAACTCCACCGACAACACCGTGGAGGTGGCGCGGGAGCTGTGGCCGGACGTCAAGGTCGTCGAACAGCGCGGCAAGGGCAAGGGGGACGCGCTGATCACCGGTTTCAAGGCGTGCACCGGTGACATCATCGTGATGGTCGACGCCGACGGGTCGGCCGACGGCCAGGAGATCGTGTCGTACGTCTCCGCCCTCGTGTCGGGCGCGGACTTCGCCAAGGGCTCCCGTTTCGCCAACGGCGGCGGCACCGACGACATGACCTTCATCCGCAAGCTCGGCAACCGCGCGCTGTGCGCGGTCGTCAACCGCAAGTTCGGCGCCCGCTACACCGACCTGTGCTACGGCTACAACGCGTTCTGGCGGCACTGCCTGGACAAGATCGACCTCGACTGCACCGGCTTCGAGGTCGAGACCCTGATGAACATCCGGGTCGTCAAGGCCGGGCTCAAGGTGCAGGAGATCCCCAGCCACGAGTACCTGCGCATCCACGGCGTGAGCAACCTGCGCGCCGTGCGGGACGGGCTGCGGGTGCTCAGAGTGATCCTGGAGGAGCGTTCCAACCGGCGTGCGCTGCGCAGCCGTACGCACTCGCCGATGCTCGACACGGTCCGGGGGAAGGTGTCTTGAGCGGTCCCGACATCTCCGTCGTGATCTGCGTCTACACCGAGGACCGCTGGGAGGACATCCTCGCGGCGGTCTCCTCGGTGCTGGCGCAGTCCCACCCGGCCCTGGAGACGCTGCTGGTCGTCGACCACAACGAGGCGCTCCGGGACCGGCTGGCCAAGGAGTACAAGGAGGCCGGGGACGTGCGGGTGCTCGCCAACGCGGGCCCCCGCGGCCTGTCCGCCGGCCGCAACACCGGCATCGCCGCCTCGCGCGGCGAGGTCATCGCCTTCCTCGACGACGACGCCGTGGCCGAACGCGACTGGCTCAGGCACTTCGCCGCGGGGTTCGCCGACCCGAAGGTCATGGCCGTCGGCGGGCGCACGGTGCCGATCTGGGCGTCGGGCCGCCGGCCGGCCTGGTTCCCCGAGGAGTTCGACTGGGTGGTGGGCTGCACCTACCGCGGGCTGCCGCCCGGCCGGGTCCGGGTGCGCAACGTACTCGGCGGCAACGCCTCCTTCCGTCGTACGGCCTTCGACGCGGCGGGCGGCTTCGCCACCGGCATCGGGCGCGACGGCGACAAGCGCCCGCTGGGGTGCGAGGAGACCGAGCTGTGCATCCGGCTCTCCCGCGCCCGCCCCGACGCCGTACTGCTGATCGACGACCGGGCGGTGATCCACCACCGGGTGCCCGAGGCACGGGAGCACTTCGGCTACTTCCGCACCCGCACCTACGCCGAGGGCCTGTCCAAGGCCCTGGTGGCCCGGAGCGTCGGCGCGGACAAGGGGCTGGAGTCCGAACGCCGGTACACCACCCGGGTTCTGCCGGCCGGTGTCGTGCGCGGGCTGCGGGACGCCGTGCTGGCCCGGCCGGGCGGCGCGGGACGGGCGGGTGCGATCGTCGCCGGGGTGCTCACGGCGGCGGGCGGCTACGTGGTGGGGAGCGTCCGGGCGCGGCGCGGCGGTGCCACGTTCTCCGTGGCGCCGGTCGGGGAGGCCGCACATGACTGAGGCTCACCCGGCCGACGCGCGCGTGCCGGTCCTGATGTACCACGCGGTCGCGACCGACCCGAACGACGCCACCCGTGTGCTGTCGGTGTCCCCGGAGGCGTTCGCCGAGCAGATGGCGGTGATCGCCGACCGGGGCCGCACCCCGATCGGCACGGCCGACCTGGCCGCCGCCTGGCGCTCCGGCCGCCCGTTGCCGAAGCGGCCGGTCCTCATCACCTTCGACGACGGCTACGAGGGCGTGCACGGGCACGCCCTGCCCGTGCTGGCCAAACACGGCTTCGCGGCCACGGTGTTCGTCTCGACCGGCTGGCTGCGCGGACCGTACGACACCGGGGGCGCGCTGGACACCATGCTCGACTGGGACCAGGTCCGCGACCTTGCCGAGGCGGGCGTGGAGATCGGCGGACACAGCCACACGCATCCGCAGCTCGACCAACTGGGCGACGCGCGGCTGCGGTTCGAGCTGATCCACTGCAAGGAGATCATCGCGGACCAGCTGGGCACCGTCCCGGCCTCGTTCGCCTACCCCTACGGCTACTCCGACCGCCGGGTGCGGGAGGCGGTGCGCGAGACGGGGTACGCGCAGGCGCTCGCCGTGGGGAACGGCCTGGCGCACCGCCGTCAGGGGCCGTACGCACTGCGGCGCGTCACCGTGCGCCGCAGCACGGGACTCGACGAGTTCGAACGGCTGGTCGAGGGGCGGGCGATCGGCCGCACCTTCGCCCGGGACCGCGCCCTCACCAAGGGCTACGCGGTCGTCCGACGGGCGCGGCAGCTGCGCGGCCGGCTCCCCGGCGCCGGTACCTGACCGCCGTCGACCGGCGCGATCCGGCCGCCCCGGCACGGGCTCGGTGACCGCGCGCGGCGATGCGGCGCCAGATCCTCCGACCCGGCGCCGACGCCGCGCGCACCGCACGGCGGCAACGCCGCGACCCGGGCCGGGGGGCCACGCCAGGCCGACGCAACGACACCAAGCCGAGCCGGCACCACGCCCCGGCACGACAGAGGCGACCGGGCCGGCGGCCCTCCCACACACCCCGACACGGCGGGAACAACCGGACCCGGGCCGGTGCCGCGCCGCGGCGACGCTG
This sequence comes from Streptomyces viridiviolaceus, assembly GCF_014650995.1. Lineage (GTDB taxonomy): Bacteria > Actinomycetota > Actinomycetes > Streptomycetales > Streptomycetaceae > Streptomyces > Streptomyces viridiviolaceus. Next base: position 100,907 of record NZ_BMWA01000017.1, read on the forward strand.
TGGGGGCGAGGCGGGTCGGTGCCGTGGTCCGGTGGGGCGGCCCGGTGAAGGCCGCGGGCCCGGATGGCGCGCGGGGAAGGGCCGTTCCGGGGCGGTGGGCGCGCACGCGCGGCCCGGTGTCCTGCGGAGGCTACCGCGGGGGTCGGTGGCCGGTACCGCAGGTGTCGCGTGCCCGGGAAACCGGGTGCACGCGGCGGTCCTGTGCCGGATCATGGCGGCATGTCCGCGAACCCACACGACGCCCTGCCGATCCGGCTCAACGTCGACGACAGCGACTCCCCCTCCGATGTCGTCGACGCGCTGTTCCTCGGCCGTTTCGCGACGGGCGAGCAGCCGTACGCGCACGCGGCGAACATCGACCGCGTACGGTCCGGGGCGACGCTCCTGCCGCCCGGAGCGCGCGTGCTGCGGGCCGCCCGCGACGCCGACCGCAGCGCCACCCTCGCGGAGGGCGACGGCTGGACGCTGCTGATCTCGCGCTGGAACCGCGGCGCCGACGTGACGGTCACGGCGACCAGCGCCGAGCTGGCCGAGAAGGTGCTCGGCGACGCGACGGACGGCGCGGCGGACGAGCCCGAACCGCAGCCGGAGAACGTGACGATGGGCTTCTGGTACGTCTCCCCGCGGCGCGGCCCGCACCGCACCACCCGGCAGATCTCCGCGGGCACCTGGGACGAGGTCCGGGCCAACTACACCGCTCCGGTGGCTCAGGCCATGGACCGCCTGATGAAGACGACCCCCGAGGACATCGCGGGCCGCCTGCTGCTCCTGCACGGCCCGCCGGGCACCGGCAAGACCTCGGCGCTGCGGACACTCGCCCGGTCCTGGCGGGACTGGTGCCAGGTGGACTGCGTGCTGGACCCGGAGCGGCTCTTCTCCGACGTCGGCTATCTGATGGACATCGCCATCGGCGAGGAGGACGCGGCGGGCAAGGGCCGCTGGCGCCTGCTGCTCCTGGAGGACTGCGACGAGCTGATCCGCGGGGAGGCCAAGCACACGGCCGGGCAGGCGCTGTCGCGGTTGCTGAACCTGACGGACGGCCTGCTGGGCCAGGGCCGCAACGTCCTGGTGGGCGTGACCACCAACGAGGACCTGGAACGGCTGCACCCCGCCGTCGTCCGCCCCGGCCGCTGCCTGGCCCGCATCGAGGTCGGTCCGCTGACCCGGCGGGAGGCGGTGACCTGGCTGGGCACCGAGGAGGGCGTCGGCCGCGAGGGCGCGACGCTGGCGGAGCTGTACGCGCTGCGCCGGGGCACCTCGCCGACCGCGCTGCCGGAACCCCGGGACGGGGCGGAGGCGGGACTCTACCTGTAGCTGCTTTGATGGGGGTATGACCCTGTTCGTCGGCACGTCGGGCTGGCAGTACCGGGACTGGCGGGACGTCCTGTACCCGCCCGGCCTGCCCGTCCGGCTGTGGCTGGAGCGGTACGCGGCCGGCTTCGCGACGGTCGAGATCAACAACGCGTTCTACCGGCTGCCGACGCGGGAGACCTTCGAGGCATGGCGGGAACGGGTGCCCGCGGATTTCGTGGTCGCGGTCAAGGCGAGCCGCTACCTCACCCACATCAAGCGTCTGCGGGACCCCGAGGAGCCGGTGCACCGCCTGATGAGCCACGCTGCGGGCCTGGGCGACCGCCTCGGTCCCGTCCTGCTGCAGCTGCCGCCGACCCTGCGGGCCGACCCCGGGCTGCTGGACGCCTGCCTGGCGTGTTTTCCGCCGGGCACGCGGATCGCGGTGGAACCCCGGCACGAGTCCTGGTGGACCCCCGAGGTGCGGGAGGTCCTCACGTCCCGGGGCGCGGCGCTGTGCTGGGCCGACGTCCTGGCCCGCCCGGTCACGCCCCTGTGGCGCACCACCGACTGGGGCTACGTCCGTTTCCACCAGGGGCGCGCCGCCGCCTGGCCGCACTACGGCAGCCGGTCCCTGCGGACGTGGGTCGACCGTGTCGCGACGACCTGGGCGGACGAGCACGACGTGTACGCGTACTTCAACAACGACCCGAACGCGGCGGCGGTGGGGGACGCGGAGGTCTTCGCCCGAGCGGCGCGGACGGCGGGCCTGACGGTCACCCGGACGCCGGCCACGACGCAACCGCCGACAGGTGCCGCCCCTGTCCGAAAGCGCGCTCAGTCCCCGTAGGCCGCCCGCAGGGCATCCCGAACGGCGGCCAACGCGTCACCTTCCGTGAGTCCGAGCCGCCGAGCCCGCTCGGCATAGACCTGCGCGGCCGACGCCGACTCCCGCTCGGCGGCCGAGCCCGCGGCCGCGACGAACGTCCCGTTGCGCCCGCGCGTCTCGATCACTCCGTCCGCCTCCAGGGCGCGGTACGCCTTGGCGACCGTGTTCGCGGCGAGCCCCAGGGACTCGGCCAGACCGCGCACGGTCGGCAGCCGGTACCCGACCGGCAGCGCCCCCGACCGCGCCTGCTCGGAGATCTGCGCGCGCACCTGCTCGTAGGGCGGGGCACCGTCGTCGATGTGGATCTGCAAGGTCACGCGGCGATTGTCGCGCACCCGGCGGAAAATGGGAGGCACCGGGGCGCCGGCCGCCGTAGCGTGCGCCCCCATGACCGTCCTTGTACGCGACCTGCGTCCCGACGTCCCGGCCGATGTCGAGGCGTTCGCCCATGTCCGTCATCTCGCCCTGCCGTTCATCCTGTGGACTCCGGCCGCCGTCGTCCACCACCTGGTCCACACCCATCCGGAGGTCCGGAGCCGCTCCTTCGTCGCGGAGGAGGACGGGGAGACGATCGGCACGGCCCAGGTCGGGCTGGTCCACGACAGCCCGGAGCCCGGCCAGGCGTACCTCAACATCTACGTCCACCCGGACAGGGTCCGGCGCGGCGCCGGCGGGCTCCTGGTGCGGACGGCCGAGGAGTACCTGGCCGCCGAGGGGGCGACGAAGCTGTTCGCCTGGGTGCTGGACGAGCCCGCCAACCGTGCCTTCGCCGAGGGGCGCGGCTACGAGCGGCGGCGCTCCGCCCACTTCCTCCGGCTGGACCTGGCGAACGGCACGCTCCCGCCGCTGCCGTCCCCGCCCGCCGGCGTGGAGCTGCGCACCGCGGCCGACTACGCGGACGATCCGCGCCCGTTGTTCAGGCTGGACGCCGAGACGATGGCGGACGAACCCGGCGACGTCGAGACGGAGTTCACCGACTACGAGGCGTGGCTCGCCGAGACCTGGCGGCATCCGCTGCTGAACCACGACCTGACCACGGTCGCGGTCGTCGACGGCCGTCCCGTGGCCTTCAGCTCCGCCTTCACCGACGGCCGCGAACGCTACTCCACCGCCATGACCGGCACCGCCCGCGCCTACCGCGGCCGGGGTCTTGCCAGGCTCGTCAAGACGGCCTCCCTGCACCGGGCCCGCGCCGCCGGGTACATGGAGGCCTTCACGGGCAACGACACCGGGAACGCACCGATGCTCGCGATCAACAAGCGGCTCGGGTACGAGATCTGCGGAACGGAGGTGCGGTATGTCCGCGAACTCGGCTGAACGGCAGGCCCGGGTGGAGGTCGTCCTGGTCAAGGCGGGCCGTACGAAGATCCGCTACGAGAGCGCGCTCCTGCACGACGACGGCACCCGGATCGCCGTCCGTGCCCCCTGGGCCGGTGAGGGCGTCCGGGACTTCGGCTTCGTGCGTTTCGAGGCCGGTGACGTCTTCACCGAGTACTACTGGCGCGACCGCTGGTACTCCGTCAAGGAGGTCCGCGCCGGTTCGGGCGCGCTGAAGGGCTGGTACTGCGACGTCACCCGCCCGGCCGTGCGCACCGGTGCGGAGCTGGTCGTGGAGGACCTCGACCTGGACCTGTGGCGCTCCGCGGACGGCACGGATGTACGGCGGCTGGACGAGGACGAGTTCGCCGAGAGCGGGCTCGCGGAACGGGACCCCGGGGCCGCTGCCGCAGCCGTGGCCGCGCTGGACGAGCTGGAGCGGCTGGCCCGCGGGGACGGCTTCGCGGCGCTGCTGGCGTAGGAGTGCCGGGTCAGGCCGGCTCCGCGACCACCGCGTACCGCTCGTCGTCGACCTCTCTCCCCCACAGCGACGCATCGTCCGACAGCCGCTCCACGCGCACCCGTCCGGCGAGCGGCGTGAGGAGGGCGGTGAGCCGGTCGGCGGGTATGCCGACCGGGGCGACGGTCCCCCACACGCCCTCGACCAGGACCAGCCTCCCTCCCGGGCGCAGCAGCTCCCGCCAGTGCCGCAGCGCCCGGCCGGGGTCGGGCAGCGTCCACAGCACGTGCCGGACCAGGACGGCGTCGAAGCGTTGCTGCCCCACCGGCGGTGCCGCGGCGTCACCGGTCAGGAACACGGCGTCACGTCCGGCCAGTTTGGCCCTGGCCCGCTCCACCATGGCCGGGGACCGGTCCACGCCGGTGACGCGGTGTCCCTGTTCGGCGGCGAGCAGCGACAGGCTGCCGGTGCCGCAGCCGGCGTCGAGGACGTCGCCCGGCCGTGCGGGCAGCCAGGAGCTCAGCCGGCGGGCCCAGGCACGGCGGACGCCGGCGTCGCGCAGGCCGTGGTCGGGCTCGTCGTCGAAGACGGCGGCCTGCGCGTCCCAGTCGACACCGGGCGGAGTCGTCCCGTCACTGTCGTTCGTCATGCCCCAAGGGTGACAGCCGCCACTGACAGTCGAATCGTGACGGCCGCCACTGACAGACCTGTGCCGATGAGGAACTCTCGCGAAAAGGGTCTACCTCCGTGAGAACACGGAACCCGGTGGATCCGTGAGGAGGCAGCCATGCGCCGTGTGACCGTGCAGAAGCCCCTGAAGAAGACGGACGCCCGCCGGGTCCGGGAGGAGGCCGACGAGCGCCCCTCCGGGCGGCCGGAGGTCCGCAAGGACATCGCACGCACCTGGTGGCCGGAGGGCTGAGCCGGTCCGTTCACGAGACACGTCGGAGCAGCTTCTTGCGGTAGTGGATGCGGTCGTAGGGCCCGTCCACGCGGCGCTCCACGACCTCGTACCCGTACTTCGGATAGATCTCCTGGTTCTCCCACATCATGGCGTTCGTGTAGAGCCTGACCTCGGGCAGTCCCAGCGCACGCGCGTGCGCGTCCACGAATCCCAGCAGCCGCCGCCCCACGCCCGTGCCGTGCGCGTCGGGGCGGACGGCGATGCTGTCGAGGAAGAGGTGGTCCGCGAACGCCTCGACCACGACGAGGCCCACCACGGGGTCACCGGTGACGTACACCTTGCCCTCGGCCACGTTCGCGGCGTGGTCCGCCTCCATGGGTGCCGGCACCACGCCGATGCGCTCGACGTAGTGGTGGTAGGCCGCGTCGGTGACGGCTTTCACCGCGGGCACGTCGGCGGCGGCGGCCGGCCTGATCTCCTCGTTCGTCATGCGGGGAACGGTAGCTACCTGAGCGCAGCCTGAGCACTCCCTTAACGCGACCATAAGGATCTCCATCACCCGCCTCCAGCAGGCGATTTCGCGGTCTCCTGGGGCTAGCTTGCTGATCAACCCCACGGGTTCCGGCCCCCGTTCCCAGTGACCGTTTCGAGGAGTTCCCCATGCCCGCATCCCGCAGGGTCGCCGCCGTCGCCGTCGTCGGTGCCGTCCCTCTCGCCCTGAGCGCGCTGACGGCCGCGCCCGCGTCCGCGCACGGCTCGATGGGCGACCCGGTCAGCCGGGTCTCGCAGTGTTACGCCGAGGGGCCCGAGAGCCCCCGGTCGGCCGCGTGCAAGGCGGCGGTCGCGGCGGGCGGCACGCAGGCGCTGTACGACTGGAACGGCATCCGCATCGGCAACGCCGCCGGCAAGCACCAGGAGCTGATCCCGGACGGCAAGCTGTGCAGCGCGAACGACCCGCAGTTCAAGGGGATGGACCTGGCTCGCGCCGACTGGCCGGCGACCGGCGTGAGCAGCGGCTCGTACACCTTCAAGTACCGCGTGACCGCCCCGCACAAGGGCACCTTCAAGGTGTACATCACCAAGCCCGGTTACGACCCGTCGAAGCCGCTGGGCTGGGGCGACCTGGACCTGTCCGCCCCGGTGGCGACGGTCACCGACCCGGTCGCCTCGGGGGGCTTCTACACCTTCTCCGGCACCCTGCCCGAGCGCTCCGGCAAGCACCTGCTGTACGCGGTCTGGCAGCGCTCGGACAGCCCGGAGGCGTTCTACTCCTGCTCGGACGTCTCCTTCGGCGGCGGCAGCGGTGGCTCCGGTTCCGGCGAAGAGGCGGCGGGAGGTGCCGCCCCGGCGCCGACGGCCTCGGCTCCCTCCGAGGAGCAGATCGCCGCGGCGGCCGACAAGTCGACGATCGAGCACCGAGGCCACGGCGACCAGGACGCCGCCACGACGACGGATCCGACTGATCCGGCGGAGTCGGCGGAGTCGGACGAGGCGACGGAGGCCGCCGCGGCCGGTGAGCCGAACCAGGTCAAGGCCGCCGGCGCCACCACCGGGAACCTCGCCGAGACCGGCGGCGACAGCAGTACGCCGTATCTCGCCGTCGGGGGCGCCGCCGCCCTGGCGCTGGGCGCGGCGGTGCTGTTCGCGTCGGTCCGCCGGCGGGCGCTGGGCGGCGGCCGGCACGGCCGCTGACCCGGACAGCCGGGGGCCGTCCGGCGGCTCAGGCCGGACGGCCCCCGGCTCACCAGGCGGGCCTGATCGGGCCGCCCGGCGCGATCCGCAGCAACCGCTTGCGCAGGACGCGCACTTCGCCCTCGCCGATCAGGTCGGCCCAGGCCCGCACGGCCTCCGCGGCGGCCTCCTCCGCCGCCCGGGTGCAGGCCCATCCCCGCTCGGTCAGGACGACGAGCCGGGCGCGCGCGTCGTCCGGATGGGGCCGGCGCTCGACGTACCCCTTGCGGGCCAGCTCGTCGACGAGCTGGCTCGCCGCCTGCTTGGTCACCCCGAGGTGCACGGCGAGGTCGGTGACCGTCGCGCCGTCCGGGGCGAGCCGGGTGAAGGCGAATCCGTAGGCGGGGCGCCCCTCGAAACCGCGGGCGACGACACCCTCGTTGATGCGCTGGGTCAGGTCGCCCGCGGCGGCGAGCAGGGCGGCGGTCAGGGTCAGGGCCTCGGAGTTCTGCACGCCCGCATTCAAACACCCTTGACCGATTGGTCAAGCTGCTTGACCATGTTCAGATAGTCAAGCTGCTTGGCCTATGGAGGTCCGCCATGCCCGTCGTCCGCTCGTCCGAAGCCGTCACCCACGAGATCCACGGCGCCCGCTTCGTCTCGTACGCCACGCCGCTCACCGGCAGCAGGGAGCTGTGCGCCTGGCGGGGCGAGATCCCCGCGGGGACCCGGGCGCCCGCCCACACCGTCAACCGGGAGGAGATCTTCCACCTGCTCACCGGAGAACTCCTGATCACCCTCGACGGCCGCACCGAGCGCGTCACCGCGGGCGACACCGTGATCATCAACCGCGGCTCCACGCTCGCCGTGGAGAACCCCACCGACCGGCTCGCGACCTCCTGGGTCACCACCTCCGTGGGCCTGGAGGCGGAGCTCGCCGACGGGACGCGGCTCGCGCCCCCGTGGGCCAACTGACCCGCGGGGCGTCATGCCGCCAGCGACCCCGGCATCACCGCCCTCGGTCCGAACTTCGCCCGCGCGCGGTCGGCGGCCTCCTCGATCCGGCGGACCTTCTCGTCCACCGGGTCGAAGGTGAGCTGGTGGGAGGCCTGCTCGGCGGGAACCAGGCCCTCGACGCGCAGGGCCAGCGAGCGGACCCGGGCGCGCTGCAGGCCGAGCGCCTCGTACATGCCGTAGGCGGTCCGCGTCAGCGCGGCGGAGTGCGCCGTCGGCTCCCCCAGGGTGCGGCTGCGGGTCGTGGCGGACCGGTCGGCGTAGCGCACGGTGAGGGTGAGGGTGCGGCAGACCTTGTCCACGGCGCGCAGCCGGGCGCCCAGGTCCTCGGCGGCCGACAGCAGGGCGCGGCGGTGCCGGTCGGGGTCCAGTTCGTCCCGGGTGAAGGGGCGCTCGGTCGCCAGCGACCGGGAGACGCCGTTCGGGACCACCCGGCCGCGGTCGATGCCCTGCGCCTTCTCGTGCAGGTCGCGCCCGGTCTTCGCGCCGACCAGGCGCTGGAGCGTGGACAGCGGCGCGGTGGCGACCCGGCCGAGGGTGTCCAGGCCGTACTCGCACAGGGTGCGGGCGGTCGCGGGACCGACGCCGGGGAGCGCGGCGACGGGCTTTCCGGCGAGGAACTCATCTGCCGTGCCCTCGGACACCGCACAGGTCACCCCCGGCCGGGCGTCCCGCAGCGCCATGCGGGCCAGCATCGGGCCCGGTCCGGCACCGATCACGCAGTCGACGCCGTGCAGCGCGAGGGCCCGGACGCGGATCACCGACGCCAGCTCCACGGCGCTGCGCCCGAAGTACCGCTCGGCGCCCCGCAGATCGGCCAGCGCACCGTCCGGCGGCAGCGCCTCGACGACCGGCGTGAACTCCTCCAGCAGCCCGAGCAGCTGGGGCAGGGCCGCCTCGTACATCGGCGGCAGCTGGAAACGTACACAGAGGATGGTCATCCCGCACTCCCCGGACTCTGGTGCCACAACTTCCTTCCGACCGCGGGCCCTTCGCCCGCGGGGCGCAGATCGGCCCAGGGGTGCATCTCGTACCCCGTGGGCAGGCGGATCCTGCGCTGCTCCATCGGGTCCCGGGCCGCGGAACCCGCTGGCGCGGGCCGCCCGTCCGAACCGGCGAGCCGTCGCCGGGCCGGGCCCTCTGCGTCGTCGGGTGCCGCCCCGGTGCCGGGCGCCTCGGCCAGCCTGGCCGCGACGCCCTCCAGCCCCTCTTCCCGGCGTACTTCCAGCAGGTCGGCGAGGTTCCAGGCGGCGGCGCCCACCACGCTGAGGCTGCGCGGGCCGCGGCGCTGCACCACGCCGCGCACCAGCAGCAGCCAGGAGTGGAAGACGGTGTGGGCGCAGGCGTCGTGGGAGTCGTCGAAGAAGGCGAGGTCGACCAGGCCGGTGCCGTCGTCCAGCGTGGAGAAGATGACCCTCCTGCCGGACCGGATCGGCGGGGTCTGGGTGGCCGCCTTGGCGCCCGCGACCAGCACCGTCTCCCCGTGCCGCGCATCACGCAGCCGCCTGGCCGGCATCACGCCCAGCTCGTCGAGGAAGGTGCGGTGGTCGTCCATCAGGTTGCGCGAGGCGTCCATGGACAGCACGCCCAGTTCGGCGCTGAGCTTCTCCGCCGAGGTGAGGTCGGGCAGTCCGGCCGGGGCCGTCCTCCGCCCGCCGGCCAGGGGGAGCTGGTCGCCGCGTCCGCCCCGGGCGCCGCGGTGCAGCTCGGTCAGATGGAGTTGCAGGTCGCGGCGGTTGGCGCCGAACGCGTCCAGCGCGCCGACCTGGGCGAGCCGGCCGGCGAGCGGGCGGCTGGGCCGGGCCCGTTCCCAGAAGTCGAGCAGGGAGGCGTACGGCTGACCCTCGGCGATCCGCGCGGCCTCGGCCTCGCTGATGCCGTGCACGTCGGAGAGGGCGAGGCGGAGTCCCCAGACCTTCGCCCCACGCGATTCAGACACCAGTTCGATCCTGTGTGCGGCCCCCGACTTGTTCACGTCCAGCGGCAGGATCGGCACCCCGCGCCGCCGCGCGTCCGCCAGCAGCAGCCGCTTCGGGTACATGCCGGGGTCGTGCGTGAGCAACCCGGCGTAGAAAGCGGCCGGGTGATGGGCCTTCAGCCAGGCGGACTGGTACGTGGGGACGGCGAAGGCGACCGCGTGCGCCTTGCAGAAGCCGTAGGAGCCGAACGCCTCGACGATCTCCCAGGTCCGCTGAATCGTTTCCGCGTCGTATCCGTTCGCCGCCGCGTGCTGCGCGAACCAGACCTTGATCCGCCCCTGCGACTCCGGGTCCGACAGCCCGCGCCGCACCCGGTCGGCCTCGCCGCGCCCGCAGCCGGTCATGATGTCCACGATGTCGATGATCTGCTCGTGGAAGACCACGACGCCGTACGTGCCCTTCAACGGCTCCGCCAGGTCCGGGTGCGGATAGCGCACCGGCGCCCGCCCGTGCCGCGCCTCGATGAACGGCCGCACCATGTCGGCGGCGACCGGACCCGGTCGGAAGAGGGAGATGTCGACGACGAGATCGTGGAACGTGGCCGGCTGGAGCCGCCCGACCAGGTCCCGCTGCCCCGGTGACTCGATCTGGAAGCAGCCCAGCGTCTCGGTGGAGCGGATGAGCCGGTACGTCGCCGGATCGCCGTCCGGCACCGCGTCCACGTCGACCCGCTCCCCCGTCGCCCGCTCCACCTCGGCGACCGCGTGCGCCATCGCCGACTGCATCCGCACGCCCAGCACGTCCAGCTTGAGCAGCCCGAGGTCCTCGACGTCGTCCTTGTCGAACTGCGCCATGGGGAAGCCCTCGCCGCTGGTCGGCATGACCGGCGTACGGGACAGCAGGGAGGCGTCGGAGAGCAGGACGCCGCAGGGGTGCATGGCGACTCCGCGCGGGAGGGCGTCGAGGGCCTCGACCAGCTCCCACAGCCGTCCGTACCGCTCCTTCTCCCCTGCCAGCGCCTTGAGTTCGGGCAGTTCCTCCAGCGCCGCGCGGGCGTCGCGGGCGCGGATGTGCGGGAAGGACTTGGCGACGCGGTCGATCTCGGCCGGGTCCATGGACAGCGCGGCACCGACGTCGCGGATGGCGTGGCGCACCCGGTACGTCTCCGGCATCGCGACCGTCGCGACCCGCTCGGTGCCGAACCGGTCGATGATCGCGCGGTAGACCTCCAGGCGGCGCGCGGACTCCACGTCGATGTCGATGTCGGGCAGCACGACCCGCTCCTTGGACAGGAAGCGTTCCATCAGCAGCCCGTGCTCGACCGGGTCGGCGTGCGCGATGCCGAGGAGGTGGTTGACGAGCGAGCCCGCGCCGGAGCCACGCGCGGCGACCCGGATGCCCATGTGCCGTACGTCGTCCACCACTTGGGCGACGGTCAGGAAGTAGGAGGCGAAGCCGTGGTGGGCGATGATGTCCAGCTCGTGGTGCATCCGCTCCCAGTACGCGCGCCGCCGGTCGTAGCCGCGCAGCACCATCCCGGCCGCCGCCCGGGAGGCGAGCGCGCGCTGGGCGGTGCGGCGGCCGGCGCCGACGAGGTGCGGCTCGGGGAAGTGGACGGCGCCCATGCCGAGGTCGTCGTCGGGGTCGACCAGGCATGCGGCGGCCGTCTCCTGGGTCTGTTCCAGCAGGCGGTGGGCGGCCTCGCGCCGGAAGCCCGCGGCCTCGACCACCCGCTCGGCGACCTGCCGCATGGCGCCCGCGTCCTTGAGCCAGGCCTCGCCGGAGTCCAGTTCCTTGGCCGGGTCGATCGGCACCAGGCGGCGTGCCGCGTCCAGCACGTCGGCGACCGGGCCCAGGCCGTGGTCGGCGTACCGGACGGCGTTGGAGAGCACGGGGCGGACACCCTGCTCGGCGGCGAAGCCGACGGTACGGGCGGCCAGGCGCAGGGAGCCGGGGCCGGTGCCCTTGCGGCCGTGCCAGACGGCCTCCAGGCGCAGGGCGTCGCCGTACACCTCCCGCCAGGGGGCGAGGAGCCGGACCGCGCGGTCGGGGCGGCCGGCGGCGAGGGCGCGGCCGACGTCGGAGTCGGGGCCGAGCAGGACGGTCAGGCCGTCGGCGTGGTTGGCGGCCCAGGACAGCAGCGGGGGGCCCTCGGCGGTGTGGGCGGCCGACACGAGCCGGCACAGGTCGGCCCAGCCGCGGGCGCCGTCCCGGGCGAGGAAGGTCACACGGGGGGCCGACTCGTCGACGAAGGCGCCTCCGCGCACGGGAGCGCGGCGCCGGTCCCGGCGCACGGAGGTCTCCGTGCGGTCGGCCCCGGGCTCGGGGGCCGACACCGCCAGCTCCGCGCCGAACAGCGGACGGACGCCCGCCTTCGCGCACGCCTTGGCGAAGCGGACCGTGCCCGCGAGGGTGTCGCGGTCGGTGAGGGCGAGGGCGTCCATGCCGCGTTCCAGGGCGCGCTCGGCCAGCCGCTCCGGGTGGGAGGCCCCGTATCGCAGGGAGAACCCGGAGACGGTGTGCAGATGCGTGAAACCCGGCACACGCACCTCCCGCACTGGCGAGCTCCGACGTCATATCGAACGTCTGTTCCCAACAACCTCACCCCCACCATAGACCAATTTTCGAAAGCATGTGCGACATCCGTTCGGCCCCCTCCCACCTGCGCAAACACCCGGCGCCCCGGACCGTGGGGACATGCCACAGAACACCGGCAGCGACGCCCGGCGCGGCTCCTTCCCCGACGAGGTGAAGGACGCCGTCACCCCGCGGGCGACGCTGCTCGTGCTCGGTGTGCTCGCGCTCCAGCTGCTGTTCATCGCCTCCTACGTGGGGGCGCTGCACGACCCTGAACCGAGGGACGTTCCTTTCGGCGTCGTCGCGCCCCCGGCCGCGGCCGGGCAGGCGGTGGCCCGGCTGGAGCGGCTGCCCGGCTCACCCCTGGATCCGCGCCCGGTGGCCGGCGAGGCGAGAGCCCGCGAGCAGATCGCGGACCGGGACATCGACGGCGCCCTGATCGTGGACCCGGCCGGCAGCACCGACACGCTGCTCGTCGCCTCCGGCGGCGGCACCGTCCTCGCCACCACCCTGGAGGGCATCGTCGCCCGGCTGGAGCAGGCCGGGGAGCGCACGGTGCGGACCGTCGACGTGGCCCCGGCGTCCGCGCAGGACTTCGACGGGCTGTCGTCCTTCTACCTGGTCGTGGGCTGGTGCGTCGGCGGCTACCTGTGCGCCTCGATCCTGGCGATCAGCACCGGGGCCCGGCCCGCCGACCCGCGCCGCGCGGCGATCCGGCTGATCGTGATGGCGCTGGTCTCGATCGTCGGCGGGCTCGGCGGAGCGGTGATCACCGGTCCGGCCCTGGGCGCCCTGCCCGGCGGTGTGGCGGCCCTGTGGGGACTCGGCGCCCTGACCACCTTCGCCGTCGGCGCCGCCACACTCGCGCTCCAGGGCGTCTTCGGGATCATCGGCATCGGGCTGGCGATCCTGCTGGTGGTGATCGCGGGCAACCCGAGCGCGGGCGGCGCATTCCCGCTGCCGATGCTGCCGCCGTTCTGGCAGGCGATCGGACCGGCGCTCCCGCCGGGCGCGGGGACGTGGGCGGCGCGCTCGATCGCGTACTTCGACGGCCGCGCCACGACCGGCTCGCTCCTGGTGCTGTCGGCGTGGGCGCTCGCGGGGGTGGTGATCACCATGCTGGCGGCGGCGATGCGCCGCAAGCGGCACGAGGCGGAGCTGCCCACCCAGGTCACCTGACCCGTCCGTGCACACGCGGAAGTCCCGCCCCTCGCGCGCGGGGCGGGACTTCACGGACGGCGCGTGCTCAGCCGATCTGCGTACCGGTCGCCGACAGGGCCTCCGTCACCGGCTGGAAGAACGTCTCCCCGCCCGAGGTGCAGTCGCCGCTGCCGCCGGAGGTGAGGCCGACCGCGCTGCTGCCGGAGAACAGCGAGCCGCCGCTGTCACCGGGCTCGGCGCAGACGTCGGTCTGGATCAGGCCGTTGACGATGTCGCCGTTGCCGTAGTTCACGGTGGCGTCGAGGCCGGTGACCGTGCCGGAGTGCACCTGGGTCGTGGAGCCGCTGCGGGTGACCCCCATGCCGACGGTGGCCTCCGCGGCGCCCGAGATGGTCTGCGTGGAGCCGTTGTAGAGGTTCACCTCGCTCGGGTGGGCCACCTCGGCGGTGTACTTGACCAGGCCGTAGTCGTCACCCGGGAAGCTGGACGCCTCGTTCTGGCCGATCACGTTGCCGGAGGAGTCCGACCAGGTCGAGATGCCCTCGGTGCAGTGCCCGGCGGTGAGGAAGTACGGCTCGCCGCCCTTGGTCACGTTGAAGCCGAGCGAGCAGCGTCCGCCGTTGCCCGTGATGGCGTCGCCGCCGGCGACGAAGGGCTTGTACTGGCCCTCGGTGCGCTTGAGTTCCGCCTTGGCGCCGAGGCCGTCGACCACCTTCGTCAGCTTGGCCCACTCGGCCCCGGAGACCGTGCGGTCGGCGGTGACGACGACCTTGTTGGTGGTGGGGTCGGTCACCCAGGAGGTGCCGGGGATGGTCGCGTCCTGCTTGAGGGTGCTGCGCGCGCTCTTCAGCTCGGCGAGCGAGTTCTCGACGACTCTCGCCTTGGCGCCGGCCTCCTCGACGGTCTGCGCGGCGGCCTCGTCGAGCACGTTGACCACGAGGCTCTCGGCCTTCGCGTCGTAGTACGTGCCCGCCGCGTCGGCGCCGAGGTCGCCGAGCAGCGTGGAAGCGAGCTTTCCGGCCGCCGTGACCGACAGGGTCTTCGGCGCGGAGGCCTTCACGGGCTCGCTGGCGTTCGCACTCTGGAAGGTGACTCCCGCGACGACCAGTGCGGCGATGCCCGCACCTGCCGCGGCTGCCCGCCGCTTGGGTATGCGTCGGTGCTTCAACTCACGTCCTCCTGTGGGGGGTCGGCCCGGAGATTGTGGGGACCTCACGGGCCGGAAGGCTGGTTGACGAGCGCCCACTCTTCCGAACCCCACAGGGCGCACACAAGGTCGACTTCAGGACGTGCGCACGACAACTTCAACGCACCCACACGGTCTTCACCGTTCATGCCCGACGCAGGCCGGTTCGCACTGCAAACACTACGAGCGAGTAACCCTTCACCGGACAGTGAGGTCTAGTCCTGTCCTGAATTCGCCCCTTGCGTCACGCCGTCCGGCGCCTCGGCGTCCGGATCCGCCTCGGCGGGCGGCAGTTGCTCCGTCCGCGGCGGCGCGGCAGCAGGAGCGGGCATCTGCTGTTGCGCCTTCTCCAGGAACCGCAGCAGCTCCACCGGGAAGGGCAGCACCAGAGTGGAGTTCTTCTCGGCCGCGACCGCGACGACCGTCTGGAGCAGCCGCAGTTGCAGCGCGGCCGGCTGCTCGGACATCTCCTTCGCCGCCTCGGCCAGCTTCCTCGACGCCTGGAGCTCGGCGTCGGCGTTGATGACCCGGGCCCGACGCTCCCGGTCGGCCTCGGCCTGCCGGGCCATCGACCGCTTCATGGTCTCGGGCAGCGACACGTCCTTGATCTCGACCCGGTCGATCTGCACGCCCCAGCCGACGGCCGGGCTGTCGATCATCAGCTCCAGGCCCTGGTTGAGCTTCTCCCGGTTGGACAGCAGGTCGTCCAGGTCGCTCTTGCCGATGATGGAACGCAGCGAGGTCTGCGCCATCTGGGAGACGGCGAACTTGTAGTCCTCGACCTGCACCACGGCCTCCGCCGCGTCCACGACCTTGAAGTAGACGACGGCGTCGACCCGTACGGTCACGTTGTCCCGGGTGATGCCCTCCTGCGCGGGCACCGGCATCGTGACGATCTGCAGGTTGACCTTGTGCAGCCGGTCCACGAGCGGAACGACCATGGTGAACCCCGGCCCGCGCACCTCGGAGCGGAGCTTGCCGAGCCGGAACACCACGCCTCGTTCGTACTGCTTGACGACCCGCGCCGCCGCCATCACGTAGACCGCTCCGGCGGACGCGAGCGCCGCTCCCGCCACCACCAGCTCCTCGACCATCACGGCCCCCAGGGTCCGAAGTGGGCGCATCGGGTGCTCTTTGTGCGCTCTTCAGACGGTAACTCCGGCACGCGGGCAAGGGGGAGCCCCCGCACGGCAGTTGCCGTGCGGGGGCTCGTCGTGCCGCTGGCTGCGTCCGGTGGGTCCCGCTCGGAGGACGGCCTAGTAGACGCTGACGCCGTAGGCGCTCAGGGCCTCCGTGACGGGCTGGAAGAAGGTCGTGCCGCCGGAGGAGCAGTTGCCGCTGCCGCCGGAGGTCAGACCGTACGCGGTGCCGTTGCTGCCGTAGAGCGGACCGCCGGAGTCGCCGGGCTCGGCGCAGACCGTGGTCTGGATCAGGCCGGAGACGATGTCGCCGCCGCCGTAGTTGACGGTGGCGTTGAGGGCGGTGACCCGGCCGCTGTGCGTGCCGGTGGTGGAGCCGTCGCGTATGACGGTGGTCCCCACGCTCGGGGTGGCCGCGCGGGTGATGTCCACGCCGTTGGCGGTACCGGGCTTGCTGACGGACGTGTTGGTGTACCGCACGATGCCGTAGTCGTTGCCCGGGAAGCTGGATCCGGCGGTCGAGCCGAGGACGGTGGTGCGCCCGGAGTTGGAGTACCAGGTGCCCGCCCCGTCGGTGCAGTGACCGGCGGTCAGGAAGTATTCGGTGCCGTTGCTCGCGCGGACGTTGAAGCCGAGGGAGCAGCGCCAGCTGCTCGCGTAGATGGCGTCGCCGCCCTGGATCAGCTTGTTGAACGTGCCGGGTGTGCGCTTGATGGTGAGCGCGCCGGCGTTGTCACCGGCCTGCTTCTTGATCTTCGCGATCTCGGCCTGGGAGACCGTGCTGTCGACGGTGACGAGCACCCGGCCGGTCTTGCTGTCGACGGCCCAGGCGGTGCCCGGCACGTCGGCCTTCAGCACCGAGCCGCTGGCGCTCTTGAGTTCGGCGCTGCTGAAGGTGGTGGGCGTGTCCGACGCGTTCGCGCTGGGGACCGCGATCGCGGCCGCGGCCACGAGTCCGGTGGATACGGCGATCAGCCGGGTCCGTCTCGTGATGCCGCTGCGGGGGGTGGTGCGCTTGATCCTCACTTTTCGTTCCTCCACAGGGGAAGTCGGGGGCCCATTCGTGGGGTTGGTGGGCCCGTGAGGCGCAGCCGGGGGCACGGACGTCCGGATTCCAGAAAGCGTCGTGCCCCTGACAAGCGCTGTGGAGGGAGTATTCGGCCGAACGGCCGGTCGGCGCAAGAGTGCCTTTCGGCCGTCGCCCTTTGAACGACCCGTGCGACACCTCCCCCCGGCCTCAGAGCAGTTGGCGCTCACCTGCCTCGATCCCGGCGTCCAGCGTGTTCCCCGGCGGCGGGAAGGGGCAGATGAAGTGGTCGGCGAACGCGCACGGCGGCAGCAGCGCGCGGTTGAAGTCGACCGTCGTACGGCCCTCGGCGTCGGGCGCGGGCGGGCGCAGGAACCTGAAACGGTAACTGCTCTTCCCGCTGGTGGAGTCGGCGAAGACGGCCCACAGCGAACCGTCCTCCTCGACGGTCACCTGGAGCGTCAGCTCCCGCCCGGCCCGGGGGTCCCCACGGTCGGGGGAGGCCGAGAGCGGGAGGGTGAACGCCAGCTCGCCGCCGAGGCCGAGGCCGCGCTCCCTGCCGTCGGCGTTCGGCACGCGCACGCTGCGCCGCCCGGCCTCGTACGGCGTGAAGCGCCCCGGCACCGACCAGCGCGGGTCGTGGGGCGTGGCCTCGATGCCGCGGAAATCCCGCCTCGCCTCGGCCGCCGGGTCGAAGTCGCGCACTCCCCAGACGCCCTCGCGGACCAGGACCACCAGGCGCCGCTCGCCGTACGCCACCCTGGCCCCGTCCGCCGGTCCCCGATCGGCCGTGAGCCGTGCCCGGCCGTCGAGGGGCCGGCCGTCCACGGTGAGTCCGTCCGCCCGGGCGGCCGTCAGCACCACCGCGTCGCCGTCGGCCGCCCACCGCCCCGGGACGTCCGGCAGGCGGCCGTCCGGATGGTCCTCCAGCCAGTGCGTACCCGTCAGCGCGAGCGGTCCGTAGGGCGCCGACACCGTCGCGACGCGCCGGTCGTGCCAGCGCTTCCACTCGTCGGATGCGTTCGTCGTCATGGGATTCGACCCTTTCATGCCGGTTCGGGGAGACCGAGGTGGGTCCGCAGGGTGCGGCCCTCGTAGGCGGTGCGGAACACGCCACGCTCCTGGAGCACGGGCACCACCCGGTCCACGAACTCGTCGAGTCCGCCCGGGACGAGGTGCGGTACGAGGACGAAACCGTCGGCCGCGTCCTGCCGGACGAACGCCTCCAGTTCGGCGGCGACCGACCCGGGCGTGCCCACGAGGGACTGCCGGCCGCCCGCCTCGATCACGGTCTCCCGGATGGACAGCCCCTTCTCCTGCGCCAGGGCCCGCCACTTCTCGGCGACCGCGACGGTGTCGCCGCGCCGGGTGCGGCCCCGGGTGAACCGTGGCTCCGGCACCGGGTCGATGTCGGGCAGCGGCCCGTCGGGGTCGTAGGCGGACAGGTCCACGCCCCAGATCTGCTCCAGTCGGAGGATCGCGGTCTGCGGGGAGACCTGCTGCCGGCGGATCTTCTCGGCCCGCCTGCGTGCCTCGGCGACGGTGTCCCCGAGGACGACGGAGACGCCGGACATGATCTTCAGGTCGTCCGGCCGGCGGCCGTATTTCGCCAGGCGCCGCTTGACGTCGGCGTAGAAGGCGCGCCCGGCCTCCAGCGTGCCGTGCCGCGCGAAGACCACGTCGGCCGTGGACGCGGCGAACTCCCGCCCCTCGTCGCAGTCCCCGGCCTGGATCACCACCGGGTGCCCCTGCGGGGGGCGCGGGACGGTGAACTCCCCCGCGATGTCGAAGTGCCGACCGCGGTGGGCGAACGGGCGGGGCTCGCCGTCCGGGGTCCAGGAGTCCCACAGCTCCCTGGCCGTCCGCACGAACTCGGCGGCGCGCGTGTACCTGTCGGCGTGGTCCAGGAAGCCGCCGCGCCGGAAGTTCTCGCCGGTGAAGGCGCCGGAGGAGGCGACCACGTTCCAGGCCGCCCGGCCACCGCTGAGGTGGTCCAGCGTGGCGAGCCTGCGGGCGAGTTCGAAGGGCTCGTTGAAGGTGGCGTCGACCGTGGTGGCCAGGCCGAGGTGCTCGGTGACGGCGGCGAGGGCGCTGAGCACGGTGAGGGACTCCGGGCGTCCGACGACGTCCAGGTCGTGGATGCGGCCCTTGTGCTCCCGCAGCCGCACGTTCCCGGCGAGGAAGAGGAAGTCGAACAGGCCGCGTTCGGCGGTGCGGGCGAGGTGCTCGAAGGAGGAGAAGTCGATCTGCGACCCCGACCGGGGATCGGCCCGGACGGTGGTGTGGTCGGCGCCCGGGAAGTGCGCCGCCAGGTGGATCTGCCGGTCTCGGCTCATCGCGTCCTCCCCGTCGCGGCGTACTGGTTGGCGGGCCTGGCCAGGCCCAGGTGGTCCCTGAGCGTGCTGCCCGGGTAGAAGGTGCGGAACAGGCCCCGGTGCTGGAGCAGGGACACGGTGCCGTTGACCAGCCGCTCCAGGTCACGGCGCGGCTCGACCGGCACCAGGTGGAAGCCGTCGACGGCGCCCTCCCGGTGCCAGGCGGCGATCAGGTCCGCGAGATCGACCGGCCCGCCGCGGTACAGCGGGCCGCGGGGAGTGGCCCGGGGACCGCCCCCGCCGTGGCCGGGGTCCGCCGCGTACTCGCCGTCCCCGAGGTCGATGTCGAGGCCGGCGAGGACCCGCAGGCCGTCCGGATCACGGCCGGACGCGGCCGCGGAGGCCCGCAGCCCGGCCCGTGTCGCGGCGGCTTCGGCCGGGCTCGCGGTCCGTACGAGGGCCACGTCGGCGTACCGGGCCGCGACCGGCCGTGCGGCCGGCTCGGTGACGTCGACCACGCGCACCGGATGGCCCTGCGGGGGACGCGGCACGATCGAGGGGCCCTTGACCGAGAAGGCGGTTCCGGTTAAGTCGACGGGGTGCAGCCGGTCCCGGTCGATGAACCGTCCGGTCGCCGTGTCCCGGATCTCGGCGTCGTCCTCCCAGCTGTCCCACAGCCGCGCCGCCACGTCGGCGGCCTCGCCCGCCTCCTGCCACAGGACGTCGGCGGGTGCGGCGTGGCGCCGGCCGAAGAGGCGGGCCTCGCCCTCGGTCGTGGACACCTCGATCCGCCAGCCGGCCCGGCCGCGGCTGACCCAGTCGAGGGTCGCCACGGCGGCCTGGACGTGGAAGGGCTCGGTGTGGGTGGTGGTGACGGTGGGCACCAGTCCGACGCGCCGCGTGGCGGGCGCCACCCGGGACAGGACGCAGAGCGCATCGGGGCCGGGGCGAGTGAAGGAGTCGCCGAGGGTCACGAAGTCGAGTGCGCCGCGTTCGGCGAGCCGCGCCGACTCCAGGTAGGGGCCGGCCTCGCAGGCCGGCCGGTGGTCGAGGGCGGCGGCCAGGTGCAGCCGCCGTCCGTTCGATGAGGTCATTGCGGAAAAGCCCTTTCGGGGAGCTTCGGAGGACCTGGGTCAGAGGACCTTGGAGACGAACGCCCGAGTGCGTTCGTGCCGTGGGCGGTCCAGGACGTCGGCGGGCGGCCCCTGCTCGACGATCCGCCCGTCGTCCATGAACACCACCGTGTCGGCGACCTCGCGGGCGAACCCGATCTCGTGCGTGACGACGATCATGGTGGTGCCCTGCCGGGCCAGGTCCCTGATGACGTCGAGCACCTCGCCGACCAGCTCGGGGTCGAGGGCGGAGGTCGGCTCGTCGAAGAGCAGCAGCCTCGGCTCCAGCGCGAGGGCCCGCGCGATGGCGACCCGCTGCTGCTGTCCGCCGGACAGCTGCCGCGGGTAGGCATCGGCCTTGTCGGCGAGTCCCACCCTCGCCAGCAGCCGGCGCGCCGCCTCGGCGGCCTCGCGGCGCGGCCGTTTCAGCGCCGAGACCGGCGCCTCGGTGATGTTCTCCAGCACGGTCAGGTGCGGGAAGAGGTGGAAGTTCTGGAAGACGAAGCCGATCCGCGTGCGCTGCCTGAGCACCTCCCGCTCGGGCAGCTCCCGCAGCCGGTCGCCGGAACGCCGGTAGCCGACCAAGGCGCCGTCGACGCTGATCACACCCCGGTCCACCTTCTCCAGGTGGTTGACGGTGCGCAGCAGCGTCGACTTGCCGGAGCCGGAGGGGCCGAGGACCACGGTCACCTCGCCGGTGCGCACGGTGAGGTCGATGCCCTTGAGCACGTGCAGTGGGCCGAAGCTCTTGTGCACGGACCTGATGTCGACCATGACGCTCATCGCGGGGACTCCTCGAGCAGTGGTTGCCGGGCCGCCTCGGGGGCCTGGGGGGTCTGGGAGGTCTGGGAGGACTTGGAGGTCTGGGAGGAC
Organism: Streptomyces viridiviolaceus; assembly: GCF_014650995.1. Lineage (GTDB taxonomy): Bacteria > Actinomycetota > Actinomycetes > Streptomycetales > Streptomycetaceae > Streptomyces > Streptomyces viridiviolaceus. The sequence continues at coordinate 121,761 of NZ_BMWA01000017.1, forward strand.
TGGGAGGACTTGGGGGCCTGGGGGGTCTGGGAGGACTTGGGGGCCTGGGGAGCCGACAGGAAGGCCAGCACGGCCCGCGCGGTGGCGTCGTTCTGCCGGAACGCCGGTCCGCCGGTGCGGGGCCGGGTGAACGCGCCGGATCCGCGCGCGTCGGTGTGCGGTCCGAGCGCGAACCGCCGCGGGTGCGGCAGGCCGGCCCGGTCCAGCACCCGCCCGTCGGCCCGGTCCACGGCCAGCAGCCCGTCCGGGGTCGCGGCGGCCCCGTCGGCGTGCAGCGAGCGCAGCAGCGGATCGCGGGCCCGCTCCACGGTGGGGTGCGGCAGCCGCGCCTCCACCAGCGCCCGGGCCTCGACGACGGCACCCGGCACGGTGGCACCGGCCGCCCGGAAGACCCCGTCGGCGGCGGTGACCGTCATGTCGGCGCCCACGAAGCGCAGGATGCCCGCCCGGGACAGCGCGAGCATCTGACGCAGCCGGGGGCCGGGCGGGCCGGACGCCAGGTAGCTGAAGAAGCCGTGCCACCAGGGGCCCACGTCGCCGAGCCGGACGAGCTGCCCGTAGACGGAGAGCAGGGCGAGGAAGACCGCGAGGTCGGGGCTGTGCTGCGGGTCGTGACGGCGACTCAGGTCGCCCTCGATGTACCGGCGCAGTCCGTCCTGCAGCTCCTCGTGGGACCCGTACCGCACCCCGTCCAGCGGGCGGTCGAGTGCGGCGAGGTCGAGCCGGTCGGCGGGGTCGGGTACGGCGGACGCGACGAGGGCGGCGCGCTCGTCCGGGTCGGCGGCGGCGTACTTCTCGGCGAAGGCCGCCCAGGTGCCGGACACCCGCTCGGGGTGGGCGGTGAACAGCCGGTGGTAGTGGGCGAACCCCAGCTCCTTGTCGACCAGCGGCCACACGTCCCGGCGGAAGTCGAAGCCTCCCGGCCGCGCGAGCAGCGCGTCGGTCTCGGCGGGCCCGAAGAACCGCGGCAGCGCGGGCCGCTCCCCGGTCCAGTCGTAGCCGATCTTGGCGTGGTAGGGCACTCCGCGCCGCGAGCCGACGTGGAGGACCGGCTCCCGCCCGGACGGGACGTACGTGTCTCCCTCGTACCGTCCGCCCCTGCCCTCGGTCAGCAGCACCATCAGGTCGACGAAGGCCAGCCCGAACCCGCGGACGAGGACCGGCTCACCGGGGCGCAGCGCGGACAGGTCGCTGTCGGCGGTGAAGTCCGGCGGGAGATGGACCAGGCCGTGGGCGCGGGCGTACGCGGACAGCTCCCGCTGCTCCTCGTCGGGCTCGGCGTCGAGGTGGCCGAGGGTGAGGACGACCAGGTCGGCGAGGAGGGGCAGGGTCCGGCCCGCCAGCCACACCCGCTGGCGTCCCTCGCGCGGTCCGTCGACCCGCACGGCTCGCCCCGGGTGGTGATGGACAGTGATGCCGTCGGGCAGGTCGGCCACGGCGCGGTCGTACACCCAGCGCAGGTACGCGCCCTGGACCCGGCGATCGGCGAAGGTGCGGCCGTCGAGGCCCGCCCACTCGTGCAGGGTGGGGCCCGTCCGTACGGGTCCGGCCATCTCCACCGTCTCGTCGGTGAACATGGTGACGTCCTCGGCGTGCGAGTTCATCCACAGCAGCGGCGACTGCCGCTCGCGCCAGATGCGCCCGGCACCGGGCGGGTGCGGGTCGACGAGGTGGATGTCGAGGCCCGCACCGGCGTACAGCTCCGGCGCGTTGGCGGCGATGCGCTCCAGCAGGCCGGTTCCCCGCGGACCGGCGCCGACGATCACGAGGGAGTGCCGCGTCATCGGGTGCGCTCCGTGCCGCGCGCGTAGTGCTTCTCGACGTAGTACTGGCCGACGCCGAGCAGCGAGGTGACGACGGTGTACCAGACGGTGGCCACCATCAGCAGCGGGATGACCTGGTAGGTGCGGTGGTAGACGAGCTGCACCGAGTACAGCAGGTCCTGGACGGCGATGACGCTGACGATGGAGGTGCCCTTGAGGGTGCCGATCAGCATGTTGCCGGCGGGCGGCACGATGGAGCGCATGGCCTGCGGCAGGACGATCCGCCGCCACCGGCGCCACCGGCTCAGCCCCAGCGCCTGCGCGGCCTCGATCTGGCCGCGGTCGACGGAGAGGATGCCGCCGCGCACCACCTCGGCGGCGTAGGCGGCCTCGTGCAGGGTGAGGCCGATGACCGCGACGGTGACCGGGCCGAGCAGGTCGACCGTCTTCACGCCGAGGATCCGGGGGTACAGGGCGCCGATGTTGAACCACAACAGCAGCTGCACCAGGATCGGTATCGAGCGGAACAGCCACACGTAGCCCCAGCTCACCGCCCGTAGCACGGGGTTGGCGGAGAGCCGGAACGCGGCGAGCAGCGTGCCCAGCGCGAAGCCGAGGACCATGACGACGGCGGTCAGCCAGAGGGTGAGCCAGAGGCCGCGCAGGACGGCGGTGGTGGTGAAGTAGTCGGCGACGACGTCCCATTGGAAGGCGTCGTTGCGCAGGACGGAGTTGACGGCCAAAGCGAGGAGGACGAGGACCACGGCGGCGGCCGTCCACTGGCCGAAGCGGCGTTGCGGGACGATCCGCGGGGTGTCCGCCTTGTCCGGGGTCTCCGGGACGGCGGCGTGCTGGGCGAGGGTGTCGGAGGGCATGCGAAGGCTCCGTGACATCGAGTCAGTCGGACACGGTGGGCGGTGCCTTCACACGGCCGAGCCCCTCAGCAGGGCCGTGCGCCGAGAGTACGGGGCTGTTTCGGTCCGCTGTCAAGACTGTCCACACTGTGAGCCGCGCGTCTCAAGTCGTTGACGCGGAACCGGATGCCTGTTCCACTTGGCCCATGCATCCGCAGCAGTGGCTGGTCACGCGCTCCCACATCGACTTCGGTCGAGTGTGGTCCTCTTCCTGTTGAGCCGACCCTCCCTGCCTGCCCTGACCGCCTGACTCCGTCGGGGCCTCCACGGGTTTCCCTTCTCTCTTCCCGCCTTCACACGCGCCCCCTCCCCTCGCGCTGCCCCAAGCCTTCGCTCTCAGGAGACTGCTCACCATGCGTACGCCCACGCGCGCCCGGAAAAGACTTTTCACCCCCTTCACCCTGATTGCCTCGGCGGCCCTGCTGCTCACCGCGTGCGGCTCCGGCGACAGCGCCGAAGACGTCGCGGGCGCGGCGGCCGGCTCCGACGCGGTCCCCACCACGGACGTCGTCTCCGGCGTCGGACGGAACGCGGCCGCCGTGAAGCTGCTGCCCGCCGGCACCACGAGCGTCACCCTCGCCGTCAGCGTCGGCGGCACTCCGCCCGGCACCACCTATCTGACCGACGGCAAGACGCTGACCGGCCAGGACGTCGACTTCGCGAACGCCGTCGCCAAGGCGCTCGGTATCCGGCTGAAGACCGAGCAGGCCTCCTTCGAGGCGATCCTGCCCGCCCTCGACAGCGGCAAGTACGACGTCGGCGCCAGCAACTTCGGCGTGACCGAGGAGCGGCGCAAGACCATCGACTTCGTCACCTACATCAACGACGGTCAGGGCTTCGCCGCCCGCGAGGACAGCGAGCTGTCGAAGGTCACCGACCTGGGGCAGCTGTGCGGGCTGAACGTGGCGACCGGCGCCGGCACGACCTTCGAGGCCACGCTGGAGGAGAACAAGCACCTGTGCACGGACGCCGGCGAGAAGGCGTACGAGGTGCAGACCTACAGCGAGCCCGGCGCGCTCTGGTCCTCGCTCCAGCAGGGCCGCAGCGACGTCGTGATGTCCACGATCAACGGGCTGCGCTACGCGGTCGCCCACCAGCAGGGCCTGAAGTTCCTCAACGAGTTCCACCGCCTGGACGTCGGGTTCGCCCTCAAGAAGGGCTCGAAGCTGGCGCCCGCCCTGCAGGCCGCCGTGAACGGACTCATCGCCGACGGGACGTACGACAGGATCCTGAAGAAGTGGGGGACGACGGACTCCGCGATCGCGAGGTCCGAGATCTCGCCCCCGGAGCTGAAGGACTGACCGGCCCGGCGCACCGACGGTCTCTCAGCAGCTGCAACCGCAGTCGCAGCCGTCACACCCGCACCCGTCGTCGCCGCAGCAGTTGCTGCAGCAGTCGCAGCAACTGCAGCAGCCGTCGCACCCGCTGCAGTCGCAGTTGCTGCACTGGCCCTCCTTGCGCTCCCCCGTCCAGGGGTCGGAGTAGGTGCCGCAGCACAACTGGCACGTACAGGCCAGCCCCAGCCACACGGCACACCCCGCGAGCAGCCCGCGCCGGTCCCGGCGCGGCGGCTCCGGGGGCGTCGGCGCCCCGGGACCGCCCGGCGTGCCGGGCGGCGCGTACGGTCCGGCACCGTGCGCGCAGGAGGGGGTGCCGAAGGCGCGGTCGACGGAGTTGCGCAGCTCGTGCACGAGCAGCAGGTGGGCCAGCCGCCCGTCGGTGCTGTGTCCTTCCGGGGAGACCCCGGACCCCCAGGCGACCTCGCGCAGCGCCAGACGCACCCCGTGCACGGCGTCGTCGGCCAGCCGCCGGGCCTCCGTGAGCGGTGTCCCCGTGGCGGTGAGCGGGTTCCAGGCACCCGAGGCGGCATCGGTGTCCAGGTCCTCCACGGCGTCCAGGAGATGGGCGAGCCGGCCGAAGAGCCGGCCCGCCTCGGCGAGCGGCGCGGCGTTGTACGGCCGTCCGGCGAGGTGCGCGGTGTGCGCGAAGGCGGCGGCGGTCGCCGTCTCGGTGGGTTCGGTGACGACGAGCACCGGCGTACCGGGCCCGGCGAGCGCCTCGATGCCGGTCTGCCGGTCCACGGCGTCGACCAGGACGGCGGTGTCGAACCCGACGGCCGTACCGGCCCGCGCCCCGGCCGCGTCCCAGCTCGCGGCGACCCGGCGGGCGGCGCGCGCCACCGGCCTGCGGGCCAGCAGCCCGTCCCCGTCGACGACGTGGTCGCGCACCTTCGCCGAGGCCAGCACCAAGGAGACGGCGGCCGCGAGCCGCGCCCCCTCGCCGTGGGCGACGGACGCGGTGCGCATGCCGCGCAGCGGACAGGGGCCCGCGGTGCGCCGCCCGGCGCCGGTGCCGCCGCGTCCGGCCTGAGCCTCCGTCAACACCGATATGAGAAGCCCGTCATAGTTCGTCACGATCCGCGCGAACTGGCCGTGGTCCCCGCGCAACGCGAGACACAACCCGCACAAGTGCGCCATCCACTGGCTCGTGAGACGCTCTCCGAGCCGGTGCCGACAGGGCCTGACGATTCCGAACACAACACTCCCCCGTGGTTGCTACGACGCTGAGCTGCGGCATCGTACCGGCCGCCGGTTCACCCGTACGCCCCGCGCCTCACCCGTCCGCCGCGAAGAATCATATTTCACTCACAGTCAGCAGCCGTTTGAGAAACGGCCCTTGGGACACATGGACTCTCGACGGATTCGCTGTGCACCAGTACCGTCACAAACCCCCCGCGCGGCGTCTATCCACTTGGCGCGACGTCCGCATCATGGATGACCATAGGGATGCGGAAAGCACGAAAGACCGCTGTGAGAGGAGGCGTCCATGGGATCGGTACGCAAGGCGAGTGCGTGGCTCGGCCTCGTCGACGACAACGATGACGAGCGCTACTACGACGACGACTACTCCGAGGAGAACGACTCCGGCGACGCCTGGGTCACCGACCCCCGGGTGAAGGTGGCCGCGGACTCGGCCGAGGAGAAGGGCCGTCGCATCGGCACGGTCACCCCGGACAGCTTCCGGGACGCGCGTGCGATCGGCGAGCTGTTCCGGGAGGGGGTCCCGGTCATCGTGAACCTCACGGCCATGGAGGCATCCGACGCCAAGCGCGTGGTCGACTTCGCGGCCGGGCTGATCTTCGGCCTGCGGGGTTCGATCGAGCGGGTGTCCACCCGCGTCTTCCTGCTGAGCCCGGCCGACACCCAGGTGATCAGCGGCGACTCGGCCGCGCACCGGTCGGACGGCTTCTTCAACCAGAGCTGAGGCAGGGCCGCGCACACCGGCCCTGCCCCCTCGCGGGGTTCACCGGAAGGCGTCGATCCCGGTGAGCGCCTTGCCCAGCACCAGCTGGTGCATCTCGACGGTGCCCTCGTAGGTGAGCACCGATTCCAGGTTCGTCGCGTGCCGCATCACGGGGTACTCGAGCGAGATCCCGTTGGCGCCGAGGACCGTCCGGGCCGTACGGCAGATGTCGATGGCCTCGCGCACGTTGTTGAGCTTGCCGAAGCTGACCTGCTCGGGACGCAGGCGGCCGGCGTCCATGCGCCGCCCGAGGTGGTGGGCGAGCAGAATCCCCTTGTGCAGTTCGACCGCCATGTCGGCGAGCTTGGCCTGGGTCAGCTGGAAGCCGCCGATGGGCCGCCCGAACTGCTCCCGCGACTTCGCGTACTCCACGGCCGCCTCGAAGCAGCTGCGGGCCGCGCCCATCGCGCCCCAGACGATGCCGTAACGGGCGTGCGTGAGACAGCTGAGCGGTCCACGCAGTCCGGTCACCTCCGGCAGCACGGCGTCGGCGGGCAGCCGCACGTCGTCGAGGACCAGCTCGCTGGTGACGGAGGCGCGCAGCGACCACTTGTGCTTGATCTCGGGCGCGGAGAAACCGGGGTGTCGGCCCCGGTGTCCTAGCTCAGACACCAGCCGCAATGTAGCGGGTGATCATACGCTCGCCGTCGTGGCGGCCTTCTCGTCGTGCACGCGGAACATTCGCATGACGGTGGCGGGTGAGGGGTGCTGGCCCTTCTTCGTGCCGGTGGTGATGACGAGCCGCTTGGCGATGTCGCGCAGGCTCATCTCCTGGTCGCGCAGGTGGAGGGCCATGGACAGCATGTCCGGGTCGGTGACGCCCGCGCCGCCGATGGTCTTGCCGCGCTTTCGGGCGGACTCATGGCCTTCGAGGGTGCGGTCGCGGATGTACTCGCGCTCCATGCCCGACATGGCCGCCAGCACGGTGAAGACGATGCCCGAGGGGTCGTGCGAGCCCATCAGTTCCCCGGTGAGGAACTCCAGTCCGACGTCACTGGCCTTCAGTTCCTCGGCGAGCATGGCGAGTTCGATGCCGCGGCCGAGCCGCTTGTGCTCGTGGACGACGAGGGTCACGGCGGCGCCGGAGGAGCGGATCTCCCCGGCGAGCTTCACGACGGTCTCCAGTTCGGGGCGCTTCGTGGCGCGGGTGGAGATCTTCTCCGAGAAGATGCGGGTCACCCCGGCCGCGGCGAGGGAGTCGAGCTGCGCGTCCAGGGACTGCCGGGCGGTCGAGGCACGGGCGTAGCCGAGGCGGACGTGTCCGACCGGTTCGGCGCCGGCGCTCACGGGCCGGGGCAGTTCGGTCCACGCCGAGCCGGGCTTGCGTACGGCGGGGGTCGGCACGCTGAGGGCCTTGGCGAGGTGGGGCACGAGGCGGAAGCGGGCGGTGTGGTATTGGATGGCCACCTTCCCGTTGCCGGTCCGGCAAGGGGAGCCCGCGGGGGCCGCGCAGGAGGACATAGGGCAGTCGCGCGATTCCACGCGCTTGAAGTCGTCGCTCACACCTCGGAGCGTTTCAAGGGTGTGTTTCAGGAGGCAAGTCGTTTGCAACAACTCATGAAACATGATTGCCGCAGGTGGGCCGCCGGGCGGCCGGGTGTTTCACGAGCGACCACCTATGAAACGCGCTGAGGCGAAGTCGCACTATCGGTGCGGGTCTCCGGGTTGTGTTGGCTGATCAGCTGTGTGCTGGGAGCGGTCTTGGCGCCGGGTGGCGTGGAGGGAGCCGAGCAGGTGGAGGGAGTGGGCGCTGGGGCTGCCCGGTTCGGCGTGGTAGATGACGAGCTGCTGGCCGGGTGCCTCGCGTACGTCGAACGCCTGGTAGGTGAGCGTGAGCGGGCCGACATCCGGGTGGAGGAAGTGTTTGGCGTCCTGCGTCTTGCCTCGCACGGTGTGGGACTGCCACAGGCGCGCGAAGTCCGCGCTGTGCTCGGTGAGGGTGCCGACGAGTTCACGCAGCCGCGGGTTGTCCGGGTCGAATCCGGTCGCCTCGCGGAGGTTGGCGACGGTGGCTTGTGCCGCCCGGTTCCAGTCCGTGTAGAAGGTGGGGCCGGCCGGGTCGAGGAACGTCATGCGGGCGAGGTTGTCCGCCGGGGTGAACGCCGAGTAGAGGGCTTGGGCCAGCGCGTTGACCGCGAGGAGGTCGAGGGTCCTGTTCATGACGAACGCCGGGGTGTTGGGGTAGCCGTCCATCAGCTGTCGCAGGGCGGGGCTGACGCGCTCGGTGCGGCGAGGCGACAGCCGGTCGGCGGGGGCGGCCCCGGCCAGCCGGTACAGGTGCGCCCTGGCGTCCTCGTCGAGGTGCAGCGCATGACTGAGAGCGTCGATCACCTGGGGCGAGGGGTTGCGTTCGCGGCCCTGTTCTAGGCGGGTGTAGTAGTCGGCGTTCACTCCGGCCAGGACGGCGACCTCCTCGCGGCGCAGCCCGGCGACTCTGCGGGTCCCGTGGCTCGGCATCCCGACGTCGTGCGGGCGCAGGGCGGCGCGGCACGCGCGCAGGAAGTCCCCCATGCGGTTGTCGTCCATGTCCTCAGGCTAGGCGGCGCGCCGCCGTGCTGCCTGGGTGTGGTGCATCCAGGCAGCAAGCGTCCTGGTCGGTCATCGCTGACCTGCGCAGACTCGGTGGAGCGGGAAGGACCGCACCGTTCGAGGAGAGGAGGCCGCCATGGCCGCGATCGAGGACGGCCACGTGGACGTGGTCGGTATGTGGGTGACCGAGGACGGGCACATCCGGCAGGAGCTGCTGCCGGACGGCCGTTACGACGAGGCTCGCGGCGAGCGGGCCAGTGCGTACACCGGCCGTTACACGGTCACCGGTAGTCACCTGGACTACGTCGACGACACCGGGTTCACCGCCACAGGGGACATCCGCGACGGAGTGCTCTACCACGAACACCTCGTGCTGTACCGAGAGTCGAGCCCGTCGTAGCGGGGTGGCGAGCGTAGCGGGACAACGGGGTTCGGGCAGCAGCTGCTCCGGTCGCGGAGACCGACTCCTCGTGGGAGCGGACCGACTGCCGAGGCAGGCAGCAGTCGCTGACAGACGTATCAAACGCAAGGGAAGGACCGTATTCATGACCGGACGACGTCTTGAGGGCAAGGTGGCCCTGATCACGGGCGCGACCGGGGGGATCGGTGCGGCGACCGCCGAACTCTTCGCCCAGGAGGGCGCCCGGCTGGTGATCACCGATGTAGCCCGGGAACCCCTCCAGAAGCTGGCGCGGCGCATCGAGGCGGGTGGCGCGGAGGTGGCGACCGCCCTCCTCGATGTCTCCTCCGCCCGGGAATGGGAGGAGGTGACGGCCCTCGTACGCGATCGTTTCGGAGTGCTGGACGTGCTGGTGAACCTCGCCGGAATCCTGGACTGGCCGGGTATCGAGGACACGCGGGAGGAGGTGTGGGACCGCGTGATCGACGTGAACCAGAAAGGCACCTGGCTCGGTATGAGGGCGGCGATGCCGCTGCTGCGAGCGAGCGGCAACGCGTCGGTGATCAACACCTCGTCCGTGCTCGGCCTGGTGGGCAGCGGCGCGGCCGCGGCCTACCAGGCGTCGAAGGGCGCGGTGCGTCTGCTGAGCAAGACGGCCGCAGTCGAGTACGCACGGCAGGGCGTACGGGTCAACTCGATACATCCCGGAGTGGTCGCCACACCGATGATCCAGGACCTCCTGGACGAGCAGGGCGACCAGCAACCGGACATCCAGCGCACCCCCATGCGCCGAGCCGGCCGCGCCGATGAGGTCGCCCCCGCGATCCTCTTCCTCGCCAGCGACGACTCCTCCTTCGTCACCGGCTCAGAACTCGTCGTCGACGGCGGCCTCACCGCACACTGAACAACCCGCCCGCCGGGCGTCCACGACGCCTCCCGTGCGCACGCACGGCAAGTGCGCTCATCTCCTGTGCCGTCTGCCTCGTGAGTGCGTGACCGTACAGCAGCCCAGACAGCCGGCGCGGGAAACTGCGCGCGACCCTGATCTTTTCGAGAGGACCTCACCATGACGCCCACCGCCGCGTCTGCCGAAGCATCCGAGTTCGCCGGGAAGACCGCCCTGGTCACCGGGGCCGCGCGCGGCGTGGGCAAGGAGACCGTGGCACTGCTCCATGCCCGCGGCGCCCGCGTCGTCGCCGTCGACCTGCGTCCCGACGTCACGACCCTGGGGGACGAATTCCCCGGCGTACTCGCGATGCGGGGCGACATCACGCGGGAGGAGACCGCCGTCCACGCGGTCCGCTCGGCGCTGGACACCTTCGGAGGACTGGACATCCTGGTGAACAACGCCGGACGCACCCTGAACAAACCCGTCACCGAAACCACCGCCGAAGACTGGGACACCGTGATGGCCGTCAACGCCCGCGGATCCTTCCTCTGCGCCCGAGAAGCCTTCCGAACGATGCAGAGCCGGGGCGGCGGGAGCATCGTCAGCACCGGGTCCTACGCCGGCACGGTCGCCCTGCCCGAAGGCGCCGCCTACAGCGCGTCCAAAGGCGCCCTGGCCCAACTGACCAAGGTGCTCGCCGTCGAAGGCGGACCATGGGGCATCCGCGCCAACCTTGTCGCCGCAGGCGTCATCGAGACCGACTTCCTCGACACGATCCGCCCCGACAGCCGCGCCTACCTCGCATCGTTCGCCGACGCCCAGCCTCTGGGCCGAGTCGCACAGCCCGAAGAGATCGCCGAGGTTCTCTGCTTCCTCGCCTCACCACGCTCCAGCTTCATCACCGGAGCCGTGGTACCCGCAGACGGCGGCTTCACCGCCGTCTGACGTGACGGGGGCCGATCAGCCGTTGCTCGGACACACCACCCTGCCTGTTGGACGGCGGGTTGCCGGAAGTTCGTCATCGCGTCTCCGCATGTGATCGACCGGCGGTGTCTGTCGCGCCACGGGGACGGGGCACCGTGAGCCCCAGGTCGAGTCGCTGGTCCATGTCCAGGCGGAAGGTGCCGTAGGGGTTGACGTTGGACCAAAACAGCGCGGTCAAGCCGCGCCGATGCTCCTCGCTCAGCCTCGATGCCCAGGCCGGTTCGGCCAGGACCTGCTGCACCAGCAGGGTGTGACGTGCACGAGCGCGGACTGGAGCAGGTGCAGGGCGAGCATAGAGGTCTCGGCGTGCTCCTTGTCCGGGCCGGTCAGGGCGCCGTCCTTGCCGTAGTGGAGCACGGTGTTCGCGCTGTTCCAGTTCTCCACGACCTGAAGCCCGCCGTGGATCTCGCGGCGCAGGCCAGGACTGGCCAGGTAATCGCAGGGGAACACCGTACGAACTGCGCGGCCGAGTTCTTCGAGAGCCTGGTAGGTCGGGTGCTTGGGGCCGCCGCGGGTGAAGCGCCGCAGGACCTGCTCTGCTTCCGCCGTCCCGAGCCGGAGCGCGGTGGCGTACTTCACCATCTGGTCGTACTGCTGCTCGATCAGGTCCCATCGGATCGGCCGCGTTAGGGAGGGTCCGAGTGCGGGCGCAGAACGTCTTCTCTCACTTGCCCCGCGCCGCAACCAGCACCTTCTCAAGCCGGGTTGGGCCCGGTGGCTCGATCTTCCGCGCCCGACACTCCACCAGCAGGGCCTCGCGCTGCCGGTCCTCGGCGGTCGGCGGTCCAGTCCCGCACGGTGTCCCGGACCGCGAGGTCCTCCGGGTCCAGCAGGTCGTCGATGCCGAGGGGGGCGGCGGGGTCGAACGGGGGCAACTTCGGGGACGCGGCCATGGAACACCCTCCGGGACACTGAAAACTAGCACCGCTAGTCGCGACTCGGTGCCGCCGTTACGTCGCGGTGTCCCGTACGTCCACCGACGCGGTGGCCGTCACCGAGACGCGGGACTCCGCGGCGTCCCGGGGCGCGGGCACGGCGACCGGCTCGCACTGCATGACCCGCGGCAGCCGCAGCGCCATCGCCGCCCCCAGCAGCAACAGCCCGGCGCTGACGAGCAACGTCACGTGCAGCCCGTGCACGAACGCGTCCGCCGCCGCCCGCCGCAGGGCGACCCCCGCCGGCCCGCCGAGCTGCGCGGCGACCTCGTACGCCTCGCCCAGCGAATGCCCCGCCGCCGCGGACGCCGCCGCGGGCACACCGGGAACGCCCGCCAGCCCCGGGGCGTACGCCGCGTTCATCACGCTGCCCAGCAGGGCGATGCCGATCCCGGCGCCCAGCTGGTACGACGTCTCGCCGATCGCCGCCGCCCCGCCGGCCTGTGCCTGCGGTGCCTCGCTCAGCATCGACTCGTACGCCCCGAACAGCGTGGTCTCGAGACCGAAGCCGAGCAGCACGAACCCGGTCAGCAGCAGTGCGCAGTGGTCCTCGCGGCCCATCGCCGTCAGCAGCACCACCGCCCCCGCCGTCAGGCAGAAGCCGGCGCACACCATCCGGCGCGGCCCGAAGCGCCGCAGCATCCGCGCCCCGGCCAGGCCCGCCGCCATCGCCGCGAACGTCAGCGGCAGCAACCGCAGCCCGGTCTGCAGCGGGGACAGCCCGAGCACCAGTTGCAGGTACTGCGCCGCGATCAGCTCGAGGCCCACCAGTGCCAGCATCGCCAGCACGATGCAGCCCACCGACGTGCTGAACGCCGGCCGCCGGAACATCCGCAGGTCCACCAGCGGATGCGCACGCCGCCGCTGCCGTCGTACGAAGGCGGCCAGCAGGGCAGCGCCCGCCAGCAGCGGCAGCACGGTGACCACGCTGGCCACGGGCTCGCCGCCGCCGAGCCGCTTCACACCGAGGACGACCCCGAACAGCCCGGCCGCCGCCATCAGCGCGCCGACCACGTCCCAGGGGCCGGCGCCGTCGCCCTTCGACTCGGGCAGCAGCAGGCGTCCCACCGGCAGGCTGACCAGCATCAGCGGGATGTTGACCAGGAAGACGGAACCCCACCAGAAGTGCTCCAGCAGGAAGCCGCCGAGCAACGGCCCGATCGCCGCGCCCACCGCGGCCACGGCGCTCCAGATGCCGATCGCCAGCGCCCGCTCCCGCCGGTCGGGGAAGACCTGCCGCAGGATCGACAGCGTCGCCGGCATGATCATCGCGCCGCCGACGCCGAGCAGCGCACGGGCCAGGATCAGCACCTGGGCGTTGTCGGCGACGGCGGCCAGGGCGGAGGCGACACCGAACAGGCCGTACCCCAGCAGGAGGACCCGTCTGCGGCCCACCCGGTCGCCCAGGGTGCCGAAGAGGATCAGCAGCGAGGCGCAGACGAGCGGGTAGACGTCGACGATCCAGAGCAGCTCGATCGAGCCGGGCCTGAGGTCCTCGGTGACGGCGGGGACCGCCACGTGCAGCACGGTCGCGTCGACGGCGACGAGCAGCAGGCTGACGCAGAGGACGACCAGAACCACCCAGCGGTTGGCACCGGCCCCGGCCGCCCGACGGCGCGGCGTGGCGGCAGCCGTGGTCGTCCCGGACATGTACGTACCTCCAAGATGTTCCCTCGCGTCCGGCGGGCTGCGCGGGGTGGGGACTCCCCTGCGGCTCGCCCGGAGAGGAGCGGGAGTCTCCGGGCCGTGCAACGGAACGCGAGTGACTCGTCAGCGTACGCGAGTCCCCGGCGCACACACGTGGTGGGCCTCACACATCCCGGGCCGGGCGTGTGGCATGCGCCACTGCCCCTGCCGGCCGGCACGCCCCGGCCGGCCGGCCGGTTGCGGAGGCGGCAGATAATCGAGCCCGTGACCGATCTTGAAACGCGCGTGACGGCGGGGCGGCCGGGCGCCCTGCGCCGGGCCGCCCCGGCGCTCCTCGGCTACGCGGCCGTGCGCGCCCTGGGCCTGCTCGCCCTGGCCCTGTGGAGCGCCGCGCGCGACAAGAGCGCGTACACGCTGCTGACCGCCCGCTGGGACTCCCTGTGGTACACGAGGGTGGCCGAGCTGGGGTACGGCTACGAGGTGCGGCTGCCGAACGGCGACGTGCATTCCGACCTCGCCTTCTTCCCGCTGCTGCCCTGGCTGGAGCGGCTGGGTGCGGCCGTGAGCCCGCTGTCGCACGCCGACGCGGGGTTCGTGGTGAGCCTGTCGGCCTCGCTCGCGGCGGCCTGGGGGATCTTCGCGGTCGCGGAGCACGTGTACGACCAGAAGGAGAAAGACGCGCAGCGCGGCCTTGGAAGGGTGGTGGTGGGAGACGGACGGGCCGGGGTGTGCGCGGTGCTGCTGTGGGCCGTGCTGCCGGTCGGGATCGTGCAGTCGATGGCCTACAGCGAGTCGCTGTTCACCGCGCTCGCCGCCTGGTCGCTGTACGCGGTGCTGACCGGGCGCTGGGTGACGGCGGGGGCGCTGGCCGCGCTGGCCGGGCTGACCCGGCCGGTGGGGCTGGCGGTGACGGCGGCGGTGTGGGCGGCCGCGATCGTGGCATTCGTGCGAAGCCGGAGCACCGTCGGCCCGAGCGGCGCTCACGGCCCGGAACGCGCCCCCTCGGACGGCGCGCGGCGGGTGATCGGCATGCTGCTCGCGCCCCTGGGCGCCGCCGGTTACGTGCTGTGGGTCGGCCACCGCACCGGCAGGGGCCCGCTCGGCTATCTCGACGTCCAGGCCGGCTGGCGCAACGGCTTCGACGGAGGCGTGGCCTTCGCCCGTTTCGTCGCCGAGAAGTTCACGTCGTTCCCGTCGGTCCTGGCGGGCGTCGGACTCGTCGTCGGGGTCGGCCTGCTCGTCCTGCTGTACGTGGTCTGCGTGCGACAGCGCCAGCCGCTCCCGCTGCTGGTGTACGCCGGCGTCGTCACCGTCCTCGCCCTGTGCGCGTCGAGCTACTTCGGCTCGAAGCCGCGCCTGCTGCTCCCCGCCTTCCCCTTGCTGCTGCCCCTCGCACTGGCCCTGGCCCGGCTGCGAACCCCCAGGTCAGCGCTGGTCGTGGGCGGGGTCGCGGTGGCGTCGGCGGTGTACGGGGCGTTCTGGCTGAACGGCTCGGGTCCGCCCTGACCGGCCCGGGGCACCCGATGAGCGACGAGAGAATTCCGCACCAGCTTTCGGTGAACGAATTCATAATCACGATAAAACCGCCGACCGGACTGATCAAAGGAATTGAAGTCCGCCTACGGCCCGGATTGCGGATTCCTCGGAAATGGTCCGCCCGCTGAGAGGAATCCCACATCACATCGTCATCACAAAGCCGTTGATTCGGCCGGGTTCACAGCTCACTCGCTGTAACGTCGATTGGGTGCGTACCGAACGGAACCTCACCCGTCTGGACCGGGTGTTCGCGAGGCTGGACCGGGAGCCGGAACGACCGGCCCACCTGGATGTGCCGAAGATGAGCCGGCACAGGATCGCGCTGTTCGCCGCGACCTTCGCCTTCTATCTCGCGATCGTGTGGGCCGTACTGGTCACCTCGTGGCTGGTCCGGCTCGACTGGCAGGTCATGTTCTTCCGGCCGTACCAGCAGTGGCCGGAGATCCACGCGTTCGTCGACTACTACGTGGTGCTCGGCCAGCGCGGACCCACGGCGGTGATGGTCGCTGCCTGGCTCGGCTGGCGCTCCTGGCGCCAGCACACGCTGCGGCCGCTGATCGCGCTCGGCGTCTCCCTGCTGCTGCTGAACGTCACCGTCGGTGCCGCCAAGATCGGCATGGGGCGGCTCGGACCGCACTACGCGACCACGATCGGCTCGAACGAGATGTGGCTCGGCGGCGATATATTTCCGAGCGGTCACACCGCCAACGCCGTGGTGACCTGGGGCATCCTGGCCTACCTGGCCTCGACGCCGAGGGCCCGCCGCTGGCTGTCCGCCCTGTCCGCGGTCGTCTCCCTCGGGGTCGGGATGTCGACCGTCTACCTCGGTACGCACTGGCTGAGCGATGTGCTCCTCGGCTGGGCCGCGGGGCTGCTGATCCTGCTGGCGCTGCCCTGGTTCGAGCCGCTGATCACCCGCGCCGAGTCCTGGATCTTCGGCCTGCGCGACCGCTGGTACGCCCGCCGGGCACGCACCGAACCGGTGAAGGAGCCGGTCAGCACCCCGGTGGTGCTCACACCGCCGCCGGCCTCCGACCGGGAGGGGACCCCGGCTCGCGAGCCGGTCTCCGCGTCCCGCTCCCGGACCCCGGTGCACCTGGCCCCCGGACCGCACACGGCCCGCTCCGAGCGCACGCCGGTCACTCCGGCCGGCAGCCGGCGACCGCCGCACGCCGACCGCCACTCCCGCAACGCGGCCCCGGCCGCCCGTCACCTCTCGGGCGGCTGACCACCGGCACGACGCGGGGGCCGGTACGCACAGCCCCTCCCCCGCCCCCAGGACGGCGACGGCCCCGGCTTCCGCGCAGGGAAGTCGGGGCCGTCGTCGTCACCGTGCGTCAGCCCTTCCAGGCCCGCGCCACGCGGCCGTTCTTCACCTCGAAGTTCAGCCGGCCCACGCGGTACTCCATCGTGATGATCGCCCCCGGCGGCAGCGACCGCACCGGGGACCATCCCCGTTCACGCGCGAGCCGTTCGGCCGCGTCGGAATCGAGGCCGACGTATGCGTCCGGACTGTCCTGGGGTTCGGCTGGGGGTGTGGGAATCGGCGCCATGCCGCCACGCTATGCCCTGCTCCAGGGACGGGGAAGCCCAGACCAGTAACAACGGTCACAGATACCTCTCCGGTCACACTTCTGTCACAGGACCACGACATGCGTTTTGGCAGAACTCCGTCACACGGACGGACGGTTCCCGTCGCGTTCCACAGGCATTGGAGGGAAATTCTCGCGCGTCGCGACCGCCCTTCGAATAAACGACGGAAAAGGCAGGTGACACGCTCCGGGAGAGATTCCATTCCGGCCCCGAACAGGCACGCGGGAATCGAATGGAGACACAGGAATTCCATGCCTTCGTCACAGGATCTCCGCACGCGCGGCCCCGGGTTCCTCCGCCCGGGCGAGGGACCGGTCGAGCCGGTCGCGGGCCGACCTGATCGCCTCGGTCAGCTCCGCGGGCTCCAGCACCTCGAAGTCGAAGCCCAGCATCATCACATGCACCACCATGACCTCCAGGCTGGCGGCCCCGGTGCGCAGCAGGCAGCTGTCGGGGCCTTCCGGCTCCAGGGTTCCGGCGATGGGCGAGATCCGTTCGGCGGCCTCCTCCAGCGGCGCCAGCAGCCGGACGACGGCGTGCGTGGCGTACACCCGGGTGGAGACGCCCCGGGAGACGTACGCGGCCAGGTCCTCGGCGGGCGGCTCGCGCGGCACGAAGCGCGGCCCGTGCGGCGGCTTCGGCGTGATCCGGTCCACGCGGAAGGTACGCCAGTCCGCGCGGTCCAGATCGAAGGCGACCAGGTACCAGCGCCGCTCGGAGCACACCAGCCGGTACGGCTCGACGGTGCGGCGCGTGGGCGTGCCGTCGTGGCCGCGGTACTCGAAGCGCAGCCGCTCGGCGTCCCGGCACAGGTGGGCCAGCTCGGTCAGCACGCCCGGGTCGACGGCGGTGGGCCGGGAGGCGCGCAGCATCGGCACGGTGAAGGCGTTGAGGGCGCTGACGCGCCGGCGCAGCCGGTTCGGCAGCACCTGTTCCAGCTTGGCGAGGGCCCGCACGGAGGTCTCTCCGATGCCCTCGATCCCCTGCCCGGCGGCCGTGCGCAGTCCGACGGCGACCGCGACGGCCTCGTCGTCGTCCAGCAGCAGCGGGGGCAGCTCGGCGCCCGCGCCCAGCTGGTAGCCGCCGCCGGTGCCCGGGCTGGCGTTGACGGGGTAGCCGAGCTCGCGCAGCCGTTCCACGTCGCGGCGCACGGTGCGGGGCGAGACGCCGAGGCGGTCGGCCAGGTCGGTACCGGACCATTCGCGGTGGGCCTGGAGGAGGGAGAGCAGGCGCAGCAGTCGTGCCGAGGTCTCGAGCATGGGCCCGAGTCTGCCAGCGGTTGCGGACAGGGACTGTCCGCGGCGGTCAGGGGCTCGGCGCGGTGACCGACACGGACAGGTCGTTGTCCCGCGTGTAGTACGGCCCGGCCTCCACCGGGCCGTGGGGCGTCTCCACGCGCGCACGTGGATAGGTGAGGACGGGCTGCTTGTCGGCGATGTCGTCCAGCAGCCGGGCGACGCGCACGGCCGGGCCTGATGCGCCGGCGGGCAGCAGCCACAGATCCCACGCGCCCGGGGCCAGGGCTGCGTAGGTCACGGTGAGGCCGAACTCCGTCCGGTCGACGGTGAGGTCGAGCCGGCGGACCCGGTGGGCGCCGGTCCGGCAGCGCAGCTCGGCACGGGCTCCGGGGGCGAGCTGGGTGCCGTACACCCGTCCCCGTACGGTCAGGCCGGTGCCGGTGAGGCGGAGTTCCCCCGTCTCGGCGTGCGGGGCGCGCAGCCAGCTGCGGACGGTCAGGTTGCCCTGCCGGGTGGCGTACGGGATGCGGACGGCGACGTGGCCGTGGAGGCCGCTGGGGGTGCGGTCGGCGAGGGAGCGCAGATCGGTGACGCCCGTCACCAGGCGCCGCGGCGCGCCGTCGGCCACGCGCGCGTAGGCGTCCCAGCGGCCCTCGGGCAGGGCGACGGTGCTGGGCAGCGCGGCGCGCAGCCGGCCCTCCGCGGCCGGGGCGAGCGGCAGGCTCACCTCGCCGTCCCCGTCGCGGCTGCGCAGCACCAGGTGGGCCGCCGCCGTGTCCCCGTTGGCGGCGACGTCGAAGGTCAGCCCGCCCGCGGAGTCGGCGATGCAGTCGGCGCGCAGCGGGGCGGCCGGTGGGGCCGGCGACGTCATGCGGTGCGGTTCCTCCCCGAGTTTCTCGTCGTCCGGTCAGACCCGGAAACGGGTCTTCTGGTTGTCCGTGTCCGGTTGCGATGTGGTCACGGCCAAAAGGGTGGCAGCGGGACGTCGAAGCCGGTCCGGTTCGTGTCGCCCTGGGAGATCCGGCCCCGCCTGTCCGTCATCGGGCCCCTGAAGGACAGGTCCGCCGCCTCGCCCCGGTCGCCGGCTCCGCCGACGTCGTGCACGTGATGCCGGCCGGCCGCGTCGCCGAGTCCGGGCCGGCGGGCTCCCTCGGCGCGTGTGCGGTCGTCGCCGAACGGCGGCTGCCGGACGCCCGGGCTTCGGCGGTGAGTCAGGCGCGCCGCGGGGCCCTGTCCGGCCGGCCGGACAGGGCCCCGCACTCCCGGGCGGAGGGAAACGGCTCAGATGTCGAGGCGCTGCCCGGGCACGATCACGTTCGGATCGCCGCCGATGACGGCCTTGTTGACGGCGAAGAGCCGCTGCCAGCTGGTCCCGTGCCGTGCGGCGATGCCGCTGAGCGTGTCGCCCCGGCGGACGGTGTAGTCGCCGCGGGACGAGCCGCGTCCGGTGTGGCCCGACTGCCGCGCCGGCGCCTTGGACGGCTTCGCCGACCGTGCGGACTCCGACGGGGCCACCTGGCCGGTCACGGAGCCGGCACCGGACGCGGCGGGTGCGCCGCCGGACGCCCCGGCCCGTGCGGAGCAGGTCGGCCACGCGCCCCAGCCCTGGGCGCGCTGGACCTTGGTCGCCACGGCGATCTGCTGGGACTTGGACGCCTGGTCGGCGGTCGGCGCGTAGGCCGTGCCGCCGTACGCGCGCCAGGTGGAGGCGGAGAACTGCAGCCCGCCGTAATAGCCGTTGCCGGTGTTGATGTGCCAGTTGCCGCCGCTCTCGCACTGGGCGATGCGGTCCCACACCGCGCCGTCCGCCGCCGCGGCGCTGCCGGTCGCGGCCAGCAGTCCGAGGGGCGCGAGCAGTGCCGCGCCGGCGAGGACCGCCGTCGCACGGTTCCTACGAACGTTGTCGCGAGTGGTATCGGCACTTTCGGACATGTATTTCCCTCTCCACGGACCCGGGGTCCCCCAAGGCGGGGCGCGACTGCGCGCTCTGGACGCGTTCGTCGCGCTCCGCCCCGTCCGCCGCCAGGCCGTGGTGCGAGCCGGTTGGTGCGGTCGGCGGACGTACCCGAGCGGTGCTCGTTGCACACGGCGGAGGAATGTAGGGAGCGGCCGGGGCCGGGATCAACCAATCCCCCGTCATTCCAGGCCAGTTCACCGTTACCTCAGGTAGCGGTTACTTTCGGACACCCACTTCATTCGTTGATTTCGGGATTTGTCGACTCACCGTTCCCGCGTCCTGTGACTCACTTCACCGGATCAACGACCGCGATCTTCAAGGCACTTGACGGTGCGTGAGCGATTCCGAGCGGTACGTGACCCTGTGCGTCGGATGGTTCGATTCCGTTCGCCATGGGGCGTGACTCCCGCCACAGATCGCCCGTTGTCTTCTTCATGAGCCGGGGACCCACCCGGACCACGGGCCGGGAGCCACCCGGCCTCGCCACGTACCGCATCCCGAGGGAGCCACCCGTGCCGCGCATGCTCGACGTCAGCGACGAGGTACGCGCCGAGATCGGCGACGAAGAAGCCGATCGCCTGCTCGCCGGAGAGACCGCCCCGGGCAGTTACGACTGCACGTCCTGCCGCACCCCGGGCGACTCCGAGCAGGAGCGCACCAGCACCGTACTGTTCATCGGGGAGGAGACCGCCGTCCTCGCCTTCGCCCACGCCGGCTGCCTGCCCTCGCAGGTCGTCAAGGTCACCGAGGAACAGCTCCAGGGAGCCGTGAGGTCCATCAGCGGCGACACCGCCGGCCGGAACTCCGAACAGGCCGCGTCCGAGCAGGCGGTGCTGGGCGTGACGAGCGGACTGGTCCTGATCTCCGGGGAGTTGCACCCCGCACTGGTGGTGGAGCCGACCGCGCCCATCGCACGGCCCGGCACCACCGGCCCCGGCGACGACTTCCTGCCGCTGCTCATCGAGCAGGGCTTCATGCCGACCGGCGACCTGTCCACCGCCCCGGCCGTGCTGCACGGCTGGTCCGTGCTGCTCGCCATGGGCCGGCTGCACGCGGTGCTCCAGCCGGGGGCCAACGGCGGCCGGCCGGTGGCCTGGTGGCAGGCCCACCAGCCCCTCCAGGTCACCGAGGGCTGGCGCACGGCGGCCGGCAAGCACCATCAGGTGCTGATGTTCGCGGCGCCGGTCGGGACGATCGGACGGCAGCCGCGCGAGGACCTGCTGCGGGACGCGCTGGACAAGGCGGCGGCGAACGGGCAGCTGGTCGCGGCGGCGCTGCCCCTCGCTGGGACGTGAGCGCCGTCCGCGCCAGGCCCAACGGCCCCCGTCCGGGCCCGCATCCCTTCCGGCTCGGGGTCGTTTGGACATACGTGCACGCATACGACAATTCCCGCCGACACGGTGGCCCCTCGGCCACGCCGATCTACGACGCGCTCTACGCCGAGTACGTCAAGTCCTTCCGTTCGCTGCCGGGTGATCGCAGTGGCGAGGAGGAGCTGGGGTTCATCGCGTTCGGGAACATGACCCGCGGCCGGGGCGCGTACAGCGCCTACAGCGCGGGGGCCCACAGCGCCCGTGTGGTCCAGCAGTCACCCTGGCAGCGCGTCGGGTACCTCGGCCCGCACGGCGCCGGGACGCGGCACGTCCCGGCCGCGCTGCCACCGGCCCCGCGCCGTGGTGCCTGAACGGCGCACGGACGGCGAGAAGGGGCGGCCCCTCGGGGCCGCCCCTTCTCGCTGCTCGCGTCCTCGCCGCTCGCGCTACTTCTTCTTGGCGCCGCGCTTCTCGCGCACCCGCACCGAGATGTGGATCGGCGTCCCCTCGAAACCGAACTCCTCACGCAGCCGGCGCTCGATGAAGCGCCGGTAGCCCGCCTCGATGAAGCCGGAGGCGAAGAGCACGAACCGCGGGGGCTTCGTGCCCGCCTGCGTGCCGAACAGGATGCGGGGCTGCTTGCCGCCGCGCACCGGGTGGGGGTGGGCGGCGACCAGCTCGCCGAGGAAGGCGTTCAGCCGGCCCGTCGGGACCCGGGTCTCCCAGCCGGCCAGGGCCGTCTCGATCGCCGGGACCAGCTTCTCCATGTGACGTCCGGTCTGCGCCGAGACGTTCACCCGCGGCGCCCACGCCACCTGGCCGAACTCGGTCTCGATCTCCCGCTCCAGGTAGTAGCGGCGCTCCTCGTCGAGGGTGTCCCACTTGTTGTAGGCGACGACGAGCGCACGCCCCGCCTCGACGGCCATGGTGACGATCCGCTGGTCCTGGACCGAGATCGACTCGGAGGCGTCGATGAGGACGACGGCGACCTCCGCCTTCTCCACTGCGGCCGCGGTGCGCAGCGAGGCGTAGTAGTCGGCGCCCTGCTGGAGGTGGACGCGCTTGCGGATGCCCGCCGTGTCGACGAACTTCCAGGTCTTGCCGCCGAGTTCGATCAGCTCGTCGACCGGGTCGCGGGTGGTGCCGGCGAGTTCGTTGACGACGACCCGCTCCTCGCCCGCCACCTTGTTCAGCAGCGAGGACTTGCCGACGTTGGGCCGGCCGATCAGGGCGACGCGGCGCGGGCCGCCGACGGCGGTGCCGAAGGTCTGCGCCGGGGCCTCGGGGAGGGCCTCCAGTACCTTGTCCAGCATGTCGCCGGTGCCGCGGCCGTGCAGCGCGGAGACCGGATACGGCTCCCCCAGTCCCAGCGACCACAGGTACGCCGCGTCGGCCTCGCCGCTCGGGCCGTCCACCTTGTTGGCGCACAGCACGACGGGCTTGCCCGCCTTGCGCAGCAGCCGGACGACGGCCTCGTCGGTGTCGGTGGCGCCGACCTTGGCGTCCACGACGAAGACGACCGCGTCGGCGGCCTCGATGGCGTACTCGGCCTGCGCGGCCACGGAGGCGTCGATGCCGAGGACGTCCTGCTCCCAGCCGCCGGTGTCGACGACCTTGAAGCGGCGGCCGGCCCACTCGGCCTCGTAGGTGACGCGGTCGCGGGTCACACCGGGCTTGTCCTCGACGACCGCCTCGCGGCGGCCGATGATCCGGTTCACCAGGGTCGACTTGCCGACATTGGGGCGGCCGACGACGGCGAGGACGGGCAGCGGGCCGTGCCCGGCCGCCTCGATCGCGCCCTCGACCTCCTCGATGTCGAAGCCCTCTTCCGCGGCGAGCTCCATGAACTCCGCGTACTCGGCGTCGCCAAGCGCCCCGTGGTCGTGCTCCTCGCCCGAGCCCTCGGAGTGGATGTGGTCGTTCATGAAGTCCGTACCTCGTTCATCGTGGTGATCGGTGAAGCACCCCTGTACCGGGTGATCCACTACTCAAGTGTCGCCTAGCGGCCGGTGAGCCGCCTGGCGTTTTCCAGGTGCGCGGTGAGCTGCTTCTGGATGCGTTCGGTCGCCTCGTCCAGCGCCTTGCGCGTGCGCCGTCCGCTGCCGTCGCCCGCCTCGAAGGGGTCGCCGAAGACGACGTCGACGCGGGAGCGGAGCGGAGGCAGTCCCTTTATCAACCGTCCGCGCCGCTGGGAACTTCCCAGCACGGCGACCGGGACGATCGGGGCGCCGCTGCGGACGGCGAAGTAGGCGAGCCCGGCGCGCAGCGAGGCGAAGTCCCCCTCGCCCCGGGTGCCCTCCGGGAAGATGCCCAGCACGCCGCCGCTGTCCAGCACGCCCAGCGCCTGGCCGATGGCCGTGCGGTCGGTGGAGCGGCGGTCGACCTTCAGCTGGCCGATGCCGGTGAGGAACCGTCCGAGCGGGCCGACGAACGCCTCTTTCTTGATCAGGAAGTGCGTCGGCCGGGGTGCCACGCCCATGACCATCGGGCCGTCGATGTTGTGGGAGTGGTTGACGGCGAAGATCACCGGTCCCGTCGCGGGCACCCGCCAGGAGCCGAGCACGCGCGGCCTGAACAGCCCGTACATCAGGCCGACGCCGATGCGCCGCCCGACCTCGGCGCCCTTCTCGGAGGGAAGGTTCACTTCCCTGCCCGCTTCTCCTCGACGAGGGTGACGACGCACTCGATGACCTGCGGGAGGGTGAGGTCGGTGGTGTCCACCTCGACCGCGTCGTCCGCCTTGGCGAGCGGGGAGGTCTTGCGGCTGGAGTCGGCCGCGTCCCGCTTGATCAGGGCCTCGCGGGTGGCGTTGACGTCGGCGCCCTTCAGCTCTCCGTTGCGGCGGGCGGCGCGGGCCTCCGCCGAGGCGGTGAGGAAGATCTTCAGGTCGGCGTCCGGCAGCACGGTCGTACCGATGTCGCGGCCCTCGACGACGATGCCCTGCGGGGCGGCGGCGGCGATGGAGCGCTGCAGCTCGGTGATCCGGGAGCGGACCTCGGGGACGGCGCTGACCGTGCTGACCTTGGAGGTGACCTCCTGGGTGCGGATCGGGCCGGCGACGTCCACGCCGTCGACCGTGATGGTCGGGCCGGCCGGGTCGGTGCCCGAGACGATCTCGGCCTTGCCGGCCGCGGCGGCGACGGCGTGCGGGTCATCTATGTCGATGCCGTTGGTCACCATCCACCAGGTGATCGCCCGGTACTGGGCGCCGGTGTCCAGGTAGCTCAGGCCGAGCTGCGCGGCGACGGCCTTCGACGTGCTCGACTTGCCCGTGCCGGAGGGGCCGTCGATGGCGACAATCACGGCCGGGACGGTCGGGGCGGCGCCGTTTTCCACGGGGGGACACCTTCCTGGTGCGGTGCGGTGAGCGGTGTGCGGGGCGCGCATGTGCCCCGCACAAGGTTACTGGCTCTCCGGAACCCCTCCGACAGGCGTGGGAGCCCGGCAGTCACTGCCGGATCGCCCAGCCCCGCTCCCGCAGGGCCGCCGTCAGGACGGGGGCGGCCTTCGGCTCGACCATCAGCTGCACCAGACCGGCCTGCTGCCCGGTGGCGTGCTCGATCCGTACGTCCTCGATGTTGACGCCGGCCCGCCCCGCGTCCGCGAAGATGCGGGCGAGCTGGCCGGGCTGGTCGTCGATGAGGACGGCCACGGTCTCGTAGACCCGCGGGGCGGAGCCGTGCTTGCCGGGGACCCGTACCTGGCCGGCGTTCCCGCGCCGCAGCACCGCCTCGATGCCCCGGCTGCCCTCGCGGCGCTTGTCCTCGTCGGAGGACTGCAGGGCCCGCAGGGCCCGCACCGTCTCGTCGAGGTCGGCGGCGACGTCCCCGAGCAGGTCGGCGACCGGCCCCGGGTTCGCGGCGAGGATGTCGATCCACATCCGGGGATCGGAGGCGGCGATCCTCGTCACGTCCCGGATGCCCTGCCCGCACAGCCGTACGGCGGCCTCCTCGGCGTTCTCCAGGCGGGCGGCGACCATGCTGGAGACCAGGTGCGGCATGTGGGAGACGAGGGCCACGGCGCGGTCGTGGGCGTCGGCGTCCATGACGACCGGCACCGCGCGGCAGTGCGAGATGAGCTCCAGCGCGAGGTTCAGCACCTCGGTGTCGGTGTCCCGGGTCGGGGTCAGCACCCAGGGGCGGCCCTCGAAGAGGTCGCCGGTGGCGGCCAGCGGGCCGGACTTCTCGCGGCCGGACATGGGGTGGGTGCCGATGTAGCGGGAGAGGTCCAGCCCGCGTGCCTCCAGCTCGCGGCGCGGGCCGCCCTTGACGCTGGCCACGTCGATGTAGCCGCGGGCCGCGCCGCGCCCCATGGCGTCGGCGAGCACGTCGGCCACCAGGGCCGGCGGGGCGGCCACGATCGCGAGGTCGACGGGTCCGTCCGGCGCCTCGTCGGTGCCGGCGCCGAGCGCGGCGGCCGTGCGGGCCTGCTCCGGGTCGTGGTCGGCGAGGTGGACGGTGACACCCCGCTGGGTCAGGGCGAGGGCGGCCGAGGTGCCGATGAGGCCGGTTCCGATGACGAGTGCGGTTCTCACTGGGCGATGTCCTTGCGCAGGGCCGCCGCGGCGCCGAGGTAGACGTGCGCGATGTCGGCGCGGGGCCGGTCCGACTCGATGTGGGCGAGGACACGGACGACGCGCGGCATGGCGCCCTCGATGTCCAGTTCCTGGGCGCAGATCAGCGGCACGTCGGTGATCCCGAGCTTCCGGGCCGCGGCCGCCGGGAAGTCGCTGTGCAGGTCGGGGGTGGCCGTGAACCAGATGCTGATCAGGTCGTCGACGGTCAGGCCGTTGCGCTCCAGGATGGCGGTGAGCAGCGCCGCGACCTGCTCGTCCATGTGCCCGGCTTCGTCCCGTTCCAGTTGGACGGCGCCCCGGACCGCTCGTACCGCCACGGCGATGCTCCTTGCTGACGTGCGTATCGGCTCTTGGTCCGTCCAGCCTAGTCAGCCCGCGCCGGACCGGTGCGGGGCGCCCGCCTCCTGAGACGCTGGCCCCGCCGGTTCCCCTCCCCCGCGTTTCCTCGGAGTGACGACATGCCCCACGGTCCGACGCGCCGCACGGTTCTCCTCTCCACGGGCGCGGCCGTCCTCGTGGCCGGCTGCGGCGACGGCGGCGACGGCGATTCCTCGGAGGCGAGCGCGTCCCCGGCCTCCCCCGGGCGGGAGCTGGCGCCGACGAG
This sequence comes from Streptomyces viridiviolaceus, assembly GCF_014650995.1. GTDB lineage: Bacteria > Actinomycetota > Actinomycetes > Streptomycetales > Streptomycetaceae > Streptomyces > Streptomyces viridiviolaceus. Next base: position 147,942 of record NZ_BMWA01000017.1, read on the forward strand.
TGACATCCCGGTCGGCGGCGGCAGGGTCTTCACGGACGAGAAGGTCGTGGTGACCCAGCCGGAGCAGGGTGACTTCAAGGCGTTCTCGGCCGTCTGCACCCACCAGGGCTGCACCGTGTCGGACGTGCGGGACGGCACCATCAACTGCGCCTGCCACAACAGCAGGTTCCGCATCGCCGACGGCTCGGTGGAGCAGGGCCCCGCCACGAAGCCGCTGCCCGAGGAGCGGATCACGGTGGAGGGAAATTCGGTCCGCCTGGTGTGACGGCCCGCGTACGCTCCCGGCCATGAATCCCGAGACCCTGGTACGCGACCACACGATCTACGCCTGTGTCATGGGTTCGCGTGCCTTCGGTCTGGCGACGGACGGCAGCGACACCGACCGCCGGGGCGTGTTCCTCGCGCCCACACCCCTGTTCTGGCGGTTCGAGAAGCCGCCGACGCATGTGGAGGGCCCGGCGGAGGAGCAGTTCAGCTGGGAGCTGGAACGCTTCTGCGAGCTGGCTCTGCGCGCCAACCCGAACATCCTGGAGTGCCTGCACTCCCCGCTCGTGGAGTACGCCGACGACACCGGCCGCGAGCTGCTCGGCCTGCGCGGGGCGTTCCTGTCCCGCCGGGTCCACGAGACGTTCACCCGCTACGCGCACGGCCAGCGCCGCAAGCTGGACGCCGACGTGCGCACGCACGGCGCCCCGCGCTGGAAACACGCGATGCACCTGCTGCGGCTGCTGACGAGCGCCCGCGACCTGTTGCGCACGGGCACGCTCACCGTCGACGTCGGCGACCGGCGCGAAGCGCTGCTCGCCGTGAAGCGCGGCGAGGTGGCCTGGCCGGAGGTCGCGTCGTGGATGGCCCGCCTGGTGGAGGAGGGCGAGGAGGCCGCCCGCCGCAGCCCGCTGCCCGCCGAACCGGACCGGCGGCGCGTCGAGGACTTCCTCGTCCGCACCCGCCGCGCCTCAGCCCTCCAGCCGGGCCCGTACGACGAAGTCGTGCAGGGCGTCGTACGCGGTGGGGGCGGCGGGCAGCGCTGACGCCGCCTGCGCCTCGTCCAGCACGCCGTGCAGCCGCTCCACGTCGGCCCGTACGCGCGCGTGGTCGACGTCGGCGCTCCCGTGCTCCCGGTCCGCCTTGGCCGCGATCAGCTCGGGCACGTACGCCGGGGCCTCGACCTGCCCGAGCAGGGTGGGCAGGTGGGCCTGCACCTCGCCGCTGCGCATCAGGTGGATGCCGGTGAGCAGCACCCGCAGGGTGTAGAGCAGCGGCTTGAGCTCGCCGCTCTTCTCGAACAGCCGCCACTGGGTCCCCGCGAACCCCCGGTAGTGGTGGGCGTGGTGACTGGTGAGGACGCCGGGGGCGAGGGCGGCCAGTTCCCGGTGGGCCTCGGTGGTGTGCACGACCAGCGGCGACAGCAGCTGTTCCAGCACGTAGCCGTTGCGCCGGAGCATCAGCCGTACGAACTTGCGCAGGTCGTGCGTGACGAGGTCCATCTCGACGCCGTCCCGGTCCCACATCCGGGACCTGGTCTCCTCCGGCTCGCGCAGCCCGACGAGGTCGGCGGCGGGCAGCAGGTGGACGCCGCGCAGGTCGACGTCCGAGTCACTGGAGGGGAAGCCGTAGAGGTGGGCGCCGGAGACGGTGGCGAACAGCACCGGGAAGGGCTGTTCGGCCACCACCGGGGCCAGGTCGATGTCCGGGGCGTCGATCATGCGCTCAAGCGTCCCAGAGCGCCCCGAGGGCCAGCAGGTCGCCCCGGTACTCGATGCGGTCGGCCCACGCGGCCGGCCAGGCGTCGGCGCCCAGGTGCGCGCCCGCGAGGCAGGCGATGGAGTCGGAGTCGCCGGAGGTGCACGCGGCGCGGCGCAGGGCGGTCAGCGGCTCGTCTACGAAGAGCAGGAAGCAGAGCAGCCCCGCGGCCAGCGCCTCCTCGGCGACCCAGCCCTCGCCGACCGCCAGGCACGGGTCGGTCTCCGGCGACACGGTGCGCACCGCCTCCTGGAGACGGTCGAGTGTCGCCAGGCACTCGTCCCAGCCCCGGGCGATGAAGTGCTCGGGCGTGGGGTCCTGGGCGCGGGTCCACAGGTCGCCGAGCCAGCGCTCGTGGTAGCGGGTGCGGTTGTCGTAGGCGTACGACCGCAGCCGCCCGACCAGCCCGGTCGGCTCGGCTCCCTCGGCCAGCAGCCGCACGGCGTGTGCGGTGAGGTCGGAGGCGGCGAGCGCCGTGGGGTGTCCGTGGGTGAGCGCGGACTGCAACTGGGCGGCGCCCGCGCGCTGTTCGTCGCCGAGGCCGGGGGCGAGGCCGACGGGCGCGACGCGCATGTTGGCGCCGCAGCCCTTGGAGTGGATCTGGGAGGCGTCCTGCCAGGGGCGGTCCGGGGTCTTCAGGAGGTTGCAGGCCCGGAGGCAGGTGTTGCCCGGCGCCCGGTTGTTCTCCGGTGACTGGTACCAGTCGACGAACTCCTCGCGCACCGGCCTCTCCATCCGCCGGGGCCCCAGCACCCCCCGGTCCATCGCCGTCCGCAGCCCCTTCCCCAGCGCCAGCGTCATCTGCGTGTCGTCGGTGACGATCGCGGGCCGGGGCAGCTCCATCTCCCGCCACGGGCCGAACGCGGCGAGGATCGACGGGACGTCCTTGAACTCCGCGGGAAAGCCCAGGGCGTCGCCGAGGGCGAGGCCGGTGAGCGCCCCGGTGGCGGCGCGCTTGGTGACGGCGGTCGTGGTCATGCGGGGCGTCCTTCCCGGGGTGTGCGCAGCAGGGGCGGGTGCAGGGTGGTGGCCGGGCCGGCGCGGTACAGCGCGGCCGGTTTGCCCCGGCCGCCGGTCAGGCGGGCGGCGCCCGGCACCGGTTCGACGAAGCCGGGGGAGGCGAGCACCTTGCGGCGGAAGTTGGGCCGGTCCAGCACCGTGCCCCACACGGTCTCGTAGACCCGCTGGAGCTCGCCGAGGGTGAACTCGGCCGGGCAGAAGGCGGTGGCCAGGCAGGTGTACTCGAGCTTGTCCCCGACACGGGTGCGGGCGTCGGCCAGGATCCGGTCGTGGTCGAAGGCGAGGTTTCCGGCCGTGTCGTACGGCACCCAGCGGGCCTCGGCCGCGTCACCGCCGCCGTGCGGTTCGGGAAGGTGCGGCAGCAGTGCGGCGAACGCCACCGACACGACCCGCATCCGGGGGTCGCGGCCGGGCTCGCTGTAGGTGCGCAGTTGCTCCAGGTGCAGCCCGGTCACGTCCGCCAGGCCGGTCTCCTCGGCCAGCTCCCGGCGGGCGGCCGTCTCCGCCGACTCGTCCGGGAGCAGGAAGCCGCCGGGCAGCGCCCAGCGGCCCGCGTACGGCTCCTGGCCCCGCTCGACCAGCAGCACGTGGAGCGCGCCCGCGCGGAGCGTGAAGACGGCGAGGTCGACGGTGACGGCGAAGGGCTCGTAGGCGTGCTTGTCGTATCCGTGCACGACGACCCACCCCCTTAATAGTCACTGCGACTATAAAGAGGGTGGGTGATCGGGACAACCCCTTAGAGGTCGACCTCCTGCATCAGCATCCCGACCTCCGTGTTGGACAGCCGGCGCAGCCAGCCGGACTTCTGGTCGCCCAGCGTGATGGGGCCGAAGGCGGTGCGCACCAGCTTGTCGACGGGGAAGCCCGCCTCCGCCAGCATCCGCCGCACGATGTGCTTGCGGCCCTCGTGGAGGGTGACCTCGACGAGGTAGTTCTTGCCGGTCTGCTCCACGACCCGGAAGTGGTCCGCGCGCGCGTACCCGTCCTCCAGCTGGATGCCGTCCTTCAGGCGCTTGCCGAGGTCGCGCGGGATCGGGCCCACGATGTGCGCCAGGTAGGTCTTCTTCACGCCGTACTTCGGGTGGGTCAGCCGGTGCGCCAGCTCGCCGTGGTTGGTGAGCAGGATGACGCCCTCGGTCTCGGTGTCGAGCCGGCCGACGTGGAAGAGCCGGGTCTCGCGGTTGGTGACGTAGTCACCGAGGCACTGGCGGCCCTCCGGGTCCTCCATGGTGGACACGACACCGGCGGGCTTGTTCAGCGAGAAGAACTGGTACGACTGCGTGGCGACGGTGAGCCCGTCGACCTTGACCTCGTCCTTCTCCGGGTCGACGCGCTTGCCCTGCTCCAGCACGATCTCGCCGTTGACCTCGACCCGCGCCTGCTCGATCAGCTCCTCGCAGGCACGCCGGGAGCCGTAGCCGGCGCGCGCGAGGACCTTCTGCAGCCGCTCGCCCTCCTGCTCGGCGCCCGGGAAGGTCTTGGGCAGCTTGATCTCCTTCTTGCCCGCGTACCTCTCGCGGTTGCGCTCCTCGGCCCGCGTCTCGTACTCGCGCGACCGGGCCGGGGCCGTGCGTCCCCGCTGCTGGGGCTTCTTGGGACCGCCCTTGGCTCCGCCGCGCGCCGCGCCGCCGCGCCCGGACTTGGGGCCGTCGGGGGAGGCGCCGGGACCGACGTCGTAGCGGCGCTCCTCCGGGCGGGGCTTGCGGGGGCGGCCCTGCCCCTGCTTCTGGTCCCTGTTGTTGCCGGCGCCGCGGTAGTTCCCGCGCCCGCCGCTCTTGCCGCTGCCGCTGCTTCGCATCAAAGTTCCGTCGTCGTCGTGTTCGTCGTGTTCGGCGCACGGGTCGTGCTCGCCGGGTGACCGTCGTCCGCGTCGGGCGCGTCCGGGTCGAACGACGGCACACCCTCCTGGGTCTCGGCCTCGATCGCCTCCGCCTCCGGGAGGAAGGGCGCGAGCTCCGGGAGCTCGTCCAGACCGCGCAGGCCCATCCGCTCCAGGAAGTAGTTCGTCGTCACGTACAGGATCGCACCTGTTTCGGGTTCCGTGCCCGCCTCCTCGACCAGACCCCGCTGCAGGAGGGTGCGCATCACGCCGTCGCAGTTCACCCCGCGGACCGCCGAGACGCGGCTGCGGCTCACCGGTTGCCGGTAGGCGACCACCGCGAGGGTCTCCAGGGCGGCCTGGGTGAGGCGGGCCTGCTGGCCGTCCAGGACGAAGCCCTCGACGGCCGCGGCGTACTCGGGACGGGTGTAGAAGCGCCAGCCGCCCGCGACGACCCTGAGCTCGAAGCCCCGCCCCTGGACGGTGTACTCGTCGGCCAGCTCCCGCAGGGCGTCCGCGATCTGCCGCCGGGGTCGCTGGAGGACCTTCGCGAGGTGTTCCTCGGTCGCGGGTTCGTCCACGACCATGAGCACCGCCTCGAGGGCCGGCTTGAGGTCGAGGTCGGCGACGGCTTGCAGCCCTGCCGGAACCTCCGTGGTCTCCTGGCTCACGCCTTCTCCTCCTCCTTGGGCTCCTCGGCCGGCCGGTCGAACTCGTCGGTCACCATCGGCCCGGCCTCCCCGTCCCCGCCGGTCCAGCGCACCAGCAGCTCGCCGAGCGCGGTCTCCTGGTCCAGGGCGACGGCCTTCTCCCGGTACAGCTCCAGCAGCGCCAGGAAACGGGCCACGACGGTCAGTGTGTCCTCGGTGTCCTCGGTCAGGGCGCGGAAGCTGGCCTCGCCCAGCTCCTTCAGCCGCGCGACGACGATCCCGGCCTGTTCCTGCACGCTGACCAGCGGGGCGTGGATGTGCTCGACGTAGACCTGCGGCTTGGGCCTGGGCTGCATCGCCTTGACGGCGAGCCTGGCGAACCCCTCCGCCCCGATGCTGATGACCACCTCGGGCAGCAGCTCGGCGTGGTGGGGCTCCAGGCCGACGGTACGAGGGTAGCGGCGGGCCTCCACGTCCAGCCGCTCGCTGAAGATCTCCGCGATCCGCTTGTACGCGCGGTACTGCAGCAGCCGCGCGAAGAGCAGGTCGCGGGCCTCCAGCAGCGCCAGGTCGGCTTCGTCCTCCACCTCGGCGGCGGGCAGCAGCCGCGCCGCCTTCAGGTCGAGCAGCGTGGCCGCCACGACCAGGAACTCGGTCGTCTGGTCGAGGTCCCACTCCGGGCCCATCGCCCGGATGTGCGCCATGAACTCGTCGGTCACCCGGGACAGGGCGACCTCGGTGACGTCCATCTTGTGCCGGGAGATCAGCTGCAGCAGCAGGTCGAAGGGCCCCTCGAAGTTGGCGAGCCGGACCTTGAAGACCCCGTCGGGCGTTTCCCCCGCCCCGGCCCCGGCGTCGGGCGCTGCCGCGGCTTCCGTCCCGGCGGCAACCGCCCGGTCCGGCTCGTTCGGCGGGGACGCGTCCGCGACGGCGTGCCCGGAGTCCCCAGCGGCTCCTGGCGGAACCTTCCCCGGCACGGTGGCGGCCCCCGTCGCGGTGTCCGTCGGGGGAACGGCCGAAGGGCCCGGCCCGCCGGACGGCCACGGCTCCGGGGCGGCACGTTCCGGCTCCGGGTCCGCCGCCGGCGGTCCGGCGGGCGGCGCCGGGGGCAGGGCGGCCTCAAGGGCGGTGGGGGTGTGCGGCCGGGTGCCCGCCGGTCCCGGCCGCCCGCCGGACGGCCACGGCTCCGGGGCGGCACGTTCCGGCTCCGGGTCCGCCGCCGGCGGTCCGGCGGGCGGCGCCGGGGGCAGGGCGGCCTCAAGGGCGATGGCGGTGTGCGGCCGGGTGCCCGCCGGTCCCGTCCGGTCCCCTGCCTCCGGTTCGGCTGCCTCCCGGGGAGCCGTCCGGGACTCCGGCCCGCCGCGCGGCGGTGCCTCCGGGGCCGCGGGCTCCAGGGTGCGGGGCTGCTCCTCGGCGGCCGGCCCCTCGGTCCGGCTGGGCTGCGCGCACACGGTCTCCGGGGGCTCGGACGGCTCGGCGGCGGCCGGCGGCACTCCCGGGCCCCTCCCCAGCGCACGGCGACGCCCGGCGGGCGTACCGGGGCGGGGAGCGTCGTTCGAGGTCATGACCCCCGCAGGCTACCGCTACCGTCCGCGCAGCCGGCGTACGAGGATGCTGGCATCCCCGCGGGTCTCCAGGTCGGCGAGCACCACGGCGACCGCCTCGCGGACGATCCGGCCGCGGTCGACGGCGAGGCCGTGCTCGCCCCGGAGCACCAGACGCGCGTGCTCCAGATCCATGAGCTCCTCGGCGGAGACGTAGACGGTGATCTTCTCGTCGTGCCGCTCGCGCCCGCTGGGGCGCCGTGTGGCCCCCCGTCCGCGCTTGCGGGGCTGCTGGGCGGCGGATCCGTCCTGCGCGCCCGCCCCGGCGCTCCCGCGGCGCGCGGAGCGCTCCGCACCCCGGCTGCGCGACTCGCCGGCCGCGGCCGGCTCCGCGTCGGCCGCGACGTGCTCCGCGCCCTCGCCGTCGCCGTCCTGCGCGGGCACCGACTGCGGCGCGTCCTCCGCGGCCGCCTGGTCGCTCTCCCCCGCCGGTGCCGGTACCCGGGCGTCGCCGCCGGCCGGTCGCCGCGGGGTGGACGCCTGCAGCGCCATCCCCCCTGTCGTACGGAAGAGTTCGTCGGCCCCCGGCAGACTCACTCGGCGTGACACCGGGCGAGCACCTCCCTGGCGAGCTGGCGGTAGGCGGCGGCACCGACGGAGTTGGAGGCGTACGTGGTGATCGGCTCACCGGCGACCGTGGTCTCCGGGAAGCGGACCGTGCGCCCGATGACCGTGTGGTACACGTGGTCGTCGAACGCCTCGACGACCCGCGCGAGCACCTCACGGCTGTGCACCGTGCGCGAGTCGTACATCGTGGCGAGGATGCCGTCGAGCTCCAGGTCGGGGTTGAGCCGCTCCTGGACCTTCTCGATGGTCTCGGTCAGCAGCGCCACACCGCGCAGTGCGAAGAACTCGCACTCCAGCGGCACGATCACCTTGTGCGCGGCCGTCAGGGCGTTCACCGTGAGCAGGCCGAGCGAGGGCTGGCAGTCGATCACGATGTAGTCGTAGTCGTCCATCAGCGGCTTCAGCGCGCGCTGGAGCGTGGACTCGCGGGCGACCTCGCTCACCAGCTGGACCTCGGCCGCCGACAGGTCGATGTTGCTGGGCAGCAGGTCCATGTTGGGGACCGCGGTCTTCAGCAGCACCTCGTCGGCCGCCATGCCCCGCTCCATGAGCAGGTTGTAGACGGTGAGGTCGAGTTCCATCGGGTTGACGCCGAGACCGACGGACAGCGCGCCCTGCGGGTCGAAGTCGACGAGCAGCACCCGGCGCCCGTACTCGGCGAGCGCGGCACCCAGGTTGATGGTCGACGTCGTCTTGCCGACGCCGCCCTTCTGGTTGCACATCGCGATGATCTTCGCGGGGCCGTGATCGGTCAGCGGGCCCGGGATCGGGAAGTACGGCAGCGGGCGTCCCGTCGGGCCGATGCGCTCGCGGCGCTGACGGGCCGCGTCCGGCGCGAGCGTGGCCGCGTACTCGGGATCGGGCTCGTACTCCGCGTCCGGGTCGTAGAAGTGCCCCTCGGGCAGTTCGTCGTAGTCGGCGAAGTGGTTGCGGGGCGCGCCACTTCCGTCGCCGGCCATGGCGTTCACGTGTTGGCCATCCATGCTCATGTGTGCTGTCTGAGTTGCCTGCGGACTCTGGTGGGCTGCGAAGGTGCGTACAGCGACGGAGCCGACAGCCTCGAGACGCCCGGGGCCGTGAGCCCGTGCAGGCATTCCTGGTTGACCACCCCCGGGAGTAAATGTCGACTCATTCACAAGTCGTCTTACCTCCTTGGTGACCAGGAAACTTCTAGACAGGTCAGCGTGGCACCATGCCGACGGTTGGCGACTCTATGGCGTGTCGGCGGTCCGCAGCAACACAATCCGCCGGACCCGGCCCGATGTGTCGGCAATGAAACATCCCTCTGTCAAGGGCGTACGGCCGTCGCACAGCAGGTTTCACCGGTGCGCGAATCGGTTGAAGCGTTACGTTCGAGGCGAGTTGGCCGAGAATCGCAAAGTGACCATACACACATCCGGCCGGACCTTGTCGGGCAAGGTCCGGCCGGATGTGCACGGTTGACGGCGTCTGTTGACGTATCGCCTTTACCGGTTGGTGACTTAGCCGATTTACCGGCCGCCGACCGGTCAGCCCAGCAGCGAGCTCAGCTCGACGTGCTCCAGGCCGTGGGCCTCGGCGACCTCCTTGTAAACGACCTTGCCGTCATGGGTGTTGAGACCCTTGGCCAGCGCCGGGTCGCGGCGCAGGGCCTCGGCCCAGCCGCGGTTGGCCAGCTCGACGATGTACGGCAGCGTGGCGTTGGTCAGCGCGTAGGTGGAGGTGTTGGGCACCGCGCCGGGCATGTTGGCGACGCAGTAGAAGACCGACTCGTGGACCTTGAAGGTCGGCTCGGCGTGCGTGGTGGGGTGGGAGTCCTCGAAGCAGCCGCCCTGATCGATCGCGATGTCGACAAGGACACTTCCGGGCTTCATCCGGGACACCAGCTCGTTGGTGACCAGCTTCGGGGCCTTGGCGCCCGGGATCAGCACGGCGCCGATCACCAGGTCGGCCTCGAGGCAGGCCTTCTCCAGCTCGAAGGCGTTGGAGACGACGGTCTGGATCTTCGTCCCGAAGATCTTGTCGGCCTCCTTGAGCTTGTTGATGTCCTTGTCGAGCAGCGTCACGTGGAAGCCCATGCCGATGGCGATCTGCGCGGCGTTCCAGCCGGAGACGCCACCGCCGATCACGACGGCCCGGCCGGCCAGCACGCCGGGGACGCCGCCGGGCAGCACACCGCGACCGCCGTTGGCGGCCATCAGGTGGTAGGCGCCGACCTGCGGGGCCAGCCGGCCCGCGACCTCGGACATCGGGGCGAGCAGCGGCAGCGCGCGGTTCGGGAGCTCGACCGTCTCGTAGGCGATCGCGGTGGTGCCGGACTCCAGCAGGGCGTCCGTGCACTCCTTGGAGGCGGCCAGGTGCAGGTAGGTGAAGAGCGTCTGGTCCTTGCGGAGGCGGTGGTACTCCTCCGCGATCGGCTCCTTCACCTTCAGCAGCAGATCGGCGGCGGCCCACACCTCGTCGGCGGTGTCGAGGATCTGGGCGCCGGCGGCGACGTACTCCTCGTTCGGGATCGAGGAGCCGACGCCGGCGTCGCGCTCCACGACGACCTGGTGACCGTTGCGCACCAGCTCGTGGACGCCGGCGGGGGTGATGGCCACCCGGAACTCGTTGTTCTTGACCTCGCGGGGAATGCCGACCTTCACGTCGATCACGGTCCTTGACTCAGAGAATGTGGCTATTACAAGGCATACCCGCTCATGCTCGGGCACACCGGGAGAGACCGCAGGAGAAGGTGCGGCAGAGCCAGTCTAATGAAGGCGTTCCCGCTGTCTAGCCTTTCAAAGCATCAATCTTCAGCAGATGTGCTGCGGATTTCGCAGGTGTTAACGGGGTCCTCGCCCAACAATCGCTCGGCCGCACTCCGATGCAGTCCGGCCGCGGTGGGGTCGCCGAGGCGGTCCAGAGTGTCGGCGAGGCGCATCTGCAGCGCCGCCTCGAGCCGGACGTCCTCGGCCCGGCGGGCCTGCTCGACGGCCTCCTGGCAGGTGCGCAGCGACTCCTCGGGCCGTCCGGCGTACTCCTGGACGCGGGCCAGCTCGCTCAACGCCCGCGCCTGAGCGGCCACATCGCCGGTCCTGCGGTACCCGGCGACCGCCGCGCGCCAGCCGCGCACCGCCTCGCCGTAGCGGCCCGCGTAGGTGTGGGCGGTGGCGATCCGGCCGTAGATCCGCGCGGCGTCCGCGCGCTCGTCCCGGGCGAGCCGCTGGGCGAGGGCGCGGCCGAACCAGTCGGCGGCCCGGTCGTAGTCGCCCAGCTCCAGGTGGGCACCGCCTACGGATTCCATCGCGCGGCCGGTCGCGTACGGGTCGTCCGCCTCGCGTGCGGCGTCCAGCGCGGCCCGAAACCGCACCAGCGCCTCGGCCGTACGGCCGGTCCGGGCGTCCAGGTCGCCCAGGTTCAGCAGGGCCGCGGCCTTCTCCCGGGGCAGCTCCCGGCGCTCGGCCACATCCAGGACGAGGCGGTGGATCCCGTACAGGTCGGGCGCCGCCGCCTGGGTGCCGAAGTGGGCCACCATGGCCCGGACCAGCTGGGACATCAGCCGCCGGGCGAGGGTGTCCAGCTCTCCGTCGGCGACCGCGAGGCGCGCCGCCGCCAGCAGGGCGGGCCGGCGGATGCGCAGCCAGTCGGCGGCGGCCCGGGGGGTGGGGAAGCGCAGGGCACGCGGCATCCCGACGAGCTTCTCGCGGGCCTGCGGGCTGTCGGTCTCGGTGATCGCCCGGCAGGACTGCAGCAGCCGTACGGTCCGCTCCAGCATGCGGGCGCGGGCGAGCTGCAGCTCCGCGGGCCGGTCGTGGGCCTCGGCGAGGGCCGTCAGCAGGGGGTGCAGACAGCCCGGCACCTCGTACTGCGGCAGCGGGGAGCCGACCGCGCGCAGCACGCCGAGGTCGACGAAACCGTCCAGGGTGGCGCGGGCGCCGTCCACGGAGCAGCCGGCCAGCGCGGAGGCGGTGTGCGGGTCGACCAGACCGGCCGGGGCGAGGGAGAGCAGCCGCAGGGTCCGGGCGGCGGGGCCGGGCAGGGAGGCGTAGGCGAGCCGGAAGACGCGGCCGAGCGGGGTCCCCTCCCCGGCGTCCGCGTGCAGCTGCTTGACCAGGTCGGCGACGGCCGCCTTGGGACGGGCGGCCAGCCAGCCGCCCGCCAGGGTCAGCGCCGCGGGCTGGGCCTGGCAGGCCTCGACCAGGTGCTCGGCGGCCCGGGGGTCGACGGTGATGCGGACCGAGCCGGTGTACCGGGACAGCAGCGCCACGGCCGACTTGGTGTCCAGGCCCCCGAGGGTGCACGGGCGGACGTCCGCGATGCCGGTCAGCGGGCCCTCGGCCACGGCGACGACCAGGCAGTCCGGGGTGTCCGGGAGCAGGGCGTCGACCTGCTCGGCGTCGGCCGCGTCGTCCAGCAGGAGCAGCATGCGGCGGTCGGCGAGGGCGGTGCGCAGCGCCTGGGCGAGGTCCTCCTCACAGGCTCCGGGCGGGACGGTCTGCTCCAGCTCGGTGAGCAGTTCCCGGGCGACACGGGCGACGGGCACGCGCGTGCCGTCCGGCTCGCTCAGCCGGGCACGCAGTACGCCCTCGGCGTAACGGTCGGCGACCTGGGCGACGAGTTCCTCGGCGAGGGCGGTGCGGCCCGAGCCGGGCCGGCCGGCGATGAGCAGTACGCGCGCGCGGGGTGCCTTCCGGCCCGAGAGAGTGTCCAGGCCCGCGCGCTCGATGTCGGCGCGCAGTTCCTTCAACTCCCTGACGCGGCCCAGGAAAGGACTCTGCTCAAGCGTGTCGCCCGACAGCCGCACGCCGTCCGTGTCCACCGCCTGATCCGTCACGGGCCACACTCCCGATCCCACCGCACGCCGGCGCCCGCCGGTAGTCCGGTCCGGGCCTTTCCCGAGCCTAGTTCACGCTCTGCTACGTCCCGGGCGGAGCGCGGCGGTCGCGTCCCTCGATCGGATCAGCCGATGGTCACACCGCGAACGGCCTGAACGGCTTCACGCCTCGAAGGGACGCGCCGGCCACGGCGCCTGAGCCGGACGCAGCGCGTCGAGCCCGTCGCCCTGCTGCGCGGCGACCAGCGAGAGCACGCCCACGACCAGGCAGTTGTTGTGCAACTCGCCCGCGAGCACCCCCCGGACCAGGTCCGTGACGGGCACCCGCTCCAGCTCCATGTCGGCCTCTTCGTGCTCGACCTCGAAGCGCGCGCCCTCGGCCTCGGACAGGTTCCGGGCGAGGAAGATCCGTACGGCCTCGTCGCAGCCGCCGGGGGTGGTGTAGACGTCGGTCAGCACCCGCCAGTCCTCGGCCTTGACGTGCGCCTCCTCGTACAGCTCGCGCTGGGCGGCGTGCAGCGGGTTCTCGCCGGGGACGTCGAGCAGGCCGGCCGGGATCTCCCAGAGCTTCTCGCGCACGGGATGGCGGTACTGCCGGATGACCAGGACACGGCCCGCGTCGTCGAGGGCGAGGACGGCCACGGAACCGGGGTGGACCTGGTAGTCGCGGGTGACCACGGAGCCGTCGGGCATGACCACGTCGTCGGTGCGCACGGAGGTCTTGTTGCCCCGGAACGGGGTCGTCGTCGCCCGGATCTCCCATTCCTCGGGAGTGTCCTTGATCGTCATGCCCTGTCCTTCCAGACGTACGCGAAGAGCCGGGGCGCGCACCACTGAACGGGCGCGCCCCGGCCACCGTACAACTGGTGTGTTACTTCGCCGTCTTCCGCTCGACCGCGGCCTTGACCAGCCCGGCGAAGAGCGGGTGCGGGCGGGTCGGGCGCGAGCGCAGCTCCGGGTGCGCCTGGGTGGCGACCAGGTACGGGTGGACGTCGCGCGGGTACTCGACGTACTCGACGAGCTTGCCGTCCGGGGAGGTGCCCGAGAAGAGGATGCCCGCCTTCTTCTCCAGCTCCGCGCGGTAGGCGTTGTTCACCTCGTAGCGGTGGCGGTGCCGCTCCTCGATGTACTCCTTGCCGTCGTAGACCTCGCGCACGATGGAGCCCTCGGCCAGCTTGGCCGGGTACATGCCGAGCCGCATCGTGCCGCCCATGTCGCCCTCGCCGGCGACGATGTCCAGCTGCTCGGCCATGGTGGAGATGACCGGGTGGCCGGTGGCCGGGTCGAACTCGGTGGAGTTGGCGTCGGTGATGCCGGCCAGGTTGCGCGCGGCCTCGATCACGATGCACTGCAGGCCCAGGCAGAGGCCGAGCAGCGGGACCTTGTTCTCGCGGGCGTACTTGATCGCGCCGACCTTGCCGAGCACGCCGCGGTCCCCGAAGCCGCCCGGGATGCAGATGGCGTCGACGTCGCCGAGCTGCGCCTTGGCGCCGGCCGGGGTCTTGCAGTCGTCGGACGTGACCCACTTGATCTTCACGCGGGCCCGGTTGGCGAAGCCGCCCGCGCGCAGCGCCTCGGTGACCGACAGGTAGGCGTCGGGCAGGTCGATGTACTTGCCGACCAGGGCGAGGGTGACCTCGTGGTCGGGGTTGTGGACGCGGTCGAGCAGGTCGTCCCAGGTCGTCCAGTCCACGTCGCGGAACGGCAGGTCCAGCTTGCGGACGACGTAGGCGTCCAGGCCCTCGGTGTGGACGACCTTGGGGATGTCGTAGATCGAGCGGGCGTCGGGGCAGGCCACCACGGCGGCCTCGTCGACGTCGCACATCAGCGAGATCTTGCGCTTGATCGCGGTCGGCACCTCGCGGTCGCAGCGCAGCACGATCGCGTCCGGCTGGATACCGATGTTGCGCAGGGCGGCCACGCTGTGCTGGGTCGGCTTGGTCTTCAGCTCGCCGGAGGGGCCGATGTAGGGCAGGAGGGAGATGTGCACCACGAAGACGTTGTCCCGGCCGACCTCGTGCCGGACCTGGCGGACGGTCTCCAGGAACGGCAGCGACTCGATGTCGCCGACCGTGCCGCCGACCTCGGTGATCACCACGTCCACCTCGTCCGTCGCCATGCGGCGGATGCGGTGCTTGATCTCGTTGGTGATGTGCGGGATGACCTGGACCGTGTCGCCCAGGTACTCGCCGCGCCGCTCCTTGGCGATCACCGTGGAGTACACCTGGCCGGTGGTGACGTTGGCCGAACCGTCCAGGTCGCGGTCGAGGAAACGCTCGTAGTGGCCGATGTCCAGGTCGGTCTCGGCGCCGTCGTTCGTGACGAACACCTCACCGTGCTGGAAGGGGTTCATCGTGCCCGGGTCGACGTTCAGGTACGGGTCGAGCTTCTGCATCACCACGCGCAGGCCCCGGGCCTTGAGCAGCATGCCGAGACTGGAGGCGGTCAGCCCCTTGCCGAGCGAGGAGGCGACACCCCCGGTGACGAAGATGTGCTTGGTCGTCGTGGATTTGGGCGGCATGGCCAAGAGGGGGCTCCCGTGGTCGCGGTCTGGGGTGCGGCGCGGCCGTCCGGCCCGGTCGTCCCGGGTTTCGTCGGCGGCGCCGTCGCTGCGGTTCCGGGGTTTGTCTCCCACCGGTCCACGGGCTACCAGCGTATCAGCGCCGGAAGGCGATGGCTTCCGGCCACGCTCCGCGCACGCCCCGACACGCATGCACATCGCATACCGTTTTCTCACCCGGTGCTCACTCGTTCGGCCGACTCGGGTTGCCCGGAGCGGCACACAGATCATCTACGTGCGTCGTATCCTGCTCGGACATTCGCTGCCGAGCCGACCCGGCGACATGGCACCACCCCCCGCCCGTCAGCACCGGAACAACAAGAGCTCGTCAGTTCGTTGAGCGACAATTGTCGTTTGGCGTCACAACACGGTGACTGCTTTGCTTCATCGCTCAACGACGCATCACAACCACCCCATGACCGCACTAGCGACCGCCCCCACGCGGGGTGACGTGGCCGTTCGACTGGAGTTGCACGTGGCCGGGCGCATCGAAGACTACGCACTCATCGGAGACATGCAGACCGCTGCCCTGGTCTGCCGGGACGGCACGGTCGACTGGCTGTGCCTGCCCCGCTTCGACTCGCATGCCATCTTCGCCGGCCTCCTGGGCACCGAGGAGCACGGCTTCTGGCGGCTCGGTCCGGCCTACGCCCCCGGCGAGGAGCCGCCCACCGCCCACCGGCGGAACTACCGCGGGGACTCGCTGATCCTGGAATCCGAGTGGGACTCCCCGCGCGGCACGGTCCGCGTGACCGATTTCATGCCCCCGCGCGACGGTGCCCCCCAGCTCATCCGGATCGTCGAGGGCATCTCCGGCCGGGTGCCGATGCGCTCGGAGCTGCGGATGCGCTTCAGCTACGGCCGGGTGGTCCCGTGGGTGCACCGGCACGAGGGACGCACGGTGGCCGTCGCGGGCCCCGACTCCGTGTGGTTCGACACGGAGGCCGAGACCTACGGCAAGGCGCTGACCACGTACGCGGACTTCACGGTCGCTCCGGGTGACCGGATCGCGTTCACGATCTCCTGGGAGCCGTCGCACAAGGAGCCGCCGCCGCTGCCGGAGCCGGAGCAGTCGCTGGAGGCGACGGAGGACTTCTGGCGGGAGTGGGTGGAGCACTGCACGTACCACGGTCCCTACCGCGAGGCCGTGGTCCGCTCCCTGATCACGCTGAAGGCCCTGACGTACGCCCCGACCGGCGGCATCGTCGCCGCACCCACCACCTCCCTGCCGGAGGAGATCGGCGGCGTGCGCAACTGGGACTACCGCTACACCTGGCTGCGCGACGCGGCGATCACCCTGTCCTCGCTGCTGCGCACCGGCTACCGCGAGGAGGCCCGCGCCTGGCGCGAGTGGCTGCTGCGCGCGGTCGCCGGCGACCCGGAGAACCTGCAGATCATGTACGGCATCGCCGGCGAGCGCGAGCTCGGCGAGGCGGAGCTGGACTGGCTCCCCGGCTACGAGAACTCCGGGCCGGTCCGGGTCGGCAACGGCGCCGCGCACCAGCTGCAGCTGGACGTGTACGGCGAGGTCACCGAGGCCCTGCACCTGGCCCACATGACGGGCCTGGCCCGCAACGACTACGCCTCGCTGCTCCAGCTGAAGCTGATCCGCTACCTGGAGGACCACTGGCAGGAGCCGGACGAGGGCATCTGGGAGGTGCGCGGCCCGCGCCGCCACTTCGTGCACTCCAAGGTCATGGCCTGGGTCGCCGTCGACCGCACCATCAAGCTGATCGAGTCCGGCGACGCCGACGGCCCGCTGGAGCGCTGGAAGCAGCTGCGCGACGACATCCACCGGGACGTGTGCGAGAAGGGCTACGACGAGGAGCGCAACACCTTCACGCAGTCCTACGGCTCCCAGGAACTGGACGCCTCGCTGCTGCTGATCCCGCAGATGGGCTTCCTGCCGCCGGACGACAAGCGGGTCATCGGCACGATCGAGGCGATCCAGCGGGAGCTGTCCACGCCGGACGGCTTCATCCTGCGCTACCCCACGGAGGGCGACCACGCGGGCGTCGACGGCCTGCCCGGCGACGAGGGCGCCTTCCTGGCCTGCTCGTTCTGGATGGCCGACGACCTGGCGATGATCGGCCGCGTGGACGAGGCGAGGAAGCTCTTCGAGAAGCTGCTGTCCCTGCGCAACGACCTGGGCCTGCTGGCCGAGGAGTGGGACCCGCGCCTGCAGCGCCAGGTCGGCAACTTCCCGCAGGCGTTCAGCCACGTGCCCCTGATCGACACGGCCCTGCGCCTCACGGCAAGCGGAGCGTACGCGGGCTGACCACCTGCGGCCGACGGCGCGCACGCCCCACCACCGCCGCGGGACGGTCACGCAACGCCGCAGGCGCGGGTCGGGGACGCGCCGTGGCTGCGGAACGGTCACGCAACGCCGCAGGCGCGGGACGGGGACGCGTCGTGGCTGCGGGCGGGCGGGGCACGCGACGCCGCAGCCGCGGACGGACGCGCACCGCAGCCGCGGACGGATGCGCACCGCCGCCGCAGGACCGGCAGCGCGCCGTCGCAGCCCAAGGTCCGGGGCGCACCGTCACCGCCGCGGCCGGTGCGCGCCTCCGCAGCCGCGGAGCGGGCATGCGCCGTCGCAGCCGCGGGCGGCGCTCAACGCCGCAGCTGCGGGCAAGTCGTGGCTCCCCAGTGCCTGAACGGCCTGGGAGGCACCCCCAGGGGCGGCACGGGTGGGCGCAGCGGCACCCCGTGGCGCCGGACCGCCCGGCCCACCCGACGACCACCGTGACACCGGGTGGATGCCCCGGCCGACGACCGCCGTGACACCAGGTGGATGTCCCGGCCGACGACCGCCGTGACACCAGGTGGATGGCCCGGCCGACGACCACCGTGACGCCAGGAGGGCGCCCGGCCGACGGCCGTCCCGTGACCGACCCGACCGTCACCGAATCGGGCCGGACGCCCGGAGATGTGCCCGGCGCACACCCCCAGGTACCGTCCGCTCCATGGAAACCCCCAGCGCCCCCCAGCCCACGGGGATCACCGTGCAACGCGCCCTCGAGCTGCCCGGCCTCCGCAGCGGCCTGCCCGAGATCCTCGCCGGCGCCGACCGCCTGCACCGCACCGTGCGCTGGGTGCACGCAGGCGAGGTACCCAACATCGCCTCCCTCCTCAAGGGCGGCGAACTCCTGCTGACCACGGGCTACGGCCTCGGCACCCGCCCCGCCGAGCAGCGCGTGTTCGTGCGCACGCTGGCCGAGCGCGGCATCGCGGCGCTCGTCGTGGAGCTGGGCCCCCGTTTCGCCCGGCTGCCCGCCGCCCTCGTCGACACCGCCCGCGCGGCCGGGCTGCCGCTGGTCCAGCTGCACCGCGAAGTGCCGTTCGTGACGGTCACCGAGGAGATCCACACCGAGATCGTCAACGGCCACTACGCGCTTCTACAGCGGGCCGAGGAGGTGCACCGCCGGTGCACCCAGGCCCTGCTGGGCGGCGGCGGGGTCCCCCAGGTACTGGAGATCCTGGCCGACTTCGGGGACAACCCCGTCTTCCTGGAGACCGCCGACGGCCGCCTCCTGTACGCGGCCGGGGCCGGACCCGAGGGCGCCGATCCGCTCCAGGTGTGGGAGGGGCTGCGCGGCCCGCACAAGGACGCGCCGCCCCCGGCGGGCACGGTCCTGGTGGACGTGCCCGGCGGCGGCCCCGGCACCGGGTCGGTGCGCGCCCGGCTGGTCATGCTGCCCGTGCGGTCACCGCTGGCGCCGGTGCACCGCATGGCGGCGGAGCGGGCGGCCGGCATCCTCGCCGTGGTGCTGATGCAGGCGCGGCAGGAGGAGGAGCTGGCGGCGCGGGGACGGGGCGACTTCCTCACCGACCTCGCCGAGGGCCGCATCACGGCGGAGGACGCCCCGGCGCAGGCCCGCGTGCTGGGCTTCAAGCCGGGCAGCAGTCCGCTGCTGCCGGTGGTGATGCGGCTGGGTGACAGCCTCTCCCCCGCGGGCGGCGGCTGGGCGGTGCTGGCGCGCGCGGTCGCGGAAGAGCTGGCGGCCGTCGGCGTCCCGGTCCTGCTGGGCGTACGACCGGTGGAGGGCCGGGTCCCGCTCCTGCTGGGCCTGCGCTCCGAGTCGGAGCGGGCGGCGGTCGCGGACCGGGTGGCGGCGGCGCTGCGGGCGGGTGCGGAGCGGGCCGGGATGCAGCGGCCCGGTGCGCAGCCGCCGGTGGTGGTCGTCGGGGTGGCCGGCGGCTGGGCGGCGGCGTCGGCGGGACTCAGGCACGCCGCGGAGACGGCCACCGCGGCCCAGGGGCTCACCGACCGGCCGTGGTACGACGCCCGGCGCCTGGACATCGATCTGCTGCTGTGGCGGCTGCGCGACCACCCGGACCTGGCGGCCTTCGTGGACCGCGCGATCGGCCCCCTCCGGGACCACGACAACAGGTCCAGACCGCCTCTGCTGCCGACCCTGGAGACGTACCTGGCGCATGCCGGCCGCAAGGCGGAGACGGCCCGGGAGCTCCACCTCAACCGGCAGACGCTCTACAACCGCCTCGCCCGCATCGGCGAGTTGCTCGGCACGGACCTCGACGACCCGCAGACGGTACTGGCGTTGAGCCTGGCCCTGCGGGCCCGCAGGCACGCGGGCTAGGGGTATCGGGGGAGGGCCGCCGATCCGCCGCGGCCCACTCCGGCGGGCAGGCCCTAGATCAGCAACCTGGGCTGCGTCAACTCGTCGTAGACGCTGAGCACTTGGGCGACCGTCTCGTCCTCGGTCGGCCATGTGCCCGCCTGCCGTACGCCCCTGTCCTTCAGCAGCTCCCGCCGCTCGGGGTCGTCGAGCAGCCGGACGACGGCTTCGGCGAGCGCCTCGGGATCCCCGGGCGGGACGAGTTCGGCGGCGTCGCCGACCAGTTCGGGGATGCCGCCGACATCGCTCGCGACGAGCGGCACGCGCGCGTGGAGGGCCTCCTGGGCGAGGACGGAGCGCGACTCCCGGCGGCTCGGCAGCAGCGCCAGGTCGGCCGCCGCCAGCAGATCGGTGACGTCGTCGCGGCGCCCGACGAGCACGACCGGCAGCCGCTCGCCCTCGATCCGCCGCTGGAGGTCCGCACGCAGCGACCCCTCCCCGGCCACGACGACCAGCGGCACCGGGTCGAGGCGGCGCCATGCGCGCGCGGCGTCGAGCAGGACGTCGTACCCCCGATGCCGTTCCAGGGAGCCGACCGCGATGAGCAACGGGCGGCCGATGGCGCCGAGTTCGGCCCGGGCCTTGGGCCGGAGCCGGTCGGGGTCCTCGGGCTCGACCGGCCGGCGGGAGCGGCCGGGAAGGGCGACGGCGGCCAGCCTGGCGTCCCGCGCGCCCGTCCGCCTCGCCCGGTCCACCAGCTCCGACGTGGCACCGAGCACCACGGTGGCCGCCCTCATCACCCGCCGTTCCAGCAGCCGCAGCAGATGGGCGCGCGCCCCGTCGGCATGGGCCCGGTCGTGCCAGGTGACGACGAGCGGGGTACGGCGCCCGCCGAGGGCGAGCACGGTACGGAAGGAGGCGTGCAGCCCGTGCGCGTGCACCAGGTCGGCGTCCGCACAGGCGGCCCGCAGCGCGGCCAGCGACCCCGGGTCACTGCTGCGCGGCACGTGCACGTGGTCGGCCCCGGTTCCCGCGAAGTCGTAGGTGCGCTCCGCCTCGACGGGGGCGCACACCGTGACCTTCACGCCCCGTGCCACGAGCCCGGCGGCCAGGGAGCGCACGTGCGCGCTGCTGCCCGCGTTGCCTCCGCCCAGCACCTGCACGGTGCGCAGCGATGACTGGCCGTGCGGTGAGTGGCTGCTCACGGGGGTCACGTGGCCGGGGCTCCTGGTTCGGCGTGGGGCGGTCACGAAGAAAGTACAGAAGGACGAGGCGGCGGAGTGCGCCGTACGGTTTCCTGCGCGTTACTCCGTCAAGGATGCCAGGCCGTACGGGTGTTCCGGGAACGACGAACGCCACGAGCGCGTGACCTTCGGGGCAACGAGACGGAGCCAGTCACTCACACGAGTGACCGTGCCAGCTCGCTCACCTTCTCTCCGCACGCCGCCGCGGCCACCAGTGCGGCGGCGTGGGCGACCAGCCCCGCCCTGCCGCTGCCCGCCACCACGGCCACGCCCAGGGCCGCGCCGAGTGCGTGCGCTCCCGTGTCGCCGAGCATCGTGCGCTCGGCGAGGTCGTCGGGCAGCACGGCCGCGGCGGCGCCCATCGCGGTGGCTGCCGCAGTCGCGCCGGGCCCCGCCCGCAGCAGCCCCGGCGCCCCCAGCGCGAGGACCGCTGCCGCGGCCCTTCCCGGGCGTACGTCGACGAGGTTGACGAAGTGCGCGGCCCCGGCGATCACCACCCCGGCGAGCACCTTGTCCAGCGGACGTTCCCTCATGGCCGCGCCGGCGACGAGCCCGGCCGCCGAGATCCCGAACAGTTTCACCGCCCCGCTGGTCACCTCACCACCGCGCAGCGCCGACAGATGCGCCCGGAACCCGCGACGGGGGTCCTCGGCCCCCGCCACGTCGTCGTAGGCACCGCACACACCGGCGGCGAGGACGGCGACCCCGGCGGCGGGCCGGATCCGCCCGGCGCCCACCGCCGCGGCCACGGCGGACGCGGGACCGGCGTACAGACCCACGGTCCGTCCGGCGTGGTTCCCCCGTTCCCAGCGTTCCGCGCCGCCCGGCGCCGTGGCGCGCAGCACGGTCAGACCGGTACGGGTGAGCGCGGCGGCGAGGGCGAGGGACGAGACGGTCCGGCGGGCACGGATGATCATGCCGTCACCCTACGGGCCCGCCGGACCGGCCCTCTACGCGTCCGCCCGAGCCGCCGCCAGCAGCTCCTCGGCGTGCGCCCGGGCCGTCTCGGAGTCCTCCTGCCCGGCGAGCATCCGGGACAGCTCCCGGATCCGGTCCTCGCCCTCCAGCACCTTCACGCCGGACCGGGTCACCGACCCGTCGTTCGTCTTCTCCACCAGCAGCTGCCGGTCGGCGAAGGCGGCCACCTGCGGGAGATGCGTGACGACCACGACCTGCGCGGTCTTCGCGAGCCGTGCCAGGCGCCGCCCGATCTCCACCGCCGCCTTGCCGCCCACACCGGCGTCGACCTCGTCGAAGAGATACGTCGGCACCGGGTCCGTGCCCGCGAACACGACCTCCACGGCCAGCATCACGCGCGACAGCTCACCGCCGGACGCACCCTTGGCGATGGGCCGCGGCGGCGCGCCCGGATGCGGGGCGAGCAGCAGCTCGACCTCGTCGGCGCCCGACGGCCCGTACGCCACCGTCCGCCCGCCGACCTCCACGCCCTCGGGGTCCTCGGTCTGCCGGATCGCGAACGACACGCGCGCGTGGGGCATGGCGAGCGAGGCCAGCTCGGCGGTCACCGCGGCGGCGAACCGTTCGGCGGCCTCGGTCCGCGCGTCGGTCAACGCCTGTGCCAGCCCGCCCAGTTCGGCCCTGAGCGCGTCCCGCTCGGCGGTCAGCTCACCGATCCGCTCGTCGTCGCCGTCCAGCTCGGTCAGCCGGGCGGCACTCTGCTCGGCCCAGGCCAGCACGGCGGCGACGTCCTCGCCGTACTTCCGCGTCAGCCCCGTGATGGCGGCCCGCCGCTCCTCGACCGCGGCCAGCCGCAGCGGGTCGGCGTCCAGGTCGTCGGCGTACCCAGCGAGCTCCCCGGCGACGTCACGCAGCAGGATGCCGACCTCGCCGATCCGGTCGGCGAGGGCGGCCAGCGCCGGGTCGTGCGACCGCACGGCGTCCAGGGCCCGCTGCGCGCCCGCGACGAGCGTCGCCGCGTCCACGCCCTCGGGGTCCTCCGGATCGCCCGCCAGCGCGGCGTGCGCGGCCGTGGCGGCGGACGCCAGCGCCTCGGCGTGGCCCAGCCGCTCGGCCTCCTCCGCCAGCTCCACGTCCTCGCCGGCGCGCGGTTCGACGGCTGCGACCTCGTCGAGGCCGTAGCGCAGCATGTCGGCTTCCTGCGCGCGTTCCCGCGCACGCGTGGTGATCTCCTCCAGCTCCGAGGAGACGGCCCGCAGCCGCCGGTAGGCACCGGCGTACTTGGCGAGCGGCACGGCGACCGCGTCGCCCGCGTACCGGTCGAGCGCCTGCCGCTGCCGGGTGAGCTTGAGCAGCCCCTGCTGGTCGGTCTGCCCGTGCACGGCCACCAGCTCGTCGGCCAGCTCGGCGAGCATCCCCACCGGCACGGACCGTCCGCCCAGGTGCGCCCGCGACCGCCCCTCGGCGGACACGGTGCGGCTGATCAGCAGCGCCCCGTCGTCGAGCTCGGCCCCGGCCTCCTCGGCCCGTACGGCGGCCGCGGCGTCCCCGGGCACGGAGATCCGCCCCTCTACGACCGCGTGCTTCGCACCGATCCGCACCAGCGCCGGGTCCGCGCGCCCGCCGAGCAGCAGTCCCAGGCTGGTGACCACCATGGTCTTGCCCGCACCCGTCTCACCGGTGACGGCGGTGAACCCGGGCGACAGCTCCACTACGGCGTCGTCGATGACTCCGAGCGACCGTATCCGCATCTCCTCCAACACGGACACGACCTTACGAGGTCCGGGCCCGGGAGTGCGACCGGCCCGCCCTTGTCACCCACAGGAGTGCATCGCCCCCAGGGGCGCGCGGAACTGCGCGATCAGCCACAGGCGGCACGCGGCCGCCGACGCTCCGGGACCAGCCCTCCGAGACCGCTAATGAGGCGCTCCCCGCCACCCGGAGACCGGCAACGCGAACTTGGCCACCAGCCGATCGGTGAAAGAAGCGTGGTGCAGCCGGGCCAGCCGCACCGGTACGGCCCCCCGCCGGACCTCCACCCGCGCCCCCGGCGGCAGCTCGACGGTCCGCCGCCCGTCGCACCACAGCACGCCCGGCGGCACGTGGGGCAGCACCTCCACCGCGAGCACGGAGTCCGGCGAGGTCACCAACGGCTTCGCGAACAGCGCGTGCGCCGAGATCGGCACCATCAGCAGCGCCTCGACCTCCGGCCACACCACCGGCCCCCCGGCCGAGAACGCGTACGCCGTCGACCCGGTCGGCGTCGACAGGACGATGCCGTCGCACCCGAACCCCGTCACCGGCCGCCCGTCGATCTCCAGCACGACCTCGAGCATCCGCTCGGCGGACACCTTCTGCACGGCGGCCTCGTTCAGCGCCCAGTCCGTGTGCACGATGTCGCCGTTGCGGTGCACGACGACGTCGACGGTCATCCTCTCCTCGACCTCGTACGCCCGGCTCACCACCCGGTCGACGACCTTGTCGAGGTCGTCCCGCTCGGCCTCCGCGAGGAAGCCGACCCGGCCGAGGTTGACGCCGAGCATCGGCACCCCGGAGGCGCGGGCGAACTCCGCGCCGCGCAGCAGCGTCCCGTCGCCGCCCAGCACGATCAGCAGCTCGCATCCGTCGAGGCACTGCGGGGTGGCCTCCTTGACCAGCTCCACCTCGTCCGGCAGCGGCAGGTCGACGGCCTCGGCCTCCAGGACGCGTACGCCTAGCCCGGCGCGCAGCAGCCCCTTGACCACGAGCTCGGCGCTGCGCACGGCCGCCGGGCGCCCGGTGTGGGCGAGCAGGAAAACAGTACGAGCTCGGTTCTGTGTCAACGCGGCCCCTCCGCCACTGCACGGTCAACGTCGGCCGGGTCCAGTTCGCCGGCCCCGGCCCGCAGCCACAGAAAGTACTCGACGTTCCCGGAGGGACCGGGCAGCGGACTGGCGGTGACCCCCTTCACACCGAGCCCGAGCTCCCACGCCCTGCGGGCGACGCCCCGCACGGCCTCGGCCCGCAGCTGCGCACTGCGTACCACTCCCCCGCTGCCCAGCCGCTCCTTGCCCACCTCGAACTGCGGCTTCACCATCATCACCAGGTCGGCGTCCGGCCGCGTGCACCGCACCAGGGCGGGCAGCACCAGTCCGAGCGGGATGAAGGACAGATCCCCCACGACAAGGTCCACGGGCTCCCCATCGATCGCTCCGAGCGTCAGTTCGCGTACGTTCGTACGGTCCTTGACGGTGACGCGTTCATCCTGCTGGAGAGTCCAGGCGAGCTGTCCGTATCCGACGTCCACGGCGACGACGTGCGCGGCGCCCGCCCGCAGCAGGACGTCGGTGAAGCCCCCGGTGGAGGCGCCGGCGTCCAGCGCCCGTCGCCCCTCGACGACCAGTCCCTGCGGTACGAACGCCGCCAGGGCGCCGGCCAGCTTGTGACCGCCGCGCGAGACGTAGTCGGGGTCGCTGTCGTCCTGGGTGACGACGATGGCCGCGGCGGTCTCCACCTGCGTGGCCGGCTTGGTCGCGACGGTCTTGCCGACGGTGACCCGCCCCGCGGCGATCAGCTGGCTGGCGTGCTCGCGTGAGCGCGCGAGCTTCCGGCGGACCAGCTCCGCGTCGAGACGGCGGCGTGCGACTCCTGCCACGTTCGGTTCAGCTCCCTTGTGCTTTCAGGCGGGGGGCGCCGGAGGTCCCGGGCGGGCGTCGAGCGCGGTGAGCGCGTCGCGCAGCCCCCTGTGTAC
Source organism: Streptomyces viridiviolaceus (assembly GCF_014650995.1). Classification (GTDB taxonomy): domain Bacteria; phylum Actinomycetota; class Actinomycetes; order Streptomycetales; family Streptomycetaceae; genus Streptomyces; species Streptomyces viridiviolaceus. The sequence goes on from NZ_BMWA01000017.1 coordinate 173,172, forward strand.
ATCCTCGTACACCTCGACGTGCCCGTCCGTGGCCAGGTGGTCGGCGTCGGCCAGCCGGGCAAGCCGGGCGTCCACCTCGGCGTTGCCGGTGGGGGTGCGGGGCACGTGCAGCGGGGCGGGCGCGGCGGGGTCGTACTCGGGCTGCGCCTCCGCCTCCGCCCCGGCCTCCTGGGCCCCGGGCTCGGGAACTGCGTCGCTCATGCCCCGACGCTACCCGAACCACTGCGATACGGTCGGTCCTGATGGCGACGACTGAGGAGTGCCGCGCCGCACTCGAGAAGCTCTCGGACAACATGCAGGACGCCGAAGGCGACGTCCGGGCGGCCGCCGAACTGGACCGCTCGGTGAGCTGCCACATCACCGACCTGGACGTCACCTTCGCCGGACGCATGGCGGACGGCCGCATCGACGTGCGGGAGACCCTTGAGGGGCCGCCGCGCGAGAAGGCCGACATCCGGCTGGCCATGACCGGCGACGACCTGGTGGCCCTGGTCGGCGGCGAGCTGAACTTCGCCAGGGCCTGGGGCTCGGGCCGGGTTCGGCTGGAGGCCGGCCTGCGCGACCTGTTCCGGCTCAGGAAGCTTCTGTAGCGGCGACCTTCTCCGGCGCGGCGCCGCCATGCGCGCGTGCCTTGCGCGCGGCCGGCACCACCAGCGGCGTGCCCGTCTCCGGGTCGTCGATGACCTGGCAGCGCAGTCCGAAGACCTCCTCGACCAGTCCGGCCGTGACGATGTCGTTCGGCGCGCCCTCGGCGATGATCTCCCCGCCGCGCAGGGCGATGAGGTGGGTGGCGTAGCGGGCGGCGTGGTTGAGGTCGTGCAGGACGGCCACGAGGGTGCGGCCCTGCTCCTCGTGCAGTTCGGCGCACAGGTCGAGGACGTCGATCTGGTGCTGGATGTCCAGGTACGTGGTCGGCTCGTCGAGCAGCAGCAGCGGGGTCTGCTGGGCGAGCGCCATGGCGATCCACACGCGCTGCCGCTGGCCGCCGGAGAGTTCGTCGACGTAGCGGTCGGCGAGTTCGGCCACGCCGGTCCGGGCCATCGACTCCTGGACGACCCGCTCGTCCTCGGTCGACCACTGGCGCAGCAGGCCCTGGTGCGGGTAGCGGCCGCGGCCGACGAGGTCGGCGACGGTGATGCCGTCGGGCGCGATCGACGACTGCGGGAGCAGGCCGAGGGTCCGCGCGACCTGCTTGGCGGGCATCGACTGGATGACCTCTCCGTCGAGAAGCACCCTGCCCTGGCTGGGCTTGAGCATCCGTGACAGAGCCCGCAGCAGGGTGGACTTGCCGCACGCGTTCGGGCCGACGATCACGGTGAAGGAGTTGTCGGGTATCTCGACCGACAGCTTCTCGGCGATGACACGCTGGTCGTAGGCGAGGGTGACGTTCTCGGCGGACAGGCGGTTCACGATGCTCCTTTGGTTGTTCAGCCCGCTGCGGATGCCGGTGCCGGCGCTCATATCCGGCCCGCCTTGCGCTCGGTGACCAGCAGCCACAGCAGGTAGACGCCGCCGAGAACACCGGTGACCACGCCCACGGGCAGCTGGTCGGCGCCGAAGGCCCGCTGCGAGATCCAGTCGGCGGTGATCAGCAGGGCGGCGCCCATGCACAGGGACGGCAGCAGGTTGGGGCCTGGCGAGCGGGTCAGGCGGCGGGCGAGCTGCGGCGCGGTGAGCGCGACGAAGCTGACCGGGCCTGCCGCGGCGGTGGCGGCTGCCGTGAGCAGCACGGCGGCCACCAGCAGCAGCATCCGCACCCGCTCGACGCGCACCCCGAGGGCGTAGGAGATGTCGTCGCCCATCTCCATCATCCGCAGGCCCCGCCCGTTGGCGAGCACGAGCGGCACCAGCACGGCGCACAGCGCGAGCAGCGGCCACACCTGGTTCCAGTCGCGCCCGTCGAGGGATCCGGTCATCCATACGACGGCACGGGCGGCGTCGACGATGTCGGCCCTGGTGAGCAGGTAGCCGTTGATCGCCGTGACGATCGCCGACATACCGATGCCGACCAGAACCAGTCGGTAGCCGTGCACGCCTTGCTTCCAGGCGAGCAGGTAGATGCCGAGTCCGGTCACCAGGCCGCCCAGCAGCGCGCCGAGGGTCACCTGCGTCGCACCCCCGGAGAACAGGACGATCATCGTGAGCGCGCCGGCCGTCGCGCCCTGCCCGAGGCCGAGCACGTCCGGACTGCCCAGCGGGTTGCGGGAGATGGCCTGGAACAGCGCGCCGCCCAGCCCGAGCGAGGCACCGACCAGCAGCCCGACCAGGACCCGGGGCAGCCGCAACTCGTTGACGATGAACTCCTGACTGGCGTTGCCCTCGCCGAACAGGGTCCTGAGCACGTCCGCGGCCGGGATCTCGAAGTCGCCGGTGCCGATCAGGACGACGCTCGCGGCGAGCGCGGCCACCAGCAGCAGCACCACGACGACGAGGGTCCTGACGTCCAGTCGGACCGACAGCCCTCCCGGGCTCCGCACAGCACGGTTGGTCTTCACAGCTGGGCCGTCCTCCGCCGTCGTACGAGGTAGATGAAGACCGGACCGCCCAGGACGGCGGTGACGATGCCGACCTGCAGTTCCGAGGGCCGCGCGACGATCCGGCCGAGCACGTCCGCGCCGAGCAGCAGCACGGGCGACAGGATCGCGGCGTAGGGCAGGATCCAGCGCAGGTCGGGCCCGGTGAAGGAGCGGACGATGTGCGGGACCATCAGGCCCACGAACACGATCGGGCCGCAGGCCGCGGTCGCGGCCCCGCACAGCACGGTCGCGGCGAGCATGGACAGCGCCCGGGTGCGGTTCAGGTTGGCGCCGAGCGCCTTGGCGGTGTCGTCGCCCATCTCCATGGCGTTGAGCGGCCGCGCGAGCGCCAGAGCGAGGACGGAGCCCGCCGCGAAGAACGGCAGCACCTCGACGATGATGTCGTCGGTCGCCGAGGACAGCGAACCGACCGTCCAGAAGCGCATCCGGCCAAGCGCCGCGTCGTCCATGATCATCACGGCCTGGAGGTAGCCGAAGAGCGCGGCGCTGATCGCCGTACCGGCCAGCGCCAGCCGCACCGGCGTGGCACCCCGGCTGCCGCCCAGGAACCAGACCAGCGCACCGACCGCCGCCGCCCCGAGGAAGGCGAACCAGACGTAGCCCGACAGCGAGGTGACGCCGAGGAAGGTGATGGCCGTGACGACCGCCGCGGAGGCACCGGCGTTGATGCCGAGAAGTCCGGGATCGGCCAGCGGATTCCGGGTGAGCGCCTGCAGCACGGCTCCTGCCAGGCCGAGCGCGGCACCCGCGAGCAGGCCGAGCACGGTCCTCGACAACCGCTCACCGACCACGATGTCGCCGTACGTGCCCGAATCGTGGAACAGACCGTGCCAGACCTGGTCCAGGGGCAGGTCCTTCGCACCGATCGCGATGCTCGCCAACGCGACGACCACCAGGATCACCACGGAGACGAGCAGCCCAACGGCGCGTATCGCCTGGCGTTTCGGGGGCGCGGGGGCGGTCTCCGCGCGCTGTTCGGGAGGACTGTCGACCAACACGCGGTTAGGTTAGCCTACCCTGCCAATCGATCACGATCCCCTGGACGCTCACGGAGGCCGTCCGAGGCGGGCTCCTTCCCACCACGGCGACTCACAACCCCAGTCGCGCCAACGCCTTCCCCGGGTCCAGCTCGCACGTGCCCTCCCCGGCCGCCGTCCAGGCCGCCGCGCACAGCGCCCGCAACCCGTCCATGGCCTCGCCGTCGCCCTCCAGCTCCAGCCGCTCCCCCGCCGTCGCCGTCCAGCCACCGCAGCGGAACCCGCCGTCCCCGTCTCCGGTGACCTCGGCCTGACCGGCGAGCAGCCCGCGAAGGTCGGCATCGACGTACGTCGGCCGGTGCTGCGGCGGCGCGGCCAGCAGCTGCGCTCCGTCGGTCACACCGGTCAGGACGAGCAGCGAGTCGACCTCCCCGTTGAACGCGCCCTCGATGTCCGTGTCCAGCCGGTCGCCCACCACCAGGGGCCGCCGAGCGCCGGTCCGCAGGATCGTCTCCCGGTGCATCGGAGGCAGCGGCTTCCCCGCGACCTGCGGCTCGGCCCCGGTGGCGATCCGCACGACCTCCACCGCCGCGCCGTTGCCCGGAGCGATCCCTCGCGCGCCCGGGATCGTCAGGTCGGTGTTGGAGGCGTACCACGGCACACCGCGCGCGATGGCGTAGCACGCCTCCGCGAACCGGCCCCAGGGCAGCTCGGGCCCGCCGTACCCCTGCACCACCGCCGCCGGACCGTCCTCCGCCGACTCCACCGGCTCCAGGCCCCGCTCGCGCAGCGCGACCCGCAGCCCCTCGCCGCCGATCACCAGCACCCGGGCGCCCTGCGGCACCTGCTCCGCGATCAGCCGGGCCACCGCCTGCGCCGACGTGATGACGTCGGTCGCGCCCGTCGGTATGCCCAGCTCGGTCAGGTGCGCGGCCACCGCGTCAGGCGTCCGCAGCGCGTTGTTCGTGACATACGCGAGCCGCATTCCTCCCGCGCGGGCCGTGGCGAGCGACTCGACGGCGTGAGCGATCGCGTTCCCCCCGGCGTACACCACGCCGTCCAGGTCGAGCAGCGCCGTGTCGTACGCCTCGCTCAGGCCCCGCCCACTGCCCTCGGGCCTCGTCCTGACGCTCCGGCTCATTGCACATCGCTCCTCGTTCGACGCCTTTCCCCCGATCATCCCCCATGCCACTGACACACGTACGATGCCGGGATGGACACTGCAGGTCACCCGGAAGCAACGGCGCGCCGGGGCCTCGAACTCATCCCGTTCCGAGGCCTCCGCTTCGACCCCGACCGGGTCGGCAGCCTGGCCGCCGTGACTTCCCCTCCGTACGACGTCGTGGTCCGCCCCGACGGCCTGCTCCACCTGGAGTCCGCCGACCCGCACAACATCGTCCGCCTCATCCTGCCCCAGGCCGCCACACCGGAGGCCCGCAACCAGCAGGCCGCCCGCACACTGCGGCGCTGGCTGTCCGAGGGCGTCCTGAGGGCCGACCCGGAACCCGGCCTGTACGTCTACGAACAGCGCGACGGCGACGGCATGCTGCAACGCGGCCTCATCGGCGCCCTGCGCGTGTCGGACCCCGCCGACCAGGTCGTCCTGCCGCACGAGGACGTCATGCCACACGTCGTCGCAGACCGAGCGGCGCTCATGCGGGCCACCTCGGCGAATCTCGAACCCCTGCTCCTGACCTACCGCGGCAACGGCGCCACGGCCGCCACGACCACCGTCGTGGAACGCGCCGCCGCACGGCCACCCCTCCTGTCGACGACCACGGAGGACGGCTTCTGCCACCGCCTGTGGTCGATCACCGACCCCGACGACATGGACGCCGTCCGGTCCGAACTGGCGCGCCACCAGGCCCTCATCGCCGACGGCCACCACCGCTGGGCCACGTACCGCACGCTCCGCGCGGAACACCCTTCCCCCAGCCCCTGGGACTACGGTCTCGTCCTCCTGGTCGACACGGCCCGCTACCCGCTGCGCGTCCGGGCCATCCACCGCCTGCTGCACGGCCTGCCGGTGAGCGAGGCCCTGGCCGCCGTCGAGGGCCACTTCCGCGTCCGCCGCCTCGAAGCCCCCCTGGCCGAGGCCCTGACCGCGCTGGCGGAGGCGGCCGACGCGGGCAACGCCTTCCTGCTCGCCGGCGACGGCTCCTTCCACCTCGTCGACCGGCCGGACCCCGCGCTCCTGGCCCGCACGGTCCCCACCGACCGCCCCGAGGCGTGGCGCAGCCTGGACGCGACGGTCCTGCACGCCACACTCCTCGCCCACGTCTGGCGCGTCCCCGACGACTCCGCGGCGCACATCTCCTACATCCACGACACCGCCGCCACGGTCGAGAAGGCCGAACGCGACGGAGCTACGGCCGTCCTGCTGCACCCGGTGCGCGAGGAGGTCGTCCGCGACCTGGCCCGGCAGGGCGTCACGATGCCCCGCAAGTCGACGTCGTTCGGCCCGAAGCCGGCGTCCGGTCTGGTACTGCGCGCACTGGACCTGTGACGCGGTACGACGAAGGGGCGGGACCTTGCGGTCCCGCCCCTTCGTCACACCGTCGGCGTCAGTCCTTGTCGCCGGCCTCGGCGGACGGCTTCTCCCCGCCGTCCTCGCTGTCGCCCTCGTCATCGCCGAGGGCGTCCGTGAACTCCACGCCGTCCAGCGCGGCGAGCCGGTCGGAGGCGTCCGTGCTGCCGTCCCGGTCGGACTCCACGGCCTTCGCGAACCACTCCCGCGCCTCCTGCTCCCGGCCGGCGGCCAGCAGCGCGTCCGCGTACGCGTACCGCAGCCGCGCGGTCCAGGGCTGTACGGAGTTGGAGGCCAGCTCGGGGCTCTGCAGCGTCACGATGGCGGCGTCGAGCTGCCCCATGTCGCGCCGGGCGCCCGCCGCCACGAGCCGCATCTCGACCTGCCCGGCCTTGTCCAGCTTCTGCACCTCGGGAGCCCCGGCCATCTCCAGCGCCTTCTCCGGCCGCCCGAGCCCTCGCTCGCAGTCCGCCATGACGGGCCACAGGTCCACCGAGCCGGTCATCCGGCGCGCGGCCCGAAACTCGGCGAGCGCCTCGCCGTACTTCTGGTTGGCGTACGCGGCGAACCCGCCCGCCTCGCGCACGGCGGCGACGCGCGAGGCCAGCCGCAGCGCCACCTTGGAGTAGCCGTAGGCACCCTCGGGGTCCTCGTCGAGGAGCCTGGCGACCATCACCAGGTTCCTGGCGACGTCGTCCGCGAGCGTCTTGGGGAGGCTCTGCAGCTCCTGCCGTACGTCCTTGTCGATCTCCTCGCCGGTGACGTCCTCGGGAATCGGCAGCCGCTTGATCGGCTCGCGGTCGCGGTCCCGCTCCTCACGGAAGCGGCCACCGCCGTGCCGGTCGTCCCGCCCGCGGAACCCGCCGGGACGCCCGCCGCGGTCATCGCGCCGAGGACCACGGCCACCCCGGTCGTCACGCCCACGGAAGCCACCGCGCTCGCCACGGCTGTCCTCACGCCGCGGGTAGCCACCCCGCTCGCCACGGCTGTCCTCACGCCGCGGGTAGCCACCGCGCTCCCCACGACTGTCCTCACGCCGCGGGTAGCCACCGCGCTCCCCACGACTGTCCTCACGCCGCGGATAGCCGCCCCGCTCGCCACGGCTGTCGTCACGGCGGAACCCACCACGGTCACCGCGGTCGCCACGGTCATCACCGCGACGCTCCCCACGGTCGTCACGACGGAACGAGGGACGGTCTCCGCGGTCGTCCCGCCGGAAGCCGCGGTCACGGTCGTCGCGACGCGGCCCGCGGTCACGATCGTCACGACGCCCATACCCACGGTCGCCGTCACGCCGGTCATCGCGCCGCTCGTCCCGACGGTCGTCACGGCGGTCGTCCCGCCTGTCATCCCGGCGGTCGTCCCGCCTGTCATCCCGCCGGAAGCCGCCGCGCTGCCCGCGGTCATCGCCCCTGCGGTCGTCGCGCCGCGGATAGCCGCCCCGCTCGCCACGGCTGTCCTCACGGCGGAACCCACCACGGTCACCGCGGTCGCCACGGTCATCACCGCGACGCTCCCCACGGTCGTCACGACGGAACGAGGGACGGTCTCCGCGGTCGTCCCGCCGGAAGCCGCGGTCACGGTCGTCGCGACGCGGCCCGCGGTCACGATCGTCACGACGCCCGTACCCACCCCCGCGGTTGTCGTCGCGACGGAACCCGCCACGGTCACCGCGATCGCCACGGTCTCCGCGGTCGTCCCGCCGGTAGCCGCCGCGGTCGTCTTCACGCCGGCCGTAGCCACCACGGTCGCCGTCACGGCGGTCGTTGTCGCGACGGAACCCGCCACGGTCACCGCGGCGACCGCTCCGGTCACCGCGGTCACCACTGTCCCGTCGCCGCTGGTCGCGCTCCGGTCGGTCGTCGGGAGAGTTGGTGGACATCGGTGACTCCTGTCTTCGGTACCGCAAGTCAATTCTCGCGCAGCCGGGTGCCCGGTGCGCCTTGGAAAAACAAAAAGGACCCCTGGTCCCAGCTGAACGCTGGTGACCAGGGGTCCTTCCAAAGATTGTTCGGCGGCGTCCTACTCTCCCACAGGGTCCCCCCTGCAGTACCATCGGCGCTGTAAGGCTTAGCTTCCGGG